>CAXXPC010000001.1:0-75317 GCA_963678025.2 Bacteroidales bacterium
TACAATTACTTTCAAGATGCAACACAGCTCTTTCCGACTGGAAGAAGTATCTGTGGTAGCTCAGGAGAGTAAAGCAGGTAAGGCTACTGCATCTAATATTTCGAGGCAGGCAATGGATCACTTGCAAACCAGTTCTCTTTCGGATATCATGCAACTTCTTCCCGGCGGGGTAACTATTAACCCAAGCCTATCGACAGCTAAGGTCTTTACCATTAGAGGCGGTGGAGGATCTGCAGGGGCAATGAATAGTATGGGTACATCAATTATTGTTGATGGTTCTCCCCTCTCCAATAATGCAAACATGCAGACTCTCTCTCCTGCCATTAGCGGAGGTGGTTCTGCTGTGTCCGGAGGTTCTTCTCCAAATTCCGGACTTGATATACGTTCCATATCAACTGACGATATTGAGTCTATTGAGGTGATAAGGGGTATCCCGTCTGTTGAGTATGGCGACCTTACTTCCGGAGCAGTGATAATTAAATCCAAAGCCGGTAAAGAGCCTTTGACAGTGAGATTCAAGACTGACCCCAGGATTTATCAGACCTCTGTGAGCAAGGGTCTAAGCTTGGGTGAGGGTAAAGGAAATCTGAATGTGAGCGGAGATTATGCTTACAGTGTATCGGATGTGACAGAGTCTTATGCATATTACCAAAGGGCAACTGCAAAAGCTTTATATTCTAATCTTTTTGGAAATCTATCTTCAAATACATCATTGAGTTTCTCTTTTGGAAAAGATACAAGAGAGCAAAATCCGGACGACCAGAGAAATCAACTCGAGACAGGTGCTAAGGATGTAGGAATAAGATTCAATACTAACGGAACTTGGAATGTAAATAAAGGTTGGTTTAATAATGTCAAGTATGCTGTTTCCGGTAGTTATAGAGATAAGCATTCCTACAGGCAGGAGTTGCTTGGAAATGCTTTTGCAGCCTACTCTATGTCTAATACAGACGGAGCAGTATTGAGCAACAGGCGCGGCCAGAGAGTTTATGATATAAACGGGAACGAACTTACTAATATTCCTTCGTCTGAAAGTAGTTATTATGCTACATATTTACCAAATGAATACTTCAGCCGTTATGATATTTATGGTAAAGAGGTGAATGTTTTTGCAAAGGTGAATGCTACATTCTCCAAAAGATCCGGAAATGTGACCAACAGAATTATTGTTGGAGCAGATTTCAAAACAGACGGTAACCTGGGAGATGGAAAGGTATATGATTTGGAAGCACCTCCCTACAGGAGTTTAAGCTCGGAGAACTCATCTCCAAGACCACGTAAATATTCTTCGATTCCTTTTATTAATCAGGTTTCTGCCTATGCAGAGGAGAATTTCACCTGGAGTCTGGGAGAACGCGAACTGATAGCACAGGTGGGTGGAAGATATGATAATATCAACGGAAAGAGTGCTTTTACACCAAGAACAAACTTCTCTTTTGACATTATTCCCTCTACTCTATGGCTTAGAGGTGGATATGGTGTAACAGCAAAAGCCCCGTCTATGCTATATCTTTATCCTGAAGATGCATATTTTGATTTTGTTCATTTTAATACTTTGGGCTCTTCTTCTGTGCCGGAACAAGAACAGTTACTACTTGCTTCAACAAGAATATTTGAGACCGGTAACTCTGATCTGGAAATTGCTACAAATGAAAAGTCAGAGATAGGTTTTGACTTGAGAATAAAGAAGATGAGATTTTCTGTTACTGCTTATAATGAGAATATGGCTAATGGTTACAATCTTGGTAAAACTCCGGGTAACTTCGAGTATATTGAATATATTAGATATCAGGAGGCTGAGAACAATCCCGGAGGAATACCGACATTAGAACCAATGGACACCAATTATCTCTTTGTGAGCTATTCATCTCCTATGAATAATGTCCGTTCTCACAACAGAGGAGTTGAATTTGACTTTGATTTTGGCAGAATAGATGCAATAAGAACCTCATTTGTATTAAATGGTGCTTATACCCGTAGTACTGAATGGTTAGATGAAAACAGATTTAGTTCTCGTTCAAATTTGAATGAACTTGAGAAGAATATTGGTATTTATGACAAAGATTATTCCAAAGGAGAAAGAGAGAGGTTAGTGACAACCCTAAGGATTACTCACAATATCCCATCTATTGGCTTTGTCTTAACAGCTACAGCTCAAGTTAACTGGATTAACAAGACATGGACAAATTACGGCAACGATACTATGTTTGTCTCTTACATTTCAAGAGAGGATGGTCAAGTTAAGCCGTTTAACCCTGCAGACAAAGATGATCCGGAGTTTTCATATATGTTTGAGCCAAAAAGTTCGACACGTCATATTGTAGAATCATACTTTCCAACTCTTCTGGTGAATTTTCACCTGACTAAAGAGATAGGAGATAACCTCAAGGCTTCTTTCTATGCAAACAATCTGGTTAACAACAGACCATTGTATGAGAGCAAGAGGACGCCCGGGTCTTTTGCAAGACTTAATATCCCAATGTATTTCGGTTTTGAACTGGCATTACAAATCAAATAGTAAAAGAGAGAGTCATGAAAAATATAACTAAAATATTAGCTTCTCTGGTTATTATATTGCTCACTACTGTTTCATGTGAACAATTCAATGAGATATCAGAGATTGACAAGGTAGAGACGCTCAAGGCTAATCTGAGTGTTACCCTGGATCTGGGAGATGCCCCGGTGCCCTCTTCATTTAATGTGAGATTTATAAATTATGAAGAGAGGTATGAGCTTACAACTACTATGAATCCGGACGGTACTGTTGTGGTAGACGACATCATCCCGGGGATTTATACAATAACTATTTCTTCTGAAGCATTTGAGGAAGGATTTACCTACAACTATAGCGGAAGCCTTGTTAATGTAGATATAGTGCGTAATAATCTCAACCTGAATGTGGAGGTTCAGGCGTCAAAAGCCGGGGCCCTTCTTTTCAAAGAGGTTTATTATTGCGGGTCAAGGACTCCAACCGGAGGTGTTTATTTCAGGGATCAGTTCTATGAGATATACAATAACAGTGATGTGCAGCAAAATGTAAGAGGGCTGGCTATTGCGCAGCTTAATCCTATGACTGCCACTGCAAATATTCCTGAATATGATATTCCAAATCCGGATGATTATGTTTATGCCCTGACAATTTGGCAAGTGCCGAATGATAAGGATTATCCTCTGGAACCAGGTGAATCTGTTATTATTGCACAAATGGCTGATGATCATAATAAGGAGAACCTCAATCCTAACGCGCCGGTGAGCCTATTGAGCGCAGAATTCGAGACTTATGTTCGTTCTTCTTCGTTTGTTCAGGACAATCCTGCAATTAATATGGAAATTGCTTTTTGGCCAAGGGTTTTACCCCAATGGCTTACAACCGTTTTTGGTAGTGCATTTGTAATTTATTTCCCTGAAGAACCGATTGACCCGGCAGGGTACATCACTCCTATAGGAAGTACCAGACAGGTGTATCAGATACCAATTGACCTTGTTGTGGATGCTCTCGAACTTGTGGGTAATCCAAACCAGGTGCAGTTGAAGAGAATGCCTACAGTACTTGATGCCGGAGCGGCAACTGTGGGTGGTACATATTTATCTTTAAGTGTTGCCAGAAAAGTCAAGGAGACTAAGGATGGAAGAGTTGTTTTGATGGATACCAACAATAGTTCAGACGACTTTGAGGTGATGGATCCTCCTATGATTAGAAGATACGGAGCAGAAGCCCCATCCTGGAACACATGGAAATAATGTTTAACAACATCAAAACTATGAAAATGAGAAAAGTTAAATATCTATATGGGGCAGGAGCATTGATAATGGCTCTTATGATCGTGCAATTGGCGACAGCCCAAAACAAAAATATGCCTAATACGGTAGCTTCAGTAGAATTGTTAAAAGCGAGGTCTCTCTGGTTTGACTCCAATAATGGAGCAGGATTGGGATTTGACAATTTGGTAAATTTCAGCACTCTCGATGCAAATTATCTTTTAAAAAGCGGTGATTTCAAGTTTGTTCAGGATGGTGAAAATGAAAATATCCTGGGATTCACTTCGGAAGGAGGAAGAGAACTGGGTGATGCTTATGCGTGGGGTAAGTTTTCCTATAATAATGTTACTCAGAAGAATACGCAGTTCAATACTGCTATGTTGAACCCTCATCGGGGTGTCCCTTATTTTCCAACTGATCCAAATTTAAGTGACTGGAAAAGACAGGAGTATACTCTTGAGATGAAGGTCACTACTAGGCCTATGTGGGATAGGTATATGTTTGGTCTTCAAGCTAAGTATGATGCCCATACCGGAGCAAAGCAGGTTGATCCTCGTTCTGAGGTCTATTATTACACAGTTAATTTTAAACCGGGAATTGCTGCTTTGTTTGGAAACCATAAGATAGGTTTGAATTTTGAGTATGAAAATCTTTCACAAGAGACCAGAAGACACACCAATAGTAATAATCAGGTGGATCAGGATGTCTATGTGATGAGAGGTCTTGGAAATCACTATACAGCTGTAATTGGAGGTCTTCAATCTTTAGGTAGTTTCCTTTACAAGGGGAACAAAATTGGAGGAGAAGTTCAGTATGGATATGATTTTAATAATATGAGATTCTTTGTGCGTGGGGGATATGATTATCGTGTTGAGGATGTTATAAGCAGCGCGACAAAGCCTAAGAAAGAGGGTTCTGTGAAAGAGCAGAATATTCATGCTAATGCCACGCTTTTGATAGAAAGTGATAATCTTAGCAGAATTGAAGCTTCTTATTCTCAAGGAACAACGAGCGGTATTGAATATGTGCAGGTGATAGATAATTCTTTCGAAGTACAGAGATGGATAGATGTATACAGCAGTATCCGCAGTGAATATAATCAGAGTGATATTGCAGTGAAGTATGATTTCTATCGTGGTGCAGAGCATGAGTACAAGTGGAAAGCAGCTCTTTTTGCAAACTATAGAAAAAATGATGACATCTACTTTGTTCCTGAATCGTCCAGGATGGTTGAAAATCTTTATGTTGGAGTAAATGGGGGAATAAACTTGCCGGTTAATCAATTTAACCGTTTTATGGCCTCGGCAGGAATAACATACAAGAACAACATGGACGGATTGTATGAGTATAACGGTGTTGCACCGGAATCCATAGTAATTACTGATTTTATGACTCCTGATTTTGAGTATATGAAGCAGAGCTATTATAAGATTGGTGGTGAGATCTCTTATTTTGCCGGTTTGGGTGTAAATAAAAGATCCGGCATTTGTCTGAAAGTTGCGGCGGATTACTATAAACCAACTGAAGGAGATGGAAACAGAGTGATTGCTACATTCGGTGTAGGCTTCACTTTCTAATTTTATTTTTGAACATGGTAAAAAAAAGAGTATTACTTTTTTTGGTTGCATTAATCTTCTCTCTGCACACCTTTGGTGCAGAGAGAGGTTTTGCAATTATTGCAGATATTGATACTTACTCTGCATGCAAAGTCGAGATAGACAATTATAAGAACATCCTTACAGAAGAGGGTTTTGATGCTGTAGTTGTATCCGGAGAGTGGAGCAACCCTGCGGAGCTGAGGGAACAACTTTATAAAATGTATCTTGAGGCCGGATTAGAAGGTGCTGTTTTCATTGGAGATATTCCCATTGCGATGATAAGGGATGCTCAGCATCTCACCTCAGCTTTCAAGATGGATCAACAAGTGTTTCCCAGAAGGCAGTCTTCTGTACCATCGGATAGATATTATGATGATTTTGACCTTAAGTTTGAGTATTTAGGTCATGATTGTGACGATCCTCTCTTTTATTATTATACTCTTAGTGGTGACTCTCCCCAGTACATTGAAAGTGATATATATACAGGAAGAATAAAGCCTACCCGCAAGGGAGAGGAGGGTTACAGACAGATCAGGGACTATTTTGCCAAACTTTTCAAGGCAAGGGAGAAGGAGAACAAACTAGATGTAATTACATCTTATACAGGAGAGGGATCTTTTTCCAATAGCATGACTGCATGGAAAGATGAAGGCTATACTCTGAGGGAGCAGTTCCCCGAGGCCGGAAAGGATAAGAATTCTCTCAAATTTCTTCTTTTCAACATGTATCCATATATGAAGGAGGCTGTAAGTGATGAGCTTCGCAGGAAGGATATGGATTTAATGCTGTTTCATGAACATGGCATGCCTCATAGGCAGTATCTTACTGCAGAGCCACTTGCAGATGGGTATGACTCTTATAATGAAGCTGCACGTAAAATTTTCAGGAATTCACTCAGAAGGATGAATGATTCTGCTAAAATAGAGCAGAGAAAACAAGAATGGATGGACTACTACAGGATTGATTCTTCGTGGTTTGAGGGTGTTTTCACTAAAGAGCAGCTTGTCAAGGATTCTTTGGATGATTTGAAGACTGGAATAGTATTAGAGGATATCTCCAGGATAAATCCAAAGGCAAAACTGGTTATATTTGATGCTTGCTATAATGGAGATTTCCGCGAAGACCGTTATATAGCTGGTGAGTATATTTTTGAAGGAGAAGGAACTTTGGTTACAATCGGAAATAGTGTTAATGTGTTGCAAGATAAAAGTTCAACTGATCTTATGGGAATGCTTGGTCTTGGTTTCAATGTAGGAGAGTGGATGCAGCAGGTGAACATACTTGAATCCCACATCATGGGAGATCCTACATTTAGTTTTTCGGGTGACAGGGCAGGAGGTATTGACCTAAGGTCCAAAGATAAGAGTTACTGGCTTCAGATATTTGAAAACAAGAATCATCCTGATCTGAAAGGATTGGCACTTCATAAACTCCATAAATTGGGATATGAAGAGATGCCTCAATTACTTCAAAGGGTTTATGATGAATCGGATGAGTATGTGTTGAGGTTGCAGGTATACCATCTTTTAAAACATTACAAAGGAGATTATTTTGCAGCACTTTTGGAAAAGTCCGTATATGATCCTTATGAGTTTATAAGGAGAAAATCTGTTTTTTCCATGGGAAGAATAGGGTCAGATGCTTTTATCCCTTATGTGGCATCGGTTTATCTTAATAATTATCTGGACAAGAGGGTACACTTTAATGCCTCTTTCTGTTTTGATCTGTTGGATCAGGAGAAGCTTGAAGAGGAGTTTAAGAGTCAGTTGGATAAAAATAGCTCTTTCCCTGACAAGGATAAGGTTTGGAACGAGTTCTCTGATAAGATTGCGTCAAGAAAGAGCATCTCTGAGATGGCCAATGATGTGACTGCTAAAGATAAACCACTCAAGAAAAGATTAAGTGCCGTAAGAATGTTGAGAAACAATGCATATCATGGAAAGGTAGGGCAATATCTTGAGGTTTTGAAAGATGACAGTGAAGATGATGAGTTGAGGATTGCTTTGGCTGAAGCTTTGGGTTGGTTTACCCTCTCTTATGAAAGAGAGTCTATTGTGCAAGTGTGCCGCGAATTGGCATCTTTGCCGGAAACAGGAGATAAGTTGAGTGATGAACTTGTCAAAACTGCTGCTCGCATTGAAGTGTATATGAGATAAATATGATGATAATGAAAAAATATACAAATTACTTAATTCTTTTTATACTTTTGATCCTTTCAGGAGAGGCTGCTCTTGCCAAGAACAAGGTGATCTCTCCCTCGGGACGGTTTGACACAAGGTTTCTTATTATCATAGATCAAAGCAGCTATGATGCAGTGAAGCAGGAGGTACTTGATTACCAAAAGGTCCTTGTTGAGGAGGGACTCGGAGCGGTGATTGTTGTAGGGGATTGGGAGCGTCCGGATCAGTTGAAAGAGGATCTTCAAAAACTTTATAAGAAAAAACCTGTAATTGAGGGTGTTGTGTTTGTAGGAGATATTCCTGTAGCCAGAATAAGGAATTTCCAGCATGCCACTACTGCTTTCAAAATGAATGAAACTGAATTTCCTATTGAGGAGTCTTCTGTAACAAGCGACCGTTATTATGACGATCTTGACCTTGAGTTTGAATTTATCTCTGCGGACGATAAGAATGAGAACCATTTTTACTATAATTTAAAGGAAAGTTCTCCTCAGGTAATTAAAAGCGAGTTTTATTCGGCCCGAATGCTACCTCCCTCTGATGTTGATCTCTCTCAACATGAATTACTCAAAAGATACCTGATAAAGGTTGTCGAGGCTCATAAAGAGGTAAATTACGCTGATAATATCAAAATTTTCAATGGTCATGGATATAATTTTGATTGTCTTACTGTTTGGCAGAATCAGCAGTTTGCAATTAAAGAGCAGTTCCCTGAGGCTTTTAAATCTTCATTAGGGAATGCTTTTTACAATTTCAGACAAAGGCCTTTTATGAAATATGATATCTTTGAAAGATTACAAAGGAAGAATACAGATGTTTTTGTGTTTCATGAACATGGCGCTTTTGATACTCAGTATATAAGTGGACCTTATATTGCTCCAAATGTTCTTGGGTATAACAGTGGTGCTATTGGTCCTATGGAGGCCTTTTCCATATCATTGCGAAATGGCTATAGACACTATTCAGGAGAGAAAGCAGAGAAGTATAAAGCTAATGTAACCAGAGATTATGGATTGGATCCAACTTTTTTTGACGTTGATTTGATGGAGTTAACAAGAGTGAGTGATTCTACTTTTGCTGCCAACGAGAATATTGTTCTTGAGGAGATATGGGCTATTTCGCCTCAACCCAGAATAACTATTTTTGATGCCTGTTATAACGGTTCATTCCACAAGCCAGGATATGTCGCCGGTTATCATGTATTTAATGACGGTAATACTGTCGTTGCACAGGGGAATACAGTTAATGTGCTTCAGGATAAATGGTCAATGGAGCTGGTAGGTATGTTGGCTGAGGGTGCCAGGATTGGATTTTGGCAGAAAGAGATACAAACTCTGGAGTCACATCTTATAGGAGACCCTACATATCGTCTTATTCCCGGTTCAAGAACGGAAAATCGTAGCTTCGAGGCTCTGGCCCTGAACAAGAATCTGGCCCTGCACAGTCACAAGAATAAGATATGGTTAAGGTATCTTGAGAGTGACAATCCCAATTACCAAGCCATAGCACTCAAGCAACTTTCTAAGAATCCTCCCAAGGATTATGAAGATCTACTAATGAAGTATCTTAAGGAAAGTCCATACTATAGTGTGAGAATGCAGGCTCTTCAGAGGATTATTTATGGAGGCAGCAAAAAGCTTCCTGAAGCGTTAATTATTGCGCTGAATGACCCGTATGAATTAATAAGGAGAAATGCTGCACGCTTCTCCGGATATTGCGGGGATATCAGATTGATAGAACCTCTGGTAGAGAATATCCTTTTTGCCAATGAGAGCCAGAGAGTCCAATATTCTACTCAAAGCAGTCTGGAAATGTTTGATCTTGATCTTGTGGTAGATCAAATTAAGAAATCTGCATCGAATTCATATTTGTTGAATGGCGATAAGACAGCAAGTGACATATCCGGTTATTATGAAGCTCAGAAGGAGCGGCAACAAAATAGACTTGATGTGATAATGGATAAAGATGCTTCGGCTGAAGAGAGAATTTTTGGAATAAGAAACCTAAGGAACTATAATAACCACAAGCAGGTTGAGGATTTATTGCTGGTGCTTTCCGACAATTCAGACGACACTCAGGTGCGAATTGTTCTGGCGGAAGCTTTGGGGTGGTTCAGGTGGAGTATAAAACGTCCTGAATTACTAAAAACTCTTCATGAGATTTATAAGGATAAATCTTTGCCAAATGAGCTTCGCAATGAGGTACATCAGTCTATTCTAAGACTTAAATATTTCTAATAAGTTCAGACGCTATATACAAGAGCATTTATATTCATTCCGGCTCCTACAGAAGCAAATACAATTTTGTCCCCCTTTTTTATTTTGTGTTTCTCTGTGGAGCCGGACTGCATTAGCCTATCTCTCATTATAAGGTCGAGAAGTGTAGGCAGAGTGGCTACACTGGAGTTTCCCAAATATGAAATGGACATGGGCATAACATCTTTAGGAATGTCATTTATATCATATAGGGCGTAAAGTCTTTTCAGTATAGCTTCGTCCATTTTGCCGTTGGCTTGGTGGATCAGTACTTTGTTGATATCCCGGATGTCTGTGTTGCTTTTATCCAATGCAGCCTTTATAGCCAAGGGTACTGTCTCTAGTGCATATTGATATAATTTTCTTCCGTTCATCTTTAGATAAAGGTCCTGAGGGTTTTCGGTGCTTTTGAATGAGGGGCCCATGTTTAGCATGTTTAGATAATCTTTAGTGTCGGAGCGGGTCACATGTCCCATTATTCCTACAGGCTCTCCACTTTCAAGTGCTTCCAGTATGACAGCTCCTGCACCGTCGGCATAAAGCATGCTGTCTCTGTCATAAGGGTCTGATATTCTCGAGAGTACATCTGCTCCAATTACCAGAATGCGTTTTGCATCTCCGGATTGAATGTAGTAGTGTGCCTGTATGAAGGCTTGAAGCCATCCGGGACAACCAAAAAGAATATCGTACGCTACAGTGTAGGGGTTTTCTATGTTGAGTTTGTGCTTGACTCTGGCCGCGAGTGAGGGTACATTGTCGGTGCGGTTGTTGTCGTGGTGAACGTCACCGAAATTATGGGCTACAATTATATAATCGAGACTCTCCTTGTCTATTCCTGCTTTTTCTATAGCATTTTCGGCAGCAAAGAATGCGATGTCAGATGTGAGAAGGTCTTTGGTAACGTAGCGTCTTTCGGAGATAGTAGTTATTTCCAGAAATTTGTCAATTATATATTGATTAGACTTATTTACTGGCTTATCGTACGAATCGTGAAATTCATTAGAGAGAAATGCTTCGTTTTTCACACTGTTGGTGGGGATATATGATCCAGTTCCGGAAATAATGCTGTAGATTGCCATAGATATTTATTTTAATTTCGGTAACTGTGCAAATATAGTTAAAAAATAAAAGCCAGACGGATGTACGTCTGGCTTTGTTGTTTTGTATTCAAATTATTAGAAGATTATTCCTCTGTCAGTTCGTATCCCCAGTCAATCCCTTTCATAGTTGCCGGGACACCATCTTTCATCCAAACAGGCATTGGTGCTCCTTTTAGATAGTGATTGAAGAATTGTTCCAGCCTAATACTTAGGTCTTTGGCGTTTACTCTTTTTGATAGATTGTGACTCTCGCCGTTGTATTGAAGCATCCATGCAGGTTTGCCCAGGCGGCGAAGCGCTGTAAAGTATTCTATACCCTGATACCACGGAACTGCTTCGTCCTCATCGTTGTGCATTATGAGAACAGGTGTTTCTACTTGATCTGCAAAAAATAGAGGTGAGTTTTGTACATAGAGATGGAATCCGTTCCATAGATCTTTACCGATACGACTTTGTGTGTGCTCGTACTGGAACTGGCGTACCATTCCGGAGCCCCACCTGATTCCTCCGTAGGCGCTTGTCATATTTGACACAGGCGCTCCCGCTCCTGCCGCTTTCCATTTGAACTCTTGTGGTTGGGTGATCATGTAGGCTACCTGGTATCCACCCCAACTTTGTCCTTGAATTGCGATATTGTCTGCGTCAACCCAGCTGTTCTCTTTAATTAGTTTTTTTACTCCCGGTACTATACAATCCAATGCACTTTGTCCAGGTAGTCCCTTTTGGTAGTGGATATCGGGAACAAATACAAGATATCCGTTGCTCACGAAGAATGGTATATTTATAACTGAGCGACTTGGTGCAGGTGCTCTGTAGTAGTTGAGGTATTGAGAGTTCCTTTCGTAAAAATATACCAGCATTGGATATTTTTTCTCAGGGTCGAAGTTTTCAGGCTTATGAAGAACGCCGTGAACCTCCTGTCCGATCCTGGATGTCCATTTTACAAGCTCGTTTGTGCCCCAGATGTAGTCTCTCTGTTGAGGGTTTATATCTGTTATTTTTGTCTGAGTCTTGAAGTTGTCTTTTGTAACCCAGACATCGGGTGAGTTTGAGAAATTGTGCTTGGAGAATGTCATGACTTTTCCGTCTTTAGATCTATTGAGATAGGCGAATGTCATAGGTTCCATTACCCATTCTGTCATTTGGGCTCTTCTCTTTCCCATTTCTTTAAAATAGTATCCGTTCTCTTTTGTTTGGTTGTCAAATGCTGCAAAGTAGAGTGTTTCGTCGGCATCGATAGGGTCTTTTTTTACTCCGGGGGTACCTGGAGGAAGAAGAACGCCATTGTCAAGTCTCACTACTCGGAATGTTATTTCACTTGTGCGTCCAAGGCCATCTGTGATGTTAACAGGGGCAGTCTCACCTTTCGGGTCCATTTTCCAAACATCATATCTGTCGTAAAGAAAAATTGCTTTGTCTTCTTTTTGCCATCCTGCGTCACCGTAGGAGTAGGCCATAACCGGAGAGTCGTGCAATTCGTTTGCAAAAGAAACATCCATTCCTTTGGTGAAGCATACAATGTTTTTTGTTGCTACATCGTAGGAGTACCATTCTCTTTCATCTGCATTGTACCATACCAGGTAATTGCCTTCGGGAGAGGAGTGAACATTCCTTATATAGGCCTCTTCAAGTAGAAGTGTTGCCTCACCAGTTTGGATGTCAATTATGTAGAGGTCGTTTTTGGGATTTGCACTCCACATCGACTCCAATTTGTAGTTGTAGTCTGATACAGAGTAGCCCCAGTTAGCATCCATATCTTCAGGTACTCTTACTATGTGATATTCATCATGAGATATTCTTTGCAAAACCGGTTCTTTGTCCAGTTCAATCATGCTCATATAGGATTTCTTCCTTTCTCTTGCGGCATTTTTGAGCTGTACAGGTTGTACATAGTCGTCTTTGTAGTGCCAGATATCAAGTTTGGCAACTTCTGATTCAACTATTGAGGTATCTTTTTCAGGAAGAATAGGAGCAATTCCGAAAAAGAGTCTCTTACCCGATTTGCTTACCAGCAGGGCTCTGTTTTTGCTTATCTTCCATCCCTCTTCAAGTCCTTTGATGTTGTCGTCAATAAGTACTTTTGCCTGAGGATATCCCTCCATGTAGTGCATTATACTCACATCCTCTTTGTTGGCCTTTGTAGTGTCGAGGTTGGCATAGAAGATCAGGTGTTTGTTGTCATCACTTACAATAGGAAGATTCACACTTTGTTCGTGGTGGAATTTGAATATTGTGGTGAGTTTCTTGTCTCTTGGTGTGTACATGAATATTCCGGGCTCTGTCAATGAGTCTTTAGTGTTGGGTATTCTTTTGAAGAAAAGAGTATCTCCTCCAAGGGAAAAGTCGAATGATGAGACATATTTGATAGTATCTCGGGCGTCTGTTGCCAGATGGTATACAATCAGGTCTGTTCCCTCCTTCTTCTCTTTTTTCTTTGGTTTTTTACCTCCGGTTGTGTCTGCCGGCGGATTAGTCTGGAATGCTATGAACTCTTTTCCGTATCTTCCCATATGGAACAATTTAAGATGTGGAATCTTAATGAGTCTCTTTTCATCTATGTTATAGATCCCCAAGGTGTCTTTGGGTGCTTTGTCTCCCTTTAGTTTTTTTATTCTTGCTTCTTTAGTCTCTTCGTAAAAGGGTTTGATAGTGGCTATCAAAAATTTCCCGTCAGAGGTGAGGGTAGGACGTATCGCACGTTCTATTCTCGCTTCTTTTTCAAGTGTCTTGAGGTTAAGTAATTCGACATATCTGTCTCCTTCCTGTTCACTCACCATGTAGGTGGTGTATTTACCGTTGTCGCTCATCGAAAAAGCGCCTACGTTTTTCCAGCCATCGTAAACACTGTGGTCTAATGGCTTCTTCTGGGCGACGAGGGATGTTGCCAGTAAAGCCAAGGATAATGTCAATAATAATTTTTTCATATTTGGTTGTCTTTGATTATTCTTTAATATTGTTGGAGGTTACTCTTTGAGCCACTTGTCCAGCCATCTGAAATAGATTCTGTTCCATTGAATGCTGTTTTGTGGTTTGAGAATCCAGTGATTTTCATCAGGGAAAAGCAACATTTCTGATGGAACGCCAAGTGCCTGAGCTGCATTAAAAGCAGCCATGCCTTGATCTACAGGTACTCTGTAATCCAGTTCTCCATGGGTTACAAGTATTGGGGTGTCCCAGTTTTTTACAAGTGTGTGAGGAGAATTGGTGTAGTGTCTTCTGGCTATAGGGTTGTTGTCCCAGGGGGCTCCTCCATTGTCCCAATGAGGGAAAAACAGCTCTTCTGTGGTCATGTACATATGTGTCTGGTTGAATATTCCTGCATGCGCAATAAATGCATCGAATACTCCATCATGAATTCCAGCAAGGTAGAATATGGAGTATCCTCCGTAGCTGGCTCCTGTAGCTCCAACTTTGCCTGCATAGCTCTCTTTCTTGATCTCTTTGACAGCTGATAGGTAGTCTTGCATGTTAAGGCCGATATAGTCTCCTGAAATCTGATCTGTCCAATCCTGGCCGAATGCTGTCGTACCTCTTCTGTTTGGAAGGATCACAATGTAGCCTTGTTGTGCCATCAATTGGAAGTTCCAGCGGTAAGACCAACTTTGGCTGAGTGTCCCCTGTGGCCCTCCAGTACAGAAGAGTATTACCGGATATTTTTTTGTAGGATCGAAGTCTGGAGGATATACAACCCACATATGCATATCTTTGTTGTCTACTGTTTTGATCCATCTAGCCTCTACGTCACCCATTTTAATTTGAGAGAGTAGATGGTCGTTTTCCTGACTTATGTTTCGGAAATCACCGGTTGATCTGTTTACAAGAGCAATCTCGTTGGGCATTGACATGCTGCGGTATATGGCGATAAGATTCTCTCCGGCCAACGTTACTCCTCCGAAGTCTACCTGATCTTCTGCAACCTTGTTTATGTTTGCATCCGAGAGAGATACAGAGTATATTCCGGTGAGGGCGTGTACGCAGGAGTTGAAGTAAAGTGCTGTGCCATCTTCGTTCCATACCGGAGAGTGTGCATTATATTTGAAGTTTGAGGTCAGGTCTTTTTTTTCTCCGGTTTCCAGGTTCATAACAAAAAGACGGCTTTTGTCTGCTTCAAAGCCGGGTCTTTCCATACTGAGCCATGCAAATTGTTTTCCGTCAGGTGAAAATACAGGCTCTGTGTCATAACCCGGCATTCCTTCGGTGAGGTTTTTATGAGTTTTCGATTCAATGTCGAAAAGGTAGATATCTGTATTGGTAGAGTAGGCGTAATCTCGCCCTGTGAGTTTGCGACAAGAGTAAAGAATCTTTTTCCCGTCTGGGCTCCAGCTGAGTTGTTCCAGCCCGCCAAAGGGCATTGTAGGCAGCTCGTAGGGCTCTCCTTCAAGTATGTCAAATATGTTTGAGATGGAGCTCTCGTTGAAGTCTGCGACGAAGGAGTGTGGAATCTCTTCTACGAAGTGGTCCCAGTGACGATACATCAATTGGTTTATCATTCTTCCTGTTGCCTTGTCGAGGTCGGGCCAGATATCTGATGCTTTATCAGTAGATTTTATGTTGGATACAAAAAGAATCTTATTGCCCTCAGGTGAGAGTTTGAATTCGTTGATTCCGTTTCCGTATTCTCCTATTTTTACTCTGTTCTTTCCGCTCTTTTCCATTTTCCATAATTCTCCTCCCTGAAGAAAGAAAATATGAGTGCCATCTTTAGACCATCTGGCATTGCTCTCACTTTTTACTGTTGAGGTGATTTGTCTGCGTCTGGATCCATCCAGATTCATAATGAAAAGTTCTCGGTTGTTCTTGTTTTGGGCGATGTCTGTGAATGTTACTCCAAAAAGAATCTCTTCTCCGTCAGGAGATAGCTGTGGATCGCTCACTTTACCCATATTGTGCATTACTTCGGGAGTCATTACTCCATTTTCAACAGTGATGGTGCTTCTGGATATTAGAGCATCATCCTGATTCGTTCCGCCTCCTGTTGAGCATGCGGAGTTGAGTAGTGCTGTTGAAATCAACATAATCAATAATTTACTCTTCATAATTTATGTTTTGTTTATATATTGTTGTCATAAAGGCAATAATCTTGTAAAAATAAATTAAAATAGCCTATTTACATAAATTATTTAATGTTATTTGAATGCCGCCTTTTATCCATCTCCCTGGTTGAGGCAGGTTGCCCAGATAGAAATAGTGTGTATTGAAGAGGTTTGTTACCTCAATAAATGGAAGAATGGCTCCTCTATCCATCTGTATTTTAAGGTCGGTGAGAAAAAATCCTTCGTAGGGAATCTCTGAGTTGTCAGGGCCGGGGTAGGAGCCTTCTCTTTTTTGATAACTAAGATGCCATGATGCATTCAGTGTTTCTAGTATTTTATGATGCAGGCCAATTGATGCTTTATGACGCAGATAGTCGGTTGCATACAGTGAGTGGTATTGACCGCTTTTTTTTGTTACCTCCATCCAGGACCATGAGGCTGTGATTCGGGATACAAATCCTGCAGGAATAGAATAGGTGAAGTTAAAGTCTGTTCCTATTGTCTCGATGTTGGTGATGTTGGCAGCTCTCCATTGGTCGCTTCCTGTTTCTCTAATCCAGTCTATTATGTTGTAGCCATAACGGTAGAAGGCGGAGACGGAGGCTCTGCTTCTGTGGTTGGTGAATCTTACTTCCAGTTGTGTCGCAACTGCTTCTTCGGGTTTGAGGTCGAGGTTCCCGGTTTGTGTAGGACTTTTGTAATAAAGATCTGTAAATGTGGGATTACGGTAACTATTATTTATCCAGCCGCTGGCTTCCAGGTAGTGATTGATTTTATATGCTGCTGCAAGTCCTGCATAAACTCTTGATCCGTAGTCAGGGCCATCTCCAGAATGAATTGTGTTTGCACCCATTATTCCGGCTGTGAAACGCCATTTGTACAGTTGAAGTATATGTCTAATATAGAGTGAAGGAGTGTTTCTGCCCTTAGAGCGCGTGAAGAAGACTCCCTTTTCTCCGGGGACTGCCTTGATTGAAGAGGTATTTCCGCCTTCATTGTCGATGTAATCGCCAAGAACTGTGCTGTAGATATGCTCGAAACGGTAGTCTGCTCCGAGTACAGTACTTCCTGCACGACCCCATCGGTATGCTATTTTTGCATTTGCACCAACTACATCTGTCATGTGGTAGTTGTGTGAATTATACCAATCAGGTGTTTGATGACGGAAAAGTTCAAATCTGTCATGATGACGTCTGTGGTATATTGTTGCTCCAATTTGAAATTTGGGGCTGTTTTTTAGATATTTGAGAGACGAGAGAAAAACTCTGGTATTCTCATATTGTTCCGGGTATGCAAGAGAATAGAAGCTATTGGCTCCGAATTTCTTCTCTTGGTATCCTGTCTGAAAGTCTATTGAGTTTCCTGAGTTGTCTTTTGCCGAGATGTTTGCATAAAGGTTGAGGATGTCAAAGTCGGTATTCTCTGAATAACCGTCACTTCTGCTGTATCCTCCACCTGCTTGTCCTGAAATGTTCCAGGATGAAAGAACTTTTTGGGATTTGTCTGTGTGCGGATTATTTGAAAATTCTGCATTAAGGGAGCTTTTGAAATAGCCGTATTGTCCGCCGGCAAAATTTCCCTGAAGTGATTGCGATGAGGGTATCTTAGTGATTATGTTTATTGCTCCAGAATATGCAACAGCACCATCTGACCATGCACCTGGACCTTGAAGTAGTTCTATTCGTTTTATTTGTGAAATTTCTACCGGAATATTGAGTGAGTGATGTCCGGTTTGGGGGTCTGTGAAGTTAACCCCGTTTATAAAGATAATTGTTTGATCGAATGTTCCTCCGAGGATGTTAAGATCGGCCTGGACTCCTTCGCTTCCCCGGCTTCGAAGGTCGGCCCCTTGGACGTAGCGCAACAGATCCTGGATATTTCGGACAGCTGCCCGTTCTATCTCCTGTTGTTGTATTACAGCTACTACTCTTACTAAAGGTTGAAATGGGGATGGTCGCTCTGTGTTGATAACCAGTTCTTCCAGAGCCATGAGGGTTTCGTCTGCACTTTTTTGCTTGCTTTGTGCCAGTGCAGGTTTACTGTTGAATACCAGTAAAGAATAGGCAACGCATAGTACTCCTATGCGAATGCTTTTGCCCAAAGAGGCAAAGGCTGCCCAGGGGGTGCGTTTCCACCTTTTAAAGGTGAGTGCTCCTCTTTTTTTAATTTTCATGTACATAAATAAAAGTTTAATCTGTTGCGAGGCGCAAATTTCATATTTTAATAAACCCCCTACAAATAATTTTCATAAATTTGACAAAACAGACAATTATGAAAACCTTTAAATATGTTGAATTTGCTGTACTTATTATTATTAACTGTATGACTATGAATGTTTATTCTCAGGATACCGTCTTGTTGGAGAGGGTAAGGAAAATCAGAGAAGAGTTGCATAATATTCCTGAATATTCCCATAATGAAGAGCAAACTGCTGCTCTGGTAGAGAGCTACCTGGCAGAGACAAATCCGGATTTTCTATATACCGGCGTAGGAGGTCATGGGGTAGTGGCAGGTTATAAGGGGTTTTTGCCGGGACCATCAAAGATGTTCCGTTGTGAACTTGATGCGATACAAACAAGTGAAGGAATACGCCATTGGTGTGGTCATGACGGTCATATGGCTATCATGCTGGGTGTTGCCCTGATTATTTCCGGGGACAGAGAGTTCGCGGGTACTGTTTGGTTGTTGTTTCAACCTGCGGAAGAGGTGGGTGAGGGAGCCGAGCTAATGGTAAAGGATCTCAAAGAGAGGAATATTAAGTTTGATTACT
Source organism: Bacteroidales bacterium (assembly GCA_963678025.2). Taxonomy (GTDB): domain Bacteria; phylum Bacteroidota; class Bacteroidia; order Bacteroidales; family UBA932; genus Bact-08. Next base: position 18,696 of record CAXXPC010000001.1, read on the forward strand.
CTTTTGCTCTTCACAATAAGCCAGGGGTCAGATTGAACAAGGTTGTTCTTCACAAGGGGGTTTATGCCGCGGGATCTGTAGGAATGGAGATTTTTTTCAAAGGATCGCCCTCACATGCATCAAGTCCTGAAAAGGCTATTTCTCCTTACAGAGCTATTTTTGAAACAGCAGAATATATGCATCAGCTTAACGAAAGAGAGGATTTGTTCAAGAATTTTACCTTGGGTACGGTGGTGAATATTTCCATGGGTGATGTTAATTATGGAGTTACTCCGGGAGAAGGATATCTCAGAATGACTCTACGTTCTTTCACTGACAGTGATTTGGATTTGATTTGCAAGTTGATTGAGGATTTTGCAGATAAAAAAGCTGCCATCTATTCTCTTGAAGCTTCTGTTGTTTATTTTGATCGTTTCCCGGCTACAATTAATAATGACGAGGCTAATTCAATGGTGGAGAGTGTTTTGGTGGCTAATTCAATCGATTATGAGTATGCCGCTAAGCCGGAGAAAGGTTCGGATGATTTCGCTTTTTTTGCATTCAATTCAGTTTCGTCATATTTTGATATCGGCAATGGAACAGATATGGCTGATTTACACCAAAAGGGTTATAGATTTTCTGACGAAATTATGGGTAATTCCATTAAAATATTCAGTTCACTGGTTTATGAACATCATGACGATTGACATTGTTCATACGGATGAACCCGTATATTAACAGAGAGATGAAACGGATTTTATTTGTTTTTTTTGTTGTTGTGTGCTTTCACAATAATGCCTTTACTGCTGTTTTCAGAGGTCGTGTCACATCAGCTGATATGAAGCCTGTTCCATATGCTACCGTTTTTATACATGAAATATCAACCGGTATTGCAACTGATACAGATGGGTGTTTCAGTATTTCATTGAATCCCGGTATATATACTGTTGAGGTTTCTTCGCTTGGTTATAAGAGAGTTAAATTTCAAGTGGATGTTTTGGAATCCGGTCTGGATAAAAGTATAATCCTGAAAGAGGAGGTGTATCGTCTTGATGATGTGTATTTTAGATCCGGAGGCGAGAATAGGGCATATCATGTAATGCGTCAAGCTATTGCCAGGGCGCCTTTTCACAGAAGAGAGGTCCGGGCATATTCTTCCAGCGTTTATTTGAAGGGGAGTGTTAAGGTTACAAAGTTGCCGGCTTTGCTTAAGATGCAGGCGGGTAAAAAGAAGACCAGACTGGTCCTTAATAAAACTTTTGTTGTGGAGTCTAACTCAAAAATCGAGTATACGTGGCCAGATCGCTACGAAGAGAGGGTGATTGCATTTTCCAGCACAATTCCTGCAGAAATTGATCCTTCAGATATTACTGCCGTAATTAACTCCTCTGTTTATGACAGAGAATTTTATGGTAAATTATCTCCTCTTGCGCCTGAGGCTTTTCGTTATTATAAATTTGTATATGAGGGGATAACTAGGGATAACGGTAATGTTGTCAATAAAATAAGGATTATTCCCAAAAAAGGGGATTCCAAACTGATTTCCGGTCATATTTATATTGCAGACGATTTATGGCGTGTCACATATGCGAGATTTCTCATTAGGGAGACGGGAGTAGAAGTTGATTTGAAAGTTAATTATAACGAGACTGGTTCGGGTGTTTTGATGCCTACTTCTTATGCAATGGATATTGATGTGTCATTAATGGGAGTGAAGGCCGAGGGATTTTATAATTCATCAATAACTTATAATTATGTTGACAGTGGATCGGAAGAGAGCCTGAGTTCAGATGGTTTTGTTGCCAAAGAGGTGGGCACGGAGAGAGAGGCAAGATCTATTGCTCGTCAAAATGCAAGGAGGATTGAAGAGCAGATTCACAGTGCTGAACGTTATGCAAGTGAGGATGACAGTTTGGATAAGGTTGAGTCTGTTAAGCGAAGAAATGATCTGGAGATAATAAAGATGAGTAACATAACCCGCAAGGTAGACTCAATGGCTACTTCAAGGGATAGTTCTTATTGGAATTCTGTAAGAACAGTTCCTTTGAGGGAGGAGGAGATTGTTGCATATAATGAGGCGGATAGTTTGAAAGAGGAGTATGAGAGGTTGGTGGAGGATGAATCGCAGGGGAAATTGAGAAGGAGTACAGGCAACATTATCTTTGACAGAATTTTGTATGACAGTAGGTATAAAGTTTCTGACAAACTGACTCTTGGGTATGGCGGCCTTTCAAGAGTTGTTGGAGGATTCTCCTTTACTGACGGGTATTGGTTCGGACAAAATTTCTACTCTTCTTATAAGTTTGACAGTAATAGGGTTTTGGTAGTAAAGCCCTCTTTATATTATTCACAGCTCAGGAAAAAATTAATGTACAGGGTGGATGGCAGCCTTAGTCACTCTCCTTTCAGACAAGGCTCGCTTTATTTTTCTTTTGGAGATTTTAGCAGAGATATAAGCGATAATTCTTCAATATCTGATTTTATCTCTTCCTATGCCTCTTTCTTTTTCGGCATGAATCCAAAGAAGTATCTCTCCGTAAAATGGGTTTCTGTGGGCAATAGTATAGATATTTCGAATGGTTTAAATCTTGATGTCTCTGTTAGCTGGAGCAGAGTGCTACCCCTTGAGAACGCAGAGGTCAAGTCTCTGGGAGGGAAGAGACCTGAGAACAATCTTCCGGCTAATATTTATGATGCTCTGCCTCAATCGCACTCAAATATGGACTATAATATTGGTGTGATATATACTCCGAGGTATTACTATCGCGTTGTTAATGGAAGAAAGATATATGTACGTAGTTCATGGCCTACTTTCGGATTGTCTTTAAGAGGAAGTTTTCCCGGCTTAAATGGAGATTATGCCAGCTGGGGTGAACTTTCAATGTCTGTTGATCACAGGTTTAGAACGGGGCTTTATTCTCAGTTGATTTATGGGGTTGAGGCCGGTACTTTCTTTAATAACGAGAGGATATTCCTAGATAACTTCAGGCATTTTAGGGCATCGGATATAATGGTTACAGAAAAGGGATTCGGCAATGATTTTTTACTGGTTGATCCATATTTTTATTCCACAAATAGTGAGTGGGTAAAATATAATATAGAGTTTAGAAGTAATTATATTTTATTGAATAATCTCTCATTTCTAAATAGTGCTCTTTATACAGAGGCTTTATATGTAAAGGGTTTGTGGTTGCCGGACAAGAAGGCTGCTTATTACGAGGCAGGTTATTCTTTTGGTATTCATGGTGCGCTTAAGGCCGGACTTTTCACTGCTTTCAATGAGATTGGATATGTAGGCACAGGCTTTAGACTTGAGGTTCCTTTCTTGGGTGATATTTACCGTTAGAGGGAGAGACTCTCTTTTTCTGTTATGTAGGATTCTATAATGCGGGGAAAGTGATGCCATTCAAGTTTATGGACTTTTTCTGCAAGGCTTTGTGGTGTGTCGTTGGGTGATACATCACATTTTACCTGCAAAAGACGTCTGCCGTTGTCATACTCTTTATCCACTAAATGTATGGTTATTCCACTCTCTTTTTCTCCTGATTCCAAGACTGCTTCGTGTACTTTTTCTCCGTACATGCCTTTGCCTCCGAATTTTGGGAGAAGTGAGGGGTGGATATTAATTATCTTGTTTTCGAAGTTGTCAACAATTCTGTCCGGTATTTTGACAAGAAATCCGGCAAGTATAATATAGTCAATGGAATGTTTGTGAAGGAGATTGTCCACTAATTCGGACTCCCTTAATTCTCGCGGTGTAAACCGGTATGAACTAACGCCCAGGTTTTGTGCTCTTTTAAGTACATAAGCTTCTGCTTTGTTTGAGAGAACAGCCTTTACCTCTATGTGTTTCTCCCCATTTCTTTTATTGAAATATTCAATAATATTTTGAGCATTTGTACCCGAACCCGAAGCAAAAATTGCTATATTTACACAATCATTCATACTGTTTGTTTTACGAGGCAAAGGTAAGAAAAATAGATGTTTTTTTTAGAGAATTGATTTATTATACTGCAAATGGGGAGATCTTTAAAATCAATGGATTAATATTTCACTTGGCTGAAATTTTCTTTTTTGGATTTTTTTCTCTTTCTTTGCAAACTAATTTTGAAATAACAAACAATATTTATTAACTAATTATTTAGAATCATGGCAGATATTAATGCAAAGGTTAAAGCCATCATCGTTGACAAGTTAGGCGTTGAGGAATCGGAGGTTACTCCTACAGCTAGTTTTACTAACGATTTGGGTGCCGACTCTTTGGACACTGTTGAACTTATCATGGAATTTGAGAAAGCTTTCGGAATAACTATTCCTGATGAGGCTGCTGAAAAGATCTCTACAGTTGGTGACGCTATAACTTACATAGAGGAGAATACCAAGTAATTTACACAAGTTTTATGCAATTAAAAAGAGTCGTAGTAACCGGGATTGGTACGATTAATCCTTTAGGTAACAGTGTGTCGGAGTATTTTGACAATCTGGATGCCGGGGTTAGTGGTGCAGGACCTATAACCCGATTTGATGCTTCCCTTTTTAAAACCAGATTTGCTTGTGAAATCAAAGATTACGACCCTGTAAAATTTGGTATCGATAGGAAGGAGCAGCGGAAAATGGATCTGTTTACACAGTTTGCAATTATTGCTACTGACCAGGCTATTAAGGATAGCTCCATTGATACCGAAAGGATTAATCCGGATAGAGCCGGTGTGATTCTGGGTACCGGAATCGGAGGTATTGATACTCTTTTTCGTGAAATTGAAGGCTACTGTGACGGGGGTAAAACTCCCCGTTTCAGTCCTTTTCTTATACCTAAAATGATTCCTGATATTGCCCCCGGAATGTTGTCTATGAAATATGGATTTCGCGGGCCCAATTACTCAACTGTCTCTGCATGTGCTTCGTCTAATCACGCCATGATAGATGCTTTTGACAATATCAGGCTGGGTAAAGCAGATATTATTATCACAGGAGGTTCTGAGGCGGGTATTACTGTCCCCAGTATCGGAGGATTCAATTCTGCACAGGCTATTTCTACCAATAATGACAATTTTCAGACGGCTTCACGTCCATTCGATAAAACCAGAGATGGCTTTGTCATGGGAGAAGGTTCCGGCGTACTCATATTTGAAGAGTATGAGCATGCTGTAGCCAGGGGGGCAAAGATATATGCTGAGGTTGCAGGTGGTGGAATGACTGCTGATGCCTATCATATAACGGCTCCTCATCCTGAAGGATTCGGTGCTGTTAATGTGATGAAACATGCACTTGAAGATGCCGGACTCAATTATGATTCTGTTGATTACATCAATGTGCACGGGACTGCAACTCCCCTCGGAGATATAGCAGAACTAAAGGCTATCAAGGCAGTTTTTGGAGATCATGCTTATAAGCTGAATATAAGCTCTACAAAGTCAATGACTGGGCATCTTCTTGGTGCTACTGGTGCTATTGAGGCTTTAGCTTGTTTACACGCTATAGTTGACGGGATTATTCCTCCTACTATCAATTTCGAGCATGAGGATCCTGAAATAGATTATAAGTTGAATTTGACTCTTAATAAAGCTCAGAAACGCGAGGTAAATGTTGCTATGAACAATACTTTTGGGTTTGGTGGTCACAACTCTTGTATAGTCTTCAGGAAAGTTAAATAAGGTTTTAAAGAATAGAATAAAAAAGACCACGGATTATAATCTGTGGTCTTTTTTGTTAATCTATTTAATCTTTTATTCCGGCATCGTCGTATAGGTAAGTATTAATTTGGGGTTTCTGTAGGAACCGGTACCGTTCAGCACTGCTTTTGAGTAGAAGGCATTTTGGAAGTAATAATAAACAGAGCTGGAGTAGTAGTCACTTACCTGATAGATAGGAGCTATATATGTCTTTAGATAGTTATCGGCATAGTTTCCTTTGATTACTCCGTGAAGGTAGGAACTTACATCGAATGAATAGTATCTTAGTGATCTGTTGATTTCTCCGTTTGATTGGGTGTAGGATATATCGGAGAGAGGTTCATATATATATGCAGAATTTTGTGATGTGTCGCTTGAATTACGTGTGCACAGAAACATCTGAGAAGGATAGTAGTTGAGCCTTGTGTAGTCTTCTGGGTATTCAAATGGCAGCTGAATCTCTGCTTTTATTATTATAATATTGCCTGGATCAGATATGTTGGTGGATGATGCCCAGTCTATTATGCTGTCTCTGACTTGACGGAAGTCTATGTAGGGTTTTATTCCCGCAAGACCCTCCACGAAGATCTTTTCACTTGCATCTTCGGTCTCAAGATTGTCTGAAGAGTGGTCGAACCTGTTTATCGAGACAAGATCGCCGGATGTGTAGAATGATATGGTACTGTCTTTGTCGATTCCTTCGGAAGCATCAGTGTGTCTGTAGTTGAGTGTCATGTAGATGTTGTCCGGAGTTGTGATGTTTATCCGTCCTTTTTCTATGGATCCTGGTTGTGGATCGGCAGTAATGTACAGGCCCTTCATTTGTTTCACGTACAATGCAATGCTGTCTCTCTCCTCATCTCCTGTGCTGAGGAGTTCTCTGGCAAATTCGTCTGAGAGTTCTATAACAAGACTGTCTCCGCCAAAGTAAACATTTCCGGATACTTCTAGTGAGTTTTGCGAAAAATCGGCATCTGTAAGTGAGTTGTTATAGTTAAATGTAGAGTCCAGTTCTGTAAGGAGTTTATGGACTCTTATATTTTGAGGTATGAATTCCTCTTCTTCATAAAAGAAGTTTTGGTCGCTGACTGATATGTATAACTTCAAAGAATTGGGCTCCGGGTTTTCTCCGTAACTGAGTCCCTGTTCGGTGGGTATAAATTGAAATGCGCATGATGTTGAAGTAGGACCGAAATCTTTATCATTATATGTTCCGAAAAGTAGGGAGCCTGAATATACAGTGTGCAGTGAGTCTGATTGTTTCATCTGCACAGGGAGGTCAATAGATATTGTATTTACATCCAGGACATGTTCCCCTGGAAGTAATCCGGAGCCGGTTGTATTGTCTGATTCTATGCAAGACTGGGTAAAAAAAGCTGTCAGCATTATAAGTGCCGATGAACGTAAGAAGTTCCTGAATGTCATTATTATTCCAATATTTTATTGTAAAACTGCAAGTACTCATCCATGTATCCTTCATCTTCTCCGGTGTTGTCTGAGTAAGGCAGCAAGGGTTTTTTTGAGTTTTCCAGGATAGATGACAACTCTTCGGAGAGATCTTCCTGCCCTGCAATTATGCCGTCTGAGTACTCTATGGCTAATTTTGCAAGATTTATGCCATTAGCCGGATTCAAAGAGGCAAGGTCTTTTGCTTTTATTCCGGGAATTAGAGCTTTTGAAATTGTCTTGTCGTTGAAAGAGTGTTCCAGACCATCGTTGTACAAGGAGAGAATAATCTTGCTGTCAGTGAATATGGGGTCGTCTGAATAAGCTTTTTTGAGATAAATGGGCAGAAAGTGGGATATCCATCCCTGACAGTGAATGATGTCCGGTTTCCATCTAAGTTTTTTTACCGTCTCCAGTACACCACGGGCAAAAAAGAGAGCTCTCTCGTCGTTGTCTTTGAAGAAGGGTGTTTTGGAGTCTCCATAGATGTGTTTTCGCGAGTAGTAATCTTCATTGTCAATGAAATATACTTGCATTCTTGCCGCCGGAATGGAGGAGACTTTTATGATTAGTGGCCTGTCGAGGTCGTTGATGATGATGTTCATCCCGGAAAGACGGATTACCTCGTGCAGCTGGTTTCTTCTTTCGTTTATTACTCCGTATCTTGGCATGAATGAGCGGATTTCACAACCCCTCTCTTGTGCGCCCTGAGGTAAATAACGTCCTACTTTTGATATCCTTGTTTCCGGTAAATAGGGAAAAATTTCCGAGCTTACATAAAGAACTCTTATTGGCTCACTCATTTTCTTGAAAATTTAATACAAAATATATACAAAGATAATAAAATTAATTTAATTGGACATTTTATGTATATTTGAACCTTGTTTAGGAATGAAGAAAAGAGAGCGAAATATAGTTTACAGGAGGCTTATACAATCTTACCTCTCTTCGGTAATCAGTATCAGTATGATTTTGCTGCTGGCCGGGATAGTCGGTATGATGGCTGCGAACGCCCGTTCTGTCTCTGATTATTTCAGGGAGAACATTAAGTTGTCACTTATTTTTGAGGAGATTGCTACAGAGAAGGAGGCCAGGGATGTGTATAAGCAACTTCAGACAAAAGAGTATGTAAAGGAGCTTAAGTATGTGTCCAGAGAGCAGGGCACAGAGGAGATGAAAGAGATATTGGGTGATGACTTTCTTGAGCTTTTTGAGGTAAATCCGGTACCTTTGTCAATTGATATTTATCTGCGTGCAGGTTTTATCAATAATGATACCATATCTGTGATAGAGGGAGAACTTCTCAAATATCCTTTTTCAAAGGAGGTTGTGTATCAGGAGTCTCTTGTGGACATTATAAATGATAATATGCAGAAAGCAGGATATGTGGCCGGAGTGTTGATGCTCCTTTTGATGTTTATATCATTTGTATTGATAAACAATACTGTAAGGCTAAATCTATATTCTAAGAGGTTTTTGGTTTATACTATGAAGCTTGTAGGAGCAAAGCGTTCTTTTATTAGGCGCCCTCTTTTAGTTAAAGGTATGTGGCAGGGCTTTGTGGCAGGAATTATAGCCGTAGGGCTGTTGGGTGTTGCATTCTATTTTGTGCAGAGGGATATCCCGGAACTTTTCTCTATTCTTGATATGAGAATGGTTATGATAGTGTTTGCTGCAGTGCCCTTGCTGGGTATAACCTTATGTGTGACGAGTACTTATTTTATTGCCAACAGATTGGTTTCCATGTCTGTTGATGATATTTACTATTGATTTGATGAATTAAATGGATATAATTATGAGTTCGGAAAACAGTTATGCGATTCCACGTAAAAATCTTGTATATATATTAGCAGGATTGTTATTGATGATTTTGGGCTATGTTTTGATGACTGGTGGCGGAACCTCCGACCCATCGGTTTTTACTGGAGAAGAGATGTTCAGTTTTAGAAGGATTACCTTGGCTCCACTTCTTATTCTGGCCGGGTTTGTGGTGGAGATATTTGCGATAATGAAAAGATTTGAATCAGATAAATCGTAGTAGATGGAGTTGATTGAGGCATTTATTCTTGGTATTGTTCAGGGCCTGACGGAGTTTCTTCCGGTGAGCAGTAGTGGTCATTTGACTATAGGGAAAGAGTTGCTTGGAATAGATAGTGGAAATCTTTCATTTGAGGTGACGGTACATGCCGCTACGGTATTGAGTACTATTGTGGCTTTTAGAAAAGATATTGTTACATTAGTTTCAGGATTTTTCAGATTCAGGATGAATGAAGAGACTATCTATGTTTTTAAAATTCTTGTTTCTACAATTCCTGTCCTTATTGTGGGGCTCTTTTTCAAGGATTATGTAGAGTCTCTTTTTGGTGGTGGATTAATCGTAGTTGGCATAGCCCTTCTTTTCACCTCTTTGTTGCTGTTTCTATCTTCCAGAATAAAACCGAAACAATCCGGAATAACATATAAGAATGCTTTCCTCATTGGTGTGGCTCAATCTCTTGCTGTCATACCCGGATTATCCCGATCGGGATCTACTATCTCTGCAGGTCTTATGTTGGGAGTGAGTAGAGAAAATATTGCCCGTTTTTCTTTTCTTATGGTGCTTATTCCTATCCTTGGAGAGGCTTTTCTTCAACTTGTGTCAGGGGACCTTTCGGTTGAAAGGTCGGGAGTTGAATTCTCAACTCTTGCTGTTGGTTTTGTCTCTGCCTTTCTTTCAGGTCTTCTGGCCTGCAAGGCAATGATATCACTGGTGAAGAGGACCAAACTTATAGGTTTTGTTGTTTACTGTGCAATTGCCGGTGTTCTCTCAATTATCTTTTATTATGTGTAGTTCCGGTAATAAATTATATTATTTTATCTCTGATGTACATCTGGGATTGAGTGCATTTGATCCTGCAGAGAGAGAGAGAAGATTTGCAGGATTTCTCTATTCATTACCGGAGAATACGGAAGCACTATATCTTTTGGGAGATATTTTTGATTTTTGGTATGAATACAAATATGTTGTTCCCAGGGGCTTTTCGCGTACTCTTGGTGCGCTTGCCTCTCTCCGTGACAGAGGAGTGCACATTTATTTTATAAATGGTAATCATGATGTCTGGACATACAATTTTCTCCAGGAAGAAATAGGTGTGGAGATGTTGGATGAGATGTCTTTGTGTGAAATAGATGGCAAGTTGTTTTGTCTGGCACACGGAGATGAACTCATGGGAGACAGATCTCACATATTTCTCAAAAGAGTGTTCAAAAATAGATTTTTACAGCGTATGTTCAGCGCTTTACACCCCTATTGGGCGTTTTTGCTAGCCACAAAATGGTCTAGGCATAATCGCCTTGCAAGTGGCAGATTGATGAAGTTCCGGGGGAGGGAGGATCCTTTATATAAGGTAGCTTTGGAGTTTGAAAGAGAGAATCCCGTTGATTATTTTGTGTTTGGACACCTACACACTCCGGGTAATCTACCTACTCCCGGGGGTGCCGATTTCTATGTGTTGGGGGAGTGGATACATGGTTGTGACTATCTCGTGTATGATACTCTTGATGGAGAGATGAAATGGAAGAGTGGTGCTAAATCAGCGAAAGATTGAGTAGTAAAGGAATTCGAATGAGCCTCTTTGGTACATCTGTACAAGCTCTTCTACAATTTTGTCTTCTCCGAAACGGTCATAGGGTTTCTTCAGATCTGACCCAAAGATTTTGGCTACTCCTTGCCAGAAGCCGGCGGTAAGACCTCCGCGGTAATTTTTTATTATGGAGTATGAGCTTTGTCCTATTTCCCTGTCAATTAATTTTAAAAGGAGTTTGCCTTGAGAGAAGGTCATCTTGCGTAGAGGCTTTTCAAACTCATTGAAAAGTTCTTTTTCGAATTCTTTGATAAATCTCTCTTTTTGTGCTGCTGTGAAGTCGGAGGAGGCAATTATGCTGTCTGCTTCCTTTATTTTGTTTCTAGCTATAAGAGCGTAGGGGTAGGTCCGGCTGAAATTGTATACAAGTTTATAGAATTGTCTCCACTCTCTTCCCTCTTTTTTCATTCCGTCCCAGCTGTAATGATATACCTCCCTGAGAGTCATCTGGTATACTGTGTCTTTCCCTTCAAGTTTGTAGCTTGCGGGGTTTCCTTGGTTCTGTGAGAGCAGCCTTTCCGGAAGAGCTGTTGTCGCAAAAACAAGTACCAGTAATAGTGATAAATTTCTCATTGTACAAATATATCTCTTTTGAGACGACTGTTCAATAATTAGACCAAAAACACTATATTTGGAATAAATATTTATATCTAAACTTACTTCTATGTTCTCTTCTGATTTTGGGCCCTGGACGCTCTTTACCGACCTGGGCTTCATTTTTACTCTTTTGCTTGCCGGTAAATTGATCCGGGTTAAATCAAAGCTTGTCCAGAAGTTATTTATTCCTCCTTCTCTCATTGCCGGTTTTTTTGGTCTTATATTGGGATCAGAGGGACTGGGATGGATACCTTTTTCCAATGAATTAGGTACTTATGCCGGAGTGTTGATAGCATTGATATTTGCAGCCTTACCCCTCTCTTCTCCCAAATACAAGATTAAGGATGTGGCCGGGCGTGTTGGGCCAATATGGGCTTATGCTCAGCTCGGAATGTTGTTGCAGTGGTCTTTGTTGGGCCTTTTTGGTCTTTTCGTATTGAATGTTATCTGGCCTAATCTTCATCCGGCTTTTGGAATAATGTTGCCGGCCGGTTTCTATGGAGGACACGGTACTGCTGCGGCAATAGGGGATGCTTTTTCTAATCTGGGATGGGATGAGGCCGGTAGTCTTGCTATGACTACTGCTACTGTGGGTGTGATTTTGTCGGTGATTGTAGGATTGTTTATGATTAAGAGAGCCGCGGCAAGAGGTGACACCTCTTTTATAAAAGATTTTTCTGATCTTCCTGATGATATGCGCACAGGTCTTACTCCTCCCGAAAAAAGAGAGGATGCAGGGATGTGTACAACATCTCCGATATCTGTGGACTCGTTAGCCTTCCACCTGGCATTTGTTTTTATTGTGGCGCTGGTGGGGTATCTGTTGAGCCAGGGAGTGAAATCTTTTTACCCGAAATTGGAGATACCTGTGTTCTCGGCTTCTTTTATTGTTGGATTGTTGTTTAAAAAGGTGTTTGACAGAACTTCTGTATCGGATTATATCTGTCCGAGGCAAACCTCACGACTAAGTGGTACTTTTACGGACCTTCTTGTTGCATGTGGAGTAGCATCTATAAAGTTGAGCGTTGTAGTTAAGTATGCATTGCCACTGGTCATATTAATAGCTGTGGGAGCTTTTGTGGCATGGGTTGTAACCTTTTATTTGGGAAAGAGATTGTGTCACACCTACTGGTTCGAGAGGTCTATCTTTGCATGGGGGTGGTGGACCGGGACGATGGCTATGGGTATAGCTCTCATAAGAATAGTGGATCCAGGCCTCAAGAGTAAGGCTATGGATGATTACGCAATGGCATATTTGCCAATTGCACCTGTTGAGATTCTGATTATCACTTTTGTGCCTGTGATGTTTGCCAGTGGTATGGGTATATGGCTGTTGCTGGCAGCTCTACTCTTCTCTGCCATTATTGTGTTTATTTCAAAAAAGTTTGGCTGGTGGATGCCGGTCCTTAAGAAACATTAAAATAATTGTGTTATGAAGAATCTTACTGTTGAGTTGCTCAAAAGAGGATATACCGAAGAGGAGCTGGAAAAATTTTGGGGCAGTAATTTTCTTAGTTTTCTTGAAAGACAGAATTTGTAATAATTAACTCACTTATTTTTGTGCATTTAAATTTTTTGGTATATTTGCATCCCGCTAAATAAGTGTTTAATTTGCTTAATTAGCAGAAAAACAAGGGTTTGACCCTAAATTTTCTAAGACCAAAGCACAAAAAAATATTTACTGTTATCGTTAAACTGTAAAAAAAACAATGTTACAACCAAAAAAAACCAAGTTCAGAAGGCAACAGAAAGGCCGGATGAAGGGGATCGCTCAGAGGGGAAATCAGCTCTCTTTCGGATCTTTCGGGATTAAGACTACAGAGGCTTGCTGGCTTACCGGTCAACAATTGGAGGCGGCTCGTCAGGCGGTAGTGAGATACATGAAGCGTGAAGGACAGATATGGATTAGAGTCTTTCCCGATAAGCCTTACACCAAAAAGCCTGCAGAGGTTCGTATGGGTAAGGGTAAAGGAGCTCCGGAAGGATTTGTAGCTCCGGTTACACCCGGCCGTATGATTATGGAGGCAGAGGGAGTTCCCCTGGAAGTTGCAAAAGAGGCTCTCAGGCTGGGAGCACAGAAGTTGCCCGTAGTTACTAAATTTGTAGTTCGCAGGGATTACCAGGAATAATTTAATGAAGAAATAAAAAGATGAAAGCAACAGAGATTCGTGAATTATCCATAAATGATCTGAGAGAACGCATCGAGACTGAAAAGGCAAACCTGGTGCGCCTCAGGATGAATCATGCTATTTCTCCATTAGATGATTTATCTCAAATAAAAAAGGCAAAGACAAATATTGCCAGAATGCTCACAATTCTGAGCGAAATGGAAAATAAGAAGGACAATAATTAGTCATGGAAAGAAATCTTCGTAAAGAAAGAACAGGTGTGGTGGTAAGCAACAAAATGGACAAAGCAGTCGTTGTTGCTGTTAAAAGAAAAGTGAAACACCCTATTTACGGTAAGTTCGTAAATAAAACCACTAAGTTTGTTGCTCATGACGAGAAGAACGAGTGCAGTGAAGGAGATAAAGTGCGTATAATGGAAACTCGCCCTTTGAGTAAAACAAAACGCTGGAGACTAGTAGAAATTGTAGAAAAAGTTAAATAGCCATGATACAACAAGAATCGAGATTATTGGTGGCAGACAATAGTGGTGCAAAGGAGGTCCTTTGTATCAGAGTGCTTGGGGGAACCCGCCGCCGTTATGCCGGAGTTGGCGATAAAATTGTGGTTACCGTCAAGAGTGCTATTCCCGGCGGAGAGACCAAGAAGGGAACAGTATCGAAGGCGGTGATTGTGCGTACAAAGAAAGAGATCCGTCGTGCAGATGGTTCGTACATACGTTTTGACGATAATGCATGTGTTTTGCTTAACAATCAAGGTGAGGTGAGAGGAACACGTATATTCGGGCCTGTGGCAAGAGAGTTGCGCGACAACTTTATGAAAATTGTGTCATTAGCACCTGAGGTGTTATAATTTGAAGAAAAGCTATGAGCAAAAAATTACATATCAAAAAAGGCGATACTGTTTTTGTGAATGCCGGAGAAGATCGCGGGAAAACCGGGAGAGTTCTTGAGGTGATTACAGCTAAGAATCGCGCCATAGTTGAGGGTATCAACATGGTGAGCAAGCATACCAAGCCTAATGCAGAGCATCCTCAGGGAGGCATTATCAAACAAGAGGCTCCGGTTCATGTTTCTAACCTTCAGGTTGTGGATCCTGTTAACGGTGGTCCGACCAGAATCGGAAGACGATTGAATGACAAAGAAAAATTAGTTCGTTACGCGAAAAAATCTGGAGAGGAGATTAAATAATGGCAAATACTAATAAAAATAAAGCCGCCAAGCCAAAGGCAGCAGGCGAAAAGAAGGAATCTCTGAATGGTTATGTACCTACTCTGCAGAAGAAGTACAATGAGGAGATTCTTCCCAAGCTAATGAAGGATTTCGGATACACTACTGTTATGCAGGCACCTAAGCTTGTTAAGATAGTGATTAACCAAGGTATTGGTGCAGCTACAGCAGACAAAAAACTTGTTGAGACTGCTCAAGAAGAACTCTCTATCATTACAGGTCAAAAAGCTATTCAGACATTTTCTAAGAAGGACATATCCAATTTTAAGCTCAGAAAGGGTATGCCTATCGGAGTCAAAACTACGTTGCGTTCTGCAAAAATGTATGAGTTCCTAGAGAGACTGGTTGCTGTTTCTCTGCCCAGGATCAGAGACTTCAAAGGTATAAATGAGAAGTTCGACGGAAAAGGAAATTATACCCTTGGTATAAGAGAACAGATTATATTCCCGGAAATTGATATTGATAAGGTTACCAAAATTATGGGATTAGAGGTTACTTTTGTAACTTCGGCCGCCAAAGACGAAGAAGCTTATGCTCTTTTGAGGGATTTTGGTCTGCCTTTCAAGAATATAAAGCATAATTCTTAAATTTAAAAAGAGATAATGGCAAAAGAATCAATGAAGGCACGCGAGGTGAAACGCGCCAAATTATGTGCCAAGTATGCGGAGAAACGCAAAGCGCTTAAGGAAGCCGGTGATTATGCCGCTCTGGACAAACTTCCAAAAAATTCAAGTCCGGTGCGTCTTCATAATCGTTGCTCCATTACCGGAAGACCTAAAGGCTATATGCGGGTTTTCGGTATAAGCCGTATTCAGTTCCGTGAAATGGCAAGTAATGGGCTGATACCCGGAGTGCGTAAAGCGAGCTGGTAAAAACAGAATTATAAACAAAGTTGGATATCGGGCACACTTGTGGTGTGTCGTATTGACTTTCTAAATTTATTAAAATGACTGATCCAATTTCAGATTTTTTAACAAGGGTGCGTAATGCATCACTTGCAGGACGTAAGATTGTAGATATACCTGCGTCTAAAATGAAAATTGAGCTTACACGTATCTTGCATGAGAAGGGTTATATTCTCAGCTATAAAATTGTTGAGGGTACTCCTTTCAATACGATACGAATAGCTCTTAAGTATCATCCTGAGACCAAGAAAGCTGCCATTAAAAAGCTAATGAGAGTGAGTAGACCAGGTCTTAGAAAATATGTAGGAGCAGATGATCTTCCCAGAGTGTTGAATGGGTTGGGTATAGCTGTTATATCCACTTCACGCGGTCTGATGACCGAGAAGGAGGCGAAAATTCAAAATGTGGGTGGCGAGGTAGTTTGCTATGTTTATTAGGATTATTAATCAACTAACAATAAAGATATAATGTCACGAATAGGAAAATTACCTGTAAACCTTCCGACCGGTGTCACAATTGCTGTTGAAGCCGGCAACGTTTTGAAGGTTAAAGGCCCGCTCGGAGAACTTTCGCAAAAGGTGGATGCCGATATTAGAGTTACCGTAGAAGGGAGTGTAGTAAAAGTTGAAAGACCGACAGACCAACCAAGACATCGTTCTATGCATGGTTTGTACAGAGCTTTAGTCCAAAATATGGTTACCGGAGTTTCTGCCGGATTCAGCCACAGGTTGGAATTTGTGGGTGTCGGTTATAAAGTTGAAGTAAAGGGGCAACTTCTGGAGATGAGCCTCGGTTACTCTCACGATGTTCACTTTTTGCTTCCTGACGAAGTTAAGGCAACAGCTGATGCAGTTAAGAAAGGACAAGCTCCAATTTTGACTCTCAAGAGTCATGACAAGCAGCTTCTGGGAACAGTTGTTGCTAAGTTGCGCTCTTTGCGCAAACCCGAACCTTACAAAGGAAAAGGTATTAAGTTTGTTGGAGAACATATACGTCGCAAAGCCGGTAAGTCGGCCAGCGCTAAATAACAATCGGAGGATTTATGGCTTTAAATAAAATTGAGAGAAGAAGCAGGATACGGATGAGAATCCGCAAAGTTGTATCCGGCACAAAGGAGCAGCCCAGGATGTCTGTTTACAGGAGTAATAAGCAGATCTATGTGCAGCTTATAGATGATATTGACGGTGTAACACTTGCAGCAGCCAGTTCTATAGATAAGGAGATAGCGGCAGATTGCAATGGTAAACCGGGAATTGAAATTTCTAAAATTGTAGGTAAGCTCATCGCAAAAAGAGCTTCTGAAAAGGGTATAACCAATGTTGCCTTTGACCGCGGAGGTTACCTTTATCATGGAAGAATAAAAAGTTTAGCAGATGCCGCCCGTGAAGGTGGTCTTATATTCTAAGATATTGAGTATGATAGGTACAAATGTAAAAAAAGTTAAGACTACTGATCTCGAATTGAAAGACAGATTGGTCGCAATAAAGAGAGTTACCAAAGTGACCAAGGGTGGTCGACATTTCAGTTTTGCAGCCATTGTGGTTGTAGGTGACGAAAAGGGTGTCGTCGGCTATGGACTTGGGAAAGCTAATGAGGTAACTACGGCTATCTCCAAAGGGATAGAAGATGCCAAAAAGAATCTGGTGAAGATACCACTTATCAAGGATACTATTCCTCACGAACAGGTGGCAAAGTATGGTGGTGCCAGAGTATTCATGAAACCCGCGGCAGAGGGAACCGGAGTAAATGCCGGTGGTGCGATGCGTGCTGTATTTGAGTCAGTGGGAGTAAATGATGTAATTGCAAAATCCAAAGGTTCTTCGAATCCACATAACTTGGTTAAGGCAACCATTACTGCATTGATGGAGATGCGTGATGCCTATACTATCGCCGGGTTGAGAGGTATTCCCATGAACAGAGTGTTTAACGGATAAGGAGATTAAGAGATGACTAAAGTAAAGATTACTCAGATCAAAAGTAAGAATGGTGCTACTAAAAAACAGACAGCAACATTGCAAACACTTGGTATCCGTAAGATACACCAGTCGGTGGAGTTGGAATTGACTCCTGTTTACAAGGGAATGCTGGATAAGGTGTTGCACCTGGTAAAAGTAGAAGAAATAAACTAATAGGAGATTTACAAATGAAATTACATAATCTGAAACCATCTGATGGTTCTCTTGGCAGAGAAAAAAGAATTGGAAGAGGAGAGGGTTCCGGTCACGGAGGTACTTCGACCCGCGGTCATAAAGGTGCGCAGTCAAGGTCGGGATATTCTCGCAGACCTGGTTTCGAAGGCGGTCAGATGCCTTTGCAGAGACGCCTCCCGAAGTATGGCTTCAATAATATCAACAGAGTTGAGTATAAAGCTATAAATTTATCGTCTATTCAGGCTTTGTGTGAAAAGCTTGGAACAGATGTATTAACCCTTGAAACACTTATAGAGGCTGGTTTGATATCCAAGAACCATCGTGTCAAGATTCTTGGCAATGGCGAAATTACTTCTAAACTTGATATTACCGCCCATGCTTTTTCAAAGACAGCTATTGAAAAGATTGAAGCTAAAGAAGGAAAGGCTACAATAATCTAAATTTTACAATGAAAAAACTGATTGACACAATAAAAAACATCTTCAAGATTGAGGAACTCCGCAAAAGGATAGTTTACACTATCCTGTTGCTGCTTGTTTACAGGCTTGGCAGTTTTGTGGTGATGCCGGGAATTGATCCCACGCAGCTCGCCAATTTGCAAAACCAAGCGTCAGAAGGTCTGCTGGGTCTTTTGAATATGTTCTCAGGCGGTGCATTCGGAAATGCTTCAATCTTTGCGCTGGGTGTAATGCCTTACATTTCGGCGTCAATCGTAATCCAGCTTCTGGGAATAATGATCCCTTACTTCCAAAGATTGCAGAGAGAAGGAGAGAGCGGAAGAAGGAAGATGAATCAGTGGACCAGATACCTGACTATTGTTATTTTGGCACTCCAGGGACCGGCTTATATGGCTAATTTGCATGTTCAGCTTCCGGAAAGTGCCTTTTTATTCCAGGGATTCTCATATAATGTTTTTGCCACAATAATACTTATTGGCGGAACTATGTTCATAATGTGGTTAGGAGAGAGGATTACCGATCGCGGCTTAGGAAACGGGATCTCTCTTATAATCATGGTTGGTATTATCGCCCGCCTGCCTTTTGCCCTTTTAGCCGAAGGTGGAGCCAGGATTAATCAGACTGCAGGTGGTGGAATACTTATGCTCATAGTAGAGCTTATTGTGCTGTTTTTCGTGTTTGTTGCTACAATTGCTTTGGTGCAGGGAACTAGAAAAATACCGGTACAATATGCCAAGAGAATAGTTGGCAATAAACAATATGGCGGGGTACGTCAATATATTCCTCTGAAGATTAATGCGGCAGGAGTAATGCCCATTATCTTTGCTCAGGCGTTGATGATGTTCCCTCTTATATTTTCCGGGTTCGACGCAACTCGCGGATTGGTATCCACTCTTACCAACCCTATGGGATTTTGGTATAATTTCATATTTGGCATGATGGTGATTGCTTTCACATACTTCTATACGGCAGTAACTGTGAATCCTTCCATGATGGCTGAGGATATGAAAAAGAACGGTGGATTTATTCCGGGTGTGAAACCGGGAAAGAAAACAACCGAGTATTTGGATAGTATAATGTCCCGCATAACATTACCAGGATCAATATTTCTTGCCCTTGTAGCCGTTATGCCAGCGTTTGCTTCCATACTTGGTGTCAACAATCAATTTGCTCAGTTTTACGGAGGTACTTCGTTACTGATTCTTGTTGGTGTTGTGCTAGATACTCTGCAGCAGATAGAGAGTCATTTGCTGATGCGTCATTATGATGGCCTTATGAAGACCGGACGTCTTAAAGGTCGTACAGGAATGTAAAGTATGAAGTTGTTTGAATGATGATAAAACTTAAAACCGACGAGGAGATAGAATTGCTTAGGGAAAATGGTATTCTTGTATCGAAAACCCTGGCAGAGGTGGGTAGGCATGTTGCTCCGGGTATCACCACAATTGAACTGAATAATATTGCAGAGCAATATATCAGAGATAATGGAGCAGAACCTGCTTTCCTGGGTTATGGCGGTTTTCCCTACACCTTGTGTATTTCGGTCAATGATGTTATTGTACACGGTTTTGCATCTGATTACAGATTGCAGGACGGAGACATAGTATCGGTGGACTGTGGTACAATTTTTAAGGGATTTTACGGGGATTCGGCATATACATTTGCTGTCGGTGAAGTTTCGTCCGAAACAAGAAGATTGATGAATGTTACCAAAGAGTCGTTGTACAAGGGTATATCCAAGGTAAAACCAGGAAACCGTATAGGAGACATCTCTTGCGAAGTTCAACGTTTTGTTGAGGATAACGGTTTCTCGGTTGTGCGTGAGATGGTGGGCCATGGTATAGGTAAAAATCTTCATGAGTCTCCTGAAGTTCCTAACTTCGGAAGAAGAGGACAGGGCAAAATGCTCAAGGAGGGAATGGTTATATGTATTGAACCTATGGTGAACGCAGGATCCAAGTCTGTCCAGTTGCATGAAGACGGATGGACTCTAAGCACCCTTGACGGGGCAAATGCTGCTCATTATGAGTTGATGGTAGCCGTTAGAAAGGGAGAACCGGATGTGTTATCGACATTCAAGTATATAGAAAATAGTGATAATTAAATTATAAGGGAAGAATCAATATGGCAAAACAACCTGCAATTGAAAAAGAGGGAACAATTATTGAAGCTTTGTCAAATGCAATGTTTCGAGTTGAACTGGATAATGGTCACGTTATTGTGGCTCATATTTCCGGTAAAATGAGAATGCACTATATCCGTATCCTTCCGGGAGACAGGGTGCGGGTGGAGATGTCTCCTTATGATTTAACAAAAGGAAGGATTTCTTTCAGATACAAATAAAATTTAAATATAATGAAAGTAAAAGCATCCATTAAAAAGCGCAGCGAGGATTGCAAAATCGTAAAACGCAAAGGGCGTTTGTATGTAATATGCAAGAAAAATCCCAAGTTTAAAATGCGTCAGGGATAATTTTTAATTGTAAAACAATAAAGAGAATAGAATAAATTATGGCACGTATAGCCGGAGTTGATTTACCAAAAAACAAACGCGGAGAAGTAGGCTTGACCTACATCTTCGGTATCGGTCGCAGTTCTGCCCAGCAGATCCTCTCTAAGAACGGTATTGATTTCAATACCAAGGTAAAAGATTGGAGCGACGATCAGATAGCTGCAATAAGAGCTACAATTTCCGATGAGTACAAAATCGAAGGAGAACTTCGTTCTGCTGTACAGATGAACATTAAGAGATTGATGGACATTGGTTGTTACAGGGGAATTAGACATCGTCTGGGTCTTCCAGTGCGTGGTCAGTCTACAAAAAACAATGCCCGTACTCGTAAGGGTAAGAAGAAAACTGTAGCTAATAAGAAGAAAGCAACTAAATAGAACCTAGATCATGGCAAAAAAATCAGGAACATCAAGTAAAAAGAGAGTGGTAAAGGTAGATGCCTACGGTCAGGCACACATATCTTCTACTTTTAATAATATAATCATTTCTCTTACCAACTCTACGGGCCAAGTAATTAGCTGGTCTTCAGCGGGTAAGATGGGATTCAGGGGATCTAAGAAAAATACTCCCTATGCAGCTCAGACTGCCGCAGAAAATTGTGCAAAGGTTGCTCATGATTTAGGTCTGCGTAAGGTTAAGGCCTATGTGAAAGGGCCGGGAGCAGGACGTGAGTCAGCAATCCGTACTATTCACGGTGCAGGTATAGAGGTGACTGAAATTATTGACGTTACACCAATGCCTCATAATGGTTGTCGTCCAAAAGGACGTCGTAGAGTTTAACCTTAATTAATTAATAAACGATTTATCATGGCAAGATATACAGGGCCTACCACTAAGATAGCCCGCAAATTTGGAGAACCAATTTTTGGTCCCGATAAGAGTTTTGAAAAGAAAAATTATCCTCCGGGACAGCATGGACTGGCTAAGAAGCGCAGGAAGACTTCTGAGTACGGAATTCAACTTAAAGAGAAGCAGAAAGTAAAATACACCTATGGTTTGCTTGAAAAGCAGTTCCGTAATCTTTATGACAAGGCTTCAAGAATGAAGGGACGTAAAGGTGAGAATCTCATACTCCTTTTGGAATCACGTTTAGACAATATCGTCTTTAGAACAGGTATTGCACCTTCACGTGCTGCTGCAAGACAGTTGGTGACTCACAGACATATTACATTGAATGGTGAGATTTGCAATATACCTTCTTCGCAAGTTAAGCCGGGTGATATTGTTGCAGTACGTGAGAGGTCAAAAAGTCTTGAATCAATTCAGGAGAGTATCTCTAGAGGTTCGGCAAGACACTCGTGGATTGAGTGGGATCCTTCTACTCTCAGTGCTAAATATCTTAATTTACCAGTGAGAAGTGAAGTCCCTGAGACTATAAACGAGCAATTAATAGTCGAGTTATACTCTAAATAAAATTATAATGGCAATTTTAGCATTTCAAAAACCCGATAAGGTAATAATGCTTGACGCTACCGATACATTCGGTCGCTTTGAGTTTCGTCCGTTGGAGCCCGGATATGGTACAACAGTAGGAAACGCATTGCGCCGTATTTTGCTCTCTTCTCTTGAAGGACATGCTATCACTGCAGTTAAGATTCAGGGAGTAGATCATGAATTTGCTACTATACCCGGAGTAATTGAAACAGTAGTTGATATAGTTCTCAATCTCAAACAGATTCGTTTCAAACGTATGGTTGAAGAAGAAGAGGGGGAGATAGTAAATGTAACGGTGAGTGGAAAACAGGATTTTACCGCAGAAGATATTTCCAAACAATTATCTTCTTTCAAGGTCCTTAATCCGGACTTGCACATTTGTTCCATGGAACCTTCTGTTACACTTTCCATGGAGTTGAGAATAGGTAAAGGAAGAGGATATGTTCCAGCAGAGGAAAATCGTGTTGAGGATGCTCCGTTCGGCCTGATTCCCTTGGATTCGATTTTCACTCCTATTAAAAATGTCAATTATTTTGTAGAGAATTGGCGTGTGGAGCAGAAAACAGATTATGAAAAGTTGAATTTAGAGATAACTACCGATGGATCAATACATCCAAAGGATGCTCTCAAAGAAGCTGCAAAGATTTTGATTCATCACTTTATGCTATTCTCTGATGAGAAGATTACTCTGGAGACACCGGTAGAGGTTGTAAGTAATGAACTTGATGAGGAATCACTTAGAATGAGACATCTTTTGATGACAAAACTTGGTGATATGGAACTCTCTGTAAGAGCTCTTAATTGCCTCAAGGCAGCTGAGATAGACACTCTTGCAGACCTCGTGTCCCTGCAGAGATCTGAATTAATGAAGTTCAGGAATTTCGGCAAAAAGTCGTTGTCTGAGATAGATGGCTTGATTGAACGTTACAGATTAAGTTTCGGGATGGATGTAACAAAGTATAATATTGAAAAGAAAGTATTGAAAAATGAGGCATAATAAAAGTTTTAATCACCTAGGCCGTACAAGTGGCCATCGCAAGGCGATGCTGGCCAACATGGCTTCTTCTCTTATTTTGCACAAGAGAATAGAAACAACACTTGCAAAGGCAAAGGCATTGAGAATGTTTGTAGAACCTTTGATTACAAGGTCGAAGGATGATACAACTCATTCACGTCGTATGGTGTTTTCTTATCTTAAGCAGAAAGAGGCTGTATCTGAGTTGTTCAGGGTTATCGCTCCTAAAGTGGCGGACCGTCCCGGAGGATATACCAGGGTTCTGAAGCTTGGCTTCAGAAAAGGTGATGCTGCCGAGATGGCGATGATTGAGTTGGTTGATTTCAATGAATCAGCACTTGCTATTGAGAAACCACAAGCTAAGAAGAGTACTACTCGCAGAAGTCGCAGATCCGGCAAAAATGTTAAGAGCACAGAGCAAACAAATAAGCCTGCTCCTGAGCAAACTGAAAAACCTGCTCCTGAGGTTTCAAAAGATGAACCTTCAAACCAAGAATAGAGTTTTCTTTATAATTATGAAATTAAAAAAGGCTCTCCATTTACGGAGAGCCTTTTTTGTTTATATGACGTTGATTATTATCCGGCTATAAGCATTCCAACCATTGCGGCACTCATCAGTGCCACCAAAGTTGCCCCTAGTAATGCGCGGAATCCGTATGCCGAGAGTATAGGTTTTTGGTTTGATGCCATTCCGCCTACCCCTCCAATAATAATTCCAATAGAGGCAAAATTGGCAAAGCCGCAGAGAACATAGGTAGCCATGATTACTGATTTAGTGGAGCTGAATGCACCTGAGCGAATCATTTCCGCGAGGCTTTGGTATCCAATAAATTCTGTCATTATCAGTTTTTCGCCAAGCAGCCTCCCTACCAGATCAAGATCGTTCCCGGAGACGCCTATTAACCAGATAACCGGCGCGAAAAGATATGAAAGGATAAATTGCATGGAGAGGCCTTCGTATCTTTGGTTGGTGGCATTGCTTATTATGTCGTTTAGCGATGTGATGTCGCCAACTTTCATAAAAATAGCATTGAATCCTGCTATAAGAGCATAAAAGACTAGAAGCATTGCTCCCACATTTGCTGCAAGTTTCAATCCTTCAGTGGTGCCGTTTGAAATTGCATCCAGTACATTTTTGCCGATTTTCTCTTTGGGAACCTCTACGCTGTTGTCTATCTCTTCTGTTTGTGGCCTGAGTATTTTGGCCATAGCAATTGCTCCTGGGGCTGCCATAATTGATGCAGAGAGCAGATGTTTTGCAAATTCGAGTTCCATAAGTTTGTCTCCTCCTCCTAACATTCCAATATACGCAGCAAGTACGCCTCCTGCCATAGTTGACATTCCGGCTGTCATTATGAGCATGATCTCGCTTTTAGTCATTTTTGGTATATATTCTTTAACCATAAGTGGTGCTTCAGTTTGTCCCAAAAATATATTACCGGCTGTGGAGAGAGACTCTGCTCCGGTGAGTTTTAACCCCTTGGAAAGAAGCCATGCCATAGCCCAAACTACTCGTTGGAGGATGCCCAGGTAGAAAAAGAGACTTGTTAGTGCGGAAAAGAATATTATCGTGGGCAGTATTTGAAGGACAAATATAAAGCCGAAATTGGTTGTGTCCATCAGTGATCCGAAGAGAAATGTTGAGCCGGCTTTTGTCCAATCCAAAACGGCAACAAAGAGGCTGCCTAGAAATTCAAATATGCTTTGAACTGCCGGGAAAGCTATTACAGAGATAGCGATTATAAATTGGAGAAAGAGAGAAAATCCTACTGTCTTCCAGTTAATTCGTTTTCTGTCTGTACTGAATAGCCATGCTATCAGTAGCAGGGAAATTATCCCGAAAACACCTCTTAGGATTGATTTGAAGGTTATTGCAAATTCTTTCTCTGCAAGAATATCTTGATAGGGATTGTCTCTCTCCTGGGCAATAGTTGCCTGAGATGTGGAGTTTTCTCCGGATAGCATGGTAACTGAGAGAGTAGTGTCCGCTCTGTTGGTTTCTTGCGATAAAAGGGGGGCTGCAAACAGAAAGGAGAGGATAAACAGAAGTGTAATATTTTTCACCTTTATTATGTTTTGAATGTTGATATAAGAAACAAATATAGCTATTATATTATTATCTTTGAGGCGATATTAAAAAAAGAAAATGAGATTTGAACTGATAGCGAGGGATGCTGAATCTTCTGCAAGATGTGGTCTTGTATATACAGATCACGGGGTGATAGAGACTCCGGTCTTTATGCCTGTTGGTACTGTGGGCTCTGTGAAGGCTGTGTATCATCGTGACCTTAAAGAGGATATTAAAGCTCAGATAATTTTAGGCAATACTTACCATCTTTATCTCAGACCCGGTACTGATATAATTAGAAAAGCAGGGGGTCTTCACCGTTTTATATCCTGGGACAGGCCAATTCTTACCGATAGCGGAGGATATCAGGTTTTTTCTCTTTCTGAAAGCAGAAAACTTTCCGAACGGGGATGTACTTTTCGCTCTCACATTGATGGGTCTAGCCATCTCTTCACTCCTGAGGGTGTTGTAGATATTCAAAGAGAGATAGGGGCTGATATTATTATGGCACTTGATGAGTGTCCTCCCGGTGACTCTGATTTCAAATATGCCCGGGAATCACTACAGTTGACAAAGAGATGGCTAGAGAGAGGCATTAGACATTTTGATGCAACTGACCCTTTATATGGATATAGCCAGACTTTTTTCCCTATAATTCAGGGCTGTGTTTATCCTCAATTAAGAAAAGAGGCTGCAGAACACGCTGTTTCTCTTGACAGAGAGGGGTATGCTATAGGCGGTTTGTCGGTGGGAGAACCTGCCGAAGTGATGTATGAGATGCTGGAGGTGATAGAGCCTGTCCTTCCTGTGGATAAACCAAGGTATCTTATGGGTGTAGGGACACCTTCCAATATTCTGGAGGCGATTCATAGAGGGGTGGATATGTTTGATTGTGTGATGCCTACAAGAAATGCAAGAAATGGAATGCTTTTTACTTCTCAGGGCAAGATAAATATTCGAAATAAAAAATGGGCTGATGATTTTTCATCGATAGATGAGGATGGCACTTCATTTGTGGACTCTGCTTATTCAAAGGCCTATTTGAGGCATCTTTTTATTTCCAATGAGATTCTAGGGGCTCAGATTGCAAGTGAACATAATCTGGCCTTTTATCTTAATCTTGTGAAGGAGGCTCGCAGACATATCAAAAAAGGAGACTTTGTCAGTTGGAAAGAGAGTGCTGTGAAAAGGTTGGAAAATAAATTATAGATATGAACCTGAAGATCAATATCCTTGATAAATACATTATAAAGAAGTTCATTGGTACATATTTCTTTGCTATTCTTATTTTTATAGTGATAGTGATAATATTTGACCTGAGTGAGAAGATTGATGATTTTGTGGAGAAAGAGGCTCCTCTGCGTGCCGTAGTAGTGGATTATTACGCCAACTTTGTGCCTTATTTCATGAATATGTTCAATCCTCTTTTTGTGTTTATTGCGGTTATTTTCTTTACCTCTAAACTTTCATCTCATAGTGAAATAGTTGCTATTCTGGCAGGCGGAGTGAGTTTTAAGAGACTGCTTTATCCCTATTTTCTATCGGCAATGATAATTGCCATTTTTAGCCTTTTCCTTAATCTCTTTGTTATACCTCCGGCAAATAAGGTGAGGCTTGAGTTTTCCGACAAATATATTCATGACAGATATATCAACACTAATAAAGATATCCACTTTCAGCTTTATCCCGGAACCTATGTATATATGGAGTCTTTCAACAGCTGGAGGAATGTTGCTAATAAGTTTACCCTTGAGACTATTGATGGTAATGAGATTCTGTCAAAACTAAGTTCCGAGACAGCTGTATGGGATACCACCTTTGACGGGTGGAAGCTTTATAATTATGTTTTAAGGAAGAGTGTGGATGGGAGAGATGTAATATCAAGCGGCTACTCCCTGGATACAGTTATTAATCTCTCCGTTGAGGACCTAAACAAAAGGGAGAGTATTGTTGAATCATACAACTATAAGGAGTTAAACGATCTTATCAGGACACAGAAAATTCGGGGAGACAACAGGGTACTCTACTCACAGATAGAGAAGCATACTAGGTTTGCGCTTCCTTTCTCTGCATTCATCCTTACGCTTATGGGTGTATCTCTCTCATCCAAGAAGAGAAAAGGAGGTATCGGCCTCAATATTGGTATTGGGCTTGTCTTGAGCTTCTCTTACATACTTTTCCTGAGGTTCAGCCAGATGTTTGTTCATGGGGGAGTCTTGCCTCCCTGGATAGCTTTGTGGGTGCCTAATCTGCTTTATTCTTTGATTGCGGCTTTTTTGTACAGAATCGCTCCCAAGTAGGATCTCGCTATTATTTGAGTTTTTCTCTTATTTTGGAAATCATCTCTTTGGTCATGGACTCCAGGTTCCATTGAGGGTTCCATCCCCACTCTTTTCTGGCACATGAGTCGTCCATTGAATCTGGCCATGATGCAGCAATCCTGCTTTTTACCGGATCGGGTTCGTAGTTGAATTCAGCAGAAGGGATCTCTTTTTTTATTGCTTCAAACAGCATGGATGGATTGAAACTCATTGATGTTATGTTGAAGCTATTTCTGTGTATCAACTTCTCAGGATCACAATCCATAAGGTCTGTACAAGCTTTTAGTGCATCAGGCATATATAACATATCCATTAATGTGTCTTTGGGAATTGGACAGGTGTATGTCCCTTTCTGCAGAATTTCGTAGAAAACCTCTACGGCATAGTCTGTTGTTCCTCCTCCCGGAAGAGCTCCGGATGAGATTATACCGGGAAAGCGTACGCTGCGGGTATCCACTCCAAAACGGGTGTGGTAGTAGTCGCTGAGAAGTTCACCTGAAACTTTGCACACTCCGTAAATGGTGCCCGGTCTCATTATGGTGTCCTGAGGTGTATTTTGATGAGGTGTAGACTCTCCAAATACGCCTATTGAGCTGGGAGTGAAAACCGAGCAGTTGAACTCCCTGGCTAGTTCGAGGGTGTTAATTAGTGCTCCCATATTGATTTGCCATGCAATTTGGGGATTCTTCTCACCTGTAGCAGAGAGAAGCGCCGCAAGGTTATAGATACGGTGAATCTTGTTTCTCTCAATGATCTCTTTATAAGATTTTGCATCCAGAGCATCAAGTACAACAGCTCTTGCACTTTTGCCAAGTTTTTGCACATTATCTTCTTTGAGATCTGATGCTATTACATTATCTTCGCCATAGAGTGACTGTAAATGAGGGATAAGTTCCGTGCCGATTTGTCCTCCGGCTCCTACTACTAAAATGTTCATTCAGGTATAGAATTAAATATATTTTGTAAGCAAAATGATTGACAAAAGTATAAAATATATAGCAATATTTCTATCTGCTTATTAAAAAATATGAATCTTTTTAATTTAGATTGTGAATTGAGAGAGTCTGCTTCGGAATATGGATTTTCCGAAGTAGGTGTAATTCCTGTGACTTTACGAGAGAGAGATTCCGGCTTTCTTGATGATTATATTGAAAATGAGTTTAATGCCTCTATGGAGTATCTGTCGCGAAACAGGGAGGTGAGGCGTAATCCCCGTCTTCTGTTGACTGGAGCTAAAAGTATTATTGTTTTGCTCTCTTCTTATAAACATGATTTGCCGGAAGAAAATTGTGGATTTAGGATAGCCTCTTATGCTCACGGGTTTGACTATCATAAGATACTTAAAAACAAGATGCATTCGCTTGTTTCAGTTTTACGTAAATATAACCCGGATGTAAGGTGCAGGGTGTTTACCGACTCTGCTCCTTTGTTTGAGAGATCTCTTGCACATGAGGCCGGCCTTGGTTTTATTGGTAAGAATAGTTTTTTGATCAGTCCGGATCATGGGTTACATACTTTTTTGTCTGTGATAATCACGGATATGGAGTTGTTGTATGAAAAGAATAATCCTGTTGTTTCCAATAAATGTGGTGAGTGCAGGAGGTGTATTGATGCCTGTCCTACCGGGGCGATTGTCTCTCCTTTCAGGATTGATTCCCGAAGGTGTATATCTTATCATACGATTGAAAATAGAGAATATGAAGGAGAGCATGGCAAAATTATAGCAAAAAGTAATTATATCTTTGGTTGTGATATTTGCATGGATGTTTGTCCATGGTCCAGAAAGGGAAGGACCACTTCAATAGTGGATTTTCTTCCTCTTGAGGTTGATAAGGGGAGGTATGTGACATCTCTTTCTTACAGGGAGTGGAATGAAATGGGAGGAGAGCGTTTTTTGAGGTTTTTCAAGGGAAGTGCTTTGGAACGAGCTGGTTTGGATAAAATTAAAAGTAATTTGGAGTATGTTGTGGCAAACAATAATAGATAAGGGAGTACTTGACAGAAAAATTGATTATTCACATTCGGTGATGATGCTTGGATCTTGTTTTACAGACAATGTAGGTGGAATAATGAGGGACTTGATGTTTGATGTTTCAGTTAACCCTTTTGGTGTTATGTATAATCCTGTTTCTGTATCAAAGGCTTTGTCTTCCATGGAGCATAATGCTTCATTTTGTGAAGAAGATCTGGTGGAGAACTCAGGAATTTGGAAAAGTTTATACCACGGGAGTAGTTTTTACTCTACTGAGAAGGAAAATTTGCTTGAAAGAGTGAATTTGTCTCTTGAAAAAGAGTCTTCATTTTTCAAAAAATCTTCTTTTGTAATTGTGACATTGGGAACATCTTGGGTTTACAGGGAGAAAAGCCGAGGTGTGATTGTATCAAATTGTCATAAGTTGCCTTCTTCTTGCTTTGAAAGAATACCTCTCTCAATAGATGAGATAGTTTCATCTCTTTCTTATCATGTTAGTAATAACCTTGATAAGGAGTGGATTTTCACAGTTAGTCCTGTTAGACACCTAAAGGATGGTGCGCATGGAAATCAATTGAGCAAGGCACGTTTACTGCTTGCCTGTGATAGGTTGGTTTCAGAAAATGTAAATGCTCACTACTTTCCTTCTTATGAAATTTTCATGGATGAGTTGAGGGATTACAGGTATTATGCGGCGGATATGGTGCATCCCTCTGATGAGGGTATCAAATATACCTGGGAGTGTTTCAGGGAGTATGCTATTGATAAACAGTGTGCAGTCAGGATGGATAAAGCGGGCAAGCTTTTGGAAATGAAGAGACATCGTCCATTATTTCCTGACAGCAAAGAGTATGTTAAGTTGATTAAGAAAATCGATGATCTTGAAAAAGAGTTAAGTCAAAACAAGGGTTCCGGGGAGACATAGAGAGCTGTAATTTAATATCGCAATCCCTCAAGAAATGATGCTATTGCTTTGTTTTTTATAATTAATAATTATATATTTGTATCAAACACAGTTACTCAACATCCTAATTTATATATTATGAACAAGGCAGAATTAATATCCGCAATTGCAGATCAGACAAATTTGACAAAAGTTGATGCCAAGAAGGCTTTGGATGCTTTCATTGAAGTGGCAGGAGAAACGATGAAAAAGGGAGAAAGACTCACACTCGTGGGCTTTGGTTCTTTCTCTGTAAACGAAAGAAATGAAAGAAACGGGCGTAATCCCCGTACCGGTGATAAGATCAAGATAGCCGCCAAAAAGGTTGTTAAGTTTAAAGCCGGAGCAGAGCTTGAAGATATGGTGAACTAATTGTCTTTTTGTTTTGACTTTATGGGCACCTCTTTCGAGAGGTGCTTTTTTATTTGAATGGAGTATAGATCACTACAGGAGTCTTGTGGGAGAGAGTGAGCCTGTATATATGAGAGGTACATTCATTAAGGGTGGCTTTCCACCAGATATCGAATATAACATTGTCAAGAGGGTATTTGAGTCCTGTGGATTTTATTCTTAAAGTTTTGTCGAAGGTAAAAAAAGAGAGATGTTGGCCGGGGGTACAACCGATTGTTGTTGTATTGAATATTATGTTGAATTTCCCGTAGTCTGTAATCATCTCTACAGGTATCTTTGTCTGTGATGCATATTCTGCAAGAAGGGATATATTGCCTAATGTGTGATCTTCCCGCTTGCCTGTTGCTCCAAGGATTGTGATAGTGCAGGGGGACAGTTCCAATGAGTGTTTGAATGCTTTGGTGAGATCGTTGCTCTCTTGGTCGGAGTCAAATATGGTGATTCTGTGGAATCGTTGCTTTATGTCATTTGGGAGGGAGTCCAGATCTCCTACAATGGAATGGGGTGTGACACCTCTTCTGACGAGTTGTTCAGCAGCTCCGTCACAGCATATTATAGCATCTGCTTTTTCCAATTTTTTCAGTGGAATATTGTGTGTCGGAAAATCTCCGTTTGCAAGTATTACAAGGTGATCAATCATAAAAAAAGGATGAGAGATGTGTCAGTTTATTGGAAGTGATATTCATCTGCTCCCCTGAAGCCTGCCAGAAACTCTTTTATGTTTAGTCTTTTTTTTCCTGCGGCCTGAATGCTTTCTATGTTAATTGTTCCTTTGCCGCACTTTACCTTGAGAAAGGTTTTGTTGTCTGAGTAAATAGTTCCGGGTTTATCTGTGTTGTAAAGTTCTGTCTCAGAGATTGTGCCCCTGAATAGCTTTACAGGTATATTTGTCTCGCCGTTGCTAATAATAGAGTGTGCAGCTGGGTAGGGACTGAGGCCTCTGATGAAGTTGTATATATATGATGAATCTTTGTCCCACTCTATTAAGCTGTTCTCTTTGTTTAGTTTAGGTGCCGGTTTGAGTATTTTGGAATTATCCTGGGGAGATGGAGTAATCTTTTCTGAAAAGATAGCTTCTGCAGTCTTGACAACCAGTGAGGCTCCAACCTTCATAAGTTTGTCGTGCAGTGATCCGGCATCTTCGTGTGGGTCTATCTCGCATTTTTCCTGAAAGAGGATGTTACCCGTATCTATGTTGTGGTCAATCATGAATGTCGTTACGCCTGTGTACCTCTCTCCATTTATGATGGCATGGTTTATAGGGGCAGCTCCCCTGTATTGAGGCAGGAGTGAAGCGTGCAGATTGAATGTCCCTTTTGAAGGTATTTTCCATACAGCTTCAGGCAACATTCTGAATGCTACTACTATATATAGCTGTGCTTTAGTCGCCTGTAGCTGTGATATAAAATCAGGATCTTTAAGACTTTGGGGTTGAAGTGTTGGTAATCCATGTTGTTCAGCAAATATTTTGACGGCACTTTGAGAGAGTTTGCGACCTCTTCCGGCAGGTTTGTCGGGAGTGGTTACAACTGCTGCAATATCATAACCCTCTTCAATAAGTTTTTGTAGAGGGGCAATTGCAAAATCAGGGGTGCCCATATATACTATTCTAGATTTTTTCACCTTTATATTTATTTATTCTATCCATCAATCTGTTGAAAAACATAATGTATGCATCGGCATTAAAGAGAGCTGAGTCTTTGGTAGATTTCCAGGTGAGATAGACACCGACAGGAAAGAGTATCATGGATGAGATGAGAGTGCCTATACCGGGAGAAATAACTCCGTCTGTGGCGAGTTTCTTGCCGCTGATATCTACAACCCAATATACCACAAAAAAGAGCATAGATATGATCACAGGGGTGCCAAGCCCCCCTTTCCGAATAATGGCTCCCAGGGGTGCTCCTATGAAAAAGAAGATGAAGCAGGCTATAGAGAGAGTGAATTTTCGGTATCTCTCTATTATCACTCTCCTTAAGGGTAGTGCGTATTGGTATTCTTCTACCTGAAAGTTGTTGAGCATTGTAATTGAGCTCTCTAGTTGCCCCATAATTATTTTGAGATTATCACTCTTTTCGCCCAGAGAACTCCAATTGAACAGAGAGTCGTAGCTGAATGTGCCGGTGTAATTATTATTGTAAGCTGTGTCCAGTTCTCTGGTGAATGAGAGGCCTCCACCTCCTGTGATACTCGAAAATTGTTGTCTCTTGATTTTGGTGTATGCAGTGTCAAGGGAGTCTCTGGCTATTTTGAGCCTTGAAAGATCCTGAGCCATAATCTCGTCGTTGAATTTTCCGTCTTCGCTTCTCTGAAAAGCATAGTCGGTGAGTGAGATGATCATCTCTTGTTTAGTAAAGCCTATTCTTTGGTATGTGAGGTTTGTGTCTGCTTTGCCATATTCTCTGGGTTCTTCTTCATAAGAATAGCCGTCATAAAGGGTGAAAAGCAGGTTCTTTTTATCTTTTGTGAATCTTATCATACCGGAGTCGGCCAGAGTTAGGCTTGTGTTGCCTTTGTTTTCCCTATGCCTGTATACCATTACATTGTATATGGATCCTGTCTCGTCGTTCCTGCTTCCTATTCTTATGCTGTGTCCTTCAATGCCGTTGTAGAACATCCCGGTTGGTATCCGAATCTCTTCCTTGGTGCGACTGATGTCGTCCCGAAGGGTGTATATCTTGTTGTATGATACCGGAATAAGATTATTTGAAGCAAAAAAGGCGCCTATGCTGATGATGAAAGAAATGACAACCAATGGTGTAAGAATTCTTTGAAGTGGTACCCCGGCGGATTTCATAGCAAGTAGTTCGTTGTTTTCACCCATACCTCCGAGTGTCATTATTGAGGCAAGAAGTGTTGCAATAGGCAGGGCGAGAGGTATGAGAGTAGCAGATCCCCATGCCAGGAATTCCAAAATGACTCCTGCAGATAGCCCTTTTCCCACTAACTCATCTATGTAAAGCCACAGGAACTGAAGCATCAGTGCAAAGATCACAATAAGGAATGTGAGTACGAATGGGCCAATGAATGCTTTTGTTATAAACCAGTCTAATTTCTTCAATTGAAAACTTTTTAGTCAGCTGTTATTTGAGCTAGGTTTTCCTTAATTCTCTCCAATGCATAATCTATGCCTTGAATATCTTTGCCTCCTGCTGTGGCAAATGAGGGTTGTCCGCCACCTCCTCCTTTTATGAGAGAAGCTGCATTCTTGATCTCTTTGGATGCGTTGTATCCTTTGGACACCAAGTCGTCGGTGATCATCAGTGCTATGTGAGGTTTCCCGTTAAGACTTGATGCAGCAAGAAAAACAGAGTTTGAAAGTTCATTTTTGAGGGATTGAGCAATGCTGCGTACAACCTCGGGATCATATTCGCCTTTCAGTTGGAAAAGGTTTATTGTATTGACCTTTTCTTTGCTCTCCAGTACTTTCTCTTTGAGTAGTAGAGATTGTTGTTTTATTGCTTCCTGGAGTGCTTTCTCTTTTTGTTCTGAATCTTTAATTATCTTTTCCAGGGAAGATATGAGAGAGGATGATTGCCCCAATATTTTTTTTGCCATTTTTATGGTATCTTCCATCTCCTCTGTTATTGACTCTGCAGCAGGGCCGGTTTTGGCTTCGATTCTTCTTACTCCTGCAGCAATTGCACCTTCTGATGTTATTTTGAAAAAACCTATCTCTCCTGTGGATCCGGCATGTGTCCCGCCACATAGTTCAAGCGATTCTCCAAATTGAATTACTCTTACTTTGTCGTTGTACTTTTCTCCAAACAGAGCCATTGCTCCCATCTGCTTTGCATCTTCTACAGACACATCGTTTATTTCTTTTTGAGAAGAGTCTTCCCTAATGAGTTGATTTACTCTTCTTTCAACAGCCCTTAAAGTTTCGTCTGTTAGTTTTTCGAAGTGTGAGAAGTCAAATCTAAGATGGGTATTGGTGACCAAAGATCCTTTTTGCTGGACGTGTGTGCCAAGTATTTCTCTTAGAGCTTTGTGAAGAAGGTGTGTTGCCGTGTGATTGCAGGCAGTCCTTCTCCTCATTTCTTCGTCTACTGTTGCGGTGAATGTGCCGGACAGATCTGAGGGGAGTTTGTCTGTTATGTGAACAGGCAGATTATTTTCTTTTAAGGTGTTTGTGATTATGATCTTTTCGGATCTGTTGTCTGTTGTGAGTGTGCCGACATCTCCTGTTTGTCCTCCGCTTTCGGCATAAAAAGGAGTTTTGGTAAGTACCAGTTGATAATACTCTTTCTTTTTGGTTTTTACTTTTCGGTATCTCGCAATTCTGGTCTCTTCCGATAATGATGAATATCCTGTAAACTCGCTGGGTGTATCAGGGATGAGAATTGTCCAGTCGTCTTCTGTTACAGCTGAAGCGTTCCGACTTCTCTCTTTTTGTTTTTTTAGCTCTGTTTCGAACTCTTCAAAGTTTACCTTGCAGTTGTTTTCTTTGGCAATCAAGGCTGTGAGGTCGGGAGGGAATCCATAGGTGTCGTAAAGCAAAAACATATCTTTCCCGGATATTGTGCCGGTTGTTGTGTTCTTGATCACTGTGTCCAGTAATTTGATGCCTTTGTCCAGTGTCCTCAGAAAGGTTTCTTCCTCTTCTTTTATGACTTTACGGATGAGTTCCTCTTGAATTACCAGTTCGGGGAATGCATCACCCAGATCTTTAATAAGCTGAGGTACCAGATTACATAACAGAGGCTCGGATACTTCCAGGAAGGTGTATCCATATCTTACTGCTCGGCGAAGGATTCTTCTTATCACATATCCGGCCTTAACATTTGATGGTAGCTGGCCATCGGCGATTGCAAAGCTAACGGAACGGATGTGGTCTGCTATTACTCTCATTGCGACTCCGTTGTCCGGGGACTCTTCGTATTTTTTTCCGGATATACGGGATATCTCTGCAATCATCCCTTTGAAAAGGTCGGTATCGTAATTGCTTTTTGTTCCCTGGAGTGCCATACACAGTCGTTCCAGACCCATACCGGTGTCTACGTGTTTCATGGGTAAAGGGGAGAGTAATCCGTCAGACATCCTGTTATATTGGATGAAAACAAGATTCCAGATCTCAATTACCAGAGGATCTCCTGTGTTTACAAGCTGAGCTCCATTTATAGCTTTTCTCTCTTCAGGGTCTCTCAGGTCTATATGGATTTCGCTACATGGTCCGCAAGGACCAGTCTCGCCCATTTCCCAGAAATTATCTTTTTTGTTTCCATTAATTATTCTCTCCTCAGGCAGGTACTTCAACCATTCTTTTTTTGCTTCATTGTCTTCAGATAATTTATCTTCACTACTTCCTTCAAAAATGGTTGCATATAGCCTCTCTTTTGGTATGCCGTAAACATCTGTAAGTAATTCCCATGCCCAGGATATGGCCTCTTTTTTGAAGTAGTCTCCAAAACTCCAATTGCCGAGCATCTCGAACATGGTGTGGTGGTAGGTGTCGTGTCCCACCTCTTCTAGGTCGTTATGTTTGCCGCTTACTCTGAGACATTTTTGTGTGTCTGTCACTCTTTGATGTTGAGGTTCTGTATTTCCCAGGAACCACTCTTTGAATTGGTTCATCCCCGCATTGGTGAACATCAGGGTAGGGTCGTTTTTGACAACCATCGGTGCAGATTGGACAATAGTGTGTCCTTTGTTTTCAAAAAAATGTAAAAATTTATCTCTTATCTCTTTAGATGTCATGTCAGAGTGCTCCTTTTTGTGTTTAAAATGAACTACAAAAATAGGTTTTTATTTAAAATTATTTAAATTTGCGTGAGATATTAGGCTGATTTTTCATGAAAAAGAACAGAAAGTACAGATTCAATAAAGAGACACTCTCCTACGAAATCGAGGATGTGCCTGTGCAGATAAAATTTTCAAGGGGGCTTGTTATGTTCTTTTTAAGTCTGTTGATGTTTGTGGTTTATTATTTAGCATATTCGGAATGGCTTGGGTTAGAGACTCCTAAGACGATTTCTCTCAAGAAAGAAAACAAAGAGCTAATTAGCAAACTTGAATTGGTTAATAAGCGTGCCCGGAGTATTAACTCTTCTTTGTATGCATTACAGATGAGGGACAATTATGTCTACCGTCCGGTATTCGGTATGGATGAAATTCCTGTTGATGTGAGGAATGCCGGCTTTGGAGGTACAGACAGGTATTCATATCTTGAAAGTTTTGAAAAGTCCGGGATTCTTAAAAATACTGCATATAACCTTGATGTGTTGTACAAGAAGGCATATATTCAGGCCAGATCTTTTGATGATCTTTCTCAACTGGCACGAAAGGCTGACGAAATGACACTGTGTGTTCCGGCTATTCCACCGGTAAATGTGGGAAACAGCAGGATAAGGTTTTCCAGCAGTTTTGGTTACAGGAAGGATCCTTTTCACGGAAATTACAGGATGCATCAAGGTGTTGATATCTCGGGCCCGACAGGGGAGCCAATCTATGCTACCGGAAATGGCAAGGTTGTGGATGTTGGTCATGACTTTTTCGGATACGGCAATTTCGTGTTAATAGATCACGGATTTGGCTACAAAACTAGGTATGCTCACCTTAGTGAGGCCATAGTGAATATTGGAGACGAAGTTAAGCGGGGTACCCAAGTGGGACTTATGGGTAATACCGGCAGATCTAAAGGGCCACATCTTCATTATGAGGTGATTTACAGAAATAAGCCGGTGAATCCTCTGAATTATTATAACAGAGATGTGGATGAAGAGGGCTTTGCCGCCCTTATCGGGAAGGTAGGGTGACATCGTTAAGGTTATAGCGAGAAATGAGTAGGTATAAGTTCAATAAAGAGCAGCTGCGGTTTGTTGAAGAGGGATCGGGGTTGTGGAGAAGGGTGAAGGTAGTTTTAAGATACCTTACTGTGAGTCTTGTTCTTGCGGTTCTTTATTATTTTGTTTTCTCCTCTATGTTTAATACCCGTGAGCAGGAACGGTTGCGTCGGGAGAATCAGTTGATGAATGAGGAGTATTTAAGGGCTATTGAAAGGCTTGATCTGCTTGATGATGTCGTATCTGATCTGCAGACAAAAGACAGGGATATTTATATGAATATTTTCAAGTCTAATCCTCCTGATTTTATATATGAATATAGTTCAAAGTTGTATACCCGGTTAGATACTGCTTCAGACAAATCTCTTGTTACTTTTACTTCGGAAAAAATTGAGAATTCTGTTAAATTAGCTGTAATGCAGTCGGATAGGATTAATACTATTTATAATCTCATCAATAATAATGATAGTTTAATCTTTATTCCTTCTGAGATACCAGTGAAGAATTTTTCGGTTTCACAGACTGGTGCGGGGATGGGAGAGAAGATACATCCTTTTTACAAAACAAAAAACTTCCATACAGGAATTGATTTACTGGCTGTTACAGGCACTGAGGTGCTTGCTGCTGCATCCGGTGTAGTATCTGAAGTAACTCGCTCCGACAGAGGAAGGGGGAATCAGGTGAGGGTAAATCATGGCAATGGATATGTAACATATTACGCTCATTTGGGAGAAATAATGGTGAGAAGGGGTGCCAAGGTAAAAAAAGGGGATCCAATTGCCCGGGTGGGCAGTAGTGGACTCTCTTTTGCTCCTCATTTGCATTATGAAGTACTATTGGATGAAAAGGCGCAAGATCCCACAGGCTACTTTTTTGGAGTACTATCTCCTTCGGTTTACAGGGAGATGACAATTACTGCTTTGAATAGTGGTCAGTCGCTTGATTAACTAATCATAAATATATTTGTTATGCCGTATAAAGAGAAGAAAGTAGAGAAGCTTTTCTATACCATAGGAGAGGTTGCTGATATTCTGGGTGAGAATGCATCTCTTGTGAGATTCTGGTCACAGAAGTTTCCGCAATATATTAAGCCTGCGCGAAATAAGAAGGGGAACAGGCTCTTTACAGCACAGGATCTCTCCAATTTCAGGATAATTCATTATCTGGTCAAGGAGAGGGGAATGACTCTTGAGGGTGCATCTAAAAGGCTCAGAGATAACAAGAGTGGTGAAGACAGAAGAGTGGATGTAATTGAAAAGCTTAACAATATAAAGGATAGGTTGTTACAAGTGTCTGATTCTTTGAGACAGTAATTTAATTATGAAAGCAAAAGAGATAAAAGAGATTATTGAGGAGTTTGCTCCTCCACGTATTCAAGAGGAGTGGGACAATACAGGGATGATTGTAGGAGATCCTGAGTGTTTGGTGACCGGAGTGATGCTGGGACTTGATTGTACTGAGGAGTTAGTTGAGGAGGCTATAGCGTTGGGGTGCAATATGATCGTGACACATCATCCTCTTATATTCAAGGGGATGAAGAGGCTTGGTGTTTCTACAGCTGTTGAACGAACGGTAAGAGCATTGGTGAAAAATGACATATTGCTTTATTCTGCACATACAAGTATAGATAAGGTGCCAACTGGTGTGAGTGATCTTATGGCAGACAAGCTGGGATTGACCAATCGTGAGATTCTTGCAAAAGAGGGTGATGATTTCGGGCTTGGGATTGTCGGGAATCTGGATAGCCCCATAGATAGTTTGTCTTTTATTAATTTTGTGAAGAAGCAGTTTTCCCTGACTGCCTTGAAATGTTCTTTACCTATGGATGAATGCATAAGCAGAGTGGCTGTTTGTGGTGGCAGTGGATCTTCTCTTATAGGTTATGCTGTTGATTCAGGAGCACACGTGTATATATCAGGGGATATATCTTATCATGATTTTTTCTGTGAAAGAAATTTCATGATAATCGATATTGGCCATTATGAGAGTGAGATAGGAGTATTGGACCTGTTGAAGCAGGTTTTATTGAAAAAAATACCTAACTTTGCAGTTCGCAAAAGTGAAAAAAATAATAATCCCGTATTTTATTATTAATAGATTATGTCAGCATCCAAAACAAAAGCACCGGCAGAGACCCCGATAGACGGAGGTACATTTATATCATTGCAGAAAAGCACAATGGACGGAGATCTCTCCATGGAGTCAAAACTTCATTTGTTGTATAAACTTCAGCAGACTGATTCCAAAATAGACAAGATACACTTGTTGAGAGGGGAGTTGCCTCTGGAGGTGCAGGATCTTGAAGATGATATTCTGGGACTTACAACCAGAACAGAAAACCTGAAGCAGGAGATAAAGGAAATTGAAAAAGTCATAGCCCAGAAGAAGATTGATTTGGAGAATTCCAAATCTCTTATTGAGAAATATACTGTACAACAAAACAATGTGAAGAATAACCGGGAATATGACTCCTTGACAAAGGAGATAGAGTATCAGGGGCTGGAGGTACAGTTGTCGGAAAAACGAATAAAAGAGAACACTCTTTTATTGTCTGAGAAAAAGGTTGTTCTAGATGATACTGTTAAAGACCTTGAGGAGAGGAAACTGGATCTTGATAACAAGAAAAGTGAACTGGATTCGATAATTTCTGAAACAGCTAAAGAAGAAGAGGAACTGGTTAAATTTTCCGCAGAGATAGAGTCACAGATTGATGCAAGATTACTTGCTGCTTATAAGAAAGTGAGAACAAATGCCAGGAATGGTCTTGCCGTTGTAACTGTTAGACGTGATGCCTGCTCCGGATGTTTCAATAAGATTCCACCGCAAAGACAGCTTGATATTACATCCAGCAAGAAAATTATTGTGTGTGAATATTGTGGCAGAATCTTGGTTAGCTCGGAGTTTGAGAATGAGTAGTAGACCCTATAGTACAAGGGAGCTCTTCTTTAGGCATGTAGCATCGACATCCCCCACACCCCTCGGACTAGAGATCCGAAGGGCTGAGGGGGTTTTCTTATATACTCCTGAAAACAGAAAGGTGATGGATCTGGTGTCGGGTGTATGTGTATCCAATGTGGGACATGGAAACAAAAAGGTATTGGATGCAGTGAAGTCTCAGATAGATCGTCATATGCATTTAATGGTTTACGGTGAGGTAATACAATCTCCGCAAAGCAGACATGCTGCACTTCTAACATCTTTGTTGGATAGTTCATTGGATTCGGTTTATTATGTCAATTCCGGTAGTGAAGCAAATGAAGCTGCGTTGAAACTGGCCAAGAGAGCTACAGGAAGGAGAGAGGTGATTTCTTTTAAGAATGCCTATCATGGGAGTACACATGGTGCACTCAGTGTGATGGGATGTGAAGAGTTCAAGAACTCATTCAGGCCTCTTCTGCCTGATGTGAGACATATCACATTTAACTCTGAGGAGGATCTGAAGTTGATCTCCAATCGTACTGCTTGTGTGATAGTTGAGCCTGTTATGGCAGAAGCCGGAGTATTTGCTCCTAAAGATGACTTCCTGGGGAAATTGAGGAGACGTTGTGACGAGACGGGAGCCTTATTGATATTTGATGAGATTCAGACAGGTTTTGGCAGGACGGGAGTATTGTTTGCACATCAAAAGTATGGAGTTGTTCCCGATATGATGACTCTGGCTAAGGCCCTGGGAGGAGGAATGCCTTTAGGCGCTTTGGTGGCATCCTCAGATTTGATGAATCTTTGGCATTCTGACCCTGTTTTGGGTCATATAACTACTTTCGGTGGACATCCTGTCTCCTGTGCTGCAGCTCTCGCATCTTTGGAGTTGCTTTTAAATGAAGATTGGATTGGGAAGGTTAACGAAAAGAGTGCTATATTTGTGGAGAGGCTGGGGAACCATACGTTGGTGAAGGAGATTCGGGCAGAGGGCTTGTTGATTGCAGTGGATCTGGTAGATGAAGAGTATGCAAAGGAGATTTTACCCACGTTGCTCAACGAAGGAGTGCTTAGTGACTGGTTTCTTTTTTACCCGTCTGCATTCAGGATAGCACCTCCTTTATCCATATTGTGTGATGAGGTGTATATGGCTTGTGATATTATTGAGCGGGCATTGGATAAAATCGTAAAGAGATAGTATTATCTTATGGCAAAAAATAGTAGCAGAACAAAATATAACAAGACATCTAATTTTGATATACTAGGTTTGGAGATGGGGAAACGTCCTCCACAGGCTCCCGATATCGAAGAGGCTGTTTTGGGGGCTCTGATGCTGGAACCATCTGCCGTGACCGATGTACTGGACATAATAAGTCCGGAGTGTTTTTACAAAGAGTCCAATAGAAAAATATTTACCGCCATATCATCACTGGCGTCTAAACATGCTCCGGTGGATTTATTCACTGTCTCGGAAGAACTTAAGAGTACAGATGATCTTGAGTCTGTGGGTGGTGTCACTTTTTTGAGTCAACTGAGCCTAAAGATCGGGGCTGCGGCTCACATCGATTACCA
The DNA here is from genome assembly GCA_963678025.2 of Bacteroidales bacterium. GTDB lineage: Bacteria > Bacteroidota > Bacteroidia > Bacteroidales > UBA932 > Bact-08. Next base: position 60,829 of record CAXXPC010000001.1, read on the forward strand.
CGCCAAGATACTTCTTCAGAAATATATACAGAGAGAGTTGATATCAATATCATATGGAGTTCAGAAAGAGGCATTTGATGATGCAGTATCTGTGGATGAACTTCTTGATTCTACTCAGCAAAAGATATTCACTCTTGCCGACAGAAATATGCGGAAAGAGTCTCAGGTTATACAATATGTAATAAATGAGGCTATTGACGATCTCGAAAAAAATCAGCTGAGACAGGATGGCCTTAGTGGTATACCTTCTGGGTATACATCCATTGACAGAGTTACACTAGGGTGGCAACCATCCGACTTGGTGATTGTGGCAGCCAGACCATCAATGGGTAAAACGGCATTTGTGTTAACTATGGCACGAAATATGGCTGTTGACCATAATGTTCCTGTCGCCTTCTTTTCTCTTGAAATGTCCAGCGTTCAGCTGGTAAAGAGGCTTATGATAAGTGAGACAGGGTTGGATGCCGATAAAATTAAAGGGGGTAAGAAGCTTCAGGATTATGAGTGGGAACAATTGAATACAAGGTTGAAGCAATTGGTTAAAGCTCCTATGTATATAGATGATACTCCTTCTCTCTCCATTAATGAATTGAGGTCTAAGGCAAGAAAGCTTGTGTCGATACACGGGGTTAAGATGATTATTATTGACTACCTTCAGTTGATGACAGGACCTCCTGAACTTAGGGGTATGAGGGAGCAGGAGGTGTCTGCCATATCTCGTTCGCTTAAGGCTATTGCAAAGGAACTGAATATTCCGGTAATTGCACTTTCTCAATTGAGCAGGGCGGTTGAGACTCGAGGAGGTACTAAGAGACCTCAATTGAGTGATTTGAGGGAGTCTGGTGCAATTGAGCAGGATGCCGACCTTGTACTCTTCATTCATCGTCCGGATTATTACGGGACAGGAGAGGATGATCCTTCTTTGACAGGTATGACAGACATAATAATTGCAAAACACAGGAATGGTGCTGTATGTGATGTGCAGTTAAGATTCCGCAGTTCTGAAGTGAAGTTTGCAGATGTGTCTGATACGGCTCTTTCTGCAGATCCTTTCGGATCTACGGTAGAAACTTATCCCTCGAGGATGAACGGAGAGGAGTTTTTGTCGAACTCCGACTTTGAATCAGAGTTTTAGGTATGAGATATTTTTTGTTATCTATTATATTATTTATTTCTATAAACTTCCTTAAGGCACAGGATGAGGAGAGGCCGTGCATTACGGTAAGGGATGTTTCCGATGAACAACGTGCGTTTGCTTCAGGTGAGGTGCTGGTCTATAAGATAAACTACTCCTGGGGTATGGTGAAAACAGATGTTGGGGAGGCTACCGCTGCACTGGAGAGGGTTAATGATTCTTTATTCGGAGATCATTTTCACGCTACAGTAGAGGGACATACCTATAAGTTTTATGATATGTTCTTTAGGGTGAGGGATTTCTTTGAGTCGAGGTTCAGCACAATAAACGGTCGTCCCTTCTATTTTCACAGGAACATTGCCGAGGGTAAGTATAGAATGATAAACCACCACTATTACAACGAAGACTATACCATTGATGCGACCGTGAAGAGAAAGAGTTCTGCAGAGAGGGACACTCTTCTTGTGGGCAGGGAGTGTACCTTCGATTTGGTCTCGCTTTTTTATTTTGCCAGGAATATTGATTTCTCCACAGTGGAAAAGGGTGTGGAGCAACCAATATCCTTTGCTATAGATGATGAAGTGTTTGAACTCTATTACCGTTACATTGGAGAAGAGGTGAAGAAGATTCCCGAACTGGGACGTTACAAGACATTGAAGTTTGCAGCAAGGGTAGTGGCAGGAGAGGTGTTTACAGGAGAGGAGGAGCTAATAATATGGGTGAGCAACGACAATAATAAAGTGCCACTGATGTTTGAAACTCCTATAATCGTGGGCAAGGTTAATGGAAGGCTGCATAGGTATGATAACCTTAAATATCCATTGTCCGGTAAGATTGACTAAATATGAGAAAGAGCAAGGATTTTATAGAACACGAGGGGATTGTCACTGATTTGACAGAATATACTGTTACTGTAGAAATACTGAGTAAATCTGCATGTTCTTCGTGTCATGCAAAAAGGATTCTGTTCCGTAGGGGATATGAAGGCAAAGTATGTAGAGGTGGATAATGTTGATGCCCTGTTTTTTGAGAAAGGAGAGAGGGTGAATGTTATCCTAAGGAAGTCTTTGGGTTATAAGGCTTTGTTCTATTCGTATATTATTCCTTTGATTATGATGATGGTTTTATTGGTTTTGTTGTCTGAGACAGGTTATCCCGACATTACAATTGGATTATCTGTATTGGCTTCTCTTGCAATTTACTATCTTTTGATTTGGATTTTCAAGGATAAGTTTAAGAAAGATTTTGTTTTTACAATTGAAAAACTTGATAAATAATGATAAATACAATTCTTTTTACTGTTGTCAGTTTGACGTTGCTTGGCCTGGTGTTAGCTTGGATTCTTTATCTTGTTGCACGAAAATTTCAAGTAAAGGAGGATCCGAGAATAGATGATGTAGAGGCTGTTTTGCCGGGTGCTAATTGTGGCGGATGTGGATATGCCGGTTGTCGTGCATTTGCGGAGGCTTGCGTGAATGCGGATGATTTGGAAAATCTTTTTTGCCCGGTAGGGGGTAATGATGTAATGAAATCTGTTGCATCCACTCTGGGTATGGAGATGGCCGAAAAGGCACCACAGGTGGCGGTTGTCAGGTGTAACGGTAATTGTGATGCAAGAGTCAAGACCAATCATTACGACGGGTACTCTTCATGTGCTGTTATGGCTACTTTGTATGCCGGTGATACTGGTTGCAGCTATGGTTGCCTGGGGCAGGGTGATTGTGTGGACGCCTGTAATTTTGATGCTATATGGATGGATCCGAGAACAGGACTTCCTGAGGTTGATGAGGATAAGTGTACAGCTTGCGGGGCTTGTGTAAAGGCCTGTCCAAAATCAATCATCGAGTTAAGAAACAAGGGACCTAAAAATCGGAGGATTTTTGTTTCCTGTGTTAATCAGGATAAAGGGGGGATGGCAAGAAAAGCTTGTGCCGTAGCCTGTATAGGATGTCATAAATGTCAGAAGGTTTGTCCGTTTGATGCGATTACAATTGAGAATAATCTAGCCTATATAGATTACAATAAATGCAAGCTTTGTCGCAAGTGTGTGACAGAGTGTCCTACCCATGCAATCTGGGAGGTTAATTTCCCTGTAAGGGTTCCAAAGCAGACTGATAACAAAGTACAAGCAGAAAAGTAATATAATATGAGTAAAACCTTTTCAATTGGTGGTATTCACCCGAAAGACAAAAAGATTTCGATTGGTGCTGCCATAGAAGATTTCCCTGTGATGGATATGGCTTATATATCTGTTTCACAGCATCTGGGAGCTCCTGCAGAGCCTGTGGTGGCTAAAGGAGACATAGTGAAAACGGGACAGCTGATAGCGCGTGCCTCATCCTTTATTTCTGCCAATATCCATTCCTCTGTTTCTGGGGAGGTTATGTCTATTGAGTTGATGCCCGATATGGCAGGCAATATGGTAAAGCATATAGTGATAAAGGTAGATGGAGACGTGTGGATGGAGGATATTGACAGGTCACCGGACATTGTGAGGGAGATAAATATGTCTTCCAAGGAGATAATTGACAGGATTGCCAGTCATGGGATTGTGGGCTTGGGTGGAGCAGCTTTTCCGACACATATAAAGCTTTCGCCTCCTCCGGGTAAAAAAGCTGACTATCTATTGATAAACGGATCGGAGTGTGAACCTTATCTTACATCGGACTACAGAATAATGCTGGAGTCTCCCGAACAGATTCTTATCGGTACACGAATAATGATGAAGGCTCTAGGGGTGGATAAGGCATGTCTGGGAATTGAAGATAACAAGCCTAAGGCAATCAAGTTGATGAAAAAGATTGCATCTGACTCATATCCCGAAATTAAAATTGTATCGCTCAAGAAGAAATATCCTCAGGGAGGGGAGAAACAGCTGATAGATGCTATTCTCAAGAGAAGGGTGCCCTCTATGGGTTTGCCAATCGATGCAGGCGTAGTGGTTCAGAATGTAGGAACGGCTTTGGCTGTATATGAGGCGGTACAAAAAAACAAGCCTTTGTTTGAAGGGATTGTTACGGTTACGGGGGAGTGTATGACAGAACAGAGAAATTTCCGGCTGAGAGTTGGTGCCAATATGGATAGTGTGATGTTCGCCATAGGAGGCTTTCCTAAAGATGCTGTAAAACTTATAAGCGGAGGGCCCATGATGGGTAAGGCCGTTTCTCGTATGGAGGCAGCCTCTGTCAAGAGTACCTCTGCATTTTTGCTACTTACTGAGAAGGAGACCAAAAGAAAGGATGAGGCTAACTGCATACGTTGTGCAAAGTGTGTAGACTCTTGCCCCATGGGTCTTGAGCCTTTTCTATTGAACAGGCTTTCCAGGGCTGGAAGGATGGAAGATTTGGAAGCGAATATGGTGCAGGATTGTATTGAGTGTGGAAGTTGTATGTTTACTTGCCCTGCAAATATCCCTTTGCTGGATACTATCCGGTTGTCTAAGGCAAAAGTGATCAAAATAATTAGAAGCAGACCAAAAAAGTAACAGATATCATAATATGAAAAAACTAGTAGTATCACCTGCACCACATATGCATGGCAGTGAAACAACCAATGGCCTGATGAGGGATGTGATGATTGCCCTTGCTCCGTCATTGATTGTTTCTATCTATTTCTTTGGTTTTTCTGCCATTAAGCTGGCATTTGTAGGAGTGATCTCCTGTGTGCTTGTGGAGTATGTAATTCAAAAGTATATTGCAAAAACAAAGGTTACGATAGACGATTATTCGGCAGCTATAACCGGCTTGCTATTGGCCCTTAATCTTCCTCCGAGTTCTCCTTGGTGGATAGTCTTAATTGGTTCAATCGTGGCTATTGGAGTAGCAAAGATGAGTTTCGGCGGCATCGGACAGAATCTCTTTAATCCTGCATTAGTGGGACGTGTTTTTCTCTTGGTTTCCTTTCCGGTAATAATGACGGACTGGTCTATTCCTCACTCATGGTTCCGCGAGGGAATTGATGCAAATACCGGAGCGACTGCCCTTTCAATAGTAAAAGATGGTCTTTCAAGGGGGATGACAATGGATGAGATATTTGCAGCAAACGATTTCTCTTATGCAGAGATGTTATTCACAAAAATTGGTGGATCTGTCGGGGAGGTCTCAGCATTGGCCCTTTTGGTAGGGTTCGTATATCTTTTGATAAGAAGAGTAATAAAACCCCATATTCCTTTGTCGATATTGGGGTCTGTTATGCTTTTCTCTGCTGTTTTCTGGGTGATTGATCCTGCTCATTATCCGGATCCACTCTTCACGGTACTTACAGGTGGTTTACTTTTGGGTGCCATTTTTATGGCCACTGATTATGTGACCTCTCCCATGAGCAAGAAGGGAATGATAATTTATGGAGTGGGTATAGGAGTATTGACTGTGCTGATAAGGTATTACGGCGCTTATCCTGAGGGGGTCTCTTTTGCAATACTAATAATGAATGCGGTAGTTCCGCTTTTGAATAATTATTTCAAACCATCAAAATTTGGAAAGGAGGTAAAGAATGGCTAAGGAATCTAATCTTAAGAATATGTTACTCACGCTCTCTTTTGTGACATTAATGGCGTCAGCTCTGTTGGGTGGAGTATATGCATTGACTAAAACTCCTATAGATTTGGCTATGGCAGACAAGATCAATAGTGCTATATCAAGTGTGGCACCTGAGTTTGACAATGATCCTTCATCGGATTACTTCTTTGAAGATTACGCCGGTAAACAGTACAAAGTATATCCTGCAATATCAGCCGGAGATACCGTAGGCTATGCAATTGAGTCTTATGCCTCCGGATTCGGCGGAAGGATATCACTTATGGTGGGATTTGACATATCAGGAGTAATAACGGGAACATCAGTATTGTCTCACTCTGAGACTCCGGGTCTGGGGGATAAGATAGATCCTCGCAAAAGTAATTTCAGCATTCAGTTCGAGGGTAAGAATCCTGAGGATTTTAAGTTGAATGTGAAAAGTGACGGAGGTGATGTGGATGCTATAACTGCATCTACTATTACTTCAAGGGCATTTTGTGATGCTGTTACAACTGCCTGGGAAGTGTTTAAGGTCTCTGCAGAGAGGCAGAAGCAGGAACCAGAAGAAACAAAGGAGGTGAATAATGAGTAAATTGAATATTGTGACCAAAGGAATCATAAGGGAAAATCCTATTTTCGTGCTTCTTTTGGGAATGTGTCCGACTTTGGGGACAACTACATCGGCAATCAATGGTCTGGGAATGGGACTTGCTACAATGTTTGTGCTTATTCTCTCCAACATGGTTATTTCCTCTATATCATCAATGATTCCTAACAAGGTGAGAATTCCATCTTATATAGTTGTTATTGCCTCTTTCGTGACAATCCTTCAACTTTTGATGCAAGCTTATACTCCGGGACTTTATGAGACTCTAGGTCTGTTTATACCTCTTATCGTGGTAAATTGCATAGTATTGGGGAGAGCTGAGGCTTTTGCCTCCAAAAACGGAGTGATTGACTCTGCTCTTGACGGCGTTGGTATTGGACTGGGTTTTACTCTGGGGCTCACAGTACTCGGGGCAGTGAGGGAGATCCTGGGGAGCGCTTCTCTGTTTGGAATAAAGTTTATGGACGGAGACGGAATGCTGGTGTTTATACTTGCACCGGGAGCTTTTATCGCTCTGGGTTATCTTCTCGTGATATTCAATAAATATAAATCTCGTCTCTCTTAATATCATAGAATATGGAATACATTCTTATAATAATATCTGCCGTTTTTGTAAACAATATTGTTTTGTCTCAGTTCCTGGGGGTTTGCCCTTTCCTGGGTGTGTCCAACAAGGTTAGTACTGCTGCCGGAATGTCCGGTGCAGTAACGTTTGTCATGGCTGTTGCAACCCTGGTGACCTATTTGTTACAGCATTATGTGCTGGTGCCGTTAGGTATTGAGTTTATGCAGACGGTTACATTTATTGTGGTTATTGCATCTCTGGTTCAGATGGTGGAGATAATTTTAAAGAAAATAAGCCCATCTCTTTACCAGGCATTGGGGATATTTCTTCCACTTATTACAACAAACTGTGCAGTTCTAGGTGTGGCTATACTGGTTGTTTCAAAAGAGTTTACATTCGGGGGAGATCCTCATATGCTTAATCTTGCTCAATCGGTGGTTTTTGCTATATCAAATGCAATAGGATTTGGCTTGGCAATGATACTTTTTGCTGGCCTCAGGGAGCAACTTGATCTTGCTGAGGTGCCAAAGGCTTTCAAAGGTACTCCGATAGCTCTAATAACCGCAGGCATACTGGCTCTCTCTTTTATGGGATTTGCCGGTTTGGTATAAATTAATATGATTATGGCTCTAAATTTACTGGAGATTGAAAAAATATTGAGGGACAGTGGTCCTGATAAAGCGAGAGAAGAGCTTGAGCTTTTCCTTAATGAGAATCCTGATAGTGCGGAAGGATGGTATCTTATGGGTGGAATACTTAGAAGAGGGGAACATTGGGGTGAAGCAATCAATGCCTTGAACAAAGCAAAGTTTCTTGATCCTGCCGGTCCGGCTGCAAATGCGATTGAGTACATCTACGAGATATTGAATTACAGAAACAACGATTATATGAATCCATAACTTAAACTTGAATTATGCGCAAATTGACTTTTTTATTATTACCGGCGGTGCTGATGATGTTCTCTGTAACTATCCTTCAGGCAGGAGAGAAAGGTTTAGTTGAGAAGAAGGATACACTTTCTGCTAAATCAGAGAAAAAGGGAATTAAATCAATAGAGAATTTCTTTGAAGATGATGTGGAAAAGATGTCGGGGATGACTCCTGTATACAAACAGAAAGGCAAATTCTTCATCTCTCTGAACGACTCTCTTTTTGGTAGGGAGATTATTATGGTGACACGTATTTCTAAGGCTGCAGAGGGTATACGATATAGGTTCGATGGTTACGCCGGGGATGAGATAAATTCCGGAGTTTTCACATTTGAGAAGGGACCTGATGATAATATCTTTATGAGGAAAACCTATAACAGGGAAAGAGCTTCGGATACTGAAAGTGGTATATATGAGGCAGTAAAAAGATCTAACCTGCCGGCAATTGTGGAGGCTTTCGATATTGAAGCTATGTCGGAGGAGAGAGGAGATTATGTGATTGATGTTACTGACCTTTTCAATTCTGATTCGGAGATCTTTTTTTTCCAGAGCAGGTCTAAAAAATCATTTAAATTAGGTGCGCTACAGAAGAAAAGCAGTTATATCTCAGACATTACAACTTACCCGATAAATACTGAGATAAAGACAGTAAAGACTTTTGCAAAATCTTCCGGAGGTGGCAAGGCCACTTACGAATTGAACAATTCTTTTGTACTGCTTCCGAAAAAGCCTATGACTCCCAGACTTGCAGATGACAGAGTAGGGTATTTCTCTACGGGGTATACTGATTTTGCCGTGAATCCACAAGGAGTAAAGGATGTAAGGATGATTACACGTTGGAGGCTTGAGCCTAAACCTGAAGATATTGAGAAGTATAAAAGAGGCGAGTTGGTGGAGCCGGTAAAACCTATTGTTTTTTATATAGATCCGGCAACTCCGGAGGAGTGGATACCATATCTTATTCAGGGTGTGAATGATTGGCAAAAGGTATTTGAGAAAGCAGGTTTCAAAAATGCCATATATGCCAAGAGAGCCCCGACTCCGGAAGAGAATCCCGAGTGGTCTCTTGAGGATGCAAGATTCTCTGCAATAGTATATAAGCCTTCTGATATTCCCAATGCAAGTGGGCCTCATGTCCATGACCCAAGGTCGGGAGAGATTCTTGAGAGTCATATCAACTGGTACCATAATGTGATGTCACTGCTGAGAAATTGGTATTTCATTCAGTGTGCACCGGCAGATCCTGCAGCCAGAAAAATGGTATTCGATACTGAGCTTATGGGTCAGCTGATAAGATTCGTATCTTCTCATGAAGTGGGTCATACCTTAGGAATGAAGCATAACTTCGGCGGAACTGCATTCTATACGACTGAGCAACTCAGGGATGCCGATTTTCTTAGGGAGAATGGACACACTACATCAATAATGGATTATTCAAGGTTCAATTTTGTAGTTCAACCCGAGGATAATATTCCCAGAGAGCTTCTTTTTCCTAGAATAAGCCATTATGATGACTGGTGCATTGAGTGGGGATACAGACGTTTCCCGGAGATTGACGATCCTTTTGAAGAGCTTTCAATGATAAATGAATGGATTATTGAGAAGACAAAAGATAGAAGATATTGGTTTGGAACAGAAAGTAGTGCCAATGATCCAAGGCTTCAGGCAGAAGATTTGTCCAACAACCATATGGAGGCTAATGAGTTGGGGATTAAGAATCTCAAATTTGTTATGGATAGTCTTGATGTATGGACCAGAATGCCCAATGAAGATTATACAAACCTGAGGATTATGCATGGAGAGGTGAATAGTCAGTTCAGAAGATATATCGGTCATGTAGCTAAATGGATCGGTGGTATTTATCAGGAACCTAAAACTGTTGAAATGCCCGGGGATGTGTATGAGATTGTGGAAAAAGAGAAACAACAAGAGGCGATGGCATTTCTAAAGAAGCATCTTTTTGATAATGCTCCGGAGTGGCTTGTACCGGAAAGATATTTGAATAAATTTCCAAGTTTGTCCGAAAACATCATGGATAAAGCATATAGCAGAGCATTCTCTTCAATACTTAGCAGGAGAGTTTTCATGAATCTTGCATCTGCCGAGATATCTTTAGGCAGAAAAGCCTATACTGTAGAGGATCTTTTTGAGGATCTTAATGAGTCAGTGTGGTTTAATCTTGGATCTGGAAGAAAGGTGGAGCCATATAAGAGAGTGATGCAAAAAAGCTATGTAATGCAGCTTTGTGGCGTTTACACCGGAGCTGCTTCAAGAATGGGAGGTAAGCCAACTGCAAATCCTTCTGATTTCACGGAGGCTTCTGCTATAGCATATAATCAGATGCTTTACCTAATGGAAAATTTAAAGAAGACAAAATCGAGAGATTTTGCAACAGATGCACATGTTCAGTATCTTATTAGATTTATTGAGCAGACTTTAGAGGGAAGTGTCTAGTTTATTGAAGATATCCCATATCACAATTCCGGCAGATACAGATATGTTGAGTGAGTGTTTTGTGCCGAATTGAGGAATTTCCAGGACCATGTCACTCATGTCTATTACGGATTGTGAGATACCTTTTACTTCATTCCCGAAGACAAAAGCATAGCCGCTTTTCTCTTCGGGAATGAATTTATCAAGCATGACTGAATTTTCTGTCTGTTCAACAGATATTATCTTATATCCCCTTTCCCGGGCAAAGATTACTGCATCTTCAGTCTGTTTAAAATATTGCCATTCCATACTCTCCTCAGCACCGAGGGCCGCTTTGCGAATCTCTGCAGAGGGTGGTGTAGCGCAAATCCCGCAAAGAAGAAGAGATTCTACAACAAAGGCGTCACAAGAACGGAATACTGATCCAATGTTGTGTTGACTTCTTATGTTATCCAGTATAATGATTACTGGGTTTTTCCCTATATCCTTGAATTCTTCAAGGGTTGGCCTGTTAAGTTCTTCGTTCTTAAGTTTTCTGAACACGATAGTATATCATTTGATGTGACTGCAAAGATAGATATTATGTATGAACTATTTTTTCGGGTACTTGTTTCTAATTAACAATTTCAAAATATTGAAAACATGGACAGATCATACATACATTTTACAGGACGAACATTAATGGCCTTTATCCTCTTTTTTTTATTAACCGGGGGCGTTAATCTTTTGGCTTTTCCTCAGCAGAAATATTCTATTAGAGGTGAGATAATTGATAAAATTACAAGGGAATCAGTTCCTTTTGCAACTGTATCTATATGGCAGGGCGAAAAGTTTGCGGTAACCGACAGTTCGGGAATTTTTGAGATAAGGGGTGTAGATCCCGGTGTTTACAGGATACAGGTTGATATTTTGGGTTACTCTCAGTATATATCGGAAGAGATAATGGTCTCGGCATCCGGAGGTTACGTAAGAGCAGAGCTGGAAGAGGAGAGTACTCTGCTGGAAGCGGCAACTGTAAAGCCGAAAGCTGATCCATTCAGAAGAATCCCTGAGAGCCCTACTTCGCAGAAGACACTGGGAGTTCAGGAAATTGAAAAAAATGCAGGATCCAACAGAGATATTTCAAGAGTGATAGGTTCACTTCCCGGTGTGGGATCTGTAGTGACCGGGGGATACAGGAACGATATACTGGTGAGAGGAGGAGGACCTTCTGAGAATAAATTCTATTATGACGGGATAGAGATTCCTACTATCAATCACTTCAGTACCCAGGGGTCTGCAGGAGGTCCTGTGGGGATAATTGATGCCGATTTTATTCGCGAGGCTGATTTTTACGCAGGCAACTTCCCTGTGGCAAGAGGGGGCGCTTTGAGTTCGGTACTGGACCTGAAACTAAAGGATCCCGATCCCGTCAAGAATAATTACAAGTTTACAGTAGGTGCATCTGAAGCAGGTTTTAGTTCCGGAGGTCATTTAAGTGAAAAGACAAATTACCTTGTTTCTGCAAGAACCTCTTATCTTCAGTTTTTATTCAAAGCGATTGGGCTCCCTTTTCTTCCCACTTTTTCAGATGCTCAGTTCAAGATAGAGACCCGATTTGACAACAGACATCATCTCTCATTTATCGGAATAGCGGGAATAGATGATATGACATTAAATGAGGAGAGCGGAGGAGAGGAGTCTAACGACTACATATTGTCGTACCTTCCGGTGATAGAGCAGGAGGTGTTTACGTTGGGAGCAATTTATAAATATTTTTACGGGAGGAACTCTCTCAATTTATATCTTAGTCACAGCTATCTTAATAATAGAAATACTAAATACCGGGATAATGATGACTCATCAGAGGAGAATCTCAACCTGAGGTACAGGTCTGTTGAACAGGAGACAAGGTTTAGGGCTGAGAATCTTTTACGAATATCTGATTTTCGTTTTACTGTGGGATTTGGAATGGATATGCCATATTATGAAAACAGCACTTATCAGAGGATTTTTTATGACAATCCTGTGACAATAGACTACTATTCAGACCTCTCATTCTTTAAATATTCCGTTTTCGGAAATTTGAACTATACATCTCCTGACAGAAGACTTGTCACAAATATCGGTTTAAGAGCGGATGCCAATACATTCTCGTCTTATATGTCTAATCCTTTAAATCAGTTTTCACCGAGATTATCATTATCTTATGAGTTGTTTGATGATTTTTATATCAACGCTTCCGGCGGAAGGTATTTTCAACTGCCTCCGTATACCGCGATGGGATTCAGAGATAATACAGGGATACTTCTAAACAAGGATATGAAGTATCTGGGATCTGATCAGGTGACGGTAGGGTTTGATTACCGGACCAGTCAGGGGTTGCAGTTGGGGATGGAACTGTTTCATAAATGGAATTTCAACGGAATGTATTCTGTTAACGACTCCATACCTGTGGAGGGCAAGGGTACTAATTATGGTGTTGTGGGTAATGAACTCATTGAATCTACTGTTAAAGGCAGGTCATATGGTGCTGAGTTTGCCTTGAGGTGGTTTGTCTCCGATAAGTTCAACCTGATAGGGTCGTTGACACTTTTTAGAAGTAAGATAAAGTATGACGATCAGGGTTATCTTCCTTCGTCGTGGGATAGCAGGCGTTTAATGACCATTTCCGGAGGATATCGTCTTCCTCGAAACTATACAATAGGTGCCAAGTTCAGATATTCGGGCGGGGCTCCATACACTCCGCTTGATATAGAGCGCAGTTCTCTTGTTGCCGCATGGGATGCTTCGGGGAGGGTATACAGAGACTATTCAAGGTATAATTCCATTTACCTTAAGCAGTTTAATCAGTTGGACATAAGAGTAGATAAGGAGTTTTACTTTCCCAAGTTTGCATTAAAGATTTATCTTGATGTTCAGAATGCACTCAATAAGCAGTACAAAGATTCTGATGTACTCATCAGTACCGGACGAATCGTAAACCCGGATGCACCTTACGAGCAGCAGCGATATGAGATGAAAAGGGTTGAGATAACCAGTGGGACTGTGCTACCTACGATCGGTTTGACTCTGGAACTGTAACGTTGAAAAGATCCCTGTGCGGCCAGTCTGTGACCTTTTGAAGAGCACCTTTGAAGAAGTAGTCTATGCTTCTGGGGAAGCGAGAGCCTTTCCATGAACTGGTGTTTGTTATGAAGACCCATGAGTATCCGTGACGGTTGTACTTGACCATTGCACTTGATCCTGAGAGTGTGCCGGTCCTGCTCCAATCTCCTGAGGATGTGCATTTTGCCCAACCCATCGGGAGCATTGAAGGGCCGGAAGATGTCATAAGTCTCACGCTCTCCTTGCTGATAATATCGGGAACATTATCTCTCCCGTCTATCATGGATATAAATTTGAGTAGCTCCACCGGAGAGGCTACCCATGCCCCTGCCCCGGAAAGCAATCTTATGTTATTTCCTCCGTAACATCTGGACATCAGTGAGTCGGATCCGTTGTAGCTTCTTATTGGCTCTTGATTTGACGGTTCGTAGTACCTCACTTCGTTGTCGTATTTTTCATCGTAATAATTGTGGGCAAGGGACATGTCGTAAATACCGTTGGGCTTAAGAAGTCTATTAATTATATATTTTTCGTAGGGCTCTCCGCTTACCTTTTCAATAACCTTTGATAGTAGAAGATAACCAAAGTTGGAGTAGATAGTGCTTGTGCCCGGAGTATATCCAAGCCTACGGGAAAGTACATATTGGATGAGTTCGTCTTCGGTGACTGCTCTGTCCAACTTAAGCCGATCTTTTATAATTGCCAAAGAAAAGAGTGGGTCTCCGGCCCTGTTGGAGAAGCCTCCTTTGTGCCTTAGAAGATGTTCTATTGTAATGCGAGTGACCCTTTTGTCCCTGTATCGTGAAAATTCAGGTGAATCGAGTATTGCCCCTTCTCCGAAAATCTTATCTTCAAGAGAAAGTTTCCCCTCTTCACGGAGCTTCATTATTGCCACTGCTGTGATGAGTTTGGACACAGAGGCAAGCCGGAATACATGTCTTACATCTGTCTTTTCGTTGTTTTCTTCGTCCGCCCACCCATAACCTTTTGCGTAGATTAGTTTCTCGTCTTTCATTATTGCGATTGAAGCACCCTTTATTTCCCATCTTTTGAGAAATCGATCTATTTGTTGGTCTAGGGTTGTTGTCTGGGGAAGGGCAGAGAGTTCATTTGAGAGTATTTGGTTAAGTGCAGCAGGCATCAACTCCTGCTCAGGTGTTTCTTCAGAAGATTCAGGGCTTGTATCTTTATTGAAGCCGGATATGAAAATTGCCGTGAAG
>CAXXPC010000002.1:0-15814 GCA_963678025.2 Bacteroidales bacterium
CTGTACCGCCAGTAATGGATAGCTGATGTGATTGCATAGGAGCTGTTCGAAAAATCTCATCTTGCCAGTCAGTTCCACCTCCCAACAAAGAAGGATCTTTATAAAACTCATCTACATCTGAATCAACGAATTCACCAAGCTCATTCTGGTATCTGGCATATTCACCCAAATCCATCATATCCAGCTTTTTTGCCAAAGTCTGGACCGCGTAATAACCATCATAATTAACTTTAACACTGCCTTCTTTTCCCTGACGGGTATTAATAATTACAACACCATTGGCTCCGGCAGCTCCATAAATGGCCGTTGCAGAAGCATCCTTTAAAACATCCATGGAAACGATGTCAGAAGGGGAAATCGTGGATAGTGGATTTACCTTATTCTGACCATTGGATCCACCAGCCCAATCAAACCCCCCAATGTCAGTTCCCTCCCCATTGAAAGGAATTCCGTCAATAATGTAGAGCGGTTCATTGGAACTATTAATTGAAGATGCCCCCCTTATCCTGATTGAAGAAGCTCCTCCGGGAGCTCCGGAGTTTTGAGTAACCTGTACTCCAGCCAAACGCCCCTGAAGAATTTGATCCACATTAGAAGCTGGTATTTCTTTGAGATCCTCAACCGAAACAGAAGCAACTGAACCGGTAAGATCACTTTTCTTCATTGATCCATACCCCACCACAACAACTTCATCCAATCCAAGAATCGCTGGTTCCATCTGAACATCAACAACAGACTGGTTGCTCACATCGATAACCTGATTCTCAAATCCAATAAACGAAAATTGAAGAACGTTTTGTCCTTCCTCCAAATTAACGCTGTAGTTACCATCAATGTCAGTTATAGTACCCTGTGTGGTACCCTGAATGACAACGGATACTCCCGGCAAAGGTGCCCCCGTTTCATCGGTAACGTTTCCGGATACTGTTTTCCCCTGCCCAAAGGCCAACACCTGAAAGGCCAGAAAAAACATAGCTAAAAAAAACCGCAGATTTTTTCTCATAAGAAACAAATTAAAATTACACTGTAAAAACTAAGATCGGTCAGAAAGGGTTTTTACATTTTTTTACACTACAAATGTAATCCTTGACAAAAAGCATTTCTAATACTTTTTTATCATTTGCTATTGCTTTTTTTACAACTCGTAAGTCTTTTTATTATTTATCTCAAATCTTCATCATCTGTCTCTTCATTTCAATGAACAACAAACACCAAAAACACGCCAGCACAAAACACAATCTAACAGAAACTTAACAACCACAAAAACAAGCAAAACGAATTAAACACATCCTGAAGACTTTGCTACTTCACCCAGTTGCCTTTATCTATTTTTAATACAAAATTCAATCAAGATTTATCTAAACCTGTCTTCCTTTCGGGACAAGAACTGCATTTACCATCATTTTTTATTTGAAAAGCATAAGAAAAAGTCCAATCAACAACGATGTTTTAACAAATAAAAACATTTATCTGTCTCTCAACAGGGGTGAAATGTATTTAATTACGGGGTGAAATGTATTATAAAAAGAAAAGCCGCCTGAAAATCAGACAGCTTTTTCCATTAATAAAAAATCATCCTATTCTACCGGGGAAAAGCGAATGGCCTGGCCGCCACCAGCAGCCAGATTCAGACTCATTTCAGTGTCAGCATCCACTATTTTCTCCGAAATTTCAACAGAAGTAGGGTTGGATTCCCAATGGGCATCAGCCCCATCTGCATAGATTTCGGCCAGATATTTTTTGTCCGGATCCAGGAAGGACAGTTTGACTTTAAAGTTGCGCGCTTTTTCATTGGTCAGACTCCCCAGGTACCAATCGTCTGAATTCTTATCCTTGCGCACCATGGTGATGTACTCTCCAATTTCTGCATTCAGCACCCTTGTATCGAACCAGTCAACCGGGACATCAAGCAAAAACTTCAGCGCCGGATGTCCTTCATAATTTTCCGGTAAATCAGACATCATCTGAGTAGGTGACAAAACAACGACATAAGCTGCCAACTGCTTACCAATAGTGGTATGCACCCTGCGCCCTTCACGATACTTTATCATTATGTCAAAAGTACCAGGGGTAAAATCCATTGGCCCTGCCAACAAGCGGGTAAAAGGCAATGTAGCAAGGTGAGAAGGGGGATTTCCATCACTCCATGCATCATATTCCATTCCCCGACCTCCCTCACGGGTCATCATATTGGGATAAGTACGGCGCTCCCCGGTGTCTTTAATCGGTTCATGGAAATTAACAGCCAGTTTATATTCCGCTGCCTTTTCAAGAATTGTCCGGTAATAATTGACCCCAAACTGACCATGGTGCCACTCTTTCATGTTGAGTTTTGATCCTACCTGACCAATTTTAATATCGTGGATTCCCATATCCCGATAAAGTGCAAATCCATCATCCACCTGATCAAGGTAGCTAATCAGGTTAGAGCCCGTTTCATGGTACCCGATCAATTTAACACCTCGTTCATTACCATACTCAACCACCTCTTTGAGGTCAAAGTCATCCACGCTTTTCGTAAAGCTAAACTGATGCATGCGGTTTTCGTACCAGGCAGGTGTCCAACCTTTGTTCCATCCCTCTATCAGCAATAGAGGAACATTATGCTCTGCGGCAAAATCGATATATTTTTTCGCATTTTGGGTGGTAGCACCAAGATCCTCACTCTCCCAAAAGGTGTATTTCCCAATATGCATGCCCCACCAGATTCCCATATATTTCGAAGGTTTTATATAGGAAAGATCCTCCAGTTTATTTGGCTCATTAAGATTGAGAACCATGTAATTGGTTATCAGGTCACCTGGTTCTTCCCCAATCGCTATAGTACGCCATGGTGTTTTCATGGGAGCACTGGTCTTCACTTTGGTTCCATCAGCCCAGGGCACCAATCCGGTAACCAGTTTGTTTCCGGGTTTTGAAACAACGGTATAACTGGCATAGTCAACCAATGCTGCTTCATGCAAAGAAAGATATAATCCATCCGCCGTTTGCATGGTTAAGGGCGTATGCACCGTATCCATTTCACTGATCCCCGACCGGGTAAACAAATACTCGTAACGATCGGGTTGATAAGCTTTGATCCACCAGGCAGAATGATCATCAGTCATGGCAAATTCTGTCACCTCATCCATAATGACGAAATCCTCCATACCTTCCTGTTCTGGTATTTCATAACGGAAGCCTACGCCATTGTCAAACACTCTAAAGAAAACAGACATTTGACGACCAGCTTCTGCCGTCTCCTGAAGATCAACCCTCAGTTGATTATAATGATTACGGATGAACTGTTTTTCGCCCCATACCTGCTCCCACGTATTATCATAAGAAGTAACTTCACTCCCTATAATTTCAAAGCCTTCGGTCAGCGGCGCCTGATCTTTTAATACAAACCCCATTGCAGAATTCAGCAAAACCTCCTGCCCCTTATAGGAGATACTATATTGAGGCTTCGTTTCATGCAACCCAAAAACTACATTAATATTCCCATCGGGCGACTCAACAGTCACTTTTCCCTGAGAACACGATGTGGACATAACTGCCACAGACATCAGCACTAAAAATAAATTCCTTATCATATTGATTATATTAATTGTTTCTTGTGGCAAGTAAACAAAAACAAGAAAATATCAGGGGATGGAAATGTTCTTCAAACCGGGTTAAAATGTCTTTTAAGACCTAATGCAGTATTGTATATTACATTTTATACCACCATTGGATCAATTATTCCCCACCATCTCTCCTTCAATCTCAACAAGGAGGTTGTCTCTACACACATCTGCCTGCACAAAAGCCATCGGAACACCAGGAAAATGGTTCTTACAAATTTGTTGTACAACCGGGAAATCCTCCTCATTTTTCACATACACCCGCAGCAAAGAATATCTCAAGGCACCATCACTCTGTAACTCCAAAGCAGCTCGTCTCAACTCCTCAATATTTTCAATAGTCACACAGGTTTGCTCTTTAACATCTCCAAGACCAACAGTTTCCTGACCAATGATTGAAGCTGTACCGGAGATAAATAATGTTGATTCAGAAGACGTACTAAATAATCTGGCACGCTCAAACTGAGGAGGCTGCTTCACCACACTGGTCGCCGGGACTGAACCAACCAACACCTCCTGACCATACACATAAGCATTCTGTTGTTTCCGGTTATTTACAGGAGCTGTGGAAACACCCTCAGTCAATGGCTTCACCGCAAAAAAATCAATGGAAACACCCGGGACTTTCACCCCGATTCCGGTAGCGGCAGGAAAATCCTTACGGGTGCGATAATGCTTGTAAAAAAGACCACGTACTTCATTAAAGACCTGGTAATTCTGCAAATCCCGGCCATCAGCATCATTTATTTTAAGAATCTCTCCCACATAGTTCCATTGCCTGACGACATCATCCATGGTCATGCCTTCTGTGTGCAGAATTTCAACCATCTGCTCAAAAGCACGGATAGCATCCTGCTCGATGTCTCCAACAAGCTCAATTCTTCCGGCTCCACTCATCCACAACTCTTTAACCACAGCATCTTCAATCAGGACGTAAGGAGTCCCATGATGCATTTTATAATGAATCTGAAAATCCTGTCTGATGACAAAACCCGCCTCTACAGCAAACAAAGAATCAGAAAAAGGTTTTTGAGAAACGATGTTGAAAGCAGGAACCTTATCACGAAAACATTCATAAACTGCCGCAGAAATATCAGCTGTTTTGCCTCTGTACTCATCTTCATTCTCACAACTCACAAAGACCGTTAGCTTAAAAACCGATCCATTTATTTCTCCCGCACAGGTCTTAACTTTATGCAGCAATCTCTTTATTCCTTCTATAGAATCACGATCCTTATCAATCTCCAAAATCTGGTATGCTTTTTCAATACCCATAGAATCATCTTCCAATAAATTCACCACAACTATATCTATAATGCTCGAATCAATTATTCTTCTCCTCAAACCTCAACTGAATGTGCTCATTGCTTACGGCATCTTCCAATTGATCCAGGTTCAAATTAACTGGTTGACTAATAAACTCAGGAACATTAAATGAGTAGAAGGTCATATCATAAAAATCCGGATCTTCCTGAGGCAACAAAAATGGTTTGCCTGCATTCCCGTCCGCGTCGATGTGGGCGATAAAAGGCATGGTATAAAGACCATTTACTCTGCGACTGCTAAATACAATCCACCGCGAATTGGAAGACCATGAATGATAACTCTCTGTCTGGTTACTATTAAGAGCTTCAAGCGGTTGATTTGTTCCGGATTGGGTGTCATATAACCACAAATCTGCTTCGGGATGCCATATTGAGAAGTTCCCATAGTTAAACCTGGTATAAACAATAAACCGACCATCATAAGAAGGCCGTGGAAATGACACAGTCTGGTCTAAAGCAGCAGCATTGAAAAGAGTATCTACAGAACTTCCAAACTGTCCGGTTTCCGGATCGAAGTCAATCCTCAACAAATTGTATCTAATATCTTTGACTTGAAGAGGAAGAGTATCAACCTTTGAAGAACAAAAGAATAAAGATTTACCATCCGGAGAGAAAGCTGGAAACGTTTCCATATTCTTCCCACTTCTCAGGAAATCACACGAAAAAAGTTTATTCCTTTTAACATCAAAGATTACAATATCTGATGCATGGTCAAAGACTTCAATCCTTTTGGGGTTGGCACTGTGGAACGTTTGCTGGGTTTTATTTACCGAATAAGCAATATAGTTGCCACTGGGATGCCAATAAGGATACACACAATTTGAAAGTGTTTCTTTAGTTTTGGTATTCAACACTTTTAAGTTTCCGTCATTCAGTAAAACAGTGCCTCCCTGAGATCCGCGAATATGCAAACTCATATTTTCAGCATCCGTTTGTCTGAAGGAATGACAGTTCATGCAACTCCCCTGGAAAAGCGTATTCTCAACAATCGCATCCTGATCAAAACTATTCAGAGACCTCTGATAAATCCCCATTTTACTGTAAATCTCATACCCTGGTGCAATCAGTCGATAGGAAAGTCCATAATCTATCGGGTCGCTGCTGATATAAACCGGGAAAGGTGAATACCGATACCATGCACCATTACGATTTACCTCAAGATGAAACATAAGGCTATCTCCTTTCGACACCTCCAGAAGATGCTTCCATTCATCCAACGGAATCTTTATTGTCTTGTCTGCCTTCACCCTCAAGCTCTTACCTTCGCTGTTCTCTATCAACAATTCTGAATAACGAACAGAATCCCATTCAATTCGAAAATTGAGCGGTGCAATCCCCTCCGGAATGGTCACTCCCACATAATCCGGGAAAATATCAGGATGTGTCCCTGTTTTCTGAACGCCTGATTTCTCCGGGGCACAAGAACTAATTCCAAGAAACAGAATACTGAGGAGTATTGAAAAATGCAAACCCTTCATGACAAACCTTTTAATTCCTAAAATGAAAATAATACCAATAAGTATCGCCAAAATCTTTGCGCAACAATGATTGCGGATTGGATTGGGAAGTATAAACCTTCCTGTATTTATTCAATGAAGACTGGATCTCCCGGTTGATGGGATAGGGTATATCCTTAATAACCTCACTCTTTGACACATCCCATGCATAAACCAAAGCCTCCTGAAAATGCCGGGGAATTGTAAAATAAGGCAAAGTCTCACCAAGAGGGAAATACTGCACAAAATGCTGAATATCTTTATTCAACAAACAGTAAGCCATCAGATACTCAAAAACCAGCTTGCTCTTCTTTTCGGAGAGAATAATTCCAAGCATCATATCTTTTTCCTGATCACTAAAGAAGAAATCTCTGTCCAGCTTCATCCTTCTTAAGACTCCATATTCGGGGTGTTGATTGATTAAATCCTCATTTTTCATAGCTCTCTCAAGATAAGTGGCCCACTTACGGTAGTAAAATGTGTTTTGAAGAATTTTCAGATACTTCTTTGAAAGCACATAATTGCCGTTAATCAAACTTGTTTCGGCAAGCCGTTTTATTGTCCTCACGCTCTTCTGATAATCAGGTAAAGCCTCCATTGCTTCAAAAGAAAATCGCTGCGCTGTATTAATCAAACCCAAATGGTAATAGACTTCACCAGCAACCATAGGGATTGTAAAATCTTTTACAAAGTCAGGGATCAATCCTTCGTCCCCCTTTTGAAAAAATTCGAACATTCTGTCTCCCAGTTGTCCCTTTTTACCCAAAGCCAGATTCAGACAAGTAACAGAAAGCGGACTCTGAGGAGTTTTTTCTTCAGCCTTGTGGATAATCTCTTCCCATTTACGCATTCTTACATAAAAATCATATTCCATTATTTCCTCTCTTTCAAAATCCACCGACCGATGTATAAACCAGCTTCCAAAAAGTAATAAAACAATCACCTGAATTATAAGAATACTCTTCTTTAATGGGAATTGTCTGCTGGAGAGATATTTTGACACAAATGGCAAAGTCACAAGCAGAAATCCGATAACCACTACAATTATCGGGAAATTTATGGGAAAGCGAAAATAATTAACACCTACAAAAGAAGGGACAGGAGGAAACATTCCTAACCTGTTTTTCAGGAAGAAAGGTGTCGTCAGAATAAGTAAAACACCTAATAAATTAAATAAAAGCAGAAATTTCCACGAACGTGTTTTTTCATTCAATTCATAGATTAAGAGGAACAAAAAGAAGAAGAGGACGCTTCCTCCGGCAATTAAATATAGTAGCGGGATTCCTACAAGGATAAACAGTATTTTCACTGTGCCCGATCTGCTAAAAGTATATAAGTAGTTGGACAAGCTTACAAAAAGAATGGCAACAAGTCCGCCTGTCAGGTAATTCTCGTCGCATAAGAGTCCCCAGTACATCAAAACAGGAAAGAAGGAAAGCACAAAAAAGTTCTTTGCAGCTCCAAGATTTCGGGCCGTTCCAAGGAGAATCCTCTGAAAAAAAATTAACAATGTGGCCAAAATGAAACTTCCGATCCATGGGTAAAAATAGAACTGGGTAAAAAATACCCCCAGATAATTACTCAGACCACCCGGCTGCATTACCCTTTCAAAAAAATAATCGGCAGTAAAAAGAAATAACTGATACTGCTCCTGATAGTGAAGGTGGAAAGCATAAAACAATCCAAAAAACAAAAAGATAACCAACCCCAATAAAAGGGAACTTAAGCCGGAAAGAGATATCTTCTTCAACATAAAAGCTAATCAGTCAATAAAACATTTACCAGTAGTAATTACACATACTGCGGCTTCCGAAAGAAATAGTATTCTGTTAAGCAAATAAGGGCGAACAGAAACTGCCCGCCCTTAAGCCATTATTATAGCTGAACACTATTCATTGACAGCCTCAAATTTATAGAGCCAGGTCTCACCGGTACCATTGTCACCCCCGAGGATAAGCGTATTCTCGGTAACAGACACAAGTGCCAATTCGGTAAAGACGGCATTTCCACCATTTACATTCACTCCATAAAGGATACTGACACCATCCAACTTGATGGTGCCTACTGAATACCCATCGACCTTCGATCCCAGATCCAGTTCTATAGATCCGGTATGAGTGCCAACAGGGTCAATACTGGTGTCTCCTCCCTCGTAAACCTCTTTGGTCAAACTCATATCAGAATATTTGAAAGTCATGGTTCCATCCTGTCTTTCGATCATATTCTCATAGCTATTCTGCCACCAGCCGGCACCCGGATCAGTAAATCCGTGATAGGGGCCATTGGCCCACACCATACCACTCCGTGACCATCTCCAGGTTTTAGACACATCCGGATCTGACAGAAAATCACCAAAAAGGTTAACATATTCATCAGGAACCGTAGTCAACTCTTCCACATCAATTTCCTGAGTATAAGCATTCTCAATAACAGATCCATCAGCTTTGGTGAGATTCAGAGAGAGGGTAAAAGTACCACGAGCAGTGATAAAGAGCTCTACCCGGTTTTTATTTCCTTTAGCATCACCAAAAGTCCAATCACAGAGGTAAGGAGCATCACAACTCAAAGTCAGCTTATTCCCAAGTCTTCCGTTCACAGCAACTTCCTGCACCACATTTACATTGTAATCAACACCCTCCACATAATTGGCATTTCCCCAGAAATAGGGTTTGGAAGCTTTATCTACTGAACCATCTGCATTGTATTTTATACCTAAACGGCTCTTCACATCTGCCGGAAGATTGGTCATCGTATCGATCTGAACTGAAAGATTATCTTCCACTTTTGAACCATTTCCATTCAATCCGACAAATTGAACCTCTTTTGTCCCTACATTATCGAATACAACTGTTGCATAAGAAGACTCAACCTGAGAACGATCAGAGATCCATCTGGCAAGAAGAGGAGAATTATTCTCTACAATAACTTCATTTGAATTCCTGCCATCTACCACTATCGGATCCGCTGACAACTGAAGGTTCTCCTTGCTAACAACACCCGATAATGAATCACGATCTTCGATGGGATCGCAAGCTGCAAAAACAGCAGCAATAAGGGTAATATATAATATTATTCGTTTCATAAGATTCTGTTTTTAAGTTTTACCAACCCGTAAAATTACTGGAAGCAGTTCCATAACCCGGAGTCTGCGACAAAACACCTTCTGACAAGGCAATTTCAGACTCAGGAATAGGGAAAAATCCTCCTGTTGCTTCATATCGGGCTTTGTAACCACCTCCAAAGGATTTCATTACTGTTGGAGCTCCACTTTCATAAATCTTCACACCCAACTGTCCTTCCAGCAACTCAGGAGCATCTCCCCAACGACGGATATCAGCATATCGTCTTCCTTCAAATGCAAGCTCGAAGCGACGTTCACGCTTCAAGGCCTCCAATGAATAACTCACAGGATCCAATCCGGCACGGGCACGCACCTCATTCAATTTATCAGCTGTTTCTGTCAATTCTGAGTGCATTAACAAGACATCCGCAAATCGGATCAACATCAGGTCATTTACACCATCCAACTGAAAGTTATCAGAAGCTCCAAACATTGGCACTGAAAAAGATGAGTAGTATGTCGGATTACCTTCTCCATCCACCTCGCCTGTTTTGGCACTAATGTGAACACTCTTCATTTGCCAGTAATCTGTTTCTTCCATCATTGTCCAGCCGCCAAAAGAATAATCCGGCAGATCGGAAACCGGCATAATCGACGCCTCTCTCCTCAGGTCAGTGGGTTCTGCATCTTCCCATGCCTCCCAAAGAGTTGGGTTAACAGGTCCTGCGCCCCATCCCTGTCCAAGAGGGAAGGTATTACCATACGGTTGACCACCACGAATACCAAAATGAAGTAAATACTGATTGGAGTATCCGATGGTAGTATTCCAATCGGCAAAATTGGAAAACTTAATAGCAAAAACGGACTCCTGATTCCCATCACCAGCCCAATTAAGGTCATTTCCATTGACCCCTGTTTCACCGGACATTTTATCAAAGTCGGGCAATGTGTATTCATTGGTATAAGCCCAAAGGTTTCTAAAATCTCCAACCAAACTGTGTCCACTATTGGCAATACAGTCTTCCAAATAGCTAACAACATCCGTTTTGCTTAGAGAACTTCCATCAGCCAAAGGCATTGCATCTTTACTGTAATAACCGGTGTAGAAGAGGTAAACACGGGCCAGCAAAGCTTCTGCAGCCCATTTGGTGGCATGCCCTGCAACAGTCTCACTGTATGGCACATCCTTCATCAAAGAAATAGCTGATACCAGATCATAACCTATTTGAGCATAAAGAGAATCAGCAGCTGCATTTGGCAGATTCTCTGCCTCATCAGAATTCAAAGGCATAGGAACCTCTCCATACATTTCAGCCAATTCATGATAAAAGAATCCTCGCAGGAAATGAGCTTCGCCTTTCAATTGGTTAACTTCTTCGCCTTCCAGTCCCATTTTTTCTATGGAAAGAATAACACTATTGGCTCTAAAAATCCCCTGGTAGCGGGCCTTCCAAAAAGGGCGGGATGCATCAGTTCCATGGTTCATAATTTTATCCCAGGCCTGCATCAACTTATCATTGTCACCTCCACCGCCAAAGCGATCATCAGAGGCAAGTTCAGCAGCATAAAAATAAGTACACTGAGGATCGGCCACAGCAGTGTTAAGGGTATTGTAAATACCAATTACTGCCTGTTCCACATCTTCCACATTGGCGGGAAAATTAGTGGTATTTTTCTCGGTGAGATTTTCTGTGTCAAGGAAATCTTCACAACTGGTAAATACCAGAATGGCTATTGCGAAATATATTAATCTTTTCATATTCTTCTCCTAATTAAAATTTGAGATTTAATCCAACCAAATAAGTTCTTGGGGCAGGATAGAACCCAAGATCAATACCGGAAGACCAGTTTCCCTGATCTCCGGATCCACCATCATATCCATATCCTACCTCCGGATCCATTCCCGAATAATTGGTAAAAGTGTACAGATTTTGAGCAGAAACATAAAATCTCACTTGCTGTAAGGGCAAATTAGTAAAGAGTTTTTTGAAGTCATACCCAAGGGTGACATTGCTGATTTTTACGTAATCACCATCTTCAATATAGATATCAGAAATATTCTGCCAGTTAGTGTTTGTACCGGGAGTAAGGCGTGGCAATTTATTGGAAGTTCCTTCGCCATACCAACGACCAAATATTTCAGTAGTATAATTTTGACGTTCGCTATCAGCAAATGATCGGTAAGATTTTGCAATTTGCTGTCCAAAGGCACCATTGGCTGTCAGACCAAAGTCAAGACCTTTGTACGACAAGCTGAGGTTCAGACCAGCAGTGAAGTCAGGATGAGGATTACCAATTTCGGTTTTATCATTTTCATCAATGACTCCGTTTTTATCTGTGTCAGCGAAAATGACATCGCCGGGCTGGGCACCTTCCATCACGCCCAGGCCTTCAGCACGTCTTGCTTCTATTTGCGCCTGATTTTGGAAAATTCCTTCAGTTTTGTACCCCCAGAAATAACCAATGGGTTTCCCCTCTTCGGCACGATACATCTCTGTAGTTCCCTGACTTAGTACGTGTGGCTCGCCATGAATGATACCTTCACTATTGGCAATCCGGGTCACTTCGTTTTTATTATATGCCCCATTGAGAGCAACACTGTAAGACAGATCTCCTGCGCGATCGTTCCAATTCAAAGCCAATTCAATACCACTGTTCTCCACGTCACCTCCATTAATAAACGGGGGCTCTGTTCCATAAGAGGCCAATGCGGGAGCAACAACCAACCAGTCTTTTGTCGTTTTCACATACCAGTCAAATGCTACCCCTAGTTTGGAATTCAACAGTCGGGCATCAAATCCAAGGTCAATCTGTTCAGAAGTTTCCCAGGTAATATCCTCATTAGGCAAAATATTTTGATATCCTCCCTGACTTTGTTCGGTTTTGGTATTCCCAAAGGAGTATTTTGCTGTTTCGGGAAACCCTACTGTGGCAATATACTGGAAATTATCGATGTTGCAGTTTCCGTTTTGCCCCCAGCTACCCCGTAGCTTAAAGAAATTAAGGATGCCACTGACACCGTCCATAAAAGTTTCATTGGACATCACCCAGCCTGCAGAAACCGAAGGAAAATACCCCCAACGATTACCTTGCGCAAAATTGGAAGATCCATCAGCACGCATGACCACGGAGGCCATATAGGTTTCATTAAAGTTATAATTGACACGTCCAAAGAAAGAGGAAATGCTTCCTTCTCCCCAGGGCTCTCCTTTAATGCTGGTAACTCCCGCGGTATATCCTTTGGTATTGCTCAGCCATGCATGGTCAAAGTCAGAAAAGATAGAACGGCTATTCGTTACATCCACATTCTCGCCAAGTCCAAACTTC
This sequence comes from Bacteroidales bacterium, assembly GCA_963678025.2. GTDB lineage: Bacteria > Bacteroidota > Bacteroidia > Bacteroidales > UBA932 > Bact-08. The sequence goes on from CAXXPC010000002.1 coordinate 12,815, forward strand.
TCGACAGACTGGCCCACAAGTGCATCAATAAAATGTCCATTGGTACGGAAAGAATAATTCAAAGTATTTTCCCATTGCCACTGAAATCCAAGATTCATAGATTGCTGGGTCTGATCGTTTTCAGGATTATATCCATCTCCTGCGGTACTCAATTCATAAGTTGGTACATAACGTCTGTAGCTACTGGCTGAAAGTTTATATCCGAAACTGGTTTTAAACTTCAGATCGGCCAGAGGCTGTAATTCGAAAAATACGTTTCCCTGAAGATTATGATTCTTAGATAAATTGCGCCCGCTTCGGTACTCCATCAAGGCAATGGGGTTACTGGTTTGTGAATCGTAGTTGACCAGGCCGGTGGAGCTTTTATCATCAGCATCAAAATATTCGCCTTCCTCATTGTAAACGGGCATCAAAGGAGAAGCAACCAACATTGAGTGAATATCGTTGGCATAGATATTTCCAATCTGAATACCATTACGGGTACTGTAACTGTAGTTCAGGTTCTCTCCAAAACGTACAACATCCAAATCATCGACACGATAAAGAACATGATCGGAATTGACCCGTGCCGTAGTTCTTTCATAACTGGGATTTACCGGTTTACCCAGAATACCATCCTGCGAAGTATAAGAGAATCCAAATGAATAGGTAGATTTGTCATTACCCCCGGCAATGTTAAGGGCATGATTTTGGGTTGGAGCATTCTTCTCCCGAATCTCTTCAAGCCAGTTGGTACCATGAGATTCACCAGCCATAATGGCCTCATAATCGGGAACAAAACTAGCCCAGTCATAACCATCTTTCCCGTCGTTAAAACGGGTTTCGTCCATCATGGTCATATACTGCCTGGCATCCAGAAGTGCTGGCATTTTATATACATTTTGAACACCATAATAGCCATCATAACTAACCTGGACTTTCCCTGCTTTTCCTTTTTTGGTGGTTACCAAAATCACACCATTGGCAGCACGAGAACCATAAATAGCTGCCGATGCAGCATCCTTAAGAACATCAATTGATTCAATATCTGCAGGGTTAAGGGCATTGATATCCCCACCTGTGACACCATCAATGACATAAAGGGGATCGGAGTTACCCACGGTACCAAGTCCCCGGACGTTAACTTTATATCCTTCACCAGGCATCCCTGAAGATTGGGTAATGTTCACCCCGGGACTCTGACTCTGCATGGCCTGCAAAGGACTCACTGTATTCATTTTTTGAATATCCTCTCCGGAAACATTCAAATTGGCCCCCGTAGTAAGCGCCTTCTTTTGAACACCATAACCTACCACGACTACTTCGTCAAGATCGGTATAGACATCACGCATTACCACATTAATCTGGGTCTGGCTACCCACAGGAACCTCCTGAGTTTCCATTCCAATAAAAGAAAAAACCAACACAGATTCCTGGCCGGCCACATTCAAATTGTAATTACCATCCACATCGGTAATCACTCCATTTTGAGTTCCCTGTTCCAATACAGTAACGCCGGGAACAGGCTCACCTTGTGCATCTGTAACATTGCCACTCACCTGCGTCTGGGCAAATGTGGCAATGCTGAAACACAAGCCGATCAAAAAAAATAACACTCTTTTTTCCATAACAATAGAGTTAAAATTAAAACTAAAAAAACGCGTATGTTTTACTTTTTTAACAGTCGTTTTTACATAAATAAATCAGCACATTTAATTGTATTTCATACACTTAATAGTCACAAAAACACACATAGCACCTTATTTACAAAACTTAAGGAGATGTGTACATCAAACATTATGGGCACAAAGATATATGTAAAGAAAAACTTCTCCTAATACAATCCACTCACTTTTTGCTGTTTTTTTACATTTTTTTGCGTTTGTCTTTTAGTTTCAGCCTCACTCAATCATTAAAGATGAATCAAATTATTTACATAAGTAATTGTCCTAAAACGAGGAGGAGGAAAACTGTTTTATTTTCCTCCTGTTTTGTCTTCCAACATTTTCCACCATTCCCGAGGCCTCAGGATAAGATTCACAATAGAGCAGCTCCTTACCCCATCGACATTAAATAACGAAAATTATCTCCAAAAATATCTTACTGAATAATTTACAGGAAAAATCAGCTCAATTAATCAATATCTGCTAATATTTTCGCGCCCCTCATGAAAAATTAGTGCTATTTGATTCATTGGTCGGTTTAGTTTTCTTTTAAAGTTCCGTTTAGACACTCCACAAACATTGATTATCTACTGTTTTACAGCAAGTTACCATAAACTCCCAGTCTGAAAAGCTTTCAGATATCTAAATTTGGATGTTGTAAGTCTAAGTAAAAGAGGCAAATAAATCTTGATAAACATAAGGGGTTAATTTTTATTAAAGAAGGTTTAATTACACAAATTTTATGTATTAAATTTGCAGTACCGAATAGAACAGGACAGTCAGGGTTGTATTGATGGGTGCCTAAATATTGCAGGGCAGACTCCTATGACTGTATACATTGTTGGCCACATTAAAATTAAGAGGTTTATAGATTACTCCTCTATTTCATAAGTTTGGTAATAAAAGGGATTAATTATTATGAAATCAGGCAGGAAAGCAAACAACCAAGTTAAAAAAACCAAATTACAAACAAAAAAAGCAAGTCTCACGATTTTGTTTTGATTCAGAACTTATAGTTTCATAAAAGTAGGAAATGAGACCTCGAACCTATAAGTCATATTTATTTTTCTAATAATTCACTAAATCATTAACATTGAAAAAAAATCGATTTTTGAAGGTGGCTCTCATTTTGCTACCTATGTTGTTTTTCTCATTCCTGAGCATCGCCCAGTCACACAATGTGAGCGGTACAGTACAGGATGAGAATGGTTCTATGCCAGGAGTAACCGTGGCGGTACAGGGTTCTACCCAAGGAACCATAACTGATACAGACGGTTTCTATTCTCTTGAGGTTGAGGATCCACAAGGAACTCTTGTTTTTTCATTTATTGGAATGGAGAATCAACTGATTGAGATT
>CAXXPC010000003.1:0-33513 GCA_963678025.2 Bacteroidales bacterium
TTGAAGGACTCCGTCAATTGAGTCGAACTCCATCCCTTCGTTTATGAGCTCTTTTATTCTTTCCGGTCCTTCCATTGCCAGTATGCTCACAGCCTTGGGGTCGCAAAGGTCTCTGCCTGCATCCAGTGTGTCTTGTATATGTATTCTGGCACTGTCCTCTTCTCCGGTGACGGCGGCGATTCCTCCCTGAGCATAATAGGAGTTGCTTTCAGTAATAATCTCTTTGGTTATTATTGCTACAGAACCATATCTTGCAGCCCTGAAGGCTGCATAAAGACCCGCCAGTCCACTTCCCGCTATCAGGTAGTCGTAGTGCTGCATTTAATCGTTTTTTGGAAATGGCGAATGTACGATTTTTATTGTAAATATTCGCTTTTTTTGCTCTTTTGCTCATGATTAAATATCTTTACCGTTCAAACGTAAAAGGTTAAGATATGACAAAATCAATTAATTGCTTTATCCCTTATGTGGATAAAGATCAGGTTTATCAGACTGTAGAAGGACTTAAGAAATCGGATTCTGTAAAAAGTATCTATCTTCTCTCTTCGGAATCCTCTCCGGAGCCAATTGAGGGTTGTAATATAATCAAGATAGATTCACTGAAGTCTTCGGCCTCAGTGAAAAAAATTGCCGAATATTCAGAAGCAGATTACTCTCTTGTGTATACTAAGGAATCTACTTTGATGCTTGGTTATTTTGCACTTGAAAGGATGCTTAAACTTGCGTCTGATACCGGTGCTGCAATGATTTATGCAGATCATTACCAGATTGCAAACGGAGTTAAAAAGCCGTCGCCTGTGATTACCTACCAAAAGGGTAGCCTGAGGGACGATTTTAATTTTGGGTCTGTCTTATTTTATAATTCCGCTGTTTTAAGCAAGGTTGCAGGTCAGATGGATAAGGATTATAAATATGCCGGGCTTTATGATTTGAGGCTAAGGGCTTCCAGAGAGGGGGAACTGGTTCATGTTAATGAGTTTCTCTACACTGAGGTGGAGCATGACAACCGTAAGTCCGGAGAAAAGATATTCGACTATGTGGATCCCAAGAACAGAGGTGTTCAGGTTGAGATGGAGGAGGCTTGCACAGAGCATCTAAAGGCTATCGGCGGCTATCTTAAGCCTGAATTTAGGAAAATTGAGTTCGATAAAGGTGATTTTGAATATGAAGCATCTGTTATAATACCTGTTTTTAACAGGATAAAGACAATTAAGGATGCGATTGAATCTGTACTAAAGCAAAAGACTTCGTTCAAATTTAATCTTATCATTGTGGACAATCACTCAACAGACGGAACAACTGAGGCGATTAAAGGCTATGCCGGCGATCCGAGGCTTGTTCATGTGATGCCTGAGAGAAAAGATTTGGGTATTGGTGGTTGTTGGAATGTTGGTGCTCATCATCCTAAATGTGGTAAGTTTGCTATACAGTTGGATAGCGACGATGTATATAGTAATGAGGATACTGTTCAGAAGATAGTGGATGCATTTTATGCCCAGAATTGTGCAATGGTGGTGGGTACTTATATGATGACAAATTTCAATATGGAGATGATTGCTCCGGGTATTATTGATCATAAGGAGTGGACTCCGGAGAATGGAAGAAACAATGCATTGAGGATTAACGGACTTGGAGCACCCAGAGCTTTCTATACTCCTGTGCTTAGAGATGTGAAGGTTCCTAATACTAGTTATGGAGAAGATTACGCACTTGGGCTTAATATATCTAGGGAGTACCAGATAGGTCGTCTCTATGATGTGCTTTATCACTGCCGTAGGTGGGAAGATAATTCCGATGCATCTTTGGATATAGTTAAGATGAATGCACACAACACTTATAAGGACAGGATTCGTACTTGGGAGTTGATTGCCAGAATAGAAAGGAATAAAAAGGATTAGTTAAAATATTTTTGATGGGTTTGAATTCTGAAGCTTTAGCTGCTCTTTTTGAAGAGCAGCTTGTTTCCTGGAAACAAGCAGGAGATAATTACAAAGCACTTGAAGGTGTTGTTGTAAAGAATATTGATGTGAGCGGGTATCCTTTCAAAGTGCAGTTTAATCCTGCAAGAATAGTATCCTCCTCTGCAAAGGTAGATAAGAAGTCGATAAAGGAGCGAAAGTGCTTCTTATGTGCTGCTAATCGTCCGGAGGTACAGAAGGGTATATCTTACGTGGACGGATCTACCGGAGAGGAGTATGTGGTTCTGATAAATCCGTTTCCTATTTTCCCCAGACATTTGACTATACCTTTGACTGAGCATGAGGATCAGCTTATTTCCGGTAAAATGGGAGTGATGCTGTCGTTGTCGGAGAAACTGAGTGGTTTTACTCTTTTTTACAATGGTCCAAAGTGTGGAGCTTCCGCACCGGACCATTTTCATTTCCAAGCAGGCAATAAAGGGTTTCTTACTATAGAGAAGGAGTTGCCGTCTATGGAGAAGCAATTACTGGCTGAAAAGAGTGATTTGAAGGTGTCTGTTGTTAAAAGTGTTTTCAAAGGCCTTTTCTCTATAGAGTCGTCTGATCTTAAGAAGTCTGAAGAGGCTTTTGAGAAGATATTTGCGGTTTTGCCGATAAAGGCTGATGAAAAGGAACCGATGGTTAATATTCTTACTTGGTATGAAAAGGGGGTCTATACAACATTGTTGTATTTGAGGGACAAGCACAGGCCTTCTCATTATTTCGCTGAGGGAGATGATAACATTTTGTTGAGTCCTGCATCTGTAGATATGGGAGGTGTTTTGATTACTCCCCTTGAGAAGGATTTCAATAAGATTGATGCAGAAACCATCAGGGAGATACTTGATGAGATCTCTGTTTCTGACGAAGATGTAAGAGTGATATCAAATAAAATTAAAACTGTTTTATAATATGAAAGAGCCTAAGGTTAATGTAGGGATAATGTTTGAACCTGAAATTGCTTTCAGGTTGGCGGGAGAATTCATCTGCAACGGAACAAGTGTTACCGGAGATAATGTTGTCTCCTTTAAGGATAACCGGATATTGTGGAACGGGGAGTATTTTGATTCTTTGTTTTTTGAACCGGTAAGTGAGGATCTCGCTTCATTTTGTCTGAAAGATGTTACAATCGGCATCAATTTTCACTGGGAGAGAAAGGAAGATCAGGAGTTCCGTGGTGCGTTGAAGTTTATTGTTGAGGAGAGCAAGATTACTGCAATAAATGTACTTGGGACAGAAGAGTATCTGACTTCAGTAATTTCATCTGAGATGAGTGCCTCTGCTTCGCTTGAATTATTGAAGGCTCACGCTGTGATATCCCGCTCTTGGTTACTTGCACAGATGGAAAAAAACAAAGAGATAGTGAACTCCAATACCGATTACACAGCAATGAAGGAGACTGATGATGAGTTGATTCGCTGGTATGACAGGGAAGATCACGTAAATTTTGATATTTGTGCTGATGACCACTGTCAGAGATATCAGGGGATAACACGTGCCTCCACTGAAAAGGTGAGAGAAGCGGTTAAGGACACATGGGGAGAGCTGTTGATGTATGACGGTAAGATTTGTGATGCGAGGTATTCAAAAAGCTGTGGAGGTGTTTTTGAAGAGTTCCAGAATTGCTGGGAAGATATAAAGTATCCCTATCTTATAAAGAAGAGAGATCTCTCCGAAGGTATTTCTGTTCCTGATCTTACTGCTGAAGAGAATGCACGTGAGTGGATAACCGGTAATCCCGATTCATTTTGTAATACAACTGATTCTGTAGTTTTGTCGCAGGTATTGAATAATTACGATCAGGAAACAGTTAATTTTTACAGATGGACTCAGGAATATTCGACTGAAGAGCTTTCTGAATTAATAATGAGGCGTTCCGGAACGGACTATGGAGAAATCCAGGATTTGATACCGATTGAAAGAGGAACATCCGGAAGGTTGATAAAACTCAAGATTGTAGGAAGCAAAAGATGCAGGGTTATAGGGAAGGAACTCGAAATAAGAAGGACTTTATCTGAATCTCATCTTTATAGTTCTGCTTTTGTCGTGGATAAAGAAAACAATGCCGATGGCTCCGTGAAGTTTGTGCTCAGGGGTGCCGGATGGGGACATGGTGTAGGTCTTTGTCAGATTGGTGCTGCAGTGATGGGAGAAAAGGGTTACTCCTATGATGAGATCCTTTTGCATTATTTTACAGATGCTTCTATTGAAAAGCGTTATTAGTCACTAAATATATTGAAGATGATAAACAAGCTGAAAAACTCGCCGTGGTCGTGGGTGCCATCGCTTTATTTTGCGCAGGGCTTACCTTATGTAGCGGTAATGACCGTATCGGTTATTTTATATAAAAGACTTGGTATTTCTAATACAGATATTGCTCTGTACACAAGCTGGCTATATCTCCCATGGGTAATCAAGCCTCTGTGGAGCCCTTTTGTTGATCTCTTGAAAACCAAAAGGTGGTGGGTTGTTACAATGCAGCTGCTTGTGGGGGCAGGTTTGGCAGGAATTGCATTTACTATTCCTGTGAATAACTTTTTTCAGATTACCCTGGCAGTTTTCTGGCTTGTGGCATTCAGTTCAGCAACACATGATATTGCAGCGGATGGTTTTTACATGCTTGCTCTCGATACTCATAAACAGGCAATGTATGTGGGGATAAGAAGCACATTCTACAGGATTGCAACGATTGCCGGGCAGGGTTTGTTGATAATGCTTGCAGGTTTCCTTGAGACATCTACCGGTCTTGATCCACTTAATATAGAGGTAAATGCTTCTCCTGAATTCTCGAAAGAGATCTTTTTGCCGGAGGAATCGGTGTTGCAGAATCCTTATTCAGAGGCTCCTTCGGATGTTTATTCATTCAGTGTCTATCCGGAGGATATTAATATCGGTGCAGGGTCGGTCTCCCCTGATTCTGCTGCCATGTTGATTGCATATGCTCAAAAAATGAATGTTGAGAATGGATTTGTTCCCGGAGAGTATTATTCTCAGGAAAGTGATCTCTCAGATGAATCCGGAAAATCATGGTGGAGTGATAATATTGCAACACCATTTGGAGATTGGTTGAGAAGAAATTTCGGAGAAGACAAAACAGTCTCTGAAGGCATTGAGAATCTCACAGGAAATGTAGGTATTGTTGCAATAAGACTTACTAAGGCTCCGGAAGAAGGCGAAAAGATGGTGCTTAATACTTCGTTTGATACCGGAGATAAAAGCGTCTCTTTGATTCACGGTGAGAGAATTGAATTTACCAGTGAGAACTGGGATAAATCTGCTCTTGTTGTGGTTCAGACAGATCCAATGCTTGATCATGCTGCCGTTGCAAACTTCAAAGGCTTATCAGGAAATATTTCTCTGGCCTGGTCAATAACATTTTTTATTCTGGCAGGATTCTTTATCTCAGTTGCTTTGTATCATAAGTTTATTCTTCCTAAACCGGATAGTGATGTTCAGGCGAAGAATGTGACGGCTTCCAATATTTTTAAAGAGTTTTTTGAGACTTTTGCTTCTTTTTTCAGAAAGAAAGAGGTAAAATCAGCTGTTGCCTTTATGTTGCTTTTCCGTTTTTCTGAGGCTCAGTTAGTGAAAATGGTCACTCCGTTCCTGCTGGATCCGAATGAAGTGGGAGGTCTTGGTCTTACCACCGGACAGGTTGGAATGGTTTATGGAACAGTTGGGATAATTGGCCTTACACTGGGAGGTATAATAGGTGGTGTAGTTGCCTCAGTTGGGGGGCTCAAGAAGTGGTTATGGCCTATGGCTCTTTCAATAGCTTTGCCTAGCTTCTCTTTTGTTTATCTCTCTGTTTATCTGCCGGAAAGTCTATTCTTGATTAATCTTAGTGTCTTCATTGAGCAGTTTGGATATGGATTTGGATTTACTGCTTATATGTTATATATGATCTACTTCTCTGATGGTAAACACAAGACTGCACACTATGCTATCTGTACAGCATTTATGGCACTTGGAATGATGTTGCCCGGCATGGTTGCAGGTTGGTTGCAGGAGATTTTGGGGTATAAGACCTTCTTCTATTGGATAATGCTCTCTTATGGACTAACTTTTCTTGTTACAGCACTTGTAAAGGTAGACCCCTCTTTCGGGAAGAAGAAGGCAGCAGAACAGAGCTAATTTGATAATACTTTATAAATGACTCACAACTTAATACGATACGATATGAAATCACTCAGATTATTGACGACTCTTATTATAGGAGTTACGCTGTTGTTCTCTTGTGTGCAGCCAGGAGTTGTAGCTGAAGATGTAATGGTAAAGCCCGGAATAGAGGTATTGAAAGACAGTAATTTCGACATCCTTGAAGGTAAAAGAGTGGGACTCATTACCAACCCCACAGGTTTCGACAATAACATGAAGTCAACGATTGATATTCTTCATGAAGCCCCTAATGTAAATCTTGTGGCTCTGTTTGGCCCTGAACATGGTGTGAGGGGTGATGTTCATGCAGGAGATAAAATTGATGACATGAAAGATCCCAAAACAGGTGTTCCTGTTTTGTCTCTTTACGGATCTACAAGAAAGCCTACACCTGAAATGCTTGAAGGTATAGATGTACTTGTTTATGATATTCAGGACAATGGTAGCAGATCATTCACATATATTAGCACAATGGGGTTGGCAATGATTGCTGCTGCAGAGAATGATATTGAATTTGTTGTTCTGGACAGGCCTAATCCACTCGGAGGAGAAAAGGTTGAAGGGTCTCTTGTAGAGGATGATTTCATCTCGTTTGTAAGCCAATTCAAAATTCCCTACATATATGGGCTTACCTGTGGAGAGTTGGCAATATTGTTGAATGAAGAGAATATGCTCGGACAGAAATGTGACTTAAAAGTTGTGACAATGGAGGGATGGAGAAGAGATATGACTTTTGATAAGACAGGTTTGCAGTGGGTGCCATCTTCTCCTCATATTCCACAGCCGGTAAGTTGCGTATATTATCCGGTTTCCGGAATTTTGGGAGAACTTGGATATGTGTCGATAGGAGTAGGTTATACAATCCCTTTCCAGATGTTTGCCTCTGACTGGATTGATGCTGAGAAATTGGCTCAGGAACTGAATTCCTATAATCTTGCAGGTGTTAAATTCAGACCTATACATGTTAAGCCTTTTTACGGAGTTGGTCAAGGGGAAAATTACCAAGGCGTACAGGTACATGTGATGGATTTTGATAAGGCTGCACTTACGGACATCCAGTTCTACGTAATGGAAGCCCTTGCTGTCTTGTATCCCGACAAGGCGGTGTTTGACAATGCAAATGAAAGAAGATACAGGATGTTCGATCAGGTTTCAGGCAGTGATAACATAAGAAAGATGTTCTCTGTCCGTCATAAGTTCGAGGATATTAAAGAGTACTGGTACAAAGATGTCGAAAGCTTCAAGGAACTTTCAAGACCATATTATCTTTATCTTGATTAATATTGGGAATGTCATCTCTCATAAGAGCAGATGCTCTTAAAGAAGAAAAGCACACAACCGAAATTTGTGTGCTTTTTTATTGCCGATTAAATTAATCCAAGGGTTTTACTTCTTACCAGCATGCAAGCCCCTATGACTCCACATTTTTCACCTAGCCTCGATAGTTTGATTTTGGTGTCTTTACTTACAAGAATAAGGGAATATTTATTGATTGCACTTTTTACAGGAAGAAGAATGTATTCTCTGGCTGCAGCAAGTGTGCCTCCAATAACTATAACTTCCGGATTAAAGAGGTTTATAAGACCTGATATTGCTCTTCCTAACTCATTACCTACGCATTCCATGACTTCTATGGCCAGTACGTCTTCTTTGAGCAGGGCATCCATAATGTCATCAAGGCTTATCTCTTCTCCGTTTTCATGTTTTTTGGAGAGCATTGAAACTCTTCCGGCATTAAGGTGTTCAATGAATGTGCGATGTACAGCAGAGCCTGAAACTCCTGTTTCCAGACATCCTCTTTTGCCACATCTGCAAATAATTTCGTTTTCATAGAAAGGAAAGTGACCGAATTCCCCTGAAAATCCCGATTTGCCGTAGTAGAGTTTGCCATCTGCAATGATTCCTATACCTAATCCCCAGCTGGCATTTATGTAAATCATATCTTTTGTATGGCTCTCTTCTCCCATCATGAATTCTCCATAAGTCATTGCTCTGGAGTCGTTTTCAATATATACGGGGCAGTCAATACGCTCTTCTATAAGCATTGATAGTGGCTTCTCTCCTAAAAAATAGAAGCTGTAGCTGTATCCGGACTCAGAATTAACGCGACCGGATATGTTTACTCCGACTGCCAGTACCTTGTCTCGTGAGACAGGAAGTTTATCTATGAAAGAGTTTATTATTGAGCAGAGTGTGTCAAGAGATTGAAATGTATTGTCTAGTGCAAATTGTTTTTTCCCCGCGTATTCTGTAATTTCTCCTTTGAAGTTGATTACACCCATGGAGATGTTGTCTTTGTTTATATCTACACCCATGAAGAATCCCGCTTCAGGATTGAGCCCATAGACGTTTGGTCTTCTTCCTCCGTTAGTGCCTTGTTTTCCGAAGTCAAGAACAAATCCCTCATTCATAAGCTCTGCAATAAGTTTGGTGATTGTGGGGATACTCGCAGACATCTCTTTGCTAAGGTCGGTTATGCTATGATTCCCGCCCAATACGAGTAGGCGTAGAATCTCTTTTTTTAGTGAAGCATTCCGGCTGCCTTCGTGGGACTTCTGAAGGAATGAGGTGTTCATGATAAATATTATGTTGTTGTTATAAGTACAAAGTTAGGATTAATAGCTACTTCTTGTAACCTTGGTCTACTTTTTTTAGGTGATCGTACCAGTTTAACTTAAGTATTATCATCGTAATTGCAAATATAGTCAGAGTTATCCAGAATGCCTTCATATTGTGAATGACCAGGTAGATAGGCATTATAATAAGTGACATCTGCCATATTATGCCTGTTACAACATTGGCAGCATCTCTGCCAAAGTCTTTGTTGCCTTCAAAAAAGGGATCTTGTTCTACAACCTTTTGATGGATGGGTTTCCAAAAGCCCCAGGGTCTTACATTCTTGTAAAATTTAATTAAAACTTCGTCTGAGTCTGGTTTTGTGAGAAGTGTTCCTGCGATGCATCCGATGAATGAGACAAGTAAAATAGCAGGAAATAGATATATGTCTGCGATGTTAGGGAAAAAGACCAGCTTTAAGGTAGATGAGAGCAAGCCTGCTGTCATTCCCCAGAAGTATCCGTATCCATTGAATCTCCACCATATCCATTTGAGTACATTTGCTGCTGCGTAACCTCCGTACAAAGAGGAGGTTATCCATAAAGTGAGGGAGTTGAGAGATTTTGCATAAAAGCCGAATACTATACCTGTAATCACCAATATTATTGAGGCTAAGTAGCTGAATCTCACATATGTTTTTGGAGCAGCATCTGGCTTGATGTATTTTTTGTAAAGGTCGTTTACTATATACGCAGGGGCAGAATTTACGAAGGCTGCGAGGGTGCCCATGAAAGCGGCCAGAAGGCCCGCCAGTAATAAGCCTTTTAGTCCCACCGGAACAAATCTTGTGATTGCCATTGGTAGGATTGTTTCAAAATCTACATTGGAACCCATTGCCGCCAGTTCAGGAGAGAGGTATACCAATGTTAGTACTGCCAGCCCGGATACCATCAGGTATCTTGGGGCAAATAAAACCAGTATTGTGAATCCGCTCATTTTGGCGGCATCTGAGGGTTTCCGTGTAGAAAGGATTCTTTGCATATCATAGCTGGGTACCGGTCCTGCAAGGCTTGCAAAGATACCTTTGAAGAGCATAAGCATAACCAGAATTCCAAAAAGTTCGTATCCATCCTCTGCGATTTTCGTATTAAGGGCGGGAAGCAGATTGCTCCAATCGAGGTCTAGATTCCAGCCGAAGAACAGATTGTCCCATCCTTCCGGTGTAAGGGCTGTGACCTGTTCTGAAGTTACTGATGTAAATGCAATATAGCCGATTATCAAGCATGATATTGTCATTATTGCAAATTGAAAAACATCTGCGGCAACTACACTGAACATACCACCCTTAAGTGTATATATAGTTGTTATTCCAATTATCAGCAATGCGTAAGATTGTGCTGAGGTAAGCGTCATGAAACCCAGGTCTGCCGAGAGATCCCATGGTAATATCATTATTGCAAATTTTCCTATACCTTCAAAAAAGTAGGCCATGAAACCGATCACACTTATTACAGCAAAGCTTATTACCACGATGTGGGAATATTTTCCACCTCTTCCACTGAATCTTGTGAGAATCCATTCTGCTCCCGTCATTACATTGGAGCGTCTCATCCAGATTGCCAGAAATACCATTACGAATACTTGATTCCATACAGGCCAAAGCCATGGTATAAATGCACTTTTAAGACCATAAATGAACAAGATTGCAACTGTCCACATTGTTCCGGAGATATCGAACATTCCCGATGCATTGGAGAGTCCAAGGAAGTACCATTTAATTTGGTTACCTCCCAGAAAATAGGAGTCTATGTTTTTTGTTGCTCTTTTTGAAAGGTAGAAGCCTACAGAAATAATTGCCGCTATGTAGAGGCAAATCACTAAAATGTCTATCCAAGAGAGATTCATAGTTTAAATTTTATTGATGCAAAAGTAGTATATTATTAATAACAGGCAAATTAATTAGTAAATTAAATTATTAATTAAGTCTATTAATATAAATATTTTTATTAAACCTTGTTTTATGATAAAAATATTTATTATGTTTGTGCAGAAAATGGATTGTATTGTTTTATAATTAAAAATATCATGAAAAAACTCATCTTGTTTCTTGCCTTTATCTCATTCGGGTTAACATTAATTGGTCAATCAAAACCTGTATATATGTGGATAGATTGTGAGGCAAATTATGAAAGAATGGGATCTGCAGATTCCATAAAGTTTTATTTGGAGAAACTTAATAAAATTGGTTTTACTGATGTTGTGGTAGATGTCAAATCTATCATGGGAGAGGTTCTATATGAAAGTGAAATAGCTCCTTTTATGGGAGAATGGGATGGTGAATACAGAGATCACGATTTTGACATGATGGGTGTTTTCATTAAAGAGGGGCATAAACTCGGGATGAGAGTGCATGCCTCTCTTAATATTTTTGCGGGAGGTCATAACTTCTTTAATAGAGGTGTTATATATAAAAGGTATCCTGAATGGCAGTCTTTGGTTTACTGGGAAGGTGAGCTTATTCCGATATCCGATATGGATTGGAACTATAATGGCATGATGAATCCTGCCAATCCTGAAGTTCAGGAGTATCAGTTGAGTATATTGGAGGAGTTTGCAAAAAAGTACAGGAATTTGGATGGAATAATCTTGGACAGGATGAGGTTTGATAATATTACTTCTGATTTTAGTGATTTGTCTAAGAGTCTTTTTCAAGAGTATGCCGGCATAGAGGTGGAGAATTTTCCTGATGATATTTTATACTGGACAAAGAACAGCAATGGTGAGTATGAGTACAAGACAGGTGAACTCTTCCCTCTATGGAGTGAGTGGAGGGCGATGGTGATAAAGAATTTCATGCAAAGGGCTCATGATATGTTCAGAAGAGTAAACAAGGATTTGCTTGTAGGAGCTTATACCGGTGCGTGGTATCCTACCTATTATTATGTAGGTGTTAATTTCACAAGCAAGGATTATGACCCTTCCAAAGAGTATTGGTGGGCTACTCCTGACTACAAAAAATCGGGATATGCAGAGTTGTTGGATATATATATGACAGGTCTATATTATACTAATGTGACCAAAGAGGATCTCGATAAAAGAGACGGAAAACTTGGCAGAAGGAATGAGCCGGGAATGGATAACAGCCGGACTTACTGGTATACGGTTGAAGGAGGTTCAGAGCTTGTGAAAGAGATAACCAGAGGTGTTGTGCCGGTTGTGGGCTCTATTTATGTAGAGCAGTTTGAAGGTGATAAGGAGTTGTTCCTAAGGGCTGTTCAACAGGCATATAAAGATAATGAAGGAGGTCTCATGATATTCGATATGTCTCATATTGTTACAAGAGATTGGTGGAGCGAACTTGGAACTATTACAACTCTTTTTAAATAATTTTATAAACTTAGGCATTCTATGAAAAAAGTTCATCTGATTTTCAGGAAACTTGGGACATTAAAAGCTTTTTGGCTTGTAGTGTCTTTACTTACAGTGTTTGCACAAATCTCTTTTGCGCAAACAAATGTGAGAGGTCGAATCACTGATGTCAACGGAGATCCGCTTGCAGGTGTTATTGTCTTGATAAAAGGGACAAATAATTACACATCCAGTGATGTTAACGGCAGTTATACCATATCTGCCAGTCAAGGCAGTATAATTGAGTTTTCATATTTGGGTATGGAAACTTTGGAAATTGAGTATACGGGGCAGCAACCTTTGAACGTTGTGTTGAACCAAGAGAGCTCTTCTCTTGATGAGATTGTTGTTGTTGGATATGGTACTCAGCAGAAATCGAGTCTTACCGGTTCTGTCACCCAGATAAGAGGGAGTGAACTGTTAAAAACTCCTGCAACTAATATCTCAAGTATTTTGGGGGGACGTGTTGCCGGTGTTTCTTCTGTTCAGGAGTCAGGTCAGCCGGGGGCAGACTTTGCAGGTTTGAGAATAAGGGGCTCAAGGGCAGGAGTATCTTATATAGTGGATGGTATGCCCAGATCCATTAATAATATTGACCCTAATGATGTAGAATCTGTTTCTATTCTGAAGGACGCCTCTTCTGCAGCTGTATATGGATTGCAATCTGCAGGAGGTGTTATTATCATTACAACAAAGAAGGGAAGAGCAGGTGAGTCTAAAATAAGGTATAAAGGATCAATTGGAGCATCAATGAATGCACATTATCCTGAGTTTCTCGATGGACCCGGATATGCTTATTGGTACAATAAGGCAACTGAACTGGATGGCGGAACGGCCATATTTACCCAGGATCAGGTCTCTAAAATGTTAAATGGAGATTCTTCGGACGGATGGGGTAATACAGACTGGATAAAAGAGACATTCAAGGTGGGGATTACTCAGCAACACAACGTTACCGCTAACGGAGGCTCAGATAATATCAAATATTTTGCATCTATTGGTTTTTTAGATCAGGTTGGTAATGTGGAAAATTTTACGTTTGAACGTTATAACCTAAGAAGTAATATTGATGCTAAAATATCTAACAATCTTACTCTTTCATTGGGTATTGCAGGAAGCATAAGTGACAGCAGAACTCCTGGCTATTCTGCAGGTGGTTCTATGGCTGCCGGAGTATCTTCTCCGGCATGGTTATCTGTAGCCGAACAAGCTTCATATGCACATCCTTATCTTCCCATGGAGATTAATGGTATTCCTGTTGCAAGCCGTAATGCATACAACAATGCAATTAATCCTGTTGCAGCGTCAACTCTTTCGGGGAGTCATAAATCTGTCACCAATTCAATACAGACTAATTTAACTCTTAAATGGGACGTTCCTTGGGTAAAAGGTCTTAATTTGAAATTTACCGGTGGCTTTGATCATAGCGGAACAGTTTCTAAGAACTTCAGTACTCCTTATAATGTGATGCTGGAAACTGTCCCTAGTTCTACAACGAATGAAATATCTTATGGACTTGTCACTGATGCACGAAACCAAGTAGACAGAACTCTTGGAGAAGGATATTCTCAGTGGAGAAGATTGGTGAGTCAGACCAGTATCAATTATGCAAATATTTTTGGCAAGCATAATATCGATGCTATGGTTTTAATGGAGTCCAGGGATTTTAAGAGTAATCGTTTCGCAGCTTACGGAAAGGGCTTTTATTTTGAAGAATTGCCCGAATTGAATATGGCTAGAGTGCCATCGGACAATCCAATATCCGGGTCAAGTGATGCCAACAGGAGCCTCGGCTTTGTTGGTCGCGTAAAATATGATTATGACAATCGATATCTGGCAGAGTTGTCTGCAAGGTATGACGGATCTTATAAATTTGCAGGGAATGTGTCCGGTAAGAGATGGGGTTTGTTCCCTTCTCTCTCATTGGGATGGAGATTGTCAAATGAGGAGTTCTTTGATCTCTCTTTTGTGGATAACCTTAAAATAAGAGGTTCTGTAGGTATGTTGGGTTCTGATCCGGTATCACCGTATGCTTTTTTAAGTACGATGAGCTTTATCGGAGGAAGTAATCCTGTTCCTCAGGTGATTTTAAACGGACAGCAACAAAATGCTCTTATGACAACAGCTGTTGCTAATCCTAATCTTACCTGGGAAAAGATGTTGGCTTATAATTTCGGTTTCGACGCTACTTTGTGGAGTAGATTGTTGGGAATTGAGTTTGATGTATTTTACAACTATACCTGGGATATACTGGGAGCACAGTCTGCTATGCCTGGATCTATGGGAGGCTATTATACTACTTACATAAATAACAATAGTGTAGATTCTAAAGGATTCGATTTGATGCTTTCTCATGATAACCGTCTGGGTAACTTTTATTATGGGGTTAAATTGAATATGAGTTATGCTAAAACAAGGTATCTCAAATATCAGGATAGCCCTAATACGCCCGATTATGCTAAAAGAACCGGCAAATCTCCTTATCTGTCGCCTGTAATGGTGGCTCTAGGATTGTTCCAGAGTGAGGAAGAGATAGATAATTCTCCTTATATTCAAGGATCAAGACCTCGTCCCGGGGATATTAAATATGCCGATCTTAATGGTGATGGTGTGATCTCTTATTCTCAGGACAGGGCATTGAGAGGCAAGCCAAACAGACCTGAACTTACTGCCGGACTCGATATTTATGGTGGATGGAGAGGGTTTGATTTCTCCATGCTTTTCACTGCAGGTGCATTACACGAAATATCACTTACCGGGACATATTATAATTATAACGACGATAATACCATTTTTACTAAGCCTTTCAAGGCTGGTTCAAATGCTCCGGTTTTCCTTGTAGAGGAAGCATGGCGTCCTGATAATACATCGGGTACTTATCCCAGACTTTCAATTAATCCTCCTAATACAAATAATGCTTATGCCTCTACTTTTTGGTATAAGGACGGGTCTTATGTGAGGATGAAATCTGCTCAGATTGGGTATACTATTCCTGCAAGATTAACCAGGATTATTGGCAGCGACAATATACGTGTGTATGCAGAGGGCACCAATCTGTTTACTATAAGTGGGTTGCCAGAGGGTATCGACCCGGAAAGACCGGGCGTGACTAACGGTTATTATCCTCAGCAAAGAACAATTATGGGTGGAATTACAATATCCTTTTAAAAGAGACAAGTGATGAGAACAAAATTTTTGATATTTATATTAATGATAGGAGTGATTCTTCCAGGTTGTAATCAATATCTGGATATGAATCCTACAGACAGACTCTCAGATAAGATGGTCTGGCAGAATAAGGAGTCTGTGGAGCTGTACGTCAATGGTTTTTATCCTTATATAAACATATATGGAGCTTTTGGCGGAGGAGATAGTCAGGTGGGACTTACAGAAGGACTTACAGAGACTCTTAAATATGGATCGATGGTTCCCGGAACACACGTCGGGTTTGCCAATATAGTTGCTTATGCTGAAGGCGGAATGTCTGCTCCTACAGCATCATTTCATTTGGGAATGTGGGACCAGTTATACAACAGAATAAGGCGTGTTAATGAGTTTCTGTATGGTCTCGATAAGTACGGGGAAAACTTGGATGAAGAGACACTTCTGAGATTTGAGGCAGAGGCGAGATTTTTTAGAGCATTTCTCTATTTTCAACTGATTAAAAGAAGTGGAGATGTCATAATTTATGATGAGGATATGTCTAAAATATCCAGATCTACTCCGTTAAGTACTGAAGAACAAGGATGGGATATGGTGCAGGATGATCTTGATTTTGCGTCTTTACATCTTCCGGTAAGTTGGAGTGGTGCTGATGTGGGAAGAGTGACTAAAGGGGCTGCTTATGCAATGCAGTCAAGAGCAATGTTATATGCTGAGAGATGGCAGGCAGCTAAGGATGCAGCAGATCAGGTGTTTTTACTGGATATATATGAATTGATGCCCGGGTTGACTGCTGATCAATATAAGAAGGCTTTCACCTCTGTGCAGAATGGAAATACTGAATCTATATTGGAATTCAATTATATGCAGCAGGGTGGTCCAAATCATCGGTTTGATCATTATTTCTCTCCCGGAGGAGATGTTCCCGGAATCGGAGGACGTGCAACTCCTACTCAGGAGATGGTGGAGTCATACGAAAAGGCCACTGGTGGTTTTGTTGACTGGAGTGTGTGGCATAATGAAGACGGCACTACACAGACTCCTCCTTACGACCAACTAGAGGTGCGTTTTCATGCATCAATCCTTTATAATGGAGCAATGTGGAAAGGACGTGAGATAGAGACTTTCGTGAACGGTGTTGACGGTTATGCTTCATTCAAAGATGACCCAAATCCTTCAGGCAGATCTACCACCGGATACTATCTTAGGAAATTGGTTGATGAATCTCATATTGACCTTAATTCTCAGAATAGTACACAGCCATGGATCTCTATAAGATTGGCCGAGGTTTATTTAAACAGGGCAGAGGCTGCCTTTAGACTGAATAATCCGGGGCAGGCCAATTCAGACCTCAGAACAGTGAGAGAAAGAGTTGGATTACCTTATTCCGACAAAAGTGGAGATGATTTGTTTGAGGCAATAAGACAAGAAAGAAAAATTGAGCTTGCTTATGAGGGGCATCTTTACTGGGATATGCGTCGATGGAGATTGGCTCATATCGAGTATGATGGTCCGGGAAGTCGTGTACATGGGCTGAAGATTGTCAAAGAGGGTGCTATTTATACTTACTTCTACGTTGATTGTGATAAGCAAGATCGGTCTTTTGAAGAGAAGATGTACAGAATTCCTCTTCCGGAGACTGAATTGATGAATAATACGGCTGTAGAACAATATCCTGAATGGAGATAAAACAGAGGACTATGAAAAGAAATATTATTTTATTTTTTGCAGCAATACTCACGGTGTTGAGTAGTTGCCACAAGCCGGAAGAAATTGTGCCTACTGAGGTGCGTCAGGGCATTAACAGTGTTTCGGCTCAGTTTGCAGACGGCGAATTCAAGAACGATGCCGGTGCAAAGTTCACAAAAGTGATATCTAATCCGGAACAAGAGACCATTGTTATCCCTGTTCCGTGGTATTATCCCGAAGAGAGTACCAATGAGACTAACATAACCAGAATGAAGGTTACTGCTAATCTGGATGATAATACTTTCATTGAGCCTGGCCTTAGTGTTATGGATCTTACAACCCAGAACTCTATTACCCTCACTAAAGGTGATGGCACAACCAAGAGTTATATTATTACAGGAGAGAGGGTTAAGAGTAATAAATGTTCGATTTTGACATTTTCACTGGATTCTCCTCAACTTAATGGGGTTATTGATCATGATGCCGGAACTATCTCTTTTATAACTCTTGACGATTTAGGCTCTACAACAGCGTCGTTTGCGATATCTCCACATGCATCAATATCACCTGATCCTTCCGAGGTAATTGATTATTCCGAGCCTGTCGTATTTACTGTTACAGCACATGACGGAGTCACTACAGCTAACTATACTGTACAGAAAACCATACCTCCCAAGGTAAATTATGGATTCAGGCCAGGTAGTGAAACTGAATTATGGGTAAGTGATCTAAGCATCAAATATGGAATAGCAAATGGTGGAAACAAAAATCATACACTCGGAGCAATCGGAAATCATCTGGTATTGAGTGTAGGAACTGAGCAGCATTATTTTAACAGTACAACAGGTGAAAGACTAGGCCTTATTGCAGGAAGCATGGATCTGTCTGGTGGTGCAATTACTTCAGACAAAGCGGGTAATCTTTTATTATGTAACAATACTACCAAGGGTAATACATTTACTATCTGGACAACCAATTCTGTTACTGAAGCACCTGAAGTACTTACAAGTATGACTTATAGTATTGGAAAAGGTGTCAGATTAGGTGCTAAAATATCTGTACAGGGAGATATTACCCAGGATGCAGTCATTACCGTACCTACTTGGGCATGGGCAAATCCTCCGGCTCACAATGAATTCATAAGATGGATAGTGAGAGACGGCGTTGTCGGAGCTCCTGAGGCGGTTGAGGCTCAGAATATAGTATTTTGGAATTCAGGTAATACAGATGTTGTTTATGGCACAACTGATGTAGGCGGTAATTATTATATTACCAATTACGGAGGAGCAGGCAATAAACTGGATGCTGTTAACGGAGCCACAAATACAGGTGTTGCAAGATTGGCTACCTCTACGTGGGGTGCAAATTCAAATTTCAATGCAGTAGATGCAGTAGAGTTCAACAGAGCAAATTATGTTGCAATATATGGAGGGATGCATTTCTCTTATAGCCAATGTCTGGCTTATATGTTCGATGCTACTACCCTGGATCAGTTTACTGGTAAGTTTAACGACTCTCCTTCAAGGGTATTTACATCTAATCAATATAGATTTGGAACACCGGTATTTGCATCAGGAGACATTATTTTGATACCAAGTTCTGATGGTTATAAATTAAGGCTTTACTATACAGATGGTAATTGTAGAAGTCTTGTTGCCTGGGAGTTTGATTGTATCGATAAATAATATTATATCTTAGTATTGATTCCGGTATTATTGTGCCGGAATCAATATTATTCATTAAAGAGATTAAACGTGAAAGGAAAGATTATGAGTATAGGATTGTTTTTGGCTATACCTTTTATTGTGGCCAACCTTTTTTCCTCTTGTTCAAAAGGTAGTGTTACTCCTGAATGGGAGTGGCCTGGTGAAGAGGAGCCTGAAGTTGTTTATAATGAGGATAAACCAAAGTATATTTGGGTTGATGCAGCTGCTAATTTTCCCGATTTTGCCAACAGTAAGGAGAATATAATCAGGGACCTTACCATTGCCAAAAACTCAGGATTTACACATGTTGTAGTTGACGTAAGACCTACTACCGGAGATGTATTATTCAATACGGATGTTACTGATCAGGTGGGATTTCTGGGAGCTTGGGTAGGAGGCACCTACAGCAGGTTTGAAAGAAGTGCCCAATGGGATTATTTACAAGCTTTTATTGACGAAGGTCACAAGATTGGGTTGAAAGTATATGCAGCAATTAATACATTCGTTGGGGGTAACCGTACCTCATTGGGGGCGTCCGGAGTTCTTTTTCGGGATGCTTCAAAAAGCGAGTGGGCAACTCAGATGAATCTTTCAGGAGGTATTAAAAGTATAATGGATACAGATAAGAATGCTAAGTTCTTTAATCCGGTTCGTTCTGATGTACAGGAATATATTATTGCTATGCTTGAAGATTTAGCCGGTTATGAGGATCTTGACGGCATTGTTTTGGACAGGGGAAGATTTGACAGTTTCGAGAGCGATTTCTCTGAATATACAAAGGAGAAATTTGAATCTTATATCGGGGAAACTGTCACTAACTTCCCTAATGATATAATTCCTCCGGGGACTAAAGCAGGAACTCTTCCTAGTCCATTGCCTCCTTACTTTAAAAAATGGTTGGAGTTCAGGGTGAAAGTCATACATGATTTCATGTCGAAAGCGCGTAACAGGGTCAAGGCTGTTAATCCTGATGTTGATTTCGGGGTGTATGTGGGTGGATGGTACTCCTCTTATTATGATGTTGGTGTAAACTGGGCAAGCCCCAGATATAATACTTCATCAAAATATAGTTGGGCTACTAGTGATTATAAAAATTATGGATATGCAGATCATATGGATTTTATGCTTATTGGAGCTTATGCTGCGGCAAACCGCGTGTATGGCCAAAATGAATGGACTATGCAGGGTTTTACTTTGAAGGCTAAGGAGGTTACTATGGGTGATGTGCCTGTTTCAGGAGGACCTGATGGTAACTTTTTCTATCCCGGACAGGTTCCTGCAGGTGTTGACGTGGGTACGGCAATAGCAAATTCAGTTGATGCTTGCATTAATGCGGGAGACGGTTATTTCTTTTTTGATATGATTCATCTGAAACAGAATAATCAATGGAATTTTGTAAAGGCAGGAATTGATGCGGCAAATGCACAAAAATAAATAATGACATGAAAATCAAGGCAACGTTTCTGGACGAAATAAGTCATGATATTCCTCATCAAAATTGGGGAGAGAAGGAGTGGGATAAGGATTTTGGTTATATGCGGGAAGCCGGTATAGATACGGTTATACTTATTAGGTGTGGTTATAGAAAATGGATAACCTATCCTTCCGAGGTATTGACTTCGCATGAGGGATGCTACTCTCCTCCGCTAGATTTGGTTGATATGTTTCTTCGGCTTAGTGAAAAGTGGAACATGAAATTTTATTTCGGGCTATATGATTCAGGGAAGTATTGGGATAAAGGAGATTATGAAAAGGAGGCATCTCTAAATCGACTTGTGATTGATGAGGTTTGGCAAAGATATGGGTCCAGCCCTGCTTTTTCGGGGTGGTATATATCTCAGGAGTGCAGCAGAAAAACAGGTTCAATTATTGATTTATATGCAGGATTGGGCTTGTATTGTAAGAAGGTATCAGGAGGCTTACCTACCATGATATCACCTTACATTGACGGGTCAAAAAATATTAGCCAGTATACTTCTGAAACTTCGAGGAATCTTTCTGTTACTCTTTCGGAGCATGAGAGAGAGTGGGGAGAGATATTTGCCGGAATAAAGGGAGCTGTTGATATTGTGGCTTTCCAAGATGGTCATGTTGAGTTTGATCAACTTGAAGATTTTTTGAAAGTTAATAAAAAAATGGCTGACGAGCATGGTTTGGAGTGTTGGACAAATTCTGAGACTTTCGACAGAGATATGCCTATAAAGTTTCTCCCAATCAAATGGGAAAAATTAAGGCTTAAGTTGCTCAAAGCTAAAGATGCCGGTTATAGTAATGCAGTTACTTTTGAGTTTTCTCATTTTATGAGCCCTCAGTCGTCCTATTTACAGGCGGGGCATCTTTATAATAGATATTTAGAGTTTTTAAACAGTATAGATGAATAGTAATATAATGGATTTCAAGTTATTGGCAGATTTGTACAAAGATGAACTGCTGAATAATGTTCTTCCTTTTTGGATCAAGCATTCGCCTGATTATGAAAATGGAGGTTACTTTACTTGTTTGGAGAAGAGAGGTAATGTATACGATACTGATAAATTTATTTGGCTGCAGGCAAGGCAGGTATGGCTCTTTTCAATGTTGTACAACAAAGTGGAAAAGAGAGAGGAGTGGTTGCAACTGGCAGAGATGGGTGCTAAGTTTCTTAAAATGTACGGTCATGATGGTGATTTCAATTGGTATTTCTCTGTAGATAAGAAAGGGGCCCCTCTTGTACAGCCTTATAATATTTTTTCATATACATTTGCTACAATGGCCTTTGCTCAACTGAGCCTTGCCACAGGTAACAGTGAATACGCTGAGATAGCAAAGAGAACATTTGATATTATATTGAAGAAACAGATCAATCCTAAAGGTCAGTGGAATAAGATATATCCGGGGACTCGTGAATTGAAAGGGTTTTCTTTACCAATGATTTTATGTAATCTCTCTTTGGAAGTAGAACATCTTATTGATAAGGAGTTGATTGATAAGACTATTGATACTTGTTTGCATGAAGTGCTTGATGTCTTTTATAAGGAAGAATCCGGGCTAATTTTGGAAAGTGTGTTAAAGGATGGTAGTTTCTCGGATTCTTTTGAAGGTAGACTTGTAAATCCCGGTCATATTCTTGAGGCTATGTGGTTTATAATGGATTTGGGTGTCAAGAGAGAGGATAGTGCAATAATAGATAAAGCGGTGAAAATTGCTTTAAATGCTGCGGAATATGGATGGGATAAGAGTTATGGCGGTATTTTTTATTTTATGGATATAAAAGGATATTCGCCACAACAACTTGAGTGGGACCAAAAATTATGGTGGGTACATCTTGAAAGTATTATCACTATGCTAAAAGCATATCAGTTGACTGGTTCTTCAGAGGCTTTAAATTGGTTTGGGAAGCTACATGATTATACCTGGGATAGATTTAAAGATAAGGAGTATGCAGAGTGGTTCGGGTATCTTAACAGGCGTGGAGAAGTACTATTGACTTTAAAAGGTGGAAAGTGGAAAGGTTGTTTCCATGTCCCGAGGGGACTGTATCAATGTTGGCAAATCTTGGATAAATTATAAAATGAGGTAAATGAAATATTTTTATTATAATGTTTTAGTGACAATGCTGCTCCTTTTTTTGGGCAGCATTCTCTGTGCAGAAAATATTAAAGGAACGGTTTTTTCCGGAGATAAGCCTTTAGAAGGGGTTGTTGTTACTGATGGTTATACTCTTGTGTTGACACAAAAAAACGGTGAGTTTTCATTTGATGTTGCTCCAGACGCAAGATTTGTTTATTTAAGTGTTCCTTCTGGTTATATGGCTCCGGTAGAAGAGGGAGTGGTGAAATTTTATATTCCGTTGGAAGAAAATCGTCACTCATATGATTTTGACCTTATAAGGAAAAGACGGAGTGATATTGATCATGGTTTTGTGGTAGTTGCGGATCCTCAGATATACGCATCAAAAGAGTTTTCTCTTCTAAAAGAGGGTGTAGATGATATTAAGGAGAGTATAGAGCAGTTTGATATTCCTTTTCATGGGATAGCTGCCGGAGACCTTATTTCTCATGATCACACTCTTTATCCTCAGTATAACAGCATTATGTCTCAAGCCGGGATTCCCTTCTTTAATGTGATGGGTAATCATGATATGGTTGTTTATGGAAGGTCTCATGAAACTTCATTCAACAGTTATGAGCAGATGTATGGGCCTCATTATTATTCTTTTAATGTGGGTAATGTCCATTATATCATGCTCAATGACAATTTTTTTATTGGCCGGGACTATTTTTACATCGGGTATTTAACAGAAAACCAGCTTAAATGGATGGAGAGGGATCTTTCATATGTTCCTGAAGGGTCAACCGTGGTAGTGACAATTCATATTCCCTCTACTCTTTCCATGAATGATCGTAAATCATTCAGCTATGAGAAGGCCGGGGTTACGATGTCAAATCATAAGGCCTTGCATACACTTCTGGATTCTTACAAGGCTCATATTATTTCAGGTCATACACATACTAATCATAATGTCTTAATCAAGGATAATCTTTATGAACATGTTACTGCAGCTTTGTCCGGAGCATGGTGGCAGGGGGGGCTTTGTACGGATGGTACACCTAAGGGTTATGGTGTATATATTGTGAAAGGTGACTCTCTTGAGTGGTATTACAAATCTACAGGAATACCTTCTGATCATCAGATGAGAGTATATACAGAGAAAGATGATGCCTCTTTTAAGGGCTATGTTGTTGCCAATGTCTGGAATTGGGATCCTTCATGGCGTGTTGAGCTTTATGAAGATGGTCTTTTTTCTTCTGTTATGGAAAGATTTGAAACTTATGATCCTTTGGCGAGAGATATTTATTCCGATAAGGAAAAACTTGAACACAAGTGGATATGGCCATCCTTGTCGGATAAATTTTTTCGGGCTGCCCCTAAATCAATGGACTCTCAATTGGAAGTTGTTGCAACTGATAGATTCGGTCACCAGTACAGAGAGACTCTAAGTGACAGATATCACTATCAGGTTGTAATCATAGGGGGTGGAACAAGTGGTACTGCTGCAGGGATAAAAGCAGCATCAATGGGTGTAAATACACTTATTGTTGAAGAAAATGAATGGTTGGGCGGAATGTTGACATCAGCAGGCGTAAGTGCGACTGATGGTAATTATAAGTTGAGAGGAGGTTTGTGGGATACTTTCCGTGATTCCCTTGAGAGTTATTATGGAGGAGCGGACGCTCTTAACACTGGGTGGGTGAGCAATATACTTTTTGAACCGTCTGTAGGTGCAAGAATTTTTAAAAATATTGCATCAAAATATCCAAAACTAAATATTTGGTTTGACTCTTATGCAGAGAAGCCTGTAAAGCGCGAGAATGGGTGGAGTCTTAACGTGTGTAAAGGGGGAGATTCCATAGAAATTTTTGCGGAGGTTTTGATAGATGCAACTGAGTTGGGTGATATTGCTGCTGAAGCAGGTGTTGAATATGATCTTGGCATGGATTCAAAATATGATACCGGAGAAAATATTGCACCAGAAGAAAAGAACGGTATTGTTCAGGATTTAACGTATGCAATGATTCTTAAAGAGTATGATAAAGACATGACTATTGAAATGCCGGATGGGTATAATCCGGAACTCTTTTATTGTTCTACTATTAGCGATAAATGTGTGAATCCTAAGGAGAAGCATAGGCTGTGGAGTCCGGAGATGATGATAACTTACGGGAAATTACCGGGTAACAAGTATATGATTAATTGGCCGATTGAAGGTAACGATTATTATATTAATATTGTTGAAGAGAGCAGAGAGCAGAGAGAACAGATGTTGAAGAAGGCTAAAAATCACTCACTCTCTTTTTTATATTACATTCAGACTGAATTGGGATATAATCATCTGGGATTGGCAGACGATGAATTTCCTACAGATGATTTGCTTCCTTTTATTCCATATCATAGGGAGTCACGTAGAATTAAAGGGATTGTGAGATTTACCACGGATAATATAAAAGACCCCTATGCCGGAGGCAGTAGATTATATAGAACAGCTGTGGCAGTCGGAGATTATCCTGTTGACCATCATCATACCAGGTACGAGGGGTGGGAGAGTTTACCTGATTTACACTTTTACCCTGTACCCTCATACGGGCTACCTCTCGGAACTGTTATACCCGAGAAGCAAGATGATTTGATTGTAGCTGAGAAATCAATATCAGTTACAAATCTTGTAAACGGAACAACCAGGCTCCAGCCTGTAGTATTACAGATAGGAGAGGTAGCGGGAGTTTTGGCTGCATTATCGGTAAAGCAGGAGATAAAGGTAAGGGATGTCTCGGTAAGGGATGTGCAGGAACGTATATTGGAGGATGGAGGGTATTTGTTACCATACCTCGATTTGTCTGTTGAGCATCCTCATTTTAAAATTCTTCAAAGAATAGGTGTTACAGGCATATTAAGGGGTGTCGGTAAAAATGAAGGATGGGAAAATCAGACTTGGTTTTATATAGATTCTTTAGTTAGAAAAGGAGTTCTTCTTGAAAATACGATGGACTTTTATGGCCACGTCTTTGAAACTGATATTTTAGGATTGAATCCGGAGCAATATGTCACGGCTCAGTATCTTGCTGTACTTTTCTCTGCTATAGTAAAGGACTTTGGCAAAGATTATTTTTTAGAAGAGTTTTCTGAAAATTGGGATTTGCTTGGACTTGATAATTATGACCCGGAAAGAGCCCTTTCCAAATTGGAGTGTGCCGTTCTTTTTGATTATTTTTTAGATCCTTTTTATACATTTGATGTAGATTTCATAGGAAACGTCACACAATAATGTTTTTTTAAAATTGTAATATTTTTTATCATGAGAAGAGCGCTATCGATGATTGCAAGTCTGCTTTTTTGTGTAGTATTTGCATCAGGTCAGGAGAATCCATTTATAGAATCTAAGTCTATACAGGCGAATAGTCCGGAGATAAGATATACAGGACGGATATTTGAGGAAAACGACGGATCCGTATCTTTTGATTGGAGCGGAACATATTTTGAGCTATCCTTTACAGGAGGTTATTTAGCATTCAGGGTTTCTGACTCTGGTAAGAACTACTACAATTTGTTTATTGATGGCAAGGCAGCGGGGGTTATCTCAACACACGGAAAGGATTCTCTCGTGGTGATTTCGAGGACAGCAGATAGTAGACCGCAGGTAGTTCGTCTGCAAAAAAGGACTGAAGCAGAGCAGGGGAAGACAACTATTCACTCTTTTGAGATTGCAGGAGAAGGAGCTCTTATTAATTATGATCCTCAAAGGGTACGTCATATTGAGTTTATAGGAAATTCAATAACAGCGGGGTTTGGTACAGAGGGGAAGCATTCAAAAGAGCTATTCAGACCTGATACCGAAAATTGTAATCTGGCGTTTGGTGCTATTATATCACGTTACTTTAATGCTGATTATACTTTTATAGCTCATTCTGGTTGGGGTGTTACAAGAAATTACGGAGATTCACTTCAGGTATCCAAAACCTCCAT
This sequence comes from Bacteroidales bacterium, assembly GCA_963678025.2. Classification (GTDB taxonomy): domain Bacteria; phylum Bacteroidota; class Bacteroidia; order Bacteroidales; family UBA932; genus Bact-08. Next base: position 26,138 of record CAXXPC010000003.1, read on the forward strand.
GAAGGACAAAATGGTTCAGACTTTCGATATGGATCCCGTTATACAGTGGAATTTTAGCGATTATACTCCGGATCTGGTGGTGATTAACCTTGGGTCTAATGATTTCTCAACTAAACCTCATCCTTCAGAGAATCAGTTTCTAAGTGCTTATGAAGTTATTATTAGTAATTTAAGAAAGCATTATGGGTCAATCCCTGTTTTATGCGTAGCACCTCCTAAGCGAGGAATGGCTTATGAGTACATAAAGAAATATTGTGATGAGTCTGATGATCCTAATCTGTATTTCACAGCTTATTTGGCAGGGTCATATAATAATAGTACAGATCTAGGTTCGGCAGGACATCCTAATTACAGTGGACAGAGAAAAATAGCAATGAATTTAATCCCTTACATTTCTACAATAATGGGGTGGTCTCTTGTTGACGTACCTGTTAAATGAGAATTAGTAATCTGTTAGAATTAGTAATTTGTTGGTAAGTAGAGTTAAAAGACTTTTGCAATTCTTTGGAGTGCCTCCTCTACTCTGGTTTTTGTTGTCCCGATATTCATTCGGAAGAATCCCTCTCCACACTTACCGAATGTGAGTCCGTCATTGAGTCCTACATGTGCTTCGTTAATAAGTTTGTCTTTAATCTGTTTGTGGGTTAAACCCGTTTTTCTGAAATCTAGCCATAGCAGAAAGGAACTTTTTGGTTTAACAAACGTGATTTGAGATGCGTTGGTTTTTAGATATTTATTTGCAAACTCCGCGTTGGCAGCGATATAATCGGTGACCTCTTTCAGCCACTCTTCTCCATGATTGTAGGCAGGGCCCATTGTTATATGTCCGAATAGGTTGCCCATTCCAAGGTGGAGTGACTCTATCTCTTTTTGAAATCTTTCCAAGAGAGAAGGTGATTCTGCAATTATGAGCGAATTTAGCAACCCTGCAATGTTGAAAGTTTTGCTTGGTGCCATTGCAGTTATTGTATTGGCTGATATTTCAGGCGAGACAGATGCCATTACAGTATGTCTGTTGCCGTTGAGAGCAAGATCTGCATGTATCTCATCTGAAAAGATAAGAACATCGTGTTTTAGACAGAGATTACCCATCCGTTGCAGCTCCTCCTTGTTCCATAGTTTTCCTACCGGGTTATGTGAATTACATAGTATGAACATTTTGACTCCTGATGAGAGTTTCTCTTCGAACTCTTGCCAGTTGACCTGATATTCATCATCTCCTTCACTGGACTTTCCTTTTATCAATGTTGAGGTTACCAATTCTCTGTGATTATCTTTAATGACCGAGAAAAAAGGTGGATAAACCGGAGTTTGTATAAGTATTTTGTCGTTATTTTTAGTGAAGATTCTTACGGCAAGAGCCAAGGCAGTTACGATTCCTGGAGAGGAGGTGATGTGACGGGCATCAATGTGCCAGTCATATCTTTTTTCTACCCATTTAATAAAAGAATCAACTGATTCGTCGTCCCTGAAAGAATATCCTAAAACACCATGCTCAGCTCGTTCTTTTATTGCTTCAATAATTGCGGGGGGAGATTGGAAATCCATATCTGCCACCCACATTGGAAGAATATCCTCTCTGCCGAAAAGAACCTTAAGCTTGTCAAATTTTATTGAATTTGTGTCCTTTCTGTCTATTTCGTTATCTAAATTGTACATATTTTAATTCAACGCCGAAGTTTGTGGTAAAATATTGATGAATAAGTATTTGTGCTGATGTAGTTATTTGATAAAGTGGTGGATAGCAGGAAGCAGCGAGGAAGCCTCAGCTGCAGCGAGCAAAGCGAGCGAGAATGGAAAGCGACGAGCGGCTTGCTGCGCTGCTGTTGGTTATTCGAATTTCACTGCAGTGCCTGAGGCTGTGACCATGAGCATTGATCCGCCGACAGTCTCGTAGTCTAGGTCTATTCCAATGACTGCATTGGCACCGAATGATGCTGCTTGCTGGGTCATCTCCCTTATTGCATCTTCTTTGGCTTGTTTTAATACTCTTTCGTATGATCCGGAGCGTCCTCCGACAATGTCTCTGATTCCTGCAAGAAAGTCTTTGACTATGTTTGCTCCTATCACAGATTCTCCGGAGACTATTCCGTAATAGTTTGTGATTTTTTTATCCTGTAATGTTGATGTTGTTGTAAGTAGCATGATCTATTAATTATTCAAAAATCAGTGATTATATTCAGGGGTTAATAATTGATGATGTGGAGTAATTTTGTGATTATTCAGGTTTGTATGACTGTTGGTTAGATTTATATGACTGTTATTTAGGTTTATGTGTCTGTTAGTAGGGTTGTTTGATTATTAAGAGTAGTTTGAAGGTTCATTTGTGTCTCCATAATTTACTGCTCCTTGGCGTATAGCTCTATTATATTAAGGATGACCTGAGTGGCTTTTTCCATGCTATCAAGTGGGATGTATTCGTATTTTCCGTGGAAATTGTGCCCGCCTGCAAAGATATTTGGACAGGGTAATCCCATGTAAGAGAGTCTGGCTCCATCTGTACCCCCACGTATAGGTTTGACGTCTGGTTTGACACCTGCCATTTCCATAGCTTTGATTGCTTTTTCTACAATGTGGTAGTGGGGTTCGATTTGTTTGCGCATATTGTAATACTGATCGCTGAGATCTAGGCGGAAAGTGTCCTTTCCGTATTTATTGTTCATGAAAGAGATACATTCTTTAATGAGTGTTTTTTTCTTTTCAAACTTGTCAAAATCGTGATCTCGTATTATGTATTGTATGGTTGCGTTTTCTACGGTTCCGTCAAACCTTATTATATGGAAGAAGCCTTCATAGTCTCGGGTGAATTCAGGCCTTTGATCGACTGGTAGCAGGCTATTGAATTCGGAGCCTAGAAGTATTGCATTAATCATTTTGTCTTTTGCATATCCCGGATGAATGTTTCTCCCTTGTATGTATATTTTTGCTGATGCTGCATTGAAGTTTTCATATTCCATTTCTCCAATTTCTCCACCGTCAAGGGTATAAGCCCAATCTGCTCCAAATTTGGCAACATCAAACTTATCTACTCCTCGTCCAATCTCCTCGTCCGGGGTGAACCCTATCTTGATCTCTCCTCTGGGAACTTCCGGGTGTGTCATGAGGTATTCAACTGCAGTCATAATCTCTGCAACACCGGCTTTGTCGTCTGCCCCAAGTAGTGTGGTGCCGTCAGTAGTTATTAGCGTATTACCAATGTAATTGGTTAGTTCAGGGAATTCAGAAATCTTCATTGTCATGTTCTTCTCCTTGTTGATGACAATGTCTCTTCCATCGTAGTTTTCAATTATCCTTGGCTTAATGTCTGCTCCCGGTGCATCCGGAGCTGTGTCTACATGTGCTATGAATCCAATTTTCGGGACACTCTTTTCATTAGGCAGGTTTGACGGGATTGTGGCCATGACATATCCGTGTTCGTCCAGGGTCACATCGCTTATGCCCATTTCTTTGAGTTCTTTTACAAGCATTGTGGAGAGGTCCAATTGTTTTTTTGTACTGGGTTGGGTCGGAGATTCGGGGTCGGAAGCTGTATCTACTGATATGTATCGTAGGAACTTGTCTAATATGTTTTTTTTCATGATGTGTTTAATGTTATAAAATCAAAATTGCTGCAGTATGTAGTTATTTGTTCTGCAGTAAGTTGTTGTTTGAATTAATATTTAGTCTTTTTCGACTTTTGCGCGCAGTGTGTCCCATGCAAGATAAGTGATAATCACAAGATACATGAATAGTGCAAGATACTCTGCTGGCATTGATTCCATCCACTTTTCATTTGTAAGGTTTATTCCTGCAAAGCGTATGATTGCGCTTATGACTCCCATCAGTGCACCACCGGCGATAAATCCTGATGCTATGAGCGTACCTCTCTCTTTACGTGCGTCGTTGAGTTTGGAATCTTTGCTTCTGGTGGAGACATACCATGCTATTGCTCCTCCTGCTACCAATGGAAGGTTTAGTTCGAGAGGGATGAACATTCCCAGAGAAAAGGCAAGTGCCGGAATTCCGAAGAAGTTAAGGGCAACTGCAATGACAGCTCCTATGGCGTAAAGTAGCCATGGAGCACCTCCTCCTGACATGAGAGGTTCTATGACGGCAGCCATAGCGTTGGCTTGTGGTGCAACTAGGGCATTTTCTCCGACAAAACCGTATGTCTCGTTAAGAATCATCATCACGCCTCCTACTGTTGCAGCTGCAACCAGTGTGCCGAGGAATTTCCATTGCTGTTGCTTAATAGGGGTTGATCCCAGCCAGTAACCAATCTTGAGGTCGGTTATGAAGGCTCCTGCAACTGAGAGTGCCGTGCATACAACTCCTCCTATAATAAGAGCTGCTGTCATACCGGCGGTACCTCTGAGACCGGCAGCAACCATTATCACAGAAGCAAGGATGAGAGTCATCAGTGTCATTCCGCTTACAGGGTTGGTGCCTACAATTGCTATTGCATTGGCAGCAACAGTAGTAAAGAGGAAGGCAATAATACCCACGACAAGTATTGCGATTATGGCGTGAGTGAGATTGTTGACAACGCCAAGATAGAAGAAGAGAAACGTAACTATTAGTGTCACTATTATGCCTATGGCAATTATTTTCATGGGAAGATCTCTTTCTGTCCTTTTAGAGTCTTTTTTTTCTGAAGTGTTGCCTTTAAGTTCTTTGGTAGCAAGACCGAAGGCAGATTTGATAACCCCGGCTGATTTAATTATTCCAATTACTCCGGCTGTGGCTATTCCTCCTATCCCGATATGTCTGCCATAGTTGGTGAAGATTTGTTCTGCACTCATGTCGCCAATTGTAGTTGCGATTCCCGAGTTCATGAGATCTATTACCTGGGTTCCGAATATAATGTTCATGAGTGGAATTACCAGAAACCAGATGAAGAGCGATCCACAGGCAATTATAAAGGCATACTTGAGACCGATTATGTATCCAAGTCCTAATACCGCTGATCCTATGTTTATTTTGAACAGGAGTTTTGCTTTGTCTGCCAGGGCTGTTCCGTAGGGGAGAACTCTGGATGAAAACACTTCCGGCCAAAAACCGAATGTGGAAACGATAAAATCGTATAGTCCTCCGATAATACCGCTCACCATTAGTACTTTAGCACTGCTCCCCCCGCTCTCTCCACTAACAAGTACCTGAGTGGTAGCTGTTGCTTCGGGGAAAGGGTATTTCCCATGCATATCTGAGACAAAATATTTTCTAAAGGGTATCAGGAAAAGGATACCTAGTACTCCTCCGAATAGTGAGCTCATGAATACCTTTGCAAAATCCACCGTAAGTTCAGGATATTTCGTCTGAAGAATATACAGTGCAGGAAGTGTGAAAATAGCTCCTGCTACAATTGCTCCGGAACTTGCTCCTATTGATTGGATAATCACATTTTCTCCAAGGGCATTTTTCCTTTTAAGGGCTCCTGACAGACCTACGGCGATGATTGCTATGGGGATGGCAGCTTCAAATACCTGGCCTACTTTCAATCCGAGGTATGCCGCTGCTGCAGAAAAAATAATAGTCATGAGTATACCCATGAACACAGACCATGGTGTAACTTCCGGGTATACTTTCCCCGGAGACATTATGGGTTTATATTCCTCACCCTTTTTAAGTTCCCTGTATGCATTTTCGGGTAATCCTTGTGTCTTGTTTTCCAGATTTTCCATATTTTTTTGAGTTTAGCTACCAAAGATAGTGATTTTATAAATAATTCTTTTACCTTTGCCTCGTAATGATAGGAAAGAACCTTAATATTTATTCAGATTTCAGTCATAGACACGTCCGACGATGTGCCTAGGAAGGGTTTTTTATCAGATGGTTTCTTTGGCCATCGCCAATAAGGGATAGTAGTCTCCCTACAATTTCATTTTTTTAACATTTTTTATTCCCAATATGAATATTAACATTCATGTGGCTCATGCGGGTCATGTTGTATATGCAGATGATATCTGCGATCTGGTGTATCGCTCTGCTATGGAAAGAGGTACGGGGATAGCCAAAAGATCTCCGGAATATATTGCGGAGAAAATTCTATCGGGGAAAGCTGTCATAGCTTTGTCAGAAGATGAACTGGCTGGTTTTGCTTATATTGAAACATGGAGTCACAGCAGGTTTGTGGCCAATTCCGGATTGATTGTAGCTCATAAGTTCAGGAATATGGGTCTTTCCAAAAAGATAAAAGAGAAGGTGTTTAACCTTTCCAGGAAACTCTATCCTGATGCAAAGATATTTAGTATAACTACTGGTCTTGCTGTGATGAAACTGAATACCGGGCTGGGTTTTAAGCCTGTAACTTTTTCTGAACTAACTGATGATGTTGATTTCTGGAGCGGATGCAGAGGGTGCGTAATTATGATGTGCTCAAAAGGAATAACTTTAAAATGTGTCTCTGCACAGCTCTATTATATGACCCTGCTGTGCAAAACCGGCAGAAGATAACCCCGGCGTTGATATCAGTGGGGAAGTCACTTGTAATAAATCCTATATCCCGGATTAATTCGTTAATATCTTTTAAAAAACAATAATATGAAAAAGAAAGTAGTTCTGGCCTTTAGTGGAGGACTTGATACCTCTTTTTGCATTCCTTATCTCACAATGAAAAGGGAATGGAGGTGCACACTGTGCTTGTAAATACCGGAGGATTCTCTGCTGTTGAAGTGAAGGATGCAGAGAAAAGAGCAATTGAATTGGGTGCTGTTTCGCACAAGAGTGTTGATGCTGTAGAAGAATATTATGAAAAAGGGATAAAGTACCTTCTCTTTGGTAATGTTCTTAAAAATTCCGTTTACCCTCTCTCTGTAAGCTCTGAAAGGATGTTTCAGGCTATGGCCGTGTTGAATCATGTGAAGGAGATAGATGCCTCTTATGTAGCTCATGGTAGTACTGGTGCAGGTAACGATCAGATAAGATTTGATCTTGTGTTTGAGGTTATGGCTCCTAATGTAAAGATTATTGCTCCTGTGAGGGAGTTGCAACTTTCAAGAATGGATGAAATTGATTATCTAAAAAAAACACGGGTTTGATTTTTCCTGGAACAAATCGAAATATTCAATTAATCAGGGAATGTGGGGTACAAGTGTCGGAGGAGAGGAGACTCTGAATTCATATGATGCAGTTCCGGAAGAGGCGTATCCCTCTACTATATCGGAGGTTGAGCCGATGAGTGTGTCTATTACCTTTGTTAAGGGTGAGCCTGTTGCTTTGGATGGAGTTCAAATGAATCCCGTTGAAGTAATTGGCAAGTTAAATACCATTGGCGGAAAGTATGGAGTGGGAAGAGATATGCACGTGGGAGATACCATCATAGGCATAAAGGGAAGGATTGCGTTTGAAGCTCCTGCTGCTTTGATGCTTGTTAAGGCACATCATCTCCTGGAAAAACA
>CAXXPC010000004.1:0-62181 GCA_963678025.2 Bacteroidales bacterium
TATATGTTATCCTCATGGTCTTTTTCGAAGAGACCTGCCAGAATAGCTATGTCGTACTGAGAGGCAATCTCTCTGAGGTTTTCAATACTTTCTCCTTCAGGAATGGGTTCTGCAATATCCAGAAGTTGCTTTTTATTTAGGTTACGTGCAAAGGTATATCCTGTGAGTGAACATTCATGGAAGGAAATGGCGTCAGATCCTTCTGCAGCTGCCTCTGCAGCAAGACGTTCCATAATTGCAAGGTTGTAACCTTTGTCTGCAGAACGAGACTCGAATTGGGCTGTTGTTATTCGAATGTTTTTCATATTGCGGAAGGGTTGTTTATGCAAATCTAAAAAAACAAATCCACAACTTAATGGAGTTGTGGATTGTTTCTTAATGAATATGGGTGATTATTCCTTATATGGTTCTGCCGGGATACTCCTTAAGAGCTACTTCCAGACATTTCATTGCGTTGTTGAGATCATCTTTATTGAGTACATACGCAATACGCACTTCATCGGTGCCTTTTCCGGGGGTGGCATAAAATCCTGCAGCAGGAGCTACCATTACTGTTTGATTTTCGTATTGGAACTCTTCGAGAAGCCATTGTGCAAATTTGTCGCTGTCGTCTACAGGTAGTCTTGCTATTGTGTAGAAAGCTCCTAATGGCGTAGGGGAGACAACTCCTTCCATTTTGTTGAGTGCTTCTATCATCAAGTCTCTGCGGGAAATGTACTCTTCTTTAACTTGGTCAAAGTAGGATTGAGGAGCTTGCAAAGCGGCTTCTGCTGCTATTTGTTCGAGTGCCGGTGAACAGAGTCGTGCCTGCGCATACTTTAGTACAGCTGACATCACCTCATTGTTTTTGGATACTATGGCGCCTATGCGTGCTCCGCACATGCTATACCTCTTGGATACAGAGTCTAGAAGAATTACATTCTGATCGAGACCATCAAGATGCATGCAAGAGAAGTGTGATTCTTCGGTATAGCAGAATTCTCTGTATACTTCGTCGGAGTAGATGAAGAGGTCGTTTTTTCTGGCAATCTCTCCAAGCTCTATAAGGGATTCCTTGGGGTAGAGTGTGCCTGTAGGATTTCCGGGATTGCAAATAAGGATGCCCTTTGTCTTGGGTGTTATTAACTTTTCAAATTCTTCCATGGCAGGAAGTGCAAAACCATTCTCAATTTTGGTTTCAATGGGTTTAAGCACTATTTCGTTTTGAACCGCAATGGCATTGTAATTGGTGTAAAAGGGTTCCATAACAATTACTTCGTCTCCCGGATTACAGGTTACGCCGAGAGATATCTGTAGGGATTCGCTACCTCCTGTTGTGACGATAATATCTTCATGGGTGACGTCAATGTCGATTTCACGGTAGTAGTTTGCAAGACCTTTCCTGTAACTCTCTATACCGGCTGAGTGGGGATAGGGAATATAGGTTCCGGGAAAGTTGCGAACTGCTTCCAGGGCTTCTTTGGGTGAATCGATGTCTGGTTGTCCTATGTTAAGGTGATAGACTTTGACGCCTTTCTTCTTGGCTTGTTCTGCATAAGGAACAAGTTTTCTGATTGGAGAAGCAGGCATTGTAAGGGCTTTCTGCGAGAGTGTTAACATTTTATTATGATTTGTTACAAATAGTTTATAAATAAAAAGCTAAATTATACAGAATTTATGAATAAAAAAATAAATTAGTATTTAATGAGTTCTTTCATGAATTCTTCTATGCCTATCTGCATCTCAGATGTCTTGGCAGAAAAATTGTTTGAAAGAATGGCAAAGTAGAGATGATTTCCCTTTTTTTTCTCTACATATCCTGCATAACACCTAACATTGGAAAGAGATCCGCTTTTTGCATGAATTGCCTGCTTTTTTGAGGGGTTCACCTCTTTTAATACGTTTTCTAATGTTGTGCCTTCTTGACCGGGATAGGGCAGACTCCTGAAGAAACTTTCAAATACCGGTGTTAAGGTCATGGCTGAGTAAAAGTTACAGAAGAATTGGGGAGATACGTAATTTTGTCTGGAGAGACCGCTTCCGTCTTCCTGGGTATAACCGTTCAAAGAGACCCCCATCTCTTTGAGCACTCTCTTTGCCGCGACTGCAGCTGAGTCGTATGATGCGGTACCAGTCACTTTCTTTCCTATCATCTTGAAAAGAGTCTCCGCATAAAAGTTGTTGCTTATGCGATTTGTGACGTTGACAATGTATTTCAATGGTTTTGAAAGGGTTTCATTGATTATAGTGAGTTCGGATAGTTCAGGAGAGTTGAAACCTGATGCTTCAAGTATTTCGGACCTGCTGTATATTCCTTTTTTGTCGAGGTATGATTTGAATTCAGAAGCACAGCTCAGGTGGGGGAATTTATTTGAAAGGGTGAGTGTTGTGGAGTCGTAGTCGCTGCTGATTGTTCCGCGGAGAACTCCTGTTTTTGAAATGTCGGAGGTCCTGTAGTTGTATCTCCTCCCTGTATGGATTCCTCCGGTTGTGAGTGTATTTATGTAGGCCATTCCCGGAACTGCGGGATATATCTCTTTTATGTGTACATCATCACCGATGTTTTTGCCTGGAATGAGTTTGAAGTCGGTGAGATTCTCGTAGAAGGAGAGTCCGCTGGGTCCACTTCCGTAGTAGGGTCCCAGATTGCTCCAAGCCCAGCTTGACGGAACTATTTCATGTTCAAAATAGCGATCGTCTGCTATTATATGTCCGTTTATCCTTGTTATACCGGCCTCTTCAAGTGATTTTTTCCAGGTGCCGAACAGTGAGTCTGCAGCCATTCCAAGAGAATCGGGTGATGCAAGGGTAGGGTCTGCACCTCCCACAATGTAGAGGTCTCCGTAAAGTGTGCCGTTATCTATGAATCCAGAGTATCCCAGCTTAGTGCTGAAACGATACTCTTCTCCCAATACGACAAGAGCCAGCCCTGTGGTGATGGTTTTCATTGTAGAGGCTGTGAGAAGTGGCATCTCCGGATTAAGGGTAGCTATACTATTCCCTTGTGAGTCCATTACTTTCACAGCAGTAACAGAGTTGCGAAAAAGAGAGTCCTGACTGAGCTTGTCCAGGTATCTTTGAATGTTGTTCTGGGCATTTAACTGCAGAGAAAGTGTGAAAGATAAAAAAAGTGTGAGGAAACCAAATTTCTGTTTCATTTTTGAAGTTTTAGATTTGACGCAAAATTAAGAAAAATGAGGCTCAAAGTGAAAATTATGGCTACATTTGCAGCTTTAAAAACTATGTCGTATGAGCAGTTTCAGAAAAAGAGCATTGGATGAATTTTCCTCTCATCCTACAGAAAGATTTTTTAAAGAAGATAAGCCTGTTTCTTCCTATTTCGGGCAGAATGTTTTTGATATGGAGCAGATGCGACGATATCTCTCTTCGGAAGCTTTTGATGTAGTTCAAAAGGCTGTAAACGAAGGGTCCAGGATAGACAGGAAGGTTGCCAATCAGATTGCGTCAGGAATGAAAGCCTGGGCAGTAGAAAGAGGTGCAACTCACTATACTCACTGGTTTCATCCATTAACTGATGCAACTGCTGAAAAGCATGAGGCCTTTGTTGATCCGGACAAAAACGGAGGTGTATTTGAGAATTTCAAGGGTGATGCCTTGGTGCAGCAGGAACCTGATGCTTCCAGTTTTCCTAATGGAGGATTGAGAAATACTTTTGAGGCCAGGGGTTATTCGGCATGGGATCCTACTTCTCCGGCATTTATAATTGACGGGACTCTTTGTATTCCTTCTGTATTTGTTGCCTATACAGGTGAGTCACTTGATATGAAGGCTCCTCATCTGAAATCTCTTCAGCAAATAGATAGGGCAGCGGTAGAACTGGCATCATTGTTTGATCCTGCTGTTTCCAGGGTGAATGTTATGCTTGGGATAGAGCAGGAGTACTTTATCGTAGATGAGGCTTTGTACAAGGCTAGACCGGATCTTATGCTTTGCAACAGGACTTTGGTAGGACATACTTCTGCGAAGGACCAGCAGTTGGAAGATCATTATTTCGGGGCAATTCCTTCCAGGGTTATGGCTTTTATGAAGGATTTCGAAACTGAGGCATACAAACTCGGAGTTGTGCTTAAAACAAGACATAATGAAGTGGCTCCGAATCAATTTGAGTTTGCTCCGTATTATGCAGAGGCCAATCTTTCTGTAGATCATAATCTGATGATGATGATTCTCATGAGAAAGGTTGCCAAGAAGCATAAACTCAAGGTGCTGTTTCATGAAAAGCCTTTTGACGGAATCAATGGGTCGGGAAAGCACTGTAACTGGTCTATAGTTACTGACAGAGGGGTCAATCTTCTATCGCCCGGGAAGACTCCACGAAACAATTTGCAGTTCCTGAGTTTTTTCGTTTCGGTGATAAGAGCTGTTTATGAGCATCATTTCTTGCTTATGGCATCTACTGCATCTCTGGGTAATTCATACAGACTTGGAGGAAGTGAGGCTCCTCCGGCGATAATGTCTGTGTTTATAGGGAAAACGCTTACTGATGTGCTCAGGTCAATCGAGAATACAGAACTTACTGAGGACAGTGAAGAGAATCGTGCTCTTAAGCTAGAAATAGTTAACAAGATACCTGAAATTCTTCCTGACAATACAGACAGGAACAGAACCTCTCCCTTTGCTTTTACCGGAAACAGGTTTGAGTTCCGTGCCGTGGGTTCTTCTGTTAATGTGGCCTCTTCCATGTTTATCCTTAATGCTGCTGTAGCACAACAGCTAACAAGGTTCAAGGTGTTGTGTGATGAGGAGATGAGTTCTGGAGCTTCACGTGACGAGGCTGTAATGAAGGTGATTCGTCAGTTTATTGTGGAGTCTGGTAAGATTTTGTTTGAGGGTAATGGTTATAGTGTCGAGTGGCACAAGGAGGCTGAAGCAAGGGGCTTGAGAGGTGTGACTGACCTTCCTGAGGCGTTCAGTTCTATGTTGCAGGAGAGTACAAGGGTGTTAATGAAAGAGACCGGTGTTCTTTGCGAAAGAGAACTTGAAGCCAGATATGAGGTTCTAAATGAAACCTTTATCAAGAAGCTTCAGATTGAGGCAAGGGTTATAGGGGATCTTACTATAAACCACATTATTCCCACTGCAATTAAGTTTCAGAATACACTAATAGATAATGTATTGGGTATAAAGGAGATATTTGGAGAAGAGGATTACAAAAGCATGACTGATAAGCAGATTTATAGCATAAAGAAGATTTCCGGATATATACAGTCTTTGAGAGATGATTCGCATGCAATAATAGAGGCTAGGAAGAAGGCAAACAAGATAGAGTCATATCCTGAACGAGCTGAGTGTTACGCTAAAGATGTATTGCCTTATATGTCGAAGATAAGAAGAACCGTGGATAAATTGGAAATGGTGGTGGATGATGAGTTGTGGCCACTTCCAAAGTATAGAGAGTTATTGTTTCTGAGATAAAGAGTGATTTATGAGCACAAAAAGTACAGATGCACGCAAATATGCCATGAGAGGTGTCTCTTCTTCTAAAGAGGATGTGCACAAGGCTATTGAGAATATGGATAAGGGGTTGTACCCCAATGCTTTTTGCAAAATTGTACCGGATTTTCTGTGTGGTGATCCTGATTATTGTGTGGTGATGCATGCAGATGGGGCAGGTACAAAGTCTTCCCTTGCCTATGTCTATTGGAAAGAGACCGGGGATATGAGTGTGTGGAAAGGTATAGCTCAGGATGCCGTTGTTATGAATACAGATGATTTGTTGTGCGTTGGGGTTACAGACAATATTTTGCTCTCGTCAACTATTGGTCGTAACAAGTCTGTTATACCCGGAGAGGTTGTAGCCGCACTGATAAATGGTACATCTGAATTTGCTGAAAAAATGAAGGATTACGGTGTTAACGTAATCCTTACCGGAGGAGAAACTGCCGATGTGGGAGATCTGGTGCGTACTGTGATTGTGGATAGCACTGTTTGTGCCAGGATAAGGAGAAATGAAGTAATTGACAATTCCGGAATTGTTCCCGGAGATGTCGTGGTAGGTTTTGCCTCTTATGGAAAGGCTGATTATGAGGATGAATACAATGGTGGAACAGGTAGTAATGGTTTGACTTCAGCCAGACACGATCTGTTTGAATCATTTCTTGCCGAAAAATATCCTGAAAGTTTTGATTCCTCTATTCCTTCTGATCTGGTTTATACAGGTACAAGGAATCCTTCTGACATAGATGATTTGACAGGTGTTACTTACGGTAAGTTATTACTGTCACCGACAAGAACATATATGCCTGTGATGAAAAAAGTTATTGCAGAGCTAAGGGAGGATATTCACGGAGTTGTCCACTGTTCCGGAGGGGCCCAGACCAAAGTTCTTAATTTTATTGATAACTTGAGAGTGGTTAAGGATTGTCTGTTTGAGGTACCGCCTCTCTTCAGATATATACAGCGTGATTCCGGAACTGCCTGGAGTGAGATGTACAAGGTATTCAATATGGGTCATAGGCTTGAGGTTTATACAACATCTGACGCAGCCGGAAAGATGATTGAGATAGCTGCTTCCATGGGTGTGGATGCCAAGATTATTGGAAGAGTGGAAGAGTGTAAGGGGGCCGAAGTTGTTTTGGAAACGGAGTTTGGAAAATTTAATTATGGAAAATAACTACAAATTTTTCTTCCGTACATTAATTTGTCTTGCAGCAATATTATTGGCTGTTGGTTGCGGAAGGGGAGTTGAAAAGAGCTCTTTTTTCAGGGATGTGCCTGTTGCAAAAAAGATTTTTCATGATAAATATTCGGTCTATTATGGTTCATATGAAGAGTATCCCGAAGATTTATCGATACTGCCTGTAGGGATGTTTGACTCCGGAACAGGAGGTCTGACTGTATTGGAAAAATTTCTGGATATAGATTTCTTTGATAATAGGACAGGAGAGGAGAAACCTGATGGTATTCCGGATTTTGGGAGTGAAAATTTTATCTATCTTGCAGATCAGGCTAATATGCCGTATGGGTTATATGATAGTGAAGGAGCAACTGATTATCTCAGAGAGTTGATAGTAAAAGATGCTCTTTTCCTTACTACTGAACCTAATAGAACAAAGTTGATTGTAATAGCATGTAATACCGCTACTGCTTATGGTCTTGAAGATGTTAAAATGCTTTTGGAACTGTCCGGGACCGGAGTAAGAGTGGTTGGTGTAATTGAGGCTGGTGTTTTGGGGGCATTTGAATTTATTGAGAGAGAAGAAACTCTTCAGGGAATAGGTGTTTTGGCTACTGTAGGGACTGTTAAATCCGGTGGTTATGAGAGAACAATCAGTAAAATTGCTTCAGAAAGAGGTTTTTCAGATGTTGTGAAAATTGTAAGCCAGGGGGGACTTGGTTTTGCTGAAGCAGTTGATATGGATTCTTATTTTATAGATCCTCTTTGTAGTGAAGTGAGGAGTGATTATAAGGGACCAACTTATAATTCTGATAATGGTATTATTAAGGAAATGCTGGATGTGTACAATTTTGACTACTCATCTAATTCCATTCTGTTAGAGAGGGATAATTCCGGTGAAATTATAGAGATGCAATTGAATTCGGCTGGTAATTATGCAAGATTTCATATGGTATCTCTGATTGAACAGTTTCGCAAAGAGTATGGCGGTAAGGGGGCTGTGCTTAAAAGTGTGATAATGGGATGTACTCATTATCCTTATCTTAGGGATACTCTTGAAAGGGTTGTTTATGAGATGAAAAATTATTGTAAAGATGATTACTTCCCATACAAAGAAATTTTAGATGATAATTTGTCTTTTGTAGATCCCGCTGTTAATACAGCTAAGAGTGCTTATAAGATGTTGAGGTCAGATGATTTATTAAATAAAAATGTGGACAGCACATTGTTGCAGGCTTTTATCTCTGTACCTGCTAAGTCTATAGCGGACTCTCTTGTTGATGAAAAGGGAAATTTTGTGTATGAGTTTAAATATGGACGGGTGGTTGATTCTGACTCTCCCTCTGTTAGTGTGGTCTCTTTTTCGGATGATAATATAAATCCAGATAATATTAAAAGGATAAAAGAGCGTTTACCCCTCTCTTATAAGTTAATAAAAAGGAAATTACAATAGATGATATTTAAAGATACAATTACTCCGGAAGAGTTGGAAAAGTTACCTGCGGCACAATTCACCGGGGAAGTTATGGTTATTGACAGAATTGACGACAAGTATCGTTTTGCAATTGATTATCTCAAAACGTTGAAAGTTATTGGGTTTGACACGGAGACTAAACCAAATTTCGTGGCCAACTCCAGACGTAACAAGGTGGCACTGTTACAGCTCTCAGGAAGAGATAAAGCATGTATTTTTCGTCTTCATGAAGTTGGTTTGACAGAAGAACTGAAGAAGATTTTATCTTCTGCACGTGTTGTTAAGGTTGGCGCTGCCATTACCGATGATATAAGGGCTTTGAAATATCATGGTACATTCAATGCACGTGGGTTTGTTGATTTACAGTCAATTGCTGAGAACTGGGGTATTCAGGAGAAAAGCGTGAGGAAAATGGCTGCAATAATTCTGGGGATGAGGGTGTCGAAATCCCAACAACTCTCCAATTGGGAGGCAAAAGAGCTTTCTGAGGCTCAGCAGGCATACGCTGCGGTTGATGCGTGGGTGTGTCAAAAAATGTATCTTAAACTTCTCAGTAATCCAACAGTTAAGAGATGATGGATTTGATTATTTTATCAGGTTTGTTTATGTTTGAGCATTAAATATAAGTGTATGGATAAAAATTGACATTCCTGATTCAAAATCAAGGAGGGTAGTTTATGAGTCTCTTATACCCCAGATACACTCACTGGTGGATGGAGAGAGGGATTTGTATGCCAATCTTGCTAATGTTGCTGCTGCTTTGAAGGAAGCCTTTGGTTTTTTCTGGGTTGGCTTTTACATAGTAAAAACTGATGATTCCAAGGATGGTGCTTCCCTTGTACTTGGTCCCTTTCAGGGACCGGTAGCATGTACCAGGATTGCTCTTGGAAAAGGAGTATGTGGTACTGCCTGGAAAGAGAAGCGGACACTTATTGTCCCTGATGTCGATGAATTTCCCGGGCATATCGCATGCAGCTCTTTTTCTAAGTCTGAGATCGTGATTCCAATGTATTCTGAAAACAGGGTGGTAGCAGTTCTTGATGTAGATAGTGAACAAGTCAATGATTTTGACGATACAGATGCTCTTTACCTGGAAAGATTATTTCCAAGGAATTTTTGGGAGATTTGTGATTGATAGTTATACTTCTTAATATTTATAATCATTTTTAATGAAAAATTTCGGAGTCTTTTTTTGTATTTTTTTTACATCTCTTGTGCTATTGTTCTCTTGTGTTGACAGTGCGGGTGAATTGACACCCGGAGTTTCAAGAGAGCTTGCTGTAGAGCGTAAATCACTGATATCCGACATCTCATATTCTCTTTTCTTTGTTTTACCTAAAGAGAAAGAGAATCCTGTAAAAGGTAAGATTGATATATCGTTTTTCCTTTCATCTAAGGATGATGTTGTGCTTGACTTTGTGAGAAGAGATGGTGATACTACCAATAATAAAATACTTATTGTTAATGGTGGTGGAGTTGGATTGTAGGTATGAGAAAGAGCATATAGTTGTTCCTGAAGAGCATCTGGAAGAGGGTGGGAACATCATACAAATAATATTTGAGCCCGGTGACTACTCTTTGAATCGCAGAGAGGATTTTATGTATACTTTACTTGTGCCTGACAGGGCAAGAACATTGTTCCCTTGTTTTGATCAGCCAGATCTTAAGGCTACTTATTCACTTTCACTTAAAATTCCTTCTGAATGGATTGCCCTGGCAAATGGAAAAAAGATTTGTTCTGTGACAAATGGAGCCGAGAAAGTGGTTGAGTTTTCTCAAACTAAGCCGATACCTACTTATCTTTTTGCTTTTGTGGCTGGGGACTTTGATGTGATTTCCAAGGAAAAAGAGGGTAGAGTAGTAAGTATGCTACACAAGGAGTCTGATGGTAACAGGTTGAGTCAGACAGATGATATATTTGACCTTATATTTACCTCTTTGGAGTGGCTTGAGGAGTATACAGGGATAGAATATCCTTTTACAAAATATGATATTGCGATAGTGCCCGGTTTTCAATATGGTGGAATGGAGCACATTGGGTGCTACCTTTTATGCGGATACAAAGATGTTCCTGGAGGAGAGTGCAACAATAAGTGATAGGATGTCCAGGGCAAAGCTGATTGCACATGAAACTGCCCATATGTGGTTTGGAGATTTTGTGACTATGAAGTGGTTTGATGATGTATGGACTAAGGAAGGTATTTGCAAACTGGTTCTCTTCGCAGATAGTCTCTCCAATATTTTCCGATATTGATCATGATTTGAATTTCATCAATAGTTACTTTCCAGCTTCTTATGCAGAAGACAGAACTGCAGGAGCTAACGCAATAAGACAAGATCTTGACAATCTCAATGAGGCAGGTTTACTTTATGGGAATATTATATATAACAAATCTCCTATCGTTATGGAGAAACTTGTGGCTAAAACGGGGGATTCTCTATTCAGGGTAGGTATTCAGAGTTATTTGAATAAATATGCTTATTCTAATGCTACATGGGATGACCTAATAGAGATATTAGACAATCTGATTGAAGAGGATTTGAGAGTCTGGAGTAATTCCTGGGTCAAAGAACCGGGTATGCCTGTTATGGATGTATCTATGAGCAATGACTTTGGCGTTTCTGTGGATTATGTTAAAAACACTATGGGGCAATCTCCTTCATATGGGCAAAATCTCTCTTTTGATAAGTTGTTTTTGTCCGAAGATAAAACATATGGGTTGATTGATGCAGATTCTGCAGTTATCTCTTCTATTGTTGCTCAATTGCTTGATTTTAAGAATAATGAGGATGCAGATGTTTTATATAATTTGATTCAGTTATATGAGATGGTTGATGCACGATTATTAGAGAGAGAGATTTTTGTTGAAGTTGCAAGGAATTTATTATGTGATGATGTAAATATTATTGTTTTCTCCAGAGTTGCTGATTACCTTAATTCTAATGTTTTCAGAGGTATGGAAAATGAGTTGGAGGAGATGTTCTTAAATATAGTGGAAAATTCATCCGATATTGAAAGGCGTACTATGGCGTTCAATCTCTTTAGAAAAGTTTCAATATCTAATAGTGCTGCTGATTTTTTATATTCTGTATGGAAGGATCCAGTTGCTTTTTCTGCTGTACCTCTCGGTGAGAGGGATTTGATGACTCTTTCCTACAAATTGGCTCTGCTTAGTCCAGATCTGTATGTAGAGATAAGAAATATTCAGCTGAAGAGAATTGAGAATGAAGAGAGAAGAAAGGAGTTTGAGAGAACTTTTTCGGCGGTATCTCCCGATATTTCTGTGAGAGATTCGGTGTTTCTTTCATTGCTGAAAGCAGAGAACAGGGGGAATGAACCACTTACCTTGCGCTCTCTTGCATTGCTTAATGATAAGATTGTGGAGGAGCATGCTTATAATTACCTTAAGAGAGGATTGGAAGTTATTGAGGAGATACATTATACAGGTGATATTTTTTTTCCGGCCAGATGGCTTGAGGCTCTTCTTAATGGACATGTTTCGGATGCAGCATCAAAAGTAGTTGCGGATTTTATTGAAGATAATGAGGATACTTTGAACCCTTTGATAAAGCAGAAGATATTACAGCAGTCTCATCATTTGTTCAGATGATAAGTACAAGTGAGGCAGAGGTTTTTATGAGTAAAATTTGCTCTCTAAAAAAGAAATATCTATATTTGCATTCTCAAATCGGTACCCTGGCCGAGTGGTTAGGCAACGGTCTGCAAAACCGTCTACAGCAGTTCGATTCTGCTGGGTACCTCTCAAAAAGGAAGAGACCTGCTTATTGCAGGTCTCTTTTTTTGTGCGCATCAAATCACAATCAAAATCCGTCACATAACTTTTAAAATATAGTCTATCCTGTTTGAATTACTCGAGTAAATAACGGCCGCACAAGTTTTTCATGCAACAAATATAATCTATTTTAGGCGGAATTAATTGTCAAATCGTAAAATGATATTTCATATCGTAAAAAATGGTGGTGGGCTTCCCGGAAGTTTTTCGTAATACATTGCAATGCAATGTATTACGAAACAAGTCTGTACAATTTGTACAGACTTGTTTCGTAATGAATTATTAATCAATAATTAGTGAAAAACTTCCGAGGATTTAAAGTTCTTCGAAATTAACATCAGAAAATGATTTTTTAACATCATTCTCCTGGAATTTCTCATCTTGGGTTGCCGGATTTTTTTCTTTTATAAAGCTGATTGTCTCTTCAAGTCCTTCGATGAATTTGTCAAAATCTTCTTTATAGAGAAAAATTTTGTGTTTGTCGTATACGAAGCGTCCATCCTTTTCTACTCTCCTTTTGCTCTCTGTAATTGTGAGGTAGTAATCGTTGTTTCTTGTTGATTTTACATCAAAGAAATAGGTGCGCTTACCTGCCCGGATTGGTTTAGAGTAAATGTCGTCTCCATTTCGCTCACGAGAATCTGCCTTGTCATAATCTTCGTAGTACATTTTTTCCATTTTTAAGTTTATATCGCAAAGATAAAATTAATTTTTATGCACAAAAACCTATCTTTGTAAAATATTAGATAAAATATTCTTTTATGATAAGCAGAAGATTGATTCGTATTAAGGTTTTTAAAGTGCTGTTTGGGCGTGTGAATTCGGTAGCTGACTCTTTTCTTGCTGCAGAGAAAGAGTTGTTAATGAGTTGTGATAAGACTCTGGAGCTATACTATTTTTTTCTTTCTCTACCAGTGATGATTAAACAGGTGGCAGAACAAAAGATTGAGGCTGGTCTTAACAAATTTCAACCTACTGAGGAAGAGTCTCATCCAAATTATAAGTTCGTAGATAACCGATTGATTTCTTTACTCGATGATGATGCCGACTTGAAGGGTTTTTGTGCTGTCAGGGGGTTGTCCTGGGCTGAAAATATTCCTTTTGTAAAAAAATTATTCAGAGATATTTCTGAAAAGGATTACTACCAAGAGTACATGAATTCCGGTATAAGTTCTTTTAAGGAGGATGTAAAGCTTGTTTGCAGGATTTTTGAGGAGGAGCTTGAAGATTCGGAGGACTTGGATTATATTCTTGAGGATATGTCTCTTTATTGGACTGATGATTTAGCATTTGTGTTAAACATTATTGTTAAGAAACTCTATTCATTAAGGGAGGAAGAGAAGATTTCTCACCCCAATGTTTTTCTAAAGGATGATGACAGGGATTATGCAATAAGGTTGCTGAATGTCTCTATGATGAAGTATGGAGATTACAGGGAAATTATCTCTCAATATGTACATAACTGGGAAACAGAGCGTCTGGCCTCTACTGATGTGTGTCTGATTATTATGGGTATCGCTGAGGCTGTATATTTTCCTAATATTCCTCTCAAGGTTACCATTAACGAATATGTTGAGCTTTCTAAGTATTACAGTACTCCCAACAGTCGTGTTTTTGTAAATGGAATATTGGATAAGATTCTTACGGCTATGGTAGAAAATGGCACAATACAAAAAAGTGGCAGAGGTTTGGTAGGGTCGTCAGAATAACTAAATTTGCATTATATTAATTTAAAACAAATATTATGAATTTCAGTGTGATTCTTCAGCAAAATGCCCAGTCCGGGGCCGGTAACTGGAGTTTTTTGATTATGATGGGTCTTATTTTTGTTGTGATGTATTTCTTTATGATACGTCCACAACAAAAGAAACAAAAGGACTTGGCTAAGTTCCGGAACAGTCTTGAAAAAGGAGATAAAGTTGTTACAATTGGTGGCATTTACGGTACTGTTTCCGAAGTAAAGGAAAAGTATGTTTTAATGGAAGTGGACAGCAATGTAAAATTAAGAATTGACAAATCGGCTATAGTAAAAGATATTACTGATATACCGGTATCTAAATAAATTTGTCATGTTTAATACTGGCAAAAATTTATTAAAGATAAAATTCAGAAGAGGCAGACAATTATTTCTTTTTTTGTTCTGCCTCTTTCTTGCTTTTATAATATGGGTAGTACATAATCTATCTGATGAATATAGCCGGTTTTTTGAATATAAGGTGTTTCTTTCTGTTCAGATAAACGGACATGAAACCAAATCCGGTTCTTTGAACAATCTTGTAATACGAGGAAAATCAAATGGCTTTTATATATTAAAGCATAGGTATGCATCTTCAGATAATTTTTTAAATATAAAACCGGACAAAGCATTAGTCAGAAAATATGACGGAAAGGATGGTTTTTATCTTTTAGTACCTGAGGTAAGGGATCTTATTGTTGAAGCAGTAGCTGAAAAGATGACCATAGAGTATTTTAGCGTGGATACTTTATTTTTTTCTTATCCACATATTGTGGGGAAGGAGGTGCCTGTCTCTCTTAGAGAGAGACTCTCTTTCCGGGAACAATTTATGGCTGCCAGTGATTTTAAACTCAACCCTTCCCATGTTTTCATATCTGGAGAAAGGGATAGATTAAATGATATTGATACTCTTTATACTGATGTAGTTGTTGCAAATGGTGTGGATTCTGATCTTACCGGATTTGTAAAACTTGATTTACCTGAAGGGATAACTGCAAGTGAGGATGAGATTTATTATACTATTGATGTGGCCAGATTTGTGGAACAGAAATTCAGCAGGCCTGTCGAAATCATTAATGTTCCTGATAGTGTAAATTTAGAGTTAGTCCCGGAAGAACTAAAGGTAGTGTTCAGATACAGGAAAGAGGATAAAAGTACCGGAGAGTTGAACTTGATTTCTCCTGTTATTGATTTCAAGAATTTTGGAATAATGTCTGATACTATTGTTGAGCCAGGTTATAGTGGTGTATTTCCGGATGGTCTTTTATATTATGGAACTTTGCCTCGATTTGTTCATGTGAGAATAATAAATGATTAGCTATGGGATATGCGTTGGTTTGTACCGGAGGAATTGGAAGCGGTAAAAGTTATGTTACGCAGGTTTTTTCTAGGTTGGGTGTGCCCGTATATGACGCAGATTCGCGGACTAAGAAATTGTATGAGACTGATTTGGGATTATTGGACTCATTGAAAGATTTGTTAGGAAGTGATATTGTAAGAAATGGAAAGCTAGATAAGAAGAGACTTGCTTCTCTAATATTTTCGGATGACTCGCTTTTGGAAAAAGTTAATAGTATCGTTCACCCTGTTGTTTTAGAGGATTTTAAAAGATGGAAGACGGATTATTTATTTGCAAGCAATCTTGTTATGATGGAGAGCGCTCTTTTTTTTTCGGCTCCGATTTTTCACTCTGAAATAGACAAGGTGTTATTGGTTTATGCTCCGGTGGATTTACGTATTAAAAGAGTAGTGAGAAGAGATGGATGTGATGAGAAGAGTGTGATAATGCGTATGGAGAATCAGTGTAAATATGAAGATGTGAGAGATAGGGCAGATTTTACTATATTTGCAGATGGTAAACATGCTGTTTTACCTCAAGTCGTTGATGTCTTGAAAAGGTGTGATTACTTGTAGCAGAGGGTAATCTATTGATGGATTATAAAGTATAGATTTTCTTGATGATATGGTTATTTAAGATGATAAGATATTGAAAGATGGGTTATGGTAAATGGATAAGTGGTGCGATAGGATGGGCACTCGGAGGACCTCTGGGTGCTCTTTTGGGTTACGGAATTGCCTCATTTCTTGAAAAAGATACTGATGGTTCTTCTTCCGGTAGGAAGGCAAGATTTAGTGTGTCAGAGGAAAGAAACAGTTTTTTGGTAACCCTGCTTGTTTTTTCGTCTGCTGTAATGAAAGCTGACGGACGTGTAATGCGTTCGGAACTCTCATATGTCAAAGCTTTCTTGAAAAAGAATTTTGGGGAGGATGCTTCTGTTGAGGCTTTAAAGTATCTTAAAGATATTCTAGGTAAAGATGTTGATATTCAGGCTGTTGGGGCTCAGGTGTCTAGGTATATGAGTCATGAGGCAAGGGTGCAACTTCTTCATTATCTGACAGGTATTGCAGCAGCTGATGGAGCAGTGTCCCAGCCGGAGTTGAGAGTTTTGAGACATATCGCAGCTTCTGTCTCTATTCCCTTGAGAGAGAGTGAAGCAATCTTTGCAATGTTTGACTCAGGCGTTGATAAAGCTTATCAGGTACTTGAGATATCTTCTGATGCAACTGACGAAGAGGTGAAAAAGGCATACAAAAGACTTGCTGTGAAACATCATCCAGATAAAGTATCTCATTTGGGAGCAGACATTCAAAGGGCTGCTGAAGAGAGGTTCAAGAAGATTGCTGAAGCTTATGAAATTATAAGGAAAGAGAGAGGATTATAATAGAGAATATTATTAAATAATAAAAATGATTTTAAGGTTTAAACTTTATGAGTAAGACTAATTTACAAAAGATTTTGTCTATATCCGGACACAAGGGGCTTTTTTTATTTATAGCGCAGGCTAAAGCGGGTGTAATCGCTGAGTCCTTGATAAATGGTAAAAGAAATATGTTCGGAATAAATGAAAGAGTGACTTCTTTGGCTGATATATCAATTTATACTGAGGAGGATGAGGTATCCTTGGCAGAAGTCTTGGGTAAGATGAAGGAATATCTTGGTGATGGTACTGCTCCTGATCCTAAAGGTGGAGCTGAGATTTTGAAGGATTTCTTCTCTCAGGTTCTTCCGGATTATGATAAGGATCGTTTTTATGTTTCTCACATGAAAAAGGTTGTAGAGTGGTATAATATTCTAAAGGAAAAAGCATCTCTTGAGTTTGAGGATCACGAAAATGCGGAGGAGAGCGATATAGTAGCAGGATAATATTTATGGATATGATTAATGAATAAAAGGATTAAGTCTGTTCAGCTTATTACTCTGGGTTGTTCTAAGAACAGGGTGGACTCTGAACATCTTCTTAAACAAATTGCCGGAGCAGGAGTGGAGGTGATTCCGGAGGAGGGAGACACTTCTGAGCTTTTACCAGATGCTATTTTATTGAATACTTGTGGTTTTATAAAAGATGCAAAGGAGGAGTCTGTGGAGGCTATACTGGAGGCTGTAGAGCACAAGAGGATGGGAGAGACCTCATTTGTTTTTGTGTTTGGATGTTTGTCTCAGAGATACAGAAGAGAACTGGAAGAGGAGGTTCCTGAGGTGGATGGATACTATGGAACATTTGACTACCCCGGGGTATTAAAAGCTTTAGGAAGGTCTTGGAATTCTTCTCTTAACAACATGAGATTTCTCACTACCCCTTCCCATTATGCTTATCTTAAGATATCAGAAGGTTGTGATCGGATATGTTCATATTGTTCAATACCATTGATCAGGGGAAGTCATATTTCTGTCCCTATCGGTGATCTTATTTCTGAGGCAACTTATCTGGCCTCTTCTGGTGTTAAAGAGTTGATTGTAATTGCTCAGGATACTACATTTTATGGGTTGGATATTTATGGAAAGAGAAGATTAGGAGAGTTGTTGGAGCGATTGTCTTTAATAGATGGAATAGAATGGATAAGGCTCCTGTATTCTTATCCCACCTCTTTTCCTCTCGATGTGATTGATGTGATAAGAGATAATCCGAAGGTATGTAATTATCTGGATATTCCGTTACAACATATAGATGACGGAGTACTCAGAAATATGAGAAGGGGTGTAAATTCCTACGAAACACGCAAACTGGTGGAGATGTTCAGGAGCAAGATACCCGGAATTGTTCTACGGACAACCATGATTGTAGGGCATCCCGGTGAAACGGAGTCTGCTTTTTCTCAATTACTTGATTTTGTAGATGATGTTAAGTTTGAGAGGTTAGGAGCATTTACCTACTCTGAGGAGGAGGGAACATGGGGAGCTTCGCATCTTCCTGATGAGATATCTGAGTCTGTCAAGCAGGAGAGATTGGATAGGCTAATGGAGTTGCAGGCTGGTATATCTCTTGGATTTAATTATAAAAGAGAAGGAAGTAAAGAGAGGGTTTTGATAGATTCTTTCAGGGATGGTTTGTTTTTTGCAAGATCGATGGCAGAGAGTCCTGAGGTGGACGGTGAGATTATAGTATCTCCTTCTGACTTGCCAGAAGGAGTTACACCTAAGGATATTATTGGTACATTTGCAGAGGTGAAGATCTATTCTGTAGATGAATACGATTTGTATGCCCGGTTTATTTGAATTATATTTAATGCTAATAAGAGATAATTATGAAATTACTTGAAGGAAAGGTTGCTCTTGTGACAGGAGCCGCCAGAGGAATAGGCAAGTCAATTGCGTTGAAATATGCATCCCAGGGTGCAAATATCGCATTTACTGATTTGACAATCGACGAAAATGGGGAAGCTACAAAGAAAGAGCTTGAATCTTATGGAGTGAAAGTGATGGCTATTGAATCCAATGCAGCCTCTTTCGAAGAGGCTCATAAAGTTGTGGAGGATGTGGTAAATGAGTTCGGAAGCTTGGACATTCTAGTGAATAACGCCGGGATAACAAAAGATGGCCTTATGATGCGAATGTCTGAACAACAGTGGGATATGGTAATAAATATCAATCTAAAGAGTGCTTTCAACTATGTGCATGCAGTTACTCCTGTGATGATGCGTCAGAGAAAAGGAGCAATTATCAATATGAGTTCTGTTGTTGGGGTAGGCGGTAATGCAGGACAGGCCAATTACTCTGCATCAAAGGCTGGTATGATAGGGCTTACCAAGTCTATAGCTCAGGAGCTTGGGTCAAGGGGGATACGCTCAAATGCTGTTGCACCCGGTTTTATTATCACTGAAATGACGGGAAAACTGCCGGAAGATGTGAAGAAACAGTGGGCTGAACAAATTCCTCTTAGAAGAGGTGGCACTCCTGAGGATGTGGCAGATGTATGTCTTTTCCTTGCAAGTGATTTGTCTTCATATGTTACGGGACAGGTTCTGTCTGTATGTGGCGGCATGAAGATGTAAAGGATTCATTTTAAAGTGTGTTATTATGAGGCACAGGTTTTTATTATTTATTTGGGTTTTTTCTGCAGTTGCCGCTTTGGTAAGCGGTGGCTGTGGCCCCATTCCACAGTTGTTATATGTGGAAAGAAGTGTTGCTGCAGAGAATCCGGTGGATTTTGAGGGAAAGAGTGTTTCTCTTTTCGTTACAGTTGACACCACTGAATATTCAGGAAGTGAGTATATATCATTCAATGACTCTCTTTATATGGTTTCAATGGCAACCGGAATTGCTTCAGAACTGGAAAAAAAGTTTTCATTAAATGAGGGGGCTATCCTTGTTTTCAATCATTATCCTGCTTCATGGGAGCGAGAGTATGATATGGAGTATATTCATAATCTATCCTTTGTCTCTAATTCAGACCTTGTCTTCATTCTTGATTCACTGACCATCACTCTACCTGAACTTGTCTTACGGGAGAAGACATCTGAAGGTGGTTATTCAAGTACTTTTGCCGGGGCTGGTTTGTATTCTTCATTGAAGTTGTACGATGGCCTGACAGCTGATTTGTTACAGAATATATCTCGTAATGATACTATATACTGGGAGCTGCTAACCAGAAGTGAGATAAGGGAAGAGTCTATCATAAACAGGGTCAACGCTTCTCTTGGTCCTGTAACAGAATCCCTTGGCTCTGAAATCGCAGGTACAATGTTTCCAACTTGGAGAGAGCAGGAGAGGATTTTATATCTCTTTTCCGGAGATAAGTGGTGGAGTGCTTATGACTTAGCAACTGTGTTCAAGTGGGATGATGCGGTTGAAGTATGGCTTTCGATAACTGAAAAAGAGGATGATGTTGTGAAGATTGCTGCTGCTGCATTTAACTTGGCAGTAGCAAGTGAACTTAATGGCAGGACCGCTCTTGCACTGGAGTGGATTGATGTATCTATTGAAAATCACGTGCTGAAAGGAGCTATTGAATATAAGAAGTACTTATTGGAGAAGATTGAAAAAGAGTAGGCCTACACAGAGTACCGGTGTGAGAAGACATCGAGCCACAATTCTCCTTAATGACAAGGAGTTGGAGGCTATTGACGCTTATTGTAAAAAGTATCGAGTGAGTTCTCGTTCACAATTTTGCAGAGAGGCGATAATATCTGTTGTTCTGAGGCGTTTTGAGGAGGATCATCCTAAACTTTTTTAAAAAGGCGGGTCTGTAAGCCGGATTCTGTGCTCTTTGAGCCTCTGCCATCTGTCTGATGCAGCCTACCCCCCCGGCATCGGGCGAGCAGCCCTCAATCGCCGGTATATGTGGCCTTGCAGGGGGCTGGTCGTACCCTTATTGTGTTGCCACAACAAGTCGTGGGCTCTTACCCCTCGTTTTCACCCTTACCCCGTTAGGGGCGGTTGTTTTCTGTTACGATTTACCCGAAGTTGCCTCCGACTGTGATTTCCACAGAGCCCTGCTCTATCCTGTCCGGACTTTCCTCCCTCAGCAAAGAGGGCGACAGAGCGACCCACCTTGCGGCAAAGTTAGCAATATATTTGTAAAATTTGCTTACATTTGTGGTGCATTATTAACAAATGCTTGGGGGTGCCTTCGGGCTGAGATTATACCCTTTTCACCTGATCAGGATAATGCCTGCGAAGGGAAAGCCGGTCTCTCTTATTACCCCCCTGCAATAAAAATTATTTCTAATGAAAAAGTTGTCTTTATTTTGCGGGGTTATTTTTATATTTATTCTATTTTACCCTGAAGAAAATCTTTATTCCCAGCAGAGAGTGGTCTCTGCAAACAAACTTGACAGTGTAGTTGTAGAGGCCTCCAGAGCCGGTGCAAATACGCCTGTTACTCACTCATCCATAAATAATGAAGAGTTGAAAAAAAGTTCTTCATCTTTTTCTGTACCTATGATACTCTCCTCTATTCCCTCTGTTGTTGCTACAACAGAGGGTGGAAATGGGTTAGGTTATTCCTCTCTGAGAATAAGGGGGAGCGATGCTTCCAGAATAAATGTCACTCTTAATGGAATCGCTATTAATGATGGTGAGTCTCAACAGGTATTCTGGGTTAATATCCCTGCTTTACAGAGTGTTTTGGAGGATATTCAGGTTATGAGAGGAGTTGGCACCTCTGTTAATGGATCGGGTGCTTTTGGTGCAAGTATAAACATGCGAACCCTTTTTACCTCTCCGGAGCCTTATGCTATGGCTGAATTCGGCGCAGGCAGTTTCAATACCTATACCAAGACTGTTGGAGTCGGTACAGGAAGGACAGCCAATGGATTCTCTTTCGATCTAAGATTTTCACAAAATAGCGGAGATGGTTATATTCGTAATGCTAAAACAGATTTGAAGTCGTTGTACGCTGCTGCCGGTTGGCATAAAGGAAGTAATGCCTTCAAGTTGAATTATATTATGGGAGATCAGGTTTCCGGTATTACCTGGGAGGGTATTTCGAGATCGCAGATGGAGGTAGATCGAAGATATAATCCTGCCGGTGCATGGCATGACGAAGCTGGTAATGAGAGGTATTATGATAATGAGACGGATAATTATGTACAGCATCATGTTCAGCTTCATCACTCGTTGTCATTCTCTCCAAAAGTTAGTCTCAATACTACACTACATTTAACAAAGGGTGATGGTTACTATGAAAATTATAAAGAGAATAAAAATTTTTCTTCATATGGAATTGAAAATCAAATTATTGAAGGAGAAGAATACTCCAAGTCTGATTTCATTATAAGACAGGCTCTGGATAATTATTATTACGCTTTAAACACAAATCTTATAGTTGCGGGTGAGAATGTCAGGAGTACATCCGGGTTTTCTTTTTCGTACTTTAGTGGAGATCATTTCGGGGATTTATTGTGGAGTAAGTTCAATAGTAATATAGAGGATAATCATCAATGGTATTTCAATCAAGGGTATAAGACTGATTATTCTGTTTTTACAAAAATTGAGAAAGAGCTTGGTAGGTGGTTGGTGCTTTTTGCAGATCTGCAGTATCGTGGTATAGTATATGAGCTTGATGGAGATGACAAGGATTTTGTCTCTTTGAACTGGAAAGATAATTATGGCTTTTTTAATCCTAAGGCAGGACTTACTCTTAATTTTGAAAAGAGTCGTATTTATGCATCGATAGCTGTAGCTCATAAGGAACCCGGAAGGTCTGATATCAAGGAGTCTGTAAAGGCCGGCAGGGCAGATGAGATACTCCCTGAAAGAATGACTGATATTGAGGCGGGTTATAGTTATATAACAAATAACTTTTGTGTTGAAGGGAATCTCTATTTTATGGAGTATGATAATCAGTTGGTACCCACAGGTAAATTAAGTGAAACAGGATATGTGGTAAAGGAAAATGTGAAGAATTCTTACAGGAGAGGGATTGAGATTGGTGTAGCATGGCAGTTCCTTCCATATGCTAGATTTGAGGGTAATATGACAGCAAGTGTGAATAAGATAAAAGAGTATTCGCAGTATGTAGATATATTTGATGATAATTGGAGTATAACCGATCAGGAACGAATATATTTCAATGAGAGTGATATTGCTTTTTCGCCTTCACTTACAGGGATGGGTGTTGTTTCGTTTACTCCAGTTGATGCTGCTGTGATCTCTTTTTCAGGAAAATATGTTGGAGGTCAGTATATGGATAACACCAGTAATGATGGTTTTAGAATTCCTGCTTATTCGTTTTTTTCATTGAATCTCTCTTATGATTTTGAGATCAGAAATAGAAAGGCATCTTTCGGTTGCTTTATTGATAATATATTTGATAACATGTACTATTCCAATGCATGGGTGTACAGGGCAAAGTTTACTGATGGTACTCTTTATTCCGAAGAGGGGGTTTATCCTCAGGCAGGGAGAAATTTTATGTTGAAGTTTTCCGTGAGACTATAGTCTAAATATATTATGATATGATGAGTTTTACAGAATTGTTCGGGGCATTGAGTGGAATTGTGTATGTCTTATTAGAGATCAGGCAAAATAAGTATATGTGGATAGTTGGAGGAGTCTCTGCCTTGATTTATGTCGTGATTTTTGCCGGTTCTTCACTTTTTGCTTCTGCAGGATTACAAGCATGGTATGTTGGAGCCAGTATTTATGGATGGATTGCCTGGAAAAGAGAGAGTGTAGTGAGAGGTTCCGATGTCCCGGTGGTGATACAACCAAGGAAAAAAGATTTGATACTATCGGCCGTTGTGGCACTTATGGGAACTTGCCTTTTGTGGTATTTACTTGAAAATTATTCCAGTGATCCAATCCCCTCTTTTGATGCATTGATTGCATCTTCAAGTATGCTGGCTACATATTGGGTGGCAAGGAAGTATATTTTCCATTGGCTTTTATGGATTGTGACAAATGCTTTTGCTATGGTTATTTATGCTTACATGGGTTTGTATGCAACAGCCTTTCTCTATTTTGTCTATGGTGTTGCTGCAGTAGCAGGTTATTACTCATGGAGAAAATTCCCAAGGGTTTTGTAATAGCCCCAAAAATTCCTATTTTTGCGACACTAATTTTTTCAATTATGCGTTTAATAGCAGATAGTGGTTCTACCAAGGTAGCCTGGAGGGCGATACATAGTGATGGATCGGTCCAGAAAATAACAACCGCGGGAATTAATCCCTTTTTTCAGACAGAGGAACAGATAGTATATGAATTGGAGCAACATCTTTTGCCGGACATAAGTGCATCGGTTAATGAAATTCATTTCTATGGAGCAGGAGTGTCATCACCTGAAAAGGTGCAAGTTCTTCAGAACTGTTTTAGAAAGGTTTTTCCTAAAGCCAGAACTAGTGCTTATACAGACCTGCTTGCAGCGGCAAGAGCTTTGTGTGGAAATAAGCCCGGTATTGCCGGTATTCTAGGTACTGGAGCTAATTCTTGTTTTTACGATGGTAATCAGATAGTGGATAATGTGCCTGCCTGTGGTTTTATTCTCGGCGATGAGGGAAGCGGAGCTGTTTTGGGTAAGAAATTTATTTCCGATTATCTCAAGCGTCAGGTTCCTGAGGATCTCGCGGCTTTATTTAATCAAAAATATGATGTAAGTTACTCTTCAGTGGTGGAAAGAGTTTATAAACAGCCATTTCCAAATAGATATCTAGCCACCTTCTCTGTGTTTCTAAATCATAACAGAGAGAATCCATATGTGAAAAATTTATTGAGCTCTAGCTTTGAGGAGTTTTTCACTAGGAATATCATGCAATATGAATATAAAAAACATAAAGTAAATCTTGTGGGTTCTGTGGCATATCATTATCAGGATATAATATCCGATGTTGCAAAGAAATTAGGGATTAAGATGGGAAATATAATTAAATCTCCTATTGACGGTCTTGCTGATTATCACAAGTCTATTTAATATTTGATATATGTCTAAAATAACAGAACAATCTTCCAATTACAGTAATCTGGACAAGATGTCTACACATGACTTACTTGTCAATATTAATACTGAGGACAAGACAGTCCCTTATGCAGTGGAGAAGTGTATTCCTTTGATTGAAAAACTTGTAGATGGGATAGTAGAGCGTCTGGAGAAAGGTGGACGTCTTTTTTATCTGGGTGCGGGAACAAGTGGACGGCTTGGAATCTTGGATGCCTCTGAAATTCCGCCAACATTTGGAGCTCCTTATGATTTGGTTATTGGATTGATAGCAGGTGGCGATACTGCTATAAGAAGGGCCGTCGAGGCAGCTGAAGATAGTTGGGAAGGCGGATGGAACGATATGCAGCAGTACGGGGTTGAAAAGAATGATGTTGTTGTGGGAATAGCTGCTTCAGGAACGACTCCATATGTTATAGGAGCAATAAAGGAAGCTCGTTCAAGAGGGATTCTTACAGGATGTGTAACTTGTAATCCTGACAGTCCTATATCTAAGGAGGCTGAAATTGCAATAGAGGCTGTCGTGGGGCCCTGAATTTGTGACCGGAAGTACCAGAATGAAGGCAGGAACTGCTCAGAAATTGGTGCTTAATATGATTACTACTGCTACCATGATTAGGTTGGGCAGAGTGAAAGGTAACAAAATGGTGGATATGCAACTTACTAATTCTAAGCTTGTTGACAGAGGAACGAAAATGATTATGGAAGAGGCTTCCATAAATGATTATGAAGAGGCAAAGAGGTTGTTGCTTGAGCATGGTTCCGTGAGAAAGGCTGTGGATTTTTTCCTAAAAAACAGCTGATTAAATAATAATGTTCAAAAATACACTACAATCTGTTTTATTATCTGATGCGGTTGAGGAACTTGCTTCTCTGCCCGGCATAGGAAGAAAAAGTGCATTACGCTTTGCACTTTTTCTCTTGAAGCTTCCGGAAGAGAATGTGAGAAGATTTGCCTCGTCGATTACAAAGATGAGAGAAGAGATAAAACATTGTTCTGTGTGTAATATGATATCTGATACTACTGTTTGTCCTGTTTGTTCGGACAAATCAAGGAACTCTTCTCTTATTTGCGTCGTGGAGAGTATCAGAGATGTCCTTAGTATTGAAAACACAGGTGAATATGATGGGGTATACCATGTTCTGGGAGGAATAATATCTCCCATGGACGGGATATCTCCGTCAGATCTTGCCGTAGATTCTTTGTTGCATCGTCTTGAAGGAGGAGGAGTTCAAGAGGTATTTCTTGCTCTCAGTACTACCATGGAGGGTGAGACTACATCTTATTATCTTTATAAAAAAATTAGCAAATATTCTGTGCAAGTGAGTACCATTGCCCGAGGTGTGGGCTTTGGGGATGAACTTGAGTATACAGATGAGGTAACCCTAGGCAGATCTATCACTAACAGACAGCCGTTTATTCCGGTAAACAAGTAAAAATATATTGTTATGCATGAATTTCCTTTATCTTGGCTTCTTACAGCCTTTGTTCTCTACACAGCCCTGCTTTTTTTTGTATCGTGGCTGACTTCCAGAAAAGCTGATGCAGCTTCATATTTTCTGGGAAATAAGAAATCTCCTTGGTTTGTCGTGGCTTATGGCATGGTTGGCACATCAATCTCAGGAGTGACATTTATCTCAGTTCCCGGTAATGTTTTAAATCAGAATTTCTATTACATGCCCTTGGTATTAGGTTTTGTATTAGGTTACGTTGTTATAGCTCAGGTGCTTATGCCTCTGTATTACAGAATGAACCTTACATCAATCTATACTTATCTTGAGAACAGGTTTGGCTTTTTTACCTATAAGACAGGGGCTGTAGTTTTTATGGTCTCCAGGATATTAGGGGCTGCGGTAAGAATATTTGTTGTGGTACTTGTATTACACACTTTCCTTCCAGAAGGTTCGGTGCCGTTCTGGGTAGTAGCTTTTGTATTCATGTTTTTAATTTTTCTCTATACTTTCAAGGGGGGAGTGAAGACTATCATCTGGACTGATGTTCTGCAAACAACATTTATGTTGTTAGCGGTATTCCTTACCATTTTTACAATAAGTAAGCAGATGGACTGGAGTGTTAGTGAAATGTTCACAGCGGTAAAGGCAACTGAATTTTCTAGTTGGCTCGATTGGGACTGGAGCAGTTCTACAAATGCAATTAAGCAATTTGTGTCCGGTATTTTCATTACAATCGTAATGACTGGTCTGGATCAGGAGATGATGCAAAAAAATCTCTCTTGCAGGAATATTAAAGAGGCCCAGAAGAATGTTTATACAACGAGTATTACAATTGTTGTAGTTAATTTCTTTTTTCTTACTTTGGGTGCCGTCTTGGCATTGTATGTAAGTTCACATCTTGGTGGTATGGAGGGAATTGGACTCGCAGATGCTGCAGGTGAATTCACTAAAGATCAGACAGACCGGTTGTTCCCTACAATTGCAAGCCAGTACCTTGGCCTTGGTGTAGGACTTTTCTTTATTATCGGGCTTATCTCCTCTTCTTACCCTAGTGCAGGTGGTGCCCTTACTTCTCTTACAACCTCTTTTGCATTGATTTCGTTGGATTCAATAAGAGAAATGATCTTACTGATGCAAGAAAGACATCGATTCGTAAAATGGCTCATGCTTCATTTGCCATTCTTTTCTTTATTATAATAGTAATATTACATCTGGTGAACAATCAGGCAGTGATAGACCTTGTATATTTGCTTGCTGCTTATACTTACGGACCACTTCTTGGATTCTTCTTCTTTGGCCTACTCACAAACTATACTATAAAAGACAAATATATGCCATATGTGGCACTTGGTGCTCCATTACTCTGCTTTATCCTGGATTATACAGGTAAAGTATATCTTG
The DNA here is from genome assembly GCA_963678025.2 of Bacteroidales bacterium. Taxonomy (GTDB): domain Bacteria; phylum Bacteroidota; class Bacteroidia; order Bacteroidales; family UBA932; genus Bact-08. The sequence continues at coordinate 27,188 of CAXXPC010000004.1, forward strand.
GATTCGGATTTGGATTTACAATATTGATTGTAAATGGAGTTTTGACATTCTTGGGCATGTATCTTCTTAAAGATAAAGGCAAATATATTAAGGAATAGTTGCTTCGGTATATTATAATAAATGCTGTCTTGCCTGATAAAGTGAGACAGCATTCTTTATTTGTATAATGGTTGGCTTTTGATTAATTTGTACTAAATTTGCCAGTCAATTTATTTGTAATGAAGAAAATCAGAGTGTCTGTAATATCTTATCTCAACACGGTGCCTTTCCTGTATGGTCTTTGTAATCATGCTGTTAAGGATGTGATTGATATAAAATTATGTACACCCTCTCAATCTGCGTCTGATATCATTTCGGGTAAAACGGATGTTGCTATCTTGCCTTCTGCTATTATTCCTGAGTTGGGTGAGGATAAAATCATATCTGATTTTTGCATAGGGGCAGATGGCAAGGTTGCAAGTGTCTTATTATGTAGTAACAAGCCTATTGAAGAGATTGATCACCTGTGTCTCGATATTGATTCACGAACATCTGTAGTTTTGGCTAAAATATTGATGAGAAATCATTGGAAAAAGAGTGTAACTTATAGTTCGTGTGACTATACTAATGATATCCCTGATTCTCTCTCCTCTTGCTTGCTGATAGGAGATAAAGCGTTAAGATATTCTTACAAATTTAGTTATGTCTACGACTTGGCAGAGGAGTGGATTAAGTACAAATCAATGCCCTTTGTTTTTGCATGTTGGGCATCATACAGGAAACTTGACAATACTTTTATTAATGAGTTCAATAATGCCCTTAAATATGGTCTCTCCAATATTCCGAAGGCTGTTGACTTTTACTCCACCGGGTTCGACAGGGATTTTTCCCTTGATTATCTTTCAAATAATATTTCTTATCCTTTGAGTCCTGACAAAAGAAAAGGACTTTCTGAGTTCTGGAGTCTTGCGCCGGAAGAGTTAAAATCCAAGGTCCGACGACGAAGGTAATTTCCCCTGGGCCTTCGACAAACCATTTATAACTCTTAAAAGGATAAAGTATGCTTCAAATATTTTATAAAAACAAAGGACAACTTCTCAATTCGGATGATATAGCGATATTGGATTCTCTTGGTTATGATGATATTTTATGGATAGATCTTACATCTCCTTCCGGTGAAGAGAAAAGAGCTATCGAAGAGTATCTTAATACAACTCTTCAGAGTAGGGCGCAAGCAGAGGAAATTGAGAGCTCTTCTCGTTACTCAGAGTCGGAAACTACGATCTTTGCTAACACTAACTTCCTTATCCCCGGTCCGGATGATTATACAATGGAGGCTGTATCATTTATTATTTGTGAAGGTATAATTGTCTCTATAAGGCATGTCTCTTTGAAGAGTTTCACGGATGTACAGAGGAGGCTGGTTGCCAACTATAAGGCCATGCCAACAGGGTATCATATATTAATTGGTATCCTGGAAAACAGGATTGACCTTGATGCCGATATGATTGAGTTGATGTCCAAAGAGATAGCTATGTTTAGCAAGAGGGTAGGACATGGAGGACAAATGGGAGAGGAATTTATTCTTGATATTAATCAGTTACAGGAGAATACAATGCTTGTGAGGGAGAATATCGTGGATAAGCAGAGAATGATCTCAAGTATTCTTAAGAGTGACAAGTTCCCAAGAGATGTTTATAATAAATTGAATGTGTTGATTAAAGATGTCAACTCTCTGATTAATCACACAAACTTCAGTTTCGAGAGACTAGAATATCTGCAGAATACGGTTTTGGGTCTCATCAATTTGGAGCAGAATAGAATAATGAAGATATTTACTTTCGTATCTCTACTATTCATGCCTCCTACATTAATTGCCAGTATCTACGGAATGAACCTGAATCTTCCAATGATAGGAGGAATGGTGGATTTTGCCATAGTGATGGTGGTGATGTTGTTTACTGTCATCACTGTTTCAATTTTGTTCAGGCGAAAGAAAATGCTCTAGTAATTCTTTTTTTCTGCAATAAATCTATTGTACAATGCCAGTGATATAATGCTGAGCACTCCGATAGCTGTAAATATCAGCCAGAGAGTCTTTGGCTGGTTGAGATTGTCTACATACTTCACATAAAGAGCAGAGCCCAGGAATCCTCCAATGCTGCTACCTATAACTCCGTAAAGAAATGAGTATCCCATATAGAGGGCTTTCTTGTCTTTAGGAGCAATAAGGCCAATATATGATATGAACTTGGGATGAGTTGTCATCTCTCCTATGGTGAATACTATTATACCGGTGAGAAAGATCCAGGGAGACGGGGAGATTGCAAGTATTGCTATACCTGTGGTTCCTATAGCCATTCCAGTTATCATTGTGGGAAGTGCAGGTGTTTTTTTTACAATGTATGCTACAAATAGTTGTAACAGTATAATGACTCCTGCGTTAATAACTGTAACGTGCTCCACGTCGAAATGCCATTGGGGATTGTTTACAAATATTGAGAGGAATTTGTTGACAGATTCATTCACAACAGTCATGTCTACATGGTCTATCATGTACCACAGAACAGTCCCGAACATCTGGAAGTAGAGTATCCAGAATGCGGAGTAGAGAAAAATCATTAGCATGAATTTCCAGTCTTTGATTACCAGAAACATCTCTTTGAAAACAAGTGAAAGTTTTTTGTTGGTTCTTTCTCTATGAGGTTCTTTGTATATAGTAAGGTTGATTATTAACAAGATGAATGCACTAATAGCAGCCATATAGAATATATAACTATAGGAGTATGATTTGAGTATAGGCACTAGTACCAAAGGAAAGAGAAAGGCTCCCAAATTGATTGTCCAGTAAAAAATTCCGAATCCAAGTCCGGAGTTGCTTTCGTTGGTGCTTTTTGCAATGGTTCCTGAAATGACAGGTTTGAAGAATCCGGCACCTATGGCCATGAGAATAAGGGAAGCGAAGATTAGGGAGTATTGTTCCGAAAGTCCTGTAAAGAAGTAGCCGAGTATCATACAGATGAATGCGAAAGTAAGGACTATTTTGTAGCCGTATCTGTCTGCAATAGCCCCGGAAACAATAGGAAGAAGATACAGAAGTGGTGGTATTGTCCCTAAGATAGCGCCGGCTTGTTCTTTTCCAAAGCCAAGACCTCCTGCTCCTGTTTCAAGAATTAAAAAGACAGATAATACTGACATTACTCCATAATAAGAACCTCTTTCCAGAAATTCCATTGCTATTACTGTCCAGAAGTTGCGTGGAAATGATTTTATCCCGTTCCCTTTGTTACTCATATTGTTTTTGTTTAGGGTCGTGTTTAACAGCAACTTCAAAGATATATTCTTTTTCTTAAAGAGAAAGTTAAAATGAGATAATTTTTTGTGAGATTGTAAAAAAAACACTACTTTTGGGCTCCCAAAATTATGGGACTATAAATAATGTCTAACTACTAGTTGCTTAAGAATTTAGAAAAAATGACAAAAGACAAAAGTAAAGAATTGCTCGAAAGTGAAGAGCAGATTGAAGTAGTCAAAAAGATTGACGAAAGGCTCGAGTCGTTCTTGGAAGAGGACGATTCACCTGTTGAGGGTTTTCAAAAGCCAAGAACAAGTAATGCATCAGTTCCCCCTGAAAAATTCGACTGGGATTCATTTGAAACAGAGTATGTGTATGAATCTGAAAAGGATGTGATAGAGGAACTGTATGGCAGCACTCTTTCCACTGTTATTGAAAATGAAGTGGTCGAGGGTACTGTTGTCACTGTGAACAAGAGAGAGGTAATAGTCAATATTGGCTACAAAAGTGAGGGTGTTATAAGTATCAATGAATTCCGCTATAATCCTGAATTGGCTGTAGGTGATAAAGTGGAGGTTTATGTTGAGAATGCTGAGGACAAAAGAGGACAACTGATACTTTCACATAAGAAAGCGAGGTCTCTCCGTTCATGGGATAGAGTGAACGAAGCTTATGATAAGGATGAGATTGTAAAAGGATACATCAAATGCAGGACTAAAGGTGGTATGATCGTGGATGTGTTTGGTATAGAGGCATTCTTGCCAGGTTCTCAGATTGATGTGAAGCCTATCAGAGATTACGACATGTACGTAAACAAAACCATGGAGTTCAAGATTGTAAAGATCAATCACGAGTTTCGTAATGTGGTTGTCTCTCATAAAGCACTTATTGAAGCAGAACTTGAGGCACAAAAGGCTGATATTATCGGAAAACTCGAGAAAGGCCAAATCCTTGAGGGTATTGTTAAGAACATAACATCATACGGTGTCTTTGTTGACCTTGGTGGTGTTGATGGTCTTATTCATATTACTGATCTTTCTTGGGGAAGGATAAATCACCCTGAAGAGGTTGTGGAACTTGACCAAAAGATTAATGTAGTAATTCTTGACTTTGATGATACCAAGAAGAGGATTGCATTGGGCCTTAAACAATTGAGTCCTCATCCATGGGATTCTCTTGATGCTGAACTCCAAGTTGGAGATAAGGTTAAGGGTAAGGTTGTAGTTATTGCAGATTATGGTGCTTTCATTGAAATACAACCAGGTGTTGAGGGTTTGATTCACGTTTCCGAAATGTCCTGGTCTCTCCATTTACGCAGTGCTCAGGATTTCTTGTCTGTAGGAGATGAAGTTGAGGCTGTGATTCTTACACTGGACAGAGAAGAGAGAAAGATGTCTCTTGGCATAAAGCAGCTTAAGAGTGATCCATGGGCAACAATCAACGAGAAATATCCTGTAGGTACAAAATGTACTGCAACTGTAAGAAATTTCACCAACTTCGGTGTTTTTGTAGAGTTGGAAGAGGGTGTGGATGGTTTAGTTCACATCAGTGATCTTTCCTGGACAAAGAAAATCAAACATCCATCTGAGTTTACTTCAGTCGGAGATCAAATTGAGGTAGTTGTTCTGGAGGTGGATCAAGAGAACAGAAGATTGAGTCTTGGACATAAACAACTTGAAGAGAATCCTTGGGATGTATTTGAAACAATTTTCACTCAGGGTTCTGTTCATGAAGGTACAATAACCTCTTTTGTTGACAAAGGTGCTACAGTTGCGCTTCCTTATGGGGTTGAAGGTTATGTTAGTCAAAGAAATCTTGTTAAGGAGGATGGAACTCAGGCAAAAGTTGATGAGAAATTAAATTTTAAAGTCATTGAGTTCAACAAAACTACCAAAAGGATTGTTCTATCTCATACAAGGCTCTTTGAAGAACCTAAAAAAGATGAGACAAGAGGATCTCAGGGTGAACCTACTCATAAGGCTGTGAAGAAGCTGAAAGCTAATCTGGAGAAAACTACTTTGGGTGACATCAGTGAACTGGCTGCCTTGAAAAGTGAGATGGAAAACAACGAGAATGAAAAAGACAATTAGTTTTTGATGAATTTTAAATTCACAACATTGGGATGTGCTTCTGCGCTACCAACAGTGAATAGATATCCAAGCGCTCATGTACTTAATATACATGAGCGTTTGTTTTTAATTGACTGTGGTGAGGGGGTGTCAAATGCAGATGAGGAGATATGGGGTTTTCATTTATGAAGATACAGAATATTTTTATATCGCATCTTCATGGAGATCATCTTTTTGGTCTATGGGGTCTGCTCTCTACCATGTCTTTGACAGGGAGAAATGAGGACCTCTTTATATATGCTCCACCGGGATTTAAGGATATTCTTAAGTCTATCCTTCATTTTTTTGGTGGTTCATTTATTTTTAAGGTTATACATATTCCATTGAATACAAAGGAGATGTCTCATATCTTTGAGTCAAAAAGTGCGGATGTTTACTCTTTTCCATTGAATCACAGGGTTGATTGTTGCGGCTTTCTCTTTAAGGAAAAAAAGCCCCATCGAAATGTATATAAACATTTGATTGAGCCATATGGCCTCTCTTTGTATGAGATAGCCAGATTAAAAGAGGGTAAAAATGTTATTCGTCCTGATGGTGATGTGCTTTATGCAGACGATCTTACATATCAGCCTTATGAACCGAGGTCTTTTGCATATTGTAGTGATACTGCTCCTTTTGAAATGTTGAGTGATTATGTCCGTGGTTGTGATTTGATATACCATGAGGCAACATTTGCCTCAGATATGAAGGAGATGGCATCCAGAACAATGCATTCTACTGCTTCAGATGCAGCCTTTACAGCGTTGGAGGCTGGTGTCGGTAAACTTGTTCTCGGTCACTATTCGTCGAGATATAAGGATATTAATGTTTTGGTTGATGAGGCTAAAAAGATATTTATGAATACCTTTGCATCCAGTGAAGGGCTCAGTTTCGAAGTCAAGCTTAAACGCTTTATGACAAAGTAGTCTGTTATTAATTATTTTATTATGAAAAAAATATTTTTCTTTATCTCTTTTCTTCTTCTATCTGCTCTTTTTTATCAAGCAGAAGCCCAATCCCCGATGAACGGGGAGTTGGACAAAATATGTTAATAAATTTGGGCAGGTACTCTTCTATTTAAATAATTATTATCTTGATAGTACTGATAATGAGAGAATATCAGATGAGGCGATAAAAGCGTTGATATCTACACTGGATCCTCATTCTTCTTACATTTCTGCTGATGAAGTTCAGGCAATGAATGAACCTTTGGAAGGTAATTTCGAGGGAGTAGGGATTGAGTTTGCAATAATAAGGGATACTCTTACAGTTGCATCACCGATTTCAGGAGGTCCATCAGAAAAAGTGGGAATCAGGGCAGGTGACAAGATTGTTGGAGTTGACGGTGATAATATTGCCTCTGTAGGTATTACAAATGATATGGTTTTTGACTATCTAAGAGGGCCTAAAGGATCCAAGGTTGTATTGACGGTAGAGAGGAGAGGAGTATCCAAAGCTTTGGAGTTTGAGGTGGTAAGAGACAAAATTCCCATTAATAGTGTGGATGCTGTATATGAACCGGCGGATGGGATAGTTTATGTAAAGTTGAGTCGATTTGCATCCAGGTCTTCTCAAGAGATTATTTCGGGTATTCTTAAATTGAATTTGTCTGAGATAAAGGGGGTTTATTCTTGATTTAAGAGGTAATTCAGGAGGATATTTGGGGACAGCAATGGAGATATCTAACTTTTTCCTAGAGGCGGGACAAACAATAGTTTATACTGAGGGGATGAGGGTTCCAACAATGACTGAACGAGCCAAAGGAACTGGTTTTTACAAGAATGGTCCTTTAGCTGTTTCTTGTAGATGAGAATTCAGCCTCTGCAAGTGAAATTGTAGCCGGGGCTGTTCAGGATTGGGACAGAGGGGTGATAATTGGAAGACGGACTTTCGGTAAGGGTCTTGTACAACAGATGTTACCATTGAATGACGGAGCTCAGCTAAGACTTACTGTTGCAAGATATCACACTCCATCCGGGAGAGTTATACAGAGTCCTTATGAAGAGGGTGCTGCAGAAAACTATTATAAATCCTTTGTTGAGAGGTTATGAGAGAGGTGAATCATTCAATAAGGACAGTATTCATTTTCCAGACTCTTTGAAGTATAGCACACTAATTAAGCAGAGAACAATATATGGAGGTGGAGGAATTATGCCCGACCTTTTTATCCCGGCAGATACCACGGGATATTCAGAATTCTACTCTAAATTATTGAGAAGAGGTGTTATTCTTGATTTTGTTAATGATTATTTTGATTCAAACAGAAAAGAGTTGGAGAGTAGGTTTGGTTCATTTGAAATCTTTAATAATGAATTTGATTTTGAGCCGGAGGTGGCTGATTCTTTGATAAAATACGCATTATCCAAAGGCTTGGATTATTCAGATAAGGAGTATGAAAAATCCAAAAAGCAGATTGCATCGTATGTAAAAGCTCTTATAGGAAGGTCGCTCTTTGATTCAGAAGTATTTCACAGGGTTTTAAATGAATCAGATGACAGAGTGTTTGAAGCTGCTATAAAATATGTTACCGGAGAGAATACTTCACTATTATAAATTGAGCCGGTCAAGTGCCCTGTGGTATTCTCTTGCTTTTCTGTTGTGTTCCGTAAGTGTTCTTGAAAAGAGATGAGTGCCGTCTAGTTTAGAGGAAGCACAGAAATAGAGGTAGTTGTGTTTTTTGTAGTTTAATACAGCGTCGATTGTTGATGGAGAGGGGAGTGCTATTGGACCCGGAGGCAATCCTTTGCGGGTATATGTATTGTAAGGAGAGTCGATTTCAAGGTGTTTGTATAGTATTCTTTTAATTCCCGGGTCATTCAGGGCAAATTTAATAGTGGGGTCAGCTTGCAGCGGAATACCTCTTTTAAGTCTGTTTATATAGACTCCTGCAATAACAGGATGTTCTTCTTTTATGTTACTTTCCATTGCAACAATAGAAGCAAGAGAGGCTGTTTCAATAGGAGTAAGATTAATTGAAGCTGCTTTTTTTATACGTTCTTCAGTCCAGAAGTTTTGGTATTCATTGTATAGTCTTTTAACCAGGGAGACGGGGGGTGTTGTCCAGTAAATTTCGTAAGTATTTAAAATAAACATTGCCGGGAATGTCATTTTATTGAATCCAAGAGAGGCAATGAGAGAATCGTTTGTAAGTGTTGAGTAGACTGTTGCAGAGTCTGCGGAGATTGAAGAAGCAATTATTGATGAGAGTTTGTCCATCCCTCTTATGTTTCCTGCAATAATAAGGTTGTGAGGTTGTTGTAGCCCTAATTTGAACATTCTGGTGATGTCTTTATCGGACATTCCCGGCTTAAGAAGGTAACGTCCGGATTTTAACCCGGATTTAAGTCTCCATATTTTTGAAGCAATTATAAAAGAACAGGACGATCTGAGGATTTTATTATTTTCCAGAATTGTTGTCAGTTGTTGAACTGAGGTATTATCTTCAATATAGATAACATCCTGGTGTGACACATTATTCCTGGCTGTAATGAACCAGGTAAAATAAGTCATTGCGGCGGCAGTTAACAATAGTATTGTTATAAATATCAGAACTAATCTTGGTCTCATGCTATCTCAGTTTGATTTCTATTCCGGGTGTTATGATTTCTCCTTCTTTCATATCATTTATTTTGTAGAGATTGCGAAGCCTTATGCCATATTGTTGAGAAATATCGTGCATAGTCTCTCCAGATGATACTATATGAATATTATGTCCTTTTTTTAGTTTTCGTCTCTTTTTTTCTATGTAGAGAGGAATACCCGCCTCTAGAGGCAGTTCATTTTCTATGTCGTTGAATCTCATCAGCTCTTTTCTGAAAAGGCCGAACTCTTTTGCTATGGAGCTGTATGAATCGTAAGATGTTGTGATGATGAACCGAACTGAATTATTCTTGTAAACGGCTCTTTTTAGTGGGATACTCTCTGAAAATGTTTGATTTTGAATATGGTTGGCTGATATACTATAGTTGTGTCGTGAGTCTAGTGTGTATAATGAGTATTTCTCAATAATGGATATGAGAAGTTGGGCATATTGAGGATTTGTGGCATATCCCGCTTTGCTGAGACCAATTGCCCAACCTTTATAGTCCTTGATGTCTAATTTAAACAGGTCTCTGTAACGAGCTCTTTGTGTGAGAAAAAGAGAGTGGTCCATGAATGATTCCTCGGGGGAACTATATTTGCGGAAACATTCATTCTTTGCGTCATCGTCGTGTCTAATTGTTTTGCCTGACCAGTTGTGACACTTGATGCCAAAATGGTTATTGGCTTTAGTAGCCAATCTTGAGGTGCCGTTTCCCGATTCAAGAGCGGCTTGTGAGAGGATTATGCTTGCCGGTATTCCAAATTGCTCCATCTGTCTAATGGCTGTCTCTTTGTATTTTTCTATATAGAGAGCTCTGATATCCTGGGCTTTAAGGTTCAGAGGTGATAGGCAAAGTGTGGTAATGAGAGAGATTTTTAAGAAAAATTTCATATTGTGGTTTACTGATGAGACAAAAATACTAATTTTGTAATAATCTCAAATAAAAAAGAATGGAGCATAAAAAGATAGTTATTGATTATATTGAATATTATTCACCCGAGGAGTTAGATAAAGAAGATAAGTTGTTATATGATTCTGCAGTAAGAGCGGCAAAAGATGCATATGCTCCTTATTCCGGGTTTCATGTAGGAGCAGCCTTGAAGCTTGACAACGGAGAGATTGTATCTGCTAATAATCAGGAAAATGCCGCATATCCTTCTGGTTTGTGTGCAGAGAGGGTTGCTCTTTTTTATGCCCACTCAAGATATCCCGAGGCAGCAGTTGTTGCTCTTGCTGTTGTGGGTATTGCAAATGGAAGAGTGAGTGAAGCTCCTGCTTATCCATGTGGTGCATGCAGGCAGGTGTTGGCTGAATCACAAAAAAGAGGCGGAAATTCAATTAGAATTATTAATATCGGGGCTAAAAAGATTGAGATTGTGGAGAATACCGATGCGTTACTTCCTTTTGTTTTTGACAATATTCCTCAATAGTTTTAAGTTTTTAAAAATTGTTATATCTTTGTGCCGGGGTAAGTCATATACGACCAGCTCCCACTGAACTCCCCCAGGGTCGGAAGGCAGCAAGGGTAGGTGGTTGTAGCGGTGCGATATATCAAGCTTACCCCTTTTCCTTTTTTTAATCCTAATATGTGTTGTTATGAAAATTGCAGTTGGACTCTCGGGAGGAGTAGATTCTAGTGTTGCAGCTCTTCTTCTCAAGGAGCAGGGGTACGATGTAATTGCATTGTTTATGCAAAACTGGCATGATACTACGGGTACTCTTTACGGAGATTGTCAATGGAAAGATGATCTGGCAATAGCTAAAATGGTGGCAAAAAAACTTGATATCCCTTTTCATTTTGTAGACTTAAGTAGTCAATATAGCAAAAGGGTGGTGGATTATATGTTCAGCGAGTATAGCAAGGGAAGAACTCCAAATCCTGATGTGTTGTGCAACAGGGAGATAAAGTTTGATGTTTTTTTAAAAGAGGCATTGTCTTTGGGAGCAGATATGGTCGCAACCGGTCATTATTGTCGTAAAGAGACCAGAGTTGTTGATGGTAAAGAGAGATACTCTCTTTTGGCGGGAGTAGATAGTAATAAGGACCAGAGTTATTTTTTATGTCAACTTTCTCAGCAACAATTGTCCAAGTCTATGTTTCCCATCGGGGAGCTTACTAAACCTCAGGTTAGGGAGTTGGCAACAAATGCAAATTTACCAAGTGCCGACAAGAAGGATTCACAAGGAATATGTTTTGTAGGTAAAGTAGACCTTCCTGTATTCCTTCAGCAAAAGCTATCCTCTTCAGAAGGAGATGTTATTGATATTCCTGAGAGTTATTATACCGATAACATTATTAGTAAGGCTTGTTTTAAAGGATATGAAGGTATATCAGAGGATGATCTCCCTTTAATTGCATCTCCATATAGTTATTCCAAGGAGGATGGCCTCTTTGCAGGTAAACATGTCGGGGCTCACTTTTATACAGTAGGACAGAGAAGGGGTTTGAATATTGGAGGTCATAAAGAACCACTTTTTGTTGTGGGTACAGATGTAAAAGAGAATATAGTATATACCGGGGAGGGTAAATCTCATCCGGGTCTTTACCGGAAGGCACTCTTCATCAAAAGTGATGATGTACATTGGCTGAATAATATTAACGGTATTGAAGAGAATTTTGCTTTTGATCTCTTGTGCCGTATACGATATAGACAGCCTTTACAAAAGGCAAGGCTTTTCAAAATGGAAGAAGGTGTTTATCTGGTTTTTGATGAACCTCAAAGAGGAATCACTCCCGGACAGTTTGCTGTATGGTATATTGCAGAAGAACTGATTGGCTCAGGAGTGATCAACGGATAAGACTGTTAATCCGGATACTTGAAATTTGTAATCTCTTTTGTGGTCTCGAACCCTGGATAAGGGTAGTCGAAGAGCGGGAATACCTCTTCTGTTTCCCCTGATGTATAGTTCCATATTGAGGAGTAGTCTCTCTTTTTCTCTCCCATTGATTCAATTTCCCTGAGGTATGATGCTATTGATCTGTTTTCCTTTATATATACCTCTCCCATTTTGTCAATTATTGGGCTATGCTCACGTGTGCGGTCGTGATCGAATCTCAGTATACGACAGCCATCTTCCGATATTCCTACCATCTTAAAAGTCATACTTTTTCCAATAGCAGGAATGTTGAGGACGTTCCTGTCAGTAGGTACAAATGGAAGGTTGTATTTTTTCATGAATTTTTTAAGCTTATCAGGCACATTTTCATGGCTTACAAATATGGAATTAAGCTCTTCTTTTTGAGTTTCAGTAATTTTTCCAAATGTCTTCTCTTCTTTTTGTTCTTGCATAGATCTGCTATTGGGTGCAAATACTTCCCTGTTTTCTTCAAATCCTTTGACGGAGAATGTGTAGTATGTCACTACTCCTAAAGAGTTGAGCTCTTGTCTTAGTTTTGCAGTGTGACCTCTACGGGATGCAGCTGCTGTGAATACCAATTGGTTGGAAATGGTCCATCCTGCTGATATAATTGATTCTATGGCAATTTTGGCTTCTGCTGTGATTTCAAGTGGACTTTGAAAATGTGTTTGAATTACAAATTGTTTTATGCCGGCTTCAAGTCCCTTTTTTCTAAATCTTTTGAGTATGTCTATAAGTTCTGTACCTATTCTCATCGGGAGGTATGCCAGTAGTCTTGAACCGAGTCTAACTCTTTGGATTTCGTAAAATTTCGATCCGTCGGGGCGTTTTTTGTTGTCTTCTATCTTCTTCTTTGCCATTTCTATTACGGCATCAAGGATGCCTTCAAGTACTTTGTTGCTGCTCATAAGAGCGTCACCACCTGTAATCAGTATATCTCTTATCTGGGAGTCCTCTTCGAAATACTTCATGAGTTTACCCAGCTTTGAGTTCCATGACTCCTTCGGCTTGAGAGCTTCAAGATCAAAATTGAGTCTTTCACTCTGAAAATCGTACATTCTCTGACAAGAAGCACATAGTCCACCACAGCTTCTTCCCATTGTGTCGGGTATCATAATTGCCACTTCAGGATATCTTCTGTGTATATTATGTCCATCCGGTAGTAGCCATCCTGCTGCATTTGGTTCTCCTGCCACAACTATATCTTCTTTTTCCCATGCTTTGATATTTCCATATGTTTCAACAAGAGACTCTGAGTATAAGATATAACTTCTGATGGATTTGTCGTCAAACCCTTGAGGATCGGTACAGAGAAGAGAGATATAGTAGGGTGTTACAAAAAACGGTATACCCTTTCTTTTTGCCCTCAGTAGCATCCTCATGCTATCTTCGGACAATGTATTGTCAAGGAAGCGATTTATCTCATCTGGTGACTTTAGTGCCATTGAGAGGTGAAACTTGAAGTCTCCCCACCAATAGTTCACCTTGTTCCGCTTCTCTTCAAGTGACATCTCTGGTGTAAATATGTATTTTGAGTTGGAATTGGTTTTACTTTTCTTTTCGATTTTAACTACCAGCAAATCAATTATCCGGTCTTTGTTGATTGCTCTTCTTCTCAGTATATCACTATCCAGTCCGGAAGGCCATTTTTTGATATGGTTGTTGAATTTGTATTGTGAATAAGGTATTTCCTTTATGCTGCCTGTCATTCTGGAGAGAATCTGGTAGAGGTCTTCAAAGAGATCCGATGACCCTTTATGCCTGTTTTCTCCTCTGAGAAAATGGTAAAGAAGTGAGAAGGTTTCTATGTAAACTTTGTCTCCGCGGGATAATTCGTGAATATATTGGGATTCATAATCCAACATTTCAAGAACTAGTGCGGCATTTTTCACTTTAATATTATCGTCCGGATATAAAGACAATGTATGTTCTGCCAAATTCCTCAGCAGCACAAAAAAAAGACTCTTCATTTGGACTGGTTTCTGCTGCGTTGAATATATCCGGAAGAGTCTTTTTAAATTTATTGAGTGTAATCTTGGCCATTTTATTAACTTTTTTTAACTATTTGCACAAAAATACAAAAAATAATTATTATTTGAAACCATCAGGACCCAGCACTCTGTGGGTGAATGCAAAACCGTTTTCTATGAGTTTTTGGCCAATAACATTCTCTCCTTGCAATACAATTGAAGAACTCTCTCCAAGAACACTTTTAATTAAAAAAGATGGTATTCTTACTATAAAAGGAGCGTTGTATTTTTGTTTAATAAAACGTGCTAACTTATTGTTGTCTACTGGATTTGGTGAAGAGAGGTTAACGGTTCCGTGGATTTTATTAATAAAGATAAACTCAATTGCATTAATGAGGTCTTCGAGTGAAATCCATGAAACAGGCTGGGTGCCTTCACCCATGATAGTCGCAAATCCCATTTTAGCAGAAAGGGCAATTTTGGGCAGAATGCCACCATGGTTATCAAGGACAAGGGCTATTCTTATTATAGTAAGGGTATTATCATTATGCAATTTTTTTGCCTCTATTTCCCATTGTTTACACACTTCAGCCAGAAAACCATTATCATAATCGGTACTTTCATCTGTGTGAACTTTATCTTTAGAATAAATACCTATAGCCGAGGTGCTTATAAGGTGAATTGGGTTGTTACACTTGTTAATCATCTTTGTGAGACGACGGGTTGTATTGATTCTACTCTCAAGAATTAATCGTTTACCTCTTTTGTTCCACCTTCTGTTTATTGATGCTCCTGCCAGATTTATAATGACATTGCAATCATTTATCTGCTTTTGATTAAAATTCCTTTTGAGAGGGACTACTTTGTAGCTTCTTCTCTCCAAAAATTCAGAGAGATGTGAGCCAATAAAACCTGTAGATCCGGTAATTCCAATGGTTGTTTTGATCTTTGTTCTATTATTGCTTCCCATGTTTTGTGATATTTATGTTAAGGAATTGATACTTTCAGGCCATCGTAGGATGCATTGATACCTTCCGGTAATTGATTGTTGAGCTCTTCGTGTGTTCCAATCTGATGAGAGAGATGAGTGAGATATACTTCCTGTATACCGGATTTTAAGGCAACTTGCAATGCCTCTTCAAGAGAAAAGTGAGAAATATGCTTTTCTTTTCTAATGGTGTTGATTATTAGTATATTACTTCCTTTTATCTTTTCCAGTTCATCCGGTGCTATATAGTTGGCATCTGTAATATAAGTGATGCCTCCAATTCTGAAACCCAGTACAGGCAATTTGTAATGTATAACTCTTATGGGAGTTATTTGAATATTCTCAATGAAAAATGGGGTGTTTTCAATAATACGTATGTCGAATTCGGGTACTCCAGGGTATTTTCTTTCTGTGAAAGCATAGGAGTATTCATGTCTGAGTGATTCGTAAACACGTTTTTCGCAATATATGGCCAGTGGTTTTCTTGTAAGGTAGTTTATGGCCCTTACATCATCCAATCCGCCTGTGTGGTCTTTGTGCTCATGAGTGAGGAGAATAGCGTCGATATTGTCAATATTTTCTCTTAATAGTTGCTGCCTAAAGTCGGGACCTGCGTCAATAAGTATTCTTTTGTGTTGATGTTCTATCAGTACGCTGGATCGAAGTCTTTTGTCTTTTGGGTTTGATGAAGAACAGACTTTGCAATTGCAACCTATTACGGGGACTCCCTGGGATGTTCCTGTTCCTAAAAAAGTGAGTTGTATCATTTATTATTGTTTCTAACCATAAAGGTAGAAAATTTATACCTTTGCAAAAAAAATCACAGAGGTGAAAGGTTTATTATATCTTATTCCTTCATTGCTTGGAGATACAGAAGTAGAGAAGGTTATTCCTCAGGGAACACTTGAGGTAATTTGTTCTCTCAGACACTTTGTTGTAGAAGATTTCAGAGCAGCCAGAAGGTATTTGTCAAAAGCAGGCTTCAAGGGAAGAATAGATGAATTGGAGTTTATGCAGATGAATAAGCATACTAATGATGAGGAAAGAGGAGAGATGATTGCTCTTTTGGAAAACGGAGTTTCTCTTGGTGTTATTAGTGAAGCAGGACTTCCTGCTGTTGCTGATCCCGGTTCAAGACTTGTTGAAATGGCTCATCAGAGAGATATTGATGTTGTTCCCTTGACGGGTCCATCTTCACTTATGCTTGCTTTGATGGCTTCAGGGAAAAACGGTCAGTCCTTCGCTTTTACCGGATATCTGCCAGTAAAAAGTGACCAGAGAAAAACGAGAATAAAGGAGCTCGAGAAACTCTCTCTCATGAAGGGGCAGAGTCAGATAATGATAGAGACTCCATATAGGAATGATGCTCTGATGGCCGATTTTTTGCATGTGTGTTCGGATGATACTTTGTTAACTGTAGCAGCGGAGATTACTACGGGAGAAGCATTTATTCGTACAAAAAGAGTTGGGGCATGGAAGAAGAATGTACCGCAACTAAATAAAAAACCTTGTGTGTTTGTATTATGAGAAAGGATATTATTGATACAGCAATGGTCGAATTGCTTAATATGGAGTTTTATTCATATCATGGTTGTTTTAGTGAAGAGAAAATTATCGGGAATAGATTTATTGTAAATTTTAGTGCCAGAACTGATATATCTAAAGAGGCAAATTCGGATGATATTCACGATGCTTTGAATTACCAGGAGGTTTATAATGTGATTGGAGAAGAGATGAAGAAAGGTTCAAATCTTCTGGAGAATGTTGTTAAGAGAATAGTTGATGCTTGTAAGATTAATTTCCCAAGGATTATGTATATCAAAGTACAGGTTTCAAAAATAAACCCTCCTGTAGGAGGAAAGGTGGGAGAGTCTCGTGTGACTCTTGAGAGGGAGTTTTATGGTGGAGAGTAGTTGTAAGATGGTTGGAGAATCCAGAGATAATAAGGTTGCCTTTGAAACTCTCGGGTGCAAACTTAATTTTTCAGAATCTTCTGCCTTGGCGCGGGAGTTTGTTGAGAATGGTTTTAAGAGAGTAAGGAGTAGTGAAAAGGCCGATGTCTATGTTATCAATACATGTTCGGTTACTGAGCATGCAGATAAGAAGTGCAGGAATATTATAAGAAAATTGCATAAAAGAAATCCTGATGCAGTAATTGCCGTGACGGGATGTTATGCTCAGTTGAAGCCACAGGATATACTCAATATTGAAGGAGTTGATGTTGTTTTGGGCGCAAATGAAAAGTCCGGTCTTTTTATGAGGGTAGCTGAGTTGAAACGAAAAGAGGATGTTGACGGAGTAGTACATTCTCAGTCTAAGGCATATTCTTGTGCGATATCTGAGGTTGAGACGATATTTCCGGCATACTCTTCTGATGACAGAACCAGATCTTTTCTGAAAGTTCAGGATGGATGTGATTATAATTGTTCTTATTGTACTATTCCCCCTGGCAAGAGGGAAAAGCCGTAACCTTCCTGTTTCTTATATTGTTAACCAAGCAAAAGAGATAGCAGCAAAAGGAATGAAGGAGATTGTACTTACCGGAGTAAATACAGGTGATTTCGGCAAAACAACAGGAGAATCTTTCGTTTCTTTGCTTAATGGATTAAGTGATGTAGATGGATTGGAGAGGATTAGAATCTCTTCTCTTGAGCCAAACCTTATTTCGAAAGAGATAATTGAGCTAATTGCATCAGATAAAAAGTTTCTCAATCATTTTCATATACCTCTACAGTCCGGATCCAATACTATTCTGACTGCAATGAAGAGAAGGTATAATAGAGAGTTATTTAGGGATAAATTACTTTTTATTAAAGAGATAATGCCATATGCTTTTATTGGTGTTGATGTGATTGTCGGCTTTCCCGGAGAGAGTGATCAGGAGTTTCAGGATACTTATGATTTTCTTATAAAAACATCTCCCTCTTTTTTGCATGTTTTTTCCCTATTCAAGAAGAGATAATACTCCTGCAGCAGGTTATTTGTCACAAGTACCTGAGCCTGTTAAAAAGGAGAGAGTTCACAAACTTACTGAGTTATCTGACAGTCTCTACTCCTCTTTCAAGGAGATTAACAAGGGACGTGTGGAGGAAGTGTTGTTTGAGAGGGCTGTCGGCGGTGGAATGATGGAAGGGTATACAGGTAATTATATAAAGGTTTCTGCAAAGTACGATAAAGATCTCATAGGATCTATTGTGAAGGTTGTGTTGTAGAATCTATATTTTTACTCTTCTTCTTTATTTTTACTCTTCTTTTTTGTTTTCTTCCTTCTGAACAATTTGTCAATCAATTCCTTAAATGTGCTGAATTCTTCTTGATATACAAGACCTAATCCATTTCTTTGACTATTGTCCAGGTAGTTGGAGTATTGGTCTGCAGAATGAGAAAAAGCTTTAGCTCTGAATCGGCCTTTGTCGTCGAGTTTAATTTCCACTTCAAGATCCCCTACAACATCCCCGGAGTTGTTGTTTATATATCTTGAACTACCAATATTCCCATTTACAATTACTCTGTTATTGAAAAGCTGTGCTGATATGGCAGCGTCAAAAAGATCTCTTCCATTTTGTCCCGGCTGGTAATTGAAGCTGAGATCCAAGGGAATTTCTAACTGATTGAATATTTTATTGATCTGGTTGGAAAGAACTTCGGTAGCATTTGAATAGAGAATAGTTGAGTTGTTTACGATGCTTGACTGCACATCGGGAATAAAACTTCCGGAAACAAGGAGGGACATTACTTGTCTAACTATTTTATCGTCCGTGTTGAGAGCAGCATTTACCCTCGCTTTTGTTACAGGATCAATATCGGGAATATCTATGTCGAAACTTAGCCTTGGGTTCATCAGTTGCCCTGTCATGTTAATTTTACAATCAACTGTTCTTCTTGTTGATACAGAGCTTGTGTCTGAAATAAGCGTGTTTATAGCTGCTTTGGTTCTGTAGTTAGCTGTGAGGTTTAGGTTGGTTTTCATTACATCTCCGTTGAATCCAATATTGCCTCCTTCTATTATCGAGAAGTCTCTCTCAATGAATCCCTGGAGGACAAATTTGTATGATCCTCTGGATATTCTGTAGTCTCCCTGTATTGAGAAAATGTCTTTGGCCGGGTTAATATCCAACGTAACGAGACCGCTGCCATAGCTTGTGATGATATCACCTACCGACTTGTCAATTTCAATGAACATTGCAGCATCCGGCGTTATGTTTGCCCTTAGGTTCACTGCAAGTTCACTTGATTTGTCTTTATTAGAGCCGTTGTTGCTCCCGGAATCTCGATCTAATCTAGGGTCAACGAAAGTGAGTATGTTGTTGTCACCTACATCTGTTGCAGAAGATAAAGGTATATGGATTGATGTATTAGCATTGGTTGCCGCAGTGATATCCATCAGGATTTTATCAAAGGGACCTCTTATTGATAGTCTACCTGTTGCGAAGGCTTTACCGTAGAAATCCGAATTATCTGCCTCTGTGGTATTGAGTACTTCCATATTATTAAACTGAACATTTGTGTTCAGAATCATGTCGGAAAAATAATCGTGTGCCATACCTCCTGTAATAATTCCTCTGTTTCCGTGACTATCTTCTATTGAAATACTGTTAAGATTAATATAGTTTTTTATCTAGAATTATAGGCCCATTTAATGTGTAATGGCTATTTTGTGAAAATCCCACTGTAAAGGAGAGGTCGTTTGACCTCTGGTATCTTCGCTTGAAACTGATTAGCTGATCGAGTGTGCCCTCAAGCACCAGAGATCCTGAAAGAACCTCCTCCGGTACGGGATACTATATCCTTGAGGAATGGTTCGAAGTAAGAGACAGACATATTGTCGAGATCTGCTGCGAGCTGGAGTTGATTGTCCCGGGGTATATAGGTGCCTTTTAGATTAAGAGGAATTTTTCCTTCCAGGCTGTTACGTATACTTAAAAGGAAAATTCCTGTCTATGTTGTCCCATTGGGTTTTTATATCCAGCTGACCGAGTGCATGACCTGCGATAGTAATGTCATTGGCAATGATGGATGTGAATATTTTGGGTTCCTCAAGTAAATCGGATCCGTATGCTTCGCCCGTTAAATGACCGGTAATATTAAATTTATTTCCCAGGAGATTGTTGAAAGGGGTTAATTCCAGTTCGTTTAGCTTAACTGACAATGTGTCATATGGATTGGGACGATATGATACCATCTATGCTGAGATTTTGATTGCCACTACTTTAATATGAAGTTATGGAATACATATGTGCTATCTTGATTTACTATTTTAGAGCCATTAAATCTCCAATTCTCTCCATTAAGATAGAGTTCAGAGGGGTATATAGTAATATCAGTTATTACTTCATTTTTTACCCGGAATTGATGTGAATAGAATATCAGACATGAAATCGAGTCTGTTCGCTATCTCGCCTTTGTTAGTGTAGTCTGTATTGAGGCTTATAAGATTTTCAGAAAATATTGATGTTGAGGTTTGTGTTCTCTATGTTTTATACCATAAGATTTAATGAAATCTGATTTAAGTGCTATTTCTGTCTGTGTGGTGTCTGAATTGATTTTCAAGAGTGAGGTTACGAGACATTGAATTATTGAATGATAGTCCTGGACTGATAAGGGTTAGTTTTTTAACTTTCCTTTTACCATCGATGTTTGATGTGAGGCCTGCTTCCTTCGGAGATGTTGGAATCCCGGAAGCAGAAATCTTGATATAGCACCGACGTTTAAGAAGTCGACCTCCAGGCTCATATGCAGAACCGGGATTGGTGAGGTAGTGATTATCTCTTGGAAAGAGTGCATTTAGATTGCTCCTTAGTGAGAGGTCTAAATATTTATTAATGAAATTGTTGATGAAGTCTGAACCTCGATAGGTGGCATTTGCAAATGAAGAATCTAAGGTATACAGTAAAATTGTCTTTTTGTGAAATAGACCTGCACAGAGATATCACCAATGGGAAAAAATACCTTCGTTGTTGGTAAAGTTGAAGTCCCTGACCATTAATGTTGCCTTCAATATCCCCGGATGGTTTTTGTACAAAGTTTGCAAGTGTTTTTAATGACAGAACGGAGGTTGTGTATCTCTTGTCCAGGTTGAGCTTGGCTATGTCTGCATAGATAATGTCTGCGTAGAAGTCGTAGTACGAGTCATTATCCTTTGATATCCCTATCAGTCCCTGGAACAAAAGATTTAGGTTGGGATCGCGACAGATTACTTTGCCGTCGAATGCGTTGTTAAGGTAGCTCCCTGTTGCAGCGATACTGGAATAGTTGTATCCGTTGAAGTTCAATTTATCAATATCAAGATTGTCTATATAAAATTCATTGCCTCCCGAGGATTCATCCCGAAGATAGGCCTTAAGCCTTGAATTCATGGTTAGCTGACCAAGTTGTGGATTATTTGAAATAATACCTATGTCCAAGTTTTCAGCAGATATCTCTCCATTTATAGTGAATCCTTGATTGTCCGGTTCTTCCCTTAGGATTGCATCCATATACACGTTGCCTATTGACGATGAGATGGTGCCGTTTGCAACAAAGTCTGTGAGCAGTCCGGCAACTCGTCCTTTGAAGTTGTAGTTGGTTAGTGGAGAGAGTGTGCTGAGGTTTGCACCTTGTTTTGTAGTATTGAGAGAGGAGGTAATTTGGGATATATCTCCTGTGGTTGTCCAGCTGTTGTTGATATCTATAAAGACCATCGTCTCCCTGGCATTTGGAAGTCCGGAAATACTAGCATCCAGATTCAGATAGGTGAGTCCTGTTTCGGAATAAACTGAAAGACCTTTTGTTCTTATTGATGATACTTGTCCGTTTATATTGCCATTAAGGAAGAGGGTGAGTTTATTGTCCTTGAGTGATGGGGCAAATTTAGCTATTGTTGAAAAATTTATGAGAGAGTTATTGAAGTTTGCATCAATTGTGACATCTCTTGTAAAATATTTGAATGCGTCTGGGTTGTCGTATTTAAATGCTAATGAGGGGGATATGATTTCTGAATAGCTGTCAGTCAGATATAAGTTGTTCAATTGAATTGTACCTGGCCGGAATGAAAACTCTGAACTAAATCGGTTAAGTTGGAAATCACTTGCTTCTATAAATGAGATATTGTTTATGGTTGCATTAATCAATGAATCTTTTGCTGTGAGTGAAGAGATATTGATGTCAAGGTTTGATATAAATAAATTATTGAAGTTTATGGATTTGTAATTAGTTGTTTGATTGTTCTGATTGTTTTTAAATGGGTTGTGCATTCTGAACCCGAAGTTGTGTGTTGCCAGTGATTGTATTTTGATGTCGGGGAATTGTAGGGAGGCGGAGTCTTGATTGTTTATCGGATGATTATTACCTGATAATATTGATAGGTTAGTTGTTGAATCTGTGTAGTTGATGAGATTGAAAAACCCATCAGAGAATTCTAGTCGGTTAATTCTTATCTTATTGTTAATCAGTTGAAAAGGTTTGATTGAAAGTGAAATTTTACCTGCTTGCAAGAGAGTGTCAGACTCGGGTCCGGTTATGGATAAGTCTTTTATTATTAGTTTATTAAAAAAAACAAAGTATATCTCTCCTATTTCTATTGAGGCTTCTTTGCCATTTGAAAATGCAGCTGCCGCCCTTCTGGCTGTATAGGTTTGCACAGATGGAATCTGAAACACCAGATAGGTTGCTGCAGGAGTTATCAGAAAAATAAAAAGTAATATTTTAAATATTTTTTTGAGCGTATCTATGGTATTTAATATTTTACACAAAAATAGTGATTTAATGGAGCTATTTGATAAAAAATGGCCATTTTTGCGAATTATTATCAGAATATGAGTATTACAGTATTGGCAATAGAATCATCTTGTGATGACACATCAGCTGCTGTTGTAAAAGATGGCTTTGTGCTCTCTAACGTGATGGCCGGACAAGATGTTCATGAAAAATATGGAGGAGTTATTCCTGAGCTTGCGTCACGAGCACATCAGCAGAATATTGTTCCTGTCACTTCCGAGGCATTGATTAGAGCCGGAGTCTTGTTTGAGGAGATATCCGCAGTAGCATTTACCAGAGGTCCGGGATTGCTGGGATCGCTTATTGTTGGAACATCTTTTGCTAAAGGGCTCTCTTTTAGTTCCGGTAAACCTATGGTAGATGTAAACCATTTGCAGGGTCATTTGCTCTCTCCATTTATTAAAGAACCTGGTGATAATGAGGATAATCTTGAGTTTCCATATCTTGCATTACTTGTTTCAGGAGGGCATACACAGATTGTTCGGGTAGATGATTTTCTTTCATATGAGATAATCGGGCATACTATTGATGATGCTGTTGGAGAGGCTTTCGATAAATGTGCCAAGATACTTGAACTGGGTTATCCCGGAGGTCCTCTTGTTGACAAACTTGCATCGTACGGAAATCCTGACAGATTTCGCTTTGCAAAACCAGTTGTTCCGGGTTACAATTATAGCTTCAGTGGAATAAAGACCTCTCTGCTCTATTTTCTCAGGGCTAGAGTTGATGAGAATGAAATGTTTATAAAAGAGAATATTAATGACATTTGTGCTTCATTCCAACACTCTCTTGTTGAAATTCTTATAGGAAAACTTGTAGATGCTTCAAGAAAGTTGAAGATTAAAAGGATTGCTCTTTCAGGTGGTGTATCTGCCAACTCTCTGCTAAGACAACGTATTTCTGAGATTGGCAAGAAGTATGGATGGAAAGTATTTCTCCCTGAAATAAAATATACTACAGATAATGCAGCAATGATAGGAACTGCAGGGTACTATTTATACAAAGCCGGTCGAATTGCAAAAAATAATGTCGCGCCCGTATCCAGGATAAAAGATTTTTGAGTGTAAAAATCCTTTGTCTCTCTACCATTCCGAATGTCAGGCGTTAATGTTGTGTGAAAAATGTATTTATTTTGTTTTTTGTATGTTTTTTAGATATATATTTGCTTCCTAAAAACACAATCAAAATCTAATTACTAACTTAAAATTTTTTAAATGAAAAGATTCAGCTTAGTTATTACAGCTATTCTGTTTTCTACCTTAAATGTCCTTTTTGCACAGGATATCCGGGTAACAGGAACTGTGACTGAATTTGGAACTGACGAGCCTATGGCATTCGTTACAGTTCACTTAAAAGGAACCACCCGTGGAACAACAACACTGGATGACGGTTCTTATGTAATCAATGCTCCTGCAAACGGGACTCTGGTGTATAGCTTTGTGGGATATAAGACAGTAGAGGTGCCTGTTGAGAACAGGGCTGTAATTGATGTCCAAATTGAGTATGACGCCGTAACCCTCGGAGAGGTAGTTATGGTGGCATATGGTACAGCTCCCAGAGAATCCATTACGGGTTCAATCTCTTCTGTTAATACAAAGGCTATTGAAAAAAGGCCTGTATCAAGTGTCTCCGGTGTCCTTGAAGGACAAGCTGCCGGTGTTCAGGTTAATAACACATACGGAGAACCAGGTTCTGATGCAACAATAAGAATCAGAGGATTCGGTTCTGTAAACGGTTCCAATGCACCTCTTTATGTTGTTGATGGTGTGCCCTTCAGTGGTAGTATATCTGATCTTAATCCACAGGATATTGAAAGCATCTCTGTGCTGAAGGATGCTGCTTCTTCAGCTCTTTTCGGAAACAGGGCATCCAACGGTGTTATACTTATCTCTACGAAAAGAGGTAGCAGTAATACTATACAACTAACAGCAAATGTAAATCAGGGTATTTACAACAGAGGTATAAAGGAGTATGAAAGACTTGATGCTAAGGAATGGATGGAGGTAATGTGGAAAGGACACAGAAACAATCTTCTTATTTCTCAGCCGGATTCCTATCCTACAGTTCAATCTGCAAATCAGGAGGCTACTCAGACTCTTGTACCTACATATTTGAAATATAATATTTTCAATGCGCCTGAGACTGCATTGTTTGATTCAAACGGAAATATGCTTCCTACAGTGGATATACTTCCCGGTTATGACGATCTTGACTGGAATGATTATATTGAAAGGCTTGGATACAGGCAGGATTATACTGTAACCGGAAATGCAGCTTCTGATAAAAGCAGTTATTATTTTTCTGCTGGATATCTTGATGAGGAAGGTTATGTTAAGTCTTCAGATTTTCAGCGTTTTACCGGGAGGGCTAACATTAGTGTACAGCCAAGAAAGTGGATAAAAGCTGGTCTTACACTTTCCGGGTCACATCAGATTGCCAACAGTACTACAGGTGATGCCGGAAGTCCGACGACATATGTGAATCCTTTCTATTACGGTAGAAATATGTCTCCCATATATCCTGTATATCTTCATGATATGGAGACAGGTGAATATTTGTTGGATAGTGAAGGAAATAAACAGTATGACAATGGTAATATGTATGGTAGGCCTCAGAATCTAGACAGACATATTGTTTGGGAAACAGCTCTAAATATGGACAGGACCTATCGCAATACATTGGGAAGCCAGGCATATGTTGATATTAATTTTCTGAAGGATTTTAAATTTACTCTCAAGGGTGATATGAGTCTCAGGAATACTGAAAATCAAACATATAACAATGCAACAATAGGAGATGGTGCAGGAAATAAAGGTCGTGCAAGTCGTACTTTCTATAGGTATAAGAACTATACTTTCCAACAGCAGCTTACCTGGAAGAAGGAGTTTGGTTTGCACAACGTGGATTTGCTTGCCGGACATGAAAACTATAGTTATAATTATTCGTATACTTACGGATATAAAACAACTGAGACATTCGAGGGTGGTCCTGAGTTGATAAATTTCACTGAGATAACAAGACTTAATGGTTATCAGAATGATTATCGTACAGAGAGTTATCTTACAAGAGGAAGATATAATTATGACAATAAGTATTTTGCCGAGGCATCATTCAGAAGAGATGGGTCGTCAAGATTCCATCCAGATAATCGCTGGGGTAACTTCTGGTCTATCGGCGGAAGCTGGACAATATCAAAGGAAGATTTCATGTCAGGGCTTAAGCATCACATAAATTCCCTCAAACTTCGTACGTCTTACGGAGAGGTGGGTAATGATGCCGGAGTAAGTTACTATGGTTATCTCGCACTTTACGGAATGGCTCAGAATGCAAATATCGGGGCTGCCTACAAAACACAGAATGAAGCTGCAGATATTCTCTGGGAGACAACCAGCTCTTTTGGTATTGGTATTGACGGAACTTTCTTTGACAGATTGAATGTGAGCCTGGATTATTTTGACAAGAGGTCTAAAGATCTGCTTTTTGATGTGAATCTACCTCTTTCTGCCGGAGCTACTTCTACATCTGATGCAGAGGCTACAATTACAAAGAACCTGGGATCTGTTTCAAATAGAGGTGTTGAGTTTGTAATCGATGCTGATATAATAAGAACTAAGGATTTTAGGTGGAACCTCGGTTTAAACGGAACCTATCTGAAAAACAAAATTGTAACCTTACCTGAACAGAACAGAGAAAACGGTATTATCTCCGGAACCAAGAAGTATGTAGAGGGCAGAGGTATATATGATTTCTGGATGTATCAATTTGTTGGTGTAGATCAATATACCGGAATGTCACTTTATAAGCCGGATTTCGATCTTTATTATATAGGAGAGGCTGTGGAAGGTAAGGATGAGTTTCCTGCAGAGTATCTAGTACAGATAGAGGATGATTACTATACAACAAATTCATCTTATTCAATGAAGGACTGGAGTGGAAGTGCCATACCAGATTTTTATGGAAGTTTCAATACAACTTTAAGCTATAAGAATTTTGACTTGTCTGCTCTTTTTACTTATTCGCTTGGAGGAAAAACCATTGATTACTCTTATCGTTCACTAATGTCTGTTACTGCAAATCCGAGTGCATTACACAAAGATTTGTTGAATGCATGGAATGGAACACCCGGTGATGTAATTGTAGATTCTGATAAGAGGATTGACCCCAATGGAATTCCTATGCCGAATTATGACCAAAGCAAATTTACCGACGCTGTTTCCAGCAGATGGCTTGTTGATGCTTCTTATTTTGTTATTAAGAATGTGGCTCTTAGTTATACACTTCCTCAAAGAATTGCCAATAAGATGGATATCAGTGGAATGACGGTAAACTTCTCTGTAGACAATCTTGCTACATTCACTAAACTTCAAGGGATGAATCCACAGCAATCATTTGCGGGAACAAACAATAATGCATTTGTTACTGCAAGGGTATTCTCCCTGGGTCTTAATATAAGATTATAATTGTGTAAAATAATTAGCTATGTATAAGTTTAAAAATATATTACCTTTAATTGTCGGTGTGGTTCTGTTGGCCTCATGTGCTAAGGATTATCTGGACACAAAGCCGACTTCCAGTACTGCTACTCCTACAATTTTCGAGACAACCCAGAATGCTGCCCTCGCCATTAATGGTATTAACAAGTTGATGACAAGTCAGTATTTGAGTCGTCAGGGAATGAACGGTGAAGGAACTATCAAGATGTGGTATGGAAACTACCCTGGCAATCACTTTTATGTGAATCTTCCTGGATGGTCTTCCATTATTAATGGGCTGTACCATGAAAACACATCAAGTGTCTATTTATATTATCCATGGTACTACTATTATATGATCATTGGAAATGCCAATACTATCATACATAATATAGACAATGCCGAGGGACTTGAGGCTGAGAGAGAGTTTATCAAGGCTCAGGCACTCACTTTCAGGGCATATAGCTACCTGATGCTGTCTCAGATTTATTGTGTAAGATGGGTTGATTCTAATAATGGTGCTGCCGATGGTCTTGTTCTCAGGGTGGATGAATCTACAGGGGATATGCCGCTCTCTACTCTGGGTGATGTGTATGGTCAAATTTATGATGATCTTGATGATGCAATTGCGTTATATACATCTTCCGGTCTTACAAGAAGTAGCAACTACGATCCTGATTTAAATGTTGCATATGCAGTATATGCCAGAGCAGCAATAACACGTCAGGACTATCCTACTGCTTTAACCATGGCTGTGAATGCCAGAGAGGGGTATCCACTTATGAGCAATGAAGAGTACAGGGCAGGCTTCTATACACCCACAAGCGAATGGATATGGAGCAGCTACGGAGCCCCTGACGAGACTCTCTACTATTATTCCTATCATGCCTATATTGCATATAATTCAAATGCAAGCAACGTAAGGAATTATCCTAAATGTATGAGTCGTGAATTGTATGAGAAGATTCCCGATACAGACATAAGAAAGGATCTTTTCCTTGACCCCATGGATATTGATTATGATGTTACTTCCGGAAGAGGTAGTACTGCTCTTAAGAATTATGCAGTGAGTTTGTATCCAAATCTATATTCAACTGCAAGGGCTTATGCCTATATGCAATTTAAGATTGCTGCCGAAGATCTTCCCGGTGTAGGAAATCTGAATCATTTTCGCTCTTCTGAGATGTATCTTATTGAAGCTGAAGCAAAATATTTTCAGAATGATCCAGACGGAGCCCAGACTGCTCTTGAGACTCTTAACAGAGAAAGTGGAAGAGATCCTGAGTATTCATGTGATAAGACAGGTGAAGATCTTCTAGAGGAAATCAAAACATACAGGGCAATTGAGCTTTGGGGAGAAGGTTTTGACTGGTTTGACCTCAAGAGGTGGAAAGATCCTATTGTTAGAAAAACTCATGATCAAGGAGGAAGTTTTTTGTCTACTCTTGCTGTTACTGTTCAACCTAATGAGTTAAACAACTGGACATGGAGAATTCCTTTGAAAGAGACGGATTATAATGATGATCTTTAATAGTGTAATTGTCATAATCTGCTATATAATAAAGAAGCTGTCCAAAATGGACAGCTTCTCTTTTTTAGTAGCAAAAAGGAATTTATTTAGCACCCAGAGCAACCTTCACAAGAACCGGTATCGCACGATGATTTTTTCTCTCCGAAAAGACCGTTTTCCAACTCTTCCTGAGTTGCATCTCTCACCTCTACAACCTCTCCTTTGAAGTTAAGGTCTGATCCGGCAAGCGGGTGGTTGAAGTTCATAACTACAGAGTCTTCTTTTACTGTTTCTATTGTACCCTGGAGGCGGTTGCCTTCGGAGTCTTGCATAGGAAGAACATTGCCTTCAGTAAGAAGTCCTTCTTCTACATTTCCGTTTACTTTGAACATATCTTTGGGAAGTTCAACGACAGCATCAGGGTTTACTTCTCCATATCCCTCTTTTGCTGTTAGTTGGAAATCAAATGAGTCTCCTTTTGATTTGCCTGACACATTTTCTTCGAATTTGGGCAGAAGGTAGCCTGTCCCAAATATGAATTTGAGAGGATTTTCAGCTTTAACTGTTTCAATCACTTCACCTCCAACGGTTAATGTGTAGGAGAGTGATACTACAGTGTTTTTGTCAATTACCATGAAATAGTTTTTTTTGATTTAAAAAATTGTTTTATGCAAATACTATGCTAGCTTTTTTCTTGAAATTTTATAGCCAATTGCTGCTACTATCATTGTCACGATAGGTGTGGCAAGGTTGAATATGCAGTAGGGTAGATAGGCAAGTGTCGCCACGTTTAGTACACTTGATTGTATGACTCCGCATGTGTTCCATGGAACAAGTACAGAGGTGACTGTAGCTGAGTCTTCAAGTGTTCTGCTGAGTAATTTGGGTTCGTAACCTAGTTTTTCGTAGGTTTCGCTGAACATTTTGCCCGGCAGCAGTATTGCCATATATTGGTCGGAAAGAGTTATATTGATAAATATAGTAGTGGTCATTGTAGATGTAACAAGACTGAATGTGTTTTTCATGAAGACCATCATTTTTTCTGTTATAGTGTGGATCATTCCGCTAGCTTCCATTGCTCCCCCAAATGTCACCACACACAAAATTATCCAGACTGTATTGAGCATCCCTGCCATTCCTGATGTGGATGTAAGGCTGTTGAGCATAGTATCTCCGGTTTCAATCGTAACGCTTGTGGAGAGCATCTGAAGTGAGGCGTATAGTGATTTTCCCAGGTATGACATATTATCCGGTGCTATCTGGGAGATTATGTCTGGTTGATAGATACAGGCGACAATAGCACCTAACATTGCTGAACTGAAGAGTGTGATGAAGGGGGATATCTTCTTTATTATTAGTATTATGGTGTATACAGGGACTAGTAGTAGCCAGGGAGAGATATTGAATGTGCCGGAAATAATGGTAAGTTGATTGCTAATGTCCAAGGTGTTGTTGATGGGAAGAGTTATTCCGGCTATCGTAAAAACAATGACGGTTATGATTAATGCAGGTATCGTTGTGATTATGAGATATCTCACGTGTTCGTACAAATCAACTCCTGCTACGGATGCCGCCAGGTTGGTGCTGTCCGATAATGGAGAGACTTTATCGCCAAGGTATGCTCCGGATATTACAGCTCCGGCAAGCCAAGGTGAAGGAAAGCCAATTATCTGACCGGCAGAAAGCATGGCAATTCCAATGGTTCCTATTGTTGTCCAAGAACTTCCGGCCATAAATGAAACTAGACCACACAATAAAAAAGAGACCAGAAGAAAGACTACAGGGCTAATCATTTTAAGGCCATAATAGATCATAGCAGGGACTACTCCGGATAGCATCCATGAGCCTGTAAGAGCACCAATCATGAGAAGTATGAATATGGAGGGACCGGTTTTGGTGAGGTTTTCCATCATACCTTTCTCTAGGTTTTCCCAAGGTACTTTTAGGTAGTAGATTGCGATAACCGATGTGAGAACACTTGAAAACAAAAGAGCAATCTGGGATGGTCCCGATGTGATATCCTCGCCGAACATTCTTACTCCTAAAAAAATTACCGTAATAATTACTATTACCGGTATCAGGGAGATGATTATTCCCGGTTTTTTCATGATTCTATATTCCGCTAAAGTTTACATTTTGAAAAGCAAGTGTGGGTATCAGCCATCTTCCTGTGTTTCTGGGATCGGTTCCTGCTGAGATAAAGTTGTTCCACAAGGATATGAAATTGCCGGTGATATTCATCTCCTTTAGTGGGTAGAGAGGAACACCCTTTTCAAAATAGAAGCCCTCTATCCCGAATGAGAAGTCTCCGGTAGATGTATTGCTGTTTCCTCCGTTAAAACCGGTGATAAGGATTCCATTATTGCATTCGTGAAGGATATCGTTTAACGCTTTTTCCTTATCTGCTCCTGGTGTAAAAGGAGATCCAAATCGACATATAGGTATGGACGGACCCTCAATTGTTACAGGCATGTTCAATTTCCTGGAGTAATAGGTGTTGATGAAGTAAGTATTTACTACTCCGTTCTCAATTATCTTTAGAGGCTTTGTGGCTATTCCTTCTCCGTCAAAATATCTTGCACCAAAGCTTTTTTTGAGGTGAGGTGTGTCAAAAAGATTGAAGTTAGATGAAAACACTTTTTTCCCTGGGGCATCTTTAAGAAATGAGTTGTTTTGTTGTATTGATGCTCCATTGAGAGCTGATATAATGGGAGCAATCATTCTGGATGATACGGTGTTTTCCAGTACCATGTTGTATTTTCCTGATGGTAGTTTACGTGGATTTAAACGAGCTTTGGCCCTTTCCAGCGATTTTGTTCCTACTCTCTCTTTTATCAGCTCGTCAAAGAATAGTGAGTTTTCGTACCACCATGCTTCAGGACGAGACTCTCCATCTCCTTTGACTGAGGATTCGCAACTAAGTGAAAAGGAGGTTTGGATTGTTTCTCCTTCGAATCCCTGAGAATCTATCATGTATATGTAGTCCTCGACATCTCCGTACTCGCTGTTTACTGATATAATAGAAGGGTCTGACCCGAAAATTTCGGCAGAACAATTATGTGCAATATCTTTTTTGTCTGAAGGTGTGAGGGTGGTAATATTTTTATCATATTGCAGAAGGTCTTCTCCCTCTCCTGTGAAATAAAGTGATGGATCGGGAAGGATTCTATTGTCGTCAGGGGATAGAAGACGAGTAGCCTGTGATGCTTTATTAATGAAACTATCTAACTCTTTTCTGCTTGTCCTGTTAGTGGAGAATGAGCCATATCTCCCATCTATGAATAGCTGCAGGAAAAGTGAGGAACTTTTGGCTTGCTGGATACGGTCTGTCTTATTGTTTCTTACACTGTACGAGCTTTGTGTGTTTGAACCTAATGTTATCCGGACATGCTTACATCCGTATTTTCTTGCTATTTCAAGTGCTTCCGCTGCTTTATCCTTTTCTTGTGCTCTCATCTACTCTTCTCCTCCGACTGTTAGTTTGTTTACTAGTACTGATGGCATACCACAAGAGACAGGGCAATATTGCTCCTTGCCGCATGTCCATGTGGAGTTGTCTATGGTATTATTTGATGCTACTGCAACAATGCCCGCAAGAGCTTCGGGACCGTTTCCTATAATATTGATGTCTTTGATAGGTGTTGTGAGCCTTCCGTTTTCTATAAGATAACCGGACTTCACGAAGAAGGTGAAATCGCCCGCACCTATCTGAACTTGCCCGTTACTGAAACTACCGGCATAGATGCCTTTTTTGACTGATGATATTATATCATCTTCTGATGAATTGCCGTTTTCCATGTAAGTGGCTCTCATTCTCGGAAGGGGCATAAAGCGAAAAGATTCTCTTCTTCCATTGCCGGTAGGGGATGTTTTGTAGTGAGATGCGCTTATTCTATCATGAAGATAGGAGTTAAGTATTCCCTCCTTTACCATATATGTTTTTTGTGAAGGAATACCCTCATCGTCGAAGTTGAGCGATCCTCTGTTGTATGGGATTGTTCCGTCGTCGATTACGGATATCTCGCTGGAGCATATCTTTTTTCCAAGTTTGTCCGAGAATATGGAGGTGCCCATACGATTGAAATCTGCCTCAAAAGCGTGTCCTATCGCTTCATGCAACAATATCCCGGAGCTTCCGGCACTCATTACTACCGGCATCTCTCCACCTCTGGGTCTTGTAGCTTTGAAAAGAAAGGCTGTTTTCTTGATTACATCAGATGAAATCTGGTCAATGAGTTCTTCTGTGAGAAAATCTATTCCTGCTCTGAAACTTTTAGATGAGCTTGCGTTTTCTACTCTATTGTTATCTTCCATTATGCATGTGGCTACAACCGACAACATCGGTCTAAGATCGGAATAGAGAGTGCCTTCTGAGTTGTAAAAGAGTACTTTTGTCTCAGAATCGGAAATGCGGGCCATCACCTTGCTCACTCTGGAGTCTGAATCAAATATCGATTGATTAAGCCTCTTTAGATAGGGTATCTTTTGTGTAATGGAGATGTTTTCCCAGCTCTGGCCTACGGGGTAATAACCTTTTCCTTTGAGATGCAGTTGTGTAGTATTTTTTGTCGAAATGTCTATTGAATCTGGGGTTTCGGCTATGACAGAAGCAGCTTTGGCTGCATTCAGCATTTCGTCCATTGTTGTTATCTCTGTGTAGGCATATCCGGTTTTGTCTCCGGAGAGCACTCTTACGCCCATGCCGTAGTCCAAGTGGCTGCCGGAGGAGTTGACCTCTCCATCTCTGAGAGATACTTCGTTGGCAACAGTATACTCAAAGAAGAGATCGGCATAATCTCCTCCTTTAGACAGGGCTGTTGATATTATTTTGTTTAAAGATTCGGTAGTGACACCGAACAGGTTCTTATATGTCTCTGTCATTCTTTTATTTTACACAAAGTAACCGAAAAATGACTAATTTAGCAAAAAGATATAAAAGAGATAATTATGGAACAGGCAAAACTGGAGCGGCTCTTGCGTGTTATGCAGCTTCTTACAGATAAGACAAGGCGGTATACAATTAATGAGCTTGCTGATATTTTGGAAATATCCGCCCGTAGTGTTTACAGGTATATCAACACATTTGAGTCTGTTGGTTTTATAGTGCATAAGCAAAACAATTTGGTTTGGCTGGCTAAGGAATCCCGTCATTTCAAGACTATAGCGGATCTTGTCTATTTTACCGAAGAGGAGGCTTATGTGTTGAAAAGAGCCGTAGAGGCGTTGGATCCTATGAATCCGGCTGTGAACGGTATTAAAAACAAGCTATACTCTCTCTATGACTTCGGCAGGGTTGCCGATATCACTGTCGATGATCATGTGAGAAAAGCTGCAAATGCACTCATGGACGCCATGGCCAGTGAAAATCAGGTGATATTGAAGGGTTACAGATCTTCTCACAGCGGAAATGTGAGTGACAGGGTGGTGGAGCCTTTTCAATTCGGGACCAATATGGTGGATGTATTGTGTTATGAGATTAGTTCAGGTATCTGTAAGTCGTTCAAAGTTTCAAGAATATCTGAAGTGGAGATGCTGGATAAGGATTGGGAACATAAGGGATAGGCATGAAAAAGACAATAACCGATGCATTCCGTTTTTCGGGCAAGGATAAATTTGAGATTGAACTGAAGCTCTCAATTGTTGCGGCTAATCTTCTGATGGAGGAGTATCCGCTAACTACGGAAAAAATGGAGAAGGGTATCTGACAATGAATATCTCTATAAGGATTTTGTATGTAGCTATGAGGGGGTAGGGAGGTTCGTACTTGGCCTGTGTAATGAGGTAGAGGTGTTGAAGAGTAGGGAGTTTATAGATTTTTCTAAAAAGAAAAAAGGAAGGGCAGTAAATTATTCTGATTTCCTGTCTGTCCGGGTAAAGAGAGCAGATCCACTAATTTAGTTTTTACAAGAATAGCAACAGGGTTATCATCATCTTTAAGACCATCAATAATTTGCCTTAATGGTTCAGACACTTCGTTATTAGATGCATAATCTATTAAAGTATGAGGATAACAGAGAGTTATCATATAATTATCGTCTGATAAATAGGTAGGCACAAATGGAGGACCCTCTGCTATATCATCCCTAAAACCAGGCATGTTTTTCTTAGGGTGGTTGAGAAAAGTAAATTTATTGGTCTCCTTATTGTAATAGCCATAAGAGGCTCTTATCTCTCTCTCGATCACGTGATTATATAATTTCTTGCCAAAATAAGGTTCATGTGCATAGTCTCTAAGAAAAAAATAAAGCAGTAAAAATTTATCTGTTTCATAATAGATAGTGTTGTCTGAAGTAATTAACTTACCCGAATAATATGTTATCTCATTAAGATAAATTTTTGATGAAGCATATTCTCCATAATCCATAACGTATCTAGGATACAAATGACGATTATCATGTAAAGAGTATATTGTATCACCATAATAATCATAAGTACGTATTGAATCTTTAAAAAAATGTATTGATTGAAGTGAAGC
>CAXXPC010000005.1:0-13504 GCA_963678025.2 Bacteroidales bacterium
AGTTGGGTAACATGCCATTCCGATACTCACCCCCACAGAGAAATTGATTTCCTCAAATGATATTGGCTTGATGATTTCAGTTTTGATTCTTATGGAAATGTCCAGGAGGCTTTTACTGCTTACTAAATGCTCAATGACGATAAGGAATTCATCACCCCCAAAACGGATTGCGATATCGTCCTCTCTGATGATAGAATTAATACGTTTCCCTACTGTAGCAAGACAATAATCGCCTGCTTGATGCCCGTATGTGTCGTTCAAGGGTTTGAATTTGTTGAGATCCATGAAGAGTATAGCGAATGGTTCATTTTTCTGTTTTTTCCAATCACAGAGGCTAGCCAGCTGGTTGAGACCGTATTCTCGTTTATTCAGCTTAGTCATTAAGTCATATCTGGCAAATACTCTCGTATTATGTAAATCAACACGCCGGATTTCCCGATAATAGGAAAGTAAAGCTGAGATGGTAAAGAGGATCAATAGAGATACCAATGCGATCGCTATCCCGAGATTTGTTTCAGGAACGATATTCTTCTTGAAGTAAGAATCAGACATTTTAGAGAGGATTATCCAATAGTAATCATCAGGATACACTATATGTGATTCAGTTTGGAGAATATCTTTGCTGGATATCCAGTTATCTTCCAGCGGCTGCAAATGGGAGAATACATAGAGATCCCCATTTGCATAGAAGCTGCCTGACTCCTTACTATGTACTTGAGACCAGAATGTATCATTACTTATACGGATGCTTGTATCCTGCTTGTCAGGAAACATGAACCCGAATTCTGATTCAGGTTGTTCCTCATTAACAAGAAAATACCCATCTGAATTGAGCATCATGACCGTGCTGCCGTCAATAGAGCTTTCCGGGAACATCTGCCGAAACAGATTAAGGACATGTTCTGCAAGATAGTTCAATACAACTACTCCGTACAGATTCCCATCATCATCAATAACCGGGGTTGAGAATCGTATCATCGGTTTATAGGGGAACTCTATATTCCCTTGTTCAATATTCAGATCAAGAACGGAAACATAGACCTGCCCTTTGCTGAGATGTATGCTATCGCTGAAGTAGTAACGATTGCTTTTATTCTGCAGGTTCTCAACCGATACAGCTTCAGGATTTCCATAGGTATAGTTGACTCTTACCTGCTCCATTCCCTCTACATCGATAAAGCGGATTTGGTCGTACTTTTGAGTGATTTCAGCAACTTTTATGAACATCCGTGCTGCATCACTCCTTGTATCATCAGAACACGCTGCAAGTGGTTTCGAAAGCATAAATTCACTGAGCATCAATAAGTCATCAGCAATAAATGAGAGGGTCTCCTGAATTGAGATGGCTGCTCCCTCGATACTGATTTTTTTCTCAAGGATGAATTCAGACTTGTTTTGCTCAGATTGGATATTATTGAATATTGAAATAATAGTGATAGTCAACAATAAGAATAATAAAAACAGGAGGACAGTCCCGATAGCCATATACATTTTATTAAAACTGACTAGATCCCTTTTACTGAGAGGGGTTTTCATCTTCATGGTTTAAATTATAAAGCAGTAGAGCGATATTACAAGTAGTTTGTCAGTGATGGGGAATCACTGATGTTTACGTTGACTTATGCAACTGATGATATTTGAGTTAATCTAACAGGGAAAAGTGAGTGATAAATTTTTCCAATAACCTCTAAAGTTCATTATCCCCTTTTTGGGGCTGATGTAAAAGTCTGAAAGGACTTACGTGACATCCTTCTTTGTTTGTAAATACTTATATAGGTCTCAAGCTGATGGCTGCATCCAGGAGGCCCTACTACAAACCAAGAACCCCCAGATTTTTGCATTGAGCCTTTAAAGGATGATGTCCTTTACCCAAGAACCTTCAAACGACCCCATATAGTCCTATAATACAGAAAAGCCACCAGATTTCTCTGATGGCTTCCTTCTAGCAGGGACAGGTAACGATGAGGTGAAATATTGTTGAAATTGTTAGATATACGCTATATGTAGCGTATACGGCGTTATTTCCTAGTGTTGTTCCAGATTCGTATTAACAGCGCTGGGAACATTTTGGGAACATAGTATAACTTAAACTGCACATCTGGTTTTTTGCTTTTTGTGAAGTCGGATATTGAGAGTTTTTATTTTTTCCTTTCTATCAAAAACAATTTCTGGCTCTCTACCAGGTAATTGCTTATGTATTCTTTCAAGAAAATCATTATCTGCAAAAGAATATGTAAACAGTGCAGGTTCCCCATGGGCTAATGAACAATTTAATTCACAAACTATTTTCCCATTAGTTTTAAAGAATTTTATTGATTCATAATTCTCTAAATGTATATTTTCAACTAAGTTCTTTGGGGTTATTAGTGGTGAATATATCAACTTATACATTTCTTTTTCCATTTGATTCATTTTCTTCCCCCTAATCTGTTTCATATAAAAATTATTCTTCAATAAATGTTCTTAAAACTTCTTCAACAATTTCAGTTCTTTGTGGTAGCAGTTTTAAAGCAATTTTACAATCATCTACAGTCCATTCATCTCTATTTTTCCCTAATTCTAGCTTTAAATAAAAATTATAATTCATTACAAGCATAGCATCATTCACAGTGTCTTTAGATCTAATCCAGCTAAATTTCCCATTAAACAAATCGCAATCAGCTATTGTTTTACCCTTGAAATCAATATCTAAAGAGGTCAATAATCGGGGAACAATTTCCTCTTTAATTTTAACATCGATATCTTTTCTTGTATATTGATAATACAAATCAGGTCTTTTAATGAACTCATCTTGTGTTTCACTTTCAATAATAATTGATTTTGCTCTTTCATAATCAACATCTAATGTTTCCATGATAGTGCTGATCTTTAGATCCATATTTTTTTGATATTCTTCTTGTGCTCTGATCATATCAGTGCTTAAATATGATGTTTTCCTTACAGATCCTTCACCTTCTTCGTAAGCTTGACCAAAATCAACAGCTCTCTCATCATGTTCACCAGAAGAAGGCTCATATGAAATAATTTCATCTTCTTCTTTCAAGTGTTTAATGATTTCACTTTCTTGCATTTCCCTACGATAATAATTCCATAACTCATCTAGTTTCAGATTTTCATGAGCAATTACAATTCCAACATTATCACTAGGAATTGGATTATCCTCTTCAGGGATGGTTCTTAATATTCTCCCTATAAACTGTGAATAAGGTAAAGGATTCCTAAAAGCTCTGAATATTGCTGCTATAGATAAATTATCACCAACGGGTTACTTTTAGTCACATCGCAACGGGTTAAAAATCGTCAGTTTCCAACGGTTTAAATTTCGTCACCCGTCCTAGTGTTTATGCCAAAGGACCCATCTGGTCCAGCTTCTCTTTCAGCCGGTAACTCGGCCCCTTGATTGTAATAATTATACTATGATGCACCAACTTGTCAACGGCTTCCTCTGTAGCCCTCGTATCATAGAATCTCGGCCAGTCTGAGAATGGCCGGTTACTCGTAAGTATGATGCTCCCTTTCTCATACCTCTTGGAGATCAGTTCGGCGAATAGTTCACAGCCTCCCTTGTCCAACTGCCTGCTCGCGACATCATCGATGATCAATACCGAAGGGCGGGTGAAGGCTGCCCATTTCCGGTTATTCAAGGTTCCAAGCCTCTCTGCATTCTTCAACTTCTCAATGATCTGAGTCAGCGTAGCCATGTAAACCTTCATCCCCTGCTTGATGCAGCGGAGTCCTAATCCCATCGCAAGATGACTCTTGCCTCGACCCGGTTTTGCCATGAAGATGATGTTCTCTTTCGCCTTCACGAAGTCCAGGGTAGCCAGTTGCCGTATCTGCTGTTCATCAAGCTCCGGCTGGAACCTGAAGTCAAAGGACTCCAGCGTCTTCTCCAGAGGGATCCCTGAGAGCTTGAGCAGCATGTCAAAGGAACGTTGACGCTTCTCTTCAAGCAGATGAGCTACCACATGCGAGAGGAACTCAATATTCTCCATCTGCTGCTTTCCAGCAGCTACTGACAACTGAGATAGCTCTGTCCCTGTGATCTGCAGCCCCAGGCTGTTCATGTGTTCTGCAAGCGTGTCATAAGCATCCATCAGAAGTCACCTCCGGCTGCGGAATCGTAAGGACTGAGATCACTACTCTCTGAGAAGAGAAAGGTCTGTTGACCATCGGCCTGCTTAGCAAACCCATAGTTCCGCCGGCCTCTCCCGTTGTCACGGACATAGTCATCAGGCCACTGCTGCGCATGGTAGTACATCTTCTTTGCATCGGCAATCTGGTATTCTCCGACGATGGAACCGTCAGAACCGAGAATCAGGATCTGGCCACCATTTCGTGTGATTCTCACCCGCTTGTCCCTGCAGGTATGAATGATCCCGTACTTACTGCCTTCATAGCTGACCATCCCATCAAGATTCACACTCCGGTATACCCAGAGATACCTATCGAGGGTCTCAATAGATGGGAGGGCTCGTAAATGCCGTTTCTCGGTCTCATGAACTTCTGCAGGAATGAGGCCGGTAGTCCCATGGACCTTCCCATTCACATGCTCACACCACCGGAGAGCCTGGAGATTGAGGTCTACCAGATGAGTAAAGATCCTACCGGGAAAGAAATTGTCTTTCACGTAGTCTACCAATCTCTCTGACTTCCCTTTGGTCTGAGGAGTCCTCACCTTACACAGTCTGGTAGCAAATCCCAGTTCAGCCATGAAGACCTCATACTTCGGATTCATGACGATAGACTGCCTGTTTCGCGACTGTACGACACTCTTCATGTTGTCAGTCAGTACGGTCTTCGGCAGACCCTCGAAGTACTGAAAGGCATGGATCATACCGATGAATAGATTCTCCTGTCGTGCAGAGGTGAAGAACTCTACATACCGTTGTCTGCTAGCTCCCAGGATCATGACCAGACAGGCAAGGCCCCTCTTTTTGTTCTTTCCCTGGTAGGTGACGAATCCCCAGTCCATCTGTACCTGTTCTCCCAAAGGAGTCTCGAACCGCTGAGTTCTCCCGGGAACACTCCGTTTCTCAGGATCAGGACGATAGTCTCTGACATATTCACGAAGGATGGTGATTCCTCCAGCGTAGCCCTGATCTCTCAACCGATCGAGCAGCGCCTCACAGTTATAGTTCCCATACTCGAACTGCTCCCTGAGATACCCTTTGTAAGGATCTAACTTCGATGATTTCTTTTTCCCGGCATTCTTATGGGGTGGTACCCCTTCTTTGAGATACTTCCTGATGGTGTCTCTTGATAACTTCGTCTCTCTGGCAAGTAAGGAAATATTGTCCGGGTTCTTGCCTTCTGCTTTCAAACGCTCTCTTGTCTGTGTTAACATACTGTAGTTGCCACTCCTGCTCATGTAGTTCCTCGTTGAATAAAATTGGTACTTTCATTCTAGAGGTTTTCTACTAGGGGGTGGCGACTTTTAAAACCCGTTGATAATTGACTAATTACAATCCGTTGGAATGTGACGAGTTTTAAAACCGTTGGTGTTAAATAGCAATGATCATATCCTTCTCCAAGCATAGATACATGTACAACAACATCTACCCTATGATTTCTTATATCACTAAAAACTGTATCTTGATCTTGTTGGTCCAAGCTGCTGTGAATTAGAGCTACATTTAAACCTTCTTCTTCATACAAGGAGCAAATCATTTCGGCATGTTCGATGTTTGAGGCTATTGCAATAATTTTATGAGGTAAATCATGATTTAACTTTTTTTCTTTTAAAGCTTCGATACTATGCTTTACAACACTTCGAGAGCAATCTTCAGAAAATGCAACAGATCTTGAGATCCAATCCTCATCTTTTAAATCTAAAATTTCATCTATCGTATATTTCTTATCAGGATCATTATCCATTGTTAGAAGTAATTGATCGGGGATATAATCAAATTTTTGAAGACTCTTAACATAATTTGCAGCCATAGCCTGGCCAAGTGAGTATTTATAAATAAGTTCACCGGCAATTTCAGTGCAATCTGTTCTATATGGAGTCGCTGTTACTTTTATTACTTTTGCTTGTGAGAAATGTTGTAGGGTGTTTACCCAAGTTCGAGCAGGTGAATGATGTGCTTCATCAATAATTATCATATCAAAAAAATCTTCAGGTAAGCGATTGATCATGGATGAAACCAATCTATCTTGCAATTTATGAATATTTACGATTACTAAATTAGAATTCTCAATGACCTCATCAGGAGTTTGATGTCCATTATATACAATAGTGTTTGGTAATTCTCTTCTATGTTGAAAAATATTTCGTTTAATATAGAAATTATCAGTTTCTAAAGGATCTAAAGATCTTGTTATAGAATCTCTAATGGGAGAGTAAGGGGCAATTATGAGAACTCTCCCTTTTGATATCCCATAAGGTAATAATGCCATTATTCCCGTTTTTCCAACTCCCGTAGGGATGACTATAACTGCATGGGTCTTTTTACCGGATTCAAAGTGGAATCGTGTTTTTATATAGCTTTCAATTTGGGGTAGTCTTAAGGATTTGTTTTCTAGGATATTTGGCTTTGCTACCTCATAATAGTTATCAATGTAATTAAAATTCATTTTTTACCTCATTTTTTTTAGTTTGTTATTCTGTTAAAAATCTCTTTTAATTCGTGATTGGTGGTACTATTATCAACAGAAAAAAGGATAGGTCCTCGATGACTACCTTCTCGTAACTCAATTACTTTATTTTCATGGTCATATCTAAATGTTATTCTATTACCGTTGAACATCCCCCATGCAATGTTCCCCTGACCAGTAGTATTACCCCAAACCTTAATACTAGTATTACTATCTAAATTAAGTACGATATATCCGAGTAAAGGGTATACTATACTTGATACATTTGAAGCATGATGATCTGCTCTTTCTACTACCCCAGTGAAATAGGTTTGTAACTCAGTTATTGACTCAACAGTAAGTGCCATACACCCTCCATAATTAGTTAGATTGAATCTTTGCTAGATTTCTACCGATATTTGGAATTTCATAAATATTCTCTATTAAGTTTTCGACTATTTTAATTGCAATGGCTAGTTCCTTTCTTTTTGGAGTACGTTGTGTGTGGACAGCTTTATTCCCCATAAACCGTAATGAATGTAAAAATTCAGTATTCCCTTTTGTTAATAAATCATTTTCTGCTAAACCGCAAATTCTTCCTTCAAGATTTTGTTTTCTTATTTCTACTTTTGTTCCATCTTTTTTTGTTATCTCAACTTGCCCATAGCGTATCTTCTTGTCTATGCAAATATATTCAATTATCATTCTAATTGCAGCTGCGCAGAGAGTATTTAGATTTCTATTATATGATGTGATGATATCTGCATAACATTTCTCAATATTATCAGGAGTAAAGTCATAATCCTTCTCTATAAGATCATATACATTTCTTTCTGGATAAATTTCAATTTTATATTCATCAGCTTCTGAAAAAAGTGCTTTTTCATAGAATGAAGTTGTATTGCACCCTAAGCATTGAAGTATCATTAAATCCTGATTTAAACTTATTGAATAGTTCTCATAATAGGGTTCACTAGTATAAACATTTACGGAGCTAAGAACTAAATGGTTGGTTCTATGGCCACAGTGTTTACACAGAATTTGTAGAGTTTCTCCAGTTCTTGGATCTTTTGTAATTTTGTTTGTAATATCTCCCAAAGCACCACTCTCCGATTATTTATCTGCTTTAAATGATTGAATAAGATCCCTTCCCCAACGTTGCTTCAATCCTATACTGCAGCTTTTCTCTTAGATCCTCAGGATCTTCCCATAGGATCAGGTTCATATGTTCTGTATCAAAATGAACACCAGGATCATCAAACCAGTTTTTCTTGCATGTGAAGATAACTTCTTTTCCCAAACCTTTTGCAAAACCAGCTTCGAAATAGACCCCACCTCTATTGCCAGTTTGATCAGCTATTACAAAATAGCTTTCTCTGATCATTGCCATGATCTTATCAACAATATCTCCGTTATGAGGTTCTTCGTCAATTCGCTTTGGATCATATCCGGCAGATTGGCATGCTGGCTTTATTGCATCTTGCCAGGCAGAATCCATCTCATCTGCAAACCACATTGCTATAAAGCATTGATCTGATTTTATCGTTTGAGAATTTTGATTGAGATATTCTATACCTTTGCTGGTTATTGCTGCATAATACTCTTCACTATCATCAAGCTCACAATAAATAAGGCCATCAGAATTCAAATCTGATAAGATATTGAATAATTCGCTATTATTCATTGCATAAGAGCAGACAAGAGGTATTTTTATATTCTCTCCATAGAATGTTGTATTGATATTTATGTAATTTAGAATTTTATGGAATTTCTCCAAAAATGAGTGTGGTATCAATGAGTTAGAGAG
The DNA here is from genome assembly GCA_963678025.2 of Bacteroidales bacterium. Classification (GTDB taxonomy): domain Bacteria; phylum Bacteroidota; class Bacteroidia; order Bacteroidales; family UBA932; genus Bact-08. Next base: position 8,387 of record CAXXPC010000005.1, read on the forward strand.
ATATTTACTGATTGTAAATTCATCAATTATATATTTGACATCTTCTTCTAGAAGGTCGTATGGATTTTCAGACACCCGATTTGTTTCAAAAAGTAAACCTGCAAGTAAATGTCGATTTCTTGTGAAGAACTCTCGATTTTGCTCTTGTTGGGTAAGAGTCCTTCTTAAAAAAAATTGCCCACAATTCCTACAATGGTAATAATCATTAGACCCCTTGTGCAATTCTCAATAATTGAATCATTCAAACAAATAGGACATTTGGACATCTACTCCCCCCCCATATACTAGATAAAAGGAATATACCTACTCACTACTCATGACCCCAAAAGATTACCATGTATATACTCAATTATCAAACCATATATTGCTTCAATTAAAATTTTTATAGCATATGCTTAAAATAATATGAGTACAATATTGTTAATATTACAAAAATATGTTGATAAATAGTAAAAACCTATAATAATATATAGATATATATTATAAAAAAGTGAGTTTTCTATGTATAACAAATCCTCTCTATTCTTTATCTACCTTACTGGTATATTACTTAGTATACCAAGTATAATTTTAGCATCCCAATCTCCCCCCGATTTTGGAAGAGTTTACCCCCCACCGGAACAAGGGACCCAGCAACCGTTCACAGTCGTCAACAATACCCTACAAAACAATTTCTTTCCAGATTTCTGTCTTTTTGAGAGATATGAACATCATAATTGATGAGCCCCCTTCCTGAAGTGTCGAGCTTGGTATGCATCTGTTCAGAACGGATTGTCCTGGACCCATTTACAACTCAAAAAATATGGGTCCATTGGATAGATCCTCCTGCAGTAATTACCATGCCGTTCCTTTGGGTTGAAGTAAAATGAAAACAATCCTGTGGTACTCCTCCCTGTCGGGCCATACAGCGCTCTATGCTGATTGGCTCGGAAAGGAGATCCGTAAAAACACCCATGCATGAGCGGCAAGTAGACCTCTCAACGATGATGGTGCAGGATATCATCGTATATGGTGGTCCTGTCCATTTTGACATTAATAGTAGGTTTCCACAGACTCAAGAAAATCATCTCGCATCTGGAGAGACCAAAAATCATTATATTCGCAGTTGGGGCCGCTCCTGAAAGTGATCGAAATACAAAACGAATCAAAGCTAAGAATTTTAATGGTATTGGCCAGGGAAAAGTGACATTTTTTTATCTTAGAGGAGGGTTTGATCTTGAGAAGTTACCAGGACGCCATCGAATAGCCTTGTACATATATAAACTATGGGTAATGAGAAAAGATCTGAAGACTCTAACAGATGGTGAGAGATCAATACTTGCAGCATATTCACTTACGACAAATTATTCAGAGAAAGGTGATCTTAAGCCGATGGTGGATTATATCAAGGGACTTTATAAACGAAACCAAAGGAATATCTCCATTTAGGCTTTAAATGGTACTTATAGAGCTGGTTCAGGATTTGCTATGTAATCAGTTTTAATGAAATAGAAGGGGAACGTTATGTCATTGCATGAACAACTTGTTGCACTGGTTGAGACTTATTTAGCAGAAAGTAAAAAATTTGAGGAGGGTAGTATGGCTGCTGCTGCACGAGCAAGAAAAGCCTTGGGAGCTATGGGAAAACTTGCTAGGGAGCGAAGGAAAAGAGATCCAGGAAGTGAAGAATGCTTTATAGAAATTAAGCTGCAGGAATAACTGCTTTGTAGGGAAATATATTTTATAGATTTAGGAGAAAACTATGACATTACACGGACAAATACTTGCGTTATACGAAAGCTATCTAGTAAACAGTAAAAAGTTTGAAGAGAAGGGAACAAAGGGCCGCTGCAATTCGGGCACGAAGAGATCTAAGTGAATTGAGCCATCTTATTAGAGAACGGCGGAAAGGAAATCCAGGAAGCGAAGCGCTTTCTATAGGATTGGGGATGCCAGGATCTCTTACTCCAGGGCCTATAAAATTACCATGTATACACTCAACAATCAAACCATATAAGAAAAAATATCTTTACACCACAACCCCAATCTGTATACTCTAGGTAATAAGCAATGAGAATCTTTACGTTTAGGATTGGATCTGTATGGATAACAATGAAGCTACCGCACGAATCAAGATTAATAAGCTCCTGGAGGAATCTGGGTGGCAGGTTCCTTCGATACTCCTGCAGACTTGGATGTCTTTCGAGAAATGCAATTAAGCCTGGTTCTTTCTTGCGGGTATTAACTTCTTCCCAATGGATTCTATGCCCTGTGTTGCCAAAAACAGTAACAGTTTTCAAAGTGATAGTATGATTACCTGTTTCAATAATGATAAAGGTACTTGGATCTGCTAGGATCTTTCGCAAATTCCCTGATAAACGATCAGTTAGCTTTGAAAGAATAGGGTCAATTTCGAAATCATCTACCACATGTACATAACCATTTCTGGTATTCATAGTTATCACGTGAGAACGAGCATTTGGAGATTCAGTTCTTGGCACCTTTATGGTTTGTAATTCCTGACGCCATTTGTTAACCTTTTCTTCTTGCCGGGGCTTATTTATAATCTCAGCTATCGCCATTATTCCAAAGATACTTACAATGATAATAATAATTGTCAATTTACCAACTCCTATTGGTGTACAAATTGGGTAAATTATCAATACGGGATGATTATGATACCACCCAACCACTTTCCCCCCCTCGATCCTCATCATCTCACTGTCTGCCGGGATTAATTTCGGCTGGTATCGTTTATTCTCCGAGTGCACCACGACTTGATTGTTGAATTTATCGAACTCCAGGGCGTTTCACAAACGCTTCCCCATCAATGGAGATCACATAGATCCCGTCACCTTCGATCTGCTCCGCAGCGAATACGACGAGATCCCCCACCAAATAACTGGACTCCTGTCATTGAGTCCCCCTTTCACTTCAACTACATGCAGCTTATTTCTGTCATAATGTGCAACTAAACGTTCTAACACTGGTAATACTTTCCTCCGGCGTGTACTGTTCAATAAGGAATTCACCATGACCAGCGGAAACTTTCTGGTCCCACATAGGAATATTGATAACTTTCTGGTCTGTTGAGAGGGTATAAATTTTCTGCGAAGGTGTAACGAAGGATCCTTCAAGATTTTCAGAGGAGGAAAGCACTAAGTCGGTGGCGTCTTCAGAGTCTTCTCCAAATACAAGAAACTCAACAGAGACTCCAAGGGCTCGAGCAATTAATACTGCTCTATCAGCAGGAGGTAATCTGTCCTTCTGCTTCCACCCAGAGATTGTTGATTGTTTGATACCTGTCTCATGAGACAACCCATGCTTGGTTCAGGTCCTCATTATACAGGTTCTCAACTCGAGACCAAAAAGTATTCATGCAAAGCATCATATACTCATTATAAAACAGAATTGCCAAATGGCAACAATATTTACTAAAAAATATTATTTACTATTGACAAGAACGCCAAATGAGTTAATATATAAATATGAAAACGCACATGGCGAATACAGATGAGTTGAAGAAGACAAGTATTATAATCCGAACGAGTACTCACAAAAGAGCCAAAGTTGCTGCGACTATGTCTTCTCCACAGAAAAATTTTCAAGAATGGGCTGAAGAAGCATTTTTGGAAAAGTTAGAAAAGGAAGGGAGGTAATACATGCTTGAAGATCAGGTATTGGTAACCAAGCAGGATCTGGAGCAATTCCAGGAGAAATTGGATCTGCTATCCACACATCTGGATATGGTCCTCATGATCACAAAGCTCCCGGCGGTTATCAAGGTCGCTGAGATCTCCCAGATCGAGAGAGCGTTTCCGTTACCCAGCTGCGGGGAAAGGAACGGTATCTCCTCCCCAGGTTTGGGGTGTCAGGATTCCCTGATGGGACGGACCGCTGGACGATGGAGGAGTACCTGGAGTGGAAGGCAATTCCCCCGAGTAAAACGGAAAGAGATGTGGAAAGCGCTTCCCGGCCAAGGAACGGCAGCGGATTGTCATGGGTAAGTATGCAGAAGCTTCCTAAGCTATACGAGTAATGGGTATTTGGGAGACACCGGGAGAGACTGGGGTAGTGCGGTGGGCGGAAATGGTAGACGCTCCCAGACGAGGGGGATACAGCAGTTTTCAGCCGGCCTGATAGCTGTAATGCAGGTTCAAATCCTGCCCGCACTGGTAGCACACCGTGGCGGAATGGTAGACGCTGGTCGCTCACCGAATTGGGGTAGCTCCCAGACTGGTGAAGGCGTTTTCAATCGGGGCACACCGAAGTGAAGGAGGAAACGATGTACGCCCTCCGTGCAGGGTTCGAATCCCTGCCGGGCTATGACAGCCGGGAAAGACCGGCACCTGGGGAAGCCCTTCGGTAAGGTTTCGCATAGACGTCCTAGGCAACGTACTAGCCGAGACGGTGAATATCTGCTTTTAGCGGAGGGGATGGAAGCCGAAAACGGGTGAGTCCCGTAGTGCAGGTTTCGATCCCTTGCCTTCTCCAAGTCTCAGGATGGGCTGAGATCCAATCAAAACTAAACGTATGCCGGGCTGAGCCCATCATCAGCCTGGCGATTTATCAGTGAGGTGTTTATGGAAAAGGCAACGTCAACAATCAGAATCGATAGGGATATCAAAGAAAGCCTGTATGTTCATGCTGATAGGAAAAGGGATGATCCCCAGGCGAATGATTGAGAATATTTTGAAACGTGCAGTCGAAGAAAATGGCTTACGGTGTCAGTTCTCATAAGTAGGAGATGCAGCATGAAAAAGCGTAAGACTATCGAGTTTCCTGTTCTGCTGCTGGAAGATATTGAGAAGTCTGGGGCTCTTAAATACAAGAGTTTCACCCAATACCTCATTGATCTGATGGTTGAGGAGCTTCGCAATCGTGATATTGAGGATCACACAATTGATGAGGGTCTATATACAAAGTTGGAACAAGTAGGGCTTCAATTAAAAAGATCTTCCAACGATTTGATTGATATCTCATCAAAAGAGACCAGTGATGGGAAACAGGTTATTCAAATCAAACCCAGTCATAAGCTTCATAAGATTATCAAGTTAGTGAAACACCTATCTTGGGTATTGAGAAAATTGAATGAGTTAGGAGTTCATTGTGATGTTCAGTAATCAGCGTCTTCCTAGA
>CAXXPC010000006.1:0-325684 GCA_963678025.2 Bacteroidales bacterium
GGCAAAGACGGGCCGAGCCACGATAGAGATACCTTCAGCGGATTCTGGGGAACAGGAAGAAACTCTTCGATAGGGGTGAGATTCAATTTTTGACAACACTCTCACCATTAGGAGTAATAAAGTATTACTTTATAAGATTACAACGAATTACTTTCGAGAATCACAGAGGTAGCTCCCTGTTCTCCTCAACATATTCTCTGCACACAAGGGCGCTTTTCTCCCTCATAACACTATCATATGCCAATTCATTCAAGGCAGAGCCTTCCCTGTCCACCGGGAAGGCTCCGCCACGCTCTACAAGTTCCACCGCCTCGCGGAATTTCCCGTATGAGGGGCCGAACACTACAGGCACTCCGTAAACAGCAGCCTCCAAAGTGTTATGTATTCCCACACCGAAACCACCACCTATGTAGGCAATATCTGCATATGAATAAAGTCGGGAGAGCACTCCCATAACATTCGCCACAAGCACATCGCAATCACCCAGCAAAGATACCGCCTGAGCCTCATCAACCTCCAGAAGATCGGTGTACAACACTGTATTGAAAGAGGAGAATTTACGGCAAATATCCTTCACTCTCGCATCTGATATCTCATGTGGTGCAATCACCATCCTCACAGACAAAGCTCCCTTATCTGAACCCGATCCGGCAAACCGGGAAAGGAATGAGAGAAGTACATCCTCATCTGCAGGCCATGTACTACCACAAACAACAGAAAGATAGTCTTCCGGTGAAACTTCTCTGTATATCTCCATTAAAGGCACTTTTTCACTTTTCTGCATCACCTCCCATACACGATCAAACCGGGTATCTCCGGCGATAGTAACATTTTCAAACCCGGCAGAAGTGAGAAGCTCCAATGAGTTACGGTCCTGAACATACATGTGAGTAAAACACCCCAACACGGCAGCAGAACCCTTACTGCTGCTTCTGAAAAAACGCTGTCCCTCACGAAAAATGGCAGATACCAGATACAGAGGAATATCTCTGTTTTTAAGTATGGTCAAGTAATTTTTCCAGAATTCATATTTGATAAACCAAACTACATCAGGCCTCACCATATCTATAAAACGTACGGCATTCCCGGAAGTGTCCATAGGAAGATAGAACACTTCATCTGCATTGGGGTAATTCTTTCTCAACTCATATCCACTAGGAGAAAAGAAAGTAACTATCACAATTGATTCCGGCTCCTTCTCCTTCAATCTGTCTACCAAAGGCCTTGCCTGTTCAAACTCCCCTGCTGATGCACAATGAAACCAATACCTTTTGCCCGGCATCTCCTTGTAGCGCTCCATCCTGTTGCCTATATGCTGCAATAATCCTCTCCTTCCACTGTAAAAAAGAGATGCCTTTTGAGAGAAAAGAGATGCCACGCCGGCAGCAAAATAGTAAAGCCTGATGCCTGTATTGTATAAAATATCCAAATCTTTGTAAATTTGTGCAAAATTACTCAAATAAATGAAAAAAGCACTTGAACAGACGGGCATATACTTCTCTCTTATGAAGAGAGTCTTCACCCGCCCGGAAAAATCCGGCATCTTCTGGAAACAATTTTTCACGGATACCGGAAAACTGGTGCTCAACTCCATTCCCATCATCGCAGTAATATCGGTATTCATTGGAGCGGTAATTGTTATTCAGACTGCCACCAACATAGAGAATCCGCTAATACCAAAAATGTATGTGGGATATATGGCCAGAGAGAGTCTCGTGCTGGAATTTTGCTCTACCATGGTAGCCCTCATACTGGCAGGCAAAGTAGGATCCAACATCTCTTCAGAAATAGGCAGCATGAGGATCACAGAACAGATCGATGCAATGGAAATAATGGGCATAAACTCTGCAAACTACCTCATACTTCCCAAGATCGCAGCCACAACATTATTCAATCCGTTATTGATGATCATGAGTTTCATACTGGGACTGGCCGGAGGTGCCGTAATAATCATCTTCACCGGAATCATTACCCTTAACCAATACTCCGAAGGATTGCAGTATGCATTCCAGTTCTACTACATTGTATACAGCATGATCAAGATGGCTGTATTCAGCTTCATCATAACCAGCATATCTGCCTATTTCGGCTACTATGCACAAGGAGGTTCACTGGGAGTAGGAAGATCCAGCACCAGAGCCATAGTGGTGAGCAGCGTAGCAATCCTCACCGCCAACCTTATAATAACACAGATAATGCTCAACTAAACCGGGAGCTGATGATAAAAATAGAAAAACTCAACAAACACTTTGGAAATCAACATGTCCTAAAGGATATCAATATCACATACAAACCGGGGCAATGCTCTCTGATCATAGGAGCCAGCGGTTCTGGCAAAACAGTACTGCTCAAGTCCCTGGTAGGACTTCATGAGATAAACTCCGGCCAAATATGGTACGAAGATGCCATATTCAATAAACTCTCAACCGGAGAAAAGAAGAAGATAAGAAAAGAGATGGGGATGCTGTTTCAGGGAAGTGCCCTTTTTGATTTTGCCACAGTGGAAGAGAACATTCGTTTCCCAATGGACTTCTTTACAGATTGGAGCGATTCACAAAAAAAAGAGAGGATAAACTTTTGCCTTGAAAGGGTAAACCTCCGTAATGTCAATCATCTCTACCCTGCAGAATTGAGCGGAGGAATGCAAAAGAGAGTAGGAATAGCCAGAGCCATTGCACTGAATCCCAAATATCTCTTTTGTGACGAACCCAACTCCGGACTCGACCCCCAGACATCTATCCTGATAGACCGGCTGATTCATGAAATTACAGAAGAGTACAACATCACCACCGTCATCAATACACATGACATGAACTCCGTAATGGAGATCGGAGACCAGGTGGGCTTTATACACAAAGGCTCCCTCCTTTGGGAAGGGAGCCGTGAGAATGTTCTGGATTCAGGATGCAAAGAATTAGACGATTTCGTATTTGCTTCAGGAATGGCCAGAAAAGTCAAGGATATGATGAGATAATTAAAGAACCGGTTTCACCGATTTGATTATAACATCTTCCTGAGGTCTGTCCATATTGTTTGTTGGCACAGAAGCAATTTTGTCTATCACATCCAGACCATCTATTGTCTCGCCGAAAACGGTATACTCCCCGTCCAGCTGAGCACATGTTCTTGCATCTTCCACGATGTAAAACTGCGAACCCGAAGAGGCCTTTTCAGGATTTGCTGCATCACCCCTTCTGGCTGCAGCAATGGCTCCTTTCTTGTGACTGTACTCCGATACTATCTCTGCGGGTACAGTATATCCGGGACCTCCGGTACCGAATCTTGCCTCATTAGCCATATCTTTGGAAAGAGGATCCCCGGTTTGTATCATGAATCCCTTGATCACACGGTGAAACCTTATCCCATCGAAAAACGATTCCGAAGCAAGCTTAACAAAATTATCCCTGTGTGCGGGAGTATTCTTGTAAAGTTTTATACGTATTGTCCCCATATTTGTTTCAATGTCAAAAACGGGCTCTTCCGGCAAATCCGCCGGGTTGAAAATAGTTTTAACCTCCATAGTAGTAGAATCTTCTGATTTTTCCTCAGTCGCATCGGATTTGTCACCCTCTCCCCCCTTACAGGAGAATAAGACTAAAGGAATGATTAACAATAGTTTAAAAATATCCAGTTTCATATCGAAAATATTAAAAATTATTTAACTTTGTAGTTATCCACAAAATTATCTCAATTGCCGGTAAAATGCAAATAAGAAAAGTCTTAGCAATCCTTCTTTTCACTGCTCTTTCGTTACCTTTAAGTTCGCAGAGCGTAGGGCTTGTGCTGAGTGGAGGCGGAGCCAAAGGACTATCCCACATAGGAGTGATAAGGGCCCTGGAAGAAAACAATATACCCATAGACTACATTGCCGGCACATCCATGGGTGCGATAGTCGCAGGGCTCTATTCGATAGGACTCACTACAGATGAAATGGAGGCGATATTTCGCTCCAAAGAGTTTGCCTCTTGGTATCTTGGCGAATTTGAAGAGGGCTATGCGACATACATCTACCGCAAAGACCCCTCTGCAGAGATGCTTAACGTTCCTGTACGGAAAGACAAGGAAAACAAGCTTTCGATAAAGCTCCCGGTGAGCATTGTCTCTCCTTACCCTATGGACCTTGCTGTAATGCAAATATTTGCCTCCTCGGCGGCAGCTGCAAACTACAACTTCGACAACCTTATGATTCCTTTCAGGTGTGTTGGAGCGGACATTGTGAACAAAAAACCTTATATACTCCGGGAGGGAGATCTGGGCTCTGCAGTCAGGGCATCAATGACCTACCCTTTCCTTTTCAAACCGATTAAAATTGACTCTGTCCTTCTTTTCGACGGAGGCTTCTACAATAACTTTCCCTGGAATGTGATGGTTGACGATTTCAATCCCGACTTCATCATCGGGTCTAAATGCTCCGGAAATGCTGTTGAGCCGGATACTGAGGATATCATAAGCCAGATTGAAAACATGCTCATGGTGGAGACTGACTACACAATCCCCCCCGATGTAGGAAAACTTATCGACATCAAGTTTGATGATGTAGCCATAATGGACTTCCAAAAAGCAGAGCAAATAATACGCACAGGTTATCAGGAAGCTCTTGCATCTATAGATTCTATTAAGAAAAGGGTAAAAAGAGAGACATCCTCCTCAGAAATAATGCAAAAGAGGATGAAATTCCGCTCACAAACACTGCCTCTAAAATACCGGGAGGTACACTTCCGTGGAGGCAATCTTAATGACAACGAGAAAGAGTTCATAGCCAAGACCATAAAAAACAATAACGACAATGTTTTCGACTTCCAGCAACTAAAAAAAGGTTACTACAGAGTGGTAGCCACCGGAAATATAGGTAGCATCTTTCCAGAGTCATACCTCTCCGAAGACTCCCTTTTCACTCTGTGTCTCAATGTCACTAAAAGTGCTCCGTTAAGACTCACAATTGGGGGGAACATCTCATCATCATCACTAAACCAAGGGTACTTGGGTATCAGATACAACGAATTTACAGCCAATCCTTGGAGGGCATCTGCAGATATAAACCTAGGGCGCTACTACTCCGGTCTCAATCTCTCATTCCGTCAGGATATCGGCATAAAGCCTCTCTGGTTTTACCAAACAAATTTCACTCTACACAGGTTCGACTATTTTGGTGGAAGTCAGACTACCTTTTTTACAAACAGGATACCCAGCAATATCCAAGAATCCGAACTATTCTTCACTCTAAGTGCCGGAACACCGATTAATATAGACAAGAGCATTCTTGCAAAAGCCAACATTATTATTGGCTCCAACCTCTATGAATACTACCAGAGCGACAATTTCACGACCTATGATATACCGGACAGGACTACATTCTTCTATGTCTCCCCCTCACTCAACATAGAGAGGAACACTCTCAATTACAAACAATATCCCACAGAGGGAATACAACAGGAGATGTCAATAAAGTACTCCCGTCTAAATGCCACACACACACCCGGAAGCACATCGGAAGAGCAAGCAGACGAACGTTCACGCTATCATAACAACTTTCTTGCAAAAGTATACTATCAGCATTTTTTTGAAATCACAGACTTCCTAAACCTTGGAATAGCAACGGACATCACAATATCAAACCGCACAGATATGGGCGACCGTACCTCATCTCTTCTCTTTATGCCTGCATTCGAACCCAATCCACACAGTAAAACGCTTCTGCTCAGCAGGTATAAAGCCCCTTCCTATGCCGGAATATCACTTAATCCTATTCTAAAATTTACAAGAAGCCTGTTCTTTCAACTTCAAGGTTCATATTTTCAGCCCCATAGAATGCTGGAACCATCTCAGGACGGACTTGCCCATTTTTCAGATCCATTTCCCCAAGGGGCATTCATGGGACATGTGGCACTCGTATGGCAATCTCCGGTAGGCCCCATATCACTCTCCGCAACATATTATGAAAAAGATGAAGTCAAATGGTACCCACAATTCAATATAGGCTACCAGATCTTCACCAAAAAAGCACTCGCCAACTAAACTCCGCAAGTAATGAGCAACAACCCTTTAAAAAAACTTGCAGGAGAGACAGCCATATACGGGTTAAGCACAATCCTGGCAAGAGTTGTAAACTTCATCTTTGTACCCATCTACACCTACAATCTCTCTACAGAAAGTTACGGGGTAGCAACTGAGTTCCTTGCCTATATAGCAATACTACAGGTTCTCTTTACTCTGGGTCTCGAGACAGGCTGCTTCCGATTTGCCAACAAAACTGAGGACCCCAATAAAGTTTTCTCGAATGCCCTGATAACTACAGGATTTCTCTCGCTCTCTTTCTTCACAGTCACAACCATACTATCCGGTAAAATTTCAGCCATGCTTGGCTATCCCGGATATAACAACATAATAATATATGTGGCGGCAATACTTGCAATAGACTCCACAACCGCCATACTCTTCGCAAGGCTCAGATTTGAAAACAGGCCAATCAAGTTCGCTACTTATAAAAGCATAAAGATACTTGGTGAAACCTCTTTCAACCTAATACTCTTTTTTGCAATTCCGGGTTTTCTCGTAACCAATCCGGATTCCCTCCTGACAATTTTCATCTCCCCATCACCGGACTTCACATATATACTATTTGCAATATTTCTTAGTGCTATCTTGTCTATACTACTTTTCGTCCCCGATATAACACGTCTGAAGCTACAGTTCACCCCGCATCTCTGGAGACAGATGATGCTCTACTCCCTTCCTATTATGATAGCCGGATTACCCGGGATACTGAACGACTTTGCCGACAGAATACTCTTCCGCTTTTTCTCCCCCGAAGGAAACAACTGGCTATCAGATCTCGGGGTATTCCAAGCAGGAGTTAAAATAGCAGTCATAATGAATCTCTTTATACAAATGTTCCGTTTTGCCGCAGAACCATTCTTTTTTGCAAGAGAGAAAGAAAAAGAGTCCGGAAAGCTATATGCTTCTGTAATGGTGCATTTTACAGCTTTCGGAACTCTCATTTTTATGGGTATACTCTTTTATATAGACATACTGCAATATCTTATAGGCAAAGATTTCAGGGAGGGATTGTCCATAGTACCGATAATGCTCCTCTCCTACCTTATCCTTGGAATCACTTTCAATGTATCTATGTGGTACAAACTCTCCGGAAAAACAAAATACGCTATTGTTGTGACATCTTCCGGTCTGCCCGTCACACTTGCAATCAACATGCTGTTAATGCCCCACTTTTCATACATGGCTGCAGCCTGGGCTCACCTTGCCAGCTATTCTGCTATGCTTGCTACCAGCATCTATCTTGGGAATAAACACTACCCAATACCATATAACTGGAAGAAAATTACGGGATATCTTCTATATGGCATTATTCTCTATGCCCTAACAATAGTAGTACCCCAAAACAATGTATACTTTAAATATATATTCCGCACACTACTGATAATATTATACATAATATCATACCTCAAAACAGAGAAAATCAACTTATGGAAGTCAAAATCGTAAACAAATCAAAGTTCGGAACACCTGGTTACGCAACACCCGACTCTGCCGGAATGGATCTAAGGGCAAACACTGAGAAACCCACAACTATCAAACCTTTGGAACGAATTTTGATACCTACGGGCCTGTATATAGAACTCCCGCCCGGATACGAGGCTCAGGTACGTCCCAGAAGCGGACTTGCCATAAAACACGGAATAGGTGTTGCAAACAGTCCCGGCACAATAGATGCCGACTACAGGGGAGAAATAAAAGTGATATTGGTAAATCTCTCAAATGAAGAGTTCACTCTAGAACCCGGAGAGAGGATAGCACAAATGATTGTGGCCAAACACGAGACTATATCATGGAAAGAGTGCGACTCGCTCTCATCATCGGAAAGAGGAGAAGGAGGATTTGGCTCTACAGGCAATAAATAAGAGCAAAAAACCAAACAACACAAAACAACCAAATGACTGAAACAGCAAAACTGCATCAACTGTTTGAAACCTCCACTGGGGTAACCACGGACAGTCGCAATGTGACAGAAGGGAGTATCTTTTTTGCCCTTAAAGGAGATAATTTTGACGGGAACGATTTCGTTAATAATGCCCTGAAAGCAGGTGCATCCTACGCAGTAGCAGACAGGCCCTCTCTTCCAAACGATTCACGTATTATCCTAAGAGAAGATGCCCTCAAAGCTCTCCAGGAACTATCGGCATACCACAGGAATCTCTTTGATATACCTGTACTTGCAATAACAGGATCAAACGGAAAAACAACTACAAAAGAACTTATCAATTCTGTTCTATCTACAAAATACAGGGTCGCCTGCACCACCGGAAACCTCAACAATCACATCGGAGTACCACTCACACTTCTCGGAATAGACAAAAATACAGAGATTGCCATAATTGAAATGGGCGCCAGCAGTCAAGGAGAGATAGCCACCCTATGCAACATGGCCAAACCAACTGAAGGAATAATAACCTCCATAGGTAAAGCACATCTTGAAGGATTCGGAGGTGTCGAAGGCGTAAAAAAAGCAAAAGGAGAACTTTACACACACCTTAAGGAACATGGCGGCACCGCCTTATTCAACCAGAATGACTCAGTACTGAGTGAAATGATATCCTCACGAAAAGGAATCAAAGCTATTCCATATGCTATAGGCACTCATCAGTTAGAAAGGAAAGAATTCTCAAAAGGTGAATACCTCCTTAACCTCATTTTGGACAATAGATTAAATATAAAAACACAATTTACAGGAGAATACAACATAGTAAACATAGCTGCGGCTCTCTCTGCCGGAAAATATTACGGAATCACACTTGCAACTTCTATTAAAGCCATTGAAAAATATATGCCGGAAAATAACCGTTCCCAAATAATGAAAACATCCCGCAACACTCTCGTCGTAGATGCCTACAACGCCAACCCCACAAGCATGGATGCTGCCCTGGAAAATTTCATGAATAACAGTGACTCACCTAAAGCTGTTATTCTTGGTGATATGCTGGAACTTGGAGAGGAGTCATTCAGGGAACATACTCTTGTAATAAAGAAATTGAAAAGACTTAAGATTGATAAGATATTCCTTGTAGGACTTCAATTTGCAAATGCAGCAAAAGAGACTCCGGAATTATTACCGGACGCTTTCTTCGCCCCCGACTACCAACAACTAAAATACTACTTCACAAAGGAAGAACTCAAAGGGTATAGCATCCTAATAAAAGGATCGCGCGGAATAAAACTGGAGAATCTAATCGAGGTCCTGTAAAGAAACAGAGGACTACCTGATAAGATGTCCGAACTCCTTGAATCGGAGTTTTCCCGCCTTAAGAAAAAAAGAAAAGACTATACTCCCCTTGTATACCTGAGTAAGTGGTCCGGAAGCAGCAACATTATCTCTTCTGGCAACTCTTCTGAGTTTGTAGAAATCCCTGTGAGCACTACACACACTTTTAAAAAAAGAGCCCTTGCCCTGAAGGACATACATTACAGCCGAAAGACAATCCATCATACACCTTATTGTCAGCACTGGCCACAACCTTCCCGGAGAAAGATTCTTGTACAACATGAGAAGATTGTTCCGATAATTGTAATACAACTTACGAGGAGAATTATTGGGAAGAGTACCTCCTCCTACATGGTAAACACGAGCATCGGGGCAAACCCACACCTGCCATCCGGCAAGTTTTGCTCTCCAGCACAAATCAATCTCCTCCATATGGGCAAAGAAAAGATCATCAAAACCACCAAGAGTATGAAAAAGAGAAGCTCTTATCATGAAAGCAGCACCTGATGCCCAGAAAACTTCTTGTGGCTGGTCATATTGTCCTTCATCCATCTCAATGTTAGACAATATCCTGCCTCTGCAAAACGGGAACCCAAAAAGATCAATGAATCCGCCTGCGGCACCGGCATACTCGAAATAATTCTTCCGGGCTTCAGAATTTATCTTGGGCATTGAAATTCCTACTTCCGGATTTTCCTCCATAAAAGAGAATAAATTCTCTATCCAACCTTCACACACCTCAACATCCGAATTAAGCAACATAAAATAATCTGCATGTACAGATAGCAATGCCCTGTTGTACCCCCCGGTAAAACCGTAATTCTCCTCAAATTCAATAATTGTAACATCAGGAAACTTCTCCCTTAGCCACTCAACAGACCCATCCGTGGAAGCATTGTCTGCCACCACAATCTGTACTCCCGGAGCGGAGCTCCTCTCTACCAACAACCCGAAATACTTTTCCAGATAATGTTTTCCGTTCCAATTTAGTATAACAACAGCTACTTCAGACACTCCTTGTAAAAATTTGAGCAAATATAACTAAAAGAGTGCTACAGATGAAATCTCAGACCCAATTCGAACCGGAACTGCAAAGGTTGAGATGTCCTTATGCTCAATGGCTGATTATTCTCAAAGAAATAAGCAAAAGATGGATCGAAATAAATTCCAGATGAATTACCCATAGCCATCTCAACTCCGGCACCTCCGCTAACAGACCACTGAACACCATCTACTGAACGTCCGTAACTATCCCTCTCCCCGTTTTCAGACACAACATACCAGGCATACAATCCTTTCTCGATCATTGCTCCGGCGTTCAGATAAAACGTTAGATTATCTTTTTCAAATACTGTATATGAAATTCCTACAGGAAAACCAATATAGTGGAGAGTCTGTTGAGTTTCCCTTGCCTCTTCCCTAGAAATAGCATCATAATGTGAGAACAGGAGCGTATAATTTACACCTGTACCGGCAGAGAGCTTATCTCCAAGAGGCATCCTGAGCTGAACTCCGAAAGTAAGAGGCATTAAAAACTTAGTATTGGTTACTGTCTCTCTGGGAACATTAGCCTTCTGTACAGTTGACACCACATCACTTGAGGCATACCCACCTTGAATCTGACTCATGGTCATAAGCGATACAGAATTTCCCGACAAAGAGGGAGATAAGTTTGCAGAAAGGGCAATAGAGGGCTTCGCAACCCGCCTCTTCATGCCGGAATAATCCGGAAGCCTTTTTGATTCTCTGCTTGATTCACTTTCCAAATCAGACTGAACCTGAGACTCATCCTGCAATTCAACTTCTGTATCTGGCACAATTCCCGAATCAAACTCCGGATCGGAATAAATTCCTGTATCAGACTCATACTTCAACCTTGAATCATTCGCCTTTCTTAACTCTGAAACACTCTTTATAGAGGGTATATGAGTGGCAACCTCTTCATGAATGATTGAATACATCGGACTAATTGAAGAGATGGGATCATACCTTAATTCAGAAGTGATCAAATCTACCCTTTCGTAACTTTCAAAAAGAGAACCAAGTGGTGTCAACAGCAGAAACAACAAAGCAGCAACAGCAGCCGCAGTATAATAGAGGCGTCTGTAGAACTGTACTCTGCGTTTATGTCTCAAATCAAGAGCCGATGAGAGAGAGTCCCATACAACAGCCTGAGGAACCTCTTCATGAAGCTCCATCATCTCCTTTACCCTCTTGTCAAAATCATTCTCTTTCATATCAACTATTATATCCCCTCTTTTTTTCTTAACTCCTCCTGCAACCAACTGCGGGCCCTGCTGAGTCTGGAACGACAACTTCCTTCTGTGATCCCCAATTTCTCCGAAATCTCGTTGTGGTTATACCCCTCTATAACATGCATATTGAAGACTATCCTCAAACCGGAAGGCATCGAAGATATCATCCGGAGTAACTCTGTAGAGTTTATTGAGTCCATCACATTATCCCGTGATACCATCTCAGAATGAAAATCTTCCAATTCACCGGAATACCTCAGCACATCAGCCTTTCTTGCCGCCATCAGTGCAGTATTTACAAATATCCTTCTCATCCATCCCTCAAAAGAACCTGCACCTCTGAAACTTTCAATTTTTCAAACACCGTGATAAACCCGTCCTGCAAAATATCTTTTGCCCGCTCTCTGCTACCGGCATACCTTATACACAAAGAGAACATCCTCGCAGAATAGATGTCATAGAGCACACGTTGGGCGCGTCTGTCTTGTCTGACACAAGCATCCAGCAACTCCTGATGAGAGGCAAATTCCTTTTGTGTAATCATTCACGATAATTAATAGATGCAAAATAGCAATATTTCGTTGCACAGACAACAAAAAGATTTCAACAATAAATTCCACAGTGGATTGAAATTTGTAAAGCATAGAAAATAATTAACTTTGTAATACACATAACCCGAATGAATATGTTTCCCTCTATATATAACAGGTTTCGCATTACCAACCTGTCGATAATTATTCCTGTAATACTATTTTCTCTCCTTTTAACCCCCTCCTTATCCAATGCGCAGGATAAAGGAGAGCTCTCAGATTTTCTCACAGCAATAAATATCTACAACGCCGGAAATTTAGACAAAGCACTCCCCCTGCTTATTAACGTCACAAAACAACAAAAGAAGAACGATGCTGCACCATACTATGTTGCATCCATCTACATTATACAGGGCAAAATTGCTGAAGCAATAGAATATATGGAGAAGGCTATAGCTCGAGATTCCTCCAATAAATGGTATAAAAGCAGATATGCTTCTCTGCTTTTGCACTCCGGAAACATCAAGGAGGCAGAGACAATATATAGAAGTCTGTTATCTGAATACCCCTATGAGGAAGATCTGTACGATCATCTTATAGACCTCTACATAAAACAAAAAGAGTATGACAAAGCTCTTGGTATACTGGATGAAATAAAACAACATACCGGAGAGACAGAAGGGATAGCAATAACCAGATACAATTTGCTCTTAAAACTTGGCCACAGAGATAAAGCAATCGACTACCTGACTGATGTACACAATAATATAGCCAGCCCTGCAACAAGCACCCTTATTGCCGACCACTACGCATCGGAACAAAAAGACTCACTAGCTGCCGAATATTACATCAAAGCATTAACAGTTGCCCCGGACTATATCCCTGCGACATTTGGTCTTGCAGAAATATATCGCATTCAAAACAAATATGATCTTTACTTCGAGCGGATATTCTCGTTCATGGCCAACCCTGCAGCCTCTCCTGCCCTGAAAAAAGATTATATGGATCAAATTTTTGAGAATAAGCGTTTTGTCCAGACATTTCTTCCTCAGGTAGATACTATTATGCAAAACATGTACAAGGCTCATCCCGGTGATAGTGCGATCGCATACAGCTACGCTGTGTTCCTAGTCCAGACAGACAAAAACGACCGGGCAAGGGAGGTGCTGGAAAATAACCTGGAAAACCACATGCAATCGCGTGAAGCCCACAGACAATATCTCTCTCTGATTTACTATCTTGAGCAATGGCAGAACCTTGCAGATAAAAGCAAAAAAGCCTTGGCATTGTTTCCCCGGGATTCAGATATTCTCCAATTCAAAGGAATTGCACAGATGCAAATGGGAGAATACCTAAGCGCAGCAAATACATTCGAGATAATCCTCGACCTGTCAGACAAAGACAGTGCTCTAACTGTAAACACACTCTCTGCTCTGGCAGACATACACTATCAGGCAGGTAACAAAAAAGAGGCCTTCCGTTACTATAGGAAAACTCTGCGGAAAGAGCCCAATCACATACCTGCCCTCAATAACTACGCCTACTATCTTTCACTCGAAGGGAAAAGACTACAGAAAGCACTTGAGATGAGCAAAAAAACCATAGATGCAGAGCCAATGAACTCCACATACCTAGACACATATGGATGGATACTCCATCTTAAGGGCTATCACAATCAGGCAAAAGAGATCCTCAAAAAAGCACTTATATATGGAGGAAAAGAGAGCCCCGACATATTGGATCACTACGCAGAAGTACTCCATACCCTTAAAGAGTATGAACTGGCTCAGATATACAGACGACAGTCCCTGAAACTCAAATCAAAATAACATTTCATGAAAAAATCTCTCATTATATTGTTCTTCTCTTTAATTCTGTTGCCTGTGTCACACTCGCAAGAAATATCGGAACAAACCCGGCGCAGAGAAGCTATTGTAAGAGAGATCGAATTTCTGGACAAACAACTCAAAACAACCAGGAGCCAACAAGAGACCAGCACCAGGGAACTAAGTCTAATCCAGAGAAAAATCTCCAACCGCAAACGTCTACTTAAACAGATAGAAGAGGACATTATGTATATCCAAACTCTCTCTCGAAATAAGGAGCAAGAGATCAAAAGACTAAACGAGCAGCTGGAAAGACTCAAAAAAAGATACTCCCACCTTGTGTACAGCGCCTATAAGAACAGAGACAAAAGCTCTTGGATACTCTACATTCTAGCCAGTAAAAACCTTGAACAGGGCTACAGAAGATATAGCTATCTACGAAACTTTTCCCATACTCTTAAGGCAAGTGCCGAGGAAATAAGAGATCGAAACAATGCTCTGAAGAAAGAGATAGAGAAACTGGAAAAGATGAAGGAAGAGTCTCTTGCTATGAAGGCTAAAAGAGAGGGAGAATACCGCTCACTTGCCAAAGAGGAGATGAAAGCCCGCACACTTATCAACCAACTCTCTAAAAAAGAGCAGCAATTCCGCACACAAATAAACGAAAAGCGGCAAGAGGTGGAAAGACTCAACAGAGAGATAGAAAGAATACTTGCGCAGGCAACAAGCGAAAAAGAGAATGCAGGAGAGGTGGAAACAGCCAAAGCAAGAGTGCTGTCCGACAATTTCGAAAAGAACAAGGGTAAACTTCCATGGCCTGTAAAAGAAGGAGTAATAATCGAACACTTCGGACAACACAACCACCCTGTCTTCAGACACATAAAACTACCGTTCAACAACGGAGTCAATATCTCCACAAACCTGAATGCAGAGGTGCTTGCCGTATTCAACGGTGTAGTCAAACAGATACTTGTGATGCCCGGATATAACCAGTGTGTTCTGATACAACACGGTAATTACTACACATTCTACACAAAAATGGAGCGTGTGAGAGTAAAGACAGGACAATCCGTGAGCACAGGAGAGATTCTTGGCACACTCGCAGAGAATGAAGGTAACTCAATAATTCATTTCCAATTGTGGAATGGTACAAGCAAACAGAATCCTGAACACTGGATAAGCAACTAATATTCAAAGCTACTTCCCCCGATAAACTCCCTCATAACAGAAGTGGGTGGTATCAATTCTATTTCGGAAGGTTGCAACTCCTTTATGTAGGAGAGGAACTTAAGCAGCCGCATACTCTCCGTGGAGGCAGGAGAATTTGCAGGAATCCTGCGTAGATAAGGCTCTGCATAATATTTAAGAAGAGGAAGCTCATATAAAAGAGCCGAATTGAACATAATATCTGCGTTCTCCTGAAAAGGAAAAATATTGTTTATCTCCCCTCTCCTGACACTAGGCCATCGCAAAATAGTACTCTCCGGAGACATCCCTCTGAAATGAACATCCCTGACAATCCTTCTGAGCAACCTGCAATCAGATGTGGATATATTGTTGTTCTCATCCAGTGACAGCGAGGTAAGTGCAGAAGCATATATTTTATATATCCTCTCATCTTCTATAGAAGAGGTGAGTGCAGGGTTAAGCCCGTGAATCCCCTCCATAATAAGTATATCTTTCTCTCCAAGAGTCAGTTTATTGCCATTGAACACCCTTTTGCCCTGCGCAAAATCAAATTTAGGCAGCTCCACACTCTTTCCTGCAAAAAGGTCGTTCATCTGTTGGTTTAAAAAATCCACATCCATAGCACCCAGTACCTCAAAGTCGTAATTTCCGTCTGCATCTCTGGGGGTCTTATCCCTGTCTACAAAATAATTATCCATCTCAATTATTACAGGATTGAGACCCAGCACCTTGGCCTGCAATGCAATTCTCTTAGATGTGGATGTCTTTCCGCTGCTGGAAGGACCGGCGATCAACACCAGCTTCACCTTATCCCTTCTCTTGTAGATTTCGTCAGCAATTCGGGAGTACTTCCTCTCATGAAGAGCTTCAGAGAGCTGGATAAGATCTCTTGCCCTTCCATTCATTATAGAGCTGTTTATCGAACCTACTCCTCCGACACCCACAATACTGCACCAATCGGAGTACTCTTTAAAAACATCAAACAACTTGTACTGGAAAGGAGTAGATTTTATTTTATAAGGAGAAGTTATCGATGGAGAGCGGAGCACCATTCCCCTGCTGAAAGACTCCAGATCCCATGCACTTACTTCGCCGGCAGAACATACGAGCGGTCCGTAGAAGTGATCGGGATAACCATCCAGAAAATAGACCGTAGTGAAGAACTTACCTCGAAGTTCATGCAGTAAGGCCTTCTCAGGCCTGTTGTTCTTACGAAACATCTTAACGGCAACCTCTGTGCGAATCTTTTCCCTGGAAAAAGGTAAATCTGCATCAATTATTCCCTGCATCCTACGCTTGAGGAGAGCTATCTCCTCCTCACTCAAAGGATGCAGCTTAGGTGTGCCATTCTCTTCCGGTTCCGGCTCACGAATCTCCGCATACATACCGTTCTGAAGATTATAATCAATAACAAGCGAATACTCAGGATAAAGCTCAGCAACAGCCTTCTGAAGTATAAAGTTCAAAGAACGAGAGTATGTACGCACACCATCAGGGTGAGAATAATCTATAAACCTGATATTATGAGACATATATATCTTAAAACTCAACTCCCTCAACTTATTGTCCACAATTGCGGCAAGAACAGGCCATTCTGTCCTCACACCCTCTATTTCCGCCAATTCCCTGAGTGAGGTCCCCGGTTCACATCTACATGTTTTAGAGAGATTCTCACAATACACTTTAACTCCTGATTCCATAATACCCAATTTAAATTATTACAAATATTTGCCCGTCACCGAGTCGCTGTTCAAAGCTATTTCTTCCGGAGTTCCGCTGGCCACTATCCTGCCACCGGCCTCACCTCCTTCAGGCCCCATATCAATAATATAATCTACACTCCGCAATACATCCAGATTATGCTCAATTATTAACACCGTATTACCCTGATCTACAATCTTCTGCAAAACCCCCAGCAAAACCTTTACATCCTCGAAATGAAGCCCTGTGGTAGGCTCATCCAGAATATAAAGGGTGTTCCCGGTAGCTTTTCGCGAAAGTTCAGTAGCAAGCTTCACCCTTTGACTCTCCCCTCCGCTCAACGTAGTGGAAGATTGTCCCAGCTTTACATATCCCAGTCCCACCTCATGCAACGCTTTTATTTTCTGAAGTATAGAAGGTACAGACTCAAAAAATGACATAGCCTGATTTACAGTCATCTCAAGTACATCAGCTATAGACTTACCCTTGTACTTCACAGCAAGAGTATCCTTTGTATACCTCTTACCATTGCACTTCTTGCATGTCACATGTACAGAAGGTAAAAAATTCATCTCTATAATCTGTAGGCCTGCACCCTTACACTCCTCACAACGCCCTCCCTTCACATTAAAAGAGAAACGTCCCGGTTTGAAACCTCTTATCTTTGCATCCTGAGTCTCCCCGAACAACTTCCTTATATCAGAGAAGACATTAGTATAGGTTGCCGGATTACTTCTTGGAGAACGTCCTATGGGAGACTGGTCTATCTCTATCAACTTGTCAATATTATCCAAACCATCTATTGATTCATAAGGTAAAGGAGTCAATAGAGAGCGGTAAAAGTGTCGGCTAAGCACTGGCATGAGAGTATCATTCACAAGAGAAGATTTTCCACTTCCACTCACACCGCTTACACCGACGAAGCATCCGAGGGGAAGCCTAAGATTCACACCTTTCAGATTGTTACCTGTTGCCCCTTTCAACTCAAGAAACTTGCCATTACCCCCGCGCCTTTCGGAGGGAGGTTCTATACTCTTGAATTTCCTGACATAATTTACAGTACAGGAGCCCAAACTCTTTGCATCCTCACGACTCATTTCCCATATTTCCTTTGGTTCACCTGAGAAAAGCACCTTTCCTCCCTTCTCCCCTGCACCCGGACCCATGTCTATCAGCCAGTCTGCAGATGTTATCATCTCCTCATCGTGCTCCACCACCATTACTGAATTGCCTTCATCCCTGAGGTTACGAAGAGAGTTTATCAATTTCCTGTTGTCCCGCTGATGCAACCCTATACTGGGTTCGTCCAGAATATACAGAACATTAACGAGCTTAGATCCTATCTGAGTAGCAAGTCTTATCCTTTGACTCTCACCACCGCTGAGGCTTCTTGTAGTACGGTCCAACGAAAGGTAGTTGAGACCTACATCCATCAAAAAACCCACTCTGTCCATCAATTCCTTGATAATATCCGATGCTATGGCTCTCTCCTTGTTCCCCAACTTACTATCCAGCGTAGAAACCCACTTGAAAAAACTGTCCATATCAAGCGAAGAGACTTGGCTTATATCCATATTGTCTATCTTAAAACTAAGAGACTCCTTTTTAAGACGCGTACCATGGCACTCGGGACAAACAACCTCTTCGGTGTATCTGGCTTTCTTCCTTATGGCATCATCTGCTGCATCATCTCTATCTTCCCCCTCTATCATAGAAATCACACCGGGGAATGTGATCATATTGTCATAAACCCTCACCAGCTCGTCAGACCCGTAAAGAATAAGGTTAAGTGCATCGTCCGGAATATCTTTTACAGCATCATGTATTGAGAAGTCATATTTTCTGGCCACCGCCTCTACCTGGCGAAAAAGAAGAGTGTTCCTCATAGGTCCTACAGGAGTAATCCCTCCATCAGCTATGGAGAGAGAGTCATCCGGAATGATTTTGGACATATCCGCCTTGCTCACCATTCCCAGCCCCTTGCAATGGGGGCAAGCCCCGCTTGGTGAATTGAAAGAAAAAGTATGAGGAGCCGGTTCATCAAATGAGAGTCCACTCACAGGACACATAAGATTTTTGCTGAAATGGGAGACACTCCCGTCACCATCCACATCCAGAAGAGCCATAGAGCCCTTCCCCTGATGCAATGCAGAGAGAACCGACTCCCTGAGCCTCTTCTCATCCTTGTCTTCAGGCACAACCTTATCCACCACCAATTCAATGAAATGAGACTTATATCTATCCAATTGCTCAATAGTGGCAAGTTCCATAACCACACCATCAACCCGTACTTCACTAAAACCTCTCTTTACAAGAGTCTGGAATAACTCCCTGTAGTGGCCCTTTCTTCCCCTGACTAAAGGTGCCAGCAAAAGAGTACGCTTTCCCCTGTATTTATCAAGAATAAGAGAGACTATCTGTGTATCCGAATATTTAATCATTTTTTCTCCCGAGACAGGAGAGTATGCGGTGGAGGCACGTGCATAGAGCAACCTGAGAAAATCGTAAATTTCAGTGATTGTACCCACAGTGGAACGGGGATTTTTCCCGGTAGTTTTCTGTTCTATTGCTATAATAGGACTTAGCCCTGTAATACTGTCCACATCAGGACGTTCCAGAGCCCCCATAAACTGACGTGCATAAGCCGACAAAGTATCCAGATATCTTCTCTGCCCCTCTGCATATATAGTATCAAAAGCCAGAGAAGATTTACCACTCCCACTCAATCCAGTAACCACAACAAGTTTGTTGCGCGGAACAGAAACGTCTATATTCTTGAGATTGTGAACTCTTGCTCCTATAACCTCTATATTCATATAAAAGATATTAACTTTCCCTGAAACCCTTGACAGGGACTCTCACGGTGTAATTTCTGCCCGCCCTGTTATGTAGATAATTGGCTCTTATCCATTCGTTATACATCTTGATCATCTTGAAATTAGTCCCATGACTTCTTGCAAAATCCGACCAGTTATCTATCTTCCCGCTTACTTCTACCTCGAAATAATCCAGGGGTTTATAGAGATCTTCCTGAGATAGATAAAACCCATACCTCTCCCTGTTATTCAGTATAATCTTGAAGGCAATTGCTCTATAAAGATATCGGCCTGTCTCCTCTATAAGTTGCATGTTGTGATAGTTATCCTCAGACTGAATATCCACCCTGTAACGTACATTTCTCATTCCTGTATTATAGGAAGCTGCTGCAAGACTCCAGCTCCCGAACTCCTTGTATGCTTTTTTGAAATAGGCTGCTGCAGCACGTGTAGATTTCTCTATATTATATCTCTCATCCACCTCACCATCCACAACAAGACCATACTCTTTTGCAGTCCTGGCCAAGAACTGCCAGTATCCCTCTGCTTTCGCGGGAGACACCACAGGACGTAAGCCACTTTCGGCCACACAAACATAATAGAAATCCTCAGGTACACCCTCCTCTCTTAATATGCGCTTAATCTCTCCCCCATAACGATTATTCAATTGCATGGTGTATATCATAGTCCCGTGAAAGAAGCTGAGACCGGTTAATTCACGCATTAAAGACTCCCTGACATCAAAATAATGTAAAGGCACCTCTTCGCCGGCAAAAGTTACATCATGAGGCATTGGAGGTGTGCGCACCTCCTGAGGAAAGGCACCGCTGGCACTATAAAAATCTTTTACCTCCTCAGACCCGGCACTTGTGCAAAAAGTAAATAACGGTAGAAAAAAGAGTAATAAAAAAGTATTGGTTCTATTCATAAACAAATCTATTCATATCTTAAAAACGGATTTGAGGCCTTCTCCTCACCGATGGTGGTGACCGGACCATGTCCGGGATATACTTTGAAGTCATCACCCAACTTCACCAATTTATCCAGAAGACTCTTCATTAACATGTCGTAATCTCCGCCGGGTAAATCGGTACGACCAATGCTTCCTGCAAAGAGAGAATCCCCTGTGATTACAAACTGCTCTTTCTCGTTGTAGAAAGCAACCCCGCCTCTGGTATGTCCGGGAGTATGAATAACCTTGAGCACAGACTCTCCGAAAACAATCTCCCCATCCTCTTCAAGATCGACAGTATCAAGAGGAGGTTGTTCAATCGTATAACCGAACATCTCACAGTAATTTACAGCCCTCTCAAGATGTGGTTTGTCTTCGGGGTGAATATATGTTTTGAGATTCCACTGATCGGCTACAAAAGAGTTGCCCATGATATGGTCGAAATGGCCATGAGTATTAAGAAGTTTTACCGGCTTCAGCCCATTCTCCTCAATAAAATTCCTGAGCCTCTCCTTCTCGACTGCACTATGACATCCGGGATCTATAACCACACACTCCTTAGTGTCATCCCACAGGACATACGTACACTCTCTTAAATCGTTGAAATAAAATGTCTTTATATTAATCATATCAAACTATTTTTCATATTATACTTCGGTACCTTCAAGCATAGGAACAAAATTATAGTCCCCGTGTTCACTTTTCCTGAACTCCTTTGAGGAAACACGATCAATCGCAGTCATCCTCTGAACCTGTTCTCCCAGCGGTACAACCATTCGACCCCCTATATCCAGTTGCAACAAAAGCTCCTGAGGAATTTCAGGGGCTCCGCAAGTCACAAGAATTCCCGAGAAGGGTGCAAAATCAGACAATCCTGCAAAACCATCACCATAAAAGAGAATTGGGGAGTGATACTCCAATCTCACCAGATTACGTTGTGCGGTAAAATAAAGCTTTCTTTGTCTCTCAATAGAGTAAACCCTGAATCCCATCTCCGAAAGTACAGCAGTCTGGTATCCACAACCAGTACCTATCTCCAACACCCTTCCGAACTTCTCAACCTTACGGGCAAGAAGATGGCTCTGCATTGCAACTGTATAAGGCTGAGAGATCGTCTGCTTTGCACCAATTGGTAAAGGTCTGTCCTGATAGGCAAGATGGTCCAGACCATAATCCAGAAACATGTGTCTTGGCACACTTGCCATTGCCTCCATCACTCTATTGTCAAAATTATATCTTCGAGATAGCTTTGCTATAAGTTGCTTCCGTCTTCCTTTATGTTCCAATGAGTCAAGCATGGCACAAAAATACTAAAAGATTTTCTTAATTTTGCAGGACTAATACCAAGAAAACCCACAGAGATGCATATAGCCATAGCAGGTAACATAGGGAGTGGAAAAACCACACTCACAAGACTACTCTCAGGTCATTACAAATGGGAACCCAAATACGAAAGTGTAGAAGAAAACCCCTACCTCTCTGATTTCTATAACGACATGCAAAGATGGGCATTCAACCTGCAAGTATATTTCTTAAAAGAGAGATTCAAAGGGATAGTGGAGATACAGAAGGAGGGCAACCATGTCATTCAAGACCGTACCATTTATGAAGATGCACGTATTTTCGCACCCAACCTGCATGGAATGGGACTAATGAGCACCCGGGATTTTGAGAACTACAACTCACTTTTCGACCTAATGCTCTCGCTGGTAAACGCCCCGGACCTTCTTATATACCTGAGATCTTCCATACCAAATCTTGTATCGCAGATACACAAGAGAGGCAGGGAGTATGAAAGCGCCATAAGAATAGATTATCTCTCCGGACTAAATGACAGATACGAGAAATGGATCTCCGAATACAAGGACGGCAGAGTGCTTATTATAGACGTAGACGAAGTGAAGTTCGAAGAAAAACAAGAGCATCTCAGTCTTGTCATTGACAAGGTGGATGCCCTAGTTCATGGATTATTCTAGCCTCAACATTATATCTTTTTGAAATCGGCAATTGCCTCTTCGAGAGCCTCCCAGTAGCCTTCAGTTCTGTCTATTCCTTCGATGGAGAAGAGACAAATCCCTGTAGAACCACCACTCACGGCGTAGTCGAACATCTCTCCGATCCTCTCCTTGGGGACATGACCCACAAAGAGTCCCGAACACAGAACAGCATCGCTTCCCCTCTCCTCAAGCTCCTCTACGCCTTCTCTGGTTGCCACCTCTATCATTTCATCCTCCCAGTCATAGAACTTGTGATATATCATAGGGAAAAGAATATCCATATTCCTGAACCCTGTCCAGTCCTGACGTACCAGCTTCCTGGACTCCTCAGGAGAGGCAAACACAGCTGCGGAAGCTATCTTTCCGTGTGACTTAATCTGAGCCGCTATCTCGCTTGCCATGTTCACCAGAGCATTCCACCTGTATTGCATCCATTCCCGGTCTTCTGTAGGATTTTCAATATCCATGGGGTCTCTTCCGGTCTGCTCCATGAATTCCTCCCTGCACACATCACAATAACAGAAGTCCCACAGAGGGTATACTTTATCCTGCACAACACCTCTAGACTCATGTAGTCCGTAGGGCAAGATAGCATCAGGATAACGTATAAAATCCAGATGAATTCCGGCAAGTCCGTCTATATCTGCTAGCTCATCCACTCTGTCTTTTAGGTATTCAATAGCTTCATCTCTTGAAGGGCACAACCATCTGTAATGTTCTCTGTTGTACAAATTGATGTCAAGACACGACTCTCCTTGCGCATTTACCTGATACCACTCAGGATGTGCATTCCTCAAACTCATCTCGGTGCGATTGGTTGTCCAAATCCAGGCGTGAAGCTCTATCCCGTGCTTTTGGGCAAAAGGAAGCGCATTTCTTATGATAGTGATTGCAGCACTGTCGCGAAAAGAGGTACTGTCTCCCAATACTTCGGGATATCCACCGTGACACTCCAATATGATTGCATCTATCCCTGCATTGGATGCCTTTCCGAAATAATACTCCCACTGCTCATCGGAAACAGTGGTCTTACCTGCAAGCCATGCCCACACCTTTTTCTCGGGAGAAACCTCCGTCTCCTCCTGAGTCGGTCCGTTTGAACACGATACCAGCGATACTCCCGCCAGGATTGCGACAGCAACCATACCGGACAATAATCTGAATTTTTTCATAATATAAGTATTTGTCAATGTTTCATCAACTCAAGTATCTTTTTTCACTTTCTCAAGCATCTTTTACTACAAACTCATGCATCTTATCTCAATAATCCCGTGAGCTCTCTTATCTGCTGCTTTGCAATCTTCCACCTCGGGATATCTATTTTGGGTCCTATCACCTCCACCACCTTTGCGGCAATAATTGAACCCACATCTCCACACTCCTTGAGTGAAAGTCCATTAGCATGTGCAAACAGAAACCCTGCTGCATATGTATCTCCGGCTCCGGTGGCATCGATAGTATCTGCCGGCCAGGCCTCTATGTAGTGATACTCATCTCCCCTTTTTACCATCGAACCATCCTTTCCTATCTTCACAATTGCAGTCTCACAAATATCCGATAAAACATCAAGTGCCTCACGGGGTTTTTTGCCGGTAAAAACCTCCGCCTCAGTCTCATTTGCAAAGACGATATCAACATACTTTTTTAGAATATCATGAAGAAAAGCATAGTTACTCTCAACCACATTGTAACTTGCCATATCAATAGATATCATCATGCCTGCATTTTTGGCATACTCAACGGCCTTACGCACAAGATCCTGATTCTGCACCAGATATCCCTCGATATGAAAATAATCGTGACCCTTAAATAGCTCTTGATCAAGATCTTCCGGACCCATCTCAATTGATGCACCAAGATAAACGGCAAAAGTGCGCTCTGCATTTGGTGCCGTAATGAACACCATAGCCCTCCCGGATGCAGCCTTGCCTCTGAAAAGGGTAGATTTAATACCATTACGTGCAAGATCCGACTTAAAAAGAGATCCCAACTCGTCATTCCCCACCTTCCCTATGAATGTGGATGGCATTCCCAAAACAGCAGTAGCCGTAATTGTATTGGCAGCAGAACCGCCTGCCACATACTGAACACCCATACTCCTGAGTGTCTCCCATATCTTCTCACCCGTTTCTCTGTCCACATGCTGCATGCTGCCCTTGGGCAGATGATAATGCTCCAGCAGGGAGTCATCTTCCAGCACCGCAAGAATATCGGTAAGAGCATTTCCTATTCCTAATACAGATTTCACTTATATATGTTTATTGATTTATTCCCGTTAAATCACTATTAAACAGTTGTAGATAATTGCTCAACTATCATCACCTTCCCGCGACAAATACTTCCCGCGACAAACACCTCCCGCTTTGACTATAGCCTCTCTTGCCAGCAACTCCATAGAGTTAACAAAAGGCATCCCCGCACTTTCCTCATCAAGCACCAAGGGAATCTCTGTACATCCTCCTACTATGCACTCTGCACCTTTCTCTCGAAGCATCCTTACTGCTTCTTTCAGCAACCGCAAAGGTTCATTACGGAACCCGGCCTTAACCCCCTGAGCTCCGTATACTGCCTCCATAACCAGCGACTCCTGGTCAGAAGCGTCCAAAACAATGAGTTCCACTCCGGAATCTGCAAACTTCCTTTGGTACAACCCGCTACTGATTGTACCTGTAGTTGCAAGAAGGCCTGCCTTGCCAAAACCATGTGAAACAACATGAGCAACAGTCACAGATATCATATCAATGAAAGGAATATCCACCAGCTCTTTAAGATATGGTAAATAGTAATGAGCAGTATTGCAGGATATTATCACAAAATCGGCTCCAGCTTTTATCAGAGTCTCAGCACCCTTCCTTAAACCGGGCAATGGAGAATCCTCTCCGTACACAATGTGTCTTGTCCTGTCCGGAATTTGCGGTAAATTACATATCACTACAGGAAGATGTTCCTGGTCAGAAGAGGCAACAGTATTGGATATTATTAACTGAAAAAGACAAAGTGTTGCCTCCGGTCCCATACCACCCAATATACCGATTGTCTTATATTCTACTTCTCTCATAAAGCCTTTAATCGCTCATCTCCCGCAAAGTTCATATTTTTTTGTAGGTTTGCAAAAAATTAATCTGATGACCATTTGCCATACAAAAGAGCAACTAAACAAGGCTCTGGGAGCACTTCCTGCGGGAGCACCTAAAGCGCTGGTACCAACAATGGGAGCTCTTCATCCCGGACATATTTCACTTGTAAATATGGCTCTTGAATATACACCTCACGTTATTGTCTCAATTTTCGTCAACCCTACTCAATTCAACAATCCAAACGACCTGGAAAACTATCCCAGAAGCGTGGAGAGAGACTGCTCCATGCTAAAAGAAGCGGGTGTGCAAATTATCTTTAACCCTTCAGTAAAAGAGATGTATCCATCAGAAGACAAGAGGGTCTTCTCTCTTAACGGACTCGATTCCACTGGAGAGGGTCCTTACCGCCCCGGACACTTCAACGGAGTAATCCAGATAGTCACACGACTATTTGAACTCACTAATCCCGATTTCGCCTTCTTTGGAGAAAAAGACTTCCAACAACTTGCAATAATAAAAAATATATCTGCAAAAGAAGGCTTCAAAACCCATATTATTCCCTGTCCCACTGTTCGGGAAGAGGACGGTCTTGCCATGAGCTCACGCAATATGCTCCTCTCTCCGGAACAAAGAGAGGCAGCCCCGCTCATATATAAAACACTTTCGATAGCATCCGGAAAGGCAAAGGCACAAAATTTGCTTTCACCACATGAGCTATCGGAGTGGGTGAAAAAGGAGATAGACTCACACCCCTTATTAGAGACAGAATACGTACAGATTGTAGACTCCTCCACACTCAAACTTATTGACAACTGGAGTGATTCACAGCAAATAAGAATGTGGGTGGCAGTTTACGCACACCCAGTAAGATTGATTGACAACATAAAACTCAAATAAGATGTTCCTGGAGATAATGAAATCCAAAATACACCGGGCCTGTGTTACAGAAGCCAACCTTCACTATGTAGGAAGCATAACCATAGATGAAGATTTGATGGAGGCTGCAGGGCTTTACCCCAACGAAAAGGTATCTGTGGTAAACATAGACAATGGTGAAAGAGTGGAGACATATGTAATTAAAGGAGAAAGAGGAAGCGGGAAAATTGGCATAAACGGAGCTGCGGCTCATAAATTTTCACAAGGACACCTGGTTATAATCATGGCTTATGCTTTGATGACCCCTGAGGAGGCAGAGGGATTCAAACCTATGGTGGTATTTCCTGACAGCAACACAAATAAGATTGTTGAATAAAGGATTGATAAACAAACCGTCAGCCCAATGAAAAAACTCTACTCTGCCCTAAAATACATCATCCTTCTCGCAATAGCAGCTGCACTTCTGTGGGCCTCATTTCGAGGTGTTCACTGGGATGACTTCACCGACGGACTCAAAAGTGCAGACTACAGATGGATACTCCTCTCTATGGCAGCCGGAGTCGGAGCTTTTCTGCTGAGAGCTCTCAGGTGGCGTCTTGTAATGATTCCACTAGGATACAAAATCAAAAGATCCGATGCCTGGGATGGTATAAATATTGGATATATCACTAACTTCATTGTGCCCCGTGCAGGCGAGTTTGCAAGGTGCGGAGTGATAACACAAAGAACAGGCCTTCCATTCGAAACCGTAGCCGGTACCGTTGTACTTGAAAGAAGTGTAGACATGCTCTCTCTGATTATTGTAACTCTCTCTGTATTTTTCTTCCAATGGGACAAATTCGGCGCATTTATGAACAGAGAGGTTTTCTCTGCCATGGGAAACAACTTTACAGGTAACCTTATCTGGTTAGTAGTAGCCGCTCTTTTGGCAGCGGCAGTTTTCCTATACATAATCTATCGTTTCAGAGAACACAATCCTGTTTTCCGAAAAATTGCAGACATCGCAAAGGGTGTCCTCAACGGTGTAGTTTCAGGATTCCGCATGCCGCAAAAATGGATGTTTCTTCTGTACACAATTGCAATATGGATATGTTACTGGCTGATGAGCTACACCACCATACTTGCATTCCCTGCAGTACACGGTCTTGGAGTATCAGACGCTATGTTCCTGATGGTCATCGGAAGCTTCGGATGGGTTATCCCTGTACAAGGAGGAATAGGCGCATACCACTTCATTATCTCACTAGCTCTCGCATCAATCTACGGCATTACACAAACCACCGGAGTTGTATTCGCCACAATATCACACGAATCACAAGCTGTCACAATGCTATTGTTCGGCACCATATCACTTATATCTTTCTACTTGAAAAAAAGAACAGCTTAGGTCATATTATATCCTCATTTTTATTAAATTTGCTGAGGCTATAACTTATTCTATGACTGTTATCTTGATAAAACCCGCATTAAGTTCAATCCTTCATTTGAAGAAATGGGTTGTTTTATTGTTACTATTGCTAATATTTCCATCAATCTCTTCAGCAAAATCACAAGTATTTCAGGACGATTCCAGAACTCTTCCTGAAGGAGACAAAGAAATATTTCTTATGATATCCTCCTTTAATCCTGATACCCGCCGTACAATGGAGTTCATCAATCTCTTCTCATCAACTATGTCGGAGAAATATCCCGCTCCACACATAATAATGATAGAAGATATGGGAGTAAAAAGCTTCTCTGCCGAAGCCCATCTATGGAAACAGAGAGTGGCAACAATACTGGAAAAATACGAAAATCGCAACCTTCGGGCAATTATAGCAATAGGACAAGAAGCATGGATATCTCTTGCCAGCCAGGATTCATTATCTGAAGGAGTTCCTATTTTCGGATCCTTTATCAGCTCAAACGGCATCCATTTACCTGAATCGCCTATCGACAATAATTGGGAGCCTGAATGGGTAAACTCTGCCCGGGTGGCCCGAACAACAGCCAATGCAGGAGGCACTCTGGTATCTTATAGTCCATTCAAGAACATAGAATTAATCCGTTCCTTTTTCCCAAAAACCAATACAGTCGCTTTTGTTTGTGATAACACCTACGGAGGACAATCGGTAAAGGCACACTTTAAGCGATATCTTGAAAGGAATCCTACCATTGATTTAGTATTGCTGGATGCAAGACAACTCTATATATCCGAAATGAAAGAGAAACTAAGAAGTATGCCGGACAACTCGGCAATTCTTCTTGGCACATGGAAAGTTAATAAAGATAATCAATACTTCCTCCCCGGCACTCTTGAAGATATGCTCTCTGCCAGACAAGACCTGCCCGTTTTCTCCCATACAGGCACCGGCATGAACAGTGTTGCAATCGGAGGATACATCCCTCAATACAACCACAGCGCGGCCTCAATAGCTCAACAGATTATTCACCATCAATTGGGACAAATAGACTCAGTTCGATTCATAAATGACGGAAGCTGGTATAGTTTCGACACCAAAAAACTGGAAGAATTCAACATAAAACCTTCCAAATTGCCACTAAAAAGTCGTCTCTACAATGTGGCCGACCCCAGAATACAACAATACAAGATCTATCTCTACATCATATCAGGCATCACGATCATACTAACCATGTTCATAATTGCCCTAGGCATTTTTTACAGACGAAATCAAAGACTCAAAAGGAATCTGGAAAAGAAGAGTATAGAACTTGCAGAGGCAAAAGAGCTGGCAGAAGAAAGCAACAGACTCAAAAGTGCTTTCCTGGCCAATATGAGCCATGAGATACGCACGCCCCTCAATGCTATTGTCGGATTCTCAAACCTCCTTATAAGACCCGGCTTTCCGGAAGAAGAAAAAGAGAATGTGAGTAGCATGATTGAGGAGAACTCCGAACTGCTTCTCACTCTTATCACTGACATCCTGGATATATCGGGCTTTGAAACAGGTAAAATTTCCTTTATTCATAAAGAACAGGATATTCACAAACTATGCACTCATGTCTTCACTACAATAAAACACCTACAAAAAGATGGCATAAAATATATTGTAGATGGTAACCCGGAAAAACTTATAATTAAAACAGACCCTCACAGGCTCACCCAAGTACTCATAAATCTTGTAACAAATGCAAACAAAAATACAGAGGAGGGTAGCATCGTCATCAAATATGAAATTGACGGAGAAAAAATAGTGTTCTCTGTAACAGATACCGGTGTAGGAATTCCAAAAGAGAATCATCAAAAACTATTTCAAAGATTTGGCAAACTGAATGAATTCACACAGGGTGCAGGCCTGGGTCTTGCTATATCCCGTCAGATTGTAACCCGGTTCGGCGGAGATATCTGGATAGACCCGGATTATACCGATGGAGCACGATTTATCTTCACACACTCCCTTAAATTATAAATTCACCCAACCTCTGTTTACTTGTCCATAATAAAGATTTGAACTAAAATATTTCCTTACCCGTTAAATAAAAAGATCTTACTCATAACAACATAATAACTCATTTGTCATGTCACTACTCAGAGTACTCCTATGCATTATATTTCCTCCTTTAGCAGTTATCGACTATGGTTGTGGATCAGTACTCCTGGTATTCCTCCTCACACTTCTCGGCTGGATTCCCGGAGTAATAGCTGCACTGATTATTGTCAATAATCCTCCTCCACATGACCGATACGAATATCGTTATCGTGGCAGATACCGGTACTGAAGTCTCTAATATCATACCAAGAAGCTTTTCACCCCTAAAAGCATAAAAAAAACATGTATGTCAGCTAATTCACCTACACTTCAGATTTTGTATGAGAGACAGAAACTGATTGCAGACATTGCACAGATGCTACACTCCTCCCTTTCTCCCAAAAAGGATTTTAATACAGTACTAAGTATGATTGGGGAGCACTCTAATGTGAGCCGAGTATACATCTTTGAAAACAATCCTGACGGGAAATCTTCCAGCAACACATTTGAATGGTGTAACTCCGGGATAGAACCTGTAATATCTAAAATGCAAAATGTCTCTTTCTCTGAAACTCCGGGGATAAAGGAGGAGCTGATTAGTGGTAAAAAGCACTTTTTTTCGAAAGACTTATCTAACCTTAATCCTAAAACCATAAAATTCCTCAAATCCCAAAATATAATCTCTATTCTTATCTATCCTCTCTTTGTAGAAAATCAGTTCCACGGCTTCATAGGGTTCGATGAATGCATAATACAAAGAGAGTGGAACAACGGCATAATGGATATGTTGCGCAGCATAGCAAACATAATCTCCAACTTCATCGAGAAATCCATTGTAATGGAGCGATTCAGAGTAAATGAAAATAGACTGAATTTTGCAATCACAAGCTCCAACTCTGGTCTTTGGGACTGGCACCCTGAGACCAACTATGTATACTACAATCAAAGCTATTACCAAATTCTTGGATACAATCCCGGAGAGTACGACAACAACTTTGAATTCTGGCAAATGACTATCCACCCTGAAGATAGGGATAGTACAAAAAAACTACTTTTCAATCACATCAATGGACTATCTGACAGCTATGAAGCAATCTACCGCATAGTAAGAAAAGACAAAATATGGAGATGGATTCTGGACAAAGGGATGGTGGTTGAACGCAACAAACAAGGTCAAGCCACAAGAGTGACCGGCCTTGTCAGGGACATCACAGACCAGAAATTGCAAGAACTTAAATTCAGAGAGCTGAACAACACAAAAGACAAACTTCTCTCAATAATATCCCATGACCTCAAGGGGCCCATCGGCAATATGATCCCAATAATTGAACTGCTCACCAACGAAAAAGATCTTCAAGAAGAGCAGAGAGAACAATTTATGGAATATCTCCTTACAGCATCCAAAAATACCTACCAACTACTGGAGAATCTTCTTCTGTGGAGTCGCAGCCAAACAGATTCCATCAAACTTAAGCCCAAAATTATCTCACTGTACCATATAATTAACAATAACATTAAACTTATATCTACAGCCGCTCATAACAAAGAAATCTCTATCTCGGTTGAATCAACCGAGCCCCTGAGCATCTTTGCCGATAAAGACTCCGTAAACCTCATAATCCGCAACCTCCTCTCAAATGCAATAAAATTCACTCCGAAAGGAGGTAAAATAATCGTAAACACAAAAAAACAAGATAAATTAGTCCAGATAGAAGTTCTGGATAATGGCACAGGCATCAGCCAAAACATACTCGACAACCTCTTTTCTGACAATAATTTTATATCACAAAACGGCACCGAACAAGAAACAGGCACAGGTCTCGGCCTCATCCTATGCAAAGACTTCGCCGAACGCAACGGTGGCACCATCTCCGCCAATAACCGCCCCGAAGGCGGCAGCATCTTCACCGTCAAACTCCCCCTCGCCTAACCTCCCCTCCTCTACATCCAACGGATAATTTAACACCCCCCATCTACATCCAACGGATAATTTAACACCCCCCATCTACATCCAACAACTAAATCTTCCCTTTTCTCAAACTTCATTAAAAAAGGTGACACATTACACTTTACAACTTTCCAGAAGGCAATACCACAAACATTTATTAAGAAAATCACATAAAAATGTTTGCGCAATTCAAAAAAATTATAACTTCGCAACCTGTATGAACACTCAAAGTCATATCCTACACGGGCTACTACTAGGTTTCTGTGAATCTGGCGGGGTCTGCTGTATGTGAATATGAATCAAGTAATATAAACCAAAAGGCTGCCCCGCAAAGGCAGCCTTTTTTTATTTAAACCTTAATGGAAAAGCTTTATCTTTTTGACACAACATTGCGCGACGGTGAACAGGTTCCCGGATGCCAGCTCAACACAATTGAAAAAATAGAACTTGCAAAAGCGCTGGAAGAGCTTGGTGTAGATATCATTGAATGCGGATTCCCAATCTCCAGTCCAGGAGACTTCAATTCCATAGTCGAAATCTCCAAAGTGGTAAAAGAGGCAACGATATGCGCCCTCACAAGGGCTGTAGAAAAAGACATCGACGTAGCCGCAGACTCTCTGCACTTTGCGACCCGAAAAAGAATCCACACCGGCATAGGTACATCGGACCCACACATAAGATTCAAATTCAAATCGTCCAGAGAAGATATCCTCCAACGAGCAATAAAATGCGTCAAGTATGCCAGGCGATTCACAGATGACGTGGAATTTTATGCAGAGGATGCAGGGCGCACCGAAAACGAATTCCTGGCAAAAGTGACAGAGGCCGTAATAACAGCAGGAGCGACTGTGGTAAATATCCCGGATACAACTGGTTATTGCACTCCCCACGAATACGGCGATAAAATCAAATTCCTCAGAGAAAATGTTTCCAACATTCACAAAGCTATCCTTTCCACCCACTGCCACAACGATCTGGGTATGGCCACCGCCAACACAATTGCAGGAATAATGAACGGTGCAAGGCAAGCAGAGGTTACAATCAACGGGATTGGAGAGCGTGCAGGAAATACAGCCCTTGAGGAAGTAGTAATGGCTGTAAAATGCCGCAATGATATCCCTGTATATACAGATGCCCGTACAGTCAAAATTGCAAAGACATCTCGTCTTGTCTCCACCCTTATGAGAATGCCGGTACAACCCAACAAAGCAATTGTAGGAAGAAACGCCTTTGCCCATTCATCCGGAATACACCAAGACGGAGTACTCAAAAACAGAGAAAGTTACGAAATCATTGACCCTGCAGATGTTGGAGTAAACGAAAGTACCATAGCGCTCACCGCACGAAGTGGAAGAGCTGCCCTTAATCACCACTACCAGCGCCTCGGCTTGGATTTGAACACTTCCGAACTGGATGAAGCTTACGATAAATTCCTCAAACTTGCCGATGTCAAGAAAGAGATAAACGACGACGACCTGCTCGTGATTTCCGGAGTTACTAAATCTAAACAAAATCAGAAAATTCGTCTCAAATTTCTTCAGGTGGTATGCGGAAAAGGCTCAGTGCCAATGGCCACAGTAAAACTGATAATTGACGGCGAGGTCTGCTGCTCAACCAGCTCAGGTAACGGCCCGATTGACGCTGCGTTCGCAGCAGTCAAAAGCCTTGTACACAGAAAAGTAACTCTTGAAGAATTCCTTGTTCAAGCCATAACAAGAGGCAGCGACGACGTAGGTAAGGTACATATCCAGATAGAAAACAAAGGAAATATTTACTACGGTTTCAGTGCAAATACCGACATCGTCACAGCATCCGTCGAAGCCTACATAAACGCAATATCCAAAATCATATGAGCACTTTTCAACGCCTTTTTTCTGTCATCAGCAGCAAGCCACTCGTCGTTTTCCCCGGCAACAGCAGCAAGCCACTCGTCGCTTTCCATCCTCGCTCGCAAAAGCTCGCTGCGGCTGAGGCTTCCTCGCAGCTTCCTGCGTTGAATTCAACGCCGTTCTTTCTGGCAGACCCCTCACCTACAGATGCTTACGCAGAAACAGTTCCTGAGCAACACAGAAAAATATCTCTTCCTACATACAAATAACCTCAATAATTAAAAACAACAAAAATGCTTAGCAAATCATCAGAAAAACTATATTCCGACAAAACAATAGTAACCAACAAGTTACCACAAACTTCGGCGTTGATAAAAACCATCTTTGACAAAATCTGGGAGTCTCATGTGGTGAAAGAGATTCCTGACGGGCCGTCTGTTTTGTACATAGATCGTCATTATATACATGAGGTGACTAGTCCACAGGCTTTTGAGGGGCTCAGGCAGAGAGGGCTCAAGGTGTTCCGACCGGAGAAGACTTTTGCCACCTGCGACCACAATGTACCAACACTAAACCAAGAAAAACCTATAGAAGACCCAGAATCCCGCATTCCTGTTGAAAAATTAGCGGCAAATACGTCAGAACACGGAATCAAATATTTTCCACTAGGAGATCCGGGAAATGGCATAGTACACATCATCGGGCCGGAACATGGGCTCACACAATGCGGAATGACAATTGTGTGCGGAGACAGCCATACATCCACACACGGTGCATTCGGCAACATAGCCTTCGGAATAGGCACCAGCGAGGTGGAGATGGTACTCGCAACGCAGACACTTCTGCAACACAAACCAAAGCAGATGCTCATCGAGGTAAATGGCAAACTCCAAGCGGGCGTATGCTCCAAAGACCTCATACTTCATATAATATCACAACTGGGCACTTCAGGAGGTACCGGCTTTTTTCTAGAGTTCTCCGGCGACACGATAAGAGGTCTATCGATGGAGGCGAGGATGACAATCTGCAATATGAGCATAGAGATGGGAGCTAAAGGAGCTATCATTGCCCCTGATACCACCACATTCGAATACCTAAAAAATCGTGATTATTCGCCAAAAGGCGCTGAATGGGAAAAAGCCGTCTCTTATTGGAAACAACTCCAAAGCGACCCGGCTGCCAACTACGACGCCCATCATACTTTTGATGCAACCACAATACAACCCCGCATCACCTATGGCACCAATCCCGCCCTATCTATCCCCCTACAAGGAAATCAAACAGATCAAAAAATCGACTATGTATTCCTGGGAAGTTGCACAAACGGAAGAATAGAAGATTTCCGTGCATTTGCATCGATAGTCAAAGGCAAACAGAAAAATCCTGAAGTAATTGTCTGGCTTGTACCGGGGTCCAAACTAACCGAACAAATGATAGAAGAAGAGGGTCTCGGCAACATCCTCAGAGAAGCCGGATTTACAATAAGACAACCCGGATGCTCAGCATGCCTTGCGATGAACGAAGACAAGATTCCTCCCGGCAAATATTGCGTGTCTACCTCCAACAGGAATTTCGAAGGAAGACAAGGCCCGGGCTCGCACACCCTACTAGCGGGGCCACTGGTAGCGGCAGCTGCAGCAATTACAGGTAAAGTAACTGATCCGCGTATTTTTCTAACCGACACAAAATAAAAATCCTGACATGACCATTAAGAAAATCACTCAATTGGAATCAACAGCAGTAGTAATGCCTGAGGAGAACCTCGATACCGATCAGATAATCCCGGCAAGATTTCTAAAGACCACATCGCGAGAAGGGTTCGGAGCACATCTGTTTCACGATCTAAGATACGACAAAGAGGGAAACCCTGTCAATAACTTTGCTCTTAATAAATATCCAAGTAACAGCAAAATCCTTGTTGCAGGCAGAAATTTCGGATGCGGTTCGAGCAGAGAACACGCAGCATGGGCCATCAGCGACTACGGATTCCAGGCTGTCGTCTCCAGCTTTTTCGCAGACATTTTTCGCAACAACGCCTTGAACAATGGTGTCGTACCCGTTCAGGTAAGCGAAAAGTTCCTCGCACAAATCATAGAGAAAACAATAAAAACAACAAACCCCGCAACATTAAAAATAGATATCATGAAAAAGGAAATCTCAATCATCAACCCTCCGGAAAGTCCTGTAATAGAAAACTTTCCACTGAACAACTACAAACAAACCTGTCTTATGAACGGATACGACGACATCGACTACCTCATCTCATCCCTCGACGAAATCGAGCAATATGAGCAATATAGAGTATCCGCCTACTAGCTAATCAAACCCCAAAACCAACTACAAACATCACAACAAACTACACACTCCAATCTCAACTCAAACCCCAACAACAAACTTCAATCACCAAACCCACACTTAAAATGCACAACTTCAAGCAGAGCCCTACAAAAAAAACAATAGCAGTACTTCCCGGAGACGGAATCGGCCCTGAAATTACATCGGAGGCCGTAAAATGCCTCAAATCAATAGCCTCCGCTTTCGGGTACAACTTCCAATTCAAATACGGAGAGATCGGAGCAGCTGCAATAAAAAAACACAACGATCCCTACCCGGCAGAAACGCACAAACTATGCACAGAAAGCGACGCAATACTCTTTGGAGCAATCGGAGACCCTGCCTACGATAACAACCCCTCCGCAAAAATCCGTCCCGAACAGGGACTGCTCAAAATGCGTAAATCCCTCGGACTCTTCGCCAACATCCGCCCCGTACAACTCTTCCCCTCGCTCAAACACCGCTCTCCCCTCAAGCCCGAAAAGAGCGAAGGAGTTGATCTGGTGGTCGTCAGAGAACTAACCGGAGGGATTTACTTCGGCGAGCCAAGAGGAAGAGACGAAAGCGGAGCGACCGCCTTTGACACATGCGTCTACAGCAAAACAGAGATCGAACGCATAACACACTCCGCATTCAAAATCGCCAGAAACAGAAAGTCAAAAGTCACCTTGGTAGACAAAGCAAACGTGTTGGCCACATCCAGACTGTGGAGAGAAGTAGTGACTCAGATACACAAAGAGCAATATGAAGATATCCTGCTTGAATACATGTTTGTTGACAATGCCGCCATGAAACTGGTCACAGACCCGGCCTCTTTCGATGTCATACTCACCGAAAACATGTTCGGAGATATTCTCAGCGACGAGGCAAGCGTGCTCTCAGGCTCAATCGGACTCCTCCCCTCCGCCTCCCTGGGCGAAAATGTCCCCCTCTTTGAACCTATTCACGGCTCCTACCCGCAAGCGGCAGGCAAAAACACAGCTAATCCGATTGCAACAATACTCTCTGCAGCCATGCTACTCGAAGAGGCATTCTCAATGAAAAAAGAAGCAGAGGCTCTGCGCAAAGCCTGCCGAAAAGCAATTGACAATAACATACTCACAGAAGACCTGAACGGAACATACTCCACATCGCAAGTTGGAGACTACATCGCCGACTCAGTCACGAAATCACGACCTCACTAATACACCCAATACTTCGCTACGTATTTGCTTGGCAATCAGCCCACAGTAGGCGATTGAATAAACAGTCATAGCCAGTTGTTAATCACACCTGTCATAATTCATTTGACAATCACAGCACAACAGACCATTTATTCCATATATTTGCATTATTACCAACCCAAAGATAATGAATTGCCCCGTTAAACAGAATCCCAGAGCACAACACGAAAACAATCGGCAGAACAACCGGCATAAGAAAGACGGCGCTAATCATACTCTAACAAAATAAACAAACACAATACGCAAAATAAACCCGGAAAAACAAACTCATACAAGATGAAAATAAATGTCTCACGTTACGGAACAATCATATGGTGCACAATCCTCGCAGCAATAGCCCTCTTCCTCATAATGGAACCTACCCGGGCTCTTTTCGTAGAAACCACTACATCATACCCATACATCATGGGATTCATTAAGTTTGCAATTCTTTCCATAATGGGAGAGTTCCTTGCTGTAAGACTAGTTTCAAAAAGGTGGAAAATGGTCACAGGAGTCCTTCCCAAAATGTTCGTATGGGGAGTACTGGGAATAGCAATAGTATTGATGTTTGCTCTTTACACAGGAGGAGTAGACAGTGCAGCTGCAAAAGGGCTGATCTACACAGGATTCCCTGAAATCAAAATATTCCGTGCATTCTACATCTCCGCAATAATGAATCTCACCTTCGGACCCGTATTCATGGCCGCACACCGCATAACCGACACCTGGATAGAAACACGCATCAACCAACCCGAAAAGAACATTTCCGTAGGCAGCATAATTAACTCCATCGACTGGAGCAAATTCATCACATTCGTCGTAGGCAAAACAATACCAATCTTCTGGATTCCGGCCCACACAATCACCTTCATGCTACCCGACCAATACAAAGTAATCTTCGCCGCATCACTCTCCATCGTCCTCGGCCTAATCCTCTCCCTTGCCAAAAACAGGTAGAGCTCATGCTCAAGTCATTTAATCTGCACACTGAAAACTATATCTTTATAAAATTCTACAGTACAATTATTTACCAGAAACAACGGCGTTGAATTTCCGCGCCTCTTCAATCAAATGCTGGAATATGCCGAGAAATGTGTCGATATCTTTAGAGGTAAACCCCTCCGGATGAAATTGTACTCCGAAAACATTGTCCGTGCCAATTTTCTCCATTGCTTCAACAACTCCGTCAACAGACCAAGCTGTTACTTTGAATCCAGGCGCTACATCATTAACTGCCTGATGATGGAAAGAATTAACAGCCACACTAGTCAGGCCAATCTGCTTATGAAGAAGTGAACCCTCCTCAATCTTAATGGTATGAGTACCATAGCTACTTGGGGCTTTTTGACGATGGTTTACTCTTGAGCCTTCCACCTTTACCTGAGAGGGAATATCCTGATAAAGAGTCCCCCCAAAAGCAACATTCAAAAGCTGATGTCCTCTGCATATCCCCAATAATGGCATTCCCCGCTCTACAGCCATCCTTATCAGAGCAATATCGAAAGAATCCCTTGCAGGAGCAATAGATCCCATTGCAGGCAGAGGCTCTTCACCATACCACTTGAGAGGATCGATATCCTCACCACCAGTCATGATTACAGCGTCCACCCTGTCAAGCATCGCCGACAAAAGTTCGGGATCGTGTGTAAGAGGAATAACCATAGGAACTCCTCCTCCTCTAATTACCGACTCCACATAAGTGAGTGACACAGAAGTAGAAGAACCTCCTCCCCATGTAGAGGATATGCCGATAACCGGTTTTTCGCTCTCTTGTGCAGTCACAAAAAATGTGATTAGCAGAAATGTCAAAAGAGAAAATGCTTTTTTCATATTGATTATAGTTAAGTTATGATTGATTTCTTGATTTGTTAAATTAATATAGAATTAAAAACTCAAAATTAAATTAGTACTGAAATATATTCAAGATTAAAAATAGTACTGTAAACACACTAAAATTTAACAGAGTACTAATAATATTCAAGTCTATAATAGTAATCTAAAATAACAAAAGACAAATTTACAAATGTAAAAATGGCAACTTTAATGCAATTTGGCAAATAAAAAAAGCGGCCTGCCCTGTGAACAGCAGACCGCTTTCCGCGAAACGCATAACTTAACTCAAAAAACCATTATTTTTTTATTTTGCAGGATAAGCTATCCTGGCGGCAGCTGAATCAGCCCTGTTGAAAATATATCCGGCACCATTTCCAGTTCCATCCATTGGCCTG
The DNA here is from genome assembly GCA_963678025.2 of Bacteroidales bacterium. Lineage (GTDB taxonomy): Bacteria > Bacteroidota > Bacteroidia > Bacteroidales > UBA932 > Bact-08. The sequence goes on from CAXXPC010000006.1 coordinate 39,510, forward strand.
GTATAGTTCTGTCCAGTGCTATCCTGATATCTGTAACTTCTGTTTCCGGTTCCATCCATTGCTCCATAACCTCTGTTACCTCTAGCACGACCGACGTTCGCATTTCCTCTACCTACACGCGAATTTCCTCTTCCATAGTATGCATTACCTCTACCTGCATGTGCGTTTCCTCTTCCGGAATATGCAGCCGACCTTCTGCCTATCGCACCACCTACGTTAACCGCTCTGCCATTTATACCACGGCGAACACCATCAATATTGCCACTTCCGTCTCTGCGACCTGCACCGGAACCATCTCTCAGACCCTGTCTGTAACCAGTACCATCCATCAAGCCCTTACCTGTACCAATTGTGCATGTTCCTTTTTCGAAATTATCACACACCCCATTATTGTCCTTATCTACAAAACAACTCTTCTTTGCTTGATCTGCGTTTGTTGCGTTTGATTTTTCTTGTGCAAAACCTGCTGTTGTAAAGGCGGCCATCGCCAAACCTATTAATAATACTTTTGTTTTCATAACTCTATTACTTTTGTTTCTAACTGTTAATTTCTAATTAAAATTGCTTCTGTTTATAAGACAATAAAGAAATCATTTTCCTACGGTTATCCAATTGTCTTGCTTTTTTATCCAATTTCTGCTTATAAGACCGAAGAGAAATCAATTTCCTACGTTTCAACGACGAAGTTTCTGGTAATTTATTGTTTATCAAATCTTTATCGAGATACAGTTTTGAGAAGTATCTGTAGTCTTCAAAAGGCAACTTGTAGGAAGCAGCGAGGAAGCCTCAGCCGCAGCGAGCTTTTGCGAGCGAGGATGGAAAGCGACGAGCGGATTGCTGCTGTTGCCGGAGAAAACTGTTTTGCTGTAAACAACAGATCAAAAGGAAGTTACCACAAAGAACGGCGTTGAATTTTTTCAACGCCGTCAATCAATTGAACTCACAAGCTCACTTAAATATGATATGTCAACTACAATACTTTACGGAACAAGATGCACGGGTCCGTCGAAACCGACTGGAATACCGAACCACATCCAGATAGTAATAAGCACAGCCCAAACCAGCATAAATATAACTGTGTATGGAATCATCAACGAAATTATAGTTCCAATTCCGTTTTTCTCGTCATAGCGCTGGGCGTATGTTACAATCAGAGCAAAGTAGCTCATCATAGGTGTTATTACATTGGTAACAGAGTCTCCAATACGGAAGGCCGCCTGTGTAAACCCGGGATGATATCCCAAAAGCATAAACATAGGTATGAACACCGGAGCCATTATTGCCCACTTGGCAGAGGCACTGCCCATGAACATATTCAAAAAACCGGACAACAGCAAGAAAGCAAGAATCAGCGGTATACCGGTAAACCCGACATGACTGAGAAACTGTGCCCCATCTATGGCAAGCACCAACCCGAGATTGGAATAGTTAAACCAGTATATAAATTGTGCCGCGAAGAAAACCAGCACGATATAACCTCCCAGCCCTTTCATAGAACCAGTCATATGCTTTATCACATCCTTGTCGTTCTTAATGGTTCCTACGATGATTCCATAAATCATACCGGGAACCAAAAACAGAAGCAGAAGTCCTACAACAATACCGGAAAAGAAGGGAGAGCGTAAAATACCACCCGTCTCGGGATCCCTCAACAAACCGTCCACAGGAATAATTGTCCATGCCATCAAAGCAACAAACACCAAAGTACCAATTCCGGCCCACCGGAGTCCCTTCTTCTCAAGAGGAGTAATTTGCTCAATTTCAAGAGGCTTCTCCGTCCCGGTATACTTACCAAGTCGAGGCTCCACAATTTTCTCAGTTACCCACGTACCCACGACAGTAACCATTATGGCACTTGCCACCATAAAGAAATAATTGACCATTGGGTTAATATTCATCTCAGGATCAATAATCTGCGCTGCAGAGGTTGAGAGACCCGCCAAAATAGGATCCACAGACCCTATCAAGAAATTAGATCCGAATCCGGCACTAACTCCTGCAAATGCTGCAGCAAAACCGGCCATAGGATGCCTTCCCAGAGCATGGAAAATCATTGCCCCAAGAGGAATAAGGATCACATATCCAACCTCAGAAGCAAGATGTGAAAAAATACCTGCTACAATAATAGAAGCTGTGATAAGTCGCTTGGGTGCCCCCAAAACCAACTGACGTACCAATACAGTGAAGAGGCCCGATCCCTCGGCAACTCCTATACCCACCATGATCACAAGCACAAGCCCTAAAGGAGGAAACTCCACAAAGTTATGCTCCACGTTGGTGTATATCCACCTGATTCCATCTGCACTCAGCAGATTCTTCACCCTTATAATCTCTCCGGTAGCCGGATGGATTGCCTGCAGATCTACTGCAGATGCCCACCAAGACAGAAAAGCTACAAGTACTGCCATCAAAAAGAAAAGAGTTGCAGGATGTGGCAGTTTGTTTCCTACAACCTCAATCGTGTCCAAGACACGGGCAAAACGGCTTTTTTTAGTCATTTTGTCGTAATTTAAATCTCATTTAGAGACGGTTAATAATAAATTTATATTAGTTTTTCAATAGATTATTATGTTTTGGTTCAAATTAAATTAGTCAATTTTAGGCCACAAACCGAAGTTCTCGGTATAATTGAAATCCACATCCAACCCTATGCATTTTAAATTGCCCTTGCCACCGTCCTCATCTGTCTCTGCAAATACGAACTCCACATCAAAAGAGTGTCCGTCCATCCGGAAAGAGAAGGTGTTGCCGTTAACATGCTTCAAAACACTCTTCCAGTCTTTAGGGCCGATAGTTATGTAGAGGTCCTCTCCCTTCTGTTCAACCACAGCACCGCCAAACAACTTATCTTTGTAGTACTCTCCCACAACGAGAGAATAATCCGGGGCCGGCTTTTCCTCACGTTCTGCTCTCTTCTCCTCACGCTCAGCAACACTCTCACGAGAATTCTCAAGCCAGCTTTCGTAATAATCCTTACTGTAATCCTTATCCGGGAATCCCTTGTACAAATCTATTAACCTGCGCATTATAGCATATCTTGGATAAGCAGGAGCCTCAGAATTGACAAAAATGATAACACCCAAATCCTGCTCAGGCATAAATGCGGCCAAAGTGGTGAATCCCCAGGTTGTTCCAGTGTGAAAATACACCCTGTAACGGCTGTTCTGCTCCACAAACCAACAATGTCCATACATGGTAACCCTTGCAGAATCCTGCGAAGTGATAGTATGACCCTTGCGTAAATACTCCATCTGCTTACTCTCGATTACCTGCTTATCATCCACCTTACCCTTGTTCAGATGAAAAAGCAAGTATTTGGCCATATCCTCCGCGGTAGAACTTATCGATCCCGCAGGACCTATCACGGAAAGCCAGTGCAAAGCCTGTTCCTCGCCATGCAGAGGTTCCACAGCCACAGAATCCTTCCAGGTACTGTCGGTGAGTACTGCCCCTTTCCTGTAATCAAAAGAGTGAGGCGTCGCAACATTAGCGGCAGCGGCAAACTCCTCCCCGGTAACATAACTGTTTTTCATTCCTACAGGTTCAAAAATCCTCTCTCTCACATTCTCTTCCCAACTTTTACCAGTGAGCTTCTCGATTATTCTCGAAGCAATTATAAAAGTTATATTGTTATATTCATAAGAACCACGCAAACTGTACTTGGGTTTGAGCAGAGGAAGCATATTCCAGATATCCTCCCTGTCATAACCCATATTGGGGATATAAGTGCCCAACTGCCCCTGAAGGCCGGAATGGTGAGTCATTATATCCTTCACCTGCAGATTCTCCTCGACCCAACGGTCGTACATACGGAAATCCGGCAAAATATTCTTCACGGTATCATCCCAGCTCAAACGATCCTCAGCCACCAGTGAAGCCATCACCGCAGCAGTAAAAGACTTAGAGACCGAGCCGATCTGGAACAAAGTATTAGCATCGACCGGATCGTCCTTGCCCTTCTCCTTCACCCCGAAACCATCAGAGTAAATCATCTCCCCATCCTTCACCACGGCAAATGCAATTCCAGGAATTTGCCACTGCTGTTTCACCTCCTTAAGATAGTCCACAGTCCTTGCAATCACAGCCTCGTTGTCCTGATTGTCTTGAGCAACAAGAGGTAGCGACATCATTGCAAAAACAATAATTAGAAGCCCGGATAGTTTTTTCATAACATTATAATTTAAGTTTTTAGAAACGCAAAAGACAAAGATAATAGAAAAATAGAAATCCAATTTACTATATTTGTGCCATGGCAAAAGTTAAGAAAGCATGGTTCTGCACCTCCTGCGGCAACGAGAGTGCCAAATGGATGGGACGCTGTCCCGCGTGCGGAGAATGGAACACTCTTGTAGAAGAGATAGTGAGCAAAGATACCAAAGCAACAGGATCACGTTCTGTAAGTTTCTTGCCCACTACCAACCCCAAACCCGTGCCACTTTCCGACATATCATTTTCGCAAGAAGAGAGGATATCTCTCGGCAACAACGAGATGGACAGGATACTCGGGGGAGGCCTTGTCTCAGGTTCTATGATACTTATCGGAGGAGAGCCCGGAATAGGGAAATCCACACTTTCACTTCAAATACCACTCAACAACCCTCAACTCAAGACATTATATGTATCCGGAGAGGAGAGCCCTCGTCAAATCAAGCTGAGAGCGCAGAGACTTGGAGGAGAGCACGACAACTGCTTTATTCTCAGCGAAACACTACTCGAAAACATACTCAACCGCGCCAAAGAGAATCAACCTCATCTTATTATAATAGACTCCATCCAAACTGTATACTCACAGACACTTGAAAGCTCCCCGGGCTCCGTTTCCCAAGTTAGGGAAAGCGCCGCGATGCTACTCAAATACGCCAAAGAGACAGGAACTCCGGTCATAATAATAGGACACATCACAAAAGAGGGATCTATCGCCGGCCCCAAAATTCTTGAACACATTGTAGATGTTGTGTTACAATTCGAAGGAGACACACGTCACTCATACAGAATACTGCGCAGCATAAAGAACAGATTCGGCTCCACAGCAGAGCTCGCAATATTCGAAATGATAAACACAGGACTGCGCGAAGTGAGCAACCCGTCGGAGATGCTCATCCCCATGCACTCGGAGAACCTCTCCGGCATCGCCATAGCAGCCATGCTGGACGGAACCAGACCTTTCCTCATAGAGACACAAGCCCTCGTGAGCACCGCAGCCTACGGCACACCTCAAAGATCCGCCACCGGATTCGACGTGAGACGCACAAATATGCTGCTCGCAGTACTCGAAAAAAGAGCCGGCTTCAAACTAGCGGCAAAAGACGTGTTCCTCAATATGGCAGGAGGCCTCAAAGTCACCGACCCTGCCTGTGACATGGCAGTAGTGTGTGCAATCCTCTCCTCCAACTTCGACACCCCCATCTCCCAGAAATACTGCTTTGCCGCAGAGATAGGCCTTAGCGGAGAGATACGGCCCGTAGCACAGATAGAGAGAAGGATAGCAGAAGCAGAAAAACTCGGATTCGAAAAAATTTTTATTTCTGAATACAGCAACATTTCAACTGGGGAGAACAGAACAAGAAATATTACAAGAGAAAATATAAGAAGAGAAAACGCAACAACAGAACACACAACAACAGAACACGAAATAAGAGAAAACAAAATAACAGAACAAGCAACAACAGAACACGAAATAAGAGAAAACAAAATAACAGAACACGCAACAACAGAATCGTCAAAAAAAATAAGAATCGTAAAAGTCAAGGATATTCCGCAACTTGTAAGGGCCCTGTTCAACTAAAACCACAACGGGCAACAAGTCTAACACTCAATACAATACTGAATATCAATGCAATACTTTGGAGAATTAATATCAATAGCCGTAGCGGTATCCTGGATGTTTACCGCTCTTTTTTTTGAATTTGCCGGCAGAAGAATAGGCTCACTCTCCGTAAACCTGCTAAGACTGGTCTTCGCCTTCTTCCTGCTGGGAGGGATGCTTTATTTCACAACAGGGTCAATGCTTCCCGTTGCCGCAGACGGCAAGACCTGGTTCTGGATGTCACTTTCCGGACTGGTAGGCTTTGTGTTAGGAGACATGTGCCTCTTCTACTCCTACATAATCATTACTGCAAGATTCTCCCAACTACTAATGACCCTTGCCCCTCCTTTCGCAGCGCTGTTCGGATGGATGCTGATAGGGGAAAAGATGTCTCCCATGGGCTTTCTGGGAATGACCGTAACCCTCACCGGAATTGCAATATCAATACTTAAACGAAACAGCAAACGCACAGAGCAACAAACAACAAGCTCTTCACAATCAAAACAAGATCCCACAATCTCTTCACAATCAAGACAAGATCCAAAAGGCTCTTCACAATCACAACAAAACGGAGAGGGCACACTCATTGCAGGAGCAAGCAATCTCACAGTAGTTACCTGCTGTGAAAAAGACAAGAAAAACGGCTTCATAAATAGACTGAACCCAAATCTTTCTCTCCACCTGCCACTAAAGGGGGTATTGCTTGGAATTGGAGGGGCACTCGGCCAGGGACTGGGAATTGTACTGAGCAAACACGGGATGAACTTCTATTCAGAGTCCGCAGCAGGCACAGATGCCGTGCAATACATACCCTTTGCCGCTACACAGATTCGCATAATTACAGGAGTGATAGGATTTACTATGATTATTCTGCTCACCGGCCGTGGTAAAATATTCATGAAAGGAATAAGAGACAAAAACGCCAATCTCGCCATACTCGGAGGAGCATTCTTCGGCCCTTTCCTCGGAGTATCACTCTCGCTGATGGCAGTACAGCACACCAACACAGCAATAGCCTCCACAATCATGGCCACCACTCCTATCATCATACTCATCCCCTACGTGCTCTTCTACAAGAAAAAGGTCACCTGGATTGAACTTGCCGGAGCCATACTGAGCGTAGGCGGCGTGGCACTATTCTTTTTGTAAAAATTCTTTAATATTATCGGAATCACCGCAGTAAAAAAACTACCCGAATAACTTTACTCAGTAACTAACATTATTACAGGATTGGATTCATCGGTGAGACCGGCAGCAACCTCCTTCATCTTTGAAGAGTTGCTCTCCTTTGCAGCATCTATAAAATCTATCGCCTGGATAATTGCTATCATCTGCCCCTCCCTGGACACATGCAGAGGCCAAAACGAAGGACCTCCGTCTATATCATTTTCCAACCTCCCAAGCAACGACCTCGCCTCACCAGTGGATTTGTCGAAAAGAACCCGGGTAAGTGCCTCCTTGTTCTCAGGAGACCTCTCCTTTCCAAAATTAAATGAGAGAAAAAGATGATTTGAAGTCTCTTGAGTAAATGTAGAAACAAACTTGATAAAATCCTCCCCATACTCGTCAGTCATATCGGAATATTTGCCATAATCAATAATGTATCTACTGTGTGCTATAGTATCGTCAGGCAAAAAAGCAAAAATTGTATCATTAGTAGGATTAGTTATCATCAACTGATTACCAGACCTATAAGGAGGACGAAAAGATCCAGCGAGCATTACAGAAAAACCAGTAAGGCCATGTTCCGCACTTCTCACATTTGGTTCTTTATACTCACTGCTCTCGTAACCTGCCGGGAAACGCCCCATAAGCTTGCCGGTACTATCTAAAAAAACCAAATTACCTATTCGTGTGGCAAATCTGGAAATTGCACAAACATAAATATTGCCGTGTTTTTTTATAAAATCAACAGAAAAGACCTTGCCGTCCATACTTTCGAGTCTTATCTCCTTGACAGATCCGTCTTTGTGGTACTCGATGAGCTTCTTCCCCATGTCAAATACCAACTCTGCACCGGTATCGTAGTCAAAATCAAAAGAGAATCCAGCTATTGAAACAAACTCTCCATAAGCCCTTCCATATCTGCCAACATCCCCGAGGTACTTACCATCCAGTGAAAAGCGGCTAAGTTTGTTGACCCTATGGTCGGGCAGGTAAATCACATTGTTTTCGATGCGGGCATGCATCACATTACCCACAATCGACTCCTGAGAAGTCTCCAACGGGATATACTCTACCTTAGAGGCCACCTCACTCAAGCCAACAACCTGCTCGCTGCCAATGAGAGGCTCAACACAAACAATACTGGCACCCTCTGCCACATCTACAGCCTCCCCGCCTTCGCAAGAGGCAACCAAAAAAGCCGTTACGCAAACAGCCAACAAGAACATCTTTTTCATAATATTTATTTAAAATCCAACGGATAAATTTACACAAAAATTCGTTTCCAGGCACTTCCCCCAGGCAGCTCCCAGGGCTGCTCCCAGGAAGTTTTCACAAGAAGCTGCAAATCAACTTCATACAAAACATATTTAAACAAGCTTGTTCAAATGTGTTTTGTATTACCCTGCAAAGCAGGGCGTTGCGAAAAACTCCCTGGAAGCGGCTCCTTTAGGTATATTTGCTAAGTATATTTTAACAAGCATGTATAGCGAACAATATGAAAAATCCGGGAGCTGGGAAAAAGGTATAGTGGATATCGCAAACGGATGGGATATACCCAAAAAGATGTGGCACACAAATCCGGCATAAGCATATTTACTATCAGCACCTTTGAAAATGGTTCTTCGACCGGAATCACTATGGCCTCATTCATTAAACTGCTCAGGGCAATCGACTGTTTAGAAGAGATCGAAAAACTTTTACCGCAATTACCGGAAAGCCCACGGGAATTATTTAAAAAGCAGAGTAAAAAATAGTCAATGGAAACAAATACGGTTAAAGTAAAACTTTGGGGAATGGACGTAGGTTATCTCTCATGGGATAAAACCGCACGCCTGGCAGTATTTGAATACGACCCTATGTTCCTAGAGCTAAATTTAGATATCGCACCCTTAACCATGTCCATACATTCTCCACGAAGCCGAAAACAAATGCCATGGACAGGAGATAAGGATAAACTGTAGCAAGGCTTGCCACCAATGATTGCAGACTCATTACCCGACAAATGGGGTAATTCCCTTTTTAATGCCTGGCTAAGAGATAATAATATATCTTCTAAAAACATAACTCCGATAGACCATCTCTCATTTATCGGCAGTCGGGCAATGGGCGCCCTTGAATTCGAGCCGGCACGGAAACTGGGTAACAACTCTGCTTATCCCTATGCCAAACTGGAATACATCTACTACCAAATGGCTATAGATGCGGGCATAAATATGATGCCATCCAAGATAGCAACATACGGAGGGGTAACACATTTTCTAACAAAGCGTTTCGATCGTAACGGTAATGACAAGATCCATACGCAAACACTTGCTGCGATGTCACCCACAAGTAACAGCTATGAAGATATTTTTGCAGTAATACGGAGGCTAAATTTACCCTACGACGATAACAAACAACAATATCTGCGAATGGTATTCAATGTAATAGCCCGTAATATTGACGACCATTCCAAGAACTTTGCATTTTGCATGAACCGCAATGGAAATTGGCAGTTGTCACCGGCATATGATGTAACATACAGCGTTGACCTAAATGCCCCCGCCTACTCCAACAGGCATTCATTAACGATAAACAGCAAGAGCGAGCAAATTACTCGTAAAGATTTGGAAGCAATTGGGCTAAATAACGACATACAGGATTACAAAACACTTATTGACACAGTAACCAATGCCGTTGCAAATTTTGAAAGTTATGCAGAGGATCTCGACATTGATCAAAAAGTAATTGACGCAATTAAAGCAGATTTTGTATCGCTTCCCGGAAGTTTTTCGCAACGCCCTGCCTTGCAGGGTGATACGAAACACATTTGAACAAGCTTGTTTAAATGTGTTTTGTATTAAACTGACTTGCAGCTTCTTGCGAAAAACTTCCGGGAAGCCACCCTGCTCTTTTTGGAAAACAAACCTTTTTCACATAACTTCGCCGTCGCATTGGCGCCCTTCGGGGCTTAATAGGGAATGCCGTGAAAATCGGCAACAGTTCCCGCTGCTGTGAGTTCCAAATATCTTTTGCCACTATGTCACTGCTGTTTTTGGTTACAGTGGGAAGGCGTCAAAAGAGGAACAAGTCAGAAGACCTGCCCATGCCTCGGATTTTACAGACTACGGGCAATGGTCGGGTAATTTGGCGGTTTTCCATGGCACATTGTGCCGCCTGCTGTAAAATTCGATTGTTTATTATTAACCAATTAAATTACAGCACAATGGAAAAAATTCCACAAAAAAGCACTACCCTTAAACTACTTAAATCGCTTGCAAATCAAGTGCTTTTCACAATGTCCATAATGGCATTGCTAGTCACCTCATGCGAAAAACAAGAAATCTCTGACTTCCCAGTTCCCCCATCAATCATCGACATCGAAGGCCCAGAAAGCCTCTCCATCGTACCAGTAGGAAGCACCATCTCCCTGCTTGCCAAAACAAACATCGACCAACCCGTAACCTATGAATGGAAAGTAAATGGCATCTACCTCTCTGTGAACATGTCAAAAGCAGATATATTCATTGCAAAAGGAGGAGTATATGAGATCACACTCACAACCACCAATAAAGCAGGAGTTGATTCTCTCAAAATCAAATACTTTGCAATAGAACGACCAAACGAAAACTCATCCAAATGGATCTCGGAAATTGTAGAGTTCCGCCCTGCCCCTGGACAATACAGCAATAAATCACCCGGCAATCCCGAAAGTGCTCAGACAATAGTTGGTAAAAAGGGAATGGTATCCCTCGGAGGATACGGCGGATATATCGTTTTTAAATTCGATCACTCTGTAGCAAACGAAGAGGGCGACGATTTTGTCATACACGGCAATGCATTCAAAGGAAATTCCGAACCAGGTATAGTTGCAGTAGCATACGACGCTAACGGAAATGGCAAACCGGATGAAGAAGAGTGGTACGATATTGCCGGCAGTGCCCACGAAGCTCCTGCTACAAACCGCAACTACTCAATAACCTACTACAAACCTTCACAAACAGAGACAGCAGAAGACATCAGGTGGACAGATAATACCGGAGCAGAAGGATTCATGAAAGCAATCTCATTCCACCGACAGTGCTACTATCCGCTCTTCTACCCCGAAGGTGTACCGGAAGAGATAACATTCTCCGGAACACTGCTTTCTGCAACCTCAGCACAGGATCCCGACAGCGGAAACTGGGTATCGGGAAGTCCCGGATGGGGATATGCAGACAATTATTCCGATAAATATCCTCTTATTGTCAATAAAGACAACGACACACGAAACACCGGGAAATTCGACATATCCAACGCCGTAGACAAAGAGGGCAACCAGATAAACCTCATAGCGGCAGATTTCATAAAAGTCTACACCGGAGTAAACCAGAGTGCAGGATGGCTCGGGGAGATTTCCACCGAAGTCTGTGGAGCAATTTCGCTTAGAGCTGAGTGATGAAAAACAAAGCAATCAAATTATTGTTACCGGTACTTCTTGCAACAGTGCAGCACACTCTCCTCTACTCCTCTGCCCCGGCTTTCACTAACCCCTCCGACACACTTCGAAAGCTAGGCGCAGTGACTGTTTCTGCCATACAAACAGAGGAAAAGAGGGCCCTTACAATTACCGAAATAGACTCCTCTCTGCTCTCACAATCGGCCAATAAATCTCTGGCAGAGGTGATTTCAAAGGAGAGTCCGGTGTTTGTCAAGAGCTACGGAATGGGATCGATGGCCACTGTCTCTTTTAGAGGCACAGCACCATCTCACACCCAGGTAAAATGGAACGGACTGGATATTAACAACCCCATGCTGGGACAAGTAGATTTCTCACAAATCCCCGCATGGATGATTGAGAGTGCCAAGATTTTGCACGGAGGCAGTTCCCTGTCTCAGGGGAGCGGAGGATTAGGCGGAAGCATCTCTCTGCACAGCCGCGCCACAGCAAAAACAAGAAAACCATTCTTTTCCATTGCCCAAAGGACTGCAAGCTACGGAAATCTGGGCACAATGGTCTCTGCCGGAGCTGCCAACAACCACATATCCGGTGTTGTGCGACTGATATATGAGGAGGCCGGTAACAATTTTGATTTTTACAACACAGCTGTACTTCCCAACCAAAGAGAGCGACAAAGAAACGCGGAATACAACCGCAAGGGAATCTCAGCAGACATGACAATCAAGCCCTCAGTAAAAGACAAAATAAAACAGAGCTTTTGGCATCTCTACTCCTCCAGAAATCTGCCAAACATAATGTCGTATGAAGGAGCCGGAAGAAAAGAATACCAGAAGGAAAAAGAGACAAGGTACAGCGTTTCATGGGAAAGGGTAAATGCAAGATACCGTCACTCTTTGTCATCCGGAACATCCTGTACAGAGATGAACTATCTGCTAGCAAACAAAACCGGAATGGGAGAAACCACAAACATCAGCTCCCTCAGCAAAGCAGCATCTCTGCAGAACAGCTACAAAATGCAACTTACCTTGAGCAACTCCTTGAAATTGAAGGCAGACGCCTCCATAGACTTCTTTCGTGTGAGCACATCAAACAAAGTGAGTAAAGAGGGATATAAAGCCAATCGCACCTCAGCCGATGCAGCTGCCTCCATACACTACAGAGGGAGAGGTCGTTTGAGTGGATTTTTATTACTTCGGGGAGAGATTTCCGACGATAAATTTGCTCCGCTGATGCCCTCTGCCGGTGCCGAATTTCTGCTATTCAACACACCTTCTGCCGAGGAGACAGTGATAAGAATAAATCTTGCGAGGAACTATCACCAGCCCACTCTCAACGATCTTTACTGGCTTCCCGGGGGAAACCCCGAACTTAGACCGGAAAAGGGATATACAGCAGATATCTCTTTTGAAACAAGCGGAGAGGCTCATTCAGGAGTTGAAGCTCTTTCAGGAGTTGAAGCTCGATCCGGAGTTGTCGCTCGATCAAAAAGCGACACTCCCGAGGTGCAGGAGAGCCGTCAAGCCGGCACGTTCAGGTGGAATGCAGTTATAACAGGCTACATCTCACACATCAACGACTGGATAATCTGGAGACCGGGAGAGTTCCGCTACTGGAGAGCAGAGAACCTTCAAGAAGTACTTGCCCGGGGAGCAGAAATCAGTTTTAAAGGTAATTACAAACTACCCTCAGGTATAGAGTTGCAATCAAGAGCAAACTGGGCATACACACGCACCACCAACTCACAAAACAAACAACTCATCTATATACCGGTAAACAAGGGAAACCTTTTTATATCGCTAAACTACTTCGGTTACTCACTACAATGGTACAGCGGATATACCGGAGAGAGATTCACTACATCCAGCAACGAAACCACACGCCATAAACTTCCTGCCTATACACTTCATAATCTCTCCATAAAAAAAGAGATCCCGCTCAACAGAAAAGGGAACGTATCCGACAAAAAAATAACTGCCCTGCTGGAAATCGAGAACCTTTCCGACACCAATTACCAGGCAATTCTCTGGAGAGCAATGCCGGGCCGCAACTACTCTTTCACACTACGTCTTGACTTATAATCCCAATAGCTCATGACTAGAATACTTGCATTAAAAGATTATTAATAAATAAACCTCAATAAAAATGAAACAGATTAAAATATCACTTTTTAAATTAATTTTTTCTTTTGGACTCTCTCTGATTATTCTGTTTAGCTGCACAAAGGAAGATATCCCTCAACCCGACCCGGGTACAGAGCCGGCAGAGACAACAAAAGGCGTGTTCATATGTAATGAAGGCAACTTTATGTACGGAAATGCATCCCTCAGCTTTTACAATTCCATCTCAAAAAATGTAGAGAACCAAGTGTTCTTCAAAACCAACAATGCCCCTCTGGGAGATGTTTGTCAGTCAATGAAGATACTGGACGGCAAAGGATTCATTGTAATGAACAACTCAGGAAAGATCCAAGTGATAGATACAACTTCCTTCGAATACCTGGGCACAATATCAGGGCTGAACTCTCCCCGGTACATAGAGAAAGCCGGAGAAAATAAGTATTATGTAACAGACCTTTACAGCTCTTCAATCTCAATCGTCGACCCTGCCACATTGGACAAAACAGGAGAGATAAAAGTGGGTCGCTCCACAGAAATGATGGCTAAGAGTGGCAACTACATCTACACATCCTCTTGGTCTTTCTCCAACAAGGTTTATAAAATTGATACCCGCACAGATACTGTTACGGACTCTCTTGAGGTGACAGTACAACCCAACAGCCTTACAATAGACAAACACGGCAATCTCTGGGTGCTTAGCGACGGAGGATACACCGGATTCCCCACCGGGCAGGAATATCCTACTCTCACACGAATAAATACTACAAATTTCGAAAAAGACTTCACATACACTCTGCCCACCATCGAATCTTCCCCCACCAAACTGGTTGCAGACGGATCGGGAGAGACTCTCTATTTCATAAACGGCGCATGGGGCACAACCCTCAACATGGGTGGTATATGCAAAGTATCCGAACTGGAAGGCACAAACCCATCTGTAAAACTAATAATCCCTGAAAATGGAAAGCTCTTCTACGGACTGGGCATAGACCCTGTAAACTCCGACATCTATGTGAGTGATGCCCTCGACTACATCCAAAAAGGAATGGTGTACAGGTACTCCTCAAGAGGAGAACTTATACACCAGTTCCAGACAGATATAGTTCCCGGCTATTTTTGCTTCAAATAGAGAGTAGGAATAGCATGTCTTATATATAATTCTCGTAGGAGGCCATATCAAGCATCCCGTGACCGGAGAGGTTGAATAGAAGCACTTCGCTTTTGCCGGCCTCTCTTGCTTTTAGCGCCTCCCTTATAGTAGCAGCTATAGCATGGGTAGACTCAGGTGCAGGAATAATCCCCTCTGTCTTTGCAAAAAGAAGCCCCGCCCGGAAGGTCTCTGCCTGCTCTATAGCACAGGAGTTGATAAACCCGTCACTCTTTAGCTGGCTCACTATCTGGCCTCCGCCATGATATCTTAGACCCGCCGCATGTATCTGCTCCGGCTGGAACTCATGCCCCAGGGTGTACATTGGAATAAGCGGAGTCATACCGGCAGTGTCACCGAAATCATACTCCAGTTTTCCTTTGGTAAGTTTAGGGCAAGCTGCAGGCTCCGCAGCTATAAGCTCTACCTCCTTATTGCCGGAAAGCCTGTGGCGCAGAAAAGGGAAACTAATACCCGAAAAGTTAGAACCTCCCCCGAAGCAGGCAATGACCTTGTCGGGATACTCCCCTGCCATCTCCATTTGCTTCTCGGCCTCCAATCCTATAATGGTCTGATGTAACAATACATGATTGAGCACACTACCTAAGGTATAACGGGTATTATCACGGGTTACAGCCATCTCCACCGCCTCGGAAATTGCCATACCTAAACTGCCGCGGCACTCCGGTTGCTCTTCAAGCACTTTCCGTCCATAATTGGTGATGTTGCTGGGTGAGGCATAAACCTTGCCCCCGTAGCTTCCTATGACAAACTTCCTGTAAGGCTTTTGCTCATAACTCTGCTTTACCATAAACACATCCAGTTCCATATTAAAGTAATTGCATGCAATACTCATAGCGCTCCCCCACTGACCTGCACCCGTTTCCGTCGTGAGCTTTGTAATGCCCTGCTTGCTGTTGTAATATGCCTGGGCCAATGCAGTGTTGAGCTTGTGAGAACCTACCGGGCTGACACTCTCATTCTTGAAAAATATCTTTGCCGGAGTATCCAGTGCTTTCTCAAGAGCGTATGCTCTCACCAGCGGAGTAGGACGATACATTTTGTAAAGTTCCCTCACCTCTTCCGGTATATCAACCCACTTTTCAGAAGAAAACTCCTGTTTTACAAGATCTTTTGCAAACAAAGCCTCCATCTCCTCAGGTCTCAGCTCCTCTCTGGTCTGAGGATTGAGCAAAGGCTTCGGTCTGTTGGGCATATCTGCCACGATGTTATACCATTGTCTGGGAATTTCGTTCTCCTGCAGTTGAAATTTTTTCGTGTTTTTCATTGTGTTGATTTTTTTACCTGTTTAATAAAATTTATGTAGTATGTATTTTCTTCGCGGACAAAAAAAAAGCCCGATGCGTGAGCACCGGGCTTTATATTGTCATTAGATTTTAAACCAAATTAAACTTATCCCTTCCATACATACGATGTGCTCACAAATCTATTCGATCTGTGCCACCACCACATTTGTATGTTAAGATTTCTGTTCATTTTGTCTGTTAGAGAATTCTCTTGCTCAAGAATTCGTTTACGACTGCAAATATAGAAATTTTTCAATAACCACAATTATTTTATAAAATAACTGGAATCAAAAATCCAACTTGTCAAAAAGGCTTAGCATCTCTTCCTTTCCAGTGTTCATCGTAGAATTAATTGAGATATAAGTGTCAAATTCAGGATATTCAATAACTAAACTGCCTGTACCTCTTTTCCCGTTTTTCCCCGGCTTGAAATAGTAATAGCATATTTTATTTTTAAATGTAAATCTTTCATAATTGTTAAAATCATCAGCAGACTTATTCTTACGAGATTCCGCCATAATAAAAACAATATGCAACAGTACAAAAACAAGCGTCAAAGCGACTGCTAAACTCCTTCTTATCATGGTATTCCTTAAAATTTCAATTTGTCAGAGATGTAAAGCATTGTGCTTTTATCCATCTGAGGCATAGCAGTTATCACAATATACATGTCATATAACGGGTATTCAACAATCAATGTAGTCCCTTCGGTATCCACATCATCAATTTCGCCATAATAACAGGTGCGGTTTTTGTGAGTGAATTTCTCAAAACCTTCATCTACTTCATTATCGCTGTTTTTGCGAGAAGTAGCAACAATTAGTAATGAATTAACATATCCTTTTGTAAATGTGGCCGCATGTATACCGTCAACAGAGTTTATCCCCTTGTTGGACATATCTTCGTAAGAAAAGCCCTCCATCACTTTTTTGAATTTTGCAAAAGGATATTTAACAGGAACTGTCGCCTCCTCGTCTTCCTCTTCTTCATCCATATCATCAAATACATCCATAAAGCTTCCAAAACCAGATGCTTCCTGCTGTGCTCTTAAATCTTGATATTGCACATTATCAGGAGGGGTGAATTTTGAAGGAGATACTGAAATTCCGGGTTTGAACTCAGAAAACATCTCTTTGGTTTCGATTCTCATAATCTTACCTTCCGTTTTTAGCCCGATTCCTTTGTACACCCATACTTTCATTCCCATTAAAGAAACCACATCACATTTATATCCACCCAGAGTTTCAGTACCCAATCGCTTACCGCCCATATCTTCCAACAATTGATTGGCAAACTCTTCCTGTTCTTTCTCTGTCATATTGTTTTGGACATCAAGCAAATCCGACATGAATGGCACAGTGCCTTTCATCCCGGTATTTTCTATGTAATCTACAGTCCAAAACTTGTCATTCACAATTATATGAAGTACATCTTTCTCCTCTACACTTTTAATTCCAAGCATTTTTGTAGTTGTAGTAGATTTCTCCCTTTCCGATGTTTTCAGCCCGTAATTGTCCCACCATATTTCTCTTGTACCTACAGTACTTCCCGATAGTTCAAGTTTAAGATAGCCAGACTTAACGGCATATTTTTTAGCCTGTTGTGCCATGCCGGCAGGAGTAATTGCCAACAAGAGGATTACACACAATAGTATTAATTTCGAATAGCTTTTCATTGTATTATTTATTTAATTATTATGGTTAATGTGATTTTTGACAATGGGTTTTCGTAGTCATCACCCGGCTTCATCAAGTAATACTCCACTGTGCCAGTGCCTTTGCCAAAAAAACTGGCAGGAATTTTATCAAAAAAAGGAGATTTCATTTCTGTTGAAGCACTTACTCCTACCGGTTTACCATTCGCTACCGTAGATATCCATGCCCCCGAAGCATTTACCAAATCTTCATTGAAAGAGATCTCCACCTCAATAAATTGATCCAACGCAGCTTCTATCTTTGTATCAGAAGGATAAAGCAATTCAAACTGATAATCAGCTATAAAGTCCGGATCCTGCATTTTTAGCCTCATGACATCTTTTTTTGCACTGCCGCTGTTTGCAGACAAAGCTTTTATACTACCATTATCATCTGTCATTACAAGGATACCCAAAGTGTCCTCGAAACTTGTTTGATTTGCAAAAAACCATGTATTGTCTGCCAATTTTGTGTGCGATTTCACATCCGGCTCTGCATCAATTAATTTATCCAGAAAGTGCTGAAAAGAATCTGCATCTGCATCTTTGCTAAGCGAGTAAACCTTTTTTAAATTTTCTATATACAGGTTATTCTCAAGCAATCCTCTCTTTTCACCTACAGGCTTGTATTCTTCTCCGTTCTTAATGATAAGGAAAGGATATCTGCCTTCACTTTCCATATCGTCATATTTTTCAGAAACAATAAGTTCTCCATCAAGAATTTCTAAATTACCCACATTATATTCAGGTGCCGGTGAGGTTGTAAAAGAATAATCAGCCTTACTCTCCAGTTGCTGCAATATCTGCTGCTCCTCCTGTCCGGAGAGTTGAAAGCCGGACAAATCTGGATAAGTTCTACTCTCGTTACGTTTGGCCTCCTGAGGCATCTCGACTTCTATCTTGGTAAGATACTCAATCTTCTCAATTACCCCATTATCAGAAGAAGATACAACAAACCCTTCATTGCCAAAAAAACTATTGCCATCAGAACTGGTGAAATACCACTTGTTCTCAATATTAAAATAGTATCCGAAAGAGAGTCCGTTATATAAAGTACGGAAAAAGGCACTTAAAGAAGCTGCGTCGTCGTAGTCAACTACCTTAGCACTGAATGCTCTGCTGAATTCTGGAGAATTATAAAGCTCATGCATCGACTCGAAAAATATTGAACCATTCTCATTTCTCAATATATAAGTACCGGCAATATGCACACTATTATACTCATCGCCAAGATTAACAGCAAGTACCACATTAACTATATCAGCATCAAAAAACTCTACCTTGTCATTCAATATAACCGGATAGGTTTCCAATTTCACCGAATTCTCTAAGAATTTTTCCGGCGTTTGTGCGCTTGTGCCAAGAGCAACGAGCAACAACAAAATCAACAATAATTTTTTCATATTCTAAGTTTTTTATTCTTTTGTCCAGATCCGTGTATTAAGATTCATTTCATGTATGATTATTTCTATCAAAGAAAAAAACATAAACATTTCTTCAATATCCCGATAACTGATTCCTTTTTTACCTATTTTGGGCTCAAACATCTCTTTGTTCATCGATACGGCGCAATAAACCCTTTCACCAATAAATGAGAAGTACATTGGACGACCAACCCGTTTTTGAACATCTGTCATAACTTCCATCATTACAGGAGTGAGAATATATCTTGCCTCCTGCTGGCTGGAAATAAACACCTTAAATGCCTTTTCAAACTCAGGATTCTCAATTGCACATCCATGCCCCCAAATGCATTATCGACTTCGTTACGGCGACGAATCAAGCCGTTGTACATAGAAATAGTAATAATCACAAGCAATAGTGCTCCAGATATCAAGAGAATTGTTGTTGTCTCCATCGTTTTACGTATTAAGATTAAAATGATACAAATTCCACCCTTCTATTATTGGCTTTCCCTTCCGGACTACTGTTATCGTCCACCGGCACACTCTCACCAAATCCCTTACTACTCAGACGATCTGCAGAAATGCCCATACTGATAAGTTTTTCCATAACAGCTTTTGCACGTTGCTCAGAGAGTATTTGATTCCGGGCTTCATCGCCATCACTATCGGTATGCCCTTCCACACTAAATTTCAAATCAGGCTGTTTTTGCATCAAACTTAAAATCTCGTTGATAGGACCCATACTTTCAGGTTTCAAGGTGGCTTTATTTACATCAAACCTTATCCCGTTGCACACGATTTTACCATCAGTCATTACACGATCATAAAACTTCACACCACCTTTGGCAATACGGACATTTTTAATATATTGAATTTGTTCCGGAGTGTCACGGGCATAACCTTCACATTCAATGGTTATCCCGGAAGGATCTGCTGAATATCGTGGGATGTTGATAAGACGTGTATCATCCATGTACATCTTTAATTTCCCTTCAGTAAAAGCGATTGAAATATGCCTCCACCCTCCATTTTTAGAATAGTTGCCGGTTTCAGCACCAGGGTAAATCCCCTCACTTTCATCGGCTACTATTGCATTTACATTGATAGTGAAATATTGATTTCCATTGGAAGACTGATTCTTATTATCGTAAAAAAATATGTAATACCTACAGGCATATTCTGGTCTGAAATAAGCATCAAATTCAACTGTAAAAACATCGGGAAGATAATCACTTTCAGAGTCTTCCATATATGGAACTATAGCTCCTCCATGAGGAAACCCGATAACATTTTCTCCATTTACCTGCAATATCTCCGCATTTCCTTCTTTCAAATCCCAACGTGACGGGAACTCACCGTTTTCTTCCATGCTGTCAGGCATATCTTCAAAAATCACTTCCTCTCCCGGCACAAAATCGAAACGGCTCCACTGTATATCAACAGCCGGAGCAGAAGCCGTACCTCCATCACCATTACCTGTTGTAAAAGTACCACCATTGCCCGGCGGTATGTATCTCCCGTCTGAATCAATACCCACATATTTCCATGCATAGCTTGTATTTGGATCTAACCCGGTACATGCATATTCATTTTTGAAGGTTGTACCCAACGGAGCACCTTCCTGGTACGTTCCGTCCGGATTTATTATATTTAAATAAAGCTCATAGCTTACAGCCTTGAAGCCATCACCCTCAACAGGCTCCCATTTTAATATTACAGAAAGAGGCACATCTGTAGCGCCGTCTGGAGGATAAATGTTGACACCCCCGTCTCCTTTGGTCTCTTTATCTCCATTTCCTCCTTTGTCCTTTTTTTTCTTTTTCTTGAAAAGGGAACCAACACCCTCTTCAAGTTTGTTAAAACCGGCTTCTACACCTTGCTCAATCTTACTGTTCGCCCGGCTTGTACCTTGACGCTTCACCTCTTTTTTTGGGTCAACAACCTGTGCATTGACCGAAATTCCGGCCATCAACACAATGAAACTGATTAGTAGTATTACTTTTTTCATAATCGAAGTTTTTACATTGAATTCAATAATTAAATATATATATATTAGAACAGCTTGTTATCAGATATTTGAATGAACTGTAACCGCATTTGAATACGGCATCACGGGATTTGAAAGTGGTACATATTCTCAAGGTTTTTCAGAAAACATTTCTTCATTCGCTTACTTACGGGGATAGTAATATCACCAGAAATATGAATCTTGATTTCTCGCTTTCTGGTTATGGATTGGATATAATCTGCGTTAACAAGGTATGACTGATGCGGGCGTATAAAATGATAATCTTTCAGCCTCTCTTCTACCTTTTTTATTGAAACAGATACAGTGACCTTGCCCACGTCCTTTACATAGAAAGTTGTATAAGAATTATTGCTACAACAATAGAGAATATCACTAATATTCACAAGATGGTAGAACTCCTGTGTAGATATGATGAGTTTGTCAAATAGCTTCTGCATAGCATGTGGTTATTCAACCACAAAACAACACATTAGAAAAGAATAAATCTGCCGAAATTTGAATCCGGTATATATTATTTTGAATTAAAGATGTAAATAAAGAAAAGCGAACTAACTGCCATCCTATTTCATCAAGCTTTCCAGCTTGTCCAATACAACTTGTTTCCTGCGTTTGGAAAGAGGAATTTCTGTGCTATCATTAAGAATAATAAACCCTCCATCTGTCTTATCAATACAAGCAATGGCATTAATAGCCACTAGATAAGATTGGTGTGGACGTATAAAATGATAAGCAGAGAGCAACTCTTCATATTCTTTGATACTTTTGGATACAATTACCGGTTTGTGACCACGGATAAAAAAAGTAGTATAACTATTGTCACTTTTGCAGTATATGATTTCCCTTATATTTACGATATGAAGAGTGTCTGAAGTGCGCAATACAATCTTTTCCGGACGTTCCCCGGAAATGTATTGTTTTTCAAAATGATTTGTTTGTAGTAGCATTTCCTCGGAACGTGAGTTGTAGATGACATTATTTATGGCATTAATAAACTCATATTCATTTACAGGCTTCAAAATATAGTCCATTGCGCTGAACTTGATTGCCTTTATTGCATACTGATTATAAGCAGTAATGAAAACAACCCTAAACGTGTATGGCTTACAAGACTGCAACACCTGAAAGCAGTTGCCATCTGCAAGTTCTATGTCCATGAGTACCAGGTCAGGATTGGTGCTTTTGAGCACAGCCATGGATTCAGCAATTGTCCCTGCCTCTCCCACAATTTCTAATTGTGGAAAATTGTTTTGTATCAATTGCCTGTTTGTTTCCCGTAATGGTAATTCGTCCTCAATTATTACTACTTTCATTGTCAAATAACCTCCTTTTCCTAAGAGTAAAGCATCAACCAATAACAGGTATATGCAGACTCACCTTTGTTCCCTCATTGATAGTGCTGTCAATTAGTGCCCCCGATTTTTTACTATATCTCTTTTTCAACAGACTCATGCGTTTAGCAAAGATAATCATTGCCATTGGTTTATGTGATCTGTCCTCTGCGCTTTTCTCTACAATGCCTTTTCCGTTGTCACTAATTATTACGCTCAATGTTTCTCCGCAATCTTTAAATGAAATTACAAGTTTCCCATTAATATTGCTCAAGCCGTGTTTGATTGCATTTTCCACAAAAGGCTGTATAAGCATGGGCGGTATTTGTATGGAATCAGCCTCCACTTCTCCTTCAAATACAATGGAATAACTAAAACTGTTTTGCATACGCATCTGCTCCAACTTTATATAGTTTTCCAAAGCACCTATCTCCTCTTCAAGTAAAACTTTTTCTACTGAAGAGTGCTCCAGAATGGCACGGGTAAGTGAAGCAAAGTTATTGAGGTAACCCGCTGCTTCTTTGACATTATTATTGAGTATATAGTTTTGAATGCTACCCAATGCATTGAAAAGGAAGTGAGGATTCATTTGCAAGCGCAAGAGTTGTTGGCTAAGTGTCTCCTGCTTTAGTTGATTCTCCTTTTTCTTTCGTAAATAGGCCATTATCCCGCCTGCAAGAATCAACAACAAAGAGAGCGAAATTGCAATAAATAAAATAACCCGCTGACTTTTGATCTGGTTCTCGGCAGAAAGCAAATCTATTTGCTGCTCTTTTTCTTTCGTCTGATGCTGTGTCTCAAGTTCTGCCATTTTGTTGATAACAGCAGCCGAGCGAATTGAATCTTCTACTGTTTTATAACTTATATAATATTCATAAGCATTTTTGTAATCATCTTTTCCGGCATAATAACCAGCCATGAATTCCAGAATCTGGCTTTCCATCTCCATCAGGTTGAATGAACGGGCATTTTCAAGCGCTTTTTGAGAGTAATTGAGAGCTTTTGAACTCTCCCCCTTTTGATAGTATATCTCTGCCAACGCAAACAACTCTTCTGTAATACTCATTGATTCTCCTATTCGCTCAGAAATCTCCAAAGATTTCTGGTGATATACTATTGCACTATCCAGCTCTCCTTTTTTTCGAAAAACATTAGCAAGACTACCGAGTCCGGATGTAATACCCCTGTTCCATTCTGCCTCTTGAGAATAAGCAATCACTTTCCTGTAACAGACAATACTACTGTCGCCAAGTCCCTGTTGGTCATATAAATCACCCAACCCACTATAAAAAATGGCTTTACTCTCTGCACTTATTCCCTGTTGTGAAGCGATTTCCTTTTTTGCCAGTTTTATATAATATCCCTGTTTTTTGATATTATTCACAGCCCCATACAAAACAGAGAGATTCATGTAATTATTGAACAATCTTGGATAATTAATAGGTTTACGAATTTCCACAGATTTTAACTGACACTCTATCGCTTTATCGAAATCACCCATTTCATTATAAACTATACCCAGATTTTCATAACTATTGGCCACACTGGCGTATGCATTCATAGCTTCGTTTATTTCCAAGGCAGAGGTGAAAAATTCGATCGCCTTCTCATTGCTTCCGGTATAACAACTTGATATGCCCAATTTGTTATATGCTTCGGCAATCCAAGAACTGTCGTTTGCTTCCCGGGCAAGTTCAAGCATTTGCAAGGCACACTCATGGTAATTATCCCAGTCGCCTGAATATTCATAAATATTGGCTATAGTTTTGAGTAACTCTTGTCTCTCTTCTGTCTCAGTAGCAATCTCCAACAAGGCAATCAAGCTGTCGGCCTTTGCTACCTGTGCATAAGCAACCTTACCCATAAAAAGATATACAGTTAATAATAAAACTGCAAAAAAGCCTGTCCCTTTCATTAGCAATGTTTTAGTAAATATATATCTAATTTTGATAAAATCTCATTTGGATAAACATTTTCTACCAAAATATTACTTGAAAGAATAATTCTCCAACATTGCTTATAAATTGTTAGTACGGATTTGGCTTCTAATTGCCTTTATCATTCTCGGTTTGTCATTGAAATCTCTACGAACCTCCACATCAGCAAAATAAGGCTCATTGAATAATGCCGCTGTTTCTTCGGAAAACTGCTCATTTATCTCCATAAATACAGCACCACCCGGGACTAAAAGCTCCCTGGCCAACCGCTCAAGTGCCTTGTAAAAAATAAGAGGATCTTCGTCAGGCACAAACAAAGCCTCTGTCGGCTCATAATCAAGCACATTAGGACGCATTTTCAAACGTTCCTGATTTGTCACATACGGCGGGTTTGAAATTATAACATCCAAGCCGTGTTTATCAATTAAGCTCGTTGAAACTCTCTCGAAATTAGCAATGTAATTTTCAAGATTTAGGTTATTGTTGAGACTTTCATGAACTTCATGCCTTTCATGCCTTTCATGCCTTTCATGCCCTTCATGCCCTTCATTAAAAATGTGTCTTAAAATCATTTGGACCGCACCGTTGCTTAATAAATCGCACTCAAAAGCCTTGGCATTGTGACAATTGCTGATTCTAAAATTTTTTGCTGATATTTCCAACGCCTTCTGCGATAAGTCACAGGCATAAACCTGGGCCTTGGGAAACTTATTAGCCATTGCCGCAGCAATTGCTCCTGAACCACAGGCAGCATCTAAGATTCTTATATTCTTGCCGTACTTATTATTATTTGAATTCGCATTCCGGTTTTGATGTTTTACTCTCTCATTCTTTTCCTGACTCGTTGCACTCTCCCCTTGAACCATAAAATGATGCTCTTTTAGAAACTTCTCTGCCCACATTACCAGCTCCTCAGTCTCCGGGCGAGGTATCAGCACACCCTCCTGTACCTCAATCTTAAGACCGCAGAACTCCTGCCAACCAATAACATACTGCAAAGGACGCGACTTTGCTAACTGCTCTGAGGCATCCTTTAGTTTCACAAGCTGGTCAACCCCAATTATCTTGCCCGGCTCAACCAAATGCTCATATGAAGTGAACCCGCAATAATGCTGCAATAAGCGCACCGCCATTGCCTTAGCCTCCAGTTCAGGATAAATACCTGCAAGTCTCTTTACAACTCCATCTATGAATTCACGCACATTCATCTCTTTCACTCACATTCATCTATTTATAACATTACTATCACACATCACGTTACAACACATTACTATCACACATCACGTTACAACACATTACTATCACACATCTGTTTACAACACATTAATAGACCACAAAGGTACACACTTTTCCGCTTCCTTGCGCTGAGGCCTCCTGCGCTTCCCGGCGGAGGCGAGGGGTGGCTTCCCGGAAGTTTTTCACTAAGCGCTGTTATTCAGCGCTTACAAAAGAGAAGTGTACAGATGCTGTACACTTCTATTTTGTAATTACAAGCTCTTGAGCTAATTGTGAAAAACTTCCGGGAAGTTCACCGCTTTTGTTATATTTGCACTGACGTTTGGTTCTTACTGTTGCCGGCCAGGGCATCAAAGATTAAAAGGGAATCCTGTTAAAGTCAGGAACTATCCCCGTAGCTGTAAGTTTCATTCAAGGGAATGCATCCCCATGCCACTGTTTATGTACGGGAAGGCGCATAACCCGAAACAAGTCAGAAGACCTGCCAATGTCATTTCCGGAGCTTTCGGGTGAAAAGCAAAAAGGGTGAGTTTAAACGACATCTGCACAAATAAAGTTAGACTCTCTTATCCATTTCCCCTGCAAACTCCTGTTGTATAATTATTAACAGGCTTAACTATGGAACTTATCATTATCAAAAGAGATGGAAAAAAAGAACAATTTTCCATTGAAAAAATCAAGAATGCAATTTCTAAAGCATTTTTATCTTCAGGAAACTTTGCCTCACATGAACAAATGAGCAATATCCTCTCCAGATTGAACATCCATGACGGAATCAGCGTAGAGGAGATCCAGAATCAAGTAGAGGTATCACTTATGGCAGAAAGGTATTATGCAGTAGCAAAAGCCTATATGCTATACCGGCAAAAACATGCAGAGGATCGTGAACTCAAAGAAAAACTCAAATTCCTGATGGACTACTGCGATGCTGCAAATGCAGCTACCGGCAGCAAATATGATTCAAATGCAAATGTAGAGAACAAGAACTTGGCTACACTAATGGGTGAACTTCCAAAATCCAACTTCATAAGACTCAACAGGAGACTGCTCACCGACAGGATGAAAGAAATGTACGGAAAGGAGTTTGCCGACAAATATCTGGAACTGCTAAATAACCACTTAATTTACAAAAACGACGAGACCAGCCTTGCCAACTATTGTGCCAGCATTACAATGTACCCATGGCTTATAGGAGGGACAGCCTCCATTGGAGGAAACTCAAAAGCTCCCACAAACCTCAAATCATTCTGCGGAGGGTTTGTCAACATGGTATTTATGGTATCAAGCATGCTGAGTGGTGCCTGTGCAACTCCAGAATTCCTTATGTACATGAATTACTTCATAGGTTTGGAGTATGGACGCGACTACCACCTCTGCACAAACGAAGTTGTAGACCTGTCACAAAAAAGACGTACCTTGGATAAGGTAATTACAGATTATTTCGAACAAATAGTCTACTCAATCAACCAGCCTACCGGGGCTAGGAATTTCCAGGCAGTATTTTGGAACATTTCTTATTACGACCGCTATTACTTTGAAAGTCTCTTCAGTAATTTCATCTTCCCCGATGGTAGTAAACCACACTGGGAATCCCTCAGCTGGCTTCAAAAACGTTTTATGAAATGGTTCAATGCAGAGCGTACAAAGAGCATACTAACATTTCCCGTGGAAACAATGGCTCTGCTTACACACAAAGGAGAGCCAAAAGATAGTGAGTACGGCGATTTCACTGCAGAGATGTATTCCCAGGGACACTCCTTCTTCACTTACATAAGCGACAACGCAGACTCTTTAAGCAGCTGCTGCAGATTGAGGAATGAAATAACAGACAACGGATTCAGTTACACTTTGGGGGCTGGCGGAGTCTCAACAGGGTCCAAAAGCGTTCTTACTATAAACCTCAACAGATGCATCCAGCATTCCATGAAGAAGAACTCTGCATACATGCCCTTCCTGGAATATATTATCGATTTTGTCCACAAATCACAACTAGCCTACAACGAGAACCTGAAATATTTGCAAACCAAAGGTATGCTGCCTCTTTTCGATGCCGGATACATAAACATGGGGCGTCAATACCTCACTATTGGAGTAAATGGTCTTGTTGAGGCAGCCGAATACCTAGGGATTAAAATTTCCGATAATAATCAATATGCTGCTTTTGTAAGTCAGGTACTTGGCAAGATCGAACAGTATAACAAAAAATACCGCTCCAAAGATGTGATGTTCAATTGCGAAATGATACCTGCAGAGAATGTAGGGGTAAAACATGCCCGTTGGGACAAAAGAGATGGTTATTATGTACCCAGGGAGTGTTATAATAGCTATTTTTACATAGTCGAAGACGACTCACTTAATATCATTGACAAAATCAGGCTCCACGGCATCAAATACATCAGACACCTCACCGGAGGCTCTGCATTGCACCTGAACCTTGAAGAACACCTAAGTCGGGTACAGTACAAACAATTGATACGAATTGCAGCAACAGAAGGATGCAACTACTTCACTTTCAATATACCTAACACCGTATGCAATGAATGTGGCCATATAGACAAACACAAACTATCAAAGTGCCCCAAGTGCAACAGTACTAACCTGGATTACCTGACAAGAATAATAGGATATATGAAAAGAGTTAGTAACTTCTCACAGCCTCGGCAGGAAGAGGCCAAAATAAGACATTATGCTAAAGTACACCAATTATAATATTGTTTTCCAAGAAATCCCCGACCACGTAACCCTGGCTATAAATATCTCCAATTGCCCAAACAGATGCAAAGGCTGCCACAGTCCTTACCTTCGGGAAGATATCGGGGAGATCCTTAACAAAGAGAGTCTTGACATGATTGTTGAGAAATATAAAGGAGCAATTACTTGTGTATGTTTCATGGGAGGCGATTCCGACCCGTGCATGGTAGAACAGCTATCACTCCATATACGAGATAAAACTAACAACCAGCTAAAAACAGCATGGTATTCCGGGAAGGAAAACTTCCCGGATACATGCATCCCCACCAGCTTCGACTATGTCAAGCTAGGCCCCTACATACAAGAGCTTGGAGGCCTCAACTCCCCCACCACAAATCAACGCCTCTACAGTATCTCTCAAACACCGGATTGCACCTCTCAGCTAAGTAGCAGATCTACTATGTTGCGTGAAATGCATCGTTCTCGACAAAGCGGCCGTTAATGCCGGATAACCCACCTTGCCTAAGTTCCAATGCCATAAAAGCATCGAAATTCTGCCCATCACGGGTCGTAATCCCGTAACGCTCTGCAATTATCAAATTATCTATATTTAATAACATCACGCTAAAAATCTTACAGTAATAAATTTATTATCAAGCATATGTGAAAAAAATGAGTTCTGCATCATTTCTTTTTGTAATAATTCTTGATCATTTTGGAGAATTGACGCTCTTTGCGGCGTTTTTCGGCCACGGAGGTTTCGTAAAACTCGCGTTCGCGTTGCAACCGCAGGAAGTTTTCGTAAGAGGAGCGATCCAGCGAACCCGCCTCAACAGCATGCAGCACAGCACACCCTTCTTCACCGGTATGGCTGCAATCGGCAAAACGACAATCACTTGCCAAAGCAGAGATTGTATCATATGCCTGCTCCAGCCCACCTCCCTCATCCACAATGCCAACTTCCCTCATACCAGGGTTATCCACAAGTAAAGCACCATTTTCCAGCACAACCAACTCCCGGTGAGTAGTCACATGTCGACCCTTCCCTGACCAGTCACTTACTTCACCTGTTCTCATCATCTCCCTACCAGTAAGGCAATTAACCAAAGAAGACTTGCCCACACCCGACGAACCAAGCAAACAATAGGTCATACCCTTGACCAGCAAACCCATCAATGAAGGATACCCCTCAAGGGTCAAATTACTCAAAGAAAGTAACTTAACACCGGGGAAAGCCCGCTCCAAAGCACTCAAAATCATTGCAAGCTGAGTCTCGGAAACCAAGTCCTGTTTAGTTACAACCAAGACAGGCTCAACTCCCTGAGACCTACACAAAGTAATGTACCTGCCATAACGGTTCACATTAAAATCCAAACCTGCAGCCTGCAACAAAAGAGCATAGTCCACGTTGGCAGCAATCGGCTGTATCTCTGCAACTTTAGAGGCCGACCTACGCGCGAGCAAGGAAAACCTCGGCAACACCCTATGAATATATGCAGAGTTACCGCTATAGCAAATCATTGCCACCCAGTCGCCTACAACCGGAAAATCATCCCGAGACTCAGCCGAAAACCGCAAGTTGCCCGTCACCTCTGCATCAAACTCACCCAAAGCACATACCACCAAGTAACGCTCCCGGAACTCTGCAACAACACGGCCAATTGTAAAATCTTGTAAATTATTATTTTCGATGAATTTATCGAATACCGGACGGTATCCAAAACTTTCTAATTCCATTTTTTGATAAGATTATGTTAAATACAATAAAACACACCGAGGAGTGTCCTCGGATAAACCATAGCCCGCAAGAAAGAGGCTAACAGTTACGCAATATCCGATATGGAATCAGAAATTCTTAGTTTCATACCACAAAAGTATGAAAAAAATCTTATTGTTTCGTGGGTTCCCGGTTGTTTTTCACTTTTACTTGTTTATTAGCGACTTACAAATTACTTTTTACAAAGAAATTTGTGAATAATTATGAAATCACCTGTATGTTAATGCCTTATGAAAAACTCAAAAAAAGCATCAACACGACAAAAGACAAAGCAGACATATTATTGAATCTGGGCAACAATAGCGTAATCATAATCGAGTGCAAGACCGTAAAAGAGAGCGGAAAAATCCAACGGATAAATTAACAAGTGTTTGTTTTGCAGAATCTTAGTTATGGAGTGTTTGACCGGGAAATGTTAATTTATCCGTTGGATGCAGAAGCAGGATGCAGAGGGGATGCATATTATTGACACTAGCTGTCAAAGCAAGTAATTTATTTTGTGATGTTAAATGTCAATAATAACCTTAAACACAAACAACATCATGGAAAAAGATTATTTAAACTTGCAGGAAGTAGAACAGAAAATAGCGGAAACACGCAGGAAGCATCTGGAGGGCGAAATGACCGAGGGCCTTCGGATAATGTATCTGGCACAGATACGGATAGACATACAAACCCTGTGGAAGAAGGAGGAGATCCCTCCAAAGAAAGCAGAGGAGCTCTGGGACAGAGCGAGGGCAGTGCTAGACGAGAAACCCAGTAACGTCAACAGCCGAGAAGAGGAGGTAAAACGCAGGATACAGGAGTGGGAACAGAAAAACAACAAGAACCTGAAGGATTGCAGCAGATGATCTCTGCATCCAACGGATAAATTAACAACACTCACTCCATCAGTTACTTGCTTTTTTCAATAAATGCCGTAAATTTACACAGCACTGAAAAATAACTCCTTACAGAGGCAGCTTATTAGAAAACATTATAGATTGCGACAAAATTACAGAGCAAACTTATAAATAGTAAGGCAAAGATATGTTTATAAATATATGAAGAATGTTTACTCAATAGTTTCCTTTTACAACCAATAACAAACTTCTTTCACTATTACATTATCAATATGACTGAAAAAAAAATATATAATTTATCAGCCGTAACACAAGCAATTGGAAATGTTATCAATAAGCATTGTAATAATAAAATATGGGTAAAAGCAGAAATTGTTAAACTAAACTATTATAGTAAATCAGGTCATGCCTACCCAGATTTAGTTGAAAAAAAAGAGGGAAAGGTATTAGCAGAAATACGCGGTAATATTTGGAATAATAATTTCACTCAGATTAACAATAAATTTAAAAAAATATTAAATGAAGGCTTAGGTGACAATATGGCAATTGTATGTTTAGCAAAAGTAAAATATAGTCCTGTCTACGGCTTGTCATTAGATATAACAGACATTGACCCTAGCTACACTCTTGGGGAATTAGCAAAGCAAAAAACAGAGACAATAAGACGACTTAAGAATGAAAATATTTTTACATTAAATAAAGAAACAATAATTCCCAAATTACCAAAGACTTTTGCTATCATATCAATTGAATCTAGCAAAGGGTATAGTGATTTTATTAATGTACTAAACAATAATCCTTGGGGTTATAAATTTCACCACTTATTATTTCCAGCAATTTTACAAGGAGATAACGCAACAAAGACAATAATAGCTCAACTGGAAATAATAAAAAGATATACAAAAGTATTTGATTTTGTGACTATTATACGAGGCGGAGGAGGTGATGTCGGATTAAGTTGCTATGATAATTTTTGCATAGCTAAAGAGATTGCTACATTTCCAATCCCTGTGCTTACCGGAATTGGACACTCTACCAACGAAACAGTTGCTGAATTAGTTAGTTATAAAAACTTCATCACACCTACTAAAGTAGCAGAATTTCTCATACAACAATATCATAACTTTTATGTACCTGTTAAAGAAAATATCGATAAAATTAATAGTTTAACATTGCAACTATTTGAGAAACAAGTATCAAAAATAAGAGAAACAGCAAGATTATTTGATTCCATTACTAATAGATTGATCGACTACCAGAAAAATTCAATTATAAGAAGCGCTAAACAAATTGAAAATTCCACACAAAGAAA
The DNA here is from genome assembly GCA_963678025.2 of Bacteroidales bacterium. Lineage (GTDB taxonomy): Bacteria > Bacteroidota > Bacteroidia > Bacteroidales > UBA932 > Bact-08. The sequence continues at coordinate 71,725 of CAXXPC010000006.1, forward strand.
GCTAACTAATGAAAGTAATAATCTCAAAGCAAATATAAACATAATCCAGTATTCTGTAAATGAATTAATTCAACACCAAAAACATACTCTGATTCAATCGATGACCCAGTTAAAAAGCAGTAATGAATTGATTATAAACAATCAATATTCTACTTTGAGTGATTTAAAAAAATATGTCATACTATACACAAAAAATACTCTTGAAATAAAAAGTTCAGAACTTAATAATCTAAAAGATAAAATTACCATTTTATCACCCATCAATACTTTGAAAAGAGGGTTCAGTATCACCAGATTGAACGGAAAATCAATAACCAGCTCAACAGAAGTTACAATTGGAGACAGCATTCAAACTGAAGTATATGAAGGAAGTATTGAAAGTAAGATAGAGAAAGTTAAATCAAATAAAAAATCAATATTGCAATGGCTCAAGAAATAAACTACACCGAAGCTTACAATGAACTTCAACAAATTGTTAAAGAAATGGAAAACTCTCAAATAAGTATTGATCACCTAGATGTTAAAATAAAAAGAGCAGCTGAATTACTAAAGATATGTAAGGATAAGCTTTTTAAAACAGAAAAAAGTGTTCAAAATATACTTGAGGAGATTAATAATTACACCATAACAGAATAAATATTAACTAACTATAGCACTCCAATCAGCTCGCCTACTATTAGGTAGTTGTCGTCGTCTGCAAGAATTAAGGGCTCGTAATCGGGGTTCAACGGCTTTAAGATAATGCTTTCGTGCATCCATTCTCCGGTTTCCGGATCGTGGCTCTTTTGGCTTGTGTATTTTTTGATTGTGTAATTACCACTACTATCCGGGTCGAACAACGAATGATGTTGCACCAGAACAATCTTGTTATTTCTGGAACCTACGACATTTGACTGAAAAACACAATAATCGCCATCCGAAATCTTCGGCTCCATTGAATGACCGGAAGCTTTCACCACAAACATATTCTTGTTTAGCTTCCCAACTTTGTCTGCCCTTACCCATCCGCTCTCCTCAACCTCGTCTCCTTCTCCGAACTTACCACACGCAGCCTTAACAGTATAGAACGGGAGGTAATCTGTAAACTTCGCGCTTTCAACCACATCCGGCTCAATGCGTAATTTATCCGTTGGATTGTTTTCGATAACGAACAAATTATCCGTTGGATTTTCATCTGAGGTGATGTTTTCGATGGTGGAAATTTGGCTTTTGAAGTAAGCGGCGAGGGGTTTGTCGCAGAAGTAGACGTAGCAGCCTTTCATGCCACGGGTCATAAGGGTGCGATAGGTGTTCTTGATTATTCTGTCGGCAGTTTTCAATGCTTGGGATGGGTCGGATTTATGCAGAGATTTGATGCCTTTTAAAGATTGATCCATTGAAGAGCGTCCGGTAAAATCGGTAATGACCTCTCCTTCTTGGTACCTGATATCAGGACCAACAATAACACCTACATAATCCAGCTCTAAACCCTGGCATGTGTGTATGCACCCAATCTCTTTAACCGATTCATTTGCAATAATCCAATTTCCACCGTCACGCTGCAAATTCCACTGCATCTCGAAACCATACTCAGGAATCACCACATCCATTGCCTCCGGCTCCTTTTTACTGCGCCAGTCCCAGCAATAACCGGCCACCATCCTGGATTTGTTATTATGCCTGTTTCTCTCTTCAATAATCCTGCGCAAATCATTGGGGTCGTCAAATATCCTGAAATCGAAACTTTCAGGCGTCAACTTGATATTTGCAGTGTCTCTCAGGCGCAGAGTATTGTCAAGCCATGAAAGATATCCGTCGGATCCATTACAGCGGAATTGAGACTCAAGCTTAAGTTTGGATACACGTGCTCCCGCAGATCGGGCCAACCGCTCTATCTCCCTGCTGGTTCCAATATCCTTCATATGAATCCTCTGGTCATTGTCTATGAAAAAGACCGAAAACTTAGCGGCATCAATTATCTCAAGAATCTGGTTCTCTCCCAGGTTCTGAAAAAGACCACTCTTCAGATTTAATCTATGAGCCTCATCCACCACCAAAGTATCAAAAAGGTCGCTCTCACAGTCAGTAAAACTTCCTGATCCACCGAACAAATTATCTATATTAGTCTTTTTAAGCGTCCCTCTTAATTTTGCTGCATAAACTGAGCGCGGAGCAGCATTCTTAGATACATACTTTACCACCATCCCCTCCCTTGTGAGATTGGCAAGCAGATTAACCGCCACTACACTTTTGCCAGTTCCGGGACCTCCCTCTACAATCAATACTTGCTTACGTCCGTTTTTACTAACCCTGGCCATCTTAAGAGCTGTCTCATAAACAAGTTTCTGATCGTCTATCATCACAAACTCCCTGTTTCCCTCGAGCATAGAGCCGATTGAATCTGCAAGCTGCTTTGAAGGCCTCAGCTTGCCATTCTCAATACGATACATTATATCCCTGCTGTCGCCATGCTTAACGAACTTCTTGATAAAGTCCCTCAACTTAAGCACATCGGGTCTCAGAAAAACAGGAGCCTTCTGAGTGTAGAAACGGAAAATCTCATTAGTAATCACGCTATCGGGAGCATAATTGTGAAGATAGGCACAAGGGATAATATCAATGTTATCGTCCTGGACAGTCTGATTATAATCAGTAAGCGCAGAAGCGTAAGACCACGCTTGATATGAGGGGTGTACGGTAGATACGAAACCATGTTGAAACCTTGTACGGACCAAGTCCGGCATATCAGTCAATTCCGCTGAGGTCCACTGCTTCAACTCAATTATCACCACCTTCTCCTGCTGATTTTCGTCTAATCCGGAAATAATGAAATCAATCCTTTTGGAAGTAAGAGGAATCTGAAATTCAATAGATATTCCGGCATCTTCGGCGATATCGGGATCTTCCAGGACGTTCTTCATTCTCTGCATTGAATTTGCCCAAGACAAGACCTCATTGGGAGACGCATTTCTTCCCAAATGGCTCCGGTATGCCTTTTCAATTTTTAACTCTATCTCATTATTGAGCACATCCTCAAGAAAGCCCTGCTTGACAGACTGATATACAATCATAACTCGTTGTATTTTTTTGAATTGCCCTTAGCCTTCTCAACAGGATACTTCTTTGAATTCTTGGCAAGCTTCTCATTGATAATGCCCTCTATATCCAGATTGTATTTGTGCGCCAACAACAAAGCATAAATCAAAACATCTGCAAGTTCCTCCTTAAGACGCTCTTCGTCGGCCTGCACGTCACTTTTCCAAAGAAACAACTCCAGCAACTCTGCAGATTCGATGTTCAAGGCTATTGCCAAATCCTTTGCGTTATGAAACTGCGACCAGTCTCTCTCATCACGAAATTTGAGAATTTTAGAAATAATATCCTCATTCATAATAAATTGTTTTATCCAGATTCCTTTTACAAATATAGCTTAAACAACATGAACTTTTTTAAAGTTTTTTCTCTTTGACACTATCTGTCAAAATCACACAATAAATTTACAAAACCTAACAGCAATAAGGGAAAGCAGTGTTTGTTGAAAATTTTTCTATATATTATGCTGACTGTTAAGGGTTTTTATTGTAACTTTAAGGACAAAACAGGAATAATTAATGAGATTTGAACTTACACTGACAGTTAATCCGGCAAAGAGAGGGTCTTTACTACCTCTTAATTACCAATACGAACTATCCTCTTGGATATACAAAGTCTTAAATGAAGGGGATGCACGTTTTGCATCTTGGTTACATAATCATGGATATAAAGCGTATAACCGTCCTTTTAAGCTATTTACATTTTCAAATTTAATTATACCCGAATATCGCATTCATGATGGTTTAATAGAAATTATTTCCAAAGAAATTAGTCTTATCCTATCGTTCCTCCCCGACGAAGCAATTTCACCCTTCATAAACGGACTATTTAAGGGGAAAGATTTCATTATCGGCAATAAAAGCAACCAAGTTGCATTAGAAATATCTAGAGTAATCGCAATCCCAGAAATTGAATTCAAAGAAAGAATGATCTTTCAGACAATCTCTCCAATATTCCTATCTACCAAACATCAAAACAGCGATAAACAGACACACCTCTCTCCAACAAGTCAAGGATATTCTGATTTAATACACCAAAATTTAGTGGAGAAATCAAAAACCACACCCAATTTATTGCAAATAAAGGAATTCCCTCGAACTCAAATAAAACTACTGAATACGCCTAAATCTAAATTAATAACACTCAAGAGTGGCTCCCATCAAATGAGTAAGATAAGGGCTTTCAATTATACATTCGAAATCACAGGTCATCCCGATCTTATTAGTGTTGGCTATTACGCCGGCTTTGGCAGGCTTGGAAGCCAAGGGTTCGGGTGCGTAATACTTTATTAATCACTAAATATAAATTATATATGAGCCTTGATACAGTTCTCCAAATAGGCAAAGTTCTCCGTAGTTCGGAGGACAGCCTAAAATATTTTAAATATGTTGCTCCCTGCCCAAAAGACAATAAAACAGGTGAGTGGCCTATTTGCATTACAATTCCGGTCAATCCTGATTTTACTTATGATTGGAATGGAATGATAATCACACCAGAAAATAAAAGGGAAAAGCTATACTACTTAAAGTATTCAACATCAGATAATGATTCTAGTCCAAAAAAATATCTTTTTGGTGATATTTGTTATACCCGAAAAAGCGAGATTAATAAAAAAGGGAAGATTAAAGGAATTAAAGATTTCGGAAACTTTACTTTTGAAAAAGGCCAGAGAAATGCGTTCTTAAATGCTCAAAAAACTTATACAGAAATTGTTGATACTTATTTTATCAACACAATATTACCAGTTGTCCAAAAAATTGAAGATAAAAAAAATCATACAGCTATCATAAAAACTATCCTAAATGGTCATAAAAACGAAAACCCAGTTGAGATACCTAAAAAGTTGGATAAATACTCATCAATGATTGAATATACAATTCAAAGAATAAGGGAGGATGAGAAAAAGTGCGAACTGATACAATTCCACCTTACATTTGAGAAGGAAATTGAAAAATTCAATCGTTTACTGCTCTTCGCTCCAGCCTTCGAATATGTTATTATGAACGAGAAAGAAGAATTGGAAACTGTACTCTCAAATAATGAATTATTAAAAGAAAAATACATAAAAGTTATTCTTGAAAAGAATTCAACAATATTAAAACGTTTTCTTGAAGCCGAAGAATCTCTTGACTCATTATCCCCTAAAACAAGAGATAATATATTACAATTTGCTGACTTTTCCGTTTTCATACATTTCGAGTACATCAAAAACGGGAATAAAAAAAGTTGGCATCAATTCGACGAAGCATTTAAACTCATTAAAGACAAACTAAATTCAGAAATTATACGGGGGTAAAAACGAAATGTACAATTAATGATATAATAAAAACATAGTGTAAGGCATTGTTATATAAAGAGTACAGAGGTTTTTAGAGTGTGATGCATTGAAAAACGAATTGTGCAATTTTGTTAATTATAGTTTAATTTTGGTTTAAGATTCTCACTGAAAGTGCCTCCAAAATTACCCCCGATGTTAATTACCGCTTACATTGCCTTTAAATAACCATTAAACCCCCTTAAAATAGCCATAATTAGGCCTTTTAAGCACTTACCGCCTCCCATTCCGGAGGCTTTTTTGTTGCCCTTACAAACCCTTATTAGGGGCATTTTCCCGACATCTGGAAAACGATCAGATTTTACCAAAAAAGACAATGGGCGTACAAATGGGGTTACAAATGGGGTTACATTTCGAGGTAAAAAAAGGGTCGATTAAACCCCCATTACTCCCAAAAAACACCCCGAAAAGTGCCTATTTTTGCGGATTGCACCCCCCTTACTACCATGTATTTTTACTTTTGAGTATTTGCAATACCTATATAATAAGTGAATTACTATACTTTGTTGCAAAAAAGATCTCAAAAAATTGCGGAGAATGAAATTACTTGTACATTTGTGTATCCAAATTATCTATGCAGAGATGCATTGTAAAAACACTAACCCCACTGGTCTGCCAATTTGATGACCTTTGACGTTAAAAAAGAAGCCCGTCCTCCAGTAAAGATGGGCTTCTTACTTTGTAGGGCTTTCGGGAAGGCCCCGTATGACCTGCAAAGGGGTTGCTATAAACCAATGTTAAATTATAGCACTTAATGCATAATGCAGATGGATAATTTGGATAAAACGCCTCCGACAGGTTATAAGGAGGTCTTCTGTAGGTACATTAGGTTGAAAGATGGGACTATTAGATATCCTAAGAAATCCAAGTATTTTCGATTTTTTGTTCCAATCGACAGGCAAGGGGCGTAAGCACTAGCCGGGCCTTGGACCTCTAGACTGGAGGGTAGTTTATGGCGCTACTGGGGCGCCTTTTTCTTATTCTACCCTTATAACCCCTATTATTAGTGCTAATCTGGATATGTCGGATACCGGCACATCAAATGGGTCATATTGCATGTTGTCAGAGACAAGCAATATGTGGTCTTTTAGTTTTGACGGCTTGACTCTTTTGACCAGTACTCCCTGGCTTTTTGTGTAGATCGCATAAATCTTATTCCACTGGAAAAACAGGGTTTCTTCGATGATTGCACATGCAACTATATCTCCGGAGCTGTATTTGGGATACATGCTGTTGCCTTTGATCCTCATCAGGAAGTCTGCCTGTTTGAATTCAGGGACTTCGTAGTAATGTTCAACTTGTAAATCTTGAAATGCCGGATTACCAAACCCTGCAAAGCCTGAAATAGGTATCAATGGTATTCCTTTCTCCCTTGTATTTGACTCTTTTGCTGCTGCCACCGGTGGGTTGTCTTCCCTCAGCATGCTGCCCTTACCGGTAAGCAACCAATCTGGATCAATATCTATGTAATACGATAATATTTTCTCGCATTTATCTGATCCTATGTTCCCATCTTTATTCAAAAGACCATTCCCAAAACCCAAATCTTTATAAAATCTGTACTTTGTAATCCCTTTGTAATCAAGATAGTTAACTATTCGAGCAATTATAGCCATTTAAATACGAGATAAAATTCTATTATTTATTTTGATAATAGTATATTTTCTATTAATATTGCATTGTCTTTCGGTTTTGAAAGACGGGTATAAAGGTATAAAAATTTTCAAATATCAAAATTTATGAAAAAAATACTAGTTGAGTACGGCGAAAAGAGGCGTTTGGCTGAGATGTTTGGGGTGAGTGATGTGTCTGTGCGCTCAGCTCTTTTTTTTCGGACCAGCAGCCCTCTTTCAGAGCGTATCCGCAAGGCAGCCCTTGAGCGCGGGGGCAGAATCATGGAAAAATCTAAATCTGAATAATATGGAAAAGTTTTTCAATCGTTTTTTCTTCGCAGTCTTTTTGCTGCTGGGCCTTGTTGCTCTTTTTGCTGCCCTGTTTCTTGGTGCTACGCATCAGTTTTTCATGGCTGGCATCTGTGCTGTGGCTGCCCTTTTCGGATGGTTCGAAATACGACGAGACATTAACCCCAAATCAAAATACACTTATGGAAACAAAAAATGAACTACGTGCACAAGCCGATAAGTATTTCGAACAGGCATGCGCAGAAATTAAGATCAACACTATGGTCCCTGACGTCTCTTTCCTACCGGAGCGCAATCAGAAGGCCATCATTGCCTTCTACAAACTATCAGTTATCATACAGTGCGTCAATGAGGACTGGGAGCCCAATTGGCAAGACTGGGATGAGCGTAAATACTTCCCTTGGTTTGACGTACTACCTGCGGGTCTCGGCTACTCGCATACGACTACTGCGGCCTCGTCTGCGTCTGCGCTTTTCGGCTCGCGGCTTTGCTTCAAGTCGCCCGATTTGGCCGAAGAGTGGGGTGAAAAGTTGCTGCCCCTGTATGAGGACATGCTACTGCTCAACTAACATTTTGTTTGGTTAAACAAAATTCTCCCGGACACAGGCGTGAAGCTGTAGGATCGGATCCTGCTCCGGGAACAAAGGTCAAGAAAGAAGAGATGAAAGACCATTTTTCAGATGCGATACGTTACCCGCGACACGAGGGTTGACAGCCGGGAAAGACCGGCTCTTAAAAAGCAAGTTTTATGATGGAGTACTACAACAATGTTTTGTGCATAGCCTGTTCTACTTTAGTAGATGAGGGTTTTATGAGTGAGTCATCATATAAAGTTAGTGTACATAGAAAGCGCATCAAACGCATACGCCGCGGCTGTAAAAACACTCCTGCGCTGGTTGCCGTTGACTCGCTGCCCTCGGATATCCTTGCTGCTGTCAAGGCCAGGTATGGTGAGCCGGCAGCCGTAGCCTCCAGGTACTCCATCCGTGGTGCCTATGCCGTTGATCCTGGTGCCGTCTCCTTCTACCGTGAGCACCGATTGCCTACCGGTGAGTTCTTACCGGAGGACAAGCAGGCGGAATATGTCACCAACGCCTCCATGCTCAAGACTATCCGTTACATCCTCAATGACAAGCTTTCCTTCACCGCTTCGCGCGGCAAGAGCCGTCCCTCTCATGTGTGGCCTGCCATTGTACGAGAGGTCATTGCGGTCAAGGCAGGCAGCAATCCTATCCTGCACTCCTTGCCGGAGCATCCGCGTCGTCTCAAGCTGAAGCTGGAGGAGTTCGAGGCACAAGGCTATGCTTGTCTTGTCAGTGCCAAGTTCGGCAACAAAAATACAGAGAAGATCCCTGAGGAAGCTAAGTTGTGGCTACTCACGCGCTGGAGTGACAATGTGCGCAAGTGTGCCTCCATCACCCAGCTGTTTCGGGAGTATAACGAGAAGGCAGCCGACACGCCGGCTTGGTGCAAGATCAAGACAGAAAAGACAATATACAACTTCATATATTCACCCGAAATTGAGCACCTCTGGCATGCACACCGCTATGGTGAGCTCTCTTCGAAGAACAAGTTTTCTTATATTCACAAGACAATCATGCCAACCATGCGCGACTCACTATGGTATAGCGATGGCACTAAACTCAATTACTACTACCAGTATCAGGATTCAGAGGGCAAAACACAGATGGGTACTCTGCAGGTGTATGAGGTTATGGATGCCTTTTCGGAGGTGTTCCTTGGTTACCACATCAGCAAGCGTGAGGACTACCAGGCGCAGTTTTTAGCATACAAGATGGCTTTTGGTGTCGCTAAGTACAAGCCTTACCAGATCACCTATGACAACCAGGGTGGTCACAAAAAGCTTGAGAGCAGTGACCTGCTCAAGAAGCTGGCTCACCTTGCCATACGCACGCAACCTTACAACGGGCGTTCAAAGACTATTGAAAGCGCTTTTGGTCGCTTCCAGGAGCAGGTGCTCAAGCAGGACTGGTTCTTCTCCGGCCAGAACATCACTGCCACCAGTAAGGAGTCTCGTGCCAATATGGAGTATATACTGACTAACAAACATTGTCTGCCTACCGAACAAGAGATCCGTGAGGCTTATGCCACACGACGTGATGAATGGAACAACATGCCTCATCCCAAGACCGGTATTGCTCGCATGGAGATGTACCGCAATAGTGTTAACCCAGAGGCTGTCAAGCTTGAGATTTGGGATATCGTGGACCTGTTCTACGTCACAAGGGAGAAGGAGGTCACTTGTACAGCCTGGGGTATCACTTTCACAGAGAAAAAAATCAAATATGACTTCATGGTATATAAGAGCGGATCAATCCCGGACATGGAATGGCTGCAGAGCAATATAGACAAGAAGTTCGTTGTCAAGTTCGACCCTTCCGACATGTCTATTATATTCCTGTATGAGCGTACTCCTGCCGGGTTGAAGTACAATACAGTTGCATCCACCAAGGTGGCAATACACAGGGGCAAGCAGGAGCAGCAGGAGTGGGAAGCGCAATACATCAAGGATGTGGAGTTGGCCAACAAGCAAGCTCGTCGTGAGCGTTGGGAGAAGATGGAGCAGCTCAAGAGGGAGCATGGTGTGCACGCAGAAGATTACGGCATGCGCAGCCCTGCTATCCTTGGGATGGACACCAGCCCGGCTGCCAAGCGCTCACGCCCTGCAGCTACGATAGGCAAGGTGCAGAAGGCTGTCAGCAATGCTGATTTTGACGAATCAGAGGATTTCGACGTGCTGGAATATGCACGCAAGTCAATGTAAATAAAAAACAGGCCCGGCAGGGATTGCTCCCCACTAGGCCACAAAGGACAACAAAAATATGAAAAAAAACGAAAAGGGAAAAATTCGCCAGGCACTGGCCATCTATTGTGAGCATAAGGGCTCACAGAACAAAGCAGCCAACTCTATGAAAGGTGTTAGTTCTGCTGTAATTTCTAAGCTACTTAATGGTGATTGGGATTTGATCGCAGATGAGATGTGGCGCAAGATAGCGACACAGATCTCTTACTCTCCTGACGAGTGGGTTGCGGTATCTACCCGTGATTTTCAACTCATGAGCTTTCTGTTGACAGATGCGCAAAAGTACAGTAATGTGCTTGCCGTTGTTGGCGAAGCGGGGTCAGGCAAGAGTCTTGCCATACGGGAGTATTCCAAGAGCAATAAAAGGGTGTTTAACCTCTCTTGCAACGAATATTGGAATAGGAAGATGTTCATGCAGGAGCTGCTCAGCTGTATAGGTAGGGACTATTCGGGTTACACCGTCGGTGAGATGATGGGAGAGATTGTTGGCCGGCTCAAAGTTATGGAGCGTCCTCTGATTATTTTGGATGAGGCGGACAAGTTGAGTGACAATGTGCTGTATTTTTTCATTTCGTTATACAACAAGCTTGAGGACCATTGCGGCATCATCCTGTGCGCTACAGATCACCTTGAGAAGCGCATCAAGAGGGGTTTGAAGTTGAATAAGAAGGGATATAAGGAGATATACTCGCGCATAGGCAGGCGTTTCATCCAGCTGCAAGGGGTCAGCTCTCGTGATATCACAGAGGTTTGCCTGGCAAACGGTGTCACTGACAATAAGCTGATACGTCAAGTGGTAGAGGACAGCGAAGGAGACTTGCGGCGTGTGAAACGCAAGGTGCATGCAATTAATAATATTAGTAACGACTAGTTGTATGGCAAAAGCGCTCTCCGTACACCAGGTGTTGTCGGGCCGTCGGAATGTCATTGCATTCGATGGGCAGTGGGAAGCAACTTTCGGACACCCGGAGCTCTCTGGCACATGGATCATCTGGGGGCAAAGCTTCAGCGGGAAAACGACTTTTGTCTTACAGCTGTGCAAGTATTTATGTTCTTTTGAAAAAGTGATTTACAACTCCCTTGAGGAGGGTGCCGGCAGGTCCATGCAACTGGCTTTCGAGCGTGTGGGTATGGAAGATGTTTCCCGCCGTTTTTCCTTGCTGGACGGGGAGTCGATTCCGGAGCTAATTGAGAGGCTCAAGAAACACAAGTCTCCCAATGTGGTTGTCATCGACTCGCTGCAGTATGCAGACCTCAGCTACAAGGAGTACAAGCAGCTCAAGCGGCTGTTTCCATCCAAGCTGTTCATCTTCGTTTCGCATGCCGAGGGCAAGCTGCCGGATGGAAGACTGGCCAACAAGGTGAGATATGATGCTCATTGCAAGATAAGGGTTGAGGGTTACAGGGCTTTTGTCAACTCAAGGTTTGCGGACCATTCAGAAGAGAATTATTTAACAGTGTGGGATGAGGGGGCTAATAGGTATTGGGGAGATAAAAATGAAACGAATTATGAAGACAGCAAATAAGACACATGGCAGGTTTTTCAGCCTACTCAAGCAGACTCCGGGTTATGAGTCACGACTGCGCAACCAGATGAAGGATGCCCTTGTTGAGCATTATTCCGGGGGCAGGACCACTTCTCTTACACAGATGTATGAGAGGTATCCCGATGATTATGAAAAGATGATCTACAGCATGAAAAAACAGCGGCTTGTCTCTCCCCAGGCAAAGAGGGTATATGACCCTGAGGCGCAGATCTGGCGCCGCCGCGTCATAGCAGCCGTGTGCAGCTGGATTGACAGCAACGGCATAGGCACAACCGACAAGGTTGAGTATGCCAAGAGCCTGGCCTGCCGTGCTGCCAATTGTAACGATTTTAACCGCATATCACAAGTACGCCTAGCAGAACTATACAACGCCTTTGTCAAAAAGGCCGGTACCGCACGAGAAGCCGTCAAGCAACAGGATATTGAATTTTTATTATCTGTTGATGAGGCCGTTGATCAGATCAAAAAAAATATTAAAACCAACTGACACTCCTGAGCCACCCACCCCTGGCGTTTAGCGAAAAAGAGCGTCCAGGACAGTGGCGGGAGTGTTTTTTATCAACAACAAGGATGAGTAAAGAATATACTAGACGTAAACAATTTAGCGCACCACGTTGCAAGCGGTCTTTTTTTGACATAGCTCGCGGGCTCTTCTTCGGGCATGAGGTAAACAACAAGACTGTGTCTGTTGACGAATTGTCACGCGATTATGCTTTGTTGCATGAATGCAGGGATTGCCTGGTCAAGGATGCAGACACTTGCGACATACGTGATGTGTGCAGCAGCTATAACATTTCTGTCATAGATTACGCTGCAGGGTTCGATCAGGCTTTGAGGATAATAATCAAAAACACTAACAAATGATAATAGCTATTGATTTTGACGGGACCATACATACCGGTGTATATCCGTCTATCGGGTTGCCCAGGACACATGCCAGGGATGTTATACGCTCTCTGCGCGAGAATGGGCATTATGTGATAATATGGACCTGCAGGACTGGAGATGACTTGCTTGAAGCTGTCAACTGGCTCCTGGAAAAAGGATTTGAATTTGATAAGATCAATGACAATCATCCATCCAACATCGCCACTTATGGAGGCAATACCCGCAAGGTATATGCAGATATGTACATTGATGACAAACAGGTTGGCGGCTTGCCAACATGGAATGAGATAGAAAACTTTATTAACAAGACACAAAATGGATATTAAGAAATTATCAGCACAGGAGCGCAAGGCTCTGCTTGAGCAGCTGCAGCAGGAAGAGGTAGCTGCTGTGCAAAAGAAAAAGGACGACCAGGCTGCTTACAAGGCATTGGTGGACGAAACTGTTAAGAACGCCTTTCCACGCCTAGTTGGCATCTCTGACAAGCTGGCAAAAAACAAGGCAGATATCAGGGAAGCCTTCCGTCGTGCAATAGACCTCAAGAAGGAAGTCTACGGGATCAAAGATATGCAGCATTCACACACGTTTTCAGATGCACAGGGACAGTTCCGGATAACCATCGGGGTGTACACCATAGACAATTATGATGATACCGTTGATGTGGGTATTTCCATGGTGCGCGAGTGCATTACGGAGCTGGGTAAGGATGACGACTCCAAGGCACTTATAGAAACTATACTCAAGTTGCTCTCGAAGGACAAGAAAGGCACCTTGAAGCCATCACGAGTACTGCAGCTGGAGCAGCTGGCCAATAAATTGGGCAATGAGCGCTTTTTAGAAGGGGTGAGGATAATCAAGGAGGCATACAAACCCCTAGAGAGCAAGTCATACATCCGGGCAGAATATAAGGATGAGACGGGCAGCTGGGTGAATGTGCCACTGGGTATGACAGAGGCATAAAAAAAGCCCCGCACACCCTTGGATGATTGAGGCCCCGCCACACACAAATATAATCAAATCACCGGAATAATGTCTTACAATAAAAAATATTTGCTGCAGAAAATTGTCGAAGTACAGGAGATCGTCCTTTTTTATAAGGGCAAGGGTGCTTCGCAAAGCTGGGTGTATAGGAAGATCATTTCGGAAAAGTATCACATTTCGGAGGCAACTTTCAACCGTTACATGGGCATCAATGCCAAGGAGCAGCTACGACGGCTGCAAGAACAATCAGAAGAGAAGGGAGGGTGTTAATCCTCCTTTTTTTTATGGCTCTGCGCTTAGATCCTCGAATTCGCAATCAAAGCTCATCCGGTAGACAAAATAGCTACCATTAACCTCGGGCCCTTGGCTTGTGCGGTGCAGGGCACTGAAGTCATCCGTCTCAAATCCCTGCAGTGTTGCATACACCTTTGAGATTGTATCGTATGTCTCAAGGCTCTTGTTAAGGGTCTCTGTAGGGGTGTTGGCCGATGTCTTGATTGTTTTCTTTTCGAATATGAGCTTCACGTTGATGCGTGCCTTGCAGAATTGTGTGAGGTCCGCAAAGTTCCTGCACTCCGGTAGGCTTATCTCCAGCAATGCCGCCGGCAGCGCTATTGGAGCCCTCTCTGTCGATGAGAGTTGCCCGCTATCCATGTCTATCCAATTGAGCTCAGATATCGTTTGTAGTTTTTCTATCAATGCAAGGTAAATTGTTTTCATGTCTATCCTTTTAGTATTCGTTTGATCTCTTTGTATATTTTCTCTTCTATATTCCTTTGCAGCATGCGTGATCTACCTATGAATGGCCTTGCAGGCATCTGGAACACCTTCTTGCCATATATCTTTGCCGGTAGTCCTTCTTGGTGTACCTTTGCGTACTCTTTCGGGTTTGACACCCGCACACCATTGTCTATCCTCACATAGCTTATTGCGTTTTTCAACTCTCCTGTTTCCCCGGTAAGAATTTTAGCAGTTGTTCTTGATTGCGAAAATTTACCTGTTTGTCCTGAGTGGCCATACCAAGGGCTGTCGGGATCTCGCCTCTTCACTTCTGGCCATTTTTTTATTGTCTGCTCATCCTTGAAGCCTTCATGATCGAAAGACTCCTTGAAGTGGTTCACAGCTTCAACGCCGAGTATGTCTTTGATGTCTTCACCTTGCACCCACTCTTGCACTTTTTTCATTCTCTCCGCTAAGCTTCTCTCAAATTCTTTGATGTCCATTTTTATTATTAAAAAAATTATATACATTTGTACTATAACAGTCGTTTAAGCCAGTACATTGGATTGTTTTCCTCTAAGTGAAACTTATTCGGCTGTTTTTCTTTTGTCAGTAATAGCATAGAGAATATGTTTGCCTTGTTTATTCTCTTCTACAACAATATCATACTCTACATTCTTATGTTTAATTTCAAAGTAGTGATATCTTAACACATGAGGTTTCTTGCCTGATTTAGTATTTTCTGCACTGCCTATGTACTTAGCATTCTTTAACTGCTTTAGGATGTCTTCTATTACTTCAAACTTGTTAAATGGATCTTTGACTGGATTATTTATAGCTTCCTTAAGTCCTTTAACTGTAAAACCAATTTTAAAAGCCACATTAGGGTTTTTGATGGTTTTGCTGATTATTTTTTTTGATATTACAAGTGCTTTTTTCCTAGCGTCTTTAAATACTTCTTTTTGTAAACGCTGGGATTCTTGTATTATTTTTTCTCTTAACTGTTCGTCAGTGTTATTGTAATAAGGAGACTCCTCTAAAACTGTAAAATTAGATGTCTCTGCAGGGTTATGCGCAAATGCCGGATTGACATACTCTTCTCCCGGCACGGGTGTCGCCTCTTTGTCCGTCTGCCTTACCGAGCATTGGCAATTCCAGTCGCTCGGTGGCATGTGTGTCTTCCACCATGGATGTTCAATAGGTAAGATTGTCCCTGCGTAACCCTCATGTGATACCCTGCGATGAGCAGCTGAGGATAATATATATTCAAGATTTGGGTACAGGTGAGCTGTTTTCTGAAACTGTTTGAAGTTTGCGGCGCTCCTGGCAGCCCTTACAGCTGTGTTATACTCTGTCTGCAACCATTGCTCATTGTATTTCTTCGATACCTGTAAGGCTAATTTCTTGAATTGAGAGAAAGATCTAAGTGTACCATCGCTATCTACAAGGAGTGATACTATCTCTTTTGTCTGCAGATGATTCTTGAAAGCAGAGAATACTGCAGTGTTTGTTCTGAACTGGCTTATAAAGTCAGTGTCTTCTACCTGCAGCAGTTCTGTGCTGATACCCGATTGAAGTTTAGTGTATGTTATTTGAAACAAATCTTTGTTGATTATTTCACTTTGCCTCCCTTGTTCGTGATAGAGTTCATATATGGCTCTATTAATTAGTTTGTTGATATCAATGCCGTCTCTATCTCCCGTAATACTCCTTATCAATCTCCGCACGTATCCCTGCAGTGTTTGTCTTGCCCCGATCTTTGCCGGGGCTTGGACGAAAAAACTGCTTGTAGTTTTTTCCTTTTGCTCCTTGTCTTTTTGTTGATTGACTTGCTGTGTGCTGCCTGCCACCTGCTCTCCTTTTTGCGGTGTTGGGATACCATACTTGTCATACAGGTAAGATGTTGGTATTTGTATGATTTTCGACAATGAACCTATATCCGCAACGGAAAGTTCAGCCGTTGCCTCCGGAAATACGAACTTGCCATCTGCCGGTAGTCCTCTAGCAAGCAACATAGGCTTAACATAAGTGTTGAGTACCCTCTGCACATAGCGCATGTCGCTCTTGTTCTTGCCCTCCTCTACTTTCTTGTGCACTTCGCCCAACGACCTTGCCCCTTTCTCCCCTTGTATTGTTGTCAATGTTTGACCTAAAATGGTTATCAGGATCTCTTCGTTGCATGCCTTGCGAAAATCGTTGTACGATGTACCTGAACTTCCACTACCGGTATTGTTGACCGTTTCAACATCGCTCTCCTTTGGTATCACTACCCACGGCGCACTGCCCGCTTTTGACAGTGCCTCTTCCAGCAGTCTTCTGCTCTCCGAGTCGTATGAGGAGTACTTTCCAATGCGCTGTGGCATTCCAAAAACCTCGAGCCATTGGGCGTAGTCGCCGAACCCTCCTCTCTTCCATATTGCATACGGGGCAGTCTTTAGGAATAACCCCCTGTCCCTTGGCTTGCCGAGTGCGAGTATGAAGTTATCTCCTTTGTAAGATATCCCTTCATGGTCACTGTCGTTGATAAGGATGCTTTGCGTTTCGAGCGACACATGCTTGGCAGGTATGGGGTGCACACCGAAGCCCTGCTCAAACGATAGTTCGAATGCGCTCCGGCCATAGAAGCGTGTAGACATTATCGTGCTAAGCATCTCTTCGAATGCAAGTGTGTCAATGAGTGAGAGCATCTCATCCACACTCTCTCCCTTTTCGTTAACGAACGTGAGTTCGCTGTTGCAAAGTGCTTCTGTCCTTTTACTCGCGGCATCCGAGAGCACTCCATCTATAAGCAAGTCGTCGTATAAGTCATACAACACTTTTGCCCTTCCTGAGTCAGCGGACCTTAAGGCTGAGCGCCATGTAGAGACATCTGACGTTCTCCTGGCCGGAGACTTGATCACGATCTGCGTGTAGATATTCTGTTTGTTATTGAGTTTTTTTGACATCTCATTTGTGTTTTAGAAGTGTTGTCCTTTTTGTTCGTTGCTACCGAATATTATTGTGCCCTTGTCAGTTTCAGCTGCAGGCAAGTCAGGAGAGATATCCCCGCGCTGCACAGCTTTCAACCAGCTCACCGCCCTGTCATACCTGTCTTGTCTTATCTTATAATCACTACCGGCATTGCAGATAACAAGGAAGTGCCATGCAGCAATGTCCTTGAGGAATGTTAGCAGCAGGGCATTACGTGCTGTGCCTGTCGTTTCGAATATTACAGCCTTGTTATATTTTGATAAGTAGCCTTTTGCTTCCTGCATTGCAGTATCAATCGCTGCGGTCATCAGGGTGTTGTCACCCCTTGATATCACATCCACATCCTCCTGATGCAGGTGTGTCTTCATCTCTTCATTACTCAGAAACATTGCTTAATGTGTTAGTATCATAGAAACATATCGTGTCAAAATCCTCCCCGGCCTTAAGGTGCTTCTTGAAAAGGTCACATCTCTTGCGCTCCTTGATGTCCGATCGTGTCCACACAACGTAGTTGTAGCCGAAGAAAAAGACTCGATACCGCAATCCTGAAAGCATGTGCATCCTCTTTGCCCTCCTTATCGCCCTGTTAAGGTAGATGCGGTTGCCTTTAAACCGGATGTAAAGCCTAATCAAAGGCCGTTTAAAAAGTGTTTTAATGCTCATGTCAATATCTTTTTTGATTTGTGTGTTTGCTTCCTATCTTAATTGCATCATCAGTGAGCTCGTTGAGCTTATGGTTGATTATTGTTATACCTCCCTCTATACAGTCAGGACCGTCGGCAGGAAAGGTAAGCTTTGGAGAGAGCAACAGGAACTGCTCCTCCAGGCGCAACATGTGTGGGTTATTTCTCTCTGCCTCGTTGAGTATCAGGTGCCCGTTTCTATTGAGGGGTTCAAGGTTGCCTTCTATTCGTGAGAATTTTTCCGGCTTGTTCCTCTCATCAGGAGTTATGCCTATCCATCCCTTTTCCTCTATCTTCTGTGAAAACAGTGGCAACAGCACCTGCTCATAGAATGGGTTTTGCAAGCTATTGTTTTCGATGTAGTTGTATCCTTGTGTTTTGCCGCCTATGAATTCTCGAAGAGAAAAGAACCAGTCACAAAATTCCGAATTTGTAGCATGGTCAAGAAAGCCGGTTATCACATAATATTTGCCTTGATCAAAGCCAATCAGGAATGTAGATTTTTGCGACCCTTTCTTATTTTTCGAGTTTGAGGGTGACGGGTCACCGTAAGTTATAAGGAAGCGGAACCGATTAAGTGCAGGTACTTTGCCCCACACCATCTGCTTGAAGGTGCTACCCTCTGCCAGTGGGGTATTCATATACTCTGCCATGTAGGCTGCTGTGCTGATTTTGCTTTTAATTCTGTCAATGTGTTCCCGGGTGTTCTTCTCCGGCCAGCTGCTGTTACCTTGCTTGTCTTCCAGGTTGACTACATCCACATGATCTGCTTTTTTCATTGCACGTGCCACGCAGCAGTCTTTTGCAATCAGGTTACCTAACCAAATTACTTGAAAGGGTTTATCCACCGCGCGGGTAGGGAATACAGCCTTTTCGCACCACTTCCATCGTTTCTCTATTATGTCAGGATTGAGAACATCCTGGTCAGTATCAATGTCTGAATAAATAACCTTGTCAGGCCTTATGTTCTCCTGCCTTGACCCACGTGGTGACTGGTCTGCACCAACAGCAAGGAAAGACACTCCTTGTGTTGTGACAAAATCCCCGTATGTCCAGGATCCTGGCATCATCTGAATGCCGTAGTCGTGTATTATCCTTTCGTTCCGGGTGAGCTCTATCCGGTAAGGCTCCAGCAGCTCTGCTGCCTTGTCCCAAGAGTTTGATATGAAGAGTATGTTACTCTTGATGCCTGTTAAGGCTTGATATAGCGTTTCAAACATACAGAGTGCATCCTTTGCCAACTCACGAGCCCATACGCGCGATTCATACCATTCGGCATTGTCCAGGATACGTCTGCTTGCCCTCTTGTGGAATGGAGCAGCAGGGCTGCTGCAGTATTTGGGAAAGTAGTATTTTTTCCACTCCTCGAAATCTGCTTCCAGCTTCTTGATGCGTTTCTTTTTTTCTGCCTCCGTCTCCGTTAGGTCTGCGTTGACACTGCTGAGCAGGTTCTTATAATAAGAATCCCAGTTCAGCTTTGCTTGTTTTGCCGTTTGATTGACCTGTGCCATTACTTTTTGAGTATTTCACTGATAAAGTCATTGATCACGTTTGCCACCTCTTTTGCCAGTGCAGGGTTGACCGGTCTAAGCCAGTTTAGCAGCCTTTTGCTCACTTCTACTATGTCTGCAATTGATGCTTCGCTCTCCATCGTTCTGATTGCATTCGCGAGCTTGCTTATAGTATCTGCTTCTTTCGAGGATGCGAATCGTTGTCCTTCCTCCCGTTTCATTATAGCACTGTTGAGTTCATCCAGCTGCATGTACATGCGTGACAGCTGTGCCTCGCGTGTCACCAGTAAGGATTGTTTGAGCCTGGTCCACTCTCCATCCTTTGCCCACCTGTTGATTGTCACTGCAGACTTACCTGTTCGCTCGGCGATCTCCTTTTGTGACAATCCCTCCTTGACGAAAAGTAGTTGTGCCCACTCCTTGATTTGTTCTCCTTTTAGTGTTGACATGATCCTGTTTTGTTTTTCACAAAAGAAAGTTTTTAACCCCTTTTTTGCCAAAAACATGTTAAGGTTGATAATAAACCTTATCAACCTTAGAAGGTTTTTTGCATTTGCGGCTGAATTCATTTTGATTTGAAACAAAAAAATCAGATGAAAATACCTTTCAGCATAACTGCAAACACAAATAAGGATCGAGCCGATATACGCATTCTTGGTCATATCGGTTGGGAAACCGACAGTGAGACCTTCCGTGCCGAGGTTGACAAGATCCTCGCGCAAGGTGTGACACAAGCCCAGGTGTACATCAACTCCCCCGGAGGCAGCGTCTTTGATGCAAATGAGATAGTCAACATACTTGCCGGCTTCAAGGTCAAACACTGCCAGGGTGGTGCGCTTGTTGCCTCCGCCGCTGCCTACATAGCATGTTGCTGTGACACTTTCGAGATGCCGGAAAATGGCATGTTGATGATACACCGTCCCTCCGGTGCCTTGGAAGGCAATATAGAGGACTTCGAGTCTTACGTCAAGCTGTTGGGAGACATGCAGGAGAGTTACAGGAAGCTGTTCGCATCAAAGGCAAAGGACAAGGCTGAGTTTGAAAAAGCCTGGGCATCATCAGACTGGTGGTTGACTGCCAAGGAGGCACAGGCAAAAGGCTTCGCTACCTCTGTCAAGGCAAAGGTCAAACTGGATAAGGATACCACAGACATGCTACAGGCTTGTGGCTGTCCGGATAAAACATTCAAAACCATAACACAATCAAAAAACACAAAGATGGAACTATTATCATTTTTCAAAAACCTGTTTGGGCTGTCAGACACAGCGACCGAACAAGATGCTATCAACAGCGTGACACGCTTGCAAAGCGAAAACAAGACCCTCAAAGATGAGAAGGCTGCATTGCAGGCTAAGCTTGACGCTGGCGATAAGCAGCGCAAGGAACAGCAGGTAGCCGATGCAAAGATGCTACTGGATGCAGCCGTGCTGGATGGCAGGTTGACAGCCGACACCCGCAAGGTGTACGAAACGTTATTTGCATCTGATCATGACTCTGCAAAAGCAGCTATTGCAGCTCTGCCAAAAAGGAATTCTATAGCATCACGCGTCAGCACGCAAAGCAGCTCGTCAGGCAAGTATGAGAAGAGTTGGGGTGAGATGGATAAAGCAGGGATGCTGTATAATCTGAAAATTGAAGACCCGGAGCTATACAAACAAAAGTACAAAGAGCGCTTTGGTGTTGAACCAGAACTGTAAACACTAATAATTAATATTTTACATTATGAAAACTAAACTCGTGGCACTATTGAGTGCCCTATTATTTAACGTTTTGGCTGGGGGTGTGATTGCGTTTGCAGCAGGCATATCTCCATTGGCGGTAATCTCCACGGGAGCTGTGATGTCTATTTTTACAGCACCATCCGGAGCGCGTATGGCAATACAAAAGGAAATATGGATGGACTCTATAGTCGAAGGCCTTTTTGCAGACAACTCATTTCTCTCGAAAGCATTTGATGCGGATGAGTTCGTCACTCAAGGTAAGACGGTCCATATACCCAATGCAGGTGCTGCCAGCGGGGTAGTTAAAAACCGCTCTTCATTCCCGGCGACTGTCACTACAAGGACGGATATAGACCTGACTTTCGACCTTGATGAGTTTACTACCAATCCTATTCGTATACCTCATGCTGATACTATTGAGCTTGCTTACAATAAACGCGAAAGTGTGTTGCGACAAGACAAGGCGAAGCTGCAGGAAGAAGTATCGGAAAGCATCCTATTCTCGTGGTTCCCAACTATCGCTAATGCTATACGCACAACTGGTGCTGCTGTTGATGCACATACAGCCTCAGCAACTGGTCTTCGAAAGGCTTTTGTTAAGGCAGACGTATCTGCATTGATGAAAAAATTCAACAAACAGGATATCCCCTCTGAGGGCAGATATCTACTGTTGGATGCAGACATGTATTCACAGCTGATTGACTCTCTTACCGACAAGGATGCGACCGCCTTTCACTCACTTGCTGATGTTAAAAACGGTATTGTGGGTAAGTTGTTGACCTTTAATGTGATGATGCGCTCGCGCGTGGGTCGTTATACCGGAGCAAATGCCGTCAAGGCGTGGGCTACTTCAGGCGCAGCTACTGACAACGCAGCAGCTCTGGCATGGCACACTAACTCTGTATGTAGAGCTAAAGGAGAAGTTGTTGTGTACGACAACTCTGGTGACCCTACCTATTACGGCGATATTTATTCCTTCTTGCTTCGTGCCGGAGGGCGGGCAATGCGTAACGATGTTGCAGGCTTGTGCGCAATTGTACAAGATACTGCTACAGCAGAATAATACATCATGAAGACACTACAATACTTGGTAATACATTGTACAGCTACCCCGGCAGGGAGGGCGGTGACAGCGGCTGACATACGCCGCTGGCACCTTGCCCCTGTGCCTGAGGGTCGCGGATGGAAACAGGTAGGCTATACCGACATCGTGCACATTAACGGTTACGTGGAGAACCTAGTGCCTAACAACGAGGATAGCATTGTGGACTCTTGGGAGATCACTAATGGTGCCAAGGGCATCAACTCTGTAAGCAGACATGTGGTATATGCCGGTGGACTATCAGCAGATGGACAGCAGGCAGCAGACACAAGGACAATGGCGCAGAAGATTGCCCTGGCAAACTATGTCAAGGAGAAGATCAAGGCAGTGCCTGCCTTGAGAGTGGCAGGACATAACCAGTTTGCGGAAAAGGACTGTCCTTGTTTCGATGTGCCGGCATGGCTCAGGAGTATTGGAGTAGCGGAAAAAAATATTTACAAACAAAAAGATAAGTAAAAATGGGATCTCTAGACCTTGTAGGCGTGATATCAGTATTGGCAACTCCTCTTGCTGGAGTTCTCTCTTATTGGGCCGGCAAGAAGAAACGCAACAATGATTTTCTGCAGGATTTGCAAAAATCGATCAATATGTTGAGCGAAAAAAACTCGGAGTTGATTACTGACCTGATAGAAGTAAAAGAGCAAAATGTAGAGCTAAAGGTAGCTCTAAAGACTCTCACGCTAGAGAATGATAAGTTGAGTAAGCAAGTAAAAGATCTTGTGTTGCAACTCGAAAAGGTCAAGGTAATTCCAAAGACAAAGAAAAATTAAAATGAAAAGGCTTAGCTATCTTTTTCTCGTATTTTTTGCATTGTCATGCAGCCGGAGGATAATCCCTTCCTCAAAAGTGGAGATAGACAGTGTTTTTGTCAAGACAGTTGAGAGGGTGAGGGATACAATCCTGGTAGTTGAGGCAGACTCCTCGCTACTGAAGGCTTATGTTGAGTGTGATTCCCTTAATAATGTGCGGATAAGACAGATAATATCATACAAGCAAGGTCGAAAGATGCCCGTACCTCAGATCAACATTAAGGATAATATATTAACAGCAAAAGCTAGTCTCAGTGATGAAAAGCTTCTGTTTCAGTATAAAGAAAGATACAACGAATTAAAAATCAAATCACAAAAACAGGAGATCAAGGTGATAGAGGTGAATAGGATAAAAAACTGGCAAAAGACATTGATGTTGTTAGGAGCTCTCTCTATCGCATATACTCTCACAAAAATTATTAAAATCATTAAAATTTGAATTATGGCAGAAAGAATTATTGGAAAAGTGCGCATAGCAGGAATGGACTTTGCTGATGTCATTGCAGCTTCAGCAGACATAGATACAGCCACCTGGGAGGAGCAGCCTATCACCCTGCGCGATGATGAGGTCTCGATCATCGAGGCTGATTCAACAGAAGAGGAATTATTCTCTCACGAGAATGATACGCCTGAAGATGTAGATTACTATGGCGGTTCGACAGCGATTGCTGGCTCGTTCATCAAAATGAGCTTTGCTCAGTTGGTCGCTACCCTAGGAGGTAGTATCGATGGAACAGGCGAAACAGCTAAGTACATGCGTTCAGCGAAAAAATTAGTACTTAATAAAGCCGTGCGTTTCCGACTAAAAAACGGAGGTAGCATAATTATACCTAATGCAAAAGGTGTAGTGCTATTTCACGGAAATCTAGGGTATGGCGGTGTTGTGAAATATCCATTTAAATTCCGAGCATTGGCCTCTCAAATACAGGATAGCAATGGTGACCCTGTTGATATAATATTTGAATAGATGGATGAGAAAATCACGAAGATGAGAGCTGCGAGTATGTTGCTTGAAAGGGGGGTGAGGTTTAAGATTACCGATGCCCCTTTCTTGCTGCGCGCGCTCCGCCTCAACAGGATAACGATCAAGGGGCTCAAGGCAGGCACAATAGCTGCTTATTCGTTGATAATCTACCACCGACAACTAGATTTGCACATTGCTGAGAAAGAGTATCTGTATAGGCATATAAAGGACATTGCAAAAGTGATTGCTATTGCAACGTTAAATTCTCGATATAGGATTAAATTTCTTTCCGGTGCTTTTGCACATCTGTTGTTATGGAGAGTAAGCTACCCGACTTTGATAGAGATGTTTGTCACCTTAGCATCGCTAGATAGTGCTGTGGATTTTTCGAGTATTACCATTTGGATGAATCAACAGACAATGATGTTGATGAATCCGAAGACGGGTCACCTGAGAGAGGGGAGTTAAAGGGCTACACAGTTGGTCTCCATAGCCCCTTTGGAATAGTAGGACAGTTAAAGGAGAAAAGAGGCTACACTCACAGGCAGATAATGTGGGGATCATCTTGGCTGTTGTATACTTTAGAACTTGCTGATCAACCACGCTACGTACGTAATAAAAAGATCGCAACATTTGATAACATAGAACAAATCAAGCAACAAATTGGAACCGGTACAGATAGACATAAAGATGAGGCAGAATGTCAGTGAGGAGTCGACGAAGGTTGTCAACTCGGTGCGCTCTATCTCAAAAGGTACAGAGCAGGCTCAAGAATCTCTTAGCTCAACGATATCTTTTCAACGCAAGATAATTGCTAAGCTTGAAAAAGAATTGAAGCCTCTGGAAAAGCAATTTAATCGCTTAAATACTGCGACTAACAACCCTGCTATGCTACAGGCCAGACAGAAGGCATCTGCTGCATTTAAGGAGCTTAGGGCAGAGCTGCAGGGCGAGAAGCAGGCGCTTGCAGAGCTAGAAAAGCGGCAACAGGGTTACAGCAATAAAACATATCAGTTACGTACACAGCTGATGAATATACGTGATGAGATGGCTCAGCTACGCCTCGCAGGTAAACAGGAGGGTGCACAATACAAAGAGCTTGAAGGGAAGTTAGAATCGTTAGGTACAGCATACAGAGCTGTAGAGAGAGAACAGAAAGCTCTTACAACGGGGGGTACGCAGATGCAGGGTATAGTGTCAGGGATATCGGCTCTTTCAGGCGCATTGAGCGCTGGAGTGGGTGCCATTGGGCTGTTTAATGATAATTCAGAGGAGATGGCCAAGATACAGACAAAAGTACAATCACTAATGGCTATCACAATTGGTTTAATGCAAGTGTCAAATACATTGCATGAGACATCAGCATTCAGGATAACAACAGTAAAGCGTGCAAAGGAGCTATGGGCAGCAGCAAACATCAAGGTGGCGACGACACTTGGAATAACAAATGTGCAAGCAAAGGCACTTATGGCAACGTTAACTCTTGGCCTATCTGTAGCAATTACTTTTGCTGTTAAGGCGATAGATAAGTTAATATCGCGCTCACGAAAAGCATCTTCAGAGTATAATGACTTCAACGAATCTATTTCAGCCTCTGTGTCGAAAGCGCAGGCAGAGTTCATGTCGTTACAAAAGGCCTACTTGTCAGTAGGTGATAGTATATCTGAGAAACAAAGGATAATTGATAGCAGTCAGAAGGTGTTTGAGAAGTTAGGCATAGCTGTCAACTCTGTTAACGAAGCAGACAACCTGTTTATTGAAAGAGCAGATGATTTCAAACGTGCTCTTTTCGAAAGAGCCTCTGCAGCTGCAGCGATGGAATTGTCGCAAGAAAAGCTTAAGGCTTACTATCAAAAACTCGCCGAGGCGGACAAGAGGCAGATGCAGCCAGGGTTTTGGGATGTGGCGGCTGGGGTTATAGGTCCGGGAGAAACCGTCTCGAAGGCATATGGCTACGCATCAAAGAGTGCAGGCAATATACGTTCTGATGCAGAAAAGGAGTTGCAGGAGGCGGAAGATTTAATACTTAAAAGTTTAGGAGCGTCAGCAAGGGCGAAGGAAATTATAGAGGAAGCGGGTATTGCATCGTCGGAAGCTATAGCAGAAGGCACAAAGGCCTATTGGGAAAATCAGCAGAAAGTTGCTTTAAACGCTCTATCAAGAATAAAAGATGTAGAAAAAGGTGGGCAGCAATGGAATGATGCTTTGGCAAAATATAATGAAGCGACTAAAAAACTCAAGATATGGGACATCAAGGCAGATACTAAGGCGCAGAAAGATGCTGAGGCTGCTGCCCTGAAGCTAGGAACGATACTACTCGATACGGAGCAAGATATAAATGCTGCTGCCACGGCTGTTGTGGAAAAGGGGCTAGAGAGCAAGCTGGTAAAGATAGAATCTCATTATGCGAAAAGGAAAAGAGTTATTACAGAAAGGCAAAAGGAGATAGAAGAGATAGAGAAAAAGACCGGTATACCTGCATTAGATGCTCGCGAGGCTCTTGAAGAATTAAGAAAAGCGGAATTAGAGCGTTACAAATATGAGGTGCAAACAGCGCAACAGTCAGCGAGTTCCGCAATTGCTGAGCTGTGGGCAGATGTTAATGAAAAATTCACATCTGAATTGGATGGTCAATTATCGCGTGTTGATAGTTATTATGACAAACAGCTATCTCAACTGAGGGCGAATATCATTAATAAGCAACAGTTAAGGCAAGCAGAGGAAGAGATAGAGATCAAGAGAGAGAAAGAAAAGGAGATAGTCAAACAAGAAGCCGCATTACGCTATTTATCTTTCGATGAGCAAGTTGCTTTGCGTAAACAAGAGATAAACAACCGCGATGAGACTTTTGAGACAGTAAAACAAGAAAAGATACTTGAGCTGCAGAGGCAATATGCACAGAAGCGTATAGATATTCTGCTTGCGATGCAGTCTGCAGGTGTAGCAGATCTTGACGATGATATTGCCCTAGCTAGAGCAGAACTTGAGAAATTAAATAAAGAGCTGACAGAGATGCCAAGTAGAAAGATCGCTGAGGTGGGCGACTATGTAAAACAGTTAGCATCTGGACTCTCATCTGTCTTTGCAGAGTTGTCTGATTCTTTGTCTAAAGCATTTTCGACAGTTGCAAACAGTGTCGATAACATAGTTGCTTCTTTAGAGGCTACAACAAAAAAAGAGAAGATAACAGCAGGTATAAACGGCTTACTGCAGATAGCAGGTATGATTACTTCTCAGATAGCTCAGAACAGACAAGAGCAGCAGAGGTGGACAGATGCAATACGAGAAAGTGCACATCAGATGGCGTTATTGAAAATAGAGGCAAATGCTTATGAGCAAAGTAATCTTTTCGGTATTGAAAATCCTTATTCTAGAGCAATATCAGGAGCAAAGCAGTATGCATCCGCTATGACAGAGTTACGTGCTGCAGCGCAGGAGCTTTCCGGAGGAATGGTTCAAACAGGAACGAGAAAGGCCACCTCTGCTAATAATATTCTCGCAGGCGCAGGTGCCGGGGCAGCTTTGGGGACAATATTGCCAGGCGTTGGCAATGTCATTGGAGCAGCCGTGGGTGCTGTGTTTGGAGGTCTTGTCGGATTGTTTACAAAAAAAAGGGTTCCTGTATTCGAGTCCTTGAAAAAGCAATATGGAGAGATATATGATCAGGATACCTTCGAGCTGAATCAACAGATATTAGCAGATTACGAGAAGTTAGATGATGCGACAAAAAAACTCGTAGACAATTGGCAGGAGATAAAGGATAAGGCATTAGAAGCACAACAGCAGATGCGAGAAAACTTCTCTTCATTGGCAGGAGATATAGGGACTCAACTTTCTTCGGCACTAATTAACGCATTTCGTGACGGAGACATCTATAAAGGCATAGATGACTTCAAGACATACATGGACAAGACGATTGAGGAGATAGTATCTCAATTGGTCTTCTCATCGCATTTTAAAAGCCTTTTCAATGACCTTGAAAAGCGGTTTAATGATAGTTTTAAGGCGGGAGGAGATGAGTCAATCGTCGATGATATAATATGGTTTTCGAAAGAATACAAGTCTGGAATGGATGCTTTTGCTGCAGATCTACAACTAGCAAAACAAGAACTCGAGAAGCAGGGAGTGGATATTTTTGGTGTTGAGCGAAGCAGGAGTGGTGCTACGAAAGGCATTGCTCAAGCCTCTCAAGAGTCAATTAATGAATTGTCGGGTGGTATCTATTCTATGCGTCTCTCCCTCTCAACGCTTGTCGATGTAGGTAAAGAGCAGACATTGTTGCTAAAAGTATATAAGGCAGTTTTGGATCGCATATCCGAAAACACGGAGTATTGCAGATATCTTGTGCAAGTGAAAGAGGCGCTAGAAGATATGAATTCACGTGGCATAACAATAAGAAAATGAGTGGAAGTGTATTGATAGATGGTATAGACG
Organism: Bacteroidales bacterium; assembly: GCA_963678025.2. Taxonomy (GTDB): domain Bacteria; phylum Bacteroidota; class Bacteroidia; order Bacteroidales; family UBA932; genus Bact-08. The sequence goes on from CAXXPC010000006.1 coordinate 100,208, forward strand.
TTTTCGACACCTGGGGTGCTGTGATGCTACGGGGGTCGGATGCGCAACTGTTACGATTGCCCGAGCGCAAGGTGCAGGAGAGCGTATCATACTATGAGGTATCCGGGGAGGATGTGGATCTCGAGGATATTGTGCTGCAGGCATCAGAGGTGGAGTTGTCATTTGATTTGCGTTCTACCTCTGCCACGACGCTCATGCGCAACCTGGATGCGTTTTACAGCCGGCTTTCAGCTCCTGGATACCGCAATGTATATGTACGGACCTTATCACGCACTTTTGAATTAAGGTATCTCTCAAGTACTACAGTAGACCAGCGCGGGCCTCTCTCTAAGTCGGGGGTGAAGAATATAGTTATCAATGTGAGATTTGCAATTGATAATTACAATCAGATGCTTGATGATACTTATTCTGAGCCTACTGAGCCAGATACGAGATACACCTACGTCAAGCTTGATGGCAAGGATTTGGCCTCTTATGGCATCACGGTGCGGGGTGTCTATACCACTGCCCTGCAGCTGCCTGCACGCAAGGCTCCCTTGACCGCTGTCTCACTCTCACAGTCGGGTGGGTATGCAGACCTGATGACTCAGGCAACACTCGAAGCTTATGACGTTGTAATATCATGCAGCATGCGTTGTGACAATATTTCACAGTACTACAATCACATAAGTGCTTTATTTGCCTGTATGTGCAAGACATCGTTGCTGGATCTTGCCCTCACGGCTGCAGGGAAAAACTATAGCTGCTACTATGTCAGGCAGCAAGATGTCATTAAGCAGGGGGCATTCGACCCTAGTGTTGCATTACAGTTCGACATTGTACTGCGCAGCACGGATTATGAGCTACTCTCATATCTGCTAGGCAGCGAATTGTTGCAAGCGATAATCACCGAAGATGAGAAATTATTAATAATAAGCTGATATGGAAAATTATGATATAATCAAGATGAGCGACCTGTCGGAACTTACCGGGGACTTAAGCAATTTCTACGTGTTTGGTTACCGGCTGGGTGTCTCAGGCCGTGCAAAGATGTCCAACCTGATTGGGCCACAAGGTCCCCAAGGGGAACAGGGCATACAAGGACCTCAAGGTGAACAGGGACCCCAAGGTCCGCAGGGCGTTCAGGGCGAGACTGGACCCCAAGGCGAACAAGGCCCGCAAGGTATTCAAGGCGAACAGGGTCCACAAGGGCCCAAGGGCGACACGGGGGAAGCAGGCAAGGATTTCACCATCAAAGGTTATTACGCTACCCTTGCGGCATTGGAGTTGGCCGTTACTACTCCTGCCGAGGGTGCTGCCTACGGTGTTGGTTCTGCTGCCCCGTACGACATCTTCGTTTGGGATGCTGTGGCTAATGACTGGGTGAACAATGGCACCATACAAGGTCCTGCAGGACCACAGGGTGAGCAGGGTATTCAAGGTCCCCAAGGCGAAACGGGGGCAAAGGGGGAACAAGGAATACAAGGCGAAACGGGGGCAAAGGGCGACAAAGGAGATCCAGGAACTACTGCATACGAATCAGCACAGTCGGGCGGCTATGCAGGAAGTGAGGCGAATTTCAACGCTTCTTTGAACCTTATAGATTACCTGCAATTCCTTTCAGGCTACAATACCGCCACCTCATTAGCCTCCCTGGCAACGACAAAAAGGAGTGTAGTTGTCACCCTTAGTGCTGCCTCTACTCTATCCTTGACAGGCGCGCTGGCACAGGGCAGGGAACTGCACATCAAGGTGTACAATTCAGGTGCAACGGACATAACAATAACCTTACCTAATATAACACCTTACGAAAGTAAGGACAAGGAGGGTGCGGCAATAACATCAATAACGCTTCCCGCCTCAGGTAACCTTGAAATTTCAATATGGGCGGTGAACGAAAAATACATAATCAAGACAGATGCTTAGGAGAAGAATCATAATGCATAAAAAGGATGTTGCACAGCCTATTGTGTGGCTGGACTCTGCTGAAAGCGCTTCTTACCCCGGCTCGGGAGCCACATGGCACGATTTAACTGGCAACGGCAACAATGCGGTGATGTCGGGGAGTGTGGCGTACTTAAACAATGTCATGAAGCTTACAGGCGGCTACTTCGATTTCGGCGTCAACAATAATATGAAGATAGGCCTTCCGCTGTCACTCACTTTCGTTATCAACGCCCCAAAGGCTGATGCGTCATACGATCTTTTCAGAAATGACGATGAGGCATATTCGGGTGTATCCGCTCAGGTGGGAGCGTCTTTTAGCAACTTCCTTCAGCTACATATATTGGATGGGTCTGGAGGTACAGGGTCGAATAACCGGCGAACCTATCAGGTGATAAACCGACCCCCGCATTCACAGTGGTGCATAATAACGATGATCTTCAAGGGCGTATACGACATTGAAATATATGTTAATAATACTGAGGATATAGGCAACTACTCAGGCACAAATTACAGCGGAATAGGGTACCTCTCTGGGGCGGGGATTCTAGGCAAGGTAGCCCCTGACCTGCAGATAAGGGCATTCAAGATGTATCCTTACGCTCTCACCGCGCAGCAGGTGGAGGATGATTATAATTACTATAGTCACATGTTATAAAATATAAAGATATGATTTTTAATTATTTGAGAAACACAGGTACAGGTGAGGTTCACCGCCTGAAACACGCGACAAAAGCTTGCGGGTTACGCTACGCAACTAATATCAAAAGATGCACAAGGATTTGGGCTTGGTACCTGATCAAGTTCCGTGCTTACAACGGCTGCAGACATTGTTACACCTCTAAAGACAACGGATGATGGTTATATACAAAGCTACGGGAGAGGTGCTCATTGAGCTGCTCCCCCAACTGACAGGGGACAATTCGTACCGCATCAAGGAGATCATGGGGCAAAACATTGTAGTGCTCTATTTTTCCTTGCCGGAGTATATGGAGGTGCCGGTAGGATCATACATTGAATTCAAGGGAGAGAAGTATCATCTCTCTACTCCACATAACTTCGTCATGCATCACACCAGGCATTATGACTACACACTGACAATGCACTCCGAGGATGTCAAGGCGAATGATGTGATTTTCAAATTCGAGTTTGACCTTAAGTTCTCACTGACCGCCACGCCCGCTCAGTTTGCACAGCTGTTCGTAGATAATATGAATGGCAGCGAGCCGGGCTGGACGGTTGGGCAGGTGATAGAGAGCGAACCCGTGACGGTAGACTTCAATAAGGAGAGTTGCATGTCTGCGCTGGGCAAGATATGCGAAGTGCTGAAGACGGAATATGAATTCGACAACAAGGTGCTACACATACACAAGATAGAGCATGACAAGGATCATGCTGTTGAGCTGTCTTACGGTTACGGCAATGGCATAATGTCCGGCCTGTCGAGGCAGCAGTTCGATTCGTCCAGGGTGATCAACAGGGTGTATGTAGAAACCTCTGACCGCAATATAAATGCAGCGGAATATGGGTCGAAAAAGCTTCGTCTGCCACTCTCACAGGTGATTGAATATGAAGGTGTGCAATATGTGACCAGCGCCGATGGGACCTACCTGGAGCGCGTAGGCCGCACGGGCCGCGTGGTGGAGGGGGCGTTAGATCTTAGCAAGCATTACCCTACACGTACCGGTACTGTCTCTGCAGTCCAGGTGATTGATGCAGACAAGCATTTGTATGATATCATTGATTCATCCATTCCGGAGACTTTGGATTACAGTACGGCAATTATTGCCGGCGAAACCATGACACTGGTGTTCCAGACGGGACTGCTTGCCGGCAAGGAGTTCGATGTAAGCTATAAGCATACAGACAGGCGCTTTGAGCTTGTGCCATTGACAGGCAATGGAGAGATCTATCCCTATGGCTCCCTGGTGCCGGAGGCTGGTGATAAGTACAAGGTGTTCAATGTCGCAATGCCTACTGTATATATACAGGATGCAGAGCAGAGGGTGCTGGTTGATGCTGTAGCCTACTTGCATGACAATGAGATGCCACAATTCACCTACAGGTGGAAGCTGGACGGCCTGTATGCAAAACGCAACTGGCTTGACATTGGCGGCTACCTCAAGCCGGGTAATTTTGTGATGTTTAGCGACCCCGCATTTTTGCCCACACCTGCGCCTATACGCATCACAGCTGTCAAGGAGTACCTTAAGCGGCCAAAATCCCCTGAGATAGACATAAGCAACTCGGTGCCGGGCAAGTCGGTGGCGGTAATATTGGATGAGATCCCCGGCAAGGACCAGACCATAGACCGAAAGACAGAGCAGGTGAAGCGTTATTCGCGCCGTAGGTTCGAGGATGCCCTGGAGACTATGCAGATGCTGGAGGCAGCCATAGAGGGCTTTTCTGCAGGGATAGATCCCGTGTCAGTGCAGACGCTCTCACTGCTGGTGGGTGCTCAGAGCCTGCAGTTCCGTTTCGTCAATTCCAAAACAACCCCCTCTGTTATCACCCCCAGTATAGCTTACAACAATACAACCAAGGTACTTACTGCCCCTGAGGGGATAATACAGCACATGACCCTTGGCATAGCAAGCATATCACCCTCACATCAGCCGGCAGAATACCACTTTTGGGATTTGCCTTCCTACACCTCTCCGGCGTTGATAGATGCAAATAAATCCTACTATCTGTATGCGTGGGTGGCAAAGTCGGGTGACACGGGCAGCTACCTGCTCAGGGATACTGCTCAGCCTTTTGATGCGGGGACGTATTATTACCTACTTATCGGAACGCTGGGTAAGGAGGTGAACGGGATGCGCTCATATACCTCGGTGTATGGGTTCACGGAAATTTTACCGGGCAGTATCACCACAGACCTTATCAAGTCTCCAACGGGGCAGACGTATTTTAATTTGTCGGCCGGCAATGGTGCGGGTGAGATAGGCGGGGTGGTCAAATTTCTTGCAGGGTCGGAGGGGCTTGAGAACATACAAAGTTGGCAGGAGCTTGTTGGGCTGGTAGGCGACATTGATGATGAGCTGGGCCTGTTGGAGGAGGATTTTTTGTCCGTTGAAGATAAGGCGAATCAAGCAGCGGCCGCAGCAGCTGCGCTGGAGTACATCAAGCAGGCTATCCTCGACGGTTCGACCACAGTGGCTGGGGGATTGGTGCTTGCAAACCTTCTTGATGCTGCGCGGTGACGGATAATGTGGTAAGCGCGCCGGCCTCTAAGCGGGTCTGCAAGGATGATAATGTATTTTTGTTCGCTGACCCCTCTAACGCCTACGCTAAAGCACTGGAGGGAACTGCGATGTTCATTATGCGTAAAGACGGCACTAGCAAGCTTGGCATAATGCGAGTAGATATTGACAATGTAGGATTATACAAAGCTGGTACCGAGATGATGCAGTTCCGTACAGCGATAGTACCAACTCGTGATGATCTTATCAGTAGTGTTGATCAGACAGTGCAAGTGCCCGGGGGGAGTGCTATAGAATCTATGTCATTCAATAGTGATTTTGGCAACAGCGACCCCATTGTGGTGGCATCTCCAATTAGTAGCTTCTCGTTACAGATTAGCGGATTGATACAGCTCGGGATTAGTAATGACTATGCTACTCCTGTCTCACTCTCGCAGATAACATGCAGGGTCGTGCTAGAGAAGTTGCAGGACGGATCATACATCTTTGATAGGGTACTCTCGTCTCATTATCTTTTCAGTGAAGAGGTAGACATCCTTCAAGAAGATTACACTATTGATTCTACGATAAATCTTGCGGCAGGATCATATAGGGCGAGAGTGGAATATTATGGATCAACAAACGACGGAGGTGACACATGCTCTGTGAGCTCTTCTATAGCGATGCACGCTCAGGGCGCACAGGCCAATGAGTGCATAATATTTGGAACTAATGGATTGGTGAGGATTAAAAACGGTACTAATTATTCTCTATTCAGTGATGAGGCCGTGGAGCATAAGTTTGACGTAAATAAATATTTGCTAATCGATAGTAACGGCATCAAAGCACGTGGCGGGTTCGACGTACCAGGCTTCAGAGGATCTGGAAGCGTGTCGTCAGTGGGAACTCTAACCTACTCTTTTGGGAAAGCAGCTCAATCCTCAAGATTAAGTCAAGGAGTGTATTCTGTGACACATAATCTCGGGCATAATTACTACTCTGTAAATTTGACTTTGTATAATGCAGATGCTCAACTAACTGCTGTAGTGACCAGTAAATATACAAATAGCTTTCAGATAAAAATAGTAAATCCGTCAAACAACAGCTTGACGGACTCTTCATTTGATTTTACGATACATGCAGATGCTTAAGATCATATCAATTATTGCCTTGCTCCTTGAGTGCTCTCCACTCCTCACCTGTAGTGGGATGGAAAGTAAAGGCAGTGTCGAAGAGGCTGTAAACGGCATCGAAGTTCCCAGACTGATAAGCTTCGAATATCTGTGCGCGTGCAGCAATAATGACAGATTGAGGAATAAAAGCGATGGTATCATAGATGGGATCTTGTCCAGAAGGAACCAAATTCCTCCTTATTATAAAGTCTTTTCCGTCGATGAATTCGGTAACATAGTTGCCGTCCTGATCGATTATGTCAGTACCCCACATGAGCAGTCTAACATTTGCGGTGTCCTTATGAGCATCGATAAACCCACGTCTCATATTTGCACCAGGAAAATCATCATGTCGGAAGTTCAGATCATATGCTTGTCTGACAATCTCTATGTCCGGCAGGTATTGGGATGTCTTGGTTTTTGTTGCTGTCGGCCTGATGGATATCATTGCGTTAGGATCGACTGTGCTGGGGTTGTCTTCTTTGCTGCACGATATAACTGTGAGCAGTATTGCTGTAGCTAAAATAATAGTTCTCATGGCTTTTGGATTTTTTCAAATATACAAAAAAGATTAATAAAACAAATCAAAACATATGAAATTATGAGTTACAAAGGAAATGAACAATCATTATTCGACGCGGGGAGGATACTCTCCGTCAAGAAGCTTACCTCTCTGGCCGAGGCTTTCGAGAGTGACTACCCTTTCAGCGTTTATGTGAGACCTCACACAATGATCTCCGTAGATGTTGTGATATCGGCCATTCCTGCACTGGATAGTGTCGCTGTAGATGTCCCGGTTGAATGCAATGCATGGTCAACTGTGATGTTGTCAAGCATTGAAGTTGCATAATGCTAACCTTCTTGCCGAGAATGACGTATATGTCGGCTGGGGAATAAAAGTGAAATAGCCATGTTGATAATGATTTCAGGAAAACGCAGCAAGGCGCTGGTGGATCTCTTCCAGCGCTATGCTTATGGCATAGAGTGGGACTTGAATGTATCCTCTACTGCCTGTACGCGGCTTGGACGCGTGGAGCTACACCGGCTGTTGCCTATCCAGTCCAGGATACGGCGTTGCATCCTCAATGATGCCGGCCAGGTGGTATATTACTTGCACCCGAATGACTCCAGCCTTACGGAGACAGGATCTGCTGCCGATCTTACCGGCGCGACTGGACAGGTGATGGTTGAGACACCTGCACACTACCGTAAGTTTGAGGCAGAGGGCACCAAGGTGCGCTGTCTGATCTCTGAGATAGAGCTGCCAGGCTTTCATTATGTGCCCAGATATTATAGATCTGCCTTTGAGGCTACCGTTGAGAGGGCTACTAACAAGCTCTCTTCTGTGCGTAATGATACCGCAGAATATAGGGGGGGCAATAATAACGCCGCGTGGGACCTTGAGTCCAGGACACTGTTGGGCAGGCCTGCATCGCTGATATCGCTGACCAATTTCCGTGCCTATGCCCGCAACCGTGGTGCAGGCTGGAATTGCGATGTCTATGAGGTGCAAAAAGCTTGGTATTGGTTGTATGCAGTTGAGTATGCAAACTTCAACTCCCAGCTTGCCTATGAAGCAGCTCCCACCCTTGCCGGCTACAAACAGGGAGGTTTGGGCGATGGCGTGACTACTCTTGCCTCGTCATACTGGAGTGCATGGAATAGCTATTATCCTTTTGTGCCATGTGGACACACGACAACGCTCGGTAATCGTACAGGGACAATCCCTTATGATTTGCCTGCGGAATATGGCTCTGCCTTGACCGTAGATGTGCCTACTTATAGAGGGTTAGAAAACCCCTTTGGCCACATCTGGTCTTGGACGGATGGTTGTAAGGTGAGAATACAGGCAGATGATGCAGGTGGAAAATCGGAGTTCTATGTCTGTCTCAATCCCAGTCAATTCCAGGATAGCAGCTATGACAATTATCTCCTGCGTGGAGACCTCGATCGCGCTAATGGTTATATTAAACAGATGTTGATTGGGGAGTTTGGTGAGAATATGCCTGCAGTAGCCGGAGGCACCGGAACTGGATCTGCAACCTACTTTGCAGACTACTTCTACACATCACTACCATCAAGTGGAGAGTCTATGAGGGCGGTTCGCTTCGGCGGGTCGGCGAGTTATGGTGCGAATGCGGGTCTCGGCTGCTCGACTACGCTTTCTGCGGCCTCGTATGCGTCTGCGCTTATCGGCTCGCGGCTTTGCTTCCTGGGTACGTAGTACCCCGGTCGGATTTTTTTGACATTTTGGTTGCTCTCTTTAAGGCGGTTCACTTCAGCGGGTCAGCGAATAATGGTGCGAATGCAGGTCTCAGCTACTCGAATACGAATAATACGGCCTCGTATACGTATGCGCATATCAGCTCGCAGCTATGCTTTTAAAACAACAAGGGAGGACCTTGCCTCTAGGCAAAAAATAACAATTATTGAAACGGTGTTGGTAGGTGCAAACCGAAGGCTCCAAACTAAATAAAGCAAAAAAGTGAAAAGGATAGGTAACATATACGATAAGATCTGCAGTATAGAAAACTTGCGGCTGGCCGATGAGAAGGCTCGCAAGGGCAAATTGCGCTCCTATGGTGTCAGGCGGCACGATAGGAGGCGCGATTTGAATATACAAGAGTTACATGAGAAGCTCATGTCTGGCACATTTGTTACCTCTAAATATGAAATATTTACCCTCAAGTGCGACAATGGCAAAGAGAGGGAGATATACCGTTTACCTTACTATCCTGACAGGATCGTTCATCATGCTATCATGAACATTCTTGAGCCGATATGGGTTAGTACATTCACTGCTGATACATACAGCTGCATCAAGAACAGGGGCATACATGCTGCTGTCAAAAAGCTGCAGAGGACCCTCAAAAGCAACCCCCAGGAAACACGATATTGCCTTAAAATAGATGTCCGCAAGTTTTACCCAAATATAGATCATGACATCTTGAAGGCTATTGTCCGCAGGAAACTCAAAGATCAGAGGCTACTCAAGTTGCTAGACTCCATCATTGACTCAGCACCTGGAGTGCCGATAGGAAATTATCTAAGCCAGTATTTTGCCAATATTTATTTGTCATATTTCGACCACTGGATTAAGGAGGTTTTAGGTGCTAAATACTACTTTCGTTATGCAGACGACATTGTGGTATTGTCAAGCTCGAAAGAGCAGCTAAGGGCCTATCTGGTAGCTGTACAGGAGTACCTTCAGGCAGAGCTACGACTTGAAGTCAAGGGTAACTATCAGATCTTCCCTGTAGCTTCAAGAGGAATAGACTTCCTTGGGTATGTATTCTTTCATACGCACACCTTGCTAAGAAAAAGCATCAAACAGCGATTTTGCCGCAAGGTTGCAAAATTGAACAAGTCAGAGATCCCAGAAGCAAAATACAAGCAAAAAGTCTGCTCCTGGTGGGGCTGGGCAAAGTATTGCGACTCCAGGCATCTAATTGAAAAACTATTTAAAAACAGTAAATATGAAATCAAATTCAAACGTGCGTCCTGACACATTTCAGGACCTAGGCAACGGATGTTATCACTACAACTATAACATTATAGAGGTAGAGAATACCGATGAGGATGGCCAAAAGAGGACATCTTACAACTTTGATGTCGTTGAGATATGGGGCATACCCACATACGAAAAATGCGTTAAAACTGTCATTGCAACGCTCTATGATTATGCTGCAGAGATAGCTCTCATTAACAAATATCAGGCATTTGCATTAGGCCTTGATAAGGATATAGCTGCAAGGGACGAATACCTGCAATATCTGCAGTATGTACGCAGCGTTAAACAGCAAGTTAAACAGGATTTAAACATTGATTAAAGGACATGAAAAAGTTCAGCGAACTGGGCATCAAGCCAACCAGCAAAACATTTGTAGGGGATAAAATAAAGATAAGCCGTGTGCTTAACAGGGAGCTAAAGATCATTGCCTACAAATTAGATGAGAGTAAATACCCAAAAAACAAAAGTGGCAAATGCCTCTGCCTGCAGGTAGAGCTCGATAACGAAAAGCATGTGATCTTCACCGGGTCAGATGTGCTGATAGAAACAATACAATTGATTCCAGAGACTGAATTCCCATTTTTGGCAACTATTGTCAGAGAGGGAGAAAGGATGGAGTTTAGGTAGATTAAAAAAGCCTTCGTCGGTTTACAGGTGTCACGAGTACGCCAATACATAGTTCACCCCCGACGAAGGCATATATCTTATTTATGAACTATGTACTGGCGTGCAAATATACCAAAAAAACAAATGAAGACACCGATATCTTATTATGGCGGTAAGCAAACTATGCTAAAACACATACTGCCACTTATTCCACAACACACATTATACACAGAAGCTTTTTGCGGGGGATGTGCTGTTCTCTTCGCCAAGCGACCCGCACCCTGCGAAATCATTAACGATCTTAACAGAGGCTTAATCAACTTCTATTGGATGGCTTCAGTATATTATTCTGACCTTAAAAAAGAGATAGATAAAACATTACACAGTCGGGATATTCATGCGCATGCGATGCACATTAACACATATCCGGAGTTTTTCTCAAATGTGGAATGGGCATGGGCCATCTGGGCGTTATCCAAGTTGTCATTCGCATCAATGCAAGATGGTTCATTTGGCTATGACAGAGCAGGCACTACAGCACTCAAAATATCAAATGCCAAGGATGATTTTACAGTATATATGTCACAACGACTGTCTAATGTAACAATCGAAAACAATGATGCTTTAGATGTGATTAATCGCTATGACTGTGATGATGCTTTCCACTTTGTTGACCCACCATACATAAATAGCGATTGTGGGCATTATGAGGGCTTTTTTAATGAGTCTAATATGAGAAGTCTCTTAGATCTGCTGACTAAAATTAAGGGCAAATTCATGCTTACAATGTTTCCTTTTGATATGATTCAGGAGTATGCTACGGCTCATGAATGGACTATTCATAAAGTCGAAAGAACGATATCGGCCAGTAGAGAGAATAGAAGAAAACAAGAGGAATGGATTGTCTGTAATTACAGTACCTTTCAGCAGTCGACAATATTCTGAAAATAAAATGTGCAGAGTTTTTTCTGCACATTTCGTTTTTCTATATTTGCACAATTCGTTTTTGCGATTATAATTACAAATACTTCTGACAAGGGTTTAGTGCCCAGTAAAAGTATATATCGCACACTCTGTTCTGGCAATAATAAAAACGATATCCAGTTTCCTTCTTTTGATTTAAGTAAAAGTTTTAGGTCTTTCTCATTTAAAAATCCCGATCAGTTTGAGGACTTTCTATACACTGGAAATATTCTAAATAAATCGTTTAGGCGATTGCGTTATACTGATATTGACATGTTTGTTTATCCTGTTGCTCTTCAGGGAGAACAAATTAGTGCAAAAGACTATGACTCATTCTTTTTTGATAAAAAAGATGAGACAAGATTAGTCGCTGAACCCATATTTTCTATATTTCAAAATGAAGGAGCTGAGAGGTTCACCCGGTTCGATTTTGTCTTTTCTGACAGTAGTGGAAATACAACAAATGACCTAATTGAAATCACAGGAATCGAAAAAAGCACACTTCGATACACCAAAGAACGCATAGAATCAATATCAAAGGGAATTAATCAGGAAAAGAACAATGCGCTTAATTTTGAGAATGGATTTAATAACATAGAAATTGAAGTCTCTTTTCGAAATATTTTAGGAAATATTTTTGTTGACAGCAACGGAAAGGTTATTAATAAAACGAGCGCAAAATATGAATCCCATTTATTAAAAGTCCTGCCACTTATTTATACGTCGAACTATTTCCGAGATGACTTATTGCTCCCATCCTTTATTCAAGTTTCTGAATACTTTGCCAGAAACATTGACAAAAAAGCCATCTGGTACAATTACGCCGATTTAAAATATCATTTAAAGTTCCTTTATAATATACAAAACACTAAAAACGATAAATTTATGGAAATTACATCATCCGAAAGTTATCAAGCTGGGTTCATGCTTGGTGGATTGGCAAGAAACCTAAGCCAAGAGATTAATTCATTTGAGAAAAACTATGTAGGAAATCTCACCCGAAGAATTGGAAACATGACAGATTTCATTAAACTAAAAAATGAAATTGAACAGAAACTAATCATGCACGACAAAACAAAGTACACCTTCCAGACTTCCTATGACTTGGCACAAAAAGTCAAGGAGTTCAAGTCGAGGTACGATAAAGAAGAATGTGCTTTTGGCTTTATGGAAAGCTACTTCAAACCTTTCCCTAAAAAGGAAATACCTGTACAAGCGGTCAATGCAACTGAAAATCAATAATCTTAAAATCAATATCAAAATGGAAAATGAATTAAAAAAATCAGAAATATTGTTTTTGTATGAAACATCGTATAACATTCCTAATGGAGACCCTTTCACTGGGGAACAACGTTACGATGAAGAAACCAAGAAAATTTTGGTTAGTGATGTTCGCATGAAAAGATATGTTAGAACCTACTTTGAAGAAAAAGGATTGCCAATTTATGTAAGTGAAAAAACTGGAGCAGGGAAAACAGATTCAAAGGGAGTTATAAGGTGGATTGCCGAGAATAGGAATGAGAAAAGACTAAAAGATATCGGAGAAATTCTTAAAGAACAAATAGATGTTCGTCTTTTCGGTGGCATATCAACACTGAAAGATGAAGAAACCAAGGCAATTAAAGTTGATAATAATGCCTGTACAAATGGACATGTGCAATTTACTGGGCCCGTTCAATTTGCGCTGCTAAATCCATCACTTAATGAAGTTAATTTGAGAATGCACCAAAATACGACGCATTTCATGTCAAAAGACACCAATACACAAGGTTCTATTGGAACAACAACTTTAGTCCCATATTCTTTGATGCAAATTCATGGATGGGTAAACCCCAAAGTAGCTGAGAAAACAGGAATGACGACAGGAGATTTAAAATTGATGTATGAAGGGCTTTGGTATGGAACCAGTGGCGATGGCAGCTCGCATTCGCGCAGTAAAATCGGTCAAAATTCAGTTCTTCTTCTTGAAATTGAATATGCTAGAAACAATCAAAAAATCTATGGTGTTGACCGCTTAATCGGATTAAACCCAAAAGAGGATAAAAAAGGAGAACAACTACGGAGCATGGATGATTATGAGCTCGATTTCTCCAAATTGATAGCACTAGCTGCAACTGAAAAAGTAGAAAAGATCAAGTTCTATTCAGAAATTGAGTCAATTAGAGCAAAATTGACAGGTAATAAAGGATTTGAAGCGATTAGGTTATGAAAGGGTTCCAACTTATCATAAAAGGTAATTGGGGACATTTTAAAAAGCCGGAAACAAATAACAATCCATTGTCTCACGATTTAATTACCAAAACCGCTCTAATTGGACTAATCGGGGCTGTCCTAGGGATTGAAAGAGAAGAGATGAAAAGCAAATTCCCACAATTGTCGGATGATTTACTTTATGGAGTTCAATTGCTCAATCCGGTGAAAAAGATTTCATGGGGCTTCACCAGTCGAACTGCGATAAACCCGACTGCTGAAGGGACACCAAAGTATTTTGAGTTTTTGAAAGACCCCAAGTATTTGGTATCAATAGCACTCCATGATAAGCGCTCAAGTTCTATTTTCGAAAAACTCAAACTATTCATTAAAGAGGAGCATGCTGTATATACACCAGTATTAGGTTGGCATAATTGTCCAGCTAACCTTCAATGGGAATCAGAAGGAGATTTCTCAGATATCAAAAATGGATCGTTTGAAACTAAAGGATTTGTAATTGCAGGAGAACATACCCCCAAGAATATTTCCGGTGGATTTCGAATAGGCTTTGACAAGATGCCCACTTTCCAGAGTGAAGATTTTTGGAATTTACCAGATAAATACAAGGATGTCATTTATCCCGATTGTCCCAATTCAATCTTGGTTGAAGGAAAGTATTATGAATATCAATCATCAAAAGAATTAGAAAGATGGTGCATGATTTAACCATACTCCGTTCACATCCGGATAAGTATTTATTAACTCATATTGAGGATGTGAAAGAGAATACAAAAAAGCTAACCAACTCCAAAATTGCGGAGTTGGTGGCTCTTTTCCATGACTTAGGTAAGATTAATCCTAACTTTCAGAACAAATTAAAATCAGAAAAATTAGTTACTGGATATACTAATCATGCATATCTTTCGGCTTATGCTTTTTTCTGTGCCTTCTGCTGTTCGAAACGAAATATGGATGCCTTAGAGCAATTTTTAAAAGTCGACTCTTTAAGTCAAAATGATCTAATTGCATTAACAATAACAATTGCCAAACACCATGGTAATTTGCCGGATTTTTCACCTACCGATTATTCTGGATCAGGTACAAGTATTCTATCAAAGAATGAAAATTGCGCGTTATATAAATTTCTTGATCAGGAGAAGAATTTACCGATCTATGAATTTGTCAACCATTTTATACGCATTGATGATTTTTGCCAATTTCTGACAATACCTAAAGTACAACAGGGCTATTCTGAACAATTAGTCTTCAAAGGCGAAAATAACAAGTCAGCTTTAGATTTCTTTTTGGACAACCAATTTTCTTTTGCTTGTGTGATACAAGCAGACAAAGCCGATGCTGGGAAAATCGGAAATATTATTGATGAGCAAAATGAAGCCATTAATGCTTTCGCTAAATATTTTAGTTCCCAGCTTGATTATTATCTAGATAACCTAAATCAGGACTCTGAACTCAACAAACTGAGAACATCAATCAGAAATCATGCTATACTGAATATCCAGCAAGGATTAAAGGAAGATGAACATATCTATGAACTTACTGCTCCGACTGGTTCAGGAAAAACGTTGATGATGCTTTCACTGGCTTCGGAGCTCATTAAAGAAAAAGGAGCCAAACGAATTATTTATGGATTGCCATATCTTTCCATAACGGAACAAGTTGAAGAAGAGGTATTACGCATATTTAAAGGTAATGAAGAGTTTATTCAGAGAATTGATTCTAAGTCAGAAAACACTCGATTCGAAACAATTCAGAAAGAATTAGATAACAATCCAACCGAAGAAAATATTTTAGAAGCTAATATTCTGGAGTTTCGGGAGAATACTTTCGCATATCCGCTTGTCATCACAACTTTCGTTCGCTTTTTCGAAACGCTTTTAAGCAACCGGAATGCTGAATTATTGAAATTGCCAAACTTCTCGAAGTGCATTTTCTTGCTAGATGAGATACAAGCCTTACCCCCAAGATTGTACGGTTTCTTTGTAGCTTATTTAAAAAAGTTTTGTTCCAAATTCGATAGTTATGCTATCATTTCAACAGCAACCCAGCCTAATTTTGAATTACCAGAGAACAATTTGGATGCAAAAAAATTCTTTTTTGATTACGAAAGGCCAACCTCTTTATTACCTTTGAACTATTTCTACAATGACCTATTTAATCGTTATCTGATTGAATTTGAGAAGGAACCAATCATTTTGGAAACATTGAAAGATTCTATTCTTGCTGAGAATCTATCTACATTAATTATTCTCAACACAATTGATGATACAAAAGAGCTGTATATCAAGCTTAAAAAAAAATTGAGTACTGATGAATTATTGCTTTTGAATACCCATTTCA
Organism: Bacteroidales bacterium; assembly: GCA_963678025.2. GTDB lineage: Bacteria > Bacteroidota > Bacteroidia > Bacteroidales > UBA932 > Bact-08. Next base: position 116,113 of record CAXXPC010000006.1, read on the forward strand.
CACCACGGCATAGAAAATTAAAAATTTATCTTGCTAAACGGAGATTACGCCAAAATAAAAAGGTAGTTGTTATCTCAACACAGCTTATCGAAGCTGGTGTTGATATTGATTTTCCAGTTTTATACCGTGATTTTGCAACTGTAGCCAGCATTGTACAATCAGCAGGTCGCTGCAACCGAAACGGGAAACTGAGATCATTCGGTAAAGTTAAACTCTTCAAATTGTTTCATAAAGGAAGAATCCGTTCTGACATTATATATAGGGGTAAGGACAACGAAATCCTTCGATTCACCAAAGAATCGTTTTCTAAAAAACAATATCAGGAAAAGGAATTATTAAATGTACAACAAAAATTCTTCAGAAGGATTCAATCTGAACTAAATTATGCAAAACACTCACAAAATGGTATAAATCACGATTTTGACTTTATTAAAGACATGACAGAATGTCAATATGACAAAATTGGTAAATTCAAGTTGATTGATAAACAATGGTTCGGAAAAGAAGTCCAACTCTATATTCCCCATAATAAAGATGATATGAAGTTTGAACTATTAATTAAGTTCCAAGATGATCTTATTACGCTCTTAAAAGAAAATGCTGATAAAAATCTTATCCGGTTAAAAAAGAAGACAATAGCAATCCAATTAAAAAAAATGTCTGAGCAAGTTGTTCAAGTTAGATTAAATAACAACATAAATATACCTCAATTAGGTAACATTAAGAGTTTTTTTAATCTTTATAAAATTACAGACTCTAATTATTCATTTAAATATGGACTTAATATTGAACAGTCTGTTAATATTCTCTAGCAACATGCACATCACCGGCACTCATTTCAATTACTTTCATATATGCCCTAGAAAACTATGGTTGTTTTCCAATGGAATCCAAATGGAGCAAACATCCGACACTGTTTATGAAGGGAAATTGATTCATGAGAACAGCTATCCTCAACGTCCGGCCAGATATGAAGAACTTGAGATAGATGGATGTAAAATTGATTTCTATGACTCCAGAAATAAGGTTGTGCATGAGATCAAGAAATCAAACAAGGTGGAATCTGCCCATGAATGGCAGGTCAAGTACTATATCTATACTTTAGAACGAAATGGCATAATCGGAGCAACAGGCATTCTGGAATACCCTGTCCTTAGAAGAACGCAAGATCTATTGCTGGATGAATCGGACAAACAAAAAATTATAAGAAAGGAAGAAGAAATCATAAAAATAAGTCAGAATAAACTCTGTCCTTCTGTAATCAATTCTAAAATATGTAAAAAATGTAGTTATTATGATTTTTGCTATTCAGATGAGATAGAATAACTAATTATTAGCTAAGCCTATGAAGAGGACATACTACTTGTTTAATCCCGGCATTCTACAACGAAAAGATAATACTCTTAAGTTTACCCCTGTTGAAGAAGACGGTGATGGGAAACTCATTAAGGAGGGACAACCCCGCTATATTCCGGTTGAAGCTGTGAGTGACTTTTATGTATTCGGGTCTCTGCAGGCAAATAGTGCTCTTTACAACTTCCTTGGGAAGAACGACATTGCTGTTCACTTTTTTGATCACTACGAAAACTACACCGGCTCCTTCATGCCTAAGGATTACTTGCTTGCTGGCAAAGTTGTTCTCTCCCAGGTGAATCATTATCAAAAAGCTGGCAAAAGGCTCTCTATTGCAAAGAAATTTGTAGAAGGAGCGTCCCATAATATGATTAAAAACCTACAATATTACAACCGAAGAGGGAGAGATATGATTCCATTGATGGAAAATATGAATGCGTTGATAGCCCAAATTCCGAATACATCTGCTATTAACGAATTAATGGGCATCGAGGGCAATATTAGACAGATATACTACGAAGCGTTCAATCTCATTCTTAATGACTTTGAAATGGGTTCACGAAGGAAACAACCCCCAGGAAATGAGGTCAATGCTCTTATTTCTTTTGGAAATATGATGTGTTACTCAATTTGCTTGAAAGCCATCCATCAAACTCAACTTAATCCAACGATTAGCTACCTACACGAACCTGGATATAGGCGTTACTCTCTTGCCCTGGATATTTCAGAGATTTTCAAACCAATTATTGTAGACAGAGTCATTTTTAAAGTACTCAATAAAAAGGAAATTCAGACAAAACACTTTGATACAAACTTAAACAAATGCATCCTTAATACGACTGGTAAGAAAATATTTGTTCAAGCACTCGAAGAGAGGTTATTAGAGACAATTCAACATCGGAGTTTAAAAAGAAATGTGAGTTACAAGCACTTAGTTAAACTTGAATGCTATAAGCTAGCCAAACATATATTGGATATCGATGATTATAAACCATTTAAAATGTATTGGTAATGTATGTAATATTGGTTTACGATATTGGGGAAAAAAGAGTAGGCAAGATGTTGAAGTTATGCCGCAAATACCTAAATTGGATACAAAACTCAGTTTTTGAAGGAGAGATCACTGATGTAAAACTGAAAGAAATGATTATTAACATTAAAAACATCATTCACGAAGAAACTGATAGTATTATTATTTTTAAAAATAATGACCGTAAGTGGCTTGACAAGCAAATAGTTGGCAAAGAGAGAAGTAATGTTGATAATTTCATATAACAAAATGTCGAACAACATCAAATATCTTAATACTTTTAATTTTTCATTCTATCACCCACCACATAAGCTCTTTGACATATTGAAATACAATTAAATACACAAAATTGTCGATACCCCCTAAGAATCATACAATTGATTATCGACAAAAAATCCTCTTCGTTTTCAAGTAAAAGAATGCGCTAAAACGTTGATTTAGCGTATTCTTTTTTATCTTTGCAAACGGCTTTTAATCGAACCTTTAAGGAATTGAAACGCAAAATGCAGCTAAGCAATTTACAGTTGAGATAGCTTTTAATCGAACCTTTAAGGAATTGAAACGCAGCTGTTACAGTTATAATATGCAGTTCGCGCATATCTTTTAATCGAACCTTTAAGGAATTGAAACGTAGGAGATCATGTAGGGATCTACTCGTCCTTTCAGCTTTTAATCGAACCTTTAAGGAATTGAAACAGATTCCTGGAAGAGTTCTATGGTGCGCGCTTCGCACTTTTAATCGAACCTTTAAGGAATTGAAACTCCTTTCAGGTAGCTCGAGGTAGTCCTCCGTGCGCCTTTTAATCGAACCTTTAAGGAATTGAAACGATTAGATGTCCTTTCAACAGTAATTATGTAACATTCTTTTAATCGAACCTTTAAGGAATTGAAACTAAGTCTGGACAACTAGTTATAGAGACTGCAGGTACTTTTAATCGAACCTTTAAGGAATTGAAACAGGCAATTGCACTGTATGCCTTTGTGTCAGTACCTCCCCTTTTAATCGAACCTTTAAGGAATTGAAACCTGAAGATGAATACCTGGCTGGTGGAAGGTACTTTGCTTTTAATCGAACCTTTAAGGAATTGAAACACAATGAACTCGTCAACTCCATCTTGGCCATTGTAGCTTTTAATCGAACCTTTAAGGAATTGAAACAAGTTGATCAAGGTTATAAGGGATGCAAATGGAAAGCTTTTAATCGAACCTTTAAGGAATTGAAACGGACAAATGTCACACCTGGCTCTGCATCAACGGTTCTTTTAATCGAACCTTTAAGGAATTGAAACTGCCGATGTAAAGCAATTGTTAAACAGATTATTAAACTTTTAATCGAACCTTTAAGGAATTGAAACTCAGATGCTTCTCTGAGAAACTTAACAAAGGAAAAGCTTTTAATCGAACCTTTAAGGAATTGAAACCATTAACGCCATAGGATCGAAAGTAATAGGTAGTTTCCTTTTAATCGAACCTTTAAGGAATTGAAACTTTGCGAATAGGAGTGCAAACGGTTGTGATCAAAGCTTTTAATCGAACCTTTAAGGAATTGAAACACTTTTGCTGCAAAAGCGGCTGAAAGTTGATTCAGCTTTTAATCGAACCTTTAAGGAATTGAAACCTGGTCGGCATTCATCTTGGCTTGTTCGTAGGCATCTTTTAATCGAACCTTTAAGGAATTGAAACGGCATTCGTGCTCATGTTTCCACTCCCCTCAAAGATCTTTTAATCGAACCTTTAAGGAATTGAAACCCTAAGAATTAAATCTCGCTCCGGGAGATCCAGTTCCTTTTAATCGAACCTTTAAGGAATTGAAACTGAATTGTAATATTTCGCTTTTTAGCTTCTTTATGACTTTTAATCGAACCTTTAAGGAATTGAAACATGGAGTGGTTTTCTACCAACACGCAGGTTATGATTCTTTTAATCGAACCTTTAAGGAATTGAAACTCGTAGCAAGTGAGTTGGGGGGTAGCTCAACCACCTCTTTTAATCGAACCTTTAAGGAATTGAAACACCTCTTGCGCTCACTGCCCAACACTTTGGAGACACTTTTAATCGAACCTTTAAGGAATTGAAACGTACAGGTGTATGCGGACAAGGTCGAACGAGTTGAGCACTTTTAATCGAACCTTTAAGGAATTGAAACGTTGTAATAGAACCGCCAATTCTTTTTTTCGTAGCTCTTTTAATCGAACCTTTAAGGAATTGAAACTTATGAGGGCGTCTATTGTACCGTAAGCTTCCGGTACTTTTAATCGAACCTTTAAGGAATTGAAACAGAGAAGGGGCTTTCTATTATTTGTAACCGTACTTTCTTTTAATCGAACCTTTAAGGAATTGAAACTTCAGCAGACAGCATACAGGTGTTTCAACATATAGCTTTTAATCGAACCTTTAAGGAATTGAAACTACTATCCCCAAACGCCTGCTCTGCACTTACTGAGCCTTTTAATCGAACCTTTAAGGAATTGAAACACGGCTATAATTTATGGGATGAGCGTAGACACTATCTTTTAATCGAACCTTTAAGGAATTGAAACCTAACCTTCTCCACTCAGGGGGCACTTCCTTTGCGCTTTTAATCGAACCTTTAAGGAATTGAAACCCAGAGTTGGCATTTTCTTTTTTAACTAGCCCTGGACTTTTAATCGAACCTTTAAGGAATTGAAACAACCTGAAGATGAGCAGGTATTGAGGTTCAAGATTCTTTTAATCGAACCTTTAAGGAATTGAAACTAAATTAAGAATCATTAATGATCAAATAGCTGCAAGCTTTTAATCGAACCTTTAAGGAATTGAAACCACGAAGTTGTGGCATCAACAGTGAGCGACTGGAACTTTTAATCGAACCTTTAAGGAATTGAAACTTGGAGACACTTTCGTGTTTGATAAAACCGACCTGCCTTTTAATCGAACCTTTAAGGAATTGAAACAAATTAGCGAGGTGGATTATCTTTACCTTGAAAAATCTTTTAATCGAACCTTTAAGGAATTGAAACATAGTGGAGGAGATATGCCCTGGGGAATCTTTCAACGCTTTTAATCGAACCTTTAAGGAATTGAAACAAGATCGGTAAGCAAATCATACCGGGCATTGATAACCTTTTAATCGAACCTTTAAGGAATTGAAACTTAAAAGACTCGTAGTACGCTTTTGCAAGCGTTCGGCTTTTAATCGAACCTTTAAGGAATTGAAACAAAACTCACTCAGAAAAAAAGTGAATGGCTATGAGGCTTTTAATCGAACCTTTAAGGAATTGAAACATAATTATAGGACGATAAAGGACATACACCCTCACGCTTTTAATCGAACCTTTAAGGAATTGAAACAGGGTACAGAGCAGGCTCAAGAAGATCTTAGCTCAACTTTTAATCGAACCTTTAAGGAATTGAAACTGCTCGATATATGTGTACTTCGAGCCGTCTGCTTTCTTTTAATCGAACCTTTAAGGAATTGAAACTTTTGCAGGGTAACCATACGATTTGCTATATGCTTCCTTTTAATCGAACCTTTAAGGAATTGAAACAACAGGAAGGTAACTGGTTGTTTGACTATTTCAACTCCTTTTAATCGAACCTTTAAGGAATTGAAACCAGACATGCTACAGGCTTGTGGCTGTCCGGATAAAACTTTTAATCGAACCTTTAAGGAATTGAAACAATAGGGGAACGTACCTCATGTCGTCGCCATCTTGCTTTTAATCGAACCTTTAAGGAATTGAAACGCGATTATTGAGGATTAATTCTTTCTTTACTATACCTTTTAATCGAACCTTTAAGGAATTGAAACAGTAGACGCAAGTCCTATTCTAACATAATAATACTCTTTTAATCGAACCTTTAAGGAATTGAAACGTGGAACCGCATCATGGTATCCTTTTGCGACCTGCACTTTTAATCGAACCTTTAAGGAATTGAAACTATACAAGTGCTTTGATTTTAGTTTGCACTTGGATCTTTTAATCGAACCTTTAAGGAATTGAAACAACATGAAGATAGATGGTATTTCAGCTCTTATCAATCTTTTAATCGAACCTTTAAGGAATTGAAACCAGATATTAGCAGATTATGAGAAGTTAGATGATGCGCTTTTAATCGAACCTTTAAGGAATTGAAACAGTAGACGCAAGTCCTATTCTAACATAATAATACTCTTTTAATCGAACCTTTAAGGAATTGAAACGTGGAACCGCATCATGGTATCCTTTTGCGACCTGCACTTTTAATCGAACCTTTAAGGAATTGAAACTATACAAGTGCTTTGATTTTAGTTTGCACTTGGATCTTTTAATCGAACCTTTAAGGAATTGAAACAACATGAAGATAGATGGTATTTCAGCTCTTATCAATCTTTTAATCGAACCTTTAAGGAATTGAAACCAGATATTAGCAGATTATGAGAAGTTAGATGATGCCGCTTTTAATCGAACCTTTAAGGAATTGAAACATAGCTCACAGGAAGATCTCAAAAGCTTTTCATTCCCTTTTAATCGAACCTTTAAGGAATTGAAACATAGGGACAAAATGATGCTGGAAAGTTCGGATAGCCTTTTAATCGAACCTTTAAGGAATTGAAACTATTTCCAGACCAGCTACTTCAGCTCTGAATACTTCCTTTTAATCGAACCTTTAAGGAATTGAAACTAGCCTCTTTGACTGGTATCACCTTTGCTGTGAAAAACTTTTAATCGAACCTTTAAGGAATTGAAACGAGTTCTTGATTTTACCTCTGTAGTATTTGAGAGCATCCTTTTTAATCGAACCTTTAAGGAATTGAAACGAAAAGGTGAATTCCCTGAGGTGTCAGAAGTAGATCCTTTTAATCGAACCTTTAAGGAATTGAAACTTCGCTGGAAATGTCTCTTCTTTTAGTTTGTCGAAGCTTTTAATCGAACCTTTAAGGAATTGAAACCAAGCTTCAAAATCTCCTGTGTAAGGATCGGGAGATCTTTTAATCGAACCTTTAAGGAATTGAAACAAAGTAGCATTCACATCAAATCACGGTATAAAAAATCTTTTAATCGAACCTTTAAGGAATTGAAACTGAGGTTGAGGTTGCCGATAATCATTGCTAGGTGCTCTTTTAATCGAACCTTTAAGGAATTGAAACAGTGTAACCAGGTTGCCTTTTGCTTCTGCTACATTCTTTTAATCGAACCTTTAAGGAATTGAAACATTTCTTTGGTGGTCGCTTACCTATCACAAAGTGCTTTTAATCGAACCTTTAAGGAATTGAAACATAAGCATTACTTAACTCTGAATTACCAAAGTTGACCTTTTAATCGAACCTTTAAGGAATTGAAACACAACATCACCTGCATTATATGTCCTCCCCCTTTAACCTTTTAATCGAACCTTTAAGGAATTGAAACTAAAAATCGCTGTACTCATCTGCGTTAATTTTCTTTTCTTTTAATCGAACCTTTAAGGAATTGAAACACAATATCAATGAAGTCACTTGGCAAAAAGAAAGGCTTTTAATCGAACCTTTAAGGAATTGAAACCGCTTTTGACCCCTTATCCACATCCTTCAGGCTTTCTTTTAATCGAACCTTTAAGGAATTGAAACTTTCTACGGGGAAGGCATCTTCATCTTTGATTGCCCTTTTAATCGAACCTTTAAGGAATTGAAACACTATTGATGATATAGTAATCTCTTTCTCTCAACAGCTTTTAATCGAACCTTTAAGGAATTGAAACGACTTTCCGATTGTTGCTCAAGGGCTAATGCCAGAGCCTTTTAATCGAACCTTTAAGGAATTGAAACATAGAGATATACCGTGATTTGAGAAAACAAACAGATCTTTTAATCGAACCTTTAAGGAATTGAAACACCCTATCCAAACTATTAAGGTTATCAAGGTGATTCTTTTAATCGAACCTTTAAGGAATTGAAACACAATATCAATGAAGTCACTTGGCAAAAAGAAAGGCTTTTAATCGAACCTTTAAGGAATTGAAACGATAGGCCTGGAAGAATATCAAAATACAATCGTAAACTTTTAATCGAACCTTTAAGGAATTGAAACATATCCCAGACATGGTTCTGTCATTACCCGATACAACTTTTAATCGAACCTTTAAGGAATTGAAACGGAGCGAGTTTGAGAAGAAAATAAAGACTCTAAACCTTTTAATCGAACCTTTAAGGAATTGAAACAAGCTACTGGCAACCATGGAAAAAACAAGATAGGGCTTTTAATCGAACCTTTAAGGAATTGAAACCTGCGAGAGATTGAAGATAACGGCAACACCTCCTGCTTTTAATCGAACCTTTAAGGAATTGAAACAGGTCCTGAAATGTGTCAGGACGCACGTTTGAATTTCTTTTAATCGAACCTTTAAGGAATTGAAACTCTGAACTGCTTTGTGAAGCTGTCAGGTTCCCACTCCTTTTAATCGAACCTTTAAGGAATTGAAACAGGAAAGAGTTCCCCGGGCCTCTGCAAAGGCCCGGGGCTTTTAATCGAACCTTTAAGGAATTGAAACGAGACTACTTACTACTTCCGTTCCTACGGCGTGAATCTTTTAATCGAACCTTTAAGGAATTGAAACACGCAATCGAAAAATGCTACAAGTTTATCGATCAGGCTTTTAATCGAACCTTTAAGGAATTGAAACTTTATCCTCCTGCCTCATAAGCGCAGAGGTGAGGTCTTTTAATCGAACCTTTAAGGAATTGAAACAGGTAGTATCTCATGTAGACCCTTTCAAGGGTGATGCTTTTAATCGAACCTTTAAGGAATTGAAACGTAGAGGCTGCTGCGGTCTTCTGTGCCCCTGAAAGCTTTTAATCGAACCTTTAAGGAATTGAAACTCTTTAGACTTGCGCCTACAAACATACTTGATTATCTTTTAATCGAACCTTTAAGGAATTGAAACAAACGTCTGTCAGTAAATACAGCACGATGTCTGGCGCTTTTAATCGAACCTTTAAGGAATTGAAACGTAATCCTGTGTCCGTCGCTGGTACAAAGTGTGCCTTTTAATCGAACCTTTAAGGAATTGAAACGATATAGCAGCTTTTGGGTTCTCGAAAGCATTAATTCTTTTAATCGAACCTTTAAGGAATTGAAACCTTTCTTTGGATGTAATTTGCAACAACTCCTGTAACTTTTAATCGAACCTTTAAGGAATTGAAACATTGTGTCATTTCATTTGTGTACCGTGCGATTTTCTCTTTTAATCGAACCTTTAAGGAATTGAAACCGTGCCCGCGAGACACTCTACAAAAGCCTTTTTTCACTTTTAATCGAACCTTTAAGGAATTGAAACTACTCATCAAGCGAGGGTTCAACGCACAGGGAGGACTTTTAATCGAACCTTTAAGGAATTGAAACATATTCTGCAAATCTTTTATTACCCTTTGTCCTCATTTCTTTTAATCGAACCTTTAAGGAATTGAAACCACTTACGGGGAGTAAAATGTCCGAATTGTCAAATGCTTTTAATCGAACCTTTAAGGAATTGAAACCATACAGATAGACAATTACCTGACATCACTTATCACCTTTTAATCGAACCTTTAAGGAATTGAAACTTATACGCGGTTACGTATAAAGCACTGCAAGGGTACTTTTAATCGAACCTTTAAGGAATTGAAACACAAAATTCGCACGTATACACAACAGTGAATCATATCTTTTAATCGAACCTTTAAGGAATTGAAACATTGTGGCAAAAACTATCCTGGGGTGCGATTTGGAATCTTTTAATCGAACCTTTAAGGAATTGAAACGAAGGGCGTTAATGTTGAAAAAATTAGCTAAGTTATCTTTTAATCGAACCTTTAAGGAATTGAAACAAAAAGTCAATTTTTCAGGGTGCTGCTTTGCAGTAAGGCTTTTAATCGAACCTTTAAGGAATTGAAACAAAAAGTCAATTTTTCAGGGTGCTGCTTTGCAGTAAGGCTTTTAATCGAACCTTTAAGGAATTGAAACCAGTAGTCGAATGATAAGCGGTTGCAGATCCAGATTCTTTTAATCGAACCTTTAAGGAATTGAAACTTTTGATGTAGAGGCCATTTTTCGAAAAGTGAAAATCTTTTAATCGAACCTTTAAGGAATTGAAACGAATTAATCTCTACTCTTCTACCAGATTCAGATGTTTCTTTTAATCGAACCTTTAAGGAATTGAAACGGCGCACCATCATTGCCATCCTCACCATCTTGTCCCTTTTAATCGAACCTTTAAGGAATTGAAACTAATTTAATGGTGTAACACCTTTCCATGCACGTATGCTTTTAATCGAACCTTTAAGGAATTGAAACAAAAGATAATACCCAAATATCTTATCCTCAACAGGCTTTTAATCGAACCTTTAAGGAATTGAAACTTTTTGTGTCGCAAGATTGTACACATATGAGTAATCTTTTAATCGAACCTTTAAGGAATTGAAACATCTGACCGGGCAACGTAAGTTCGTCAACATGCGCCTTTTAATCGAACCTTTAAGGAATTGAAACCTACTAAGATTAATGGTAGTGTCTATGCTGTGTTGCCTTTTAATCGAACCTTTAAGGAATTGAAACAGCAAGAAAAAAAATAGCAAATCATGAAATCATTTGCTTTTAATCGAACCTTTAAGGAATTGAAACGTTCCAGGTACTTGTCCTTGCCGGACTTGTAGAACTCTTTTAATCGAACCTTTAAGGAATTGAAACAGAGCACAGTACACACCCTCGGAAGGGTTAGAGGGTCTTTTAATCGAACCTTTAAGGAATTGAAACACATAAACGTCATTCTCTGAAAGGAGGTTATTATCACTTTTAATCGAACCTTTAAGGAATTGAAACAGAAAGTAAATTGCCTGTACTGAGTCGCTTTGCCCACTTTTAATCGAACCTTTAAGGAATTGAAACCAAGAGCGAGATCATGGATATACTCAGGGACACAGGCCTTTTAATCGAACCTTTAAGGAATTGAAACCACGTACATGATTCACTGTTGTGTATACGTGCGAACTTTTAATCGAACCTTTAAGGAATTGAAACATAGCGATTCTTTTGTCGCTTTAGAGAAAATTTGGTCTTTTAATCGAACCTTTAAGGAATTGAAACTCTTCAAATCTTTCTTTTTCTTTTTTCATATCATGTCTTTTAATCGAACCTTTAAGGAATTGAAACCAGCGGAAATGCAAGAATATCAGTAAGTCTAACAAGCTTTTAATCGAACCTTTAAGGAATTGAAACTCGTCATAAGCAATGTAATTGCTTCATAGATGAAGCTTTTAATCGAACCTTTAAGGAATTGAAACTCCTTATGGGATAGATGTGGCAAGTATGAATATGGGGCTTTTAATCGAACCTTTAAGGAATTGAAACAAAATGAGGCGCTTTGCATGGGCACAACACTACAAGCCTTTAATCGAACCTTTAAGGAATTGAAACCTTTTTTAAAGTATGTCAAGACGTCTTCTAAAGCAACCTTTAATCGAACCTTTAAGGAATTGAAACCTTGGATGCCTCTTCAGATCCTTTGTTTGCCTTGTCCTTTAATCGAACCTTTAAGGAATTGAAACCAGTGGCTGGGGGATTGGTGCTTGCAAATCTACTGACCTTTAATCGAACCTTTAAGGAATTGAAACGCGTAGGTTTCAACTGATGCAAGGCAACGGGAGAGCCTTTAATCGAACCTTTAAGGAATTGAAACCACACCCTGTATGGCGTCGTAGGCCTCTTTTCCGGCCCTTTAATCGAACCTTTAAGGAATTGAAACGGGTCAACACCGTGTCAAACTTGTAACCCGGACGGTCCTTTAATCGAACCTTTAAGGAATTGAAACAATGTTGTTATTTGTGTAGGAGTTGCTAACCCTTCACCTTTAATCGAACCTTTAAGGAATTGAAACTATTTCTCTCGTAATTGATTATATACATGCACATAGGCCTTTAATCGAACCTTTAAGGAATTGAAACAACTTTCCGATTGTTGCTCAAGTGCTAACGCCAGAGCCTTTAATCGAACCTTTAAGGAATTGAAACGGTTTCTTCTTATTACGAAATCCCTTCCCTCGATGACCTTTAATCGAACCTTTAAGGAATTGAAACCTATGAACGTACTACTAGTGTTGCGCAACGACCCTCCTTTAATCGAACCTTTAAGGAATTGAAACGAGTGGATTGTTCTTCATTACATCGGAATGTTTGCCTTTAATCGAACCTTTAAGGAATTGAAACATGGAGTTGTCAACACGTCTGTCACTCCTGTTGCAGCCTTTAATCGAACCTTTAAGGAATTGAAACTTGCAATTATGGAATTGTACGATTGAAAGTACACACCTTTAATCGAACCTTTAAGGAATTGAAACTTATTTCCCCTCTGTAGTCTGGGTCAATAGTTCCAGCCTTTAATCGAACCTTTAAGGAATTGAAACATCAGACGAGTACGTTGGTCTCTCATATCGTAGACCCTTTAATCGAACCTTTAAGGAATTGAAACCTGCAAAGGCCCGGGGCTCACTCAACTTTCAGTTGTTACCTTTAATCGAACCTTTAAGGAATTGAAACAACATGTTTTCTACTTTTATTTTTTTAATCATTTTCCTTTAATCGAACCTTTAAGGAATTGAAACGTTGTCTTGATGTTTATAACCTTTGAGTATCTGCTTCCTTTAATCGAACCTTTAAGGAATTGAAACCAAGCAATTCTGGTCCCTCTACGTAAGCTCTCCCGTCCTTTAATCGAACCTTTAAGGAATTGAAACATATCATCTCCCGTGTCTTTTTACATTTTATTTTCCCCTTTAATCGAACCTTTAAGGAATTGAAACTGACAACTCGAAACTATACGTCAAAACCTCAACCGACCTTTAATCGAACCTTTAAGGAATTGAAACATATGGGAAGGTACATCAGAAAACGTGTACGAGCAGCCTTTAATCGAACCTTTAAGGAATTGAAACTTTGAGAATTTCCCCCTGAAATTGCGACATTTCTGCCTTTAATCGAACCTTTAAGGAATTGAAACTTTACTCTTCCGATGAGCTTTCCCCAGTTGTTTGGATCCTTTAATCGAACCTTTAAGGAATTGAAACTTTTTAGGGCAGCACTTTACCAAAATGCCCTAATTTCCTTTAATCGAACCTTTAAGGAATTGAAACTTGGTGGCTGGATCCTTACACGGAATTTGAGGTAAGCCTTTAATCGAACCTTTAAGGAATTGAAACAACTAAATAAGTTCTACAACTTCATGCTGCAGTGCACCTTTAATCGAACCTTTAAGGAATTGAAACTGATTCACGCGTGTGCAGACGCTCTTTTTTACAAACCCTTTAATCGAACCTTTAAGGAATTGAAACCGGATAAAGAATACGATACTATCGCAAGGATAGCACGCCTTTAATCGAACCTTTAAGGAATTGAAACCCCGGTGATCGTTGCCCTATCCCTGCCAGTTTTGCTCATTAATTCGCGCACAAACAGAGTCCTGGGACTAAGGGGGGATAAGGATTGGTAGTATTGTCTTACTTTGTCCATACTATATATTTTGTATATTTTGTTTCTTTTTCCGCTCTTACTTGCACAATTCGGTTGCACTTTGTAACTTTCCGATGTTTAAGATGCGTTAACTGTATGCAAATATACACAAGAAATATATATAACCAAAAAATATATACAGAATTTACAATATTTTACACTAATATTTTTTAAATGATTGATATAAAGGGGTTAAGAGAGGCACTAAAAATGTCACAAAAAGAGATGTGCGAGGCATTAGATATGCCACAACCCCTATTGTCTGCTGTTGAAAACAGAAAAAAGCCATTGCCGAAGAGTGTATATGAAAAGTTATACAACCTATATGGTGATGTCGTGTTGAAATACAAATTGCCCGACGTAGTGATCGAGGTGAAAAAAGAACCCCACACTCCGGATATAGTCGAAGAGCCGAAAACCAAATACGAAACCCCGCCCAACGAATTCATATCATACTTGAGGGAGAAAGATGCTAAACTGGAAGAGAAAGAGGGGGAAATAAGGCGGCTAATCAGGCAAGTAGCCACACTTGAGGCTAAGCTTGAGGTAGCTAAAAAGGGGGGATACTGCCTCAAGGAGAAGGAGAGCGATGCAGGATGTGCCGGTGTAGGATCGGTCTTATAGGACTTAATAGGGTAATTATGTTTTACAACTGATATGAAAAAAATGTATTTGTTCGCTTTATTGTTACTCGCTGGTTGCTCCGGGAAGGTGGAAAACAAGATCATCAAGTCTTACGACTACGATTTCGAAGCAAAGCCACATGGAGTGTCGACAGAGCTGGTTTCAATAATACCTTATGACATGCCCAACTTCAGTGCAATGATAAGGGGTAATGCAATCTCAAGCATCTATCTTGAAAAGGAAATAGACAAACATCCCGAAGAATACGGGCCAAGCAGCCTTGATGGCGGCTTGTCGGTTTGGTCCTCGGTATGGGAGAATAATCAATACAGGGTGCAACGCACCTATGGGCATAACAGAAAGGAAATAATAGTAAGATACATCATCACCAAGAAATGACTACTTATATCGAAATATGGAAAAGATTCTCCGAGGCGTTCAATATAGCCACCGCTGAACACGGCTCTAAGAAACGAGTTGCTCAGAACTGCAATATACCATATTCCAATCTCATCAGGTGCACAAGGGAGCCAGAGGAACGCAGGTTGCGCATAGAATGGGTGGCCACCATATGTGTCGAGCTCGGTATATCGACGGAATACGTGATGACAGGCAGAGGTAAGATGTTTACTTGAAGAAGGGGTGCTTGGACAAGAGGTCCGCGTTCTGCTCCTTGGTTACTTTAATTTAAATGTCTTGTTTAACGACAGTCAACTCGAACTATTTCAAGATCTCAAATTCTAACGGAAAATAAAACCTTTTTATACTAATATCTTTATTCCACTAAAACGAGTATCCAATAGTAAGTATTAATGTTCGTATTAATAACCTCTCCTCTCTTGTATTATTCTCATTAAAAACAGTATAATGATATTTGTGAATATTTGGGCTGATACCTATGTCAAAGGAATTAGATATTTACCATCACGACTTTCAAAGTAATCTTCAATGAGAGTGCTTGAATAATAAAGAGCATCGGCATATCTAAAACCTATGCCTGCTCCAACATAAAATTTTTCAATTTGAATACCGGACTGGTATCCTGCTCCGATAGAATATTTGGTGTATTTAGATAAACCTACACCTCCGTTGATTTCTATTGAATGATTAAACGACTGAGCATTTAACATGGAAGTAGAAAATAATATTACCTTTGCACCATGGAGATTCTCCTAGCGCGATTCTACGGATTCGTGCCCTGCAAGCCGCTTTATCAGCGGCTTTGCTTTTAATTATCAGAACGAAACCCAAAGTAAGCTTTTTTCTGAATCATATTTATCCACAAAATTTTCCTTGAAATATCTCCTCATCTCGTTTACAGAATCTATCCCGAATTCATCAATATACCATTCATCAGCAACACAAGTGTAAGCAAATTCAAAATCCTCTCTATTCCCCCAGAACATATATTTTGGGAATACATTGTAGAACACATCATTCATCCACTTATTTTGGTAGCCAACTATATTATAATACACACCCTTCACATCTATTGAAGTGGTATAACCTTGTTCAATGGCAGTTATGAATTTGGCATATTTTTCTAACGGAACGTTACACTCCGAATCTACAAAATCAACCGGAAAAAAATCACTCTTGTCATCGGGTGTTAAGGTCAACTGTATGTGATAAACATCTAATCCCATATAAATCAAACGTATAAATTAACAACTTCTTATCCATGCAGAATTCGTGCAGAAATGCCGTAATTTCCTTTAATCGAAGCTTTAAGGAATTGAAAGTATTCGGGCATACATATATTGTAGGTGACTTTATCAGTTTTTGCTCACAAAATGCCGATAGCCTTCATTTAGAAAAGCTCTATAAATGCCTGATCTAAATTTATTTCTTTAAACTTCACTTATTTAGTTTCTTCAATTTTATAATATCTGCCTCCAATTCTTTTAAACTAGTTTCTTTTTCAATAGCTTTTTGTTGTTTTAGGAATTTTTCATATTCTTCTCCTGATCTTTCCAGTGCCATCTTACTACTAATTATTCCTGCATGTGTGAGCAATTCGCGACCTTTCATTTTTAGTATTACATCC
This sequence comes from Bacteroidales bacterium, assembly GCA_963678025.2. Lineage (GTDB taxonomy): Bacteria > Bacteroidota > Bacteroidia > Bacteroidales > UBA932 > Bact-08. The sequence goes on from CAXXPC010000006.1 coordinate 132,643, forward strand.
AAACGTTCAATCCAATTCGGCTGCAGTTTGCTGGCTGATTGCCCAAAGCAATTTATTTTGTACTATCTTGAAAAATTCAATGGTTTTTTTATTTTTTGGTAAAAGAATTTCTCTGATAGGCGAATTTCCCGGATATGGTCTTGCAGTTCATTGAAATAATTCATTGAGTTACCCGACTTAAAACGGTCGTCATTCAGCGCAAATCCTTTTATGATGTATTCCCTTAACCGCTGTGTAGCCCAAATACGGAATTGTGTACCTTGAATCGATTTTACCCTGTATCCAACAGAAATAATAACATCCAGGTTATAGCCTTTTACGTCATGTTCCTACGTTTTAGCAGGAATAGCGCCATGTTGAGTGGTTGTCCGGAAATTCCGGACAACCATATTTTCGTCCAGTTCACCTTCGTTAAAAATAATCCGGATATGCTCTGAAATGGTGCGCTTGTCCTTGCCAAACAGTTTCATTTTCTAAGCGAACATCTATTTTGATGTTGCCTTCTGGGTTTTGGTATATCAGGATTTCGCTGTTCATCGGCTATGCTGTTTAATTTTCTTCAATTTGTATTCCCATCATTTGCTCTTCAATGGTCTTAAATTTACATATTCCAGGCTATACCCGTTCACTTATCGTAGGATTTTAATTATGATTTTTAAAGTTAATATTTTTTTCTTAGGCTGGGTATTCCGCCCCATAGTGGTTCTTCGTCACTTTTGGTGATGATTTAACCCGACTTGGAGAGTCCAACCTTCCTATAGTAGTGGATTTATGTTTTGTAATCCAAGAAGATAATTTGGAATCTGCACTACGCATCTCTGTCAATAATGCAGATGAGTTAATGTGGATGGAGAATAGTTAGACCTAGTTCTGATGGGCCCTCCAGGTGTAGGAAAAACTTATCTCTCTGCCGGGTTAATACATGATGCTGCAAAAATGGGATACAAAGCATACTTTAAAACTATGAAAGAGATAGTAGAGACACTCAAATTAAAGAGTATATCTGGCAGAGCTTTAGATAGGTAAAACGTTGTTAAGAGCAGACTTAGTTGCTATTAACGACATAATGCTCTTTCCAATGAAGAAAAACGATGCAATAAGCCTTTTTAAATATATTAATGCTCTGCATGGTATGGGCTCGGTAATTATAACAATAAAAAAATCACCTAAAGAATGGACAATAGAAAAACAATATTAATAACCCTACACTCAATGGGGTAGCTTAATTGCAAAAAAATGGGTAAATTTACTTTCAGATTACATCCTATATTACGTATGAAACATTATTTATTCACGCCCCTAATCATAATCACATTACTGAGTTCTTGTAAAAATAGCCAAAAGCTTGATTGTTCAGTTATTGAGATCAATGCAGATTCTACTGAAATTTATGAAATACCAGCCTCTTCAAAGATAATTCGTTTGACAAATGATTGCACTGATTCTTCGCTAATAATTGGAGATGTTTATAAATTAGAATTTTCAAGGGATACAATAATAATTTTCTCTAAAGACCGTGTAATAGCAATAGACAGTAATGGCCATTACTTACACGATTTTTCCACGAAAGGAAGGGGGCCTTTAGAGTTTCTAAACTTAACTAGCGTTTTCATAAAGAATGGATTTGTAAATTTATATGATAATGGGTCTAATAAAATTTTAAAATATTATATGAATGGAACATTTTGTGATTCGATAGTAGTCCCTATGAATAAGCAGAATTTATCAATCAATAGAATGATCCCTTTCTACGGATCTGACAGATATATTTTTAGTCCTGTTTTCCAAGGAGAGCAATTCATAATTCCAAAATTAGGTTTGTTAGATTCAAACTATAAAATCATAGACACTTTAGCTGGAGAACACTTAAAAAGTGGAATCTCTTTTATGAATACATTTTCTTTTAACGGAGATGAGGTGATTTTCTGGGAACCGTTTTCTTATAGCATCTATTCGATAGATTCTAAATTGAATATAAAGCAAAAATATTATGTAGATTTCAAAGAATACGCTTTAAGTTCAAATGTGCTCAAAAAACCTGTAAATGAGATAATAACATTAATTAACAAAAAACAAAATCGTTTCAAATTTGTTACGTCTGTTTATGATGTTTATGAAACAATAAATTATGTATTGTTTCGGTATAGCTTACATCGGCAACACTACCTTGCTATATATAATAAACACAAGAATTTGTCTAAATCTTATGAGATAACTAGAGATGGATATCAATTTTCTAGTTTTGTAACCGTTTTAGATGAAAAAATTTATTTAATCGCAAATGAACAAAAAACTAATAATACCGCTTTATTTTGCATAGATTTTAAAGATATCGATAGATAGTTTAATCGTTTTAAAAAATATCAACTACATATTCCGGACTATACCGGTTCTTTGTCATATTTTGGTTTTACAACGTATTTTGAAGAGAAGGAAAGATCTCCCATTTTTCTTTGTACATTCTTTCAATATAGAAAGAACAAGTCTAAATCCAACGGATAAATTAACAACCATTTGATTATTAATGATTAAAGTCCAATCTGTTTAATTTTACTATAGAATATCTTAATATATTTATCCTTGTATTCCACTGACAAAAAACTTCTTTCGATCCAATCTTGTACTTTATCGGCATGTTTGGAAAAGTCTTTGTAGATATTATCCCTTACAATATCTGTAAGACCTAAGCTCAGGGCAAACTGGTCAAAATCTAATCGTTTTATTTTTCGTTTTCGACCTCCCAAGGTCAAAGCCAATCTTTCACTTACAGCGATTTGTGCAAGCTGGATATTCCGCCCCATAGTGGTTCTTCGTCACTTTTGGTGATGATTTAACCCGATTTGGAGAGGATAATAGCTAATCTTTCAAAAAATTGTTGTAGCTTAGCATCCAAAATACTGCTATTTGTTCCCATTGCCAAGTAAGTGCTTGGAGCTTTTATCGGACTCTTAGCAGTATTTTCGTATACAGCAATGTCTGTTATAAATGTATAATGCAGCTCGTTAGGAGTAAACCCCTCCGCCTTCTTTTTGCTCGGATTAACTTTTACTTCCTGAACAGTAAAACGAACATAGTGCTCCTTACTATTAATATTTATCTTTCCTAAATAATGTGTAATCGGTAAATAACAATGTACCATTTTCGGTAAATAAGGATGCGCCAGCAATCATAGCAAAAGTAATAAATTATAAGTTTTCATCGTTTAAAATTGATTTTCTGTTAATAAGTCTATAGCTTTTACCCTCAAGGGGTATAACCTGACATTTAAAGAGGAGTCTATCGAGTAAAGCTGTTGCCAGCACTTCGTCATCAAGCATTTCCACCCATTGTTGAGGTGATTTATTTGTGGTAATTCACTACTGTCCCGTTTAAATTCCGAACCAGTGATTTAAATTATTAATATATAGACTATTATAGGCGTACAATTTTTCAACGATTTGAATTTTTATATTTATGGCAGGGTTGTAATAATCTTTGCCATGAATAAAGGAAAAACAGTTTTTGCTCAACTCCTGAATTCAAATATTAAACGCAACTTTTGGAATTTCGCCGGTTAATAAATTAAACATTTGGTCAGGTGTTGAAAACTTGAATCTTTTTCTCGGCCTGCTGTTAAGTTTTGACTCTATTTGTAATCAGCAAACTTAAAACCGACAGTTTTCAGCAAAGTTAAACTGACAGCTTTTGGCATAATATGTTTGCCCAATGCTAGAGTCGAAGAGGAAAATAGACTCATTATATAAATTATTAAAAAAAGTTGAATGCCTTCTATTGTCCTTGTGAAAACATATTTTTTTTATCCATAAAAATAGTCAGAATCGAATTATTTTAGTTTAATAAAGCGATTCAATATCTATTTGTTTCGTAGCTACTATAAATAAAGTAATTTAGGAATTTTCCATCCCCTACTATATCTTTCAGAAAAAGTCCTTTATTCCCGTTAAGTCCCTGTCGTTTTATGTATCGATTAAAAGTAGAAATCTGTTTTTCAGAATTATTTTTATCTCCAAAATTCCATGAATAAACTACTTTTTGATTCTTATCTGACATATTGATAACTTCATTTTTCCCCAGAATTGAATTAAAGTAAACTGCGTTCCTATAAGAAAAAGATCTGCATGATGCTGAAAAGTAACCCGGTATTTCGTTGGGAAAAATTTCTTTTAGAATCTTGTTCTTTTTTCTTGAATAGTAAACCGCTTGGTATTCACCAAGAGAAATAAAAAGAAGCTCATCAGCATTTATCGCATATACCTCATTATAGGCTTTTGTTTCGCTAGGAAGCACTACTTTAGAAATAAAGTGGCCATCCAAATCAAAATATAAGATTACCCCAAAAGGAACCAAAAGCATTAATTGATGATTATAAGGATCAATATTAAAATCCCCAAGATATGTATACTCTTCTGGGCCACGTCCTCTTTGTGAAATTTTAAATAGAAATTTCCCGTTTTCGTTGAAACAAAAGATTGTCTGCAATTTCATGTCTAGTATATAATATCTGTTATTATATGGTATTATTTTAGAGATATTACTAATCAAGCATTTATCAGTTGTCTCAAACGAGACGATATTAATTGAATCAACGAAATCAAAAATAGATACCTGATCATTTTGATCAAGATCAATAAGTTTGTTTTCTGTATTATTGCCAACACACCCAGCCATAAGGAATATGGTAGTAATAAATAGCAGGAGTTTCTTCATTTGATATTTGTTTTCTGAATAAATCCAAATTATACCCATTCATTTATTAAAAATATTACCTTTGCATCATGGAGATTCTCCTAGCGCGATTCTACGGATTCGTGCCCTGCAAGCCGCTTTATCAGCGGCTTTGCTTTTAATTATCAGCACCACTCTTGGGGAATCACCTTGTATTAACCAAAATAACTACAAAAGAAAATGCGATTCTCTTTACACGTTCTTTCGATATAGAAAGAAAATGCAATTTTCTTTACACGTTATCCATTTGAGTCTATCGAATCAACAATCTCCGTTTCCAGGTGGAATGCATGCATCAAAAGGTCAAATAATTTTTCGTTTAAATAAAAGTTTTCTCTCCCCAATTTTAATTTCATAACTAAACCCCTATTTTCTAATTTCTTTAGGTATGAACTAGCGGTTGGACGACTTATAGAAAGCTCTTTCATTACAAACTCTATGCGCGTATAAGGGTGGCGAAATAAATTATTGAGCAAATCCTGTGAGTAAATTTTAGGTAAGTTTTCACGAATCTCTTTCTTAAATTGAGCCATAAGATTTTTTACTCCCTCAACAAGATTTATCGTCTCAATGGCTGTTAATTCAACACCTTTAAGCATAAACAATATCCATTCTTCCCAAGCATGCTCATCCCTTACTTTTTGTAGCAATTCATAATATCTGCCTTTATTCTTAATGACGTACCGACTTAAATACAGAACTGGTAAATCGAGAAGTCCTTGTTGAACAAGGTAAAGGATATTAATGATACGACCAGTACGCCCGTTACCATCACTAAAAGGGTGGATGCTTTCGAACTGGTGGTGTATGATAGCCATCTTAACCAATGAGTCTAAATCGCTAATAGTGTCATCATTAATAAACCTTTCGAGATTTGACATGTACGCCTGAATCAGATCAATGGTTTGAGGTGGTTCGTAAACAATTTTCTGAGTTCTTTCGTTTTTTAAAGTTGTGCCGGGAGTAACTCTGAATCCGGAATTATTCTGCTTCACATTCCTGTAAATCTGAATAATAAAATTATTGGTCAGTAAATGTTTTTGAGAGACCATTTCAAAACCCCTCTTTAAAGCATCGGCATAAGTTTGCACTTCTTTAGCTCCTGCAGAAGTAAATTGGTGTACAAAAACCTCTGCTTTATAAAGCTCGTCATGAGTAGTAATAATACTTTCAATAGCTGAACTGTCTTTAGCCTCCTGCAAGGCTAATGTATTGATAAGAATATAAGCATTGGGCATAGATTTAACCACACCTTTCAGTTCTGCAAGACTACGGTTGGCCTTATTAGTTTGTTTTAGTACTGCCTTTGTTTCTACATCGAAATTTAGTGGCAAGTCAGGGATCCTGTAATTCATATCACTGAATATATACTGTAAAATTAAGGATAAAATCTGTTTTACTGTTTTATCTATTTGCCTCCCTAAATATAAGGAACAATGTTCAATAAATTTAGGGAATTATTAATCCTCTGATAAAGATACAATTTTGAAAGCGAATCACATCAAACCTATCTACTAATACAAATTATACCCATTCATTTATTAAAAATATTACCTTTGCATCATGGAGATTCTCCTAGCCGATTCCACGGATTCGTGCACCGTAAAGCCGCTTTATCAGCGGCTTTGCTTTTAATTATCAGCACCATTTCCGCTTCCCGGGAGTTTTTTACAAAACCCTACACCACCTTGGAACTAGAGAAGAAATCAACAAACTTAATCAATATTGAGCATCCAGATAAAGCACCATGCCTCCATTAGTGATATTCCATTCACCAAGAGCCCTGTCCCTCCTGAATATACCAGGGTTCTTCAACAATCTACCATATATGAAAAATTCGTTACGATTGGTCTCGTTCAAGGTCATTAATGCTACGGCAATTTGTTGGCCTTTTGACAAATAGATATCATATGGTGTAAGATCCACAGAATACCATCCCTTTTCTATATCTACATCAAAAATAATATCCTTATTTACAAGTAAATCTCCAGGTTTGCCATCATTAATTTCATAAAAGAGAGCCCTTAATTTTACATTATCATACTTATTTAATGCAATAAAGAAGTTTAGTTTTTTTACATGGCAATCTCGGTTAGCCTCCAATGCAACACCTACTTCCCGGCCGATCAAATCATTCTCATCCAACTCCTGCTTCATAAAAAGAGGAACAAAAAGCATTTTCATCCCTGCTCCGGTAATACCTATTTTGATGTTTTTAGTTCTATTTGCTGTTACCAGTGCCTCATTAATCTGGATCGGATTTGTTTTAATGAATATGTTTTCTTCATCCTGCCAATCCTTTACCGCAATCAACTCCTTTGAATATCCTAAGCTTGTAATTGTGATTGAATCCAAAGCTTCAATTTTATCACTCACCAAACAAAATTTCCCATTTTTATCACTAACCACACCAACATCCTTTCCCTTAACAAATATCATTGCATAAGGAACGGCAGAATTAGTCTCATATTCATATACCACACCATTGAACACCTGTTGAGCATTTACACTACTACAATACATGAGCAACGCAACGATTATAAATCCAAATTTTCTCATAGCCTTTTTTTGTGTTTTGAGAATATATTATTTTCTATACTCAAGGATATCTCCAGGTTGACAATCTAAGGATTCACAAATAGCTTCCAATGTCGAAAAACGTATTGCTTTTGCTTTTCCAGTTTTCAGGATCGACAAATTTGCCATACTAATATTAACTTTTTCTGATAGCTCCCCCAAGGACATTTTTCTTTTTGCCATCATAACATCAAGATTAACAATTATAGACATATCTACTTTTTTAAATTGTCATTTTATTATCATTACTTAATACATTCCCAATAGAAAACACTTCGGAAAGGATAAAAAGAGTCAATACAACAATTAACGCTTCAAAGTCAATTGCTATATAAGAAGTAATCCTAAAATCAGTGTTGTCAAATAAATGCATATAGGATAAAACGTTTAATGCCTGACTAACCGAGTCTATTATCACATAGAATAATACTAACACTCCAAGAATTCTTGTTAAGACAATATTCTGAGAAGGAAAATAGTTTTCTGATTTAATACCTTTTATAAACAAATATATAATTCGTAATAGAATTAAAATAAGTGATAACAACAAGCAGAAACTAAGTATATAACCATATTTACTCAATTGCCCATATTTTGCATCCCTTATGTAGCCTCCAGTCCTATACAACACCTTTGCAGAGAAAGTTCGGATTTTTGCTTTAATAACAGTGCCGTCTGGCTTTTCATCTACAGGAACATTATAATCGGAATTGTAAAAACTTTTCAGATTTAAATCACTGATAGTCTTAACAGAAGTGCCATTACCAAGCTCAACCGGTGGTTTTAAATTTCCAATGGATGTACGCATTTCTGATGCGAGCCACAAAAAAATAAAACCCACTAAAAATAAATACAAAAATGTAATTCGTAATTTTGTTTTCTTACTTATTTCCATAACTCTTTATTATAGATTTCGAATACAAAGTTAAAAACAAAAATATTGAATTACAAAATATATTTTATGTTTTTCGATATATATTTTATGCTTTACGTGTAAAATCGAAATCAATGCACTTCCCGGAAGTTTTTCACAATGCACTACTTTGTAGGGCATTACAAAATAGATCTGGACAGGGGCTGTCCAGATCTATTTTGTATAAAGCTGTATAACAGCTTTCTGTAAAAAACTTCTGGGGAATGAAAAGGTGTACCTTGAATTGATTTTACCCGGTATCCAACAGAAATAATAACATCCAGGTTATAGCCTTTTACGTCATGTTTTTGCGTTTTAGCAGGAATAGCGCCATGTTGAGTGGTTGTCCGGAAATTCCGGACAACTATATTTTATAATTTTGCGTCTGCTTTCATAATATATGCTCTCTAACAATACTCCTGATAGACTCCTCATCAATACTTATTACATCGTCTGCTTCACTCCTTGTACCTGATCCAGTATAGCTGGCATATACAACCATCCAATAACTCGTGTTAAAAAGTTCCAACTTCACCAACATGGATGTTTCCTCCGGAGTTAATCCGTTTACAAAAATTAAATCAGCAATACTTACAGGAATATACCTTTCAAGTAGATAATCGGCTAAATCCTCTGTATATAAAGAATTAGCTAAAACCACAACATACTCCAGCCTGTCGTAATCATCAAAAGTATACATAACCAAGGGAGCAACATCGGAGTTGAGATTATATGCTATACTGTTAGAAGATTCTTCGTCTGGTTCTCCAAGCTCATTTACAACAGTCCATTCAGTACTACCAAACTCCAAGTAAGGATCTTTGTATAAAACCAACTTAGGCTTAATGTGCAATTTGAGAACCTTGGTATCATGAGTATTATCCAAAATAATACTTGTTTCCCCGATACGACCCGCTGTCACCAAACCGGTACCAGACACAGTTGCATGATATTCATCTGAAGAAGTGTAGTTAATAGGGTCTTTTGATTCTGCTACTATTTTGTATTTATCCTCAAAATAGAGAGTCTTGTTGGTAGACTCTAAATCGATTCGATTGTTGGTGTTGTCTTTTGAGCAACTACTCATCGCTAATAGTAGAAGTGACGTAAATATCAATTTTTTCATGGCAAATTGTTTTGTAATTAATAGATAATCACAAAATTAATACGCCATTTTGACAACCAGTGTCAAAAATAAAAATTCCCAACCCTAGATTCAATAAGAAGTCTAAATCCAACGGATAAATTAACAACCATTTGATTATTACCGACTAAAGTCCAATCTGTTTAATTTTACTATAGAATATATTAATATATTTATCCTTATATTCCTCTGACAAGAAACTTCTTTCGATCCAATCTTATACTTTGTCTGCATGTTTGGAAAAGTCTTTGTATATATTATCCCGAACAATATCTGTAAGACCTAAGCTCATGGCAAACTGGTTAAAATCTAATCCTGTTCGAATGACACTTCCCGGAAGTTTTTCACAATGCACTACCTTGTAGGGCATTACAAAATAGATCTGGACAGCCCCTGTTCAAATCTATTTTGTATAAAGCTGTATAACAGCTTTATGTGAAAAACTTCCGAGGAGTCACTCCGCACTCCGCACCCCGCTCCCGGCACCCCAAAAAAGAGAATGTTGTAATGAAACTTATATATAAAATGTATTATTTTACTCATTTTAGCTATATTTGTGCAAAATATTACTTCTTATGGAATCAAAAAAAGCAATTCTTCTGCCAAAGCAGTTGAAAATAATGATAACCTTAGGCGAAAACATTAAAATGGCCCGATTGCGAAGAAAGCTAACAGCAGAGCAGGTTGCAGAACGAGCAGGCATTAGCAGAAGAACGCTAGTTTCAGTAGAAAAAGGGTCTCCCGGAGTTGCAATGGGAAATTACTTGCAGGTATTATTTGTACTGGGTCTTGCTGATGATTTTCTAAAAATAGCAAGCGACGACATTCTTGGCCGGAAACTTCAGGACGCAAATTTAACTTCACCAAAAAAGAGGGTTAAAAAGTAAAATTATGGCATCAAAAATAATATATGTTTATGCCGACTGGTATGGATTAAGTGGACCACAACTTATGGGGATTTTGCTTGCCGACCGGGTTCGTGGAAATGAAGTGTTTTCATTCGAATATGATAAATCGTGGTTGAGTTCAGGAGAAAGATATTTACTTGATCCCGATTTAATGCACTATTCAGGGCCTCAATATACAACAGAAGAAAAAGTGAACTTTGGTATTTTTCTGGATTCATCTCCTGACCGCTGGGGAAGAGTGCTTATGAGACAAACACCGGATGGGAGCCATTCGGTTTAAAGAAAACCCGGATGGCCCATTTGTGAATGACGACAAAGAAAGGGCAGCACCTCCTTGGACATCTGTGGGGGACCTAGAATATGCCAGCAAAAAACTCGAAGAAGACAAGTCTGTTGATGATCCTGAATATTTAAAATGGTTGAACCTGCTGACAGCACCAGGCTCTTCTCTAGGTGGTGCCAGACCCAAAGCAAGTGTTGTTGATAAGCATAATCAACTCTGGATAGCAAAATTCCCAAGCATTCATGATGATGTTGATACAGGAGGCTGGGAAAAAGTGGTTCATGAACTTGCGATTCGTTCAGGCATAAAAATGTCAGAATCAACAATTCAAAAATTTTCAGGGAATCAATATACATTCCTAACCAAACGATTTGACAGAACCCTAAACCGCGAACGTATCCATTTTGCTTCAGCAATGACTTTGCTGGGCCGTGTAGATGGAGATAATCATCAAAGTGGTGTAAGCTATTTAGATTTGGCGGGTTTCATCTTACAAAAGGGCAATAAAGACCATATAGCCTCTGACTTGGAAGAACTATGGCGACGGATTGTTTTTAGTGTTTGTGTAAAGAACACCGATGACCATTTAAGAAATCATGGTTTTATGCTTAGGGAAAATGGTTGGAGGCTTTCTCCTGCTTACGACATTAATGCAGTTCCCACCGGCACAGGACTTAGTCTTAACATTTCTGATGAAGATAATTCTCTTGACCTGGAGCTTGTTTCAGAAGTTGCTGAATTTTTTAGACTTACCCCAAATAAAGCTAAAGACATAATCAAACATGTTCAAAAAAATGTGTCAAAGTGGAAATTAATTGCAACACATTATGGTTTATCAAGGAGAGAACAGGAATTAATGTCACTGGCATTTGAGTAAGCAAATGCCACTTCCCGGGAGTTTTTCACAAAAGCCTAAACTACCTTAGAACTGGAGAAGAAGTCAACAAGCTTAATCAATATTGAGCATCCAGATAAAGAACTATGCCTCCATTAGTGATACTCCATTCACCAAGCACTCTGTCCCTCCTGAATAAACCAGGGTTCTTCAACAGTCTCCCATACATGAAGAATTCGTTACGATTGGTCTCGTCCAAGGTCATTAATGCTACGGCAATTTGTTGGCCTTTTGACAAATAGATATCATATGGTGTAAGATCCACGGAATACCATCCTTTTTCTATATCTACATCAAAAATAATATCCTTATTTACAAATAAATCCCCAGGTTTGCCATCTTTCATTTTATAAAAGAGAGCCCTTAATTTTACATTATCATACTTATTTAATGCAATAAAGAAGTTTAGCTTTTTTACATGGCAATCTCGGTTAACCTCCAATGCAACACCTACTTCCCGGCCAACCAAATCATTCTCATCCAACTCCTGCTTCATAAAAAGAGGAACAAAAAGCATTTTCATCCCTGCTCCGGTAATACCTATTTTGATGTTTTTAGTTCTATTTGCTGTTACCAGTGCCTCATTAATCTGGAACGGATTTGTTTTAATGAATATGTTTTCTCCATCCTGCCAATCCTTTACCGCAATCAACTCCTTTGAATACCCTAAGCTTGTAATTGTGATTGAATCCAACGCTTCAATTTTATCACTCACCAAGCTAAATTTCCCATTTTTATCACTAACCACACCAACATCCTTTCCCTTAACAAATATCATTGCATAAGGAACGGCAGAATTGGTCTCATATTCATATACCACACCATTGAACACCTGTTGAGCATTTACACTACTGCAATACATGAGCAACGCAACGATTATAAATCCAAATTTTCTCATAGCCTTTTTTTTGTGTTTTGAGAATATATTATTTTCTATACTCAAGGATATCTCCAGGTTGACAATCTAAGGATTCACAAATAGCTTCCAATGTCGAAAAACGTATTGCTTTTGCTTTTCCAGTTTTCAGAATCGACAAATTTGCCATACTAATATTAACTTTTTCTGATAGCTCCCCCAAGGACATTTTTCTTTTTGCCATCATAACATCAAGATTAACAATTATAGACATATCTACTTTTTTAAATTGTCATTTTATTATCATTACTTAATACATTCCCAATAGAAAACACTTCGGAAAGGATAAAAAGAGTCAATACAACAATTAACGCTTCAAAGTCAATTGCTATATAAGAAGTAATCCTAAAATCAGTGTTGTCAAATAAATGCATATAGGATAAAACGTTTAATGCCTGACTAACCGAGTCTATTATCACATAGAATAGTACTAACACTCCAAGAATTCTTGTTAAGACAATATTCTGAGAAGGAAAATAGTTTTCTGATTTAATCCCTTTTATAAACAAATATATAATTCGTAATAGAATTAAAATAAGTGATAACAACAAGCAGAAACTAAGTATATGACCATATTTACTCAATTGCCCATATTTTGCATCCCTTATGTTGCCTCCAGTCCTATACAACACCTTTGCAGAGAAAGTTCGGATTTTTGCTTTAATAACAGTGCCGTCTGGCTTTTCATCTACAGGAACATTATAATCGGAATTGTAGAAACTTTTCAGATTTAAATCACTGATAGTCTTAACAGAAGTGCCATTACCAAGCTCAACCGGAGGTTTTAAATTTCCAATGGATGTACGCATTTCTGATGCGAGCCACAAAGAAATAAAACCCACTAAAAATAAATACAAAAGTGTAATTCGTAATTTTGTTTTCTTACTTATTTCCATAACTCTTTATTATAGATTTCGAATACAAAGCTAAAAACAAAAATATTGAATTACAAAATATATTTTATGTTTTTCAATAAATATTTTATGCTTTAAGCGTAAAATCGAGATCAATGCACTTCTCGGAAGTTTTTCACAATGCACTACTTTGTAGGGCATTACAAAATAGATCTGGACAGGGGCTGTCCAGATCTATTTTACCCGGTATCCAACAGAAATAATAACATCCAATCAAGTCTAAATCCAACGGATAAATTAACAACCATTTGATTATTACCCACTAAAGTCCAATCTGTTTCATTTTGCTATCGAATATCTTAATATATCTATCCTTGTACTCCTCTGACAAAAAACTTCTTTCGATCCAATCTTGTACTTTATCTGCATGTTTGGAAAAGTCTTTGTAGATATTATCCCGAACAATATCTGTAAGACCTAAGCTCAGGGCAAACTGATCAAAATCTAATCGTTTTATTTTTCGTTTTCGACCTCCCAAGGTCAAAGCCAAGTCTTCTTTATCATCCGGGTAAATCAGGTTTATATTCAGCAGATCATAAGCTGGTGAAAACAAAACACCTTTATCGGTATGCATAAAAGAGAAGTTTTTCAGGTGCATATCATTATTCCCTGTTAGAAAGGAATACAAAACCAATCTAAAATATTTTATGACATCCAGGCCAGAATTGGTAGCATATTGCTTGATAACTTTACCTCCACGCTCATATGAGCTTTTATATTTCTGCTCGGTCAGCAATTCTGACAATTGACATAAATCTTCTACATGAATTTTCTTGTCTTTTGCTCTGTCAAAGCGCTTGGTGATGTAAGCCAATTCTCCGGTAGTAGTTCGAATTATCGCATGTTGTGCAGTTTCAATTCTAAATAACTTTGCCAAGTGCATCGTCAAATCTTCCACTTCTGGCATATAGGCAAATTGATTTGATTGTGGTTTAAGAATATAATCCCCCCATAAACCAACTAAAGTCAACCGTTTATTCCCTTTTTCACCATTCAGGCTTAATGATATTTTGGATTGCACACCCGTCAGAGCCAATCGTTTATTTACAGTGATTTGCGCAAGCTGATTTAATTTTTCCTGATCTAATTCCAGTATAGGAACTTGTGTTGTTCCAAAGAATTTTTTGGAACAAGCAGAGTGATATTCACCTACTTCGACAGGCTTATAGCAAAATAAACAGTTAGTCATGATTTTCCTCCTCCATTGGATATACCGAAACAGCACCAATCGTATCTCTGCATAAATTGATTAATAATTCAAACCGGTCACGTGGATTAAGCTTCCAGTGTTTTTCGCCAATTTCCAATAACCAGCCTTCAGGGATTAAGCCGTCAAAAAAAGGAAAAAGCACCTTACTGTGGTAAGGATCATCAGACAGAGGCAATGTCAGACTAATTGGTTGACTATTTGATGATTTTAAATATTCTTTCTGATAATAAAATGAATATCCATTGTCTCCTTCAACTAAAATACCTGCATATTGATCCTGAAAATAAATTTTAGCTTTTCTTGCCATTACTCTCGTTTTTTATCAATTACACCAACCTCTTTCCCGAACAATGCTAATACATCATTAACTTTGTCCAAGCGAAGTGTTTTCTTGCCTTGTTCCAAATCACGAACAAAGCGGAGTCCTACTCCTGCATTTAACGCTAAATCTTCTTGGGTGAGTTTTAGTTCCTTGCGTTTTTGTTTTACAAATAATCGTATCGAATCCATATCTATACCTTTTCTGATATAAATATAATAACAAATTTTAATATAATACCATTTCGGGTATAAAATAAAACCAAAAGCAACAAATTATACCCTTACGGTAACAAACCCGGAAACGAATGCCTCTTCGCCCCCGCGGAAAGCGCCTATTTGAGCTTCACCAGTGCAATCACCGGGTTGTCACTCTCATCCAAGTTGTCAATCATAGCTCTTAGCGAATCGGAAACCTCGTGGCTGGCTGCATACTCTATGAGTGTGTGAGGATAGATTATGGTTGCCATGTGGTTGTCGTCAGAAAGATAAGATGGTAAAAAAGGAGGGCCTTGTTCAAGGTCGTCACGAAAGCCGGGCGTATTCTTTACCGGCAAGTTCAGCAAAGAAAATTTGCCTGTGGCTTTGTCGTAGTAACCGTATGAACTCCTTATTTCCCGCTCCTTTACCTGCAGATAAGAATTTTTTCCAAAATAAGGTTCATGTGCATAATCCCTCAAAAATAAAGAGAACAAAATGAACTTGTCGGTTTCATAATAGTGATTGTGGTCAACAGAAATTACCTCTCCGTTCGTGATGGATTCCATGTCAAGGTCTATCTCGGATGCGGCATACTCGCCGTAATCAATCAGGTATCTGGGTACTAGCTTATCGCCGTCAAAGAAGGAGTATAACGTATCGTTGTAACTTTTGTAGGTGCGGATTGTATCTTTATAAAAGAAATACGATTGAGGTATAGTATTATTTGCACGAGGATTATACAGTTTCCTGCCATCCTCGGTCTTATCCCTTACCTCAGTACCCAGTACCACCCGCGGGTCTGATGGCAAATGTGGCAAATACCCTATCAAGTTGGACAAGGTATCGTAAAACATCCTGGACACCTTCTCGGCATCCACCTCAATTCCCTCTATGCCCGGAATAAGCTCACGGAAAAAGCTAAACGAATAAAAATTCTCTTTGGACTTGTCTAAATTAATGATCCTGTTTTTGACCGCCGGAACGGTAAACTCCTTTTCGTAATCGCCCTCCCTTGAATACATCTTCACCGTAACCGAACGGTCGCTATTTGGACTCTCTGCATAAAACTTACCCGTACCTCTCTCTATTTTAGGTGCGGAGTATATGTACTCCTCCGGACCTCTGCCCCTCCTGTCAAAAGTAAAAAGATACTTTCCGGACTTGTCAAACACCGTAAATACACCTCTGGACTTAACATAAATCCTGTCGTTCTCAAAATAAACAACCGGAGCCCTGCCTATGTAAGAGTCATTTGTAGTCTCAAGCGGGATGTAGGTTATCTCACCGGCAATTTCCGAAAGATCAACCACTCTCCCTTTTCCAACATCACTACCTACATCAATAACAGTAAAACCATCATTTGTACCCTGCCCGCCGTCAACACCATTACAGCTTAGTAAAACAGCCGTTACCAAAATAAAAACCAGATATCTCATAATTCCAAAATTAAACACTTTAACACCCCCGGAAGTTTTTAACAATGCACTACCTTGTAGTGCATTACAAAATTGATCTGGACAGGAGCTGTTCAGATCTATTTTGTATAAAGCTGTATAACAGCTTTATATGAAAAACTTCCTAGGAGCTGCTAGGAGCTGGCACCTCGCCGGCAAGCACCCCCTTCGACCCACCGCGGAGCAATCTTTTAAACTACCAACTTCGACATCGCTTCGGGGTAGCCACGTCTGACAACTATCTCTGCGGCAGCTCTGTCTATCTCCTGTTTTGTGATGCTCTCCAACAGAGCATTATCACCGGAAGAGATGTCAAAAGCGGGCACAACCCTATGTTTCTGCATATTATCTATGATGTGGTTGGCAGCTGTCAAAGCCGAGGAGGCTTTTACAATTTCACTGCGTGCATAAAACTTACGAGGAAAGCTCACATCTGCTACCCGCAAACTGAGATCGCTGCCGGGGATTTGCTGCGCACCGTAAAGAGGAGGTCCTCCGACAGTTGCAGTTGCAAAAGAGGGCACAAATCTGGCTACGAACTCTACCGATTTTTCCGTTCTTTCAATTACCTCCGCTTTATTCCACTGGTTATCAATCTTCTTACTTATAGTCTCATTAAACTCCGGACAACCCTCCTCTGCCTTTGATTTTATCACCCCGTCCCGGAACAGGGTAATCTCTTTGGTCATACCGTGAATTTGATAAAAATTGTCGCAATAAGGAGTGAGCTGTGCCATTCCATGCGGAGTTCCTCGCTCTCCGTGAAAAATCATTTCGGGGATAAGGCCTGGAATATCATGCCATTTAGCAATATATGCAGCTTTAAACTCTGCCAACCTCTCCGACTTTAACTGCAGGGAATAATCGATCTTACTTGCATTAAATCCTCCTGAATTAACAAGATAATCAGCTTTATACATTTTATCTTTGGTAAAAAGCTGCCAGTTGTAACCCAGCCCCTTGTCGCTCACATCCTTGATATCTATAATCCGGGTGTTTAGCATAAGCTCGCAGTTGTCACTTTTCTTAAGTGCCAAATAAGCTTGCGCAGCCAATCGGAAAAAGTTCCAACCAAATTCCTGCACAATAAAAATAGGGCTTTTAAGTTTATTGTAATCAATCAATTTCAGAGCGTTAGACATCCACTCCTCGTGATTTGTCGGGCGCTTTACATAGGGCTTTTGCTCCAATAATCTCTGATCTTCCTTATTATATGCTGAATAATACTCTTTCGGAGAGCCTAAAACTTCATTGGCAGGGTCCTGCGCAATTAACTCTTCATAGTGGTGTGTCAATTGTTTTAGACGATGTTCTATATCCTGAGTATTAAACTTTTCCGATTCAGGAACACTAATAAGTGTAGGCCTGTGGTCTATCGATTGAGGAAAGAGACGGGCTATCTCTATTGATTGGCGCATGAGGAGTTTACACTGCTCTAGCGAAATATCAGGATAGAGGTTACCACCTGCGTGCAGATGACAAAACGGAGGCCCGTATACAAGGCCTTCACGTTGTTCAAATAGCACACTATCAACACCATACTTAGCCAGCTGTAAAGCAGTGACTGAGCCGGAAATTCCTCCTCCTATAATTGCAACTTTATAAATCTTATTCATTTTGACAAAATTACAAACAAAAATAAGCATTTTTTTGTTTCCCGGCGGGGCGAGTGGCGCTTCCCGGCGGGGCGAGTGGCGCTTCCCGGAAGTTTTTCACATAAAGCTGTAAAACAGCTTTACACAAAACATCTATGAACATGAGTTGTTCAGAGATGTTTTACAACGCGTTGCAAAGCAAAGCGTTGTGAAAAACTTCCGGGGACGCACCCCGCGACGCAGCCCCCGTCTGCCCCACACACACCGTATCAAAAAAAATTATAACTTCGTAATTCCTAATAACTCACTAAGCCCAACACTATGAAAACAATTCAAATAAGTGCACTGCTTCTCTTTTCAACCCTCATCCTGAGTTTTTGCAACAAACCCGACTTTGACATCATTATAAAAAACGGCAATATCATCGATGGATCCGGCACACCGGCTATGATAGGCGACATTGCAATCAACGCCGACACTATTGCTGCAATCGGCGACCTCAACAACAAAAGTGCAAAGCACACCGTTGATGCCACCGGATTGGTCGTTTCTCCGGGCTTTATCAACATCCTGAGCTTTGCAGCTCCTCATCTCGTCAAAGATGGCCGGTCGCTAAGCGATATCAAACAAGGAGTTACACTGGAGATCTTTGGCGAAGGCGATTCCATGGGGCCCCGCATGGAAAAAGACTCCGCAACTAATACTGTAAGGTGGGTTACTTTGAACGACCGTCTCGAGGCAATAGCAGAGAAGGGAGTCTCCCCCAACATAGCCTCATTCGTAGGCGCCACAACACTTCGGGAAGAGACAGTCGGGTTTGACGACAGAGAACCAACCACAGAAGAGATGGAGTTAATGAAGCAACTTGCACAACAAGCCATGGAAGAGGGCGCGATGGGCGTAAGCTCCTCATTGATTTATGCTCCAGCCTTCTATTCCTCTACAGAAGAGCTTATTGAGCTGGCAAAAGTCGCTGCCAAATACAACGGTCTCTACATTTCACACATACGAAGCGAAGGAATTAGACTACTTGAAAGTCTTGACGAACTGATACATATCGCCAGAGAAGCAGAAGTAAGGGCTGAGATCTACCACCTTAAACAAAGCGGAAGAGGGAACTGGCACAAACTGGATTCGGTTATAGCAAAAGTAGAATCCGCAAGAGCAGAAGGCCTCTCAATAACCGCCGATATGTACACATATACAGCGGCTTCCACCGGTCTGACAGCTGCCATGCCGCCATGGGTTCAGGAAGGAGGATATGACAAATGGGTAGAGCGTTTGCAGGATCCTGAGATTCGCAAGAGGGTACTGGAGGATATGAGGAGGCCCGCCATTGAATGGGAGAGTTTGATGCAAGATTCCGGTTCTCCCGACAATATATTACTGATAGGTTTCAAAAACGACAGTCTGAAACGCTTTTACGGAAAGAGCCTTGCAGAAGTTGCCAAGATAAGAGGCACATCCCCGGAAGAAACTGTCATTGACCTTGTTATAGAAGACGGCAGTACCGTAGAGACCATTTACTTCATTATCTCAGAGGAGAACCTAAGAAAGCAGATTGCACTGCCTTGGGTAAGTTTCAGCTCCGATGCCGGCTCTTATGCAGCAGAGGGAGAGGGGCTAAAATCCACAACACATCCGCGAGCATACGGAAATTTCGCAAGAGTACTAGGGAAATACTCCCGCGACGAAGGAATCATCCCACTTGAAGAGGCTGTACGTAAAATGACTTCTCTCCCGGCAGAGAACCTCAGACTACACAAAAGAGGAAAACTCAAAACCGGCTATTTTGCAGACATAGCCATCTTCGACCCCGCAACCATCCAGGACCACGCCACCTTCGAAAATCCACACCAATACGCCACCGGAATGATCCACGTCTTTGTAAACGGCACCCAGGTACTCAATAACACCCAACACACCGGAGCAATGCCCGGCAGAGTCGTCAAAGGCCCCGGAAGTCCCCGGTAAAAACTCCGGAGAAGCCCCCTAAGAAGTGCCCGAAGCGTGCCCGTAGCTCCGCCCCGGAAGAGACTCCGGCAGAGCCCCGGCAGAGCCCCGGAAGGCCCCGGCGGAGCCCTGCTTCCCGGAAGTTTTTCACTAAAAGCTGTAAGACAGCTTTTTACAAAACACATCTGAACAACCCCGTTCAGATGTGTTTTTGTAACGCCCTGCAAAGCAGGTCGTTGTGAAAAACTTCCGGGAAGCCCACCGGCCCACCAGCCGACCGACCCTTCGGCCGACCGACCCACCGACCCACCGGCCTACCGACCCACCGACCCACCGGCCTACCGGCCTACCTGCTTATAAAACCCTCCTGGCAATTTCCCTAATACTACCAGTTTTACCATTTGAATAAAAATGAAGAAGAGGAGCCCCTTCTTTTAACAACTCCTTGCTCTGCACCACAGACCACTCAACACCAATTTCCCTGACAGCATCGTTGTTTTTAGCTTTCACCACCTCCCTCACCAAGTTGTCCGGCAAATCAACCTTGAACTTATGTGGAATTGTATTGAGCTGCCTTTTTGTAGACAAAGGCTTCATACCCGGAATAATCGGCACATTTATGCCCTCTGCACGACACTTATCTACAAAAGCAAAATACTTTGAGTTGTCGAAAAACATCTGAGTAATAATATAATCGGCACCCGCTGCCACCTTTTTTTTAAGAAAATGAATGTCGCTCTCCATGCTGGGAGCCTCGAGATGCTTTTCCGGATAACCGGCAACCCCTATACAGAAATTTGTTGGATCATGAAACTTGCTATCACTCACAATATAATTTCCTCTGTTCATCTCTGCGATCTGATAAACCAATTCATCTGCGTGTGCATGCCCGTCAATCTCAGGAGTAAAATAGCTCTCCGAAAGAACTGCATCTCCTCTTAAAGCCATCACATTCTCTATTCCCAGGAAACTCAAATCAATAAGGAAATTTTCTGTCTCCTCTCTTGTAAAACTGCCACACAACACATGAGGAATTGCTTCTACGCCATACCTGCTCTGTATTGCCGAACATATACCCACAGTCCCGGGACGTCTTTTCACAACTCTTTTTCTTAACAATCCATTTCCGGCATCACAATACTCAATCTCCTCCCTGTGAAAAGTGACATCAATAAATGGCATATCAAACTCAATCAAAGGATCTATTGCATCAAACACTTCGCTGATATTTTTACCTTTAAGAGGAGGAAGGATCTCCAGCGACAATTTGCCTCCCTTCTTCTTTGATATGTGATCTACAACATTCATTCTACAATCCATTTAATGCAAAGTATCTGCTTTGCGGGTGAAAAAAATAATATCCACAAACACTGGACACAGGATCCATCGCCATTGTGTCCGTAAGCCTTACTCCGGTATGTTTCGGGGCATCGAGGATATCAAAAATAATCTGTTTCTGCTTATGATCCGGACATGAAGGATAACCGGGTGCAGGTCTTATACCGTAGGATGCCACCAGTTTATGAAGCTTTGCAGATGCAGCCTCCACCAATCTGTGACAAAGTGATTCAACAATAAGAGGATCCTGGACACCACCGACCGGGACAACCTTAATACAAAATGCCCCGACAGCTCCCCTGAATTCACTCTCTTTGGACGGAACATAATCGGCAAGGCTAAGATTTGGTACCCCTTCCTGTTTCTTTCTAAGTTGACGTGGAGCTTCAACCTCAAACTTCCTACCATCATCGCATTTTGAATCAGAAAGTATGATAGTATCGCTATCTGTGGAAAAAGCCGGAAAGACACCGTAAACTGCCTTTATGTCAAATACAACAGATCTCAACAAGTTAAATATATCCTCTCCGGGATCAACTCCCCATAACCTTTTATATGGCCTCCAGTCAATATCATCCAACAGCTCCTCTACCTTGAATGTAAGCACCTGTGGAGAAGTATAATCCGGCACTTCCACACCCGCCCAATCAGCCACAAAACGATTGGCATAAGCTTCTTCAGATGTCACATACGACACCTCCTCCTTTCTTCTGTGGTACTCTTCTCTTAATCTCTTATATAAGAGATCATTCTCAAATATATAATCCTTTCTCTTATTTTTGTCAAATAAACAAGCAACAACCGAAGCAGCTTTAGATGCATCCGAAACGTGAATAACCGGACCACTATATTCAGGAGCAATCTTCACAGCTGTATGTATTCTTGATGTGGTTGCTCCACCTATCAACACCGGAATCGTAAGACCGTTCTTCTCCAACTCTTTCACCACATTTATCATTTCGGTTAAGGATGGAGCAATCAACCCGCTCAACCCAATGATGTCCGGTCTAACACGAATCACTCTTTGCACAATATCCGAAGAGTCAACCATCACTCCCATATCATCAATAATATAGCCGTTGCATGACAACACCACTGAAACAATATTCTTCCCAATATCATGCACATCTCCCTTTACTGTTGCCATCAAGATAACTGGCGAATCGGAACGCACATTATTATCTCCTGACGTGAAAACCTCTTCTTCACCTGTACCCGAATCATCTCCCTTTGTGGGCAAAAGAGGAGTTACTATCGCCACTGCCTCCTTCATCACCCTTGCACTCTTGATCACTTGAGGCAAAAACATTTTTCCACTTCCAAAAAGCTCCCCTACCTCCTTCATACCTGCCATCAATAACTTCTCTATCACCTCTGCCGGAGAATATCCAGCTTTAAGAGATTCATCGATATCCTCCTTTAAATATTGAGAGACAGCCTTTACGAGCGAATGCACCAACCTATCCTCAACACTCTCTTTACGCCACAAATTTCTCTCTCCGATACGAGACAACCTAGGTGAAGAGCCTGCGTCGGAATTATCATCCAACACCTCCGATGCCAAAGCCACAAGCCTCTCAGTTGCATCCGCCCTTCTATTAAAAAGAACATCCTCAATAGCCTCCAGCAATTTAACATCGATATTGTCATACACCTCCAACATCTGAGAATTCACAATTGCCAGTGTCATTCCGTGACGCACACCATGATATAAAAAGGCAGAGTGCATTGCCTCCCTTACTCTATTATTGCCCCTAAATGCAAAAGAGACATTGCTCACACCTCCGCTTACGCCAACACCCGGCAAATTATCCCGGATCCACGCAGAGGCACGGAAAAAGCTCAAAGCATTCTCCCTATGTTCCTCCATCCCTGTCGCAACAGGGAAAACATTAGTATCAAAAATGATATCACTCGGCCTGTACCCACACTTCCCTACTAACAAATCATAAGCTCTCCTGCAAATTGCTATTCTTCTCTCATAAGTGTCAGCCTGACCTTTTTCATCAAAAGCCATAACAACCACAGCTGCACCATATTTGGCAATTTCACACGCCTGCCACACAAAATGCGCCTCTCCCTCCTTTAACGAAATAGAATTAACAATACTCTTTCCCGGCAAAACCTCAAGTGCAGCCTTCTGGACATCCCAGTGGGAACTGTCAATCATCACAGGCAACCTAGCCACATCAGGCTCAGAAACAAGACGCTTTAGGAAATTCCGCATCTCAAACACAGGGTCAAGCATTGCATCATCCATATTAACATCCAGAACCATAGCTCCACTCTCAACTTGCCTACGAGCAATCTCCACAGCAGCAGTATAATTCTTCTCTTTTATAAGGCGGAGGAATTTCCTCGATCCTGCCACATTAGTCCGTTCACCCACATTTACAAAAAAAGCCCCTGCTTCGCCATACGAAGAGTCATTCTCTTCGGACGAAGAGTCTCTGCCCGACAACATCAAAGAATCCAACCCCGACAACATCAAAGAACCGGCAACATCAATCCACGAATCAGAACGCATCTTCCATCTCTTCTCACCAAGCACCTCAGCCATACAGCGAATATGATCCGGAGTTGTTCCACAACAACCTCCTATTATATCCACCAGACCCTCCTCCAAATACTCCCTTATATACCCCGCCATTATCTCCGGAGTCTGGGAATATTCTCCCATTAAATCAGGAAGACCGGCATTCGGATGCACAGAAACTTTTATCTTCTCAGGAAAAATTTTATCAACCAAAGCAGAAAGTTCTCTTAAATAAGGCTTGAGAGATTCAGGCCCGAACGAACAATTCAAACCCACACTGTACAAAGTAAAATTCGAAATTGATATCAAAAAAGCCTCTATAGTCTGACCACACAACAACCTTCCGGAATCACCCGAAACAGTTGCGGAGACCATCACATGCAATGCACATCCATAAGAATTCTTCAACCTTTCAATCGCATGGAGAGCAGCCTTCGCATTCAGTGTATCATAAACAGTTTCCACCAGAAAACAATCTACACCCCCTTTCATCAACGCCTCTGCCTGCTCATAATAACTCTCTTCCAATTCACTGAAACTTATACTCCTGCCGGAAGGATCATCAACATCCGTGGAGAAGCCCGAAGATTTGCTTCCCGGCCCCAAAACTCCTGCAACACTAAAACATCTGCCCGGATACTTCCCCATAAAAGCATCAACCTGCTCCCTAGCTATCCGAGCTCCTTGCATATTTATCTCTGCAACCCTTTCAGCCATACCATACTCAGCCAAATCAACCGAATTAGCCGAAAAAGTATTAGTTTCAATTATCTCTGCACCTGCCTCCAGATACAATCTGTGAATCTCGGCAATTAATTCAGGATGAGTAATATTCAAAACATCACTCAAGCCCGCAGTAGCAAGATAGTCACTACCAAGCTTCTGTACCATTGTGCCCATAGCACCATCTAATAAAACACCCAAATCTCTTTTCATATCATAAAACATTTTCCCGACATTCACATCGCTTATTTATCTATTGCCCGGCATTCACATCGTTCATAAATCCAATCACATCAAAAAATAGCAATTATTCATTTTGCACAGCAGTTAAACCAAAGGTAACTGAAGATTATTCTGCCGTTAATCAATTAATACATTGTTCATAAATCATATCGAGTTAAAATTCTGTAGAGCAAAAAAAAGCCCCTGCAAAATTTGCAGAGGCCTCAGTAATATCATATAGATTAAAATCAGATAAAAGCACACCCTCTGCAGAATTTCTCCCGCATCATGAACATGTGCATAAACATATTTAACCCACTTTTAATCATTAATTGTCAATTTGACTGCAAATGTCAAAAAAAAAAACAAAAAAACCACAAAAAAAACCGAAGCTTCCCGGAAGTTTTTCACTAAAAGCTGTAAAACAGCTTTTTACAAAACACATCTGAACACTCCCGTTCAGATGTATTTTGCAATGCCCTGATAAAAAGGGCATTGTAAAAAACTTCCGGGAAGTCAGCTGCGAATTCGTAATTTTATCGAAGTTTGAGCAACTAATATGGGTGAAAAGCAAAAAACAACATGGCAAACAGCAAAGAAGATTTGATCTCTCTCATTGAAGAACACAAAAG
This sequence comes from Bacteroidales bacterium, assembly GCA_963678025.2. Taxonomy (GTDB): domain Bacteria; phylum Bacteroidota; class Bacteroidia; order Bacteroidales; family UBA932; genus Bact-08. The sequence continues at coordinate 158,100 of CAXXPC010000006.1, forward strand.
AATAATCTACAAAGTGTGTTATGTCTACTCGAGTGGCATACAAACACAGGACGACCTTTTTCAGGAAACAGTGATAAATCTGTGGAAAGCATGGCCAAAATTCCGCGGAGATTGCAAAGTCCAGACGTGGATATACCGCATCACCCTCAACACATGTCTCAGTTTCCTGAGAAAAAGCAAATCCAAACCAAAAGTAGTTCCTCTCACACGTGACATAGAGTCAATAGCTCCGGATCAAGACCTTGTCAAAATTAAAGAACTATACAGTCTCATTTCCAGACTAAACGGAATAGAAAAAGCAATAGTCCTGCTTTACATAGAAGAGAAACCGCATGAAGAGATTGCACAAATAATGGGAATTTCCAAATCTAATGTTGCAGTAAAGCTTTTCAGAATCAAAGAAAAATTAAGATTAATGTCTCAAAAGTAAAATCGTAATTATGGAACTTGAAGAATTAAAAGATACATGGCAAGAATTGTCAAGAAAAATTGAAAACGCCGAACTATACAACAAGCAACTTACAATGAAGATGTTACAACGCAACACTCACTCCACAGTAGAGAAAATGGAAAAATTTGAATCCTTCTTTTTGATACTTTCAGTAATTTTTGCCGGGTTAATGGGAGTAGCTTTGGTAGTAAACGACAACAATATCTTCAAAAACGAGACAATAGTCACATTCCTGTCTCTCTTCATCCTCTCTGCATTCTGGCAGATATACGCAATCACCATGCTCAACGGCATCAAATACAGCAGCAGCCCGACAATGGAGCTTATTGAAAAAGTTGTAAAATACAAAATCCGCACAAAATGGCGCATCATAGTGGGAATGACACTCTTGATACCTTTTTTCGCAATAGTCATCTACTTCCAGAAAGAGATGCTAAACACCAGCACATTAGTCGCTGCCATTATCGGAGGTACAATCGGCCTGGTCCTGGGAATCAAGGCAGACATCGAACACTTCAGGAACATCAACGAACTACTCAAAGACCTCGAAGAAATCAAAGAGCTCAAACTTCCCGCTTCCGCTTAAAGCAACGCCCCCGCTTCCCGGAAGTTTTTCACTAAAAGCTGTAAAACAGCTTTTTACAAAATACATCTGAACACTCCCGTTCAGATGTGTTTTGTAAAGCCCTGCAAAGCAAGGCATTGTGAAAAACTTCCGGGAGGCCCCCGTGTGAGCCCCTCCCCCGGGTGACGCCTACTAACCACCTGGCCAGCGGCCTACCCAAGCAAATCGTTGAAAAATTCTTTGATTGTCATACCGGCAGCACGAATCTGCTGCGGCACAAGACTCATCTCAGTCATTCCGGGCACCGTGTTTATCTCAAGGAAATAGATATCATCCCCTCGAACAATATAATCTACACGGGCAAAACCTCTGCAATCCAAATGCCTGAAAATTTCGCAAGAAAGCTCTCTAACTCTTTCGGCAAGCTCCGCAGATATACGGGCAGGACAGATTTCTTGAGAAGCCCCCTCGTATTTAGCTGCAAAATCAAAATACTCTCCCTCAGGAATTATCTCAGTAACAGGCAGTACAGCAATTTTTTCATTGTCAGGCAAATCCTCAGAAGAAATTCTCAGATCATCAACCGATGTCTCAACAGACACCTTTCCGGAACCAGATACATTATCTAAATCATACTCATTCTGAGAATTAATTCTGTCACTCTCAACAGAGCCGTTACCTTCACAATAATAGACACCGTTTGTGAGCTCTCTTCCGGCGATATACTCCTCGACCAGCACATAATCATCCTCTCCGAAAGCTTTCTCAATTGCATGCCCAAGATCTTCAACCTTCAACACCTTAGTAGATCCGAAACTGCTTCCTCCGCTGTTGGGTTTCACAAAAAGCGGAAGCCCCAGCTTCGCCACAATGGCAGCACAGTCAAAAGAATCCCCCTTTTTAAGAAAAACATCGGCAGGCACCTTCACTCCCGTGTCCCTCATATAACATTTACATGCATATTTATTAAAAGTAAGCAGAGACACGGAGGCAGGAGAGGAGACAAAAGGAACCCCTGCCAGCTCCAGATAGGCCTGCAAAAGTCCGTTCTCTCCGGGAGTACCATGTATCATTATCAATACTTTGTCGAATTTTACACGCTCCCCGCCCATCTTCTCTTCATTCGGAATCACAAAGGAGAAGTCCGATTTGTCTACTCTGTAACCTTCTCCAATAATATCCCCGCATTCACCTGCAACTACATCGACAGAAACACCAACGCTGCCTTCACTTACTGAGCCGCCTGTACTACCTGCACTACCAGAAGCTCCAGAACTTTCTCCACTATCGAAAACAAATCCGGCAGCTTCACCTGAGTTCACTTCACCCTTAATACGTTCCCCCGCATCTCCGGAATCACCTTCCACAACCCCAGGAACCACAATCCCCTGCGAAGGCATGAACACCCTCCAGTCACTACCCCTCACCAACACATTGAAACAATTATAACGTTCCGGGTCGATATGCTGCACCACATGAGTGGCACTCTTTACAGAAACCTCGAATTCAGACGAATCACCGCCATATACCAAAGCAATATTTTTCTTCATGCAATATTTTTTTCAATTCAAAACAACACCCCACTTCTCCGAAAGAACACATCCTCATAAAGAAAAAGTTCTCTTTCAAACAAATCAACTCTCATAAGAACAGACCCTCACAAAGAACAGACCCTCACAAAGAACAAATCCCATCAATGAAGAGACCCCTCTGGCAAATCCACTATCCAAAAACAAGTCCTCTCCTCTAACAAATCAAATTTCATAAAACAAGCTCTAACAAAGATCAAATCAACTCTAAAAACAACCATCACAAAGAACAAATCAACTCTCTAAAAAAATGGGTCGGTGGAGCTGCGACCGGAGGTATTCTCAATATCATCATCCGAGCCTGTGCACCTCAAATCAACCGAAAATCCGGGAGGAGCATGGAATGTGTCATACACCGAAATGTCCAAAGATTCATCTTCGAGCACCTTTTGCATGAAGAGCCCCCAAATAGGCAGAGCCATATTGGATCCTCCCCCGAGAGCAAGACTCTCAAAATGCACCTGTCTGTCTTCCGCTCCAACCCATACACCTGCTGTCAAACGTGGCATAAAGCCCATAAACCAACCATCCGATTGGTCATTTGTAGTTCCGGTCTTTCCTGCCACAGCGCCTTCAGGTAAATATTTATAACGTATCCTGTAGGCCGTTCCCTGATTAACCACACCCTGCATGAGATTGACCATAAGATAGGCAGTCTCTCTGCTGATAGCCTCCCTCTTTCTAGGCGTAAAGGTTGTAATTACATTGCCGGACTTATCCTCTATTTTGTTCACCATATGAGGTTCGGCATAAACACCCCTGCCGGGAAAAGTATTATAAGCCGCAACCATCTCAAAAAGAGTAAGATCTGCAGGTCCCAATGCAAGTGAAACCACCGGATCAAGGAAACTCTTGATACCTAGACGACGGCACATTTCGACCATAGCAACAGGGCCGAACTGCTTCATAAGATAGGCGGAAATATTATTGCTACTTTTGGTAAGACCCCACTTGAGAGTAACAGTCTGCCCTATCCACTCCTCCTTATCCACACTTTTAGGCGTCCAGGTTGTATCACCTACAATAAAAGTCTGCGGCACATTCACAACCTTATCACATGGAGTCATTCCTTCCTGCATTGCCAGAGTATAAAGGAAAGGCTTGATGGTAGATCCCACCTGCCTTTTGGACTGTCGGGCATTATCATATTTGAAATACCTGTAATCAGGTCCACCCACATACGCCTTAACATTACCCGTACCCGGCTCTATTGCCATTATCGAAGCCCTGAGAAAAGACTTATAGTATCTTATAGAATCATCCGGACTCATCACAGTATCCACACTTCCCTTATCATTCCACGCAAAGACCCTCATCTTAACCGGCTCACGGAAACTTGCCACGATCTCCTTCTCGGATGCACCACGAGACTTCATGTTCCTGTACCTGTCACTCCATCTCCTTGCTTGTCTCATTATACGGGAGATATCATCACGTGAAACCTCATTGGAAAAAGGTCGGTTGTTTTTCCATCTCAGCTCACGGAAAAACACCTGTTGAAGCTCTTCGCCCAGATGCTCCGCTACTGCCTCCTCGGCATATCGTTGCATCTTGGAATTGATGGTTGTATATATCTTCAGACCCTCCTTGTCCAGATTGTACTTTGAACCATCCGGCTTAAGGTTTTTATTGAGCCATCCATAGAGAGCATCATTCTTCCACAGTACAGAATCATTCTGATACTCCACATAATGTCTGTAGTCTGAACGATCCGGTTCACCTGCACTCATCACCCTGCGCAGCATATCCCTGAAATAAGGAGCCAACCCGGCATTGTGATCCTGCCTGTTATAAGTGAGATTTATCGGAATCTGCACTATCGAATCGTAAACAGCTGCTTCCAGATAACCATACTTTTCCATCTGAGAAAGTACATGATTCCTTCTGGCAAGTGAATGGTCAGGATTAAGTACGGGATTGAACCGGGTAGGTTTATTTACCATTCCCACAAGTAGAGCACCCTCCTCAATTGTGAGCTGCGAAGGATGCTTGTCGAAGAAAGTATTTGCTGCCGCACGTATTCCGTAGGCGTTACTGCCATAGAAAACAGCATTCATATACATCGTTATGATCTCCTCCTTTGTATAATTCCTCTCAAGTTTTACAGCAGTTATCCACTCCTTGAACTTGGAGGTAGCCAACTTCACATATCTCGAACCCGGAAAAGAAGACTGGGTAGTATCTCTGGGAAAAAGAGTCTTTGCAAGCTGTTGAGTGATGGTGCTTCCACCTCCTCCTGCACGTGTTTGTCCAAGAATAATAGACTTCACAACAACTCTGGCCAAACTCTTGAAATCAATTCCACTATGATTATAAAACCTTACATCTTCGGTGGAAATCAATGCAGCAATCAAATCGGGAGACAACTCTTCGTAAGTAACATACGACCTGTTTTCTATATGAAAGGTTGTAAGAATCTGCCCGTCTTCCGACAAAATCTCGGTTGCCAGATTGTCCTGCGGATCTTCCAGCTCCTCAAAAGATGGGATATCAGAAAACATACCCACGGCAAGCAGGGACAGAAATAATAAAATGAAAGGACTTAGTATTACAATCCAATACCATCTTATGATTTTTTTCCTCTTCTTAATGTCCATTTTAATTAATATTTAGCATTCTCATGAGCTACAAAATTAGAATTAAAATTTTGATTATACCTTATTTTATCCTTTACTTTGCAGCCATCAAGGATCAAAATGTATGGGAGAGAACTTAGTAATTGTTGAGTCGCCGGCAAAGGCAAAAACTATAGAAAAGTTTCTGGGTAAAGGTTTTACGGTAAAATCGAGCTTTGGACATATCCGGGATCTTGCAAAGAAAAATCTGGGAATAGACATAGATGGAGGATTCGAACCCCAATATGTTATTTCAGAAGACAAAAAGAAAGTAGTATCAGAACTCAAGGCACTTGCAAAAAAATCGGATATTATTTGGCTTGCATCTGATGAAGACCGCGAAGGAGAAGCCATTGCATGGCATCTGCAGGAAGCCCTTAAACTAAAAGAAGAGAACACAAAAAGAATTGTATTCCACGAGATCACAGAGAGTGCGATCCTCCATGCAATCGAAAACCCACGCAGCGTAGACATGAACCTTGTCATGGCACAACAGGCCAGACGCGTGCTCGACCGCATTGTTGGATTTGAGCTTTCTCCGGTATTATGGAAAAAGGTAAAACCATCTCTGTCAGCAGGAAGAGTCCAGTCAGTAGCACTACGACTGATTGTTGAGAAAGAGCGGGATATTCTTAATTTCAAAGCCTCTTCACAATATAAAATAGAGGGTATCTTCAATCCTGATGGAGCTGCCGCAGAGGTATCTGTTGGAGCAGAGATTTCAAAGAAGTTCGAAAAGAGAGAGCAGGCTGCAGAGATACTGGAAAGTTGCAAAAACGCAACTTTCACAATTGGAGACATAGAAGAGAAGGAGAGCAAAAGAACACCTTCCGCCCCCTTCACAACATCCACCCTTCAACAGGAGGCATCCCGCAAACTTGGGTTCTCTCTCAGCCAGACCATGCGACTTGCCCAGAACCTCTACGAAGCAGGTCACATCACATACATGCGTACAGACTCCGTAAACCTGTCTAAGCTAGCCATTGACACTGCAAAACAGGTGATAACATCAAAATACGGAAGCAAATACTCAAAAGTTCGTCACTACGCCACAAAGAGTAAAGGTGCACAGGAAGCCCACGAAGCAATACGTCCCACCTATATTGCAAACGAAACCATAAATGTTCCTGCACAAGAGAAGAAACTATACGACCTGATCTGGAAAAGGACAATAGCCTCCCAGATGTCTGATGCACTTATTCTCAAAACCCAGATATCCATTGTCTCTCCTGATGTGAAATATCCCTTCATGGCAACAGCCAACCGCATTGCCTTTGACGGCTTCCTCAAAGTATACATCGAATCCCGTGACGACGACTCGTCAGACGATGAGAAGATACTGGACCTCCCTTCTCTCAAACCCGGACAGGGAATGGACGCCTTAACCATAAAAGCCATTGAAAAATTTTCGCAGAAACCGCCTCGCTATACAGAGGCCAGCCTCGTAAAAAAACTCGAAGAGCTGGGTATCGGAAGGCCATCTACATACGCTCCCACAATATCCAACATCACACAGAGAGGATATATCATCAAAGAGTCCCGGCCGGGAACAGAGAGGAGTTATTCAGAGATTTTGCTCAAGGATGGCAAGATATCCGAAACAACTAAAACAGAGGTCTGGGGTACTGAGAAAAACAAACTCTTTCCCGAAGATATAGGAATGGTAGTCACCGACTTCCTTATCAAACATTTCCCCGATATTGTGGACTACAACTTTACTGCAAAGATTGAGGAGAGCTTCGACAAGGTAGCAGAGGGAAAACTGGTATGGAACAAACTTCTGAGTGATTTCTACTCCCCTTTCCACAACAATGTGCAGGAGACTCTTGAAAATTCGAGGCCTGAAAATGCGGAGAGAGTGCTGGGTAAAGACCCTGCCACCGGAAAAACTGTACTTGTAAGGATAGGTCGCTTCGGCCCACTTGCACAAATAGGAGACAACGAAGACGAAGAGAAGAAATTCATGAGCCTCCGCAAAGGACAACTCATTGAAACAATAACCCTTGAAGAGGCCATTAAATTATTTGAACTACCCAGAAATACAGGAGAATACAAAGGCAAAACCATAACAGCAGCAATAGGCAGATTTGGGCCTTATCTCAGGTATGACGGCAAGTTCGTCTCACTGGGAAAAGATTACGACCCCTACACAATAGGAGAGGAAGAGAGCATTCGCCTGATAGAGGAACATCTCAAAAAAGAGGCACAGAAGCACATTAAAAGTTTCCCTGCAATAGATGCAGAGGTGCTCAACGGCAGATACGGCCCCTACATAAAATCGGGTAAAAACAACTACAAAATTCCTAAAGGCACTGACCCTGCCTCTCTTGAAGAGAAAGATGTTATCGAAATCATAGAGAACGCTCCAAAAAAAGGGAAACCCAAAAAGAATGGAAAGTAGTTATCCCCTTGAAATAATACCCGCGGCAGCCATAAGCGATTCCATTAAAGATGCCACGGCTCTCATACTGGACACTCTGGGTAACAACCATACTGCAGAGTTCCTGCAGAAGCTCCATGCACACTCCACAAAGAAAGTTTACTACACCAAACCAGGCATCAACCAACTGCCCGGGATAGTAGAACTGGCCTCCAGACTGGAGATAAAGACAATTGTACTATGCCCCGACAAAATCAACAGCTTCAAAAAGATACTCCCTAAAGAGACTTTCAGTGCCTGCGTGATCTCACCCGGAACAATCACACCGCAATCACCAGAACAAACCTCTGCTAAAAGAAACACTGCCTCTACCGACCCCGCTTCTGCTCTCGCTACAAACAAAAATGTAAGTGACCTCTCCCATATCGCCTACCAAACTTACCGCACATCATCCTCCTACCTCCAAAAAATAAGAGATACATTTCACGAAGAACTACGACTTGGCAGTCTAAGAGGAAGCATTCACAGTGCAGAGCCACTCATGCGCAACAAAGAATACTTTTTTATAGACATGAAGGCAGTTAGGACCAGCGACTTCCCGAGCAACCCCACTAACTCTCCCAACGGGCTCTATGCCGAGGAAATATGCCAGCTGGCGAGATATGCAGGGATGGGACAAAAAATCAAAACACTCTTTCTTTACGGCATACCTTCCGATTTAAAAGCCAATCCGGCTTCTGGTGAACTAATAGCAGAGACTCTCTGGCACATCACAGAAGCTATGGCAGCCAATATGCATGAAGATCCTTCTGACAGTTCGAAAGATGAATATTTTATTAAGAAAATCGTAAGTATGGGAGAGGATGGACAGGATATCATATTTGTTACAAGCCACTCCACAGGCCGTTGGTGGGTGGAAATCCCTGTACTTGAAACATCTGAAAATGTGCATATTCCTTGTTCATACACCGACTATCTCACAGCCCGTTCGGGCGATGTCCCAATAAGATGGCTTTTCTTTTTTCAAAAATTAAATCCTAATTAATTATAATTTATTATTATATTTGTTGTCATACATAATATCTTTTACTAGTATGCCAAAATATCAGATTGATCAGATCGATCAAAAGATCCTGTCGTTCCTTGTGAAAAATGCAAGGATGCCATTTCTTGAGATTGCACGTGAATGCGGAGTCTCCGGAGCCGCTATCCACCAAAGGGTGAAGAAGATGGAGAACTTAGGAATTATTACCGGATCCCGTCTGCTTGTAAAACCCCAGACACTCGGACTAAATGTATGTGCTTTTGTAGGAGTAAGCCTTGCTCAGGCCAACCACTATCCTTCAGTTATAGAGGCCTTGAAAAATATTCCTGAGGTAGTGGAATGCCATTTTGTTACAGGCAAGCATGCTCTTATGCTCAAACTATACTGCCAGAACCACGACCACCTCATGGAGGTGCTTATAAGCACTATACAAAACATACCGTCAGTTGAACAAACAGAGACTTTTATATCTCTCGACCAGGCAATTGAGAGACAAGTGTGGGTGAAAGATTACCCCGGAAAAACTTCAGGAGTCAAAAAACGCTGATTCAAGAGTCAAGAAACGCTGAATCTTTTATCAATGATTCAGCCAATATCATATCATCAGGATTTGTGAGCTTGATGTTTGTCACCTTGCCTTGTGCAAGGTGAATTTTTGCACCCACCCCTGCGGCAACAGAGGCATCATCAGTAAAAGAGGGATCATAAGCCTGCCCATACCCATCTATCAAAATATCGGTATGAAACACCTGCGGTGTCTGCACCAGTAGAAACTTATCACGATCTTCCGGACAACTTTCACCTAACTCCTTATTGGTATACATTCTCACGCTGTCCGCCGGCTTCACCACGGGAACAACAGCACCCTTATCCTCTCCCTCACTATACATCTCCTCCAGAAAAGAAGAAGACACAAAAGGCCTCACACCATCATGAACAGCCACAACTCCTCCTCTCTCTAAATATTTGACAGCATTCCTCACAGAGTGAAATCGAGTGATACCCCCCGAAACCAAAATATGACGGAACATAAAACCACTCCTGAAACAGTATTCCTTCCAATGATCCCTGTAAGCAGACGGCAAAACCAGCACAATTTCCGGAGACTTCTCCATATCGAGAAACCTGCGCAAAGTATGCTCTATCACCGGCTTTCCTTCCAGTTCGATAAATTGTTTGGCAACATCCCCGCCCATTCTGCTGCCGGAACCACCGGCCACAATTATGGCATATCTTTTCATTCCCATTTATTATCTCCTTTTAGCTGAACAAAAGTAGGTATTAATTGCATATTTTAGTAATTTTGCATTCATTTAGGAGTTATGGAAAACAGACAAATCAAAAGAGCACTAATCTCAGTTTACCACAAAGAAGGTATAGACGTAATTGCAAAGAAACTTCACTCTCTGGGCGCAGAGATTCTCTCTACAGGAGGAACAGCCTCTTTCATACAAGAGTTAGGTATTCCCGTCACAACCGTTGAGGAGGTCACTTCATACCCATCCATTCTTGGCGGACGTGTGAAGACACTGCACCCCAAAGTTTTCGGGGGAATACTCTCAAGGAGAGACAACTCGTCCGACAATGAGAGTGTGAAAGAGTACGGGATACCGCTCACCGACCTGGTGATAGTAGACCTCTACCCTTTTGAACAGTATGTATCCGAAGGGGCATCACATCAGGAGATAATCGAGAAGATAGACATAGGTGGCATATCTCTTATCAGGGCAGCTGCAAAGAACTATAAGGATGTGCTTATAGTATCATGCAAAGAACAGTATGAGAGGCTAACAGATATTCTGGACAAAGGCAATGGCACCGTCACACAGCAGGAGCGCCTTGAGTTTGCCGGAGAGGCATTCAACGTAAGCTCACATTACGATACTGCAATATTCAAATATTTCTCAAAGGAGAATCCTTTCGACTCATTCAAAGAGAGCATAAGAGAGAGTACTCCTCTTAGGTACGGAGAAAACCCACACCAGAAGGCACTCTTCTACGGTAAGGAGGGAAGCCTTCCAACTCAAATACACGGCAAAGAGATATCCTACAACAATCTTCTGGACATAGAGGCCGCCATAGAGCTGATATCGGACTTCGACGAAACCGCACTGGCGATACTTAAACACAATAATGCCTGTGGATGTGCAGTGAGAAATACAATAAAAGAAGCCTGGGAAGCCGCGCTGGCTGCCGATCCCGTCTCTGCCTTCGGCGGAGTTATTGCAGCCAACAGAGAAATAGACGAGGCTGCTGCATCTGAGATAAACAAGATATTCTTCGAAGTAGTCATTGCCCCTTCTTATTCACAAAAGGCACTTGAGATACTTAAACAGAAGAAAAACAGAATCATATTGCTGAGCAACAAAGATTATACTACCAATATAAAATTCAGGAGTATGCTGGGAGGAGTACTTATGCAGGAGAGAGACACAGCCACCGAGTTACCGGAAGATCTTAAGGTAGCCACAAAAGAGTCTCCTTCTGACAGTCAGGTAAAAGATCTTATCTTCGCCAACAAACTTGTAAAACACTCCAAATCCAATGCTATCGTTCTTGCAAAAGATAATGCACTGGTAGCATCGGGAATAGGACAAACCTCCCGCGTAGATGCACTAAAACAAGCCATAACCAAAGCAAAAAGCTTCGAAATTCCACTTGAGGGAGCAGTAATGGCATCCGACGCCTTCTTTCCCTTCCCGGACTGTGTGGAGATAGCCCACAAAGAGGGTATATCCTCTGTCATTCAACCCGGAGGATCAATCAGGGATAATGAAAGCATAGAGTACTGCAACCAGCACAACCTCTCGATGGTGATGACCGGACAAAGACACTTCAAACATTAATAAAAACCAGTACTAAAAGCTAAACACTACACATAAAATGGGATTTTCCTTCCTCACTCAAGAATTGGCCATAGACCTGGGCACAGCCAACACAATCATCCTAATGAACGACAAAGTCGTAGTTGACGAACCCTCGATAGTAGCCATAGACCAAAATACCGGCAAACCGATCGCTTTCGGGCAAAAAGCCCGCATGATGCACGGAAAAACCCACGCCAACATCAAAACGGTACGACCGTTACGTGATGGCGTTATTGCAGATTTCAATGCTGCAGAACAGATGATAAGGGGGTTCATCAAAATGATAAACCAAAGAAACTCTTTCTTCACACCCAGCCTTAAGATGGTTGTGTGCATACCCTCGGGCAGCACAGAGGTGGAGATCCGTGCGGTAAGGGACTCTGCCGAACATGCCGGAGGCAGGGATGTCTACCTCATATACGAACCCATGGCAGCGGCAATTGGTATCGGTATTGATGTAGAGGCACCCACCGGAAATATGGTAGTGGACATAGGAGGCGGCACTACCGAAATCGCGGTAATATCTCTTGGAGGCATTGTGATAAACCAGAGCATAAGAGTGGCTGGTGATGTATTCACTTATGAGATACAACAATACATGAAACAGCAGCACTCCATCAAGATTGGAGAGCTCACTGCAGAGGATATCAAGATAAAGGTAGGTTCCGCCATGTCCGACCTTGATGAATACCCGGAACCCTATCTTGTGAGAGGTCCAAACCTGATGACTGCCCATCCCGTAGAGGTAAATGTGACTAGTCAAGAGATAGCTCACAGTATAGATAAATCCCTGGCAAAAATAGAGACAGCCATCATACAAGTGCTGGAGCAGACACCACCTGAACTTTATGCAGACATCGTGCAAAACGGTATTTACATAACCGGAGGAGGAGCTCTTTTGAGAGGACTGGACCAAAGACTCTACGAAAAGATCAACATCCCTTTCCATGTGTCGGAAGACCCTCTTCACTCAGTTGCCAGAGGCACAGCAACAGCACTAAAAAATACCGACAAGTTCCAGTTCCTTATGAGATAACACGTAATGTGGAACAGATCTCCCATCATAAGAGCCCTTAGCACACTCCTTCTGTTTCTTTTTCTGGAGGGAGTGTCGTTGGTGCTTGTATCTAATCACACCCTTTTCCAGGGAATTAAGACAACCAGTTTTCTGATGCAGATAAAAGGAGTAGTATCCGGCACAGTTTCAAACATACGCTACTATAGCAATCTTACCGAAGTAAACAAAGCGCTACAACAGGAAAACCTTTTACTCAGAGAAGAGGTGCAGAAACTCCACTCCGCAATCAATGAATATCCTGCAATCAAAGTAGCTCCCGAAACCGAGCAATATTTTGCACTCACAGACAGCCTTGCCACCTCCTTCTCTTTCATCCCTGCAAAGGTACTCTCAAACAGCACTAACAAGATGCAAAACCACCTGATTCTTAATAAAGGCTTGAAAGACGGCATAGAGAAAGATATGGGAGTAATATCTCCGGTAGGGGTTGTGGGCATAGTGAGAAATGTCTCAGCAAACTTTTGTTATGTATCCTCCTTTCTAAATACCAACCAGAGCGTTAATGCCATGCACCTTCCCTCCGGGGCATTCGGTCCTCTCAGATGGATGGGAAGAGACAGGGAAACAGCTTTATTGTCCGAGATACCCCTTCACATATCAGTCAATGTTGGAGACACCATCACAACCAGCGGTTATTCTGCACTATTCCCCCCCGGTATCCCGCTGGGCAGGGCACTCTCCTCTTCTATGGTCGGCGGAGCCTCTAAAGAGATTGAGATACGTCTTTTCGAAAACTTCAAAACACTCCGCTTTGTGAACATCGTAAAGAACGAAAACATACAGGAAATAAAAGAGCTTACAGGCAATGATAGGCAACCTTAAGAGTAACATAATACTTTTCATCTCCTTTGTTGTGATGCAAATAGTAATGGCAGGTCTCACCGATTTCGGCCCCCTCTACTACCTCTCTGTCTATCCTCTTTTCCTTATAACAATGCCCGTAGACACCCACATCAATAAACTACTTGTATGGGCATTTTTGACCGGACTCACAATAGACTACTTTTCTAACTACATCATGGGCATTAACAGTGCCGCATCAGTAATGATGGTTGCAATGCAGCCCCGCATATTCCGCCTGATCTACCGCAAAGGAGATCTTGAAAATCAAATCCGACCCGGCATGAAAGAGATGGGCTTCTCCCGCTTCACCTACTACATGATCTCCTGCCTTGCCGTCTTCCACATTACATTCTCCCTTGCCGAAAGCTTCGGCATGATGCATTTCGTCTATAACCTCCCCCGCACCCTCGTGAGTCTCACCGCCAACAGCATACTAATACTCATCATAGAATACGGCATGTTCTACAAACGCTCCCGCTAAATCCAACGGATAAATTAACACTACAGCATCTAAATCCAACGGATAAATTAACACCACAGAATAAAACGGGTAATATGGCACTGGATCTTAAACAAAAGAACATACTTATCGGAGGAATACTTTTAACCGCAGTTGTATATATTATACAGCTGATCAATCTGCAGTTATTGGACGAGGACTACAAGATAACAGCAAGTAACAACGCACTCAAATACGAGACCATCTACCCGGCAAGGGGACTCATACTGGACAGGAACGGAGAAATACTGGTTGCCAACAAGATATCATACGACATCATGGTCACTCCCATTGAACTGGAAGAGTTCGACACTCTGGATCTCTGCAGGGTATTGGGGATGGATATTAACTTCGTGAAAGATAAACTAAATGAATACAAAAAATACCGTAAACGCATAGGATTCCGCACCCTGCCTTTTCTCAAACAGATATCGGCACGCGAATACTCCCTATTCCACGAAAAAGCCTACAAATTCAAAGGATTTAGTGCAATCCCCCGTACTATAAGATCCTATCCACTCAATGCAGGAGGAAATCTGCTGGGATACATAACCGAAGTAGACTCTGCATTTCTCCGAAAAAATCCATCCTACAGATCCGGGGACTACACCGGAAGAACAGGTCTTGAACAATCATACGAGGAGATTCTCAAAGGAGAGAAAGGATACAGGATATTCCTCCGTGATGTAAACAACCGCATCAAAGACAGCTTCGAAAAGGGAGAATACGACAAAAATGCAGAGCCCGGCAAAACCATAATCACCTCTATTGATGCAACTCTCCAACAATACGGAGAACTACTGATGCAAAACAAGGTGGGAAGTGTTGTGGCAATTGAACCCTCAACCGGAGAGATTCTGGCTCTGGTGTCAAGTCCCGGGATAGATGTTGCGCAGCTGGCAGAGATAAACAAATATTACAGGGAAATTGCCACAGATCCACTAAAGCCAATGTTCAACAGGGCTACTATGTCTCCATACCCGCCGGGATCTGTTTTCAAACTTGTAAATGCACTAATAGCACTTGAGGAGGAAGTAGTGGAGACTCAAACCAATTACAGCTGCTATGGAGGATACACAGTAGGCAGAGGAGTGGCTTGCCATGCTCATCCCTCCCCGGTAGATCTCACGGAGTCCATCATGATGTCCTGCAATACCTACTACTGTATTGCATTCAGGGATATTATAGACAATCCGAAATACTCTTCTGTCAGAAAAGGATTTGAAAGGTGGAGAGAGCTTGTGACCAGTTTCGGATTCGGCAAAAGACTTGGAAGCGACCTGCCTTCGGAACAAGGAGGACTGGTTCCAACCCCGGAAATATACGACAGAATACACGGTAAAAACAGGTGGCGCTCATTATCAATAATATCCCTGGCCATTGGACAAGGAGAGCTGGGTACAACACCACTACATCTTGCCAATCTTGCTGCCACCATTGCAAACCGGGGCCATTATCACACTCCTCATCTGGTGAAGGGATCTCCTGATACTCTTATTAACACATCCTACAGACAAAAAAACTATACGTTGATTGACACCACACACTTTCCCAAAGTAATTGAGGGGATGTATCGTGCTGTAAACTCGCCGGCAGGTTCGGGTGCAACAGCGAGGATTGCAGCTGTAAAAGGACTGGACATCTGTGGAAAAACAGGTACTGCAGAGAATCCTCACGGAAGAGACCACTCGGTGTTCATTAGTTTCGCTCCCAGGGACAACCCTCAGATTGCCGTTGCCGCATACATAGAGAACGCAGGTTTTGGCGCCACTTGGGCAGCCCCCATAGCATCACTTGTGATAGAAAAATATCTAAAAGGAGAAATATCCCGTAAATATCTCGAAGATTACGTACTGCAAGGCGATCTAAGATCTAATGTATTGAAGAATTCTAACAATTAACCTTCGATTAGCAATGACATCAGGACGTGAATACAGGAAAATAGACTGGTGGCTGGTAATAGCCTACATAGCCCTCACTATAATAGGATTGATGAATATTTTCTCATCTGTCTACGACCAGCAGCACTCATATATCTTTGATTTTTCACGAAGATATGGAATGCAGCTCATTTGGATAGCCATCTCTTGGGCAGCTGCATTTACCATCCTATTTCTTGTGAATCCAAAGATTTATCCCGCCATATCCTGGTTTGCCTATTGGGTGAGCATACTGCTCCTTATCTCTGTCCTTTTCCTGGGAATTGAAGTAAATGGGTCAAGGTCCTGGCTTTCCATAGGACCATTACGCTTCCAGCCTGCAGAGGTGGCGAAGATAGCAACCACCCTGGCGATCTCCTCACTTCTCAGCTCCTACGGATTCCGGATCAAATCATTCATTGGCATATTCAGGGCTGCCTTTGTTATATTGCTCCCTGCACTCATAATAATAATGCAAAAAGAGACCGGTTCGGCTCTTGTCTACTCCGCTTTTCTACTGGTATTTTACAGGGAGGGCATGAGCGGATGGGTGCTCACTCTGGGCATATTTGCCATAATACTCTTTCTTGTCACTCTTAGCTTCTCTCCTCTGGTTTCGGCAGTAGTACTGGTGGCTGTATTGATAGCTACACGAGGATTCCTCAGCAGGTATCCCGTGAGACACCTTTTTTTCTTGGCTCTGTACCTGCCTCTTCTTATATTCTCAATGAAAATGCATGAGATACCAAAGGTTGCAAAATTTGCCACCCTGCCACCCTATGCATGGACAGCAATAGCCGTTGCTCCTCTCATAATCTACCACCTAGCCGTAAGCTTTAAAAAGAAATCTGCCGCTATGTGGAGCATCACAATAACTTTTGTTACATCTCTACTGCTCATTTACTCCGTAGAGTTCTTTTTCGACAATATACTTCAAGACCACCAGAGAGAGAGAATAGAGAACCTGCTGGGGATAAAGGTTGACCTCCGGGGAGCCGGATATAATGTACACCAGTCCAAAATAGCTATCGGCTCTGGAGGATTGACCGGCAAAGGGTTTCTTCAGGGAACACAGACAAAATTTGATTTCGTACCCGAACAAAGTACAGATTTTATATTCTGCACCATCGGGGAGGAGTGGGGATTTGTGGGATCAACCATACTTATAACTCTCTTCATGTTTATGATAATAAGGATTATTAACTCCGCAGAAAAACAGAAAAGTGCCTTCAACCGCATATACGGTTATTCACTGGCATCTGTGCTCTTCCTGCATTTCCTTATAAATATAGGAATGACCATAGGGATAACCCCGGTAATAGGAATCCCCCTGCCCTTTGTGAGCTACGGGGGATCTTCCCTATTAGGGTTCACTATATTTCTCTTTATCTTTATACGATTAGACCTAGATCGCCGGCGTTGATATCGTCGTCATGGTATTCCAGAGGTTGTTCATCAGCAAGCAGATAAAGCATCAAAACACCTTTAGCCAGCTTTTGTCCCTGAGATACATGTATCTTATTAACAGTACCTGCAAAAGGAGCAAGCACAATATTCTGCATCTTCATAGCCTCAAAAGTGATTATATGCTCTCCCTCCTCTACATGATCGCCCTCCTTAACCTCTATGGAGGTAACCACACCGGGAATAATGGACTTGATCTCCTGCACATCCGGACGTTTCCAATTCTTCCTCTCCTTAAACTTCTTTGTGAGAGTAGTCTTGAACACCCTTGCGTCGGGGAATATCTGCAAGGCATCCTCTTCCTGAAGATGCACTGGCTTTTCCCTTTCAATCCTCATGTTCCTTGCATTACCCACAGATGGTCTTGCACTGTGGGAGTTTTTTTCATTTCTCATTACTCTCATTTTTTAAAATGGTGGAATACCGTGCTTTTTAGTTGGTCTCTTCACAAATTTATTCTTAGAGACATCAAAAGAGTGTATAAGGAATTTGCGAGTATCCTTAGGATCGATCACGGAGTCTATATATCCCTTGGCTGCAGCAACATAAGGATTGGCAAACTTCTGCTTGTACTCCTCCACTTTCTCCCTCCGCATTGCCTCGGGATCTTCGGCCTGCATTATCTCTTTACGGAATATAATATTGGCGGCACCTTCAGGACCCATCACTGCAATCTCTGCCATAGGCCACGCAAAAACAAAATCTGCACGCAGATGCCTAGAGTTCATGGCTATATAACCTCCTCCGTAAGCTTTTCTGAGAATCACCGTAACCTTCGGAACGGTAGCCTCACTATATGCATATAGTAGTTTTGCACCATGACGAATCACCCCTGCATGTTCCTGGTCTACTCCCGGAAGGTAACCGGGGAGATCTTCAAGAGTAACAATAGGAATATTAAATGCATCACAATAGCGGATAAACCTGGAAGCCTTGTCACTTGAATCACAATCCAACACTCCTGCCAACACTAGTGGCTGATTTGCCACAAAGCCTACAGTTCTGCCTCCCAATCGACCGAATCCAACGACAATATTAGCAGCCCACAATTCCTGAACCTCAAAGAAATTTGAACCATCTGTGATGGCCTTTATCACATCCCTCACATCATAAGGTTTGGTAGGATCGTCCGGTACTATCTTGTCTATCTTGAAATTCTTTTTATCGGGAGCTTGTACCTTTTTAATATTCTCTTTGCACTCATTGTGTGCCGGTATGTAATCCAGTAAAGTCTTTATCTGCTCAAAGCACTCCGTCTCACTGTTTGCAAAGAAATGGGCATTCCCCGTAGTTTCACTGTGAACTCTGGCTCCTCCGAGTGACTCCATATCTATCTCCTCTCCCAGAACTGATTTTATCACCTCGGGACCGGTTATGAACATTTTGGATATCTTGTCTACAACAAACACAAAATCAGTAAGAGCCGGTGAGTAGACAGCCCCTCCTGCACAAGGGCCCAAAATAACGGAAAGCTGCGGAATAACACCACTTGCAAGAGTATTTCTGAAAAAGATCTCACCATATCCGGCAAGGGAGTTTACACCCTCCTGAATCCTCGCTCCTCCTGAGTCATTGATTCCTATAAGGGGTATCTTCATCCTGAGAGCATAATCCATAATCTTGGTTATCTTACGTGCATGCATGGAGCCCAATGAGCCTCCGGCAACCGTGAAATCTTGTGCATAAATAGCCACAGGCCTTCCATTAATGGTACCTGTTCCTATAACAACACCGTCACCCGCCAGCTTTTTGCCTTCCATCCCAAATTCTCTTGCCTCATGCTCTATGAAGAGATCGTATTCATAGAAAGAACCGGAATCCAGAAGCTGATTAATACGCTCCCGGGCAGGTAACTTACCCATGGCTATCTGCTTGGCGATAGCCTTCTCTCCTCCTCCTTGCAGAGCTTTTGCTGTACGCTCTTGCAGCTCAGAGATTTTTCTTTTTAATAGATTCATAGGTTTTAGTTTTGTTCCTCACAAAAATATGAAATTATTTTGATAAGCAAATTTAGCGATTTTTTGTATACCTTTGTAATTTATATATGTTATTAATAATCTAATAAATAGTGCAATATGTCAACTCCTTTTGTACACCGCCATATTGGTTTAAGTGAAAACGATATCTCTCTCATGCTGGCAGAGACCGGGGTCAGCAGTATGGAGGAACTTGTCAAACAAACAGTTCCCTCCGACATTCTTCTTGAAAACCCACCGGAGGTGGCAGATGCTGTGAGCGAACAGCAATATCTGGCAGATCTCAAGAAAATGGTATCGAAAAACAGACACCTGCGCTCCATGATAGGGATGGGATTCTACGGAACAGGCACCCTTCCCGTAGTTGTGAGGAACATATTCGAAAACCCCGTATGGTATACTTCCTATACGCCATATCAGGCAGAGATATCCCAAGGCAGGCTTGAGGCTCTCCTCAACTTCCAGACAATGGTTGCCGACCTCACGGGATTCAGCATGGCAAACAGCTCTATGCTGGACGACTCCACAGCCGCTGCAGAGGCAGTGAGGATGATGTTCGAACTTAGATCACGGGATGCAAAGAAAGCGGGCAAGAACATAGTCTTTGTGGACGAAAATATATTCCCCCAAATTCTGGCAGTTATCGAAACAAGAGCAGAAGCCCTTGAAATAGAGGTACAAACCGGTGCATTTAACAAGTACGAATTTCCCGAAAAGTGCTTCGGAGCAGTTCTTCAATATCCTGCAGGCAACGGAGAAATCAGGGACTACTCTGATTTCTGCGAAAAAGCCCATTCTAAAGATATACTTGTCACTGCCGTAACCGACCTTATGGCACTTACTCTTCTTAAGGAACCTGCAGCATGGGGAGCAGACATCGCCGTAGGGACAGCACAACGCTTCGGCCTGCCGATGGGATTCGGAGGCCCCACAGCAGGATTCATGGCAACACACGACAAATACAAGCGTAACATGCCGGGACGTATCATTGGAGTATCTGTGGACAGATTAGGCAACCCCTCACTTAGAATGGCTCTTCAGACAAGAGAACAACATATCAAAAGGGAAAAAGCCACCTCAAACATCTGCACCGCCACTGCCCTGATGGCAACCATGAGCGGCATGTATGGGGCATACCACGGTCCCGAAGGACTAGTTGAAATAGCAGAAGGAATATACAGATATGCTTCAGTATTTGCACGGGTAATAAATCAAAAAGGATACAAACTCACGTCGGACAAATTCTTCGATACAGTAGAGTTACAAGTCAAAGATGCCGATGCAATAAAGGAGAGAGCAGAGGCCAAAGGATATAACTTCTATTATCCCGGTGATAACAGGGTAAGAATGAGCTTCGACGAACTTACAACCTGCAACGAGGTAAAAGAGATACTCTCGATATTCGACGCAGAGATTCACGAATGTCCTGAAAAAGAGCCCGAAAAGATTTTCATGTCCCGTGAAAGCAAATTCATGCAACAGTCTACTTTTAATAAGTTCCACTCGGAGACTGAGATGATGCGCTATATCAAGAAACTGGAAAGGAGGGACCTCTCTCTGGCCCACTCCATGATACCACTTGGATCATGTACAATGAAATTGAATGCTGCTGTTGAAATGCTTCCAATGAGTTGGAGCGAGCTCACCGACATGCACCCTTTCGCACCCGTGGAGCAGGCTGAGGGATATATGAACCTCATACATGAAACTGAGGACTTCCTGTCCAAAATTACAGGATTCCACAGTTGCTCCGTGCAACCAAACTCCGGAGCTGCAGGAGAATATGCCGGTCTCATGACCATTCGTGCATACCACTTGGCCAACAACAATCCCCAAAGGAATGTTGCTATAATCCCCACCTCTGCACACGGCACAAATCCTGCATCAGCGGCTATGGCCGGAATGGAGATAATCCTGGTATCTTGTGACGAGAACGGCAATATAAACGTTGAAGAACTTAGAGAGAAAGCAACTCAATACAAGGATACCCTCTCCTGCATAATGATCACATACCCATCTACACACGGAGTATTTGAAGTACGTATAAAAGAGATAATGGAGATAATCCATCAGAATGGAGGTATGGTATATATGGACGGTGCCAATATGAATGCCCAGGTAGGTCTCACCCACCCCGGCATAATTGGAGCGGATATTTGCCATCTGAACCTTCACAAGACATTTGCAATCCCCCACGGAGGCGGAGGCCCGGGCATAGGCCCGATATGTGCTACCAAAGAGCTTGCGCCATATTTGCCCTGTCATCCTTTCAGAGGCGATTGCAACAACAAGGGAGCAAAAGCAGTAAGTTCTGCCCCTTATGGCTATCCTTCAGCTCTCACTGTAACCCACGCCTATATGAAGTTACTGGGTACTTATGGACTTAAGAAATCCACAGAGGCAGCGATACTAAATGCCAACTACATTTCGGAAAAACTTAAAGGTCACTACACAACTCTTTATACAGGTGCCAACGGGAAGATTGCTCACGAATGCATACTGGACCTCAGACACTTCCGCAAAGAGTACGGAGTGGATGCCACAGATATAGCCAAACGTCTCATGGACTATGGCTTCCATGCTCCAACCCTTTCGTTTCCGGTGGTAGACACACTGATGGTGGAACCAACCGAAAGCGAATCAAAAGAAGAACTGGACAGGTTCATCGAAGCAATGATAGCCATCAAGGAAGAGTGCGAGGCTATCAAAAAGGGAGACCTGGACAAAGATGACAATCCACTGAAGAATGCACCTCACACAGTGAACGAGGTGAGTGCAACAGAGTGGAAGCACTCCTACAGTCGTGAAAAGGCTGCTTTCCCTCTGGAATGGATCAGGGAAAATAAATTCTGGCCTCACGTTGCCAGGGTAGACAACGGCTATGGAGACAGAAACCTCATGTGCAGCTGCGAAGGATGGATAGAGGAATAATCTAAACATATAACTATTATGCCTGCTCTGGAAAACGAAGTAGCAAAAGGAGCTACGGCTCTGTTCAAATATGTAGACTATATCTACGATTTACTGATAAAGTGGGGGGTATCCCCCTCTTTATCAGCTTTTCTGGATGAAATTATAAGCGTATCTCTTTTGATACTGATGGCTTATCTTACTAATCTCTTTGCAAGAGTTATTCTCTACAGAGTTGTTGTTCGCTTTACACATCTCACTCCTGTAAAGTGGGATGATGCTCTTGTTGAGCATAAAGTGCTGAAGCACCTTGTAAGGATTATTCCCGGAATAATTGTTAACATAGCAGCCCCACTTGCCCTGAGAAGTGATCTAGCCATAGATATCATGCAAAAAATTGCACAGGTTTTCATTGTAATAACACTTCTTAACGCAATTGCTGCAGCTACACGGGCCTTCACACAAGTCTTCTCTAAAATGGACAAGTATGCCAACAAACCAATAAAGGTTGTTTTCCAGATCATAACGGTTATCTCATACTTTATTGGTGGCATAGTGATACTCAGTATACTCATAAATCAAAGTTTCGTAGCTCTTTTTACAGCAATGGGTGCCTCCATGGCAATACTCATGCTCATATTCAAAGACAGTATACTCGGGTTCGTGGCAGGAATGGCAGCTCTCACTAAACGATATGCTGAGACCCGGAGATTGGATTACCATGCCTAAATACGGGGCAGACGGCGATGTAGAAGAGATAAGTCTTTACTCTGTAAAAGTGAGAAACTTCGACAAAACCATAACCACCATACCACCCTATTCACTGGTAAGTGATTCTTTCCAGAACTGGAGAGGAATGCAGGAATCAGACGGCAGAAGAGCTAAGAGATCTGTGCTGATTGATAT
This sequence comes from Bacteroidales bacterium, assembly GCA_963678025.2. Classification (GTDB taxonomy): domain Bacteria; phylum Bacteroidota; class Bacteroidia; order Bacteroidales; family UBA932; genus Bact-08. The sequence goes on from CAXXPC010000006.1 coordinate 181,207, forward strand.
GAACTCCATAAAATTCTGCACTCCTGAGATGCTTGAGAAATACAAAAAAATCGTCTACCTCAAAGAATATATTGAGAAGACAGAAGCGGAGATCGAAAAATACAATAAGGAGAACCATATAGATAACTCTATACTTGCGAATGGCCGCCGTCAGACAAACATTGGAGTATTCCGTGCCTACCTGAATGCCTACCTCAACAATCATCCGATGGTAAACGACAACATAATCACTATGGTAAGGCAACTCCAACCTACAGAAAAGGGCATCCCCATAGAGCTCTACTTCTTTATTTCAGACAAAAACTGGGTCAATTACGAAAACATCCAGTCGGACATATTCGACCATGTTCTGGCTATTGTTCCGCAATTCGACCTGAAGATATTTCAGTATCCTTCAGGTTCATTACAATCAAACGCAGGAGGAAAATCCGACGTTGGCAATGCACCCTTTATCGCGTTTGAAGATCAGGAGCAAAAGGGCTGAGATATTCAAGCAAAGAGTCCGCATATCTTAAAAAGCCAAGGTCAGTGAAGTGAACTCCGTCCACAGTTGTCTCTCCGTCATCCCCAAGGAGGTTATCTCCCCTTATATATGTAACGTTGTCGTATCCTTCACTACGAAGTCTTGCAAATATCTCTCTCCACACCTCATCCTCTTCACGCAATTGAGCTTTAACATCAATATTTGCAAATAGATAGGGAAAGTTGGGATTCTCCACCATGAAAAGCGGCATTCCGGGTCTATTGTCAAGTATATGTCTTATAAACACATAGGCACTGTCCTTCAAACTTTGGGCAGTAGTATTTGGCAGGCAGTCAAGCACCACAGCCTCTGCATCCACCATCACTATGGCCTCTGCCATTGCAAAATCCATTCTTCCGTTACCGGAAAAACCGAGGTTTATTGTCTCTCTGTCCAACTTTCTTCCCAATATATTAGTATAAGCCATGCCTGGCCTTGATGCGCAACCACCCTGAGTTATACTTGTTCCATAAAAAAGAATTGGTCTCTTTTCTGCACTTTGATAAGACGTTTGAGAGGGGAGCCGATATCTCTGCTTCAGGGTCCACGCCTATAGAAACGGACTCCACACCGTCATACAGTGGCAGATAGGCAATGAACTCCCTTTTCTCTTTGGTCATATTGTTAATGAAGATAGCAAAACTCTCTTTTCCTCCTGGTCTTGCGGTTCCTGCATAACGCCACACTCCCTTCTCCAATATGTAAAGATCCAGCCCCTTTATTCCGGTGTCAGGCATATGATTCATGCTCACATCGTGCAGCAATTTCCACTCAACACCCACATAAGAGCTGTTGGTGTTGAACCTTACAGCAAGCCCGGCACTATTGGATCCCAGATTTAAAAGTTCCGGTCTTAGCTTTTGTTCAAGTACTGCAGGAACACGCCCATATTTGACAGTTGTCTCTTCAAATCCTTTACCAATGAGCATAAGCTCTTCTATATCAACAAATTTAACCTCTTCTCTCTTTTGCGCATAAAGGGTCGAATCAATACCCGACACAGTCATCGCAAACAATAGTGAAAGGAAGAGAACACCTTTCATGCATAAAAATCTCTTCATATCTTTAATTTTCAATTGATCTATATCCATTCTATATCAATACCTCGCCTCTCCATTCCTCTGAACCATGTCATCTGACGTTTTGGCAAATTTATGTATTGCCGTAAGCAACGAGCGTTCCATCTCTTCGCGTGACAATTCTCCTGTAAGGTAAAGTGTTACATACTTATATTCCAATCCGTAGTATATCAGGTCTTCGGGCTCAATTCCACCTTTAATAAGAGCCTCCACCTCTTCAATCATTCCCTCCTGCAGCCTCTCTTCAAGACGCTTCTCTATTCTTGCCCTACGCTCTTCCCTGCTCACCTTTATCCCTATGAAATGGGTAGGCACAGGAGGATATTCCTGAATCTCAGAAGAGCTGTTGAGCGCAATTTCAAGAGCTCTTACAAGACGCTTGCGGCTCTCTGTATCAGTTGTATTATGAAGGGGACGCAACTGCATCAATCTCTCTTTAAGTTGTTGGTTGCTATACTGCTCGAGCTCTTGCCTCAAAGTCGGATCGGGTGGTACCTCCCGGAGTGAGTACCCCTGAGTGGCCGCCTCTATGTACAGGCCGCTTCCTCCGCACAGAATGGGTTGTTTACCTCTCGATCTTATCTCCTCCAACACCTCGTGAAAATCTCTCTGATACCGGAATATATTGTACTTATCGCCGGGACTGGCAATATCTATAAGATGATACGGCACGCTCCTGCCGTTACGGGTATACTCATCTAAGTCCTTTCCGGTTCCTATGTCCATGCCGCGATATACCTGCCGCGAATCAGCAGAAATTATCTCTCCGTCTCTCTTCAGTGCAAGATCTACTGCATACCGGGTCTTGCCTGAAGCCGTTGGCCCCAGAACACAAATCAGCTTATTATCTGCAACGGATTGATCAAGGTTCATTATTCTCACAAATTTACATTATTTTTGCACATTATATGACAAAAGCAAAGAGTAAAATAGTAATAAAAAACAAGAGAGCCTCCTTTGAATACGAATTCATAGACAGCTTTACAGCAGGTATAGTGCTCACCGGCACAGAGATCAAATCCATCCGGGCAGGCAAAGCATCTCTTGCAGATTCCTATTGCTACTTCGTAAATGGGGAGTTATATGTCAAGAACATGCATGTTGCCGACTATTGGTGGGGCAGCTTTAACCAGCATGACCCCCGCAGAGACCGTAAACTACTGCTCAACAAGAAAGAGTTGCGCAAACTGTTCCGTGCCACCAGAGAAAAAGGTCTCACAATTGTTGCTACACGTCTGTTCATCTCAGAGAACGGATACGCCAAACTCAATATATCTCTGGCAAAAGGCAAGAGAGAATACGACAAAAGACACACAATCAAGGAGAAGGATCTTCGACGTGAAACAGACAGAAACCTTTGATACAACAGAAACTTTTGATTTGCCCGGTCTTACATCACTCTCTTTATCTGCCCGGCTTTTGATACAAAAGCCTCTTATTTTTCTTTAATTTATCTCTTATAACCGGTCCGCCTTTTCTTTTGAGATATGTTATTCCTTTGAGATGTGTTGTTTTTTTGCGGCCGCTGAATTACCGCCGGTTTCCCGGTAACATATCCGTAAACTATGAGTGCCACTCCTGCCAACACAAAAGGTATGCTCAATAACTGCCCCATATTGAGGGCCATCCCCTGCTCAAAGGCAACCTGGGGCTCTTTAACGAATTCAATAAAAAATCTTGCACCAAAAATGCCAATGAGGAAAGTGCCGAACAGAGTTCCTTTTTTAAGCTTCGGGAGCATCCTCCAGTAGAGGTGCATCAATATTGCAAACGTGACGAGATAGGCAAGGGCCTCGTACAACTGCGTGGGATGCTTGGGGAGTGTCTCACCTCTTAATACAAAGATAAAACCCCATGGTAAATCTGTAGGATTGCCGTAAATCTCGGAATTCATGAGATTTCCAAACCTGATGAGTGCCCCGGCCAGTGCGGTGGCAATACCGATACGCTCCATCAACCAGAGATAGTCGAAATCATACCTTTTTCCATACCTTCTCACATAATACCAGATTGCGATGAGAATACCCACAGCACCTCCGTGGCTGGCCAGTCCTCCTTCCCACACCTTAAGTATCTCAATCGGCCTTGCAAGATAGTATTCAGGCTCATAGAAAAGACAATGCCCCAATCGTGCCCCCACAACAGCTGCAATCAGCAAAGTATAGAGCAGAGGGTCGAGCAGGAAATCGGGCAGTCCCTCTCTTTTGAAAAACCTGGTAAAGATATAATAACCTATAATAAACCCGGATACAAAGAGAATACTATAATATCTTATTGTAACAGGACCTATCGAAAAGATCTCGGGCGATACAGCCCATTCAACAGCAAGTGGTAAAAACATAATATCAAATATAATTGCTTACTTCAACTGCAAAGATAACCAAAAAAGAGCTCACACTATCGCCTCAGGCGGGTGAAGACACTAAGGGGCAATGCCCGTTTGAAATTGTCCTCCAGATAGAGTTCTCCGTACTCTGTTTTTTCATTCTCAAGGGAGAACGCACTTCTCACTACAGTATCAGACAAAAGTGCTGAATAACCGTTGGAATATAGGTTGAGAACAAGAAACGAATTCTTTTTTTCCAGTATGGAATTTATGTAACCCATCATCTCGAAAAGGAGCTCGTCAAGTTTCCATTTCTCCCCGTCGGGACCATGTCCGTAAGCAGGAGGATCCATGATGATTCCCTGGTATTTGTTCCCTCTCCGGGCCTCTCTCTTCACAAATTTGAGAGCATCCTCTACTATCCATCTCACATTTTCCAGATTACTAAGCTCCATGTTATTGCGGGCCCAGGTAACCACTTGTTTCACAGAGTCAAGGTGGGTAACATCCGCACCTGCACATTTTGCAGCAAGAGATGCTGCACCGGTATATGCAAATAAATTAAGTACCTTAGGAGGCTGCATATTCCTATTCTTATTGATAGTGGTAATTTCAGAAGTATTTTTGTATATGTAGTCCCAATTGGGTGACTGCTCGGGAAACAAGCCAACATGTTTGAAAGCTGTCAAGCCCAACCTCATTTTAAGATACATCTCGTCTTTATGGTATGTTACATACCACCTGTCCGGCATCTTCCTGAGGTTTTGCCATGTCCCGGAATCTTCCTTGCCGGAACGTCCGAATCCCGCTCCGGTGGTAAACCTGGTGTGCGCCATTCCCATCCACTCCTTGTCGCTCATCTTCTTATCCCATAAGGCCTTGGGTTCGGGCCTTATCAAAATATAGTGGCCGAATCTCTCCAGCTTTTCAAAATTTCCTGAATCAATTAACTCATAATCACTCCATAAGAGAGGAGTTTCCTGTAGTATCACTAAAAATGGTTTTAAATTGTTAAGTTATGCAGCCCCGAAGGTAGTGATTTTATTATAATATTCGTATTTTTGCAGTTGGTAAAGAAAACATTTTAACATTTTTTCCATATGCAAAAGATTGACAATTACGACTTCACGGGAAAGAGAGCCATTGTGAGGGTAGATTTCAACGTCCCGCTCAATGAGTCATTCCAAATTACAGATGATACCCGCATAAGAGCGGCTGTACCGACACTTAAGAAAGTGCTGGAAAAAGGAGGTTCACTTATAATCATGTCTCACCTCGGAAGGCCAAAAGGCCCTGCCGATAAATTTTCTCTGAAACATATAATTCCTGCAATTGAAGAGAAACTTGACACAAAGATCAAGTTTGCTCCCGACTGTATGGGTAGTGAGGCAGCCGAACTCTCAGCCAAACTACAGCCTGGAGAGGTGCTTCTCCTTGAAAACCTCAGATTCTACGCTGAGGAGGAGGGCAAACCCCGCGGTCTTGCCGAGGATGCCACAGATCAGCAAAAAAAGGAGGCAAAAGCCGCTATAAAGGAGAGTCAGCAGGAATTTGCAAAGAAACTGGCCTCATATGCTGATTGCTACATCAACGATGCTTTCGGAACAGCACACCGTGCCCACGCATCCAATGCCATAATCGCAAAACACTTCCCCAACGACAAAATGTTCGGCTATGTGATGGAAGGAGAGATTAAGGCCATCGACAAAGTACTCAAAACTCCTGAAAAGCCTGTAACTGCAATAATAGGCGGAGCAAAGGTTTCTTCTAAGATTACCATCATAGAGAAGCTCTTTGATGTTTGCGACAACATGATAATCGGAGGCGGAATGGTATTCACTTTTGTTAAGGCCAACGGCGGCAAGATAGGCAAGTCGCTTTGCGAGGAAGACCAAATGGAACTTGCGCTATCAATCCTGGAAAAAGCAAAGGCAAAAGGGGTGAACATCTATTACTCAGGAGAGGTAGTAGTTGCTGATAAATTCGGCAATGACGCCAACACACAAGTGTGCATGGACAGCAACATCCCTGACGGTTGGATGGGAATGGACGCGGCTCCATCCACATTGAAAGAGTGGGAGAATGTTCTCCGTAACTCCAAAACTGTCCTTTGGAACGGTCCTGTAGGAGTTTTCGAAATGCCTGCATTCGCAAAAGGAACAAACCGTATAGCAGAGATACTTGCCGACATCACATCCAAAGGCGTTTTCACGCTTGTAGGAGGAGGTGACTCCGTAGCTGCAGTAACACAAATGGGTTACGCCGACAAAGTGAGCTATGTGTCCACCGGCGGTGGAGCAATGCTGGAATACCTTGAAGGCAAAGAGCTTCCCGGCATAGCAGCCATCAGAGAGTAGCTTCCCGGGAGTTTTTCACATAAAACTGCTAGTCAGTTTTATACAAAAAAGATTTGAACAAGCCTGTTCAAATCTTTTTTTGTAATGCCCTGCAAAGCAAGGCATTGTGAAAAACTTCCGGAGAGTCGCTTTGAAGAAAAATCAAATGTCAGTATATTTACTTAAATCTAGTTCAAAATGATTTGAAGCTATGTGAATAAGCTAAACCAGCATGTATAATAATCTTAGAATCAGATTTATTTTAATATTTCTGCCACTTTGTCTGTTATCTATGAGCACATCCGGGCAAAACAGAAAAGCCGTGCACGTCGTAAAAGGTACAGTAATCGAAAAAACCACTCAGATACCTCTCGGGGGTGCTTCCATTTGGTGCTATGAAGAGAAAAAAGTTACCAGACTCATAAATGTAGTATACACCAAAGCTGACGGTTGCTTCAAGATATCAGTACCTGATGAGGGCCGATATAAGATTGTTGTGAGATCATATGGTTTCATTTCTGACTCCCTCACGGTTCAGGTAGGTGACTCGCTGTTGAATATAGGTGACATTGAACTTAGTCAGGGAATGGATATATCGGACATCCAATCCCTGAAGCAGATTACAGTAAATGCCAGGCGCCCCCTTATTGAAAAGCATAGCGACCGTATCGTATATGACGTCACACGCGATCCGGACGCACGACGTATGCGGATGACCGGCATCTTGGAGAAAATTCCTTCTATGAATTTCTCTTCGGGCAAACTAGAATATACTGGAATGTCCGTAGGGCGTATATTCATTAACGGCGAGGAACACGAATTCATAAACGAGAAGACGCAGTTTCCCATGAATCACATCCGGGGAGATGTCATGGCACAGATAGAAGTTATACCTCCCGGTTCACCCCAGTACGACAATAATGTAACCATCGTTAACATCATAACATCACGCCCGTTACCAAATGGCTTTGCAACTGAGATAGAAGGCAGTGGAAAAACAGACAACTCATGGGATACTGATCTCAATTTTGTATCTAAAATATGCAACGAATTTATTTTCAGAATTGGTTATTCAGGACTGTGGCAGGAACGTCCAAAATTAAATACCGAGACTCTTTATGAGAGAATCGAGGGTGACTCTACTGTTTTTGAGCGCAACAGCCGCACCAAAGCCTGGAGTACAAGAGAGAAACATAACTTAAAGTTTAGGAGCAGTATAAAGTTAGGTGAGAACAAGCTAGACCTGGGCTTGAACACCTCCTTTGGAGAATCGCATTCATACAATAAGGCCGAGCATATAATTTTCAACGGCACACAAAAGTCCCATCTATCAACCTTCTACGGCAGATCTACAACTGTGCCGAGCTTAAACGGAGATATTAGGTTCAACTTTAAACGAACTAAGAGAAAGTGGGTCTATATTGCCTACAATTACGCCGATAACCGTATTGAGTCATTCAATAGTACGGAGCTTACCCCTGAAGATGAGAACATTTACTCGGAAAGGCGTTCCAATGGGGTAAAATTCTCCAAAATCCATACTGTACAAACTTTCAATAAATTCACTTTTGACGCGGGTCATTCTCTGACAGCCCGGGGTCTATATGTTAATCGTAGGTATAATGATCTTACCCGGTATAGCTACCTCTATCCCGGAGAAACAGGGGAGGATGAAATTAGAGGATTGAATTACAAACAGCAGATAATAAGCTTGAAAGGCCACTATAACTACCGAACTCGTTTGTTTTCTACAGCAGCTGCTCTGGGGGCTGAATATGAGACAAACCGCGGAATCTTCCATGATTCAGATACACACCTTCGTCACGATAATTGGCATCTGACCCCTCGCATTTCTCTCACATGGCTGCTAGGAAAATATTCTCTCGGATCATCCTATAACATGAGAAGTATTCGTCCCACTATGGGTATGCTCAATCCATATAAAGACAACAGCGATCCGAAAAACATCCTTCAGGGCAATCCCAATCTCCACTCAGAAACCTCGCATAACATTTCCTTATCATTGTACCGGAACTTCGGCACCCTCTCTGGAAAAGTAGGGTTATCGCTCTCTTACAATCTAATCCCGGACGCCATAGAGCGAGTAACTGAACCTGCAGATAACAACATCAACATAACCACTTACCGGAATGTAGGGAGAAGAGAAAAATATCGAATAGGTATCGATAATGGTGTGATCCCAATAACCCGGAATATTTATCTCACATATTTTGCCGGTTATAGTATAATCTTTTATGATAGTCACAACCCCAACATTGGCAGCAACCGCACTGAAGGCTTCGACTGCATTGCCAACTTGTCTGGTAGGTTATGGAAAAGTGGTTCTTTGAAAATCGATTATTACCTCTCTTCGACCCAGACCCTTTCGCAATCGATTAAGACCTCTTATCTTCATCAGTTTGCCATTAGAATAGACCAGTCTATAATCAAGAACAAATTATCGGCATCCTTAACAGCAACCAACCCCTTCAGTTCGCACGCCTCATTACAAAAAAACATAGCCGGTTCAAACTTCCATATGACTACTCGTAATGAATATTTGGGCCGTATATTCGGATTTTCTTTACGGGCTAATTTCGGCCGCTTAAAAGACCGTGTGCCACAGGCTGAAACAGTTCCGGACGACACCTCACGCGATTAACACTATTCAGGGTCAACTTTAATAATTTCAACAGGACAAGCAGCTGCCGCATTCTCAGCTCTTTCCTGTCCGTCAGCAGGCAGCGGGAATTTTATCATCACTTTGTCATCTGTTGCTAAATAAAAAATATCCGAGGCTTCTTCTACACAAGCTCCACATCCCGTACAGACGTCTCTATCAGTGATTGAAACACCATAAGGAGCATTAGAGAAACAATCAAACATACTCATGATGGTCTTATAATGATTAATAATTTAATAAGAACACTCAAGAAAGCGACTCCCGGGAAGTCCTAAACAGTCATTATCTCCTTCTCTTTCGTAGCCAAAGCTTCATCCACAATCTTGTTGAAATTGTCAGTCTCTTTTTGAATAGCTGCCTCACCGTCTTTAGCTACATCTTCCGCCAGACCCTCCTTCTGATACTTCTTAAGTAGATCCACTCCGTCTCTTCTAGCACTCCTTATACTGATCCTGGCATTTTCACATTCACTCTTAACCCTCTTTACCAATTCCTTACGCCTCTCCTCAGTCAAAGGAGGCACATTAATACGGATATGCTCTCCGTTATTTTGTGGTGTAAAGCCTATATTGGCAACCATAATGGCTTTTTCTATCGGCCCTATCATGTTTTTTTCCCATGGCTGAATGAGCATAGTCTTGGCATCCGGAGCAGTAACACTGGCCACCTGCGGTATGGGTGTAGGCGAGCCGTAGTAGTCTACAAGCACATTGTTAAAAACAGCTGGGTTGGCTTTGCCTGCCCTGTAGGACTTGAGCTCTTCTTCAAGATGAAGAATGGCCTTTTCCATCTTTTCTTTCGCTGTTGCTATTACCTTTTTCTGATCACTTAAATCCATAATTCTATTTATTATTGAATATATTAGAATAACAGAAGATTATCCTATTACTGTTCCTATTTGATTGCCTTCCAAAAGTTTCTCCAGATTTCCCGGAGTATTCATATCAAAAACTATAATGGGGATATCGTTTTCTTTACAAAGAGAAAATGCAGTCTGATCCATTACTTTAAGATTCTCCGCAATAGCCTTGTCGTAGGAAAGACTGCTATACCTCACGGCATCCTTGTTCTTTTCGGGATCGCAATCATACACCCCGTCTACTCTGGTTCCCTTGAGCAAAGCCGAAACCCCTAATTCTGCTGCTCTTAATGCACTTGCAGAATCTGTCGTGAAGAAAGGATTACCGGTTCCTCCTGCGATTATCGCTACACCACCGTTATTCATGAGTTCCAAAGCCTTGTCCCTCACATAATAACGAGCAAAAGGCTCCATTGGGGTAGCGGTAAATACTTCGCAAGGAACTCCTGCTGTGCGAACCGCCATAGAAAGGGCAATGCTGTTAATCACCGTAGCAAGCATACCCATCTGGTCTCCGCGTACTCTGTCGAATCCTATCTGTGAGCCCTTAAGACCTCGGAAGATATTACCTCCCCCGATTACAACAGAAAGAGACACACCTTTTCTGGCAACTGACGCTATCTGTGAGGCATATTCGCCAATCACGGTCTCGTCCAAGCCCTTGCCGGCAGAACCTCCAAGGCTCTCTCCGCTTAACTTTAGTAGTACTTTAGTATATTTTGGCATAAAATCAAAGTAGGGTACTCTAACACCCCATATATCAAACAAAAATAATTAAAGATTATGAAAATACCAAGCTAGAGACTATCTTTGCACCCTCAAAAGAAACTAATCAATTCATTATAAAATGGGAAATATCTTTACGTCTTCTATTGGCAAAAAACTCATAATGAGTATTTCCGGCCTTTTCTTAATTTTGTTCCTGCTGATTCATCTTCTGGCCAACTCTGCTTACGTTTTCGGTCCTGAAGCATTCGAATCTGTTATAGAATTCATGGGGTCTCCCTTTATTGTTGCCATGGTACCTGTTCTGGCTGCAGGCTTTGCCATTCACATCATCTATGCACTACTGCTCACCATTAAAAACAGAAAAGCAAGAGGAACCGAGCGCTACTCTGTTGCCAACAAAGCACAGACAGATTCCTGGGCCTCGAAAAACATGTTCGTCCTGGGGATAATAATACTGGGAGTGTTGGTATTTCATCTCAGCCATTTTTGGGCAAAGATGCAGTTACCCGAACTCACAGGAGGAGAAGCAGAAAACGCCAACCTGCTGATGCAGCAAACATTCAGCAACATATGGATAGTAATATGCTACCTGCTATGGTTCGCAGCACTGTGGTTCCACCTTACCCACGGCTTTTGGAGCGCATTTCATACAATAGGAGCCAACAACATCAAGTGGATTAAACGCCTTAAGGTTGTCTCCTATATCTATGCTAGCTTCATAGCTTTGGGCTTCAGCTTTATAGCAATTTTCGCCCACATCACAGCCTAAGCAACGCCCACGCAAGGGCCCAGCGAAGGCCCAGCGAAAGCCACGCCAAGGCCCACGCCAAGGCCCACGCCAAGGCCCACGCTTCCCGGAAGTTTTTCACAAAGCGCTGTTATTCAGCGCTTAACAAAAAAGAAGTGTACATTTAAGTACACTTCTTTTTTGTAATCATTTGGCTATAAGCCAAATGTGAAAAACTTCCGGGAAGCGCTCCTCTGTGGGTTAGAAAAGTTCGCGAATTATATTGTCCGAAATAAAGAGTTTATCGGCAGGAATTCTCAGATGATTGTCAATCTTTAGCAACTCTCCCCCAGCAACAAGCTCCGATGCTTTTTTCCAAAATTCATTCATGTCTACAATATATTGTTCTGCCAATGCAAGGTCGATACCCCTGACTGTCCTTAATGAAAGCATTATGAATTCATGTGAAATATCTTCCCGGGAAAGTATCTCACTTTTTTGAGTAAAGAGAGCTTGATCATCTAAAGTAGAGGGGATATTATTATCTATAGTAGAGGCGGCTTTATCTTCCGGAGTGTGGGCAGCTATATATCTGCCTACTCCCCTTTTATTCCATGAGCGGGTGATTCCGTCGAACGAGTGTGCTGCCGGGCCAAAACCAAAGTAGGGTGTAAAATTCCAATATGAGCTGTTGTGTAGGGATTCTTTTCCCGGAAGAGAGAAACTGGAGACCTCGTATTGGACATATCCTGCTTCTCCCAACATCTGTTGCAAAACTGAATATTGCTCATAGGATATCTCGTCGGGCACCGGAGTGTATTCTCCTGCAATACAACTCTTATACAACTGCGTACCCTTCTCAATACCCAATTGGTAACAAGATATATGTTCTGGCATTAGTGATATTGCCATTCTTATATTTGCTCTCCACTGCTCCATAGAGAGCCCTTCGAAACCAAAAATAAGGTCTATGCTAATATTACAGAAACCTGCTCTGCGAAGAATGTGGAACGCCTCTATCGCTCCTGCTGAATCATGACGTCTGTTCATCCATTTGAGATGATCATCCACAAAAGACTGTATTCCAAGACTCACCCTGTTGACAGCCAAAGGTTTCATATTTAACAAATTTGAGGCATAACTCTCAGTAATATCATCCGGATTTACCTCAATTGTAACCTCGGGATCTGCAGATACCTGATAATGGCTATGTATGGAGCCCAACAATTTTTCAAGCTGTGTTGCATAAAGCACAGAGGGAGTACCCCCACCAAAGTATATGGTGTTTACCAAGAATGATTTTCTATTGAAATCAAGTGAGCGAAAACGAATCTCTTCGGAGAGAGCTGCTACATAACTCCCCCGTATGTCATAATCACTTATATGATTAATATCCGACTTATCAACAGAAGACTTACTGCCTGATTTATAAAGAGTACCATCTCCGAGAGGAATTTTTACGGAGTAGAAGTCGCAATAGGTGCAGAACTGCGCACAAAAAGGTATGTGAATATATAGTCCTGACGGAATCACCTCAACAATAAGTCGGCGGAACCCAGCATGCTCTCCTCTGTATAAACATCCACTGTATAAACACCATCCCTGAATTCTTGTTCAGATGCAAAGAAGATACACACCTCTAGCTCACTTCCCTGATAATCCACCTCTCTCACCGCAGAGTAGATCATCTGCTCACCGTCAGAAGTAAATATTTGTTGTCTGGAGTTTGTAAGCAAAATGCCATCCGGGCCCTTAACCCTTATGTAGATTCTGCGAAGACCTTTCTCTGCGATAGAGTTTTCCACAAGATGAAGGCATGTTCTTAGCTTTCTTGCCCGGCTGCTTCTGTCTGTGTCCCTGTCCCTAGAGTTGATTGCAATGAGATTGATGCCCCTACCCTTTAGAATAGAACCTTCCTCTACTTTCTTGGCATATTCATCTGCTGTGGACTGAAGTTCCCGGTATTGTTGACGGGTTTTCTGAGCCTCACCAACTGCCTCTGCCTTCTCCTTCCTCAATGTTATAGTAAGGGTGTTGAGTGAATCTATTTGATGAATATAGCTTCTCATTATACTTCTCAATGTACCAAGTTCCTGCTCATATTGCCTAATCTTGGACCTGTTGCGGGCTTCTGTCTTTTGAACCCTCTCTATCAATTGCTCTACCTTTTCACGCTCCCTCTCCAATTCTGAGTTAAGGCTGTCGTTGTTGGTGTTAAGCACTTCATAGTCGTCTCTCAACTCTATCATCTGAGCAGTAAGCTGCTCCTTTTCCACTGTAAGATCCTCTATCATGCCGTTACGGTCTATCCATATCCATGCAAGTACACCCCCCAATATCACGGCAATAGATGCCATTGCAATAACCAGGATTTTCAAATTCTTCTCGTTTCCCATTGTAATTGATTTTTCATTACAAATTTACAAATTTTCTTCCACTTGGAGTAGAATATTTTACACAGGAATAGATTATTTTATAGCTTTGCGTATATTATCAATCGACAACAAACAACAAACACTTATTATGAGTTCAAAATCCAAATTTGATTTCAACAGATATTTGAGAAGAGTTTTCAAATATCTCATATATCTTGTGATTATTTTTCTTCTGATCATAGGAATCTTCTCCCTTGCTACCAACCAGAGCTATAACTTCTACAACCTGTTCCGCCCGGGCACCGGAATACAGATTGTCATATTCTTAGTGGGAATGTCTCTCATCTATCCACTTTTCGGATACTCTTCCAAAAAAGTATATCTAAACAAAGGGTTTGAAGAAGACCAAACAACCATCAAGGATATCTTTCTCACCAACAGGTATAAAATAGAATGCGAAGGAAAGGAGTTCATTAAATTCCGCCACAAATCAGTGTTTGTGCGCACCCTCAGGATGTTCGAAGATACCATAACCTTGGATTTCTCAGACAACCCGATAAAACTCGAAGGGCAGAGAAAAGATGTATACCGCCTTGCCCGCATGATAGAGTATGCGGTAAGAAACGACCGCAACGACGGGTAGGTGATTAAGAATTGAAGATTAGTCAACAAATTCAAAAAAGGGCTCAGTAAGATTTGCCTCTCTCTTCAAACGAAAGGAGAGGTAAGTTATTTTTATACCCTCTTTTAGAAACATCTTCTCGTAGGTAGTTTTGATTGATAGAAGCTCATCTGCTCTTCCGCTTCCGTAAATATCGTTGTTGGCTTCAATCAATTCAAGAGAGTTATGCCTTACCAGTTCTAATGTATAGTTGTGAAGAAAATTACTGTCTGTCTTCAGGTGTATGATTCCTCCGTCTATAAGGTAACTTTTATACCTTTCAAGAAAGTAGGAGGATGTGAGACGCTTGGAGCTCTTCTTAATCTGAGGGTCCGGGAAGGTAATCCATATCTCCGACACTTCGTCTTTTTTAAAGACAGACTCGGTAAACTCTATTCTTGTGCGCAAAAAGGCAGCATTACCTATGGACTCATCTGTTGCCGTCTTAGCTCCCCTCCACATCCTTGCACCCTTTATGTCCACTCCGATAAAGTTCTTCCCGGGATATTTCTTTGCCAGCTCCACTGTATACTCGCCTCTTCCACATCCCAGCTCAAGCACTATAGGATTGGAGTTGCCGAAATGCTCTTTGTGCCATCTCCCCTTCATATTGTGATCTACCCTAAAAACTTCTTCAAAATTTGGCTGATACAGACATTTGAATGTTTCGTTCTCCTGAAACCTTTTGAATTTATCTTTTCCCATTCCCTTTATTATCTATATTACTTATATTCATGCTGTCAATGTCTTCTGTGCTTCCAATGTCTTTTATTTCATTGACAACTTTGCTCTTTATGCCCTTATTAGAAATATCTGAAGGCAATACAACTACCCCCATCTCCTTCACCCAACTTGCTTTATTCTTATCCTCAAAAAGAGAAGTAAGACGGAACTCCCACACTCCTTTTTCCGGAAATCTCACAGAACAACGATATTCAGAGACTACATCCTTCCACATCCCTTCTTTCTGGATTTGTGACTTTTGTATCCCCTCAAAAGGGGTATATGCAGGAAAAATAACTGTATCTATGTAGGAAAGACCTGAAGGAGCAACAATTACAACCTCTGTCGGAAGATTCTTATCCTTGAATTTATATGAAAGACGTGAATAAACCTGAATATCCACAACAACAAGAGAATCCCTCACTCTGTGCCTCTGCACGAATGTCTGTTTCCCTTTGTTCCTGCAACTGGAAAATAAGAGAGACAGCAGGAGCAAACAGAATACTAAACAAAACTTACCTGCTCTCTTTGTTCCCAGAACCATTCTTACCCCTGTTTTTACCCTTTGAATTCCTGGGCTTCCTACTACGTTTGCTCTTCTTGACAGGACTCTTCTCGTCAAAACGGGATATGCTGTCTTCTCCCACTGCACTAAGAAATTCAGGACTTTTCTCAAGCTTCCTTGTATCTGACGCAGAAGGTGCTATACCTTTTTTGTTAAGACTCAATATCTCTCTCACCTTAGATGCCTCCATAGGAAACATATTGGTCATGCTGTTCTGCTCATAGGAAAACCACATTATAGATTTAAGTGTGTCTGTCTTCACAAGATAAAGAGGCCCCTCTTCTGTATCTAGAGGTCCGCGTACCTGTGGTATATTTTTATGGGCATCAATATAGGCTGCAGCTTCATAATTTATACAACACTTCAATTTGCTGCACTGTCCTGCCAATTTCTGTGGATTAAGAGAGAGATCCTGAGTCCTTGCGGCCTGAGTAGTAATGGATTTGAAATCCGACATGAATCTTGCACAGCATAGTTCCTGCCCGCACACTCCTATACCTCCAATCAAACCTGCCTCCTGTCTTGCACCTATTTGCTTCATCTCTATTCTTATCCGGAACTCCTCAGCAAAGAGTTTTATAAGCTGGCGAAAATCCACTCTCTCATCCGCTATATAGTAGAATATTGCTTTGGTACCGTCTCCCTGAAACTCCACATCTCCAATCTTCATGTTCAAATCCAAAGATGCAGCTATCTGTCGTGACCTGATCATGATGTGGTGTTCTCTCGAAATTGCATCCTGCCACCTCTCTATATCCAGCGTACGTGCTTTCCTGAATATCTTCCTGAACTCATAATTCTCAATATCTATGTTGTTTCTCCTTAATTGAGGAAGTATCACAGGACCAGAGAGCGAAATTATACCAACGTCATGTCCGTTTGAGGCCTCAGTTACGACAATATCACCCCTTTCCAAGGGGACACCGCTATCATTTCTGAAAAACATTTTTCTGGTATTTTTGAATCTGACCTCAAAAAGATCCTTGGTATAATCATCGGGAATATCTTTAAGCCAGTCGAAAACCGACAACTTGCAACAATTGGGGTTAAACTCACACTGCAACTCGCCTTCCGGCGTTCTGTAGGAGATGCTACCCCGGGAACAATCATATTTTTTATTATCTGTATCCATATTTCTGAATCTTCAGTTAAAACGTCTTTAATCTACAAAGATAAGAAAAAGCGATTACCCATGTCGGCGAAGATATATTTAGAGTTAACATTCCTGTTTATATCATCTTTGGCCTTGATTACTATATCATAAGCTTTTTCATAAAAAGTGGGCTTTATTTTGGATGCCCAAAAAGCTACAAACTCTCTTCTGGATGGAGGTATGTTGGCTACAACTTCCTGTCCGAGGCTCATCATCAGAGAACGTCGCACAAATTCCAGTAGATATTCTAGGAAAGCCTTCTGTTCTTCTCTCTTGAGAAGTGAAATCTTCTCCCAAAAAGAGATCACCTTGCTAAGACTTCTTGAGGCACATCCCTCAAGCAACATCACAAGATAATCGTCATACATTGAAGAGCCTGCGGAATTTGCAATTAAATATCTGGCCCTGCCGAGGCTGCCTCCGGATATCTTTGCCCAATACTCACTCTCACCACTCTCCATATCATACTCAACAGATAGCTCGGCTGCAAGAGATCCCTTCTCTATAGGGGGAAGAGCAAACATCTGGCATCTTGAAAGAATTGTGGGCATCACACTTCCCGGAGAGTTAGAAACCAGAATTATATGTATTCCCGGTGAAGGTTCCTCTATGATCTTGAGAAGTCTATTGGCTGCCTCTGCATTCATCTTCTCGGGAAGCCACATTATAAGAAATCTCAAACCTCCCTCGAAAGAGCGCATACTTAATTTTTTAGACACAAGAGAAGCTTCTGCCACATTAATTTTCCCGGATTTGTTCTCGAGTTCTATCTTCCTGTACCAATCCTGTTCAGAGAGATAGGGGTCGTGGGTAAAGATCTCTCTCCAGGGCACAAGAAATGAATCGCTCACAGGTTTTGTGTCTGAACTAAACTTCTTAGAAGTGTTCACCGGCATGGCAAAGTGAAGATCGGGATATATAAGTTTAGAAAATTTATTACATACAGCACAGGTACCACAGGAATCTTCTTCATTACGGTTTTTACAGGCCAGGTAATTTGCAAAAGCTACTGCCATCGGTAAAGCCCCGCAACCAGGCTCTTCGCTCAACAAAATAGCGTGACCTGTACGGTTTTCCCTCACCAAAGTGCGCAATGCAGCTTTAAGACCCTCCTGACCAACTATCTCGGAAAATTGCATAATCTATTTTTACCCAAAGATAACCATTTCACAGTTTTTGCAATCGAACTCTACCCGATATCTCCTTCCATTGTTTACAAGCCACAAAGGCTCATGCAAAGCGGCACCACATAAATCCAACTGTGCCTTGATACAATATTTGCATCTCATCAATTCCGCCTCATCAGGTGGCTGCAACTCAAACGCCATAGAGACATCTTCCACTCCGGACTCAAGGTACAATTCTTTTGCTTTACTATTGGCTATATTCTCGTGATAATCAACACTCTCAGTATAGTGCTCTGCCCTTTTTAATACAGCACTCACAGGAGGCTTTATTTCACTCTTTTCGAGTATTGCTGCCACCTCCCTCCTAATTCCGTTGAGAAAGGAGGCAGCAAAAAACAATTCTTTATCGGTAATGTACTCCTTAACAACAAAATTAAAATGCCCGCTCCTTCTGGAGAGTTGTCTGTACACCAGATCTCGTGCAAGAGCAGTATTGAGCGCAGGGGAGGCATCTGTGTGTTTATCAAGAGAAACACTAACTCCGGCTTCGTCCTCCGCCTCCACACGCAATACAGAGTCCTCACATTTCACCCGAATAGAAACATCAACAAGCCTCAAAGGCATGTTCTTTTCTAGTTCTTTCTCAAATAACCTGTTGTAATTTCTATAAACAAGCGCTCCCTCAACAGGAACAGACCCTTGAAAAAGACTGACACGCTTACCCTTAACCACATTTACCCGGGCTCCTCCCACTGCACCCCGGGCATCCACAAAACAGAGACCATCGCCATTTGACAATTCCACAGATGAATCACACAAAAAAGAGATTTCCCCTCTTTTGTCTTTATAGGGACTTCTTACCCTGCCAACTAACTCTCCGGTTGAACTAGCCACATCTCCGCTGTTCCATTTGCCTCTCAAACCATCTGCAAACAGAGTAGTATAACCTCTATTGAAAGTACATGAAAGATCGGGAGAAAAACCTCCGTGCAGAGTACCAAATGAAGCCTTAATATAACCCTTATTTGAAGAGATGAAATCATCCACCACCTTCCTGTAATACCTTACCACATTCTTCACGTAAGAGGCATCTTTCAGCCGTCCCTCTATCTTGAAGGAGGTAATGCCGGCAGCTACAAGCTCCGGAATCTTTCTACTCATATCAAGATCTTTGAGAGACAGAAGAGGTTTGTCTTTTACCAACACCCTACCCATATTGTCTTCAAGTGTATATAGATTCCTACACAGTTGAGCACATTCTCCCCTGTTACCGCTTCTTCCTGTAACCCTGCTGCTCATATAGCACTGCCCACTGTAGGAGACACAAAGAGCACCATGTACAAAAGATTCCAGCGAAACTGAAGTTCTCTCTCTTATCTCCTTGATTTGTGTTAATGAAAGCTCTCTGGCAAGGATGAGCCGGCTAAATCCCAGTTGCTCAAGAAAAACAGCCTGTTGAGGAGTCCTGATATTGGTTTGTGTGGAAGCAAAGAGTGGGAGAGGAGGAAGATTACACTTAAGAAGGCCCAGATCTTGTATAATCAGCGCATCACACCCGGCGTGATAAAGAGACCAGGCAATCTCAAGCGCCTCAGGAAATTCGTTGTCGTAAAGAATAGTATTGAGTACTCCATACACCTTTACCCCGAACTTTCGTGCATAATCCTTGAGAGAGGCTATCTCACTTACGGGATTACCCGCGGATTCCCTTGCACCGAAAGAGGGGCCGGCTATATAGAGAGAATCGGCACCGCAATCAATAGCTGCGATGCCGATCTCTTTATTTTTAGCAGGGGCCAGTATCTCCAGCGACCTTAGTTGCACTTGAGTTGTGTCTTGATTTTATATTCAGATATCTGTTTGTAAGTCGGATCATTCGTAAGTTGTTTGTAATATCCGCAAGCCTTGGCAGTATTTCCCTTAGACTCATAAGCCGTTGCAAGATTATACATTATACTGTTACGATCTTTTGCATTAGGTTGGCTGGAAAGATATGCATCAAGAGCCTCAATAGCCTCGTCATATTTTTTCAGCTGAACACATGCAAGCCCCACAAGCTTCTGACCTGTAGGAGACTCTCCATACTCATTGGCCTTCTTAGCATTTGTATATACTGCATTCCAGTCTTTTGTCCTTACTGAAGCAGCTGATTTCTTAAGATATATGGTTGCAATCTGTCTTGGTGCATTTCTTGTCTCACCAAGTTCGGCTGCCTTTTCCAGAGCTGAGAGAGCCTCCTCTTCATTGCCTGTCTTGGCATAGGCAAGTCCCATCCTCAGGTATGCATCCTTGTTTAGAGAATCTATGGCAATCACTTTCTCAAATCCCGCTATAGCCTCTTGTAATTTACCGTCATTGTAAAGAGAAGATGCATCAACCAGAAGTAACTGGGGCATCAGTGTCTCTGCCTCGTCAATAACCTCATATACATTATATTTTCCAGCAAGCTCAGTAGCTTTTGTGAGTTGTGAAATTGCATTCTGAAGGTCTCCGGAAGAGGCGAGTTGCTTTCCGTAACGAAGGAACAACTTAGGCAATACCTCACGAGTATCCTTGAGCAAAGACTCTCCCTCTTCTCCAAGATCCTCAGCACTCATGGAATTCAGCATTTCCAAGGCCTTGTTGAATGAATCCATGGCAGCAGTATAATTGCCCTGCCCCAAAGCAGTCGCTCCGGCATTATACAATTCAGTAGCGCTGCCCAAATCCTGACCTTGCACACCGGCAACGGAGAAGATAGTTATAACACACGCGGCAAAAAATGTCGTGATTTTTTTCATTTTATCAATTTTAATGTGAACAATAATTAAATTTCGTTTGTAGAGTAAGGACAAAAATAAAAAAAGTAACTTATGATGCAAAATTAAGTTAAGGTAAGAAATAATAATTACATTTGTATTCTGTTAAAAATCAAATATACTGACTAATAAATGAAACGACTATTTACAACACTGGCGTCGCTGTTGCTGATGGCAACACTCATAGCACAGATGCCACAAAGATTGCCGCTTGACCCCAAGGTAAGAAGCGGCAAACTCGAGAACGGGCTCACCTATTTTGTCATGCAAAACTCCGAACCGGAAGGTCAGGCAGATTTCTATATTGCTCAGAAAGTCGGCTCTATTCTCGAAGAAGAAAACCAAAGAGGGCTAGCCCACTTCCTTGAGCATATGGCTTTCAACGGTACTACAAACTTTCCCGATAACAGCGTAATCTCATACCTTGAGACAATAGGAGTTAAATTTGGGGCAAATCTCAACGCCTATACAGCCATAGACCAAACTGTCTACAACATCTCTTCGGTACCTGTCAAGAGAGAGGGAATAATCGATTCCTGTCTTCTCATTCTTCATGACTGGGCAAATGAGATTTCTCTGGATGAGAAGCAAATTGACAAAGAGAGAGGAGTTATCCGGGAAGAGCTCAGGACCCGCAACAATGCACAGATGAGAATGATTGAAAAAATTCTCCCCGAAATTATGCCTGAAAGCAAATATGCCCACAGACTCCCCGGTGGATTAGTGGAAGTTGTAAACAACTTTACCTATCAAGAACTCCGCGACTACTATGAAAAATGGTATCGCCCCGACCTCCAGGGAATAATTGTGGTCGGAGATATCGACCCCGATGTGGTAGAAGAGAAAATCAAGAAACTTTTCAGCGACATAGAGATGCCTGAAAATGCAGCTGAGAGAACAATTTATGAAGTTCCGGACAACACTGAGCCGCTAGTTGGAATTGCGTCCGACAAAGAGTCTACCTATACCAGCATAATGCTTATGTACAAAAAAGATGTTATGCCTGAAGAGTTCAGACCAACAGCATCTTCATTAGTTTTCAATTATATGAACACTCTCGTGAGGAGCATGCTCAACTCCAGGCTTTCGGAGATAGCACAGAAAGCGGATGCTCCCTTTACCTCTGCACAAACTTCTTACGGAGATTTCATAGTATCCAACACCAAGCAAGCGTTCTCCCTCACTGCAGGAGCAAAAGATGGCCAGATAGAACGTGCTCTCGAAGCTATTACACAAGAAGCTGAGAGAGTGAGACAACATGGATTCACTGCCTCAGAACTTGAAAGGGCAAAAGCCAACTATTCAAGCTCAATGGAACAGCTCTACAATGAGAGAAACAAGCTCAAAAGCGATTTCTTCGTACAAAATATACTCAACCACTTCCTCACCGGCGAAGCTTACCCCGGACTGGAAGCTGAATATGCAATGATGCAGCAGATAGAGCCTATGATCACCCTTGATCAGGTAAACTCATACGCACAATCACTCCCTACAGAAGAAAATGTAGTAATAGCCGTTATGATGCCAGAGAAGGAAGGTTTAGAAGTTCCTTCAAAAGAGAAGATTCTGGATGTATTCAACAAGGCAAAAGAAGTTTCGGTAGATCCTTACGAAGATGCTGTTTCCGATGAACCACTCATCTCCGAGACACCTGAACCAGGTACAATTGTTTCGGAAGTAAAAGAGCCTATGAGCGGAGCCAAAGTATGGAATCTCTCCAACGGAGCTACTGTAGTTGTAAAACCAACCGATTTCAAAGAAGATCAGATACTATTTGTAGCATCAAGCAGGGGAGGATACTCACACTTCGGAGACGACAACATCATCGCTTCCAAAGTCATAAACGGAGTTCTCTCCATAGGAGGTCTGGGCAATTTCAGCTCTGTAAATCTTAGAAAGGTTCTCGCAGGCAAAAATGTGTCCATAAAAAGTAGTGTATCCATGACTAGTGAGTCACTGAGCGGAAACACCACTCCAAAAGACCTTGAAACTCTGATGCAATTGATTCACCTCAACTTCACATCAATAAGGGAAGATCAGGAGGCCTTCGAATCTTACTTGGGAAGAATGGAAGCACAACTCAAAAATGCAGAGGCAAGCCCGATGACTGCATACTCAGACACTCTATATTCTGTACTCTATTCGGGTTCTCCTTATGCTAAAAGGCTCAACTTGGGAATGCTTGATGAGATAGATTACCAAAAAAACACTGGAATTGGGAAGAGAACGCTTTGCCAATGCAGCAGACTTTACATTTACTTTTGTGGGCAATATTGATGAGGAGAAACTTAAAAAACTGGCAGAGACATACATTGCATCACTCCCCGCCAATAAAGGCAATAAAGAAAGCTGGAATAAAATCAACTACAAACCGGTAAAAGGTAAGGTGTCAAAAGTTTTCAACAAAGAGATGCAGACTCCCAAAGCAACTGTATACACCATATATACCGGAGAGGGTTCCCTACACCGTAGAGAATAACATCAAAGCAAGCATTGCCGGACAGATAATTGACATGGTATTCACCCGCACCATCCGTGAAGAGGAAGAAGGAACTTATGGTGTTGGTGTGGATATGAATCTTGGCTACTATCCCTATGACAACTATACGTTCCTGTTTGGCTTTGATACTGACGTCAAATCTCAGGGAAAGGCTTCTTGCAAGAGCATACAAAGAGATAGACAACCTGCTTAAAAATGGTGTTGAACAAGAAGATTTCGATAAAGTTATCGAATATATGAACAAAAACTACACCCAGAACCTCAAAGAGAACGGATACTGGCTTTCGGCAATAAATAACAGATATCTTCTGGGTAAAGATATGCACACAACATACAAAACTGCACTCGACTCTGTCACTCCTGAAAAAATTAATGAATTTATGAAGGAGATATTCACCCAAGGCAACAAAGTTGAGGTGATAATGGACGGAATAGCTGCAGAATAATATTTATTTTAAAAGGATGAAAAGAGACCCCGCAATACTAGAAATAGACAATATACTGGTTATCATCTTCGATACTGACAGAAAAGTTCGTCTGCGACATATCCAAATGCCATGGTGCATGTTGCATTATCGGAGACAGCGGGGCCCCTTTATCAAAAAAAAGAGTGCGACACTCTCTCAACCGAGCTTGATGTGATTGCACAATATCTCAGGAACGAGGGGATCCTCTCCATTAAAGAGCAAGGTCCCTTTATTCTTGATAACGACGGAGATCTTGTGACTCCACTTATAAATAACGAAGAGTGCGCTTATACTGTTTTCGACAAACAGATGAACTGCTTTTGCGGAATAGAGAAAGCCTGGGAAAAGGGAAAAAGTTCTATCAAGAAACCAATTTCATGTTGGCTCTATCCGATAAGAGTATCATACCTTTCAAACGGAATGACTGCTCTCAATCTTCATGAATGGCACATATGCCTAGACGCCTTCGCAAAAGGTAAAAAAGAGGGAGTTCCTGTATTCAGATTTCTCAAAAACCCTCTGACATTAACATTTGGAAAAGATTTCTACGACAAGCTGGAAACAGCTTACAATACTCTTTCACCTACATAGACAGCGATATCTTCAAGCCTTTTTTTGAAAAGTGAATCAGGAAGAGTTGCAAGAAAAGATACAGCAAGATTTGAATGACGAACCAACACCTCTTGGGCTTCGGTAGTGCCCGAATATTGTCTTACAAATTCAAAAGTTTTACTAACAAGAGAGTCGTCTTCCGAAGAAGAACCTTTAATAACATCCATCATCTTATCCCTTCCTGCAGAATCCGAAGCCTCAAGAGCACATATAAGAGGCAAAGTTATCTTCTTCTCTCTTATGTCTGCCCCTGCTATTTTACCGGTATCCAGAGATGGCATATAATCAAAGATATCATCCCTTATCTGGAAAGCGACTCCCAGATGATAAGCATACTTCTGCATGGCCTCAATCTGGGCTCGGGGAGCTCCGGCAGAATAGGCTCCTCCGGCAACAGCTGCTATAAAGAGGCTGGAGGTCTTTCTGGAGACAATATTTAGATAATCTTCCAGTGTTGTATCAAGATTTACTGCTTTTTGCATCTGAAACAGCTCTCCTTCTGCCAGATCTTGAACAGCACGCGTATAAAAGCCCATTACATCAATATTTCCGGCATCTACAAGCACAGAGAGAGCCTTAGCCAGCCAGAAATCCCCGGTAAGGACAGAGGAAGCGGGCGAATATCGGGACTGTACCGTTTCATTCCCCCTTCTCTCTGGTGCATCATCTGCAACATCGTCATGAAGCAATGTTGCTGTATGTATCATCTCAGCTACAGAAGCACATTTGTATGTGATGTCGGATGGAATTCCGCAGGCTCTGGCAGAAAGAATTGCGAGCAGCGGCCTGATTTGCTTGCCTTTAGATTCAAACAGATATTGGTTGATCGTATTGAGAAGCGACACATCACTTTGCAATGTCTCCGTTATTAATAAGTTTACCTTGTCAATATCTTCCCTTACTTCATTCTGTATATCAAGCAAATTCATAACTATATCAATTTTTTATCCCGGGCAAATAGTTGTGTGGCACCAAGAACTCCCTTTTACCCTCCTCGATCATAGACAGCACCTCCTGCACATTCCCGGCAACCTTGAAAGCCCCCCGATAACCGGGACTCATTGTATTCTCCGAGACAAAAAAGTCGAGAAGAGAAAGAAGATGATCGTAGTAACCATCCTGATTAAAAAGTATAACTACTCCGTCATACCTTCCAAGCCTTTTGAGTGTGAGAGTTTCCAAGAACTCCTCAAGAGTGCCTAACCCCCCGGGGAAGGCAACAACTGCATCAGATCCTTCACGCATCAATTCTTTCCTCTGACTCATTGAATCAACAACTTTCACATTGTTGATCCCCGGGTGTTGCAACTCCAAATTCATCATAAATTCCGGAATAATGCCCACAATATCACCTTTTGCACCGCTCTCTCCGAGAGAAAGAATAGTGTCTGCCACAACTCCCATTAATCCCTTCTTACTGCCTCCGCTTACAATTGTATATCCCAACAAAGCTGCCGACCTTGCAAACCGGTCGGCAGCTTCTATGTACTTTTCTTCCAATATATCACTGGAAGAACAATAAATGCACACTCTTTTTGACATCGGCCTGATGTTAAAACATCCAGGCAACAGAGAGGTGAAAACCCTCCATTTTGGCTTTGTCAAAACTATTCCCGTCAAGTAGTGGTTGAGATCCGGCATCCTGCAATTTGCCCTGCCCCCACATATATTTTCCGGAAACCTGAAGCCTCCATATATCTACACCGGCACCTAACATATATCCGTAGTCCAGTCTGTTGATATCATCCCACGGCACATTTGCAAGCATATCTCCTTTGCCTATAGCATAGGAAAGATATGGCCCGGCCATAATAAACGGACGAAAAAGCAGAAGATCGAGTCCTATCTGAACATTGATAGGAAGTGTAAGATAATCCATATTGACGGTATTACCCATACTGTTTTCACTTCGTCTCCTTTCAAAAAGAAGTTCAGGCTGTATCCCCAAACCGATAAAAGGAATCTTCGCTTGGTAGGTCAGTCCTATATGATGTCCTGTCTGTTTACTCCAGGTATCATCGACACTTTGAGAAACATCTTTAAGAGAGTTGAAATTCAACCCTCCCTTTATTCCAAATCTCCCCTGGGCGGTTGCAGCTACCGCAGTAACAGAGATGATAAAAACAAGGGTTGCTAATTTTTTCATGATATATCTACATTAGAGAGTTTATTTTTTCTACAATTTTAGATTTTGTTGTGGATCCCACAATCTTGTCCTTCAGTTCACCATCTTTGAAAAAAAGAATGGTAGGAATGTTACGTATACCATATTTGACAGGGATGTTCTCGCTGGAATCAACATCACATTTTGCTATTACGGCCTTTCCTTCATACTCACCTGCCAACTCATCAATAATGGGTGCAATCATTCTGCATGGTCCGCACCATGCAGCCCAAAAATCAACTACTGCCGGTTTATCCGTTTTTAATATTATCTCCTCAAAATTAGAATCATTTACTGCTGTTGCCATTTGAAAATTATTTATTTATTAATATTACATTTGATATTATTGTCATTGCTAAAATAATACCTTTTTTTCATATAACCTAAAAAGCCGGTCATACGACCGGCTTATCATCTCTAAACTGCTTAAAGAGACTATATCAGGAATAATACTAAACAGCTGATTCCACTTCCCACACGAAGACTCTCAATCCTTGGTCTTCAGCTATTTTATCAGCCTTTCGAAGTTCTGCAAGCAACTCTTCTGTCTGACTCTCCTCTATAACGGCCAAAGTGGTCATATTCTTGGATGGCCAAGCGTGAGAACCATAATGTGGCTCTCCTGTTTTTGTACCTCTGCCCTGTACATCCACCCACTTGGTAAAACCTCTCACGGAACAACTGTCCAATATCTCCATAACAACTTCGGAATGAGCTTGGTTATATATTATCATTACTGCTTTCATATCTATTATTGATTTTTAGAATTAATAGCTTTAAGATGTGCCTTTCTGCGCCTCTTGATATCACCCACATTAAATGAGCAATAGATTGTAGGGATAACCACAAGAGTAAGTATAGTGGATACTGTAAGTCCTCCAATAATAGCCAGCCCCATAGGTTGCCATATCTCCGATCCCTCTCCGATTCCTATAGCCATTGGGGTCATACCTAAGATAGTAGTCATGGTTGTCATAAGTACAGGTCTCAGACGTGATTTACCTCCCGAAACGACAGAACGCAACACACTCATCCCCCTCTCTCTGTTGAGATTAATATAGTCGATCAGAACAATACCGTTCTTCACTACAATACCGACAAGCATCACAGCACCTATGAGCGCAATAAGGCTAAGCGATGTCCCTGATATCCAGAGAGCTACAAACACTCCTGTAAATGCAAAGGGTAACGAAAGCATTATTATGAATGGATCTCTAAAAGATTCAAACTGAGCCGCCATCACTATATATGTGAGCATCACCACTAATAAAAGTAACACAAACATATCCTGGAAAGAGTCCTGCTGCTCTTCATATGAACCGGCAGCCTTAACAGCAATATTGGATGGCATGCTCATCTGAGAGACAGCTTCATTTACATCTTTTGCTATATCACCCAAGGCTCTCTTATAGACAGTCCCGGTTACCCGAATAACCCTCTCTCTGTCGAGATGTTCAATTGAAGGCGGTGCAAAGTCCTCCACAACTGTGGCCACCTCGCTAAGTCTTACAGCCTTACCTGCAGGATTATAGAGCTGAACAGCTCCAATATCGCCTATATTAATTCTATATTCTAGCTGGTTCTTTACAACTATATCATACTCCTCTCCATCTTCCCTGAAATAGGTAGCAATAACACCGTTTATCCTATTTCTCACAGCAGTTGCAGCTGTAGTGATATTGAGCCCGTTCATGGCAAGTTTATCTCTATCGAACACAACCCTCAGCTGAGGCATAAAATCTTCCCTGCTCACCTTTACATCTCTCAAACCTTCTGTTCTGTTCATTATGGCCATAACACTATCTGCAACAACTGCAGCATCGTCCATATTATACCCTAGGACATCCATCTCAAGCTCGGAAGCACCTGTTCCCATACCGCCTTCAGAACCACCGGGCATAACTTCATATCTATATATCTCCGGTATAGTCGCAAGATCTTGCCTCATCATATCCGATATCTCGAATAGGTCTCTCTCTCTTTCAGTAACATCCGAAAGCCTGACTGTATATGAGATAAGATGGGTCCCGGAACTTCTCATGGACATGAACACATTGGAGCCGTCCGATTGTCCCATGGATGTCTGTAAAACTTCTATCTCAGGATATTTTTCTGCCCACAATGCCGATATATAGTCATTGAGGATCCTGGCCTTCTCTACCCTTGTTCCAACCGGTAACTCAACCGTCACTCCAATCTGGGCATTGTCCGTTTCAGGGAAAAAGTCTGTTCCCACCTCAGCCAAAAGCATCAGACTAGCTGCAAAAAGGGCAAAAGCGCCCACCATCACAGTCCTTCTGAATCTAAGAGAGAGTTTGAGGATTTTCTCATAACTTCTGTCCAAAACATTTAGAAATCTCTCAATCGGTGCATATACAAAATTAAATCCTTTGCTCCTTTTCGGGTCTTTCTTGAGCAACAAGCTACTCAGCATAGGGGTTAAAGTAAGAGCCGCAAGAGTGGATATAGATATGATTATGGTCACAATCCAACCAAGCTGCCTGAACATTATTCCGGCAAGTCCCGAAACCATAGTCAGAGGGAAAAATACTGATACAATTGTAAGAGTAGAGGCAATTACAGCTACAGCCACCTCATTTGTAGCATATATAGCAGCATCTCTTGGCTTGCTTCCTTTCTCAATATGCGAGGTAATATTTTCCAAAACCACAATGGCATCGTCCACCACCATGCCTATCGCAATGGAAAGCGAACTGAGAGATATTATGTTTAGAGTGTTTCCCGTGGCCATCAGATATATGAATGCTGCAATGAGCGACACTGGTATTGTGAGTATAATTATGAATGTAGCTCTCCATCTTCCCAAAAAGAAGAGAACAACAACCATCACGAAAAGTCCGGCAAGGAGTACTGTCTCGGAAAGAGATCCAATACTCTTCTTAATAAAGTCGGAAGTATCAATAACCATTTCCAGCTTTATTCCATCAGGAAGGCCATCTCTTATAACAGGGAGCTTTTTATTTATCTTGTTTGCAATATCAACGACATTTGCTCCGGATTGCTTTTGAACGACTATCATAGCAGAACGTTCTCCGTTGGTGAGAACCTCAGTGGCTCTCTCCTTAAGAGTATCTTTTACAATAGCCACATCCTTAACATAGATGTTCTTGCCATTATAACTTCCTATTATAACATCATTTATCTGGTCGCTGGATGTAAACTCCCCGTCTGCCTTGACTGTGTAAGTCTCTGAACCGATATCTATGTTTCCTCCTGGAATATTCCTGTTTTCCAAGGCAATCACATTGGCCAGTTGCTCTACAGTCATATTGTATGCCTGCATTTTATGCGGATCTACCAATACCTGTATCTCCCTTTCAGGTGCACCGGAGATTGATACGGAAGCAACTCCGTTGATCCTGTTTATTGGGTTAGCCACTCTCTCTTCAAGTATTTTATACAGACCCTGTGGATCGTTACTTGTTCTTGCAGAGAGAAACGCAATAGGCATCATACTGGAGCTGAATTTGAGTACTACAGGGTCTTCCACATCCTCGGGAAGGAAGTTCTTCTGTAAATCCAGCACGCTTCGCACATCGTTCACCGCCTCATCCATATCGGTGCCATATTCAAACTCAACTGTGATCAGGGAAATGTTATCCTTAGATTCAGAAGAGATTCTTTTGAGGTCTGTCACCGTACTCAGCGATGTCTCCAGAGTCTTGGTAACATTCTGTTCTATATCGGTTGCACTTGCACCCGAATAGGTAGTCATTACTGTCACTGCATTCAGCTCGATCTCAGGATAGAGGTCTACGGATAATCTGGAAAGGGAGAATAATCCGAACACAACTATCGCCACAAATATCAGGGCTGTGGTAACAGGTTTTTTGACTGCACTTTCGTATATTTTCATATTCTTTTGTAATCTTTTTTGAGTGATTGAAAGATTTATAGGGAAAGGTCGGGACCGGATTCAGTCACTTTTACCCTGGACCCGTTTTCCAGCGCCGTACGTCCTGCAACTACAACTTTGTCTCCCGGCTGTACTCCGCTAATCACCTCATAGATGTCCCCAACCCTGCGTCCAAGCTCTACCTTTACATACTCAACGACATCACCACGAAGCAAATAGACATATTTGTTGTTTGTTCCCACCTGCTTGATGACAGCCCTGTCGGGAATAATAGTTCTCTCCTTCTCTCCGAAACTCACAACTGCCCTTGCAAACATACCGGGCCTCAACTTAAGGGAAGGGTTGTCTATCCTCACCTCAGCAACAAAGGAGCGGGTTGCTGCGTCTATAGTGGGATGAACAAGCATTACACTGCCTTTGAACACTTGGTCGGGATAGATGTCAAGCAATATCGAAACAGGAGTACCCTTGTGTACATCAGGAAAAAATTCCTCCGAGATGTTTATCAATATCTTTACCGGTTGCATCTGCATAACCATAAGTATTGGCTGGCCACCTGCAACATCTCCCTCTTCAAAATTCTTCTGGGTAACTATACCGCTTACAGGTGATATGAGTCTGGTATTTTTAGCAAGGTTGGAGAGACTCTCCTCTGCCACAAGCACCTGTGTTTTCAACTGGTCGTACTGTTGTCGCGATATTCCGCCGGCATTGTAAAGTGCCTCTGTACGGGCAAGATCTATCCTGAGGTTTTCAAGTTGAATCTTTGCCTGATTATAATTAAGATCTTCCATCTCCACCAGTAAATCTCCTTTCTTGACCCTGGTGCCCACCTCTGCATAGATTTTTTCAATCCTTTGAGCTGCAGCACTGGAAATAAAATTCTGTGTCATCGGGAGGATGTTGCCGGTAAACTCAATAGTCTGATCTAACATCCTGTTTTCAACATCCTGAACCTTCACAGCTACAGCAGTATCCTTAGCCTCCTGCTGTTCGGTTTCTGCCGGCGAACATGCCGACACAAAAATAACTGCTGCCACAAGCAACAAATAATACCTTTTCATTCTATAATTATTTTTCATATTAATATCGTTTATCGTACTGATTCGCTCCCGAGCACTTTCTCGTACTCAGCTTTAGCATTAACAAAATCGTATATTGTCTGATTGAGATTAAGCCTTGCATTGGTGAGTGCTATCTCAGTATCATTCAACTCGAGCAATGTTCCGCTTCCGGTTTCATACCTTACTTTAGCTATTTCATACCCTTTTTTTGCCTGTTTTACAGCCTCTTCATCCGATTCAAGTTGTATCTTTGTTCTTTCCATCTCATTTATGGAGTTTTGAAGAGACAGTCTTAGATTGTTACTCAATAACTCTTTCTGATATTTTATCTGCATTATTCCCGACCTGGTCTGCTTCTCCTTTAAGTTGACAGACATTTTATTGAATATGGGGATCTGCAAAGACAAACCTACTGCAAAAGAATTGGTCCACTGCTCATTGAATGTAAATTCATTGTTCTGCATCTGCAACTGATAATTTGCAAACCCGGCAAGTGAAGGCAATTTTTGAGAACGTATAAGTTCATAGTTCTTGTTCATGGTTGCAAGCTGAATTTCAAGTGCACGCAAGCTGCTGTTACCTTCCAACATTGCAGGTAGTGAAGGAGCAAACATCTCTATATCTTTTCGATAGTCAGATATCTCTCCTTCTACGTCAACCGGAGCAGAGATATCAAGAGAGAGCAGAACCTTCAACTGCATTTTAGCCAACTTGAGTCCATTTTTAGCCTGCTCGATGGAGGGGGTTATATTCCTCACCGATACATCAGACCTTATCATATCATACTCCGAAGCAAGACCATTCTCATACATTTTCCTGATATTGTCTGCTGTCTCTTTTGCATTTGAATAACTCTCTTCCAACACCCTGAGAGACTCCTTAGCCATCAGTATCCCGAAAAAAGATTTCTTCACCTCGGCCACAAGATCAATCCTGGCACCTCTGGCAGACTCAAGCGCAGATTTCAATTCCAGCTCTGAGAGCTGAATACTTTTAAACAAAGGAACAGACAAAATAGGAACAGAAACATTCCCCGATACAGCATAACTGTGTGTAGATCCCATTTCCATCTTACCTCCGGGAAAGAAATCTGAAAAAAAGACGGGTTTTAATACATTATTTGTATACTGAGCACTTCCGTTCAAATCGGGAAAAAGTGCATACCAGTTTTCTTTTCTCAACCAATCTACACGAGTAACCTCTTCATCTGCTATCATAACCGTAAGATTCTGGTCAAGAGCAATCTCAACAGCTTTGTCCAGAGTAAGTAAAAGTGTCCCTTCACTTTGACTCTGTGCAGTCATCGCTCCGGACACCATAAGAAAAGCTACAACTGCAATTGTTTTATTAAAAATTCTCCAAATTTTCATACTTTATTTTTTTAATCGTTTTTCCATATTCATATCCACAACCCTTATCCCCTCCATTGTACATAACCCGCGTATAAATGGGACTGTTACCTCCAGAAAAAGTTCACTTCTCGAGTACTCTTCAAGTGAAAAAATATTTGAGTTCTCCATCATGTGCCCCAACTCTATCAATATTTTAGTTACAATCTCAGTGTTTATCTCACTCTTTATAAGTCCCTCTTCCTTACCTCGCTGTAAAAAATCGTAAGTAACCTTCTGATGAAAATCAATGAAATAATTAACTGATTTCTTAAATAAACGGGTAGTAGTATCTTTTAAGCCCCTCAAAAAAATTCTTTCTGAGATTGAATAAAACATCAGACTGATCACTTTGCATTATAAATAATGTTTCAATAACATTTCCGGTGTTCCCTTTTATGCTGTTAAAATATTCCTCCATTTGATTGTACATATACCTGAGACACTCCTCAAGCAAATCAGTCTTGTCTTTGAATATCTCGTAAAGAGTACGTTTAGATATTCCGTTTTCCCTGGCGACATCATCCATTGTAACTGCTTTACAGCCTTTTTTCACAAAGAGTTCCAGGGAATTTTCAACTATAGTCAATTTTTGATCCATATTCTACATATTGGCAATAATAATTTTAGAGGTGCAAAAGTATTACACGAAAACTACAAAAACAAAAAAAGTTTTATTATTTTTAATTTAAAATTCCTAATTACTTGCTAACTTTGCATATATAATGTTACAAAACTGTTAAAATCAATTATATATGTACACCAACTACAAAGAGTTCCTGCAAAAGGAACTAGCCTCTATAAAAGAGGCCGGCCTGTACAAGAAAGAGCGGGTTATTATCACACCGCAGCAGGCCAATATCAAAGTAAATTCAGGCAGCGATGTTCTCAACTTTTGTGCCAACAACTACCTTGGGTTATCTAACAGCCCCATTCTTGCCGATGCCGCAAAAAAAGCTCTTGACGAAAGAGGTTACGGAATGTCCAGCGTAAGATTTATCTGCGGAACCCAGGACCTTCACCTGGAACTGGAAAAAAAGATTGCAGACTATTTCGGTACCGAGGACACTATTCTATATGCCGCCTGTTTCGATGCTAATGGTGGTGTATTTGAGCCACTTCTCACAGAGGATGATGCAATAATATCTGATTCTCTCAACCACGCCTCAATAATTGACGGTGTGAGATTGTGTAAAGCCAAGAGATACAGATATGCAAATGCCGATATGAAGGAGCTTGAAAACTGCCTGAAAATAGCACAGGCTCAAAGATTCAGGATAATCGTCACAGACGGCGTATTCTCAATGGACGGAAACGTGGCTCCATTGAATAAAATTCACGAACTTGCAGAGAAGTACAACGCTATGATAATGGTGGATGAATCACATTCTGCGGGGGTCGTAGGAGCAACGGGGCGAGGCACTACGGAGCTCTTTGACTTGAGAGGCAAGGTTGAGATAATCACCGGCACATTAGGAAAAGCCTTTGGAGGGGCAATAGGCGGATTCACAACCGGAAAAAAAGAGATTATCGAGATGCTGCGTCAAAGATCACGCCCATATCTCTTCTCCAACTCTATCCCGCCAATGGTTGCAGCGGCAGGAAGCGCAATGTTCGACCTGGTATCCAAAACAAACGATTTGCAAGACAAACTGCACAACAATACCGACTATTTTGTCAAGAAAATGATTGAAGCCGGGTTTGATATCAAACCAACCCAGTCTGCAATTTGTGCAGTCATGCTGTACGATGCAAAACTATCTCAGGAATTTGCTGCCAAGATGCTTGAAGAGGGCATCTACGTTATCGGCTTCTACTACCCTGTGGTTCCAAAGGACCAGGCGCGAATCCGTGTTCAGATCAGCGCCGGTCATGAATTGGAACACTTGGATAAATGTATTGCAGCTTTCACAAAAATTGGAAAAGAGCTCGGTGTAATAAAATAGCATCAAAATCTGCTCACAATGTGACACCCGTCAAAAGGCCACTCAGAAACAATTACTTCATCAAAATTGTGCTCGAGTGGCTTTCTTACTTGTACTTCCACATCTTCAGGTAAATAAATGTAAATTTCGTGATGTGTACCATCGAACTTTTTCAATTTGTCATATAATTCAGGCAAGATGGTTATGAGGGAATCACCAATGGCAATACCCGGTGTCCTCTTCTTGGACTTACTCACTGCCTCCTGATATGACTTTGCAAATGCTGTGGTTTTATACTTTATCACTCTGGACTCTTCTTCACTTTGTCTCACCAGCCTGATTGACGGAAACATCACTATACTCTTGTTTTGCTGGTCCATCCAGAAGATCTCATAGCGCGAATGTCCTGCTCTGTAATAAACGGCATCTTCGGGTATCTCTCCGGCATATTCAAAATCTATGTAAAGAGTGTCTGAGGTGGAGCTGAGCTCAATTTCACCTTTATAATTAGCCTCATTCCAGTATGGTCTAGAAGTATTTACCGAAAGATATATTATACCCACAAATGATATAATCCACAATAAAAAGAGAATCAATCCCGGTCTTATTCGGGGTGTTCTGAAATGAAACAAAAGCTTTACTGCAAGATAGAGTAATCCAACAAAAGGAAGAAGAATGAAAGAAAGAACCACTATTTTAAAAAATAATGGATTAACAGTTCCCATTTCTATATAGTTGAATAAATCCACAGGCACCATTTCTTCAAAAACCTCTATACCTGCTACAAAGAAAGTGATACTGCCGATTCCTGTCAAAGAGACAACAAGAAATACAACCGCTACAATTATTCCAATTATTCTTCCCAATACACCTATACTTCCCCTGTGTTGAGTAGCAGCTCTTCTCATACTCCTTCCTGCACTGCTCAGCTCTCTCTGCATTTTTCTCTGAATATTGGAAAGATCCGGAGATTCTCCGTACATCGCACATTTCTGCTCTACAGTGCGGGCTTCAGGAATAACCAGCCACATTATTATGTAGGCAAGCAAAAGAAAGGAGGGTGCTCCTAAATGAACTATTCCCAGAAATGAAAACCCGAAAAAGAAGATTACATACAAAACCCTCACAAGAGTAACATCTATGGCAAAATACGCTGCAAGTCCGGAACAGACACCCCCCAATACCTTGTTATCAGGATCTCTGTATAGTTTTTTTGGGACCCTGCCTTTTGTGTTTTCAAAACCGGAAGGCCTTACATCACTCTCTTCGGCAAAAACTTCAGGCCTTCCCAGGATATCAGCGACATCGTTTACAACTGAAAGGGAAACAACTCCTCCTACGCCGCATTTCTCAACAAACAGTTCGGCCATCCTCTCCTCGATTCCTTCAAGAATCTCCTTGTTGTTTTCGACATTCTCATAATAATCCTGCACCTCCTCTAGATAACCCTTGATAGCATAATATGCCTCTTGTTCAACGGTAAATGCAAGATTTCCTATACTTATCTTTACAACCTTTTTCATCTCAATTATTTTTTATTTCTCAAGTAAGCTATTGTATTCACTACATCTTCCCAGGCCACATCCATTTCTGAAAGCAGCTCCTTACCCTTTTCTGTTATGGAGTAATACTTACGTGGCGGCCCCTGCTGAGACTCCTCCCATCTGTAACTTAAAAGGCCCTGATTTTTCTGTCTTGTGAGCAAAGGATACAATGTACCCTCAACCACAATCATCTTTGCCTCCTTCAATTGAGCTATAAGAGAAGAGGCATACGCATCATTATTGTTGAGAATACTCAGTATACAATACTCAAGCACCCCTCTGCGCATTTGTGATTTAATATTATCTGTATTAATCTCGCTCATGTCTGTCATTTATTAATGTCTGTAACTACTAAATTTTTTAAGATTCTCGGCCGTAATCGGCAATCCTCGCATTTCACACTTCTGTGCCGCACTTCTTGCCTGGGGAGCAACCACCCAGAATACAATATATGCCCAGAATCCTGTTCCGCCTACAAAAAGAGCCACAAGGAATATGATCCTCACCAATATCACATCAATATCCAGATAGGTGGCAAGGCCGCTACAAACACCTGCGATTGCCTTGTTGTCCCACATCCCTGTACAATCTTTTTCTTGGTTTTTCGTACTCTCTGTATCCAGTGTAGGCTTCGTCGTTAAAGATATCCTCCATACTGCTTCCATCAGGCATACCAAGCTGGGATATCACATTATTCACGATTGTAATGCTTATAACCTGCTGTCTTGCTCCAAGAGCATCGGTAAAAAGTTCGGCTATCCTCTCTTCGAGGTCTTCCATTACATCGGGAGTTTCAACTCCCATCTTTGTTCTCTCTTTAAATTTCGAGAGATAGAGACTCAATCTCTTATAGGCGTCTTCGTCTATCACAAAAGACTTACCTCCGATTCCAACTGTAACTACTTTTTTCATATTCAACCTATTTAAAACTTTAAAGAATTTGGCACTGCAAATATATGTAATTATTTTAATACCTTGCAACACATAGTACCAAAAAACAAAAAAAATGAGCCTGTTTTTCTCCAACAAGCTCATTATCAATATGAAAAATTTTTACTCCTGTGGCGCTTCCGGCATATTCTCCGATGGAGGAGTTACCGGGAATTCAGGTTGACCATCAAATGGAGCGGAATTTTCTATTCTCTCCTGTATATTACTTTGACTACCGGTAGCATCTGTAGAGACAAAAGCTGTTGCAATAACACAAAGCAAAAGGATTGAGATTGCAAGTGTCCAGGTTGCCTTTTCCAGAAAATCTGCAGTTTGTCTCACCCCAAAAGCTTGGTTGCCGGACGCAAAATTAGCTGCAAGTCCGCCTCCCTTGGAGTTCTGAACCAGCACTACCAATGTGAGAAGTATGCTGGCAATAACGATAAGGATAGCTATAACTGTATACATGACAATTTTATATGTTATATTTCTCTTTTAATTTACTAACAAGGGACGCAAAGTAACTACTTTTTTCCGGATATAACAAAATAAGTTTTGCGTAAACATCAATGGCTCTTTTATGGAAGCCCTGTTCTGTGTAAATATTGGCCAATGTCTCAGTATAAAAAGAGGCATCATTGAAAAAATCTGAAACATCCACCTCATCATCATCCTTTACAATCGGCTTATTCCCCTGAACAGCTCCTCTTAGCAATGTAGGCTTCTCTGCAATGAAATGATCCAGTGGTTTGTCCT
Organism: Bacteroidales bacterium; assembly: GCA_963678025.2. GTDB lineage: Bacteria > Bacteroidota > Bacteroidia > Bacteroidales > UBA932 > Bact-08. Next base: position 219,098 of record CAXXPC010000006.1, read on the forward strand.
TGTCCAATTCCAACTGATCCAGATCTTTTCTGGAAAAATAGTCGCCTCCGGCCAACACAAACTTAGGCATGTCATCTGTCAAGAAATCTATCTCATCCAACTCTATCTCACTCATCCCAGTCTTGCCACTCTCTGGGACAACCTCCTCATCTCCCGCAATCTCCTCATCTCTGTTGTCACCATCAATGACCTCTTCTTTACTTCTCTCCTCTGAAAAACTCTCTTCTCCAACTCTATCCTGATCAATTACCTCATCACTGCGGTGCTGATTTATAACCCCTTTGTCTGCAGAAGCATTGTGCTGCCTGGAAAAATCATACAGATATTCCCGGGAGTAGACTCTTGCAGCTGCTTTTGAAAGATAAATCCCCGTGCTATCCGGGTCAATCCGACAAATCTCCTCATAAACATCTACATAACCTAGTGTATACCAAGGGTATCTGGTAATTAATTTTTCTGCAGTTGATAGATTTGTCCTGGTCATAATACCTCCTGTTTACTTGTATTACCAATTTGCAACAGTATCGTTAAAAATCTGCTCTGTTATCTTTTCCACAATGCTCTCAACCAATCTTGCCTCAACGGCATCAAGGGAAGAGGTAGAGGGGTAATCCTCGAATGCTGCATAATTCTTCTCAAAATCCTCCTCAGGATATTTCATATTTGTAAAAGAAATCCGCACTGTCACTGTAAGCCTGTTCTGGGAAGCCACCTCCTGAGCTGTAACCGCAAGAGATGCCGTCTCATAGCTCACAATAAACCCTTCCACCACAAGATCTGCACCCTCGTCAAGCAAAGTAAGTTTAGTGAGTCTCCTGTATTTATCCTTAAGTTCCTCCGTAATATTGTTGCTGAGCATGGGATTGACTCTCAAAGCCCTGTTCTCGATAGTCTCAACATTAATGGATGTGACATCAGGAGCAATAGATGTTCCTGAAAAACTGTAAATTCCACAACCGGAAACCAGTATGACAACAGACAATATTATTAATGGAAACCCTCTGAATTTCATAAGTCCAAATTTAATTCCTTAATTTTCCGGTAGAGTGTCCTTTCGGATATGCCAAGCTCTGCCGCGGCAAGTTTTCTTTTGCCGTTATGTTTTTCCAATGCTTTTCTTATGAGCTCTTCACTAACTTTATGTATGGATAGTGACACAGGCTTCTGCTCCCCAATCTCCTCCTCGGGGTAGTTCTCGGCTTCTGGTTCATAGTCGAGGATATCGGTCTCCTCAATCCTGCTGGAAAGAGACTTATCAGACGAAATTCTCTTAGTATGGGGCAAAGCACCATCTTCTTCTTCGCTGTAAAGTTTAATTTTCAGCTCCTCCACCTCTTTTCTCAATTGATAGAGAATTTTGAATATTATATCTCTGTCCGAGAGGTAATCCGGACCGTGTCCGTCGGTGGGCACAGGTAAATTCCCGGGAGAGTCTTGCGGAAGATACTTACGAAGAATATCCGGGGATATATGTCTATTATGCTCTATAACAGAGATTTGCTCAGCAATACTCTTCAACTGTCTCACGTTGCCGGGCCACCTGTACGAGCGCAAAAGTTCTGCAGCTTCCGGGGTAAGCCTGATTGCCGGCATCATGTACTTATCTGCAAAATCCAATGCAAACTTCTTGAAAAGCAAATGTATATCTTCCGGCCTTTCCCTCAGCGGAGGCACTGTAACAGGTACTGTATTTAGCCTGTAATAAAGGTCTTCCCGGAATCTGCCCCTTGAAACCGCCTTAACAAGATTTACATTTGTGGCTGCAATAACTCTAACGTCTGTCTTCTGCACTTTGGATGATCCAACCTTGATGAATTCCCCTGATTGTATAACTCTCAGTAATCTCACCTGTGTGGAGAGAGGTAACTCTGCAACTTCATCAAGAAAGAGGGTCCCTCCGTCGGCGACCTCGAAATATCCTTTTCTTGTCTCAAAGGCACCGGTAAAAGAGCCCTTCTCATGACCAAACAACTCAGAGTCTATCGTACCCTCGGGTATAGCACCACAATTGACAGCAATATACTGATTGTGTTTACGAGGGCTATTTACATGTATAATCTGCGGAATCACCTCCTTGCCCACACCGCTCTCTCCGGTGATAAGCACAGAGAGATCTGTTCCTGCTACCTGAACGGCAATCTCCAGAGCCCTGTCCAGAGCCTGATTTTCCCCTATTATATCAAATCTTTGCTTTATCGACCGTAAATCCATAATACGCAAAAATAGATAAAATTTATACCTTTGAAAAATAAAAAAGAGATATGGAATTCTTAGCTATAATTCCCGCCAGATACGACTCTTCCAGATTCCCGGGAAAACCTCTGGCTATGATCGGGGAAAAAACCATGATTCAAAGGGTTTACGAACAGAGCTGCAAGGCCTTTGATGATGTTTACATTGCTACTGACCATCCGAAAATATATGAAACTGTTTCCGATTTTGGAGGAAGAGTGGTAATGACCTCCGGCTCACACCCCAATGGCACGTCCAGAGTACATGAGGCAATGCTCAAGATAGAATCATTAAGAGGTATAAAATGCAAATATGTCATAAATATTCAGGGTGACGAACCCTTCATAGCACCTGAACAGCTCACTCAACTCACTCAATGTTTCAACAACCCGCTCACCGAGATCGCCACTCTGGTAAAAAAAATTGAAGAAAAGAGAGAATTATTTGACGAAAACACTCCTAAAGTAGTTTTCACAAAACAAAACCAGGCACTATATTTCAGCCGTTCTCCAATACCCTTCTGCCGTGACGCCAAAGAGAGTGAATGGATAGCAAGAGCTTCCCACTACAAACATATCGGTCTCTACGGTTATAAGCGAGAAGCACTTGCAGAAATTACAACTCTCTCCCCCTCTTCTCTGGAAGAGGCGGAGAAGCTGGAACAACTTAGATGGATAGAAAATGGCATGATAATATCTGTTGCCGAAACCTTGTTAGAATCGTTCTCTGTGGACACACCTGCAGATATTACCACACTTAAAGACAAAGGGCTTATAGCGTGAGATTTTTAAAGTTTTTTTATATATTTGCAGAAACACTAAATTGATCAAACACTAAATATACTTGGAATGAAAAAAAATCTGTTAAAAGTTTTAGCGGTTGCTATACTCGGGATTACTATGGCATCCTGCAGCAACCCTTCAAAAATGGCCAAAGAAGCCGACTTGGTTACGGTAGATTGCAACCCTCAGATACTTGAGGTAGTAGCCGACGAAATCACAGCCACTTATTCAATGAGTTTCCCGGAAGATTATTTCCATCCGAAAGCTATTCTGGAAGTGACTCCTGTACTTGTATATCAGGGAGGAGAAGTAGAAGCTCCTGTCTTCAAACTACAAGGAGAGAAAATCACAGACAACTACCAGACTATACTCAAATCCGGTGGATCTGCCAGCAGAACTATCACTTTTGATTATCTGCCCGGAATGGAAAAGTCACATCTGGAATTGAGAGTTGCAGTATGGAATAAACTTAAAAAGTATGATTTTCCTGCTCCTTACAAACTTGCAGACGGCGCAAATGCTACCTACAAATTAGTGAACACCAAGGGAATGACTGCAATAGCTCCGGATAAATACCAAAAAGTTATCCGTGAAACCAAAGAGACACAAATTCTCTACAGAATCAACAGCAGTTATGTTCATCCTAAGGAGCTCACAAAAGAGGAGATCAAAGAGTTCAAAGAATTCCTTGCCCGCATGGAACAAGACGAGCGCAGAGAAGTTAAAGGAACTAACATCGTTGCATACGCTTCACCTGACGGTCCTACCAAATTCAACTCTAAACTCTCCGACAAACGCGGTGAAACAGCAAAAAAAGCATTTGACAAGGTAACAAAAGATGTACAGACAGATGCTCCCGTAAATGTATCCACAATAGCTGAAGACTGGGAAGGCTTCCAGGAGCTTGTAAGAGCATCAAACATTCAGGACAAAGAGTTGATCCTTCGTGTTCTTTCAATGTACAGCGACCCTGTAGTTCGTGAAAGAGAGATCAAGAACATGTCTGAAGTATTCAAAACTCTTGCAGACAAAATCCTACCTGAGCTGAGAAGAGCAAGAATGATTGCCAATGTAGATTATACCAACTATTCAGACGAAGAACTTGTTGAGCTTGCATCCACAAATGTAGAGATTATGGATGTTGAAGCACTTCTTTATACTGCAAGCCTGGTTGAAGACTACAACACAAAGGCAATGCTTTATAAAAAAGCTGGAGATAAATTCAACTGCGACAGAGGCTATAACAACCTTGCTGCAATTGCTCTCGATGAAAACAATCTATCTGAAGCAAAGGCTGCACTTTCAAAAGTGAGCGACAAAACAACTCCTTTCTACTACAATAATGCAGGTGTTGCTGCAATGAAAGAAAAAGACTTCGAGAAAGCAGCTGAACTATTCGCTAAGTCTTCTCTTAAAGAGGCTACCTACAATTATGCAGCTATTGACATCCTTAACGGTAAATACAATGAAGCCGCTTCCAAACTGTCAGGCGCCGGCAACAGCAATGAGGTTCTTGCCTACATACTCACAAATCAACTTGACAAAGCTTCAAAAACAATTAACCCTGATAAGGTGTGCCCACGCTCTTCATATCTGAAAGCAATCATAGCTGCCCGCAAAGGCAATATGACAGAGGTTGCAAAACAACTTGAAATTGTACGTCAAGACGAAGCTTTGAAAGCACGTTCAGAAAACGATATTGAATTTGCCAAATTCAGGGAGTAATCCTTTGGTAAATCACATAAAGCAAAAAGCCCGGTTTTTCCGGGCTTTTTTGTTTACCAATGCTTTTGTTTGTGTTATCAGCTCTCTTGTTTTTATTTAATCGAGTTTGAGAACCGCCATGAAGGCACTCTGAGGCACCTCAACATTACCCACCTGCCTCATTCTCTTCTTTCCTTTTTTCTGTTTTTCCAACAGCTTTCTCTTCCTCGAAATATCCCCTCCATAACATTTTGCTGTCACATCCTTTCTTACAGCCTTCACGGTCTCACGTGCAATTATTTTGGCCCCTATAGCAGCCTGTATAGCAATATCAAACTGTTGTCTGGGAATAAGTTCCCTGAGTTTTTCACACATTCTGCGACCAAAATCGTAGGCATGATCCTTATGAATCAGGCTGGAAAGTGCATCTACCTGCTCCCCATTAAGCAATATATCAAGCTTAACAAGGCTTGCCTGCTTATAACCTGTCACATAATAATCGAATGAAGCATATCCTCTTGAGACAGATTTCAATTTGTCATAAAAATCAAATACAATCTCTGCCAGAGGCATGTCATAAGTAAGTTCTACCCTCTCACTGGTAAGGAAATTCTGGCCAATTAGTGTTCCCCTCTTTTCCATGCACAGCTTCATTATCACACCAAAATATTCCGCTTTGGATATTATCTGTGCCCTTATATAAGGCTCCTCTATGTAATCCACCAGTGTCACAGGAGGCAACCCGGAAGGGTTATGTACATCCAGCACCTCTCCTTGTGTTGTATAAACTTTATAAGATACATTAGGCACAGTTGTAATCACATCCATGTCAAACTCTCTGTAAAGTCGCTCCTGCACTATCTCCATGTGCAGCAGTCCAAGGAATCCGCATCTAAATCCAAATCCAAGTGCCAAAGATGATTCGGGTTCAAACACCAAAGAAGCATCATTCAACTGAAGCTTTTCTATAGATGCACGCAAATCTTCATAATCATCCGCCTCAACGGGATAGAGGCCTGCAAACACCATGGGCTTAACCTCCTCAAATCCTGCAATAGATTTTGAACAAGGCCTGTCTGTATGAGTTATGGTATCACCAACCTTCACTTCACTTGCCCGCTTTATGCCGGAAATAATGTAACCTACATCACCTGTTCTAACCTCCCCGGTTGGCATCATCCCCATTCTCAACTTGCCCACTTCGTCTGCATCATACTCCCTTCCGGTATTCACAAACTTCACTCTGTCCCCTTTCTTTATCACTCCGTTTGTAACCTTGAAGTAGGCAATTATTCCCCTAAAGGAATTGAATACAGAATCGAATATGAGTGCCTGCAAAGGAGCATCCTCTTCGCCAATAGGTGCGGGTATTCTTCCTACAATAGCCTCCAGCACAGATGGTACTCCAAGGCCGGTCTTTGCACTCACCTGCAGTATATCATTCTCATCGCAACCGATGAGGTCTACAATCTGGTCCTTTACCACCTCAACCATTGCACTATCCATATCTATCTTGTTGATGACAGGAATAATCTCAAGATCGTGTTCAATAGCCAGATAAAGGTTAGATATTGTCTGAGCCTGTATTCCCTGTGTGGCATCCACAACAAGTAAGGCCCCTTCACAAGATGCTATTGCCCTTGACACTTCATAGGAAAAATCTACGTGACCGGGAGTATCGATCAGATTGAGCACGTACTTGTTGCCATCCTGGATATAATCCATCTGTATAGCATGACTTTTGATTGTTATGCCCTTCTCCCTCTCCAGATCCATCGAATCGAGGACCTGGGTATCCATATCTCTCTCGGAAAGCGTACTGGTTGCTTCCAGCAGTCTGTCTGCAAGAGTGCTCTTCCCGTGATCTATATGGGCAATTATACAAAAGTTTCTAATATGCTTCATATTATGCTTTAAGGTATTTGTAACGGTTGCAAAGATAAAAATAATTCCATAATTATAAGTTTGATACTATCTTTGCACTATCATACCGATGACAAATCAGTCAAAAAACGATTAATACGATAACAAATATCAATTATATAATGGATCAAAAGCAAAATTTACAACACACAGCATCCCAAATAAGGCGAGATATTATTCGCATGGTGCACAATGCATCCTCCGGGCACCCCGGAGGCTCCATGAGCAGCACAGAATTATTGACTGTATTGTTCTTCAGTGAAATGGACCATTCTCCGGAAAAATGGAGGAGAGACGGAAAAGGCAGCGACATGTTCTTCTTGTCGGCAGGCCACCTTACCCCCGTTTACTATAGCGTACTTGCAAGAAGTGGATACTTTCCCCTTAAGGAACTTGAAACATTCCGGAAGTTGGGATCAAGACTCCAAGGGCATCCCTCGGTGGAAAGAGGTCTACCCGGTGTGCACGTAGCCACCGGCTCACTCGGGCAAGGACTCTCCGTAGCATGCGGTGCCGCTATTGCAAAAAAAATGAATAATGAGAATAAATATGTATATGCCCTTGTTGGAGACGGAGAAAGTGAAGAGGGACAGATATGGGAGGCCGCTCTTTTTGCTGCACAGCACAAGGCAGACAATCTCATTGCATTCACAGACTGGAACGGTCAACAGATAGATGGTCCTGTAGAAAGCATACTGAATCTGGGCGACTTGCAATCCAAATGGACAGCCTTTGGATGGAACTGCCTGGTAATTGACGGACACGATATGGATGCAATAAAAAGTGCCATTGAGATCTCTAAAAAAACCACAAACGGAAAACCTTCTATGATACTTATGAAAACAGATATGGGCAAAGGGGTAGATTTTATGGAGGGTACTCACAAATGGCATGGAAAAGCACCGGACGCAGAACTTACAGAGAAAGCCCTTAATCAATTGGAAGAAACTTTAGGTGACTTTTAAAAAGAGAAGAAATGAATAAGAAATATATAAATAAAGGAAACAAAGACACACGTTCAGGATTTGGTGCCGGTTTAAGTGAACTCGGCAAAAAGAACGAAAAGGTAGTTGGTCTGTGCGCAGACCTCACAGGATCTCTAAAGATGGATGCTTTTGCGACAGAGTTCCCTGAAAGATTCATTCAATGCGGTATTGCTGAGGCTAATATGATAGGGAATGCTGCAGGTCTGGCTATAAGCGGCAAGATACCGATGGTGGGCTCTTTTGCAGAATTTGCGACTGGAAGGGTGTACGACCAGATAAGACAATCCGTAGCCTACTCAGAAGCAAACGTAAAGATATGTGCTTCCCACGCCGGAATTACCCTTGGAGAAGATGGTGCCACTCACCAGACAATGGAAGACATTGGACTGATGAGAATGCTGCCGGGCATGACTGTGATAAATCCATGTGACTACAACCAAACAAAGGCGGCCACCATAGCTGTAGCCGAACACCATGGCCCTGTATATCTCCGTTTCGGAAGACCCTCTGTGCCTAATTTCACCGAAGAGGATCAACCTTTTGAGATAGGTAAGGCAATCACTCTTAACAATGGAAAAGATATCACCATATTCGCAACCGGCCATATGGTATGGGAAGCTATTCAAGCTGTCGAAGCCCTAGGCGAAGAGGGGATTGAGGCAGAGCTTATAAATATCCACACAATTAAACCTCTTGATAAAAAAAGTGTCATAGAATCAGTAGCCAGAACAGGTGCTTATGTGACGGCAGAGGAGCATCTTGTTGCAGGAGGGCTTGGAGAGCTTATTGCCGGAGTGCTTGCAAAAGAGAATCCGGTTCCCGGAGAGTTTGTGGCTGTTGACGATCTGTTCGGTCAAAGCGGTACTCCGGCCGAACTAATGGAAGAGTATAAACTTAATTGTGCCCATATTATTAAAGCTGCAAAAAAGGCGTTGGAAAGAAAGCAAAAGTAAACCATCCCAAAACTAAGGCATCTGTATATGGACGATAAGTATTTATTGGCACTATTCAAAGAGGAGGGGAAAGAACATTACGCCTTCAATCTTATCGTAGACAAATACAGTGAAAGGCTGTACTGGCATATACGCAAAATGGTAGCCTCACATGACGATGCCAACGACATACTGCAAAATACTCTTTTGAAGGCATGGCGGTCTCTCGGAGGATTCCGTTCAGAGTCCGGCTTATATACCTGGATGTACAGAATAGCCACCAACGAGACCTTCTCCTTTATTAAGAAATCCAGAATTAAATCTTTCCTTTCACTTGGTGACTACGAAGGAATGGTGGAAAACACTCTGGAGGCCGACCCTTTTTTTGATGGAGACAACACTCAGATGGTATTCAGGAAAGCAATAATGAAGCTCCCTCCAAAACAAAGAGCTGTCTTTACAATGAGATATTATGACGAGATGCCGTACGAAAAAATATCTGAAGTTCTGAATACCTCTGTTGGTGCTCTCAAAGCGTCGTACCATCACGCTTTCGAGAAAGTGAAAAAATATTTGAGAGAATCCGTTTAATCTTTTTGCCATTTTAACAGTCAAACATATATGAAAGACAAATACAACATAGAAGATCCATCCCTAAAAGAACATCTCAAAGAGAATTCCTTCAGGGTGCCGGACAACTACTTCTCCGATTTAAGGATGGAGATGTCCGAAAAGATATCTTCTCAAAAAAGGGGAGTGCCTTTTATGAGAATCGCAAGGCCTCAATTGGCTCTTATCTCTGTGTTTGCCATATCCTTCTTTATAATATACGGAGCTCTCAATATGTTCGGGCCTGAAGGCAATTCGATGGAAGAGCCTGGCACCACATTATTGTCTGAAAATGAGATATACCTGAACGAAGGTCTTGTAAATACTACATTTATTGATTTTTTATACTCTTCTTCCGACTCCCTTCTTTCCGAGGAAGAGATAAGTGAAGAGGAGCTGATATCTTATCTTAGTGACAACCTTGATATAGTAACACTCTCCTATCTGGAAGAAAACGATTAAAAAAAATGTTATGAAAAAATTATACATCTTGCTTTTCATAAGCCTGACTGCATTTACCCTTTATGCTCAGGAACCGGACGGATCTGCTGAAAGACAACAACAGAGAAACACAAGACACGAACAGATAAGAAGTGCAAAAATAGCTTTCTTCACATCCGAAATGGACCTTTCCCCTGAAGAGGCAGCAGCTTTCTGGCCTGTTTACAACGAATACTGGACTGAACGCTCCAATGCCATGAGGAGATCACAGCACGCTCTGAGAAGAATGAGTTATGCTCTGGAAAAAGGAGAGAAATTGCCGGAAACTAAAATCAGGGAATATCTTCACACCTACCTGAACGGAAGCCTGGAAGAGAATAATATCCACAAAAAATATTTCAGGAAACTATCTGAGATCCTTCCTGTGGAGAAAGTTGCAAGAATGTACAAGGCAGAAGAGGACTTCCGGATAAAAATGATACGTCAACTGAGAGGCTTGGGCAATCAATCAAATAATCCGAGTCAGGGAAGACAACAGCAATGATTCAATCTACTTTAAATTCCTTGATGTAATATTCTTTCACCAGATTTATGTATTCTCTTGTGTAGCGATCTCCACCCTGTCGCTGCATTGTCAACTCTTCCGAAATATAACCTCCCGCTATACTTTCATCTGCGGGAGTTTTTTCTTTTTTGACCTCCAGCATCCAACGCTTTGCCCTCTTGTAAACCAATGTTTTGACCTTGCACACCCTTATAACAGAGAGTAACGAGAGACTCCCGGCAATCTCTATAAATCTCACCGCCTCCTTTTCGGGCAAAATAAGTGATAACACACCACCATCTTTTAACAACTCAATTGCGCACCGGGCGATATCTTCCAACGGCAAAAGATCATTGTGTCTTGCATTACTTCTTTGTAAGGAGGGAGCTTTGAGAGAATCCGTAAAGAAGGGAGGATTGGAGAGAATTATATCAAAAGTATGCTGATTACTTTTTGTCCCTGCAAAATCCTGCATTGAAATATTGGCCGTCTCCAAACAGGCACTCCAGGGTGAGAGAGAAAAATTGTATAAGCACTCTTCGCATGAATGTTCGTCAATATCTATAGCGGATATCTTATATGATCCAACACCGGCAGCCTCCATCCTCTGTGCCATTATCAGGGAGATTACTCCTGTACCGCATCCGGCATCGAGCACACGCACTCCTCTTTGCCAAGTGCCCGGCATATTAGTCCAGGCAGGCAACAAGACACTGTCAGTACTCACCTTCATCGAGGAGAGAGTTTGTCTTATCCTAAATTTTTTAAAGTAAAAAAAGCCCATCTTTCATCTCAAGAGTCCTGTCACTCATAGAAGCCAGTTCTCTGTCATGAGTAACAATGACAACAGTAACCCCGAACTTGTCCCTAAGTTCGAAAAAGAGAGAGTGTATCTCTTTTTTAGTTTCTGTATCCAGGTTTCCGGATGGTTCATCTGCAAGCAATACAGAAGGGTTATTCACAAGAGCTCTCGCTATGGCCACTCTCTGTTGTTCACCTCCACTCAGCTGTGATGGCTTATGAGAAAGCCTCTCCTTTAATCCCAATGTGTGAAGCAGATCCTTGGCATCGGCCTTGGCCTTTTTCATTGAATTGCCCCAAATCATCGAAGGTATCGCTACATTCTCCAATGCGGTAAATTCCGGAAGAAGATGGTGAAATTGAAAAACAAAACCAACTTTACTATTCCTAAAATCTGCCAGAGAATCAGCTGAAAGAGAAAAGACATCCTGACCGTCAATCAGAAGTGTACCCGAGTCCGGTCTGGAGAGTGTACCAAGAATATGGAGCAAACTGGACTTTCCGGCCCCGCTTGCTCCAACTATACTTAGTACTTCGGACTCTTTTGCAATGAAATCAATTCCTTTCAGAACAAGTAGATTCCCGAAGGATTTTTTGATATTCCTGGCTTCTATCATAGAATAGCATTATGCCTAATATAACTACTCGTCCTTTTCAGATTCCTCGTATTCTTTGAGAAGTTTCTCCTGGACATCCGAAGGTACCTGCTGATATTGCGAGAATCTCATGGTAAATGTTGCCCTTCCGGAAGTGAGTGAACTGAGAGTAGTGGAATATTTATTGAGTTCTGCCAAAGGAACCTTGGCTTTTATCACCTCAAATCCCTTGTCGCTACTCATACCCTCTATCATAGACCTTCTGTTCTGCAGATCACTCATAACATCTCCCATATAGTCGCTTGGCACAAGGACCTCAACATCATATACAGGCTCCATGATCTTAGGCCCAGCCTTTTTGAAGGCTTCCTTAAATGCATTTCTTCCCGCGAGCTTAAATGATATCTCATTTGAGTCTACCGGGTGCATTTTCCCGTCGTACACAAATACTCTTATATCCCTGGCATAAGAACCTGTGAGCGGACCCTCTTCCATTTTCTCCAAAACACCTTTGAGAATCGCAGGCATAAAACGTGCATCAATAGCACCACCAACTATACAGTTATAATATTCAAGCTTTCCACCCCACTCCATGGTATACTCCTCTTTTCCTTTGATGTTGAGAACCAATTCGCGTCCCTCCACCTTGAATCTGTTGTTGGCTGGAGCACCCTCAACCACGGGATCAATAAGCAGATGAACCTCTCCGAACTGACCGGCACCTCCTGATTGTTTCTTATGGCGATAATCTGCAATAGCCGGTTTCGTGATAGTCTCCCTGTAAGGAATTTTAGGGTTGAAGAGATCTACCTCCAGCTTGTGTGTATTATTGAGATGCCACTTGAGGATATTAATGTGGTGTTCTCCCTGTCCGCTCAGGATTGTCTGCTTCAGTTCCTTTGAATACTCCACAACTATAGTGGGGTCTTCGGCGTGAGCTCTGTTAAGTATTTCTCCCAATTTCTCCTCATCTTTCTCTTGTTTGGCTTTGATAGCTGTACGGAATTTTGAAGGCGGAAATACGATTGGCTCGAAAATCCAATCCTGGGAACCGTTGTTTAATGTCTGATTTGTCTTTACCGACTTGAGTTTAACAGTACAACCTATATCACCTGCAACAATCTCGGTGATTTTCTCTTTTTTCTTGCCTGCAACTGCGTAAATGGTAGAAATACGTTCTTTGGAACTATTTACAGGATTCACTACATCCATTCCTTCTGTCAGTTTTCCTGACATCACGCGGAAATATGAAACTTCGCCCAGGTGCTGCTCAACTGCGGTTTTATAGATGAACACTGAAGTTTGACCCGAAGCATCACAAGGAACAAGTTCTCCTTCCTTAAGACGCTGTGGTGTCTTGTCCGGAGTAGGAGCCACATTTATCACAAACTCCATCAAACGCTTCACTCCTACATCTTTCTTTGCTGATATACAGAAAAGTGGCATTATCTCACACTGTGCAAGACCTACTGCCAATCCTTTCCTCACCTCATCCTCACTCAAACGACCCTGCTCGAAGAAAGCCTCCATAAGAGTCTCGTCATTCTCGGCGGCCATCTCAACCAACTCCTGATGATACTCCTCTGCCTGATCCTTAAGGTCATCCGGAATATCAAGCTCTTCACGATTTCCATTCTCGTCGGTAAAACGATACATCTTCATCTTGAGCACATCCACGAAAGAATCAAAAGCAGTACCTGCCTCTACAGGAAACTGTACTACCACCACCTTCTTGCCGAATGTCTGCCTGAGAGTATCCAAAGAGTTTTCAAAAGATGCCTTCTCGTGATCCAGTTGATTAAGGGCAATAATTAACGGCTTGCAGTGTTTCTGGGCATAACGGGCCAGAATTTCTGTTCCCACTTCTACACCGTGCTGTGCATTAACAACCATTATTCCTGTATCGGCAACCTTAAATGCGGATATTACTCCCCCTACGAAATCGTCGGAACCCGGAGCATCAATTATATTCAGCTTATTATCCATAAACTCTGTATAGAGCAGCGAAGGATATATGGAGCGCTGGTAAATTTGTTCAATCTCTGCATTGTCGCTGACAGTTGTTTTGGCTTCTACCGAACCTCTGCGGTCAATAACTTTACCTTCAAACAACATGGTTTCCGCAAGTGTGGTCTTACCGGACTTAGTGTTACCTAGAAGCACTACGTTGCGGATGTTCTGAGTGGGATAGACTTTCATATTAATCCATTTATTTCATTAATTATTTTTTAGAAAACCGAAACTCAAATTTATGAAAAAAAATTCAAATTACAATATAGTCCAGAGCCCTTTCTAACCGGCAATGAGAGCGAAATCCCGAACTTTTGAGTGCAGTTTTATAGTCCGCGCCTGCCAAAAGTAGCCGTTTCATTATATAAATACGACACATGGCAATAAAACCGGATACGTTGTAACCGGTCTCTTCAAATAGCAGCGAATCCAGAAAGGTTGGAGTACATCCGCACAAATCAGCAAAAGCTTTTCTGTTAAAATTCTTTGAAGAGCACACTCCGTTCTCCATAATAGCATCAACTATAAATAGTATGCGTTCCTGTTTTGAGATATTTTTGTTCATCTTTTTTGATGCAAACTATGGTATAACCTTGGATAAATACAAGGCTTTCCTTGTTCTTTTTCTCTTTTAATACAATTTATTTCTGAATTGATTGTATTTTTCTTTTTTTGACATATTCTACATGTTTTTTACACATATAATTCATGTAGTCAATCCCGGTAGATGGCAAAGTATATTTGTAAATATGGATTGCTCACAAATAAAAGAGCGGATAAAAAGCATTCGTAAATCAAAAGGCCTTACACAGGAGAAAATGGCCAAATCCCTCGAAATCTCTGTTAACTCATACAGGGAGATCGAATCGGGTAAGACCAACCTGATAAACACGAAACTCTTCAAAATTTGTGATATACTCGAAATATCTCCGGGTAAACTGTTGATGGGAGAACTCTCTCGGGAAGAGTACGTCAAAGAAATCCGTCTACTCAAAAGTTTACATAAAGAAGAAATGGACAAGCTGGAGCACTACTACAAAATCAAGGTGGCAGAGCTTGAAGGAGAGATAAATGTGCTCAAGATAAATCTCCAGACTAAAAACAGTATCATAGGGGTACTCAAGGAAGAATCCCAAAAGAGGTATTGACGTGTGTGCAATCCGGTGAAATAATTCATATATTGCACAAAAAAATATGTCCCTCTTGAAATACCACACTCCCGGAAGAAGAGAGGCCGGCTGTGATGAGGCAGGCAGGGGAGCTCTTGCAGGACCGGTTTATGCAGCAGCAGTAATACTCCCCGATAATTTCCACAACTCCCTGCTCAACGATTCAAAGAAAATGAGCAAAAAGAACCGTAATCTACTCCGCATGGAGATAGAGCAGAGAGCCATTGCATGGTGCGTGGCAAGCGTTTCTGCAGGAGAGATCGACAAAATAAATATACTTAACGCATCAATTGCTGCCATGCACAAAGCTCTAGAAGGACTTAAGATTCAACCGGAACACATCATTGTAGACGGAAACCGGTTCAAGGACTTCAGTGATATTCCACATTCTTGTATTGTTGGAGGAGATAGCAAATATCTATCAATTGCTGCCGCTTCCGTTCTGGCAAAGACTCACAGGGACGAATTCATGGAAAAAATAGCAAAAGAATACCCTGAGTTTGGTTGGGATAAAAATATGGCATATCCCACCACCGCACACAGGGAAGCAATCAGGATTCATGGTGCCACACCGCACCACAGGATGTCATTCAGTCTCTATGGCAAACTTTCCAACGGCAAATAGGGAGCAGCTGATAATAAGAAACGATACAATCATCTCTGGAGTGAGTAGTTTAATATCGTGAACAGCACTGCCAAGTTGCGATATTCCATCAAGAACAGCTGTATATCCTCCGAAGAGTGTAAACAACACAAAGCCTCCCGTAGCACATAATACCGATATCAGCCAATTGCTTCTTATAAAGGATACCCTCTTGCGCTTTCCCGGTTCGGGAATATAATCAAGAGCCATAAATACTCTGTCTGAGAATCCTCCATCCTCAATTTTTTGCTTGTTGTCGTCGAAAAAATGTTTTATATCAGCCTCTTTCATAACCAATACTTTTTAAATGTTCACTCAAATTTGCCTTTGCCCTTAAGAGGTGTGACTTAACCGTATTCTCCTTGAATCCGGTAATCACAGATATATCCTTGATACTCTTATCTTCCATATAAAAAAGCAATATACAGGTTTTTTCATTCTCTCCCAACCTTGAAAGCGCCATGTGAAGCTCTTGGTTGGCATAGGGTTTCTCTGCATCGGAAGAGCAAAGTATGTTGTCTTCCAGTTCAGCGGCAGTATATCTTTTTGCACTCCGCATATGGTCACAAAAACAGTTGTAGGCAATCCGGAACAACCATGTGGAGAACTTCGATTTTCCGTTGAAAGCGTCCAGTCTTGTATAGGCCTTTATAAAAGCCTCTTGTGCAATATCATCCCCAAGCGAGGAGTTGCCGGAGCAGAGATTCATCAGGAACCGCCTCAACGGCTCCTGATTTTCTCTAACCTCTTTTTCAAACTGAACCCTTGTCACGTCTTATTATTCCGGTTGGTTTGTCTCTTGCTTATGATGTCTGTTTATGAGATAACCGGCAAGCTGGCCTAGCCCTATGAAGAGCGGAATAAATCCAAATGCGGCATACTTGAACTCGTTGTCAAAGAAAAGGTAAAGCGCTATGAAAAGGCTTATTCCTACTCCAATTGTTACAAGTGCAGAAGTGAGAGGATCGTATTTCTTCTTGTTCTTCTGATCGTTGAACATCTCGGGAGAGATCTCTACTCCATTCTCTATAGCCTTAATTATTACCTGGTTCCTTGACTTATCCCTTATTATCTTTGCAATAAAGATAATCAAAATAATAAGTATTGCTGTAACAAAGGGTGATGAAATTGCAAGAATATCTTCCATGATTCTAAAAATTTAATTGTTAGTAATTTTGATTTCCTGCTTGTTAGACGTAACACCTCACAAAAAAGTTGCAGCAATGTATGAAATTTTTTCAAGGAATTTTTTTGCTCCTGCAATAGCCTTATCCTTAGATGGTTCTATTTGAGAGATTGAGAATAAATGTTCTATCCCGGCAATCTCCACCTCCCTACTGGATAATAAATTATCACCACAAATTACCCATACTCTCTTTTGATGCTTAAGTGATATCTCCAACACACCATCAAGCAATTTACCGGAAAGACTCTGTCCGTCCACTCTGCCCTCTCCTGTAATCACAATATCAGACTCCGATATCTTCTCTTCCACTTCCAGAAAATCAAAGAGTGTTCTCCACCCGCTGCACAACTGCGCTCCAAGAAAAGATTTAAGGGCATATCCCATTCCGCCTGCAGCCCCCACACCTGGGAACTCCGAATTATCCACACCAAGATAAGCCGATGCCAGATTGGAAAAATGAACAACTCCTTTCTCAAGCTCCTCAACTATCTCAGGAGTAGCTCCCTTCTGCGGACCATAAACCCTACTTGAGCCATAATTACCTGTAAGAGGATTATTCACATCGCATGCTACTTCGATATTCAACTCCCTTAAATAATCAGGAACAAACGAATCGTCTATAGAGCAAATCCTTATCAGATCCTTACCGGCAACAAAACCATCCGGCAAAACACCTCTCCGGTTGTTTGATTGATGTGGGGCAAAAGAGCCCTGTACATGTAAATTCATTTTAGTTGATGAATCCTCTTCAGTCAAGAAATCCTGCTCCTGTAACTCAGCTCCGGTTGATAAGCCCATGTTGATAGTTGACCTTGATTCTTTAAATGAAGTTGAGACAGGATCTCCTTTCTCATCCCTGAACACATAACCGAGTGCACTGAGCATTCCGGTTCCCACATCATTGGTGGCACTTCCTCCTATACAAAGCAAAAAATCACGAAATCCTCTTTCGGCCATCTTTCTTATAACACTACCAAACCCATAGCTACTTGTATTGAGCGGATTACGCATCTCCTTGGACATGTTCCACAAGCCTGTAGACTTTGCCATCTCACAAAGAATCTTATCTCCAATCCTCAACACCGGGACCTTTATGAGATTACCTAACGGATCATGAACTGTAACATTTATAACTTCGTCTGCAAAATGCTCAATGGCATCAATTGTACCATCTCCCCCATCAGCCAAAGGGAGCTGAGTAGTTACTACGCCAGGTGCTGCCTTTTCAAGTGTATTAGATATCACCGAAGCCACCTCCCTGGCAGTCATACTTCCTTTGAACTTATCCACCAAAACGAGCACCTTCTTCGCGGAATCCTTCCCCTCAAATCCTTTGCCCGCCTCTTTCAAGCTTATGTTTTTCATAGGATCACCTCCTTTTCAACAAAACCTTGCTCAATCAACTCTCTCTATAAGTAACATTTATATATTATAATATGATATTTCAAATGAAATTAATTCATATATTTGTGTTAGAATACAAAATTTTAACCTGTAAGAGAATTAAACAATTATACATCAGTTAGTAAATTTACAAATAAAAATGAAAAAAACAGCACTTTTAATTTTATCTGCCATTCTGCTCTCCTTAAGCCCTGTAAGAGCTGACGAAGGTATGTGGCTGCTTCCTCTAATCGAGAAGCTAAACATGAAGAAAATGTCTGAACTGGGTTTCAGGCTATCGGCAGAAGACATCTACAGCATAAACAATTCCAGTCTCAAAGATGCAGTAGTTCATTTCGGAGGAGGATGTACAGCAGAAATCATCTCCGAAGAAGGACTTGTGCTCACCAACCACCATTGCGGATATGGTGTCATTCAAAAACTCAGTACTGTAGAGAACGATTATCTTCAGGATGGCTTCTGGGCCATGGTCAGAGAGGCGGAACTCCCTTCCCCCGGCTTGTCAGTTACTTTTCTGGAAAGTTTTACAGATGTGACCTCCCAAATCGAGAAAGCTACACGCAAAGCCAAAACGAAAGAGGAGAAAGAAGAGGCCATCAAAAACGCAATAAAGGAGATTACAGAAGAGGCCAAAGAGGGAAATGAATTCATCAATGCCTCAGTAACCTCAATGTACGGAGGGAACAGCTACTATCTCATCATAACAAAAAAATTCAATGATGTAAGGTTTGTAGGAGCTCCACCCTCTTCAATCGGTAAATTCGGCGCAGATACAGACAACTGGATGTGGCCTCGCCATACAGGAGACTTCTCCCTCTTCAGGGTTTACGCCGACGAAAATAACAACCCGGCTGAATACTCAGCAAACAATAAGCCATACACTCCAAAAAAACATCTCACTATATCTCTTGACGGAGTAAAAGAGGGCGATCCCGCAATGATAATTGGTTACCCCGGAAGAACCAGCCGATTCATGACAGCTGCCGAAGTAGCCGAAACACGAGACATAACTAACAAATACGTAATCCACATAAGAGGAATACGCCAGGATGTCCTGATGGAAGATATGGTTGCAGACCCTAAAATAAGACTCCAATATTCCAATAAATATGCAGGCTCCTCCAACTTCTGGAAAAAAGCTATGGGAATGAACGAAACTTTCAAAAAGCTTAAGGTAGAACAGAGAAGAGCACAACAGGAAAAGGAGTTTACATCATGGGTGCAACAAAACAAGAAAAGAGTCAAAAAATACGGTAATGCCCTTGAAAAGATAAATAATGCTGTAGAGATGAGGGCAGAGCCGATGTACCACTTCCGCATACTTATGGAATCTCTGGCGAATATTGAACTTGCAGCAGTTGCAGGACACTACGGCGGTGTGGCTAAATCACTCTCAGAGGGCAATATAGAAGAGGCAGAAAAAATTGCCAAACATCTTGCTCCAAGAGTGGAGAACTTTTTCAAAAACTACTCGTTCTCTACCGACAGAAAGGTAGCAAAAGCTCTCACAAAAACATACATAGATCTTACTACCGAAAAGCAGAGACCTGCCTTTTTTAAAACTATAATTGAAGATTATGATAGCATTGACGAATACATAGACTACGTTTACGACAACAGCGTGTTCAATTCTATGGAATCAATTGAAAATGCTCTTGCTAACAATCACGATGCAATCATCAACGACCCTGCTATTAAATTTTACCAATCCTACTTCGGTCTTGTACCTTCTCTCAGAAACCAGATGCAAGAGTCCTCAGAGATGTTCCAGGAGGGACACAAAGAGTACATCGCAGGACTACTTGAGATGAAGAAAAACGAGCCCATGTACCCCGATGCCAACTCCACAATGAGGCTTACATACGGACAGGTACTTGACTACTCCCCGAGAGATGCCGTCCTCTACGACTACATCACAACTCTCGACGGTGTCATGGAAAAAGAAGATCCCGACAACTGGGAATTCGTAGTGCCGGAAAAACTCAAAGAACTTTACCAAAACGAAGACTATGGTCGCTACGCTATGGAAAACGGCAAAATGCCGATAGCCTTCATAACCAATAACGATATCACCGGTGGAAATTCAGGAAGCCCCGTACTAAATGCAGACGGACACCTTATAGGCACAGCTTTCGACGGCAACTGGGAATCCATGAGCGGTGACGTTATCTTCGAACCAGAGCTCCAAAGATGCATCAACGTAGACATCCGCTACACACTCTTTATAATAGAGAAGTTCGGCGGAGCCAAACACATCATCGACGAGCTCACCATCAAATAAACCAGAGAAAACAACCAAGATAGCAAGCAAGACCATCTGCAACATCATAGGCAACAAGCCAGTCGAGGCTATCAGACAGCAAAGCAACTGCCCCTTAATCGGGGCAGTTTTTTTTCAACGTTAAAAAAAACTACATCTCTATAAACTACTCATTAACAACCAATCACCACAAACTTCGGCGTTGAAACAAAAAAAAATTAACTTTGTTGAGATTTAACGATTAACTAGAGGTTATGGATATAAAACAAATAGAAAAGGTACTGTCTGGTGTAGAGCACCCGGCGAAGGATAAGGATCTTGTTTCTTTGAGTATGATCGAGGATATTAAGTATGAGGATGGCAAGGTGAAATTCAAACTGGTGTTTCCATCTCCGGACCCGCTCTCTTCTACGATAAAAAAGACTTGTGAGAAGGCTCTTCGGGAGGCATTCCCACAGGAGGAGTTCAAAGTTTCTATAATGGAGCTGGTAAGAGAGCGGAAGATCAAAAAGAGGCAGACTGTAGAGCTGGGACAGGAGTCAATTGCAAATGTCGGTCATATTATAGCTATTGCATCAGGAAAAGGCGGAGTCGGAAAATCCACAGTTGCGGTGAATCTTGCAATAGCCTTGGCAAAGGCGGGATATAAAGTTGGGCTTACAGATGCTGATGTATACGGACCTTCTGTGCCTATAATGACCGGCACTCAGGACTATAAGCCATTGGTTGATGACTCGAGCGGAAAGCAAATGATAATTCCGGTAGAAAAATATGGAGTAAAATGGATGTCCATAGGTTACTTTTCAAAACCCGATCAGCCACTTATATGGAGAGGCCCTATGGCAAGTAATGCATTGAAACAGATGATCCTGCAAATAAAATGGGGGGAGCTTGACTTTCTTCTGGCAGACCTTCCACCCGGAACTGGAGATATCCACATTTCTATGGTGAGCGACATTCCGCTTTCAGGCGCAATTGTGGTGAGCACACCGCAAGATGTTGCACTTGCCGATGTTGAAAAGGGAGTGAATATGTTCCGTGCAGAGAATGTAAACAAGCCGGTGTTGGGGATAGTAGAAAACATGGCTTGGTTTACACCTGAGGAACTTCCGGATAACAAATACTACATATTCGGTAAAGGAGGATGCAAAAAAATGGCAGATAAGTTCAATCTTCCTCTGCTTGGTCAAATCCCTCTTGTGCAAAGCATTCGCGAAGGCGGAGACAATGGTGAGCCTGTTGCCTTGAAAAAAAGAAAAGACGGAGAGAGTTTTGACCAACTGGCTTCAAAAATCATTTCGATTGTAATCGATTAATTAAGAAGGAATTAAACATAAAGCGGAAGGAGTAAACGTATTGATCAAGTAATTACTTCAATACTGACTAAGGTCGTTGATAGGGAGTGCACTTAGTAAAATAAATGCACAGGAAAATGAGAGCTTGGTTATAAAAGCTTGGTTATGAAGGCCTGGTTATGAGGACTTGGTTATAAAGCAGGAGAAATAATTACCGGGTGGGGGTGTCGGTGATTTCCTTGTATTTTGATAGTCTCTGGCGCCAGCGCTCACGGGCATACTGCTGCATGTCGGCCGTCACGTCTCTTTCGTCCATGATTTCGAGACCGAGAATGGTTTCGATTACATCCTCGAGAGTGACTATCCCTTCAAAACCGCCGTATTCATCTACCACGAGTGCAATATGGGCTTTCCTGTCCAGTAATCTCTCCCACAAAACGGTGAGAGGTTGCATGTTGGGGACTACCAATATATCCTGTTTTATAGCAGCCAACTTGAGGTTGTATTTATCGTTAGCCATGTTTTCAGTCACATCCTGACGGTGTACGAATCCTGTTATATCTTCCTTATTGTCTTGAGAATAAACAGGTATTCTTGAATAATGCCTAAAATTTTTTACGTTATGAAACTGCGATATGGTCATCTCTTCGGGTGCTGTCTCAACTACTACCCGGGGAGTCATAACATCCTCAACTTTAATGGACCTCAATCTTATAATATTTTGGATTATGCGACTCTCGGCATCTCCTATCACTCCCTCCTTGGTTCCAAGATCTACCAAAGCAGAGAACTCCTCCCTTGTGACCGATGTCTCCTCTTTACCCTTTCTGGATATAGAGCGAGTCAACACTTCCGACAACAATACTAACGGATAGGCGATATATACCATTCCCTGTATTACAATTCCTGAAAAGACAACCATCGATTTCCAGTAGTAGGCTCCAATAGTCTTTGGAAGAATCTCTGAAAAGACTAGAATGCTTATGGTCAAGATAGCGGAGATAATACCGAAATAGGCATCACCAAAGACAATGGAGGCTTGTGCTCCCACTCCTGCAGCACCAATCGTATGGGCTATTGTATTTAGGGAAAGGATTGCAGAGAGAGGCCTGTCGATATTCTCCTTATGTCTGCGGAATATGGATGCCAGTCTAACTCCTTGACTCTCTTTCATTGTCACAAAGGAGAGCGGAGTAGTTAGCAATACCGTCTCCAAAATAGAACATGTGAAAGAGACGAAAAGTGCCAGAAAGAGATAAAACAAGAGAAGTCCCATACGTTTTTACTACTATGATATTAAATACCTGTCTACCGTCAATCAAAGTTTGACTCTGAACCTGGAGAGTCGTTTATCCATCATCTCTGCAGGGATCATCTCCTTAACGGCTTCAACTAATTCGTTTATCAGTCTCTCTTTTACGAAATCTTCTCTGAAAAGGAAAGAAATTTCTCTTCTGGGCTCGTCACCTTCAAAATAACGAAGATTTTTTCTCTGTTCCTCTGAAAGAGAACTTATGTGCAACTCGGGAATCATCGTGTAGCCGCCATTTTCGTCCACAATACGAATTAAAGTCTCTATACTGCCGGCTTCGTATATCTGCATTGAATCTTCATTCTTGTGACATATATTGAGCATCTGACTCCTGAAACAGTGCCCCTCTTGGAGAAGCCACATCCCCTTGGGGTCAAGCTCAGAGGAGAATACCTTCTTTTTCTTGTAAAGTGCTTTTTCCCGCGGAGATATATAAGCTATAAATCTCTCATAAAAAAGTGGAAGCTCTAATATTCCATGCTCCTCTACCGGGGTAGAAACCATTGCCAACTCTACTTCAGCACTTTTAAGCTGATCTATAATATCGGAAGTTTTTGTTTCGGATATCCTCAGCTTCAAATTGGGCAGACGATTCCTCACTCCTCCAAAAAAACGGGGAATGATATAGGAGGCCAGAGTAGGAATGATTGCCATGTTGAGTTCTCCCTCTACCGTATCTCTTGCAGAGTCTGCAATTTCACGAAACTGCCTCAGATTGAAGTTTATAACCTTTGCCTGTATAATAAGTCTTTTACCGATAGGAGTCGTCTCGACAGGACTTTTCTTCCTGTCAAAAATCTCAACTCCCAGCTCTTCTTCGAGCCGCTGAATCATCATACTGAGGGTTGGCTGGGATACTCCGCAAAGGTCTGCTGCCTTGGCGAAATGCCTTAGCCTGTCTACTGCTATAATATAATCCAGCTGCTGAAAATTCATATCCTATTTTTTTAATGTACTTCTAAGGAAAAGTTCTTCCATCTGTGCTTCATCTATAGCTGAGGGAGCATCCAGCATCACATCCCTTCCCGCGTTATTTTTTGGAAATGCAATAAAATCCCTGATTGTCTCTTTCCCCCCAAATAGAGAGCAGAAACGATCGAACCCGAATGCTATTCCTCCATGTGGTGGAGCCCCGTGCTTAAATGCATTTATTATAAAGCCAAACTTGTACTCCGCCTCCTCATTGCTAAATCCAAGAACCTCAAACATCCTCTTTTGAACTGAAGAGTCGTGGATCCTTATAGAGCCTCCTCCTATCTCTGTACCATTAAGCACAAAATCATAGGCATTGGCAGATACCTCTGCAATCTTATCCCTGTCGTTGCTATAGAACTTGTCCATATCCTCAGGCTTGGGTGCTGTGAAAGGATGGTGCATGGCGTAGAACCTCTCTGTCTCGTCATCCCATTCAAGAAGCGGGAAGTCATAAACCCACAACGGAGCGAACACATCAGGATTCCTGAGCCCCAAGCGATTGCCCATCTCCACACGGAGAGTTCCTAATGCTTCTCTTGTTTTCTTTTTATCTCCGGCAAGTATCAAAATAAGATCTCCGCTCTTTGCATCCGCTTTCTCTACGAAGCGATTTAAATCTTCAGGAGAGAAGAACTTGTCTACGGAAGACTTGACTCCACCTTCATTCACCTTAATATAAACCAGCCCTTTTGCTCCAATTTGAGGCCTCTTTACCCAATTAGTTAGTTCATCCAACTGCTTTCTGGTGTATGAAGCTGCCCCCGGAACAGAAATTCCTCCGACATATTCAACGGAATCGAACACAACAAAGTCCTTTCCTGATGTAAGATCAATATTTTCAGAAGAATCTGATGACTTGAACGCACATATCTTCATTCCAAAACGGATATCGGGCTTGTCCGACCCGTAATATTTCATTGCATCGGCATAGGAAATCCTTGGGAATTCGCCTTTGATCTCTCTGCCCAGAACATTTTTGAAAAGAGAGTTTATCAAGCCCTCAAAGGTGTTGAGTACATCCTCCCTCTCCACAAAAGACATCTCACAATCTATCTGGGTGAACTCCGGTTGGCGGTCTGCACGCAAATCCTCATCCCTGAAACAACGTACAATCTGAAAATACTTGTCGTAACCCGCAACCATCAACAGCTGCTTGAAAGTCTGGGGGCTTTGGGGGAGAGCATAGAATTCTCCAGGATTCATTCTTGAGGGCACAACGAAATCACGGGCACCTTCGGGAGTAGATTTGATGAGCACCGGTGTCTCTATCTCCATGAATCCTACGCTGTCCAGATACCTGCGGGTCTCCTGACCCATTCTGTGCCTCAACTCCAGAGCCTTTTTTAGTGGATTTCTTCTCAAGTCCAGATAACGGTATTTTGCTCTCAATTCTTCACCTCCGTCTGTTTCATCCTCAATAGTAAAAGGAGGAGTTACGGAGGCATTCAAAACATTTATCTCCGATATCCTTATTTCAATGTCTCCTGTAGGTATCTTGCTGTTCTTGCTGCTTCTCTCGTCAACAACACCCCTCGCCTGTATCACATATTCACGGCCAAGCTTCTCTGCAACTACGTTCAACTCATGGCTCACGCCGTCATCCACCACCAACTGGGTTATTCCATAACGGTCGCGAAGGTCTATGAAACTCATTCCTCCCATCTTCCTTATCCTCTGCACCCATCCGGCCAGTGTTACATTTTCTCCTTTGTTAGATATGCGTAATTCCCCGCAAGTATGTGTCCTATACATTTGAAATAGTGTTTGAATTATTTGATTTTCGATGCAAATATAGCAATTTTAGATAGGTTTATACTTTGCAGCTTCAGGAAGTATCTCCTTGATTTGCTTTATCCGGTTGGCATCAGAAGGGTGGGTGCTGAAAAACTCCATGGGTGCATTGTTCTTGCCGGCACTCATACTCTCCCAGAAGCCCGGAGCAACATTGATATCATAACCAGCCATAGCCATTATTATCAGACCCAGCCGGTCTGCCTCATACTCATGTTTCCTTGAATAGGGTAACAACACTCCCAACTGAGAGCCCAAGCCGTAAGCCACTTGAAATATGAGCTGGTCTTTCTCGCTTTTTGTGCCCATATAAGAAGAGATCGCCTGACCTACAGCACCCACCAACACCTCCTGGCTCATTCTTTCGTTTCCGTGCTTTGCAAGAGCATGGGCAATTTCATGTCCCATCACTACAGCAACAAGATCGGGGGTATTGGTAATTTTCATTATCCCTTCGTAAAAAACAATATTACCGTTTGGCAGACAAAATGCATTAACCTTATCACTTGCAATGACATCAAATTTCCACTCAATTCCTTCAAGAGCAGATTCATAATTATTCGACTTTACGTACCTGCCTACAGCTCTGGTGAGGTCCCGTCCCACCTCATTGACCATGTCCACATACTCCGAATTGGAAGAGAGCTGTGATTCTTTCATGATTTGTGAGTAGGCCTGACTGCTCAATGATGAAATCTCCCCCTGACTGAAAAGTAACATCTGATTACGACCGGTTATCATTACCTTTCCGCAGGAAAAGAGCACACCACCGATAACAATCAACAGTGTAATATAATAGATCCTCTTTTTCATTTGTGCTTTTTTAAATTAACTCTACCAAAATTAACTATATTTGTTGAGAATGGAAAGTGTTAGTAATAAAGAAAGACTTGAAGAATTTGCCCGGTTGAGTGGCAGAGTCCTCAATTACAGCAAAAAAACCTATCCTCTCTCCTCATACCGCAAATTTGAGCGATTCAAAACTACGGCATGGATGCCTTGTAATCCCGAGGCTCCTGAGAAAGGGCCTGTCTTTGTGTGGCTGAGCGACCCTTATTACATGGCCGGAGAATACACCAGTTTCAGTGGAGTATTTATGCCCCTGGATATACAAAGCCCAAGACCTCTTGATGGAAGTCTGGTGATCCGAAAAAAATACTTTTTCGACAAAATTTCCCTTTTCAGTCGTAAAAATGAAGATGCAAATGACCTGTCCCGAAATTTCACTTCACAAGTTGTAATTACCGGTGACTACAATCCCTCATTGTACCAACCTCTAAAAGACCAAAGCATACAAAGCAAACTGATAGATGTACTGAATATTTCGGACATTCTGCGAATATGTATTAACCAGTATGACATCGATTTTGTGCCATCACTACAAAACCATTCTACTCTCGGATTCGTCAACCGACAAGAGTGGATTACAGACAAGACCACTCTGAACAAAATGATTGGTCTGGCAAATGATACATTTAAATCCATCCATTTGCACAATACTTAAGCGTATAAAAATGAAAAATATACTGAAAGACAAATACCTTCTCTGGTTGATTGCCATTTTCTCAGTTATAAGAATTACCGGAATCGCATTCATGGGTCTTATGCCTCAGGATGCATACTACACCTACTACTCAGAGAATCTTGCCCTCTCATATTTCGACCACCCCCCCATGGTTGCATATATGATTGCATTTTTTACCTCTTTTCTGGGCAAGTCAGCCGTGGCCCTTCATACTGCCGATTTCGTGACTACCACCTTTTCTCTTATTTTTCTCTATCTCTTTCTTAAGGAGATACTTGTGGGAAGTGAATTAAAAAGAGCGTTGATATTACTGATACCGGCACCGCTCATCACAATATTAAGCATCAATACAACTCCTGATGTACCACTTATCTTTTTCTGGTCTCTCTCCTTGTTACTATCCTTCAAGGCTGTAACAAAAGGCAATTGGTACTGGTGGGTAACGGCCGGTATCACGGCCGGTCTGTCATTTACCAGTAAATATACGGGAATATTCATGCCGGCAGGAATGTTTCTGTTTCTACTCTTATCTAAAGAACACAGAAAAAGCATCCTTTCATATAAGTTTCTACTATATGCATTTGCAGTGCTCATAGCTGTATCTCCGGTAATAATATGGAACATACAAAACGACTTCATCTCCCTGAGATATCAATCTGCAGACAGAGCTGCAGGTCTCTCCTCTTTTGAGTTCGACCCTCTTCTGTTACCGGGTTTCCTTGGCTCACAAATGCTGTTAGTTCTACCCATGTTCCTTGTTTTTCTCTATGTAGCCTCTTTTGATGTAATCAAAAAATATCTTACAGGAAAAAGTCTTAACAACAATATGCTCTTTGCTGCTGCCTTTGCCGTGCCAATGCTTGCAGGTTTTACCGCTATTGCCATTGTCTATTGGGTGAAAATTAACTGGGTAATGCCTGTGTTCATTTCCGGAGTTGTGCTTGCAGCAAGATACATCAAAAATGATAAGTTCATCAGGTGGCAGGTGATATTCTCTGTGATTGTGCATATTCTTATGCTTGCACAGCTTATATGGATGCCTGTAATGGTGAAGTCCGACGACACCTGGTGGGGTTGGAAAGAACTTCACGAAAAGGTAGAGGAGCTGCAACAAGAGAATCCGGAAAAATTCATATTCTCCGACAACTCATACAAGATATCTGCTGTACTCAACTTCTACTGCGATCAACATATTTATGCGGGAAATGTGATTGACAAATTCGCATTCCAGTTTGCCCTGGACAACAGCAATCTTTCGCACCTTGAGGGGAAAAACGCAATATACGTAACAAGCAACCGATACCGTCGCAAGAACCTCAGAAGAGGATCAATAGAATCCATGCTAAAAACCCACTTTGCAAAAGCACACCTGAAAGATTCCCTGGTGCTTGAAAAGAACGGAGTAACTCATAGAAAGTTCTATTTCTACCAGTGCGAAGATTACGGTAATCCTACTGCTCCAGATAACGTATCAGACCAAAAATAGAGTCGGGATTATCATAATTGACATCATTGTCATTTGTATAACTCTTGTATTCCTGAGACTTATCTTTATAATGACGCTTTATCTGCCTGATGTTGGTGAATTTCTCTCTCTTTTCTCCATCGCTGAGCCAATAATATATCTTGGTGTTCACTTTGTAGTCGTCCGGAAGCTGCATCTTATAGATAAGCCCTCCGGCATAAAGAGACGAGTATGTGTCCGTTGCAGAGGTATGAGAGGTTCCTCCGTAAGGGGCCGGTGAGCCGGGAGGAATGACACTCGAAACATACTCGGCCACCAGAGAAGTCTCTCCCTCAATAAGCAACTCCATGAACTTATCCTCTGAGTAGATGAATTTACGACCATCAATTAACACTGAATCAATAAAAGGGATGTCGTGTTTTCCTATTGCAAGGACATTTCCGTTTTGTGTACGGAAAAGCATCTCTTCCGTGACTGTATTGTAGTTAAGCAGGTTCTTCTCGGTCTTACCGGTGTTCATGTACACCTCACCTGCCGTGAATTCAGGTAACAGATAGTGTGAAACAACCAAACCTCTCTTTTGTGAATATCCTACAGACATAACACAGAGAGAAAGAAAAACAAAAAATAATTTTTTCATATCAACACTCATTTATGGTATACACATGCAAAAATAGTGCTGCATAATCAAATGAGCTTTTGATAGACATCAAGATCCTCATCAGAAAAACAAACAACGATAACTTTTGAAATTGTACTGTCTGTTTCAAGAAAATTATCGATTTCACGCAGAGCTATATCAGCTGCTTTATCTATGGGGAAACCATACGCCCCGGTACTTATCGATGGAAATGCTATTGTTTTAACTCCATGTTTCACTGCAAGAGTGAGACTATTTTTGTAGCACTTACCCAACATCTGTTCCTCTCCGCTATTGCCGCCTCTCCACACAGGGCCTACTGTATGTATTACAAATTTAGCGGGTAATTTATATCCCTTGGTTATTTTTGCATCTCCTGTATTGCAGCCATTGAGGGACTTACACTCTTCCAACAACTTATAACCTGCAGCCTTGTGTATAGCACCATCAACGCCACCTCCTCCGAGAAGTGTGCTGTTTGCTGCATTTACAATGGCATCGACACTTAGTGTCGTGATGTCTGCTTTAATCAATTCTACTCTAGCGTCCATAGTTCCTCCATTTTAATATTGACAATATAACTGTATTATTCTTCAAGCAAGCCCGCGGCGGATGCGGATACCATCTCCGGATTCAACTCCTTCTTTGTCTTAATCCCAAGCTCTTTGAGCTTAGTTGCCTGCCTCACCAGATTGTCGTTACCGGTAGAGAGCTGTTTGTATGCATCCTCATACCTCTGTTGAGCCTTTGAAATAGAGTCTCCCACCGATTCAAGGTTGGAGACAAATCCTACAAATTTATCGTACATCCTGGCCCCTCTGTTCGCTATCTCAAGGGCGTTCCTGTTCTGATATTCCCGCTTCCACAAATCCACAATCAACTTCAATGATGTTATGAGGTTAGTCGGGCTCAAAAGCAATATCCTCTTGTCGTAGGCATAATTCCATATATCAGGATCTGCCTGTAAAACAGCGTTGTATGCCGGCTCACTAGGAATAAACATCATCACAAAGTCAAGGGCCTTGTTGTAATCGTCATAGCCCCTTTTGCTTAACTCCATTATCCTCTCCTTTACAGCTGTAACATGAGAATCAAGCTCTGCCTTCTGTTCGTCAGGATCGGTCGCGGAAAGATACCTGGTAAATGCATTAAGAGATACTTTCGAGTCTATGATCACATTCCTGTCATCCGGATATTTAACAATTGCGTCGGGTCTCATTTTCTTATTGCCGGTATCAGAAATCAACGGCTTTCCCGAATCGTCAATCAGCTGCTCTTCCATAAAATACTCTTCGTCCTTTCTGAGACCGGACATCTCAAGAATCTTTTCCAAAATCATCTCACCCCAACGCCCTTGAGTCTTAGCCTCTCCCTTGAGGGCTTTGGTGAGATTCCTGGCCTCATCACTTATGACTTTGTTGAGACTAGCAAGTTCCTTCACTTTCTCTCCAAGTGAGAAACGCTCCCGGGACTCCTTAACATACACCTCCTCAACCTGTTTTTTGAACTCTGTAATATTTTTGCCTAAAGGTTCAAGTATACTGTTCAGGTTGTTTTTGTTCATCTCTGTGAACTTCTCCGATTTAGTCTCCAGAATCTTGTTGGCTATATTCTCAAACTCGGTATTGAACCTTTTGCCCATCTCCTCCACCTCCTTTTTTTGAGTATCCAGTTTTTCACGAAGCGACTTATTAGAGGCCTCGGACTCTGCTATAGCCTGCCTGGCATCCGAGAGCAGATGATTCAGTTCCTTTACCTCATCTTTGAGTACTTCTGCTTCTTTTCTCTTCTCTCCCAAAACATCTCTGAGTGCAGAGAGTTCAGCGTTTCTCAAAGCGGAGAGTTGCGAACTGGATCGTGCCTCTCTGCTCTTCCATAAAAAAAGGGCGAGAAACACAAAAGCCGACACCACCGCGATAATAATTCCGGTTTCCATACTATTGAATTTAGCTCTGTCTTAAAATTGGATTATCTGCTCTTACAAAGTTATAAATAGCTTTCAATTTCAAAAAATTAAAAGAACTGCAACTTTTAAGATGCTCTTGGAGTCTAATATACAAATTATTAATCAAACCAAAACTTTATTCATGAAAAAAATTATTCTAACTCTCTTATTAACGATAGCAGTAATATCGTTTAAACCTTCATTTGCACAAATTTCCGGAAACTGGCATGGAAGTCTCATAATTAACGAGAATACCAGTCTCACCATTGCAGTAGAGATAAAACAAATAACCGAAAACTGTTATAAGGCTGTCCTGCACAGCGTAGATCAAAAGGCATTTAACATAGATGTGGACTCTGTTCATTTCTCCGACTCCCGATTATTCATGTCAATAAAATCATTACGTTCGGAATATATGGGAAAGTTGACAGGAGGACAATCTCTTGAAGGAGATATGCAGTTTGAAGACGGAACTAAATTGAAACTTGATATGAAACAAACTGATGAATTTCCGTTTAGTATCGCCAGAAGACCGCAAGAACCATCCTTACCATACCCGTATATATCTGACAATGCCCAATTTACAAACCCCACAGATGATATTATCCTCAGAGGGACAATCACAACACCTTCGACAACAGGAAAGCATCCTGCAATTGTGCTCATCTCCGGATCCGGTCCATCAGATCGCAACCAAACTATCTTCGGTCATAAGACCTTTCTTGTAATATCAGATTTTCTCACAAAAGCCGGTTATGTGGTTTTGAGATACGACGACAGGGGAGCGGGGGAATCTGAAGGAGATTTCATAACTGCAACAATTATAGATCATGCCAGGGATGCATCTTATGCAATTAATTATCTCAAAAGTCTGGATTATGTGGATACCAACTCTATAGGAGTACTTGGACACAGCCTCGGAGCAGACATCGCTCCAGTGGTGGCATCGATAAACAACACCCTCTCCTTTGCAATACTAATGGGAGGAGCTGCAAAACCTCTTTCGGACGTAATATTGGAGCAATGTCGTGCAATATACCATGACAAGGGTATAAAGGAAGAGGCAATAGCGTTGAATGAAAAGATTCTGGAAAAAATGTTCTCCATAATAAAAGAGGAGAACAATATAAAGAAAGCCAAGGAAAAAGCATCTGCAGCTCTCGAAATATACGAAGAAGAAGCCCTGGCTATCGACCAAAAAGAGATGGAGTCGCTTGGCCTTTCAACACCTCTGAATATCAAGGCCTGGGCTTCTCTGTTTCTGCCATATATGCAATACGATCTTTTTCATGACAACAGTTTTTATTTAACATCAGTCGATTGTCCGGTGCTTGTTATTGGAGGTGAGAAAGACCTGCAGATATTACCACATCACGTGTCACTTATTGAACAGATACTAACAGAATCCGGCAACAATCAAGTTACCGCAAAACTCTATAAGGGTAAAAATCATCTTATGCAGGATGCTGTCACCGGAGCTCCTTCGGAATACGGCGACATAGAAAACACTATCGCACCTGATGTGATTGAAGATATCATTGCTTGGTTAAATTCTCTTTAAGGTTATCTTTGCATAGGATTACAAAAAATCCGGAATTGCTGCAAGAAAAACCAAAACCCTATGAAACAATATATCTCTCTGCTTAAATACATAATGGACAACGGAGTGACCAAAGACGACCGTACCGGAACAGGAACCAAAAGCGTGTTCGGCTACCAGATGAGATTCGACCTTTCAGAAGGATTTCCTCTTCTTACCACAAAAAAAGTACATCTCAGATCGATCATCCACGAGCTGCTATGGTTCATAAAAGGTGATACTAATATTGCATACCTTCAGGAGAACGGAGTGACCATATGGGACGAGTGGGCGGATGAAAACGGCGATCTGGGACCCGTGTACGGCCATCAATGGCGCTCCTGGGCCGCACCGGACGGGAAGTCAATCGACCAACTGTCCGAAGTAATAGAGTCCATAAAGAACAACCCCGATTCACGAAGACACATAATCAGCGCATGGAATCCGGGTGAAATCGGGAAAATGGCGCTGCCTCCCTGTCATGCCCTCTTCCAGTTTTACGTGGCCGATGGCAAATTGAGCTGCCAGCTCTACCAGAGAAGTGCCGATGTCTTTTTGGGGGTCCCTTTCAATATTGCCTCCTATGCCCTGCTAACAATGATGATAGCTCAAGTGTGCAGGCTTCAGCCAGGCGAATTTGTACACACGCTGGGAGATGCCCACATATACTCCAACCATTTCGAACAGGTACAACTGCAGATTTCTCGGGAACCCCGCAAACTTCCCGTAATGAAGCTGGACAAATCGGTGAAAGATATCTTTGATTTCCGATATGAACACTTTACTCTCGAAGGATATAACCCCCATCCCGGCATAAAAGCCCCTATTGCAGTCTGACTGAAATAAAATAACATCACACGGAACAACAACTCATTCATACATGAACAGCACTCCGGAACATACTAATCACATATCTATTATCGTAGCGACTGCCCGCAACAGAGCAATCGGTCGCAACAACCAACTACTGTGGCATATTTCAGAAGACCTGAAATATTTCAAAAGAATCACAAGTGGCAACACTGTTATAATGGGTCGCAAGACTTTCGAATCTATCGGCAAACCCCTGCCTAACCGTATGAACATAGTAGTGAGTCGTTCCATGGAGAGAAACGACCTGATAGTGTGCAGGTCTCTGCCGGAAGCTATTGAAAAAGCGAAGAATGAAGATAACGGCGAAATATTCATAATAGGAGGAGGCGAAATCTATAAAATTGCCATGGATATTGCAGACAAAATTTACCTGACTGTCGTTGATCAAGTGGTTGATGATGCCGATACTTTCTTCCCTGAAATTAATCAATCCCTTTGGGAGGTGCAGGAAAAAGAGAGCGTAGGGTACGGAGAGAGACTGGTACTTAGAAGAAAATAACAGATAGACACTATTTATACGACCATAAATGCAGGCTATACAGCCTGCATTTTCTATTTCCTTAAGACTGATTATCTGCTTGTTATAAATATCAGGATAAATCCTATCGTATTTGTTTGCTCCACATCAGAAAGAGTTGTGAACAAAAATCGATGCTATTGTGTTAGAGAGTTAAAAATAAACAATTATGAAACGAACACTTCTTTTATTACCGGCCATTGCACTTGCACTTTTTGCCTGTGCCTCAAACGGCGAAAAAACAGATGATAATAATAATTTAAAAACCAGTATGAATATGAAAACAATAAATAAATTTGAATTTCCAAAGCTGCCCTATGCTTATGACGCACTTGAACCTTTCATCGACAAAATGACAATGGAGGTGCACTACAGCAAACACCACAAAGGGTATTTCGACAAGTTTACAGATGCTATCAAGGGAACTGCAATGGAGGATATGACCATTGAAGAGATTTTTAATAATGTAAGCAAGTTCCCTGCAGGAGTGAGAAACAATGGCGGTGGTTTTTACAACCACGTTATTTACTGGGAAAACATGTCTCCCGAGTCGGGAGCCCCGTCTGCAAAACTTTCTGCTGCAATTGAAAATAAATTCGGATCATTGGATAATCTGAAGAAAGAATTCTCAGATGCCGGGAAGACCCGTTTCGGAAGCGGTTGGGCATGGCTAAGCGTGGATAATGAAGGTAACTTGTTTGTTTCCTCTACTCCAAATCAAGACAATCCTCTTATGGATATATCAGAGAAGAGAGGTACACCAATTCTTGCCATGGATGTGTGGGAACACGCCTACTACCTTAAATACCAGAACAAACGTCCTGACTATATAGAGGCTTTCTGGAATGTAATCAATTGGAAAGTGGTTTCAGAAAGATATGAATCACTGGTTAAGTAGTTAAGTAATAAGTTAAGATTAAGTAAGACTGTTTAGAGAACATTAATCAGCGTATTCAGGCAGGAGAAAACAAATGTTTTCTCCTGCTTTTATTTTAATCTACAAGATCTTTAATAATCTGCCCGGCTGTTTCCGGCTTTGATACGGCGGAAGCAATTTGCCCGATCTCGAGTTGACCCTCTTCCAGATCACCTTCAAAAATTCCTTTTTTTGAGCGGCCTCTGCCCAGCAATGCAGCGAGCTCATCTGCTCCTGCTCCCCTCTCTTCCGCCTCCTGTACAACATTGCAAAAGGAATTGACAGCCATTCTTGTTGGAGAAAGTTTTTTAAGCAACAGCTTTGTCCCCCCCTCTCCCAGAGAACGACAATACTCCTTAAAATCCGGATGGGCAGAACTCTCCTGACACAGAGCAAAACGAGTACCTATCTGGACACCCTCCGCACCAAGGGCAAAAGCTGCGTTGTAACTGGCGCGTGAAGAGACACCCCCTGCAGCTATCAGAGGAACTGAAATTGACTGTCTCACCTGAGGTATAAGGCAAAAAGTAGTGGTCTCATCCCTACCGTTATGGCCCCCCGCTTCAAATCCCTCAGCAACAATCACATCTACACCTGCATCTTCGCATTTACGGGCAAACAAAGAACTGGATACCACATGTGCCACCACTATTCCATGACTTTGCAGCAAAGCTGTCCATTTTTTCGGACTCCCTGCACTGGTAAAAACAATAGGAACTTTTTCCTCAATTATTATCTGCATAATCTCTTCTATCTGTGGATAGAGCAGAGGAACATTTA
Organism: Bacteroidales bacterium; assembly: GCA_963678025.2. Taxonomy (GTDB): domain Bacteria; phylum Bacteroidota; class Bacteroidia; order Bacteroidales; family UBA932; genus Bact-08. The sequence goes on from CAXXPC010000006.1 coordinate 254,933, forward strand.
CCCCAAAAGGGAGCCCGCCAGGCACTTCTCTCTCCAGAGACTCCCGGCAACTCACAATATGATGTCTCAGGTTATCGGGATGCATACTCCCTGATCCGATGAGGCCAAGCCCACCTGCTTTGCTCACTGCAGAAGCCAGCTTCCAGCCACTGCACCATACCATTCCTCCCTGTACAATGGGATGCTTGATTCCAAATATTTTACAAATCCTATTTTCCATAATGGCACAAATTTATGGAAAAAAGAACATTTTTATAACTTTGTCTTGAACTTAAACTAAACTTAAACTATGTCCGAAATAAAAAGAGACGGCTTCGGCAGCCGCTTCGGCGTGCTTGTGGCTGTTGCCGGTTCAGCCGTGGGTCTGGGCAATCTCTGGAGATTTCCCTATATGGTGGGCAACAACGGCGGTGCCGCTTTCATTATAATCTATCTCTTATTTGTGATTGTGCTGTGCATGCCCATAATGTTCTCCGAATTTGTTATTGGAAGACGGGCTCAGTCCAACGCTTTCGGTGCTGTGAAAAAACTAGCCCCCAAATCTGGATGGCTATCGATTGGGGTGATAAGTGTTGTCGCATCTGTGGCCATTCTCTCATTCTACAGCGTAGTGGGGGGTTGGACACTTGAGTATATTATCAAGGCATTCTCTCCCACTTTCCTTACTTCAGACAGCACATCCCTCTCGGGACAATTCAGCGGCTTCGCCTCCTCTTCCCTGATGCCGGTGATTATGCATCTTGCTTTCCTCGCAATCTCCGCATTCATTGTAGCTGCAGGCGTAAAGAACGGGATCGAGCGATATTCCAAGATACTTATGCCTGTGTTATTCTTTCTTGTTCTTTTACTGGCTATAAGGTCACTCACTCTTGAAGGCTCTTCTGCCGGAGTAGAGTTTCTGTTCAATCCTGATTTCTCGAAAATTACAAGTAAAACCATACTTGCCGCTCTCGGCCAGGCATTTTTCTCGCTCAGCCTGGGCATGGGCTGTATAATTACATATGGGTCCTATGTAAATAAGAAAGAGAACCTGTTCAAAGTGTCATTCATGAGTGCATTTGCCGATACAGGTTTTGCCATTCTTGCAGGTCTTGCAGTTGTTCCGGCGGTTTTTGCTTTCGGAATTTCTCCTGCAGAAGGACCCAGCCTGGTGTTCATCACGCTACCTCAGGTTTTTGCACAACTCCCTTTCGGGCAAATAATTGCAATCATATTTTTCTTTATATTACTTATTGCCGCCCTCACCTCATCCATTTCACTACTGGAAGTTATTGTCGCCTACCTGTCGGAAGAGCTCAAGTGGAGCCGACGGAATGCTGTTATCGCAACATTTGTTGTAATAGGATTCTTTGGCAGCCTCAGCTCCCTGTCGCAAGGGGTACTGTCTGATGTGAAAATCTTCGGGAAGACATTCTTCGACTTATTTGATTATACCTCTTCCAACATTCTACTGCCGGTCGGAGGATTACTGGTGGTTCTGTTCGCAGGATGGAGAATGAAGCCCTCCGATGTATACGACGAGCTTTCAAGCGGAGGAAGTGTAGAGCTGAAAAGAGAGATATTCAATACAATTCTCTTTATAATGAGATATATATCCCCTGTTGCAATATTAATCGTTCTTGCCAATAGCCTTATTTGATTTTCTCTTTCCTGTCGGCAGTAAAGGAGCGACAATAACGAAAAAAAGCAATAGCAGCATCACAACCGAAATTATCGACGAATAGAGAGACCCTTTTGTAAAGGATTCGGGGCTGAAGACAAACTCTATCTTATGTGATCCTGCAGGTATCGTTACGGCTCTCAGCAAATAATTTGCCCTGTAGAGAGGCACCTCCGTACCATCTATGTAGGCCTTCCATCCGGCCGGATAATATATTTCACTGAAAAGGGCAACTCTCTCTTCCTTCACATTGCAAGAGTAGAGCATCCTGTTGGGAGAGTAGTCTGTAAGCCGTATATGCTCGTCCGGACTTAGTGAGTCTGTGGATGCCTTATCTGTATAGGTAATGAAATCGGAGTGCACTATGGCCGTAGTACGAAGATCAATGGAGTCTGTGTGCCACTCGGGATCAATAGCCTCTATCTCCTCAGAAAGCGATTTGGCCTCAAAAATGTTGCTCACCAGCCAGGCATTCCCGAAAGCATTTCTGTTTACCAGTGGTGCATTCTCTGCTCCTATGACAAAATATCTTGCGTTCAACATGCTGAGTGCCGGGTAAAAGCCCATTGAAGTCTGCGCCTCCTGCAATGTAGTGCTGCCGGAGATATCCCTTGATATCTCCTCCATTTCCCGGAAAAGGTGAACATCAATCATATCTTGATATATCTGCAGTTTTGCAGGGCTATACCCTCCTATGGTCTTGTGATGGTAGCTTACATGCGAATCGTTGAATGTATTGACACTCAAGTCTAAAACCCTGTAAGAGGGGTCTGTATCTTCGAGAATGAGTTTGTCTACGGGACGCAATGCATATTGGCTCCGGAACTCCCTCTCCTTTACAAAATGAGAGTCGTTGAGATATCTGTGCCCTACAAACCATAAATCGGCAAAGAAGAGAAGTGCGATAATTGCCAGCAGATAATTCCTCTTGATCTTGCCTGAATATCCGAACCATAATGCTGCTGCTGCTGCCAAAACAAAGAAGATAGTCCTGAGGCTGTCACTCCTTAAAAGAGCTATCCTGTCCTGCACAAGAGCTCCGCGCAAAGCTTCAGGCAACTGTCCGTCCGAAGATGATACAAATGATCCTGCAAGAGAGGGCATGAGTATAAAGATGAATGAAAGCCCGGCGGTGATTGCCAGAGAACCATACAACCCTTTGTTGAACTTGCTCTTGTCTATCGATTGACGCTCGAACATAATTTTGTGTAAAGTCACAAATGCAAGAAGCGGTACTGTAATATGAAGTATCACAAGTATCATGGAGACAGTACGAAACTTGCTGTACAAGGGTATATGATTAAAGAAAAACTCTGTGAGGAACATCAGGTTGGCCCCCCAGGACAACAGGACTGCCAGAAGAGAAACCGAAACTATCCACCACTTTTGTGCTCCTTTGAGCAGGAAGAGTCCGAGGATAAAGATGAAGATGGAGATTGCCCCGATGTACATGGGGCCGGCTGTAAATGGCTGAGGCCCCCAGTATAGAGGCATCTGCTTTATTATCTGATTTGCCCCGGAATAACCGGCAGCTTGTAAGGTTTTGTATGTCTCTGAACTTCTGGACAACTCCCCGGCTGATGCACCCCCGTTGAAATCGGGGATCATGAGATTGGGCATCTCCTGAGGACTGTAGGACCAACTGGTAGCATAAGAGATATCAAGTCCTTTCTGGTTTTTCCCTTGCTCCTGCGCCAGTTCCGAACCTCCTCTCATGGTATATCGGGAGTATTCGTATGTTGGCCACAAATGATTTACGTTTACCGCTACTCCAAGCAACCCTGCTACAAGAAGCCACATTGAGGTCTTAATAAAGCGGGGAAGTGCCTTCTCCCTTACCGAGTTGAAAAGTTGTGCCAGAGCATAGCCAAGCACTATGATAGCCAGATAATATGTAATCTGGGGATGGTTGGCCTTTATCTGGAAACTCAGGGCAAAAGCAAAAAGCACAGCTCCTGCGAAGGGCTTCCGCCTGTAGGCATATGCCAGTGCAGCCATAACCCATGGCATGAATGCAATCGCCACCATCTTGGAATTATGCCCGACCTGCATTATCTGCATATTGTATGAACAAAATGTAATAGCAAAAGCACCTATTGCAGCCAGCCATATATTCACTCCGAAAGCCATGAGCATCATAAATGCGCCTATGAGGCTTATAAGAAGATAGGCGGGCGGTCTCTTCCCTGCAATTTTGTGTATGGCTTTGTATAAGTAGTCTGTATAATCTCCCTCGTAAATAACTGAGATGGTTGTAGAGGGCATACCGGAAAACATGGAGTTTGTCCACAAGGCAGGATCTTCCCCGGGATGGGCTTCGTTGTATTCAATAATCTCGTTGGCCATTCCTCTCCATGATGCTATATCGGACTGATTAACCACTTCATCCCGAAATACTTGGGGAGTAAAGAGGTAGGCAACAGCAAAGAAAGCAATGATGATTATCTGATAAGGCCAGTATTTCTTCAATTTTTCCATGTTAAAACCGGTTATTTAAAACAAAAATAGTAAAAAAGCTCCACTTCCGGGAAGCGGCGCTCAGCGAAGTTTATTTTCTATAGCTGCTCTTGTTCTATCATCGGTGATAATCGGTTCTCCGTCTATCCGGTCTTTAAAGCGCCCAAAATTCCAGCGGATAGAAAATCCTACTATGTATCCTCGTTGTTCTTTCTGTGTGGTTTGACGAAAATTATCATTTCCAATTACCCTGGTGAGATATCGGTGGTATTCGAAAGGGTCTTTTAAAGAGATACTTCCGTAGAGCTTGCCCTTGATTAATACCTGCGAGAGGCTAAGATTTAAAGTATGGTAAATATTCGTTTTGATACTTTGAGCACTTCTCACGTTTGAACTAATTATATAATTAAATGTTAATTCGGTTACTGGCAACAAGGTAAGCCGTATCCCGGAATCATAAGACAGAGTGTGAGTTTTTCTGGTACCTACGTGCGGGTTGGAACTGTCAAAGACAAAATAGTTGTACTGACCCATTTGCCAAAAATCCATCCATTTTAAAATTCCAGGCTGCATATGCAGAATATTTACAGAGGCTTTGTTCATTTTACCAAGATTATAGTATGAAGTAGTGCTTACTCCATCGCTGTTGGTGCTCACTACCTGTTCTATCGCATTGTTAATTGAAGAGAAGAGAAGTTCTGCTTTCATCACTCCCTTTGTCTGTGGCTGTCTTCCGTAGGTGGCCCCTAATCTTATATTGTGTGATTTCTCGGGATCGAGAAGCGGGTTACCTTTTACAATATTCATAGGATCACTGTTGTCTGTATATGGGTTGAGTTTGTCTATATCAGGCCTGACAGTTCTTAGCTCATAACCCAGCTTAACCCGAATTAATCGGGTTAAGCTATAGGATATTCCAAGGTTTGGGCTCAATTGCCATCTATTATAATGCAGAGGTGTGTTGCCAGTACTCTTGAAAATTCCTCTATTAACTTCGTTGTTAACAGAGAGTCTTGCACTGAACCTGATTTTTTCCCCATTGTAATTATAACCAGCACCAAAGTTCATGATTTTTTGACTGTACTCTAGCCCGTAGGAACTTTCTTGCATAGGTATATACTCCTCTGATACAGGGTCAAACACCTCGTATTCCGACACATTGGTGTAGTTGCGATTAGTATAACTTATACTGCCATTAATACGATGTAAAAGGCGCCCTGGTTTATTCCTGAATAAAACCCTGGCGGCATGCTCAGTAGACCCAGTCATTGTTTTTGACTTCTGGTTAAAGGGGTATTGAATGGGGATATAGCCTGTATTTGAGTTGTAAAAACCCTCGGATAGATTATCGTTGTATGTATATGAATAATCGGCAATCATATTTAGGGGCAGAGAGTGTATATAGGCTAAATCCCCGCTAAGGCGGGGTGTAGTTTTCAAAGAGTTGTGGGTAGTTGTTTTTTGCTCTTCAATTGTATTGCCCCCAGTATCGGTTATCAATGTTTCGATGGAAGAGTAACCATCGCTTTGAGATATATTTGTTTTGATTCCAAATCTCAGTGGGTTGTCAAATAGTTTGAAGCTGCTCCTTAATGATAATAGATGACCAACAGCATCTCCCCACTGGAGCTTTGATTCATCTACAGAGAGGGTAACTTGATTGTCTGATAGTGATTCTCGTAAGGAATAGCTGTGCAGTTTTGGGCTTTTGTTGTAATAGGGTTTATATCCAAAGCTTATAATCATATTGTTTCGGAGTTTTGTGACAAAATTGACATCTCCGTTCAGGTAACACTTGGTGTCTCCCATTGCCACCAATTGTAGAGCAAATCCATTTGGCAAAGGCCTGGTAGTAATTATATTGATAATTGGCCTAGAATTATTGTATTCGGGAGAACCAGGTGGAATAACCTCAATCCTGCTCATTACATCTCCACGAATCCTACTCATTGGAAACTGCATTCTGGAGTTAATCATCTCATTACGCTCACCGTTTATAAGTATTGTTTGGACATCCATCTCCATGAATGAGAGCTTTCCATCTGATATCTTAATGGTCATTGACGGAACTTTTTCCATTACTTCCATCATCTTTAAGCGTTTTGCCTCGGGATCCCTGCTAACATCATAGATAAGACGGTCTGGCTCATGCGTGACTATGTCCCTATTTGCGGTAACTACTGCCTCCTCCATTTCAATGGCTTCAGACAATAGTAGTGCCCCGGCATCTAGTGAATCACCAACAAAGTAAACATTAATGGTGTCAGTTGTAAACTGCATAAAACTGGCCACAACGTTGTAATAACCTGTCTTTTGGCATCGTATAGAAAAAGAACCATCAGAGTCTGAGGGAATAGCAGAAATTAGTTTTCCTTCCTGGTTATAAAGCCACACAGAGGCATAAGGAAGAGGCTGTTGAGTAGTTTTGTCTATAACAATTCCGAAGATAACGGGATTTTCATTCTTTTGTGCTAATGTATTAAAATAGCATCCCAAAAGAAAGATGCTCAGAATTATAATTTTCTTCATAAAAACTTAGTTAGAAGTTTGTCCATATAACCTTGGCTGGACAATTATCTTGTGCTTCTTCTACCAAATCTCGTTCAAATTGAAAAATTAAATCACTCTGCGTAGGCATTGCCAAACCAGCGACATCAAGTTCAAATAGATACCCAGTAATTTCTACGCATAACCCACAACCTTGACAATCTTCTTGTTCAACTCCGTACTTAAATAAACCTAAGGCTATTGCTGTAGAGAATGAGAACAAGAATAATATAGATGCTACTATCAATTTAACAGAAAGTTTTGGCATAAATAATTTAGTTTTCATAATTTAATAATTTTATTATGAATTGGATTACAGTCTATTAACTGATACTTCAAATGTAATAATTATAAATTATAAAAACAAACAACCTGGCTGTTGGAGTGCCTTATAATCAATTAATTGTTAATTTATCCGTTGGATTTATATAGTTGCTTCCGGGAAGCTTGTTGTTATTTCAACAATTTTTTTATCTTGTAGAGACATTATCAGATTGGTGTCCGAATAAATCGCATATTTATACATAGATAATTATTAACCACTTATTCCTTATCATGAAACATTTTTATTGGATAATAATTGCATTTCATCTTATTTCCTGTACACAGCAACCCGTCACAAAAAACTTAAAAGTCATTGATTTGGCCGGGAATATAGGAAAAGGAAGAGTGGTTAAGCTGTCGGAAATTGCAGAAAGTATTGAATACATCCCATTAGAGACCAACAACAAGTCTATTCTGGGTGTGCCACAAAGTATATCTTGTTTTGAAAACGGATACTTGTATATAAAGCAATCTTCCGGAGGATTCAAAATATTCAATCAGTCCGGCAAATTCATTAGATTATTCAACAGATCTGGCAGAGGACCTCAAGAATACAATTATGTTGGTAACTTCAATTTCGAAACTTCAACTAACAACATCCTTATAAGTACTTATCGTGAGATGATTGAATATGACCAGGACGGAAGATTCGTCAGAAAATATAACTGGTTAGAAAACGAAGATATTAAAAGACTAAGGCCTTACTCAAGTTTTGTTATCAATAAAAATTTGTATCTATTGAAGTTATCCAAAAACACTCATGGATACTTATATTGTGTAACTGATAGTTTACTTGATATTAAATACTTTATAAAGCAATCTCAAAAAGAGTTGGATTTAATGAAAAAGCACAATGTCATGCGCTCTGTATTTTCTCCATACCACTATAAATTCAGGGATAGTATAAGAATATTCAATGGTTATGATGAAAACATACTCTCTATATCAAACCATTCTAAACCGGATACTTGCTTCATTCTAAATTACGGCAAATACGATTTTAAAAATTCAGATACCTTCAATTCCGGATATCTAAAAAGCAAACCGTATATAAGGCGATACGACCAGATTTTTGAAAGCTCGAATCACATTTTCATGACATTCAACTTAGGTTCTTTGGCCCACAAACCACAAATAATGCTCAGGAGAAACATGTTAGGCAATAAAGGCGAGACTATCACATTACCAGTGACACACTCTTTCTTCAACAAAAATACAGGTGAGTTTTCTTATATTGATCAGCCGGAATTCAATCAAAAAGGTATGGTTGACGACTTTGAGGGAGGTCCTGCTTTCTGGCCGTCTTATATTAGTGAAGATGACTACATGGTAGATATTATCGATGCTCATCAATTCATTGAACACGCAAAATCAAATCAAGTGTCCGAAAAATTCAAAAATATTGCCGACAACCTGAAAGAGACCGATAATCCCATATTAGTACTTGTTAAGCTTAATTAATTTATCCGTTGGATTTTATTTTAGCTTTACCAATGCCACCACAGGGTTGTCCGACTCCTTAAGAGTAGCGGCTATATTATGTAATTCAGCAGAGACTTCGTTCTCTGACACGTAATCTATAAGTTCATTGGGCTGAAATAACTTAACGGCATAATTGTCTTCCGACATATACTGGGGAATAAAAGGCGGTCCATCGAGAATATCGTCCTTTAGTCCGGGGATCCCTTTGATAGGGTGGTTGAGTAGTGTAAATTCACCACTTTTCTTATTATACAGGCCGAGAGCGTCTCTCCTTTCTCCCATTTTCCCTACATTTAGGATGACCTTGCCAACATATGGCTCGTGAGCAAATTCTCTCAAGTTAAAATCCAACAGAAGGAAATTGTCGGTTTCTAAATACAGCAATTGTGAAATATTTATAAATTTTCCTGATCTTGCTGTTACATCCCAAAGAGATATATCTTCATTCATATACTTACCGTAATCAAGGGCATACACAGGCTCAAAACCATTCTCTGTGTTGTATGTATAGATGGTATCTGCCAAAGATGTGTAAATTCTCGGGGTGCTTTTGAATGAATGCAAATAGGAATGTATAGTGATACCGGATATATAGATCCTCCTATTCCCAATTTTTATTATCTGATCGCCTTCTGTCTGATAGTTGGTCTCTACTACTGGCGTTGGTATATATCCCTCTATGTTGGAAAGCGAATCGTACAAGAATCCAATGTATTCCTGCCCCTCCTTTTCTATGTGAGAAAATTGCGACATGTAAAGATTGGGACTTAATTTTATAGTTCTTGACATCCCTCTTATACCTGGAAATGTAAAATCCTTTATAAACTCACCTTCCCTGGAGTAGGTCTTGACAATCGTGTAGCTCCCTTTTTGAAATATTGCTCTGAAATTTCCTGATCCAGGCTCTATTTCGGTATTACATGAGGACGGATACTCTTCCGGACCTCCGCCACGCCTGTCAAAAGTAAAGAGATATTTACCCGCTTTGTCAAATACCTTGATTATTTTAGAGAAACGAATATATATCCTCTCGTTTTCAAAAAAAACTAGTGGAATAGAACCTATCAAGGAATTACTATCTGTCTCCAGTGGGATATATTTTATATCGGAAGCAATCTCCGAAAGATTTACAACTCTTCCTTTACCAACACTACTTCCTACATCAATAACACTGTATTCAGGATTGGACAAATTTACATCTCTTTGATTCCGGTTGCATGAGAAAAGGATTATTATAAATATAAATAAATATTTCATAATTACATAATTTAGAATTGGAAAAATATACCCTATCAATTTAAGTAATATAAATTATTAATAAATAGCTCCAGCGGGACATTGATCCTTAGCTTCTTCTGCCATATCAAGTTCTGTTTGTGGAGCTGTTTTTAAAAGGTGATCTAGAGCATTACCCTCCATTCTCGTATAAGTACTTGTCCATACAGCAACATCATTTAGGTTATAACCTGATACTTCAATCAATACTGTACCATATTCTGTGCAAGCTCCACATCCAATACATTCTTCAAATTTTATAGTGTATGCAATATCTGATTCTGAAGTAGTTTCATACTGATTGAAAGCATAAATAACAGTCGTCATTATTGTTATAAAAGCAAAAACAATAATTTTTCTAAATAAATTATTTTTCATAATACTTCAAATTAAAGTTAAAAAAAGAGATTTTAATTGACAGGGTATATATATTTCAATGTGGAAAATCCTTTTGGGTAATTTGGAAATCAATATGCGTGAATCAGATAACCAAAAGTAAATAAAATAAATACATTGTGCAAACTTACCGGCAAACCAGTCGCTACTCTTAAGGAGTCGGACAACCCTGTGGTGGCATTGGTAAAGCTAAAATAAAGAGATGCTGGATATTGAGATTTGTATTTAAATTTTATTGACTATCTTTAATCATTATTTACTGGTTTGCCACAAACTAAGTTGGTAACCAAGATATATAAAGGACTATTGTTTTAGTTGGATTACTAAGATATAAGTATATCATGAATCGAATATTTGTTTGTTTGCTTTTAGTTGTTGCTTCATGCACAAACTCAAATACCACACAAAATTCGTCGTTGAACATTCTTGATGTAGCGGGTTCACTCAATTCCGGCCGGGTTGTTAATTTGTCGGAAATTGCAGACACGGTTGAGTATATTCCTCTTGAGACGACGAATGAATCGCTTGTCGATAATATTTTCAATGACAAGATTTTCTTTGAACGTGGATTATTTTATGTAATATTGAGAAGTGGCGATATCACCCTTTTTGACCACGAGGGTATATTCATCAGACGATTTAGCAGGTTGGGTAGAGGCCCGGGTGAATACAGCAAAATCTCTGATGCAGATGTAGACCATATGACTGGAAATATTTTTATTGAAAACATGAGCACAATAAGCGAATATACCATATTTGGAGATTTCCTTAGTTCTATGCAATTCCCAAATGAAGAGGAGTTTGATGGGCTCGTTTTTTTGTATTTTAAGAAATTATCCGATTATTTTGTAGTTACTTCCAGGATGTACAATGATCTAAAATATTCTGGGATCGTAATTGATACAGCATCTAATCTTGCGAAGAAGCTTTATTATCCGAAGGAGGAGATAAGATATGTGACATCATTACCTAGGAAGTTTCTTTCTGCTAATATTAAGCCGAAGTTGTTTAAATACAAAGACAAAGTAAGGATCATAAACGGGAATAATAAATATATCCTCAGTGTAAACAACGATTTAACCATTGACACTGCTTATGTTATAAACTACGGGAAATACAGCCCTAATTCCAAGCCCGGAAAAATTTTACCCGTGGATTCTCCATATTTATGGAGGAGGTTTGATGTTTTTGAGAGTGATAACTACCTTTTTATGACCTTTCATTTGGGCACTTTAGCAAAAAAGCCCACTGTACTGCTAAATGCATTTGGCAACGAATATGTTTACCACCATTCTCCATCGATGTTTAACAAAGCTACCGGGGAGCTAATACTTCTTTCACAACCTGAGGATTACAAGCTAGGGTTCGAAGAAGACTTTCATGATGGACCTCCAGTATGGCCGCTTTACATCAGCACTGATAATTATATGATTTCAGTAATAAATACATTGGATTTAAAGCGTTATGTAGATTCAAATAATGTTTCACGAGAATTGGAATCCATAGCATCTTCTCTGAAAGAAGATAGTAACCCGGTGATTGTGCGAGCAAAGCTAAAATAAAATCCAACGGATAAATTAACAATCTATTGATTATGAGTTATGTCAATTGATTAGGGTTGATATATTTGATCTTTGCTTGAGGTGTTGAAAGAGTTGGTATTACTTTGGTTATTTACCTGTATTATAATGAGTTGTTAATTTATCCGTTGGATGCAATAAATTTGAAATAATAAATGAATAATTAAATCTATGATGATTCTTCCGATATCTGTTTATAATTTAATATAAAGATTGTTGACTTTAAAAGTTCTGTGTTAACTTAATTTTACTAATATTTTAATGCTTAAAATCAAATTTACGGCTCTGCTATTGCTTTTGTTCAACAGTAATTTTTATGTTAATGCATTTTCTCAGGAGAGCACAGGGAAAGACCTCTACATACTTCAGGGGAAGGTTGTTGAAGAGGGGAGCGAAATTGGCATCCCTTATGTTACCGTAAGGGCCTTTGACACAAAAAACAACAGCGTTACGGCGGTTTCATCCGACGATAAAGGTAGATATACAATTACATTAAAAAGAGAGGGGTATTTATATTCTCAAATATTACTCAATGGGATTTTCTGAGGATTCACTTTATATCAATGCTGCCGAACCCGGGATCTCAAAACTAAGCGATATACATTTATCAGAAGGACAGTTATTAACAGAAGTCAAAGTGGTGGCAAACAGATCACTAATTATTCAGGAGGTTGACAAACTCATATATGACGTTAGTCTTGATCCAGATGCAAGAAAGATGAAAATGTCAGAGATCATGCTGAAAATACCTCACATGCAGCATAAGATAGAGGATGGTAAGCTCAGATATCTGGACGAAAATATTTCAACCATATACATAAATGGAGAAAGGAACGACCTGATCAGCGGTTCCCGTCAGTATCCAATGAATTTTATCAGAGGAGATGTTATGAGCAAAATTGAGATTATTATGCCTAATACCGGAGAAAATAAGACAGATAAGTATATTATTAACATAAAGCTCGCAAGGGAGATCCCTAACGGTGTTGCATTCCAGAATATCTTTAACGCCAATACAAGAAACAGATACAGGGGTAGCTCAGACATCGCATCTAAAACAGGCAATCTTTACTATTACCTGAATTATGGGATCTCTTATGAGGACTCCCCAAAGGTGAGAGCGTTCACAGAAAAGGAAAATAAGCAAAATCTTCAGAATTACATACAAAAAGACAGTTCATCTTCATGGAATAACAATCTGGCTCATAACATAATTCTTGGGCTGGGAACCAACATTGCAAAAAAACACAAGATATATGTAAATCTTTCAGCTCAAAAATCAGAAAACGAAAGCAACTATCAACTGTCTAGCGGAAAATACTATATTACCCAACAACCAACTCAATATAGCAATAACCGCACAATAAGCACCGTTAAAGGCATTCCTCGCTTAAATGCTAATGTCTCATACTCGGGACTTGGTCTGTTCTTAGAGTATGTCAGTACGAACACATCAAGGAAGAATTTAGTGGAAGTTAACAATATTAAAAACGAAGAGTTACTTAATTCTAACATTAATACAATCTCCGGATCAACTTCAAAAAAATTAAATGATAATTTACGTTTATTTGTTTCTGCTTTATACTCAACCCGAGCTTACTCACAAAACTCTGAACTTACTGGTTTGGATTATAATAGCGATATTATTGATGCCTTACTAAATATTCAGTATAATAAATAAAATATAGTTTAAATTTTGTATTTAAACTTAACAACGAATCCATAAATGGTACTTTTTACAATTTTGAGGCAGAATCAGAGCTTGACTACAATAAGCTGAAGTTAATACCTGAATTATACATTAGTTATCTTACCAATAAAAAGTATAGACTTAACTTTGGTTATAGCAATTCATCTACACGACCCGGACTCTCTACTCTCAATCCATTCATCGACCAAAGTGATCCTGAGAATCTTATTCAGGGTAACCCAAATCTCAACCCAGAAGTTACTAACCGTTTTAAAATCAGGATAAGAAAGCATGTGGCGAAGCTTTTTTTAAGTAGCGAGTTTATATATGGGAACACAAAAGGAGCAATTGAGAGGCTTACTGATTTACTGGAAGATGGTAAAAGTTATACTACATTTGGTAACATTGGTAAAAGACATAATTTCAACCTTTCTTTCAAGGCCAGTTACAGGTATAACTCTCTTACATTCAGGAATAATCTCAGGTTTTCCAAAAATATTTATATTGACGGTGATAGAAATCTAAATAATTCAATTCTATTCATGTCTAATCGAGCTTCTGTATCTGGTGATATCACTAAAACAACTGCACTTGAATTCTCTATGGATTTAAGGCCTCAGACCAGGTCGGCACAATCAAAGGATATTAAGTACTACTCAGTATTTTCTGTTAACCTTAATCAAGTGCTGGTAAAAAATAAGCTCTATTGTGGAGTTACGGTTAATGATCCGTTTAATAACAGAAGATTCCTGTATTCTAATATCGGAAACGATGAATATCGCATTACAACCAACCGAGAGATTATAGTACGAATTTTTACATTTATCATCAGATGGAATTTTGGACGATTTAACGAAAAACCCGAAGAACTTGGTAGGTCAATTCAACCTCCTTCAGATATTTATGTGCCATGAAAGATTGCATCCGATAAAATGATGCAAATCCAACGGATAAATTAACAATTTATTGATTATGAGGCATATCAATTGATTGGGGGGGGGGGGGGAGTGATATATATGATCTTTGGTTATTTGCCTGGATTATAATAGATTGTTAATTTATCCGTTGGATTTATATGGAAACTGCAGTTTTATTTGTAACTTATCGGCATTTAAGTCCCAAAATGGGGGCGTTATTAATGATGTACTAGATGCCTTAGACGCTTGCCCCTATGAGGCAATACTAGTTGAAATTGACTAATTTTGAACCATTTGAATTTAATATTTTTGATTGTTCTAACTCTCAGTCTAATTTCGTGTGAACAAGAGAATGAGATCGAAATTAATGATTCAAGAGTTATAGATATTGAATCCAATGTTGGGAAAAGTAGGACGGTCTTTCTTTCTGAAATAGCCGAATCGATTGAATATATTCCTTTAGAAACAACCGTGGAGTCCCTTATAGGAATTCCAAGAATGAAATCCTTGATATATGAAAATAATTTATTATTTGTTTTTCAAAAAGGGGATTATTTTAAAATTTTTGATTCAAAAGGGAATTATATAAGAACGTTCAACAACCATGGTAATGGACCAAAGGAATACGTAACACTCAACAATGCTATAACAAATAATAATGCAGAAGTAATATCTATTGCTTCTGCCAAAAACATAGTAGAATTCAAAACAAACGGCGAGTATATCAGAGCAGTAGATTATCCGGATGAGGAGTCGTTGAGAGATGTAGTTTACGATGATTTTGATAAAATCGGAAACAACTATTATGTCCGATCAATAAGTATAATTAATCCTAACATTATTTCTGACTATTCTGCTATTGTTTTTGACAGTTCATCAAGAGTTGTACTCAAAATACCTTATTCAAAAAAAGCAAGGAAATTTGCAAGTAAAATAGCTCGTAAAAAATTCAACTATATTCCTTTGGCTGGCCCAATATCTCCTTCGTCATTCAATTTTAAAGACAATATTCGGATTATTAATGGAACAGATGAATATGTTTTAAATATAAATGAAAATTTACAAATTGATACTGTTTATCGCTTGAATTATGGCAAATATAATGTTGTGAATTTCCCGGATTTATATAATGTCAGCACTAAAGAAAAACCATTTATACAGCTAATCAGAAATGTTTTTGAAAGCTCTTCTTTCCTTTTTATGAGTTTTAGAACAGGAAATTTGCCAATAAAAAACAGGAAAATCACTAATCTTAGAGGAAGAATAATGACCGCACCGATTACATGTTCATATTTTGATAAAAATACCGGCAAATTTACTTTTATAGATCCATGTGGTGTGGACGAATTTGGATTCATAGACGATTTTGAAGGAGGCCCGGCATTCTGGCCACTGTATATAAGCCAAGATGATTATATGGTAAGTCATCTCGATGCATTTACTTTTATTGAGTACGCCAAAAACCACAAGGTGTCGGAAAAGTTCAAAAAAATTGCCGACGGTTTGAAAGAGACAGACAATCTTGTAGTAGTACGTGTGAAATTAAAATGAATCCAATATTTCTGCCATCCTGGATGTGAGCTCTTTTCTTGAATATTTTAAGATATCTCCCATGGAAAGAGGATTACCTCCATTCTTGTAGATTTTGTATTGCTCCTCAATCCAGGAAGCCATACCTGTGAGATCGCTGTAATCGAACATTTTACCGCAACCACTCTCTTCCAAGGCTATATCCATGTCTCCACCTTTTGGTCCAAAGCCCAGGATTGGCCTTTTGGCCGCCAGATATTCAAAAAACTTGCCTGTGAGTATCCCCCTTGATTCCGGTTCCTTTCCTCCTGCAAGCAATAATATCCTTGCTTTCCTCTGCCATTCAATCACCTTGTCATGAGGAGTGTAATTCATTTTCACAAGATTGCTTTTCAACCCGTTTTTGTGGATTTCATCAATAATGGAACGGTCGGTATGCCCGATTATTCTTATTCTGAGGTCCCGTGCAAAGAGAGAATCCTCGTTACACCTTTTTCCCAGCAATTCCCATAACATCACAGGGTTCTGAGTCTCCACGAAAAGGCCGGTATAGGTTATTGTAAATCCTTCTTCGGGAGTTATATCTCTGCCTGAAAAATCTTCGGGATCGTAGCCATTGGTTATCACGTGTACCTCACGGCCTCCGCTTATAGCCGAAAGCTCTGCAGAAATTGTGTTGGTTACGGTAACCAGAGCAGTTGCATCACGCAATACCTTTTTTTCAAGCTTGGAGTGAATGTAGCGAGACAGGAAACTATGACCCATATATTTGAAATTATACATGCGTGTCCATGGGTCACGAAAATCAGCCAACCACGGAAGTGAGCTCTTTCTTGCCACTCTTCTTGCAATCAGATGCATAGAATGTGGAGGTCCGGTACTCACAATAGCGTCTATTCTCTTTTCTGAAATATACTTTTCAAGAAACTTCGCAGAGGGACCTATCCATAATGCCTTGGGATCGGGAATAAAAAGGTTGCTCCTTAAGAAGAGCGATAACCTCTCCTTAAAACTCTTTTTGCCATCAGAAATAAAACCGGGTTTTACCCCGGATTTACTTTTTCCTGTCAAAAATTTATAGATGGAATAGGGTTCTGTGATCTTCCTCCTGATTATCTCCACACCCTCGGGAATCTCCTGCTCCAAAGAGGCATCATGTGCCATCATCTCGGGATTGAGCGGTGTATATACAACAGGCTCCCACCCGTATTCCCGGAGGTATTTGACAAATTTGAGCCATCTCTGAACACCTGAACCTCCCTGAGGGGGCCAGTAATAAGTTATGATAAGAACACGTTTCAAATTAAAAAGATCAATCTTTGAATGTTTCGTACAAAGCTCTGATAACCTCTCCCTGAATAAGGGTAAAGCCATCCTTATATTCCGGTTTGCACCCGTTTGTCATCATTACAATACCTATCTTCTTTTCGGGCTGAAAGAACATTGCACTGAAAAGACCATATGCAGATCCTGTGTGACCGGTCATTACCTCTCCCTCTATCAGGTTTTCAGTTGTTCTTAATGCAAGGCAATATGTTTCACCCTCTCCTCTGTCAATTACAGGTGTTTGCATCAGTCTGGCACTCTCTTCGGAGATAATCTGTGTTCCCGTTACGGGATCTGTTCCATGGTTCATATGCATGGCCATATAAGCTGCCAGGCCTCTGGCGGATATTTTCATTCCTCCTGTAGGAGAGAAAACCGGAGTGCTGTAACCGTGTACATAGTCATTTTCAATAATTTCAGACCTGCTGGCATAAGCTGCTGGGCTTGGAGTGAATCCGGCCTCTGTGCCTGCTGCGCTGTCTGCCTCATTGTACGAATAAAGGGTCACAAATTTATCTCTGTCAAGTGAATCAGGGTTGAAGTTTGCATAAAGATTCATGGGGTCAAGAATAGTTTTCCTGATAAAGTTATCAAAACGTTCTTCTGAATATTTCTCGACAATAGCACCTATGGTGTTGAACCCAAGATTGCAATACTCATACTGAGAACCGGGTTCATAGTCGTTATAGCATTTTGCGTAATCGGGATTGGTTTCCGGATTCAAAACATCCAGCTCGAAATAGCCCTGGGAATCGCTCAGACTGGAGGTGTGTGAAAGCAGCATCTTGAGAGTTATTACTTTATCCGGATACTCAGGATTTCTTACGGCAAATCCTGCAAGATCACTCACATCGTCGTCGAGAGAAAGCTTGCCTTGTTCCACTAATGTCATAAGAGCTGTAGTGGTAAAAGACTTCGAGATAGATGCTATCCTGAACAGATCGTCCTCTGCAATAGCCTCCTTTGTCTCAAGGTTTTTGTATCCGTAAGTATTACTGAATATGATTTCTCCGTCTTTGACAACGGCTACGGCAAGACCTACTGCTCCCGTCTCTTCCATTATGCGTTTTATCTTGCCGTCAGCAGCCATTTCCGTGGTGTCCACGGAACAGTTGAAAGTAAAAAGGGCCACAGCCGTTAGAGTGAGTGCAAAACTGATTTTCTTGATGATTGTGTTTGATTTTTTCATAGCCGGTATTTTTGAGGTGTAAGTACAAAGATAGGGTTTTGAAACAAAATATATCTATTTTTGCAGTAATGAACAGCAATAAAAAAATAGCAGAAACGCCTCTGATGCGTCAGTATTTCTCTATAAAGGCAAAGTACCCCGACGCCATATTACTGTTCCGTGTGGGAGATTTTTACGAAACATTCGGAGAGGATGCTGTTACAGCTTCCAAGGTATTGGGCATAGTACTCACCAAACGGGCAAACGGGTCTGCCTCACATGTGGAGCTGGCAGGATTTCCTCATCACTCCATAGACAGTTACCTGCCCAAACTTGTGAGGGCCGGGCACAAAGTGGCAGTGTGTGATCAACTGGAAGATCCTAAACTCACCAAGAAAATTGTCAAGAGAGGAATCACAGAGCTGGTCACTCCCGGAGTAGCCTACAACGATCAACTGCTCTCCAATAAAGAGCATAATTTCCTCTGCTCTGTTCACTTCAGCGGAAACGAAGCGGGTATAGCATTTTTGGACATATCAACCGGTTCTTTCTATGTAGCTGAGGGCTCTCTGGAATATGTCTCTCTGCTGCTGGCCAGTTTCAACCCAAGGGAGGTGCTGATAGAAAAATCTCTGCGGAGAGGTTTCGAAGAGAGGTTTGGCAACGAATACTACATATCTGTAATGGATGAATGGGCGTTTGTCCCGGAAGCAGCAGGAGAGAAGCTTCTTGAGCATTTCGGTACAATCTCGCTCAAAGGATTCGGAGTAGAGGGGATGCCTCTGGCTATAACTGCAGCCGGAGCTGTGCTCTTTTATCTGGATCTTACACGCCACGACGGATTGAGTCACTTGTGTTCCATTTCACGAATCGACGAAAAGGATTATGTGTGGATCGACAAGTTTACTTTTCGCAATCTGGAGATATTCACAGGAGCCCAGGAAGGAGCCCTTTCTCTAACGGAGGTTGTGGACAGGTGTTGTACTCCCATGGGATCCCGACTGCTGAGGCACTGGCTGGCAATGCCTTCAAAAAACAAGGAGGAGATAGAGTCCCGACATGAAGTAGTGGAAACGCTTGTAAGTGATTCCTCACTGCGTGAAGAGCTTAGAGAGATGCTGGAAGAGACGGGAGATCTTGAAAGAGTGGTTTCCAAGGCTGCCGCCGGCAGAATTACTCCTAGGGAGATGTGCATGCTGCGAAAGGGACTATCAATGATTGCTCCTATAAAAGAGAGAGCACTCCTGAATCCCTGTGTAGAGCTGGAAAAACTTGTGAAGTCTATCCAGGAGTGCAATACCCTCTTGGAAAAACTTGAAAGAGAACTTCTAAAAGAGCCTGCGGGAATGATAGGCAAGGGAGATGTAATTGCCCCGGGTGTGAACCGGGAGTTGGACGACCTCAGGGCCGTTGCCCGGAACAGCAGGGATATTCTTACCTCAATACAGAAAGAAGAGAGTGAAAGAACAGGCATAAGTTCGCTCAAAATAGGATATAATAATGTCTTCGGCTACTATCTTGAAGTACGCAACACACACAAAGACAAGGTTCCGGAAAACTGGATAAGAAAACAGACCCTTGTGAGTGCAGAGAGATATATCACAACGGAACTCAAAGAGTACGAAGAGAAGATACTGGGTGCAGAGGAGAAGATCCTTGCTCTGGAGCAGTTGCTGTATAACCGCCTCACCGAATCGGTACAGAAGGAGACTCCTCTCATACGTGAAAATGCCGCCTTGATAGCCAGACTGGACACACTGGCCGGCTTTGCAACACTGGCCGTACAAAAAAAATATTGCCGTCCTGTGATGAACACAGGAACTCAACTGGAAATAAAAGAGGGAAGACACCCTGTCATTGAATCCCTTCTTCCTGCCGGAGAGGAGTATGTGAGCAACGATCTTTTCCTGGATAATGAGACTCAGCAGATAATCATACTCACAGGACCCAATATGTCCGGTAAAAGCGCTCTGCTTCGACAAACCGCACTTATTGCAATACTGGCACAAAGTGGCTCTTTCGTTCCTGCAGCAGAGGTCAAAATGGGTATAATAGACAAGATCTTTACGAGAGTGGGAGCCTCCGACAACATTTCTAGAGGTGAGTCTACATTCATGGTGGAGATGCTTGAGACTGCAACCATACTGCACAATCTATCCTCCCGGTCTCTTGTACTGCTTGATGAGATAGGCAGAGGTACGAGCACCTACGACGGAATGTCCATCGCCTGGGCAATAGTGGAATATCTGCACCAGCATCCCGAACACAAGGCCAAAACTCTCTTTGCCACTCACTATCACGAGTTGAATGATCTGGAATCCCGATTCCCGAGAGTAAAAAACTGGCACATTTCTGTAAAAGAGATTGATAAAAACATTATCTTTCTGAGAAAATTGACAAGAGGTGGTGTTGCCCACAGCTTCGGAATACATGTGGCACGAATGGCAGGAATGCCGTCTGGTGTGGTTTCTGTTGCAGAAAGAGTGCTCAGGAAGCTGGAAAGTTCCGGAGGAAACGCCAAAATACCTGCCAAGGAGGATGCTGTGCAGCTTTCGTTTTATCAACTGGACGACCCTCTCACCGAGTCTATAAGGGCAGAACTTAAAGAACTGGACATAAACAGGCTCTCACCTCTGGATGCTTTTGACAAACTGAGGGATATTAAGAAAAGACTAGGAATATAACATACAATCAAGGCTCTGCATGAAAACACTATACAGAAAAATAAGGGTTGTACTCAATCTCACCTCCGAGAGTGTGGGCTTTGCTCTCAACTCACTGAAAGGAGATAAGTTCCGCACTTTTCTTTCACTTTTTGGTGTGACCGTAGGTATTTTCTCCATCGTCACTGTGTTCACTGCCGTGGATGCCCTGAAACAGAATGTTGAGACGGGACTTCAAAGTTTCGGAAGCACCACCGTGTACATACAGCAGTTCCCTTTTGCTCCGGAAGAGGGAGAGGAGTACAAATGGTGGGAATTCCGAACACGGCCCAATCCTAAATACGAAGAGTATCTTTTCTTGCAAGCCAACTCCGAGACTGCTGAATATGCAGCATTTGTGGTCACACGAAATCTCAATATAAAATACAAGAGAAACTCTTTCACAGACGGCTTCATCACTGCTACCACCTACGACTGGAACAAGTTGGCCAATACAGAGCTAGCCAAAGGACGTTACTTCTCGGTAAACGAGACCAAATCTGCAATTCCGGTTGTAATACTGGGTCACTCCGTAGCAGAGAACATCTTTATGGGAGAAGACCCTATTGACAAGATAGTAAAACTGGGCAACAGCAACACCAGAGTAATTGGTGTTATGAAAAAGGCCGGAGAGAGCATTGTGAATATATTCGACACCGACAATTCTGTTTTAATTCCATACAGCTATGCCGGGCTACTTTTCAATGTAAAACAATCCTCTTCGTTAATCACCCTTAAGCCAAAACCAGGGGTGAGCAGAGATAATTTCGTGCAGGAGGTAAGGATGCTTATACGTTCTTTCAGGAGACTAAAGCCCAGTCAAAAAGACAATTTTGCAGTAAATGAGATGACCTTCCTGTTGGATTCCACTAAAGAGATTTTTACAGGGATATCCCTTGCCGGCTGGATAATTGGCGGTTTTTCCATACTCATCGGGGGGTTTGGGATAGCCAACATTATGTTTGTATCAGTTAAAGAGAGAACAAACCTCATAGGAATACAGAAAGCACTCGGAGCCAAAAAACACACTATAATCACCCAGTTCCTCACTGAGGCTGCCGTGCTCTCTCTCTCTGGGGGAATTCTCGGAATAATCTTGGTACTATTACTTGTAGGCGTTGTCGGAAGCAATGATTCTTTCCCCATGCATCTGAGCCTCTACAATATACTGAGAGGCATGATCATCTCCTCCACAATAGGCATCATTGCCGGCATATTACCCGCCCGCACCGCTGCAAACCTCAACCCGGTAGAGGCGATCAACTCCAAATAATCAACTCCTGAGTGCCTCTACATACAATGTGAGAAGTACGAATTCCTCCACGGAGAGTTGCTCTGGCCTCTTGTCCAGCAAATAAGAGTATCTAGAAAGATCAAATGATGCGGCTTCATTACCGTTTGAACCAAATGAGCTGAGCAGAGGCTTCAGCGAATTTCGGATTGTCTTGCGACGCTGGTTGAAAGTGGCTTTCACAACTTGTTTGAAAAGTTTCTCATCACAACCAAGATCACCTCTGTTATTTCTTTTCAGTCTTATAACTCCCGACTTTACCTTTGGAGGAGGTATAAATGAATTTTCATGCACAGTAAAGAGATACTCGATATCATACCAGGCCTGCAACAAAACAGAGAGAATCCCGTAACTCTTGTTGCCGGGAGCAGATGCAAGACGCTCCGCCACCTCTTTCTGAAGCATCCCCACTATACCGTATACGCTTTCCTTATAATCCAATATCTTGAAAAAGATCTGTGAAGATATGTTATACGGGAAATTGCCTATCACCATAAACTCACCCTCAAAAAGTGACGACAGATCTGTCTTGAGGAAATCCTGAAACATAAGAGCCTCTCCCAGCTCTGGATAGGTGGAATGCAAATATTCTACAGATTCCTGGTCTATCTCTGCAAGCTTAAGATTGATTCTTTTGTCTGAAATAAGATATTTTGTAAGCACCCCGGTGCCTGGACCTACCTCAATAACATTCACACGAGATTGATGATTCAATGAACCATCTTTCTTTGTAGTAGTCTCACTCAAAGAACTCTCCGTTTCGCCCAAAGAACTCTCGTGATTATCACCTTTACCCTCCTTATTATTAAGACAATCCTCGGTCTTATTTAATGAGACTTTATTGTCAAAAAATTTCCCCGGACTATTTGAATCATCTTCTCTCTTATTCGTAGACTCCTCTGTCCTATTCGGAAACTCCTCCCCACTACTCGTGGACTCCTCCGGAACATTAAGAGAATCAACAATTCTGCGGGCTATCTCCTCATCCTTGAGAAAATGTTGCCCCAATGCTTTTTTTGGTCTTACGTACATTTGGCAAATATAAGAAATTTACCAATTCCGGTCGATTTTAAGCACAACCGGAAGATGGTCGCTCACTCCTCTGTTGTAACGTGGCCCCAAATAGGTGCGCCTGGGTCTCTTGCCCGTAAATTTGTTGTCTCTCTCCAAAAGATAAGGGGCCGAGAAAACCCTGAAACACTCCTCAGTGACAGATATCGGCTCAAGAGTATCCCTTAGATTGTCACTCAATAAAAAATAATCAAACAACTCCCACCTACCCATATATTTTATGGAACCAGATACCTCATCACCAAAAACAGCTGCTGGAGCATAAAATTCCATAAGGCTGTCATTTGACAACTTTTCGGCAGGATCATTAAAATCTCCCATCACAATAATATTGACCCGGTAATTCCTCTTCAACAGAGAATCACACACCTCACCCAAAACACAGGCAGCATGCTCCCTGCGATATCTTGAAGTCCTCTCCCCACCATACCTCGAAGGCCAATGATTTACAAACAAATGCAGCGTATCCAGCTCCTGAACAACCCCCTTCACATAAAGAATATCCCTGCTCACATACTCCTCGCCTAAATCCGCCCCAAAATCTCCCCCAAATTCCGGCATCCGCACTTCAAACACCTCTACCTTCAACGGTCTGAACAGCTCCTTCCTGAACAGCAATGCAACATCAATCCCTCTCCTGTCTGGAGAATCCCTGTGCACCACCCCATAACCACCGTATAGAAGAGGGGTGTCATATACAAGAGAATTAAGCACATACCTGTTTTCCACCTCTGCAACACCAATTATCATAGGCAGAGATCCGCCCGTTGCATCCGAAATAACCTTCGCAACCATCCTGCTCTTTTTGTCGAAACGCTCTCTTGTCCATCTCATTCTGCCTCGTGGGGTGAAATCCCTGCCACCCTCAAGCGTGTCTGGAAGTAAATCAAAAAAATTCTCAAGATTCCAAAACAGCACATCATACGAAAGCACCCCATATCTCGCTTTTATGATGCTATCCTTCTTTACAATACTGCCATTAATTATTCTCTCCTCAAGATTCCACTTCGCTGCTGCTACTCTCTCTTTGACACACTGCTGCTCTCCGAAGAAATCCTGCCCCGCGATGAACTTCTGTTCTTCAATACATTCCTTATCTCCGATACATCCCTTCCCTCCGATACATCCCTTCCCTTCGATACATTCCTTCCCTTCGATACATTTTTGCTCTCGTGTACTCCTCTGCCTCGCAATGAACTCCTGCTCTTCGCCTTTTACCTTATCGATACACTCTTCCTCTTCAACAATTATTGTCTCATAAAATACCTCCGCACTTACACTCCTGAATTCCCTGATGATATTATCTACTGCTAGGCAAAACAACAGGGCAGCAGCATATTTGATATAAAAAAAATGATATTGCATAACTCTTTAATAAAATTTCATTTTATTCTCTCCTGATATATTCTCTCCTGATTTATTCTCTCCTGAAATTTAACTCGCACTTGATTTCCGTATTTAAGCGCAAGTAAATATAAATGACAGAACTCTTCCGGCCATAAGACACATATACAAATATCTCTTTTACAGCTCTTTTTATCTCTTTTTAGATTTATCTGCCTTTTTTTGCTAATTTCGCCCCCTCAAAAAAGTAAAATTAAATACCATGGCACTACAATGTGGAATAGTGGGCCTGCCCAACGTAGGAAAATCCACCCTTTTCAACTGCATAAGTTCGGGCAAAGCTCAATCTGCTAATTTTCCCTTTTGTACAATTGAACCCAATATCGGATCGGTGATTGTTCCGGATGGAAGATTACAGGTTCTGGAAAAACTTGTTAATCCAAAAAAAGTAATACCTGCAACTGTGGAGATTGTAGACATCGCCGGACTTGTAAAGGGAGCCAGCAAAGGAGAGGGTCTTGGGAACCAGTTTCTTGCAAACATAAGAGAGACTGATGCCATAATTCACGTTCTACGCTGTTTTGAAGATCCTAACATCGTCCACGTAGATGGAAGCATCGACCCTGTAAGGGATAAGGAGATTATAGACACCGAGCTTCAAATAAAAGACCTCGAAACTGTTGAAAGCAGAATCTCGAGAGTACAGAAACAAGCCCAGACAGGCGGAGACAAAGTAGCCAAAAGGATGTATGAAATTCTGGTGCAATACAAAAACGCACTCGAACAAGGCAAATCTGCCCGCACAGTCAAGTTCGACAACGCAGAGGATGCAAAACTCGCAAAAGAGCTCTTCTTGCTCACAGACAAACCGGTCCTGTACCTCTGCAACGTAGATGAATCCGCCGCCAAAGACGGAAACGACTTCGTAGAAAGAGTAAAGGAGTCCATCAAAGATGAAGATGCAGGAATGCTGATAGTTGCAGCAAAGATTGAGTCCGAAATTTCAGAACTCGAAACCTTCGAAGAGCGCGAAATGTTTCTCAACGAACTCGGTCTGGAAGAATCAGGCGTATCAAGACTAATCCGAGCAGCCTATTCACTACTCGATCTTGAAACATACTTCACGGCCGGAGTACAGGAAGTACGTGCATGGACCTTCTCCCGTGGGACAAAAGCCCCACAAGCAGCCGGAATCATCCACACAGACTTCGAAAAAGGCTTCATAAGGGCAGAAGTAATCAAATACGACGACTACGTGAAATACGGCAGCGAAAACGCCTGTAAAGAGGCCGGAAAAATGGCAGTAGAAGGCAAAGAATACGTAGTCCAAGACGGTGATATCATGCACTTCCGCTTCAACGTCTGATTCAACGCCTTTCTTTCTGGTAACTTTCTAGATCAAAAGCAATTATCCGAATGCAGTTATTGTATTTGTGTTAAATCCAAGAAACTGTCTGTCGCTTGAAAAAGCGATATCTCAACCTAACCAAAAACCACGTCTCTACAACACTCTGCAATACAACTATATACCAGTTTTATCGGCGTTGAATTCAACGCCGATGTTTCTGGTAATACAGTAATTGAAAGGAGGTTACACGAATACAGTTATTTACTAGGTAGGCAGGAATTCAGTTTGAAAGCGGCGTTGAAAAAAAGCTGCCCTGCAGGTAGGACAGCTTTCAATGACTGTAATTGTTCAATCTCATGAACTATTTGTTCGCAAAACGCTGTTCTCCAGAGAGTCACCAGAAAGAAAGGCGTTGAATATAAAAACAACGTTGGGGCTAAAAGAACCTGGCTCTGTTGTCTTTAACTTCGGCAATATCTTCGAAAATGGATGTGAGATACTGAAGCTGGAAGTTAAGAGCCTGTTGGATTTTACGGCGGGCATCGTCTTCGGTAAAGAAGGCTCCGGTTTCACGAGAATCTACATTGAAAACATATACTCCGACATTTCCGGCAATTGGTCCGGTGAGTTGGTTCTCTTCTGCTCCTGAAACTGCTCCAACAAATTTGGCATCAAGAGCCCTTGCTCCGGGTGCTCCAAAGGCAACTCCACTTTGACTACTAACTGTGGTTCCAAGCTTGTCTGCAATTGCTTGAAGATTGTCTAGTCCTGCTACCTGCTCAGTTATCTCTGTAAGCGCTTTCTCGTTGGCCTTCTCTCTCCTCAATAATCTTGCAATATCTGTTGTCATCTCTGACATTGATGGTATACCCGCTTCCCTGGCCTCTATAAGCGCTACAACAAAGAAGTATTTATTATCAAGAGAGATTATCTGTGATACATCACCTTCTTTTGCATCATAAGCCCAACGTACAATTTCACGAGCATTATCGTAACCTCCTACTGTCTTGGCATTTTCAGCAATATTGTAGGCTGGCATGGTTACCACTCCCATCTCAGATGTTATTTCGTTAAACTGCTCTAGATTACCATTTGCCTTAGAAGATAATTCATTGGCCTGTGAATAATATTTCTGGAAAGTTTCCCGACTTGCAACGGCAGCCTTTTCAAGAACTGCCAATTGAACTTTCTTATGAGATTTTGTTCTCTCTTTTACATTCACTATATGTACACCATACATACTTTCCAATTTAAATGCACGACCAGGTGTAACTGTAAAACAAGTATCAAAGCCCTCTATCATGCGGGTCTGAGTCATCCAACCGATATCACCAGGTACTGGTGTGTTGGGATTCTGATCAAGTGAGTGTCTGGCGGCCAGCTCAGAGAAATCTGCTCCGCGCGAAATTAGGTTCAGCAGGCTGTCTGCAGTGTTGTCCTCTTCTCTTGTGCTTTGCAGCAAAATATGTTGTACATAAACAGAATCAGGAAGATTCTTAATTGAGTTGATACGTGCTGCCCTGAATACATCTCCCTCTTCATAAGGCTCCAAAACGTCATTTTTGGATGCTGCAAAAGCAAAACTATCAAGTTTAGCAGATTCAGAGAGAAGCTCCCCTTTTTTATAATAATATTCCGACAAAGACTTGTCTGAATTCCTTGCAAGGAAATTTCTGAGATTTGTCGCTGTTCTGAACTCCGGCATCAATGATTCGATATCTTTTCTGGCTGCAGAGATATCATCAAGAGAAGGAACTACTTCGAAAACTGCATATTCGAGGTCTCTGCTGGCAGGACGCTCAAAGAGATGCTTGTGTTTTTCGTAATATTCCTTTACCTCAGAATTTGTTACTGCTATAGTTGTGTCTTCGGCAAAACTATAAGGCTGTACTACAAACGAAACCTCGGATGTGATGTTGTTTTCTTCTATGGCTCTACGCAACTCAACAGGATTCTGAATATTGCTCTTGGCAAGAAGTGAAATATATTTACTCACCATTTGATCGGCAATCATGTTCTTTTCGAGATAACGCCAATATGTTGAAAGATTCCCGGTATTGTCCATCGGAATCGCCTGTATGAACTGTACAAGCAGATTACGGTCAAACATTCCGTCATTGCCAATAAACGCCTGCTCGCGAGCAAGTACCTGAGAAATATTCTCTCCTTGGGTGAGGTCTAATAATTCATCTTCTCCAACAGCAATACCAGCCTCTTCTATTACAGGCATTATGACATTCTCGCTGAGCAGATCCTGCCATGCGCTCTGATGAACCATATCAGAAGCTTGTTCATCCAAAGTTTGTGCACCAGAAACGATTTGATGGATACGACTAAAATACTCTACTTTTTTCTGATAATCCTGGTAAGATATTGACTTTCCGTTCATCTCTCCGATGTCGTATTTATCTGAGAATACGGAAACTGCCGATTGAAATGTGTCCGCATCGATAATGAATGAAAGTAGTGCCAAACCTATCACTACTGTAATAAAAACACCCATTTTTACGCGGATCTTCTCGAGAACTGCCATTTGTTTATTATTTTAAATTGTTTTTTCTTGTAAGGCGCGAAGATAATAATTTTTTAATTACTATCTCTTTAATTGCTCCACAAATTATATTAAAGACTATCATATGCCGGCCACTCAGTAATTGATTAGAGAGTATCACCTGTCAGAAAGAATTCCCTGATAGCTATTTTACAATTGTCAGCACAACAGTTTCTACCCTGTTTGATGCAGTTTTGAGTATGGAGAACTCAAAGTTACCATAGCTGAGCAATTCTCCCTCCTCCGGTATGTTTTCATTGAACCACGTAATGAATCCCCCAAGTGTCTCGTAATCTTCGCTCTCTGGTATATCAAGGTCGTACTCCCTCTGTTTAGATATTTTATCTCAAGTCTTCCCGAAAAGATATACTCACTATCAGAGATTTTCTTTTCCGGTAATTCCTCTCTGTCAAGTTCATCAGATATCTCTCCGAATATTTCTTCAATAAGATCTTCCAATGTAACTATACCGGCAGTTCCTCCATATTCATCGTTAACTACAGCTATAGACCTCTTGTTTTTAATGAGCATGGCAAGAAGAGACTGAGCATCCGTCTCTTCAGAAACAAAGTCTATCTCCCTTATTAATGCTTTTAGCTTCTTATCTCCGGTAAAGAGATCCTTAGAGTGTACATAACCTGTAATCTTATCAATATTCTCTCTATAAACCAATATCCTGGAATACTTAGAATCTGCAAATTGATCCAAAACTTGCTCTTTTGAAGAATCTTCGGATACAGCACAAATCTCTGTACGGGGTATCATGCACTCCTTGACTTTCACCTCAGAGAAATTGAGTGCATTTTGGAGTATAACCACGTCGTTGTTCTCCTCCTTATCGGTTGTTCGTGGCGCTCTCTCTGGTTCTCGACCCAGAAAAGGAGAGAAGAAAGCAGTGACACCTTTTGCCAGATAAATGAAATATTGCAATATCAAGGTAGAGTTGATTGTTGCCACGAGTGAGGGAATAAGTCTGGCAGACACTAAAACCGACAAAACAGCAACTACAATACCAATAAAGATATCATTAAAAATCAAAGCACATGTTACACCGAATACTATTAAAAAAAGATTTACTGCTATTTGAAGTGATCCTCTCAACTGATACTCTTTTTCAAGTAGATTTTCCATAACCAGTGCATAGCGCTTTTCCTGCTTCTTATCAAGTTCGTACCTGAGTTTACTGTAGGACTCAAAAGCTCTCTCGAGTGCATAAAGCAGGGAGAGCATTATCAAAGCAAATAGGGCAATGGCAATAATAATCTCCATAAGAGTCGTAATTAATTATAAAAATAGTAATAAATAATTTTACTTTCTGAACAATGGAAGAGGTCCTACAAAATTAGCAGTGTCTATATAGCCTGTTTCAGTTGAATCTCTGCTTACAATAGCATAGCTGTTAAATGGGTCATCTATTACCGCATTACGAGCCATTTCATCGGACTCCATCCCGTATCCCTGCATGAACATGTCCGGAGTTGTAAGCTTCACAAGTGCATGTGTATAAATCCTTTGAGTGAGTCTATTCCAAAAAAGAGTGTCCGTTTCCATACGTTCTCCCTTGAGATAATTGTTTATCACCACATTCCCGAATGCCTCCCAAATCTCCTCCTTCTCTCTCTTGACATTCCTTGCATAATCGGCCTCAATCTTGGTTTCCAGCATCCCGTCGGTAGTGTAACCCCTTAACACTATACCTTCCGGAAATGCATCATAAGGTGTCTCCGCATTGGAGTAACTCTCCATAAGCGGAGCCTTGACAACATAATTAACAATCCACCTCTATACTGTACAACCCTCATGTTCTCAACTATTTGAGTAGGAAGAGAGTCGTCTGACGGAAGGGAAGCTACAGGAATCTTCTCTTTACATGAATAAATGAGTGTAGCAATCACCAACGTGACTGCTACACTTAAAGGTTTTACTCTTGTAAAAGAGGATATCTGCATAATGCTATTTTCTTGTTCTCACGGTAGTGGTGGCTCTCATTCCTCCACAATTTACAGTATAAGAAGAACCGTCCATAATATCCCACATAAAGGCATCTTCTTGAGAAGGGAAATATTGCCTGTATGTTCTTATGTAAGTGTTTGCATCGTCTGCCAAAGAAGAATCTGCATTTCTTGCTCTTATCATATAATCTACTGCAACCAATAGTTGGCACGTGATTCTATCTCATCACCGCTACACTTCACAGAACCCCATACAAGGCCAATTATGAAGTTTGCTCTTCCTGCAACCTCTGAACTTTTGTCGATTGCCGTACGCGCAGTCAAAGCAGCCTTGGAGAGGTCATTCAGCTGCATATAGTAATTTGCCAATGTTATGAGCATGTTGGCATCCTCAAGGTCGTTAGATTGCTCACTGGCTATAGCTCTTTCTAGCATTTTAATTGCGTTGTCCTGATCACCCTTAGCAGCATAAAGCATATAAAGATTCTTAATATATACATAGTTGTCAGGATCTTTTTCATAAAGAGCCTCAACAGTTTCAAGGAAGAGAGGTTCCGAAGTACATCCGGCCTGGCTGAGCAGGCTTACAATGGTAGAGGCAAGATCCTCATCATCCGGGTTGGCTTCGAAACGTGGTGTGAAAAGCTCAACAATATTATCACAGTTAGCAACACCGCTTGTTATGAATAGATTATCCACGTCATTTTTTGCCTTGAGGGCATCAGGCTGCTTTGCCGCAATAAGTTCATTGGCACGTACAACAAGCTCTGAATAAGACTCCATCACCTTCTCTGCACTAATAAAACCTTTTGAATAGAGAGAACTCACCCTTTGCATTGCTATAACAAGCAAACCGGATCAATTCTCTTACCGGAAACTTCAAAAGCTTCGTAAATTGCGTCAAGAATGGCCTGATCGTCATC
This sequence comes from Bacteroidales bacterium, assembly GCA_963678025.2. Lineage (GTDB taxonomy): Bacteria > Bacteroidota > Bacteroidia > Bacteroidales > UBA932 > Bact-08. Next base: position 286,467 of record CAXXPC010000006.1, read on the forward strand.
CGACTTGTAGTCCATCATGTCATATATCTTATACTTTGAAGCCTGAGCTGCATATTTGGGGAAATGCTCTACCCTCAGGTCGTACATCTGAGCATGGAATCCACCAAAGCCTTTTTCAGTTGTTCATCTCCCGGATTTTGAGAGATAAGATACTTGAATATTCTTATTCCATCCACATATATACTTTGTCTCACACCAGGAGGACATTCACGCAATGCCGCCCTCCACAAAGGAGCTGCTTCACGGAAATTATCCTGCTTCATATAATCATTGTAAAAAGCCACACTTCTCTGACATTCTATGCTGGCATTTGCCAGACCTTGTGAAAACACAGGGATAGTCATAAGTACAAAAAGTGCAGTAATAAATAAGTTTCTTGCTGCTTTCATAATTATTTTTAATTAAAAACTATTATTAATCGTATCTATATTTAATAAACCATAAATCGTGCAAAGAGACGCTTATGTTGAATATCACGTATTTCTCGTTGACAAGGTTGTTTTTCAAAGAACCTCTCTGTCCCATGTCAACAGAAAATCCTACACCGTTGTACAAATTGAGTATAGGAAGAGTAGCCCCCAGAGTGACACCCATGGAGTTTATCTGTTTTCCGTTTATTTTCATGTAGGTATTACTGTAGTAAAAACCACCTCTGTAAGTAATTCTTCTTCTGTAGTATCTTACATCGTATCTGTTGGGGATGTATTCAAAACCTGCTTTAAAAGTGTTCCTCACTGACGGAGAGAAATCAACCCCTGTTGTGAAGGGAAAGATACTCCGCTCCAATCTTGTCTGGAATAATCTGCACCTATAAGCCATTTATCTGCTTTCCTGACAGAGAAACCAATTCCCAATTCCGAAGGAATCTCCAATGATGTCCCGTCAGTTACATTAAAATATGACGTATCTCTGTATCCGGATGAATTTGTAGAAAAGGCATATCTGGTGACATCTCCTCCAAGTTCAGTCCCCATGAGCCATGTGGCTCCTGCAGTAATAGAGATATCTTCCTTAATATTCTTTTCGTACTGCAAACCGAACTTGGCACTAGTGGACCTCACAACATACTCAGTACCTGAGTTAACACTTCTGTAAGAAGCATCTGAGTTGAAGAATATGTCTGAACTGCGATTCATATTTCCAAAATAGAATATACCCTCTGCTCCGACAGAAAAATCCCTGAGAAATACCATCGATGCACTGAGAAAAGCCTTATTAATGCCTCCTGAACCGTATCTCTGGTACATAACATCACCCACCTGGTCAATTACCGCAGGATCGGTCTCATATTCAGTAAAATCATATCCAACCGAACTATAAGGTGCCACACCAACCCCCATTGCTGACTTTTCATAAAGGGGAAAAGAGAGCACAAGGTGGTGCATATTAAAGCTGTTATAGGCTCTTTGGCATCGTCTGTCCTTCCTATCATATTTTTCTGCTCCGCCCCGAAATCCATCATGAAAGAGAGTGTATCCCTCTTGGTGAAGGATGCAGGGTTGAGAAAGTTGATGTTCCTGTTTTCCCTTATTCCTATTCCTATTCCTCCCATAGCCTGATTGTAGGCAGAACCTGGTCTGTTTATATCTCCTATTCCAAAAAGAGAATAAGGAGTAAAAGTACCCAGAGCATCAGTGTTCTGAGCATTAAGTACAGAACCTCCCGAAATGCTCAGGAAGAACAATGTTACTAAAATGGTTGTTATTTTTATCCGGTTATGCATAATCTTTGGCTACGTGGGCTAAGCCCATCAATACTAAATTGTAAACAACAAATATCGGTTTTTTCACTTTTTCTGCAAAATAATTCGCATCTCCACCTGTAAATATGAAGAAATGATCATTATACTTGTCCATGTAACCTTCAACCTCAAAAATCAGACCTAAAACAACTCCTGACTCTATTAGCCCCTTTTGTATGTCTCCCTTGCATAAGCAATTCATCAGGGCCGGAGCACCTGGGTAACTTGCCGGTATAGTCGCTGAGGGCATTGAATCTTGTCCTCAATCCCGGTGAAATATTACCTCCCTGAAACTCCCCTTTTGCAGATACAAAGTCTATGGTGAGAGCTGTGCCAAAATCGAAGACTACAGAATTCTGTCCGGGAAAAAGAAGAGAAGCCGCAAATGCGGAGAGAATCCTGTCTGATCCCAGAGTACAGGGTGTTTCATAATGGTTTACAAGAGGTATTGATATATTATGGTCGAATATCAATAACTTGTCACACAAACTCTTAAGTGATGAAAAAATAGTCAGGAGGAAAATCTCTTACTGAAGAAATGGCAACAACCAAAGCTTTTCTCAATGAGAGAAGTCCGGAGATAAAACCAACAATGTCCGAACCTTCATAACGAACAGTATCTTCTAGTTTATCACCGTTGGCAAAAGCCGCTTTTACTGATGAGTTGCCTATATCTATCAACAGATTCTCCACGAATCGCAAATATAAACAATTATTGTTTCATCTCTAAAAATATAGTGTAGGCTTGCTCTACCGACTTAACATTGTCTACCGTAATATAAAGTTTCTCTTTCTGCTCCTTAACCCTGAACCTCTTGTGCTGTTGCTGCAGAAAGCTGAGTATTGAAGCGAATTTTCCGGAGCTGTAATAGGCAGACATCTGATTGCTGACAAACCAGGCAATCAGTATACCGTTTTTGATGTATATCTTTTCGAATCCCAGTTCTATCGCAAGCCATCTCAACCTCACGATATATGTGAGCTGTACGGCTTCACCGGGCATAGGACCGAATCTGTCCTGCATAGACTCTATAAAACGGTCGAGTTGTTTTTGGTCTTTCATATTGTCAAGCTCTTTATAGAGCCTTATCTTCTCTGCAGTAAGAGATACATAGCTGTCCGGAATAAGTATCTCCAGATCGGTATCTATTGTACAGTCGGAAATATACTCCACATCTTTCCCCTCCTTCTCTTCGGCCAGGTTCATTCCTCTCTCCTCTCTTATCTCGGCAAAAGCCTCCCCAAGTATCCTCTGATATGTCTCGAAACCCATATCGGCCACAAAACCACTTTGCTCCGCACCCAAAAGATTTCCGGCTCCTCTTATGTCAAGATCTTGCATAGCAATGTTGAACCCGCTTCCCAAATCAGAGAAGGTCTCTATGGCCTTTATCCTCCTTCTTGCATCCTCTGCCAGAGATATCATCGATGCCCACAACAAGATAACAGAAGGCCTTAGTATTGGACCTCCCTACCCTACCTCTCAATTGGTGAAGGTCACTTAAACCAAAATTTTGAGCTTGGTTAATTATTATAGTGTTGGCGTTGGGAATATCTATACCGTTCTCCACGATGGTGGTGGAAATCATCACATCGTAATCTCCCATCATAAAATCGAGAACTGTCTTTTCCAATCGTTTAGGCTCCATTTTCCCGTGTCCTATACAGGTCTTTACATTTGGGCAAAGCCTTCGCACTATATCTTCCATCGAGTTTATATCTTCCACCCGATTGTGAACAAAGAACACTTGTCCGCCTCTGTCCACTTCATAATTTATAGCATCTCTTATAATATCGTGATTAAAATCGATAACCTCCGTCTGTACAGGTAGTCTATTGGGAGGAGGCGTATTAATAATGGAGAGGTCCCTGGCACCTAAAAGTGAGAATTGCAAAGTACGGGGTATCGGTGTAGCAGAAAGAGTGAGAGTGTCAACATTGAGTTTTAGTTGCCTCAATCGCTCTTTTGCGGCAACTCCGAATTTCTGCTCTTCATCAATTATGAGAAGTCCGAGATCCTTAAACATAATCTCTTTGTTCAATAGACGATGTGTGCCTATCACTATATCAGTGCTGCCCTCTGCAAGCGATGCTGATATTTCCCTTATCTCTCCGGCAGTTTTCAACCTACTTATATAAGATATATTACAGGGAAAATTCTTGAGACGAGAAATGAATGTCTTGTAGTGCTGTAGCGCTAAAATGGTCGTGGGTACCAGCACCGCCACCTGTTTGCTGTCCGCCACAGCCTTGAAAGCAGCGCGAATAGCCACCTCCGTCTTACCAAACCCCACATCGCCACAAATCAGCCTGTCCATAGGATAGTCCTTCTCCATATCCTCCTTTATTGCCTCTGTAGCCTTTATCTGGTCGGGCGTGTCTTCATAAATAAATGAAGACTCCAACTCCTTCTGAAGAAAAGTATCTGCAGCGAATGCAAATCCTTTTGAATCCCTTCGCTTTGAATAGAGATCAATCAGGTCGTTGGCAATATCCTTGACCTTAGATTTTGTCTGGCTCTTGAGTTTTTGCCATGCTCCAGTACCCAGTTTATATATTCTTGGCGGTTGTGCGTCACGGGACTTATAACGGGATATCCTGTGCAATCCATGGATTGAGACAAATATCACATCACCATCCTTGTACACCAACTTCACAGCCTCTTGCTGTCTTCCATTAACATTTGTCTTAACAAGACCTCCGAACTGCCCTATACCGTGATCGGCATGAACAATGAAATCCCCTATCTCATATGAATTGAGCTCGTTAATAGTTAGTCTTTCGCTCTTTTCCACAGTTCTGCGGGGCTTTACCCTTCTATGTCTCTCAAATATCTGATGATCTGTATATACACAAATCCGGGCTATATGATCTACAAATCCTTCATGTATGGAAATTCTTTCTGCATTGAAACGTGTATTACCTAAACCCTCAATAGAAGAGAAGATAGATCTTATCCTCTCTGTTTGGGCAGGATTCTCACTCAATACAGAAACATCATACCCCTCCGAAATCCTCTTAGAAATGTCTCTGGCCAAGAGTTCAAAGTTTTTATTGAACACCGGCTGCGGTACAGTATGAAATTCTATTTTTTCATATTTCTCGAATTGACGTGTAACCGGTGCAAACAAAAAACTCTTGTGAAGTGAAACAGCCTCTTCAAAGCGTGTGCGCTCCATCAATCTGCCCTCTTCATTCATATGCCGGGATATAAGGTCAATCTGGCCGGAAAAATATTCATGGTCGGTAATCCAAAGAACTGTATACTCCCCTGCAAAAGTAAAAATATCTTCGGTAGCTTCTTGAACATCAGTATAAATATCCGGAAAAATCTTAATGCTTTGCACCTCCTCCACAGACCTCTGAGAGTCTACATCAAAAATTTTTATCTTCTCTACATTATCTCCAAAGAAATCAATCCTGTAGGGACGATTGTCTGAAAAAGAGAAAAGATCTATTATTCCTCCCCTAAGAGCAAATTGTCCCGGTTCGGGACACAAAATCTACTTTTTCAAAAGAATAGGCAATCAATGTTTCTCCTTATGAAATCATGAGAAAGAGAATCTCCTCTGGATATCTCAAGTATAGAAGAATCCATACTCTTCTTACTTATCACCGGTTCGGACACCGAATGAGGATAACCTACAAGAATAATACTTTCAAAAGAGGAGTGTCCATCACAAAACTCCCTTACTGCATTCAGGGCCGCTGTTCTCTGTACCTGATGTGAAGAATCTATAGCTGAATTTCGAAGTGAATGGTTTTTTGAAGAGGGAAAGAAAAAGACTCTTTCATTATCCACCAATTTATAGAGATCACCTGTACAATAAACTGCATCTTCCCGATTATTGAGAAGCACAATATGTACCCCTTTTTTTGCCGCAGCAGAGACTGCGAACGCTTTAGCCGAGGAGTATAATCCTTCGAGAATAACTGTATCTTTGTGACTAGACTCTGCTTTATTAACTAATTTAACTACAGAGTTTTGACTATTAAATCTATCTTCTGAAATTGTATAACCCATAACGTGCTCGCAAAGATAGTTTATTAACTGCTTTTTGTTTATAATTAATGATAATAATTTTTTAAAATATGAGTTATTTTATTATATGTAAAAGAGATTTTTATTACAAAATATTTTAACCTCGTTTTTTCACCCTTCTTTCCCCCTTTTATCAACATTAAACAAATGTGAAAAACATAAATTTAAGTTTATCAACATATGTGGAAAAATATTAAAATCAATTTATGAAATATCATATTATCAATTTATTGTGTTTAAATTAAATTGTTGAGAAAATTGTTAATATCAATTAAATATTGTTAATCTATGTGGAAAACAATAGTTATAAACATATCAACAAACTATTATAATAACTAAAAACTATATTAAAAAATAAGAATATATTTGTATATCTAATAATTGTTAATTTCTATGGTTAGTTTTGATCCTAGACAGGATAAAGAATTGAAAGACAGGGATTTTGAAGGAAGGATCCGTCCGAGGGAATTTTCTCAATTTTCCGGACAGGAAAAGATAATAGAAAATCTCAGGATTTTTGTGAAGGCAGCCAAAATGAGGGATGAAGCTCTGGACCATGTATTGTTACACGGGCCTCCCGGTCTTGGAAAGACCACACTTGCTCATATAGTTGCAAACGAACTTGAGGTTGATCTCAAAATTACATCTGGTCCTGTGTTGGATAAACCTGGAGATCTTGCCGGATTGCTTACTGGTCTGGAAAAAGGTGATGTATTATTTATTGATGAAATACACAGACTTTCTCCGATAGTAGAGGAGTATCTTTACTCTGCCATGGAGGATTTTTCTATAGATATTATGATAGATAAGGGACCTGGAGCAAGGTCTGTGCAGATATCACTCAATCCCTTCACGCTTGTCGGTGCTACAACAAGAAGTGGACTTTTGACATCTCCCCTGAGAGCTCGTTTTGGAATTCAATCTCATTTGGAATATTATGATGCACAAGTTCTTACTGGTATAATAAAGAGAAGTGCTTCTATACTGGATATTCCTATTAAAGATGATGCAGCACAAGAGATCTCACGTCGCAGCAGGGGTACACCCCGTATAGCCAATGCACTTTTGCGTAGGGTAAGGGATTTTGCACAAGTCAAGGGAACAGGTGTAATTGATGCTAAAATAACACTTTATGCTCTTGATGCTTTGAATATAGACAAAAGAGGTCTCGATTCAATGGATAACAAGATTCTCTCAACTATAATTCAGAAATTCAAGGGTGGGCCGGTTGGTATAGGTACAATTGCAACTGCCGTGAGTGAAGATGTCGGTACGATAGAGGAGGTGTATGAACCATTTTTAATAAAAGAGGGGTTTATTCAGAGGACACCGAGGGGAAGAGAAGTTACTGACCTAGCCTATAAACATCTTGGTATTAATAAAGAAAATATATTATTTAACAGCTTTTAAATAAATCATAGGAATGAAAAAATTTTTTCAAATATTCACTCTTTGCCTTTTTGCTATCTTTTCCGGCTATGAGGCAATTGCATGTACATCAGCAATTTTTACGGGGAAAGTAACTGCAGACGGACGCCCCATATTGTGGAAGCATCGTGATACCGGGGAAGATAATAATCGTGTAGAGTATTTTAAGGGAGATAAATACAACTTCATAGGATTGGTTAATAGTCCCGACAAGGGAGGGATAGTGTGGATAGGTACTAATGAAACCGGGTTTTCTATAATGAACACTGCTTCCTATAATCTTAAGGATGATGATGTAGAGGAGATGGATAAGGAGGGAGAGCTTATGTATAAAGCTCTTGCAGTGTGCAGCACATTGGAGGAGTTTGAGATATTTCTTGATAATCTGCCTCGCCCTATGAGAGTGGAGGCTAATTTTGGTGTTATTGACGCAAATGGTGGTGCAGCTTATTACGAGACAAACAATACACAATACACTAAGGTTGATGCCAATGATCCTTCCATTGCTCCACAGGGTTATCTCGTTTACACCAATTTCTCTTATACCGGTCGTTTTAATGAGGGATACGGATACATAAGACAACAAAATGCCCTTGATATCATATCTGCAGAGTCAATCTTTTCACAAATCACCCCAGGATGGATATTTAACAACCTTTCTCGCTCTTATTACCACTCATTCATGGGTACAGACCTTACTTCTCCTGAAAGTTCTCCTGAGCGCTTCTCAGGGTGGGTTTTGGATCAAGATTATATACCTCGTAAATCTTCCACCGCTTCAGTTGCCATACAGGGAGTAAAACCTGGTGAAAATCCCGAAATGACTATTATGTGGACAGTATTGGGTTATCCTCCCGCAGGAGTTGCTGTACCTTTGTGGGTGAAGGCAGGAGAAAACCAACCCTCTGTAATGGTTAGAAGTGATAGAAGTGAAAATGCTCTTGCCTGCGATATGGCTTTGGATCTCAAATACAAAACATTTTCTAATAAAAGAGGTAGTGGTCAGAGATATATGAATTTTAATCTTATATATAATAGTAATAGAACAGGTTATATGCAGGAGTTAGCACCTGCAGAGAATTACATAGAGACACTCTTCCGCGAACCTGTTAGGCGTTGGAGGCGCGATGGATTAAATATCAGCGAATTATTGCAATATTACAAAGATGCTGATGATGCTGTAAAAAGTGCCTATCTTTCCCTAACCGCCGGGAGGTAAAGATTTTATTACTCTTCTATTTTGAGATCTTGTAGTGACAAAATGTATCCGTCATTTGGCTTTGTAGCAACTATTCTCACTTTAATGACTGGTTTTTCAGGGTAAAGTACAGCTGTATTCAACCGGAAATATGTTTTTCCTGTGTAGTTTACACCGTCATAACTATATTCTGCATATCCGTCTGTGACCCCGTAGAATGTTATTTTTGGAATACCTGTTTCTACGGTTATTCTTGAGGCTTTTACAGGTTTGTCGAATATGTATGTAAAATGGTCACCTGCTTTTATTTTGGAATCTGTTCTGAAATATGTTTCATATTTGTAGTCAAGTACATTTGTGGACGGAAATCTTTCGTTTTCACTCATTGATGTCTCTACAGTTGTCTTTGGAGTGAGATAGGTGTAATTTGCATTCTCCGGTTGTATGGAGATACTTTTAATTTCATCTTTATAGAATGTTGCAAAGCGGAATTTATGTGCCTTGTCTGTGATTATTTCACCCCTGTATATTGGAGATAGCATTGTAGGTTCAGACTCATCTGAAGTGTATCTTACAACTGCCCACGGATAGGGAGCTGTGACCATTATAGCTCCGTTTGAATAAATTGCTTTCGGAGGGTCGAGGCGGAAGGCAATCCCCATCTGATACATTCTTTCAAAGTGAGCTGTAGAGAGTCTGTAGGAAAAGTCGGTCCACTCTTTAAATTGAGGCTGTGTCCAACCGACTTCAGCCAATGCTGCAAGGCGTGGATATGTCTGATACTCCATGAATCTTGCCGGCCGGCCAAGAAGTTCTGCCCAAAGACCTCCCTGTACACCTACTACCAGACTTGATTCTTTTTCGTTCAGGCTTGCTGTTTTAACAGGATCGAGAGAATATGTCTTTTCGGTAGAAACTATTCCGGCCCAGTTGTGACCTCTCTCTTGAGGTGTGTATTTCATGTCGAAATAGCAATATTGTGCAGGCATCATAACTGTGGGTTGTCCCCTTTTCACTGATTCAATGCCCTTGTCGATACTTCTCCATGCATAAACCATAGAAGTGGACATGATATCTCCTCCATAGAGTATTTCATCCCATCCGGCCATCTTTTTACCGTGTTTATTCACAATTGACTCTATTCTTCTTACAAAGTAGTTTAGAAGTTCTTTGTGATCTTTCATCCCCTCTTTTTCTATCAGAGCCTGACAGTGAGGACAGTTGTCCCATGCATCGTAGTTTACCTCATCTCCTCCAATGTGGAAATATTCATATGGAAAAAGTGCAGAAACTTCTTTAATAATATTGTCAAGCATCTTAAAGTTTTCCTCTTTGCCAACGCACCATACATTTTTTGTCTCTCCCTGTACACTTTTTGTTTCTTCATCTCCGTCGCAGGCTACTTTGGGGTATGAGGCAGTTACTGCTTTGCTGTGGCCGGGAAGATCTATTTCAGGAATGATATCTATATGTCTTTGAGCTGCGTATGATACTATCTCTTTTATCTGTTTTTGGGTGTAATACCCTCCATATCTTTCGTTACCGGAGCCGAAAGCGGGTTCCAGCACCTCATTCTCTCCTCTCCAGGCACCCAGCTCGGTAAGTTTTGGATATTTTTTGACCTCTATTCTCCAACCGTTGTCGTCTGTGAGATGCCAGTGGAATTTATTAATTTTATGGTGTGACATCCAGTCGATGTATCGTTTTACTGTCTCTGCGTCAAAGAAGGTGCGGGAAACATCGAGGTGCATACCTCTGTATTCAAAGCGGGGAGAATCTTCTATCTCTATTCCTTCTAATGTCCAATTTTCGGTTCCTTTCGGTTGGCCTGAATAGATTACCGGAGGGAGCATCTGGAACAGGGTTTGAATTCCGTAAAAAATGCCGGCTGCATCAGACCCTTTAATCATTATCCCCTCTTTTTTGACACTGATTTGATAACCCTCTTGAGGAATATCGTGTTTTTTTGAGAGGTCCAGAATAATATAGTTATTCTCAGGCATATTTTTTGTGATAATGAAGTCGTAACCTGTGGCCTTCGATATAAATTCCCTAAGATATGTGGCGTTGTACGATTTGTTACCGGAAGCGAAAATGACGGTTTCGCTGTTCATATGAAATCGTTCGTCTGTATTTATGAACTTGTTTGGTTTGGGAATGACAGTCATCTGTGCAGTAAGAGTAAACGCCATCAGGATAGTTACGGAAAGCGAGGTAATTTTCTTTATCATAATGTTTTAATTTGAATTGTAAAGATACAAAAATATTCAATGCCGTTTTATTATTGTTAATCTTGCCCAAATTGTCTATTTTTGCGCACTCAAAAACAGGTATATATAATGTCCGAAAAACTTAATTCTAAGATTCCTGAGGGGCCATTGTCCGAAAAATGGACCAGGCATAAGTCTCAGATCAGGGTGGTAAGCCCGGCTAATAAAAGAAAGCTGGATGTAATTGTTGTTGGAACCGGTTTGGGGGGAGCTTCGGCTGCTGCCGCACTGGGAGAATTAGGCTACAATGTGAAGGTTTTTTGTATAAGTGACTCTCCCAAGGAGAGCGCACTCGATAGCTGCACAAGGAGGTATCAATGCTGCGAAAAACTACACTAATGACAACGATTCAGTTTATCGTCTTTTTAATGATACTATTAAAGGGGGAGACTACAGAAGCCGCGAGGGTAATGTGTACAGGCTTGCTGAGGTGAGTAACCTGATAATTGATCAGTGTGTTGCACAAGGTGTTCCATTTGCCAGAGAGTATGGCGGATTGTTGGACAACCGTTCTTTTGGAGGTGCACAGGTGAGCAGAACTTTCTATGCCCGTGGTCAGACCGGACAACAGTTGTTACTGGGAGCTTATGCTGCTCTTAACCGTCAGATAAACAAGGGGAGTGTCAAATCCTACAATCGTAGAGAAATGCTTGATCTTGTGATGATAGACGGAGAGGCCAAAGGTATTATTGTAAGAAATCTTGTAACAGGGGAGATAGAAAGATATGGAGCACATGCAGTTGTAATTGCAACAGGAGGTTATGGCAATGTCTTCTTTTTGTCTACAAATGCAATGAACAGCAACGGGTCCGGTGGCATGGCAGTGTTACAAGAAAGGTGCTTATTTTTCTAATCCTTCTTTTGCTCAGATACATCCTACTTGTATTCCGGTACAACGGTGAACAGCAGTCAAAACTTACCCTTATGAGTGAGTCTCTGCGTAACGACGGAAGGATATGGGTGCCTAAGAAGAAGGAAGATGTGGAGAAACTAAGGAAAAATCAGATTAAGGCTTCTCAGATACCAGAAGAGGACAGAGATTATTATCTTGAGAGAAGATATCCGGCATTTGGTAATCTTGTACCCCGGGATGTTGCTTCGAGAGCTGCCAAAGAACGCTGTGATGCAGGTTTTGGTGTAAATGATACCGGACTCGCAGTATTTCTGGATTTTAAATCTGCTATTGAAAGGCTGGGAAGGGATGTGATTGAGGCTCGTTACGGCAATCTTTTTCAGATGTATGAAAAGATTACTGATGTTAATCCCTACGAGGAGCCTATGATGATATATCCTGCCATTCATTATACGATGGGCGGTATTTGGGTTGATTATAACCTTGAAACAACTATTCCCGGATTGTTTTCTATTGGAGAAGCCAATTTTAGTGACCATGGCGGTAATCGACTGGGTGCTTCTGCATTAATGCAGGGTCTTGCAGACGGTTATTTCATTCTTCCTTATACCATAGGAGATTTTCTCGCAGGAAAGATACAGGAGGCTAAACCGGATGTAAATCATCCTGCTTTTGAGGAGACCGAGAAGTCTGTAAAAGAGAGGATTAATAAGCTTTTATCTATAAAAGGAAAGCAGCCTGTGGATTACTTCCATAAAAAACTAGGCCACATTATGTGGGACTATGTAGGAATGGCAAGGAATGAAAAGGGTCTTGAGAAGGCTATAGAGGATATAAAAGTTCTTCGTGAAGATTTTTGGAAGAATGTATATGTTCCGGGAGGTAATAATGAGTTCAACCAGGAACTTGAAAAAGCGTTGAGGGTAGCAGACAATCTCGAGCTTGGTGAACTAATGGCAAAAGATGCCCTGTTGAGGAATGAATCCTGTGGTGGTCACTTCAGGGAAGAGATGCAGACTGAAGATGGCGAGACAAAACGTGATGACCAGAACTTCATGTATGTGAGTTGTTGGGAGTACATGGGCCAAGATAAAGAGCCTGTGAAACACAAAGAGCATCTTAAGTATGAGTTTGTGAAAATAGCTACCAGAAATTACAAAGATTAAGCATTTATCAGATATGGACTTTACATTGAAAGTTTGGCGTCAGAAAAGCGCAAAAGACAAAGGTTATTTTGCCACATATAAGGTAAAGGATATCTCTCCCGATACCTCTTTCCTTGAGATGTTGGATATACTGAACGATCAGCTTATCCGGGATAACATCGATCCTGTGGCTGTTGATAAGGGTTGCAAAAGCGATGGCCCTGTAGCTTTCGACCACGATTGCCGCGAGGGGATATGCGGAATGTGTTCGCTATATATAAACGGAAGGGCACATGGTCCTGACGACGATATTACAACTTGTCAGTTGCATATGAGAAAATTCAAGGATGGTGAGACTATTACCATTGAACCTTGGCGTTCTGCAGGAATGCCGGTGATAAAGGATCTCGTGGTGGACAGAAATGCTTTGGACAAGATATTGCAAGCCGGAGGATATGTATCTGTGAATACAGGTGGTGTACCGGATGGTAATGCGATTCCTGTACCCAGAGATGATGCGGAGGAGAGTATGGATGCGGCTGCTTGCGTTGGATGCGGTGCCTGCATTGCAACTTGTAAAAATGGTTCTGCCATGTTATTTGTATCGGCAAGGGTAAGTTCTTTAGCGCTGTTGCCTCAGGGTAAGATTGAAGCTGCCAGAAGGGTCAAAGCTATGGTTTCTAAAATGGATGAATTGGGATTTGGTGCATGTACCAATACCAGAGCCTGTGAAATGGAGTGTCCGAAAGGTATTTCAGTTGCTCATATTGCCAGGATGAACAGGGAATTCCTTTTAGCTAAAATCAAGGATTAGTATTTTTTCTATGATACTATAAAAAGCCGGATCTACAGAGTCCGGCTTTTTTTGTATGAACCTACACCTTCAAATTTCTCAATAAGCCGTTCATAAACTTCAGGAGGGTCGTCTTCATCTGTAAGAAAACGTTTGAGAATATCCATAAGATAGTCGTATTCGTAGTAGAGGTCGATACGAATGTTGTCCGAAGCACCGTCCAATCCGGATGGAAACATAGCGTTGTTTATGGTAAAATAGGCACTATTCTGGATGAAACTCCCTTTTACTGGTAATGGTACTTCATTGTAGTAGAATTCGCAGGTATTAGGTCTTTTAAAGACTATTTTCTGAGGCTTTCTCAGCTCTCCTCTTATCTTGTTGAGATTTTTCCCCAAAAATTTAACAGTTTCAGGATATGATTCGGCAACAAGAGGGCTATATACTATCCAGACTTTTACATTGGCAGTATCCAGATCCCATTCACCGTTAAGCACTATGGGATTTAGGTCTTTATTGCATCCCGTCGAAAGTAACAGGGTTGCAATAGCAAGCAGTAGGTATGTAGCTTTAAAATTGCTCATGGATACTTGTTATAGATCACAAAAATAAGAAAATTCGAATTAAACTGTTAATTTTGTCAAAACCTTGTTTTATGGAATTTTTTTCTCTTTGTGACGGTATAGTAATTCATATCGCTGATTCGGCCAGAAGTAACCTTGAGTATGAAAGAACAGTAATCCTGCTTCATGGGTATCTTGAGACTCTTTATATATGGGACGATTTTGTTCCGTTGATTGATGATAATACAAGGGTTGTGCGCATCGATTTGCCTGGACACGGTATGTCTGGTTCATATGAAATAAATACTATGGCATTTTGTGCCCGGTCGGTAGTTGCCGTTATGGATAAGCTTGGTATAGAAAAGGCTTGGATTGCCGGTCATTCAATGGGTGGATATGTACTTGCAGAGGCTGTAAAGTTATATGAATCTCGTTTTTACGGGGCCATAATGTTGAATTCTACTACTTATGCAGATTCATCCGACAAGAAGGAACATAGGGAGAGAGAAATATCTCTTATAGATCATAATAAGTTACAATCGGTGGTAAGAGTCTCTGTTCCAAAGATGTTTGCTCTGGAAAACAGACCTGCCATGGAGGAGAAAATACTAGAGATTACTGAAATAGCGGAGGTTCATGACCCTACAGGAATCAAGGCATCTTTAAGGGGTATTATGGAAAGGGAGGATAATACAGAGGCTATGGCTGCATCGAAGTTACCTAAGCTTTTCTTATTCGGGAATCAGGATCATTTTATATCGGTTGAAGTAGCAGAAAATCTTATAAAAAAGATATCCGGCTGCGAGGCACATTTCTTTGAAGGATGTGGTCACAACTCTTTTCTTGAGAAGCCACACGAGAGTGCAGCGATAATTAATGAGTTCATCAATAAAAATTCACAACAATGAAAACTCCTTATAAACACCTTTTCTTACTATTGCTAATCTCTTTTATCATGTTTGAAACCCCTCTCTCTTCTCAGAACAGGTTACGTGATTACGGTATCTCCATTGGTATTTTCCAGCCTGGTAAATTTAACTCAATTACTGATGTTTCCGGGGTAATGGTAGGACATAAAACTATTGTTGAAGGGGATAGTATCAGGACAGGGGTTACTGCTATTGTTCCACATAAAGGTAATATTTTCCGTAATAAGGTACCTGCAGCAATATATGCCGGTAATGGTTTTGGTAAACTTGCGGGGTATACTCAAGTAAAGGAGTTGGGTAATATTGAGACTCCGGTAATATTGACCAATACACTCAGTATTGCAGCAGGCCTTGATGCCCTTATCACCTATACTTTGTCTCAGAAAGGAAATGAGAGAATTGGATCAGTAAACGGTGTAGTAGGTGAGACCAATGACGGCTCACTCAACGATATAAGAGCACGTGCAGTTACATCTGAGGATGTGTTAGATGCAATTTCTGCTGCAACTTCAGGAGTTGTGCAGGAGGGTAGTGTAGGGGCAGGTAAAGGGACTGTATGTTTTGGTTTCAAGGGTGGAATAGGAACCTCTTCCCGGGTGCTACCTGAATCTCTTGGTGGTTATACAGTTGGTGTATTGGTGCAGTCTAATTATGGTGGTGTATTGGAAATTGCAGGTGTTCCCATTGGTAAGATGTTAGGTGTACACTCTTATTCTAAAGATGTGAATGGATCACAGGATGGGTCTTGCATGATGGTTGTGATTACTGATGCTCCCGTTACGTCACGTAATCTTGAGAGGATTGCAAAAAGAGCGATGTTGGGATTAGCAAAAACAGGAGGTATAGCTTCAAATGGAAGTGGCGATTATGTAATTGCTATGTCAGTTGCAAAAGAAAATCTCATAGATGAATCTACCAGTTCTTATCATCCGACTGAGCTTCATAATCACTCTCTTTCACCATTGTTCCTTGCTACGATTGAGGCAACTGAAGAGGCACTTGTGAATTCTCTTTTTACGGCTACTACTACCGTCGGATACAAAGGCAGAAAGGTGGAAAAACTACCTGTTGAATTTGTAGTTGAGATGATAAAAGAGGCTAGGGGAGAGTAATAATCGTAGTCGAGTAAGCTATTCTACCACAGGAAATTGTCGAAAGGATATCTTCCGGCATGTATTTCGGCCACCATCTTGTAGAGGTCGTTGCGCAGTTTATCTATATTTGTCTTGTGTTTTGCTGATATGAATATGCAGGGTTGGTTTTCTTTGTTCATCCAGCTCTCTCTCAATTCTTCCAGACTATAGTTTTCCCTGCTCTTCTGGTTGAAGTCAAATTCGTCTTGTGGAGTGAATTGGTAGGCATCAATCTTGTTGAATATGAGAAATACAGGTTTATCTTTTGCCCCTATCTCGTTTAGAGTTTCTCTTACTACAGAGATATGTTCTTCGAAATTTGGATGAGAAATATCAACAACATGCATCAGGATGTCAGCTTCTCTCACCTCGTCAAGCGTACTTTTGAATGATTCTACCAACTGGTGTGGAAGCTTCTTTATAAAACCTACTGTGTCGCTCAAAAGGAATGGCACATTTTCTATTACAACTTTTCTTACAGTAGTATCGAGCGTTGCGAATAGTTTATCTTCGGCAAAAACTTCACTTTTGGCAAGCATATTCATTATTGTGCTTTTTCCTACATTGGTGTAGCCTACAAGAGAAATACGCACAAGAGAGCCTCTGTTTCCTCTCTGAACGCTCATCTGCTTATCTATCTTTTTAAGATGGGCTTTCAAACGGCTTATTTTATCCAGTATTATTCTTCTGTCTGTTTCTATCTGAGTTTCTCCCGGACCTCTCATTCCTATCCCTCCCCGTTGCCTTTCCAGGTGAGTCCACATTCTTGTAAGGCGTGGAAGGAGGTACTGGTATTGAGCTAACTCAACTTGTGTTTTGGCATATGCAGTTTTTGCTCTTTGTGCAAAGATGTCAAGAATAAGGTTAGTTCTGTCTAATATTCTGCACTCCAGATCTCTTTCAATATTTCTTAATTGTGTAGGAGTTAATTCGTCATCGAATATTACCAGTTTTATCTCATTTTCAGTTATGAACTCCTTTATTTCATCTAACTTCCCACTTCCTATGTATGTTTTGGGATTGGGACGTTCCATTTTCTGAATAAACCACTTAAGAGTTTCTGCTCCTGCTGTTTCTGCCAAGAACTGAAGTTCATTGAGGTTGTCATTTAAATTGAATTCCAGATCCTTGGGACCTGCAACACCTACTAATATGGTTTTCTCCATCTTATTCATATAAAAAAGACTGCTTCTTTCGAGGCAGCCTTATAAAATTATCAAGTAATAAATTTATCTCAATTGGAAAATCACAGGAAATGTGTAGACAACATTTACAGGCTTGTTTCTTTGCCTTCCCGGAGTCCATTTAGGTGAAGACGCTACAACTCTTACTGCCTCTTTGTCGAGAGAAGGGTCTACACCTCTGATTATCTTTACATCTGAAACCCTGCCATCTGAATTTACACGGAAAGTGAGAATAACACGACCCTGAACACCGTTTTCCTTAGCAATTTCCGGATAGACAAGTCTTTCAGAAACCCATTTTGTGAATGTGCTCTCGTCTCCACCCTGAAACTTTGGTTTCTCTTCCACCATCACAAATGGTATGTCTTCCTCTTCCACAATTTCTTCCTCTGAAGCTTCTACGTAGTCTCTTACCTCAACACCCAGGTTTTTATCGTCCTCTGTGTTAATTATCAGTTCAGTTGTAATTTCGATATCATCATCTACAACTATGATTTCATCCGAAACAACCGGTACCTTAGGTTGTTCGGGGGGAGGCGGGGGAGTTTCACGGGTGATGGGAATCATCTCCTGCTCAACAATGACAGCTTGCTCACTTGTAAGAGTCGAAATATTTTTCTCTTTTGTCTTGTATTCGAAACTTGCCAATACCACTAGCAGAGCTATTACCAAACCTATTTCCCTGAATAAAAGTTTTTTATTCTCCAGGTTCACTTTGGGTGATTTTTTAACTTCCATAATCGTATACGTGTGTTCAGATTTAATTCGGATTGTAAATTTACAAACAATTAATTATTTACCAAAAGATATTGTTGATAAACTTTTGAAAATAATTATAATTCCTACAACAATAGTGTTTTAGCCTTTTTTCTAATTGTTAAAAACTGTGGAGCATATCGGAGTCGAACCGATGACCTCTTGCATGCCATGCAAGCGCTCTAGCCAACTGAGCTAATGCCCCTTATTTTTGCACAGCAAAGATGCAAAAATATTTTTTAAAATCATCACATAGTGGTAAAAAAGAGGGGTTGCCACTATATGTTGTTACAGAGCATTAATCTGGTACAGTATCTTGTTAGTGTTCTTTACTGCTTCGGCACTTCTTTTGAAGAGGGCTTTTTCTTCTTCATTAAGGTCAAATTCAATTATTTTCTCCCACCCGTTTTTGCCTATTGTTACCGGTACTCCAATGCATAAATCTTCATAGCCATATTCTCCATCAAGATAGATGCAGCATGAGTAGGCTTTCTTTTCATTAAGCAGAATTGATTTAACAAGTACTGCTGCTGCCGCGCCCGGAGCATACCATGCAGATGTTCCAAGCATCTTTGTGAGGGTTGCACCTCCAATCATTGTATCTGCAATTACTTTGCCAAGCTTTTCTTCTGAAAGCAGAGATGCCACAGGAATGCCTTTATATGTTGCAAATCTTGCCAGAGGGATCATGGTTGTGTCGCCATGTCCACCTATAACCATACCATCAATATCACTTGATGGAGCGTCCAGGGCAATACTTAGGTAATCTGTAAATCGGCTACCATCCAGTATACCCCCCATACCAATTACTCTTTTTTTAGGAAGTCCTGTTTTTTTGAGAGCAAGGTATGTCATTGTATCCATAGGGTTGGATATCATCACTAGTATTGCGTCAGGTGAGTGTTTAAGTGCATTTGCAGTTACATCGCTGACAATCTTTGCATTTGTTCCTATTAACTCTTCTCTTGTCATTCCTGGTTTTCGTGCCATACCGGATGTTACAACCACAACATCAGAACCTGCTGTTGCTGCATAATCATTAGTAACACCTTTAACTTTTGAGAAATAACGGTATAGTTTGGCCGTCTGCATCATATCTTTTGCTTTTCCCTCAGCCAGACCCTCTTTTACATCCAGTAACACTATTTCCGATGCGAACTGCATGTTTGCAATTGCATTGGCACATGTCGCGCCCACATTTCCCGCGCCGATTACAGTAACCTTTGACATAATAAATGAATTTTGAATTTCTTTTTATTTTCTAATTTTGCAAAAAAATTGCATATGGATACAATCGCGCAATTCCGCACATTTCGTGCCAAGATGAATAAAAAAATACTAGAATCTGATAGTTTATTTTTTAAACGGTTTTTTAACCTCGATACCCGAACTTATGAAGATGGAGCATTGAGTGCCAGGGAAAAAGAGATGCTTGGTCTTGTATCATCTCTCGTACTAAGATGTGACGACTGTGTTAAATATCATCTTGAGAAATGTTTCGAGCTGGGAATTACTAAAAATCAGTTGATGGAAATATTCTCAGTTGCCAATCTTGTAGGGGGCTCCATCGTTATCCCTCATACAAGAAGAGCTCTTGATTATTGGTCTTTACTAGAAGAAAAATCTAACACAGATGATTAGATTTCTCAATCAAGAGTGTGATTACTCTTTGAACCATAAAATGCTCATTAAATCCTGGATTAAAGATGTTGTTTCTGATATCTCTAATAAATCCATTGAAGTAGGGGATCTTAACATTGTTTTTTGTAGCGATAATTACTTGTTATCTGTTAATAAAGAGTTTTTAAAACATAATTATTATACAGATATTATTACTTTTAATTATAATCACGGTAATGTTATATCAGGTGATTTATTAATTAGTATTGATACAGTGAGAGCTAACTCTGTTGAATATAATGTTTCTTTTGATGAAGAGCTAAAGAGAGTGATTATTCATGGGGTTCTTCATCTTCTCGGTTACGATGATGCTACTAATGAAGAGAAGATTGAAATGACAAGTATGGAAAATTATGCACTTGATTTGTTGTTAAATTAGAATTATGCATATAGATGAGTATGATATTATCGTTGTAGGAGCAGGGCATGCAGGATGTGAAGCTGCATATTCTGCTGCAAAAATGGGCTCTAAAGTGCTATTAGTTACTATGGATATGAACAAGATAGCTCAAATGTCTTGTAATCCGGCAATGGGAGGTGTAGCGAAAGGTCAGATAATTAGAGAGATAGATGCATTAGGCGGTTACACCGGCTTAGTTACTGATGCTTCTACTATTCAATTTAGAATGCTCAATAGATCCAAAGGTCCTGCAATGTGGAGCCCAAGGGCTCAGTGTGACAGACAACACTATTCTCTTAATTGGAGATATGTTCTGGAAAATACTAAAAATTTAAATCTTTGGCAAGATACGGTGAACAAACTCCTATTTTCCGGGAATAAGGTTGTGGGAGTTAAAACAGTTCTTGGGGCTTCATTTAAATCAAATGCTGTTATATTGACAGCAGGTACTTTCCTTAACGGTAAACTCTATATTGGTAATGAAGTAACTTCAGGTGGCAGAATTGGTGAGCTGCCATCGCTAGATTTGTCGGAACAGCTTTTTTCTAATGGTCTCTTTGTCGACAAAATGAAGACAGGTACACCACCACGAATAGATGTTCGTTCTGTTGACTTGTCTAAACTTGAAATTCAACCCGGAGATGAATCACCATCTAAATTCTCTTATCTTGATTTGCCTTCACCCATACAGTCGGGTGTAGATCAAATGTGTTGTTATACGGTTCACACAAATGAGAATGTTCATAATACTTTAAAGGAAGGATTTGATTTCTCTCCACTTTTCTCAGGTAAAATTTCCGGAAAAGGACCTCGCTATTGTCCTAGCATTGAAGATAAATTACGGACTTTTTCGGATAAATCATCACACCAGCTTTTTTTAGAGCCTGAAGGATGGAATACTAATGAGTATTATCTTCAGGGATTTTCATCTTCTCTTCCACTTGATGTACAATATAAAGCGCTTAGACAAATCCCCGGTTTTGAAAAATCAGTTGTTTATCGTCCTGCATATGCTGTTGAGTACGATTATTTTCCACCAACACAACTGGATCACACGCTAGAAGTTAAAAATATTTCTAATCTTTATTTTGCCGGACAGGTTAATGGTACGACTGGATATGAGGAAGCTGCAGCGCAAGGACTTATTGCAGGGATTAACGCGACACTTAAAATTTCGAATAAAAATCCCTTTATACTTAAGAGGGATCAGGCTTATATTGGTGTGCTAATTGACGATCTTGTTACTAAAGGTGTTGATGAACCCTATAGGATGTTTACATCTAGGGCGGAGTATAGAATATTGTTAAGGCAAGATAATGCAGATGCTAGGCTCACTAAGCTAGGCTATGATCTAGGATTAGTGTCTTCACATAGGCTTGATTTGCTTATTCGTAAATATTCTGCTATCGATTCTTTGAACTCAGAGCTTTCTGCCTTATCAATAGAGCCAAATATCATTAATGAACATCTTTCTACTCTAGGTACATCGCCGATTAATCAAAAGAAAAAAATTGCTGAACTACTGACACGGCCTCAGGTTTCTATTATGGATTTAATCTCATATGTTCCACGAGGAACATACAGTGTTCAACTATCTGATAATCTTCCGGATCATCCAATGCCTTATGCGCCATCATATAATTCTTCAATTGAGTTTAGAGAAGAGATGTTGACACAAGAGGTATTAGAGGCTTCTGAAATATCTATTAAGTATAAAGGTTATATTGAGAGAGAGAAAAGAATTGCTGATAAGATTCTAAAATTGGAGAATATTTCCATACCTATTGATTTTGACTACAACTCTTTATTGTCTTTATCTACAGAGTCTCGTCAAAAGTTAATTTTGCATCGACCTAAAACTATTTCACAGGCTTCAAGAATCCCAGGTGTATCTCCTGCTGATATTTCAGTTCTGCTAATATATTTTGGGAGGTAAATTATTGGACTATTGTTTGTAATGAGGATTTGTTCCCCGTGGAACATTGTTACTCTATTGAAAGGGAGAGAAATTTCTTTTCTATATTCGGGAGTTTTGATGTGGCAATATTATCCTTAATGGAAGAGATCATGCAATTCTTTGACGTTTCTATTTTTATCGTCCTCTCGATTTTTAAGAGATCTATCAGGTTGTTCGCTGTTGTGTTCGTTAGTTCAATGGCTATAAATTTGAATTTAGGAAATATGTTCCGGATTGCATTTGTACATAAGACAATGTCGTTAAGGTTCCTTATACTGTGGTCTATAACTTTTATTGTGTCATCTTTTTCTTCGTATGGATAGGCACAAAAGAATAAATGTTCGTCTGTGTAATACGGAAAATATTTCTCTGATTCATTATTTTCAACTTCTCTTTCTATTTCTACACACACACCTTTTCTTTGGGATAGTTCCAACTGTGCATATCTTGTTATTTCCTTTGAAAGCAAAATATGGCTTTTGTGCTGAGAAGTAGATTTGAGTTTAAAAAGGTAGTCTGCTTCTATTATTGGAGTGGCTTTGTTGAGGTAATTGTTTTGTGATATTAGTTCATTTATCTTGTATGTGATAGTAGTACTCTTTATCTCTGTCTCAAAACCTTGTTTGCTATATAACTGGTATAATGAATCTTCTGCCGGTTTTACCGTCATAAAGGCGTAACCTCTGGTACTACATATCCTGAAAGCTTCTTTGGTAAGTGCATATGAATATCCTTTGCCTCTGTGACTGCTGAGTGTTCCTACTCCATACATATAGGCTCCGGAAAATTTAACTCCCTTTTCTTTGATATAGCAGGGTAGTAGGGACAGAATTGAAAGAGCGTTTTCCTCTCCCTCAATAAATAGTCCGAGATTTATACAGAAAGGGAAGCACTCTTTGAAGAAGGTTTCTATATACGATGTGTCATCTGTGAAGCAATCTCTCCATACATTATATACAGAGAGATTGTCATTTTGGGTTAATTCTCTTATGTAGAAAGAATTATTGTGCATTTTTGTATATATCTGTAATCAAATCTTTGTATTTGTATTTAAGGTTGTGCCTTTTTAATTTTAATGTTTGGGATAACATGTCGTTAAGTGGAGTCCATTCGTCATTTACGAGTTTGACACGTTTGATCTGTTCATGGGGTGAAAGTTTTTTATTGATTGATTCTATCTCTGTGTTCATTTTGGTAATAACCTCTTTCTTTGTTATGAGGTCGTCTGCACCTGAAAACTTTATCTTGTGTTTCTCTGCCCATGAACCTAGTTTTGCTGTATCAGGAATTATTATAGCCGAAGCGAACTTTTGGTTTTCACCAACAACTATGCAGTTTTCGATAAATGAACTCTCTTTTAGTTTAGTTTCTATAACCTGAGGAGCAATGTATTTACCTGCTGATAGCTTGAATATCTCTTTTTTTCTATCTGTAATTTTTAGGAAAATCTCATCCTCCATCACTCCAATATCTCCGGTGTGTAACCAGCCATCTTTGTCAATTACTTCATTTGTGAACTCAGGATCTTTGTAATATCCTTTCATAATATGAGGTCCTCTTGTTAGAATCTCTCCGTCTTCTGCAATTCTTAGTTCGGTTCCTTCCATAGCCTTCCCTACAGTACCAATTTTGATAATCATCTCCTTTGGATTGTTCACTGCTATTACAGGAGAGGCTTCGGTCATACCGTATCCTTCAAAAATGTATAGTTTCGCAGCTGTGAAGAGACGTATTATCTTTGGCTGTATAGATGAGCCGCCTGATACAACAAGCATCTCTTTCCCTCCCAATTTCTCTCTCCATTTGCTGTATACAAGTTTATCTGCAGTTTTGTGCTTGATATTATGTAAACAGGAGTTGTTTTGGTAATCGTAGTTACATGCAAATGAAAAAGCCCACTCGTATATTGCTTTTTTTATACCTTTAAGATCTTTTCCTGCTGCTTCAAGTTTTTTGAACATCATTTCCAACACTCTTGGTACCGCACAAAAACCATCTGCATGGCTATCTGCAAGATCGTTTGCTATTGTCCCTAGATTCTCTGCATAGTATATGCTTATTCCTAGGTATTGATAATTGTAGTTCATGCCTCTTTCGTATATGTGGCATAGTGGCAAAAAACTGAGCATTTTGTGTCGATGGTCTCTGATTTGTTGATTGGCAGTACCTATAAAATTGAAAACTAAGTTTTTATGAGTCAACATCACCCCTTTTGGGGTACCGGTTGTTCCGGACGTGTATATTATTGTTGCTACTCTCTCTTCATCTATGATCTTTTTATTTTGCTCAATAGTGTCTTTATATTGATTTTCTGATTCTTCCCCTATTTTATATAAATCACTGATGCTTTTATAGCCGTCTACCGAATCATAAGTAAAGATGGATATATCTCTTTCTATTTTTTCGATGAGAGGTGCTATTTTTTTTACAAGAGCTTCTGAACCAAGAAATATAGCCTTGGCATCGCTGTGCTCTATTATGTGGAGATAATCATCATCACTGAGAGTAGAGTAGACAGGCACATATATCATACCTGCAAGAGTGAGACCCATGTCGGTGAAATTCCATTCAGGCCTGTTGTTGGTTATGGATATCACTTTATCTTCTGGCTGTAGTCCGGTAGCCAGAAAAGCGTAGGCAAGTTTGTGTGAATATTCGTAGTAGTCTTGAGAGGAATATTTTATCCAACCCTCCTTGGTTTTCTTAGTGAGGATATCATCCTTTGGAAACTTTTGTACAAGTTTTTCCAGTAAGTCGAATGTTCTGGTTACTTTCATAGTTTATCTGCTTAGTAGGTTTTCAATATCTTTTACAAATTGATCTATGTGTTCTTTTTGTGTGTTGAAAGAACACATCCACCTAACCTCTCCTGTTTCTTCGTCCCATATGTAGAAGTGGTGTTTCTTCTGCAATTCTGAGCATATTTCCGGAGGAATTATTGCGAAAACAGCATTTGTTTGCACAGCTCTTGTTATCTTAACTTCCTCAAAACCTTTTAGTTGTGATTCAAGATATTTGGCCATTTTGTTGGAATGACCTGCAAGTCTAAGGTTTAGATTGTCTTTGAAATATTCCAGGAACTGTGCTGCAACAAAGCGGTTCTTTGAATAGAGCTGTGCTGCCTGTTTCCTTACATATTCTTGGTTGGCTGCTGTTGTTTTATCGAAAAAGATTACAGCTTCACCAATCATCAACCCGTTTTTTGTTCCACCAAAAGATAGTGCATCCACACCGCAATCCTTTGTGAATTTCCTAATTTCCATGTTCATTGCTTCTGCTGCATTGGATATTCTGGATCCGTCCATGTGGAGGAACCCTCCATGTGTGTGCATCAATTGGGACAATTCTTTTATCTCCAGAGGAGTGTATAGGGTGCCCAGTTCTGTTGGTTGTGATATTGAAAGGACTCTTGGCTGAGAATGATGTTGGAAACCAAAACCACGTAGTTCTTTTTTTACTTCTTCGGGGGTAACCTTGCCATCTTTGTGCTCAATCGGTATTAGTTTGCTTCCTGTGAATTTTTCAGGAGCACCGCATTCATCTGCATTAATATGTGCAGTTACCGGACAAATGATAGAGTTATAGCTATCGGAGAGTGCCTTTAGGGCAAGAATATTGGCTCCGGTACCATTGAATACGAAAAATACCGATGTATCCTTACCGAACATTCTTTTAAAATGTTCCTCTGCACGAGTTGTGTATAAATCATCTCCATAGGCTATCTCAAATCCTTGATTGGCTTCTATTATTGCATTAATTATCTCTGGGGCAATACCGGAGTGGTTGTCGCTGCCGAAACTATGATTCATTATGTTTGGTGTAATTATGATTTATTGATAAAATATGGTTACGAAGTGTAAATGTAATAAAAAATAAAACCTGCTGTGTAACACAACAGGTTTTATTTTTTAATGATAATTCGGAGGTTTGCTTAGATAATTTCTTTGTATGCCTCTGAATTCATAAGGTTGTCTACTTCGGATGGATCCGACATTTCAATCTTTACCATCCATCCATCTCCGTAAGGATCTTTATTTACAGCCTCAGGAGTTGATTCAAGCTCTTCGTTGAATTCAATGATTTTTCCAGATACAGGCATAAGGGCATCAGCTACAGTTTTTACTGCTTCGATTGCTCCAAAGACATCTCCCTGTGAAAGAGTTTCTCCTTCTGTTTGTACATCTACAAATACAATATCTCCAAGTTGACCCTGGGCAAATTCAGTAATGCCCACAGTGGCGATATTTCCTTCAACTTTGACCCATTCGTGATCGCTTGAATACTTAAGATTTTCCGGTATATTCATCTCTCGGTGTTTATAATTTTTTACAAATGTATTAAAATATATTTAATCTATAATTTTTTAAGGGAATGTTTAATCAACTCTTCAAGGGTGTATGATGGATTTTCCTTTAGAAGAGTGTCCAATACTTTCTCAACATTGTTCCTGGTAAAACCCAGTAACACCAAGGCTGATGAAGCCTCTTTCCTGTTGGCGTTTTCATTTGCCATGCCCGACACAAGATCCTGTGAGAGTGGTCCGGAATCTTTGGACATTTTGTCTTTAAGTTCAATAATAACTTTTTGGGCAGTTTTGAGACCTATACCCTTAACACTTTTTATTTTATTTACATCTCCGGATATTATAGCGTTCACAACTTCATTGGTGGTCATAGAGGAGAGCATCATCCTTGCGCTATTGGGGCCAATTCCTGAAACTTCGATTAGATGAGAGAATACATGTCTCTCTTCTTTGTCGAAGAAGCCGTAAAAAATGGATGCATCTTCACGGAGATGTTGGTATAGATAAATTTTCTCTTCGGTGCCGGGAGAGAGGTGTCCGTATGTTTGAAGAGATATAAGTATCTTGTATCCTATCCCGTATGTTTCTAGAACCGCTTCGGTGGGAGAGAGCTCTGTGATAACTCCTTTTATATAATCGTACATCTTTATCTATATAAACATTTATCGCAAATTTATGTTTTTAACGTATAACGGGCAACATGATTTATTACTTTTGTGGATTAAAAGTTCAATAATGGAAAATATACCACTTTCGGAAATCAGGGATTTATTTCCCGCACTGAATCAAAGTGTAAATGGTAAATCTCTTGTATATCTTGATAATGCAGCTACTTCTCAAAAGCCTTTGAGTGTTATTGAAATGCTCAATGAAATGAATTCTCTTACAAACGGAAATATCCACAGAGCTGTTCATGAGTTGAGTGCAAGGACAACATATGAGTATGAGAAGACACGTGATAAGATAAAGGAGTTTCTCAATGCCGCTGAAAGGGAAGAGATAATATTTACTTCCGGGACAACTGCTTCAATCAATCTTGTCGCGGTGAGTTTTTCTGCCCGTTTTCTTCATAAGGGAGATTCTGTGCTGGTAACAGAGGGAGAGCATCATTCCAATATTGTTCCATGGCAACTCGCATGTGAAAGAAGTGGTGCAACACTCAAAGTGCTGCCCATCGACGAGAGCGGAAACTGGAAGATGGATCAACTTGATTCTCTCCTGGATCAAAATGTTAAAATTGTTGCTGCAGCTCATGTTTCCAATGTGTTAGGGGTTGTAAATCCTGTGAAAGAGCTTGTGGAAGTTGCTCACAAAAAGGGAATTCCTGTATTGATTGACGGAGCTCAGGGGGTTGTCCATCTTTCTCCGGATGTGCAGGATATTGGTTGTGATTTCTATGCTTTCTCCGGTCATAAGATGTATGGACCAACAGGTACGGGGATTCTTTACGGAAGGTTGTCCCTGCTGGAGGAGATGCCTCCATGGATGGGCGGAGGAGATATGGTGGATACAGTAAAGTTTTCGGGTACCACATATGCGGCGCCGCCATTAAAGTTCGAGGCAGGTACTCCAAATTTTTGTTCTTTCCCGGCACTCAGGGCAGCTGTGGAGTTTATGGAGTTGATTGACAGCGGGCAACTGAAGATGCAAGAGGAGGAGATTTCAGGCTATATTTTGAAAGAGCTTAGTAAAATAGATGGATTGAGGGTTTATGGTGAGTCTATGAATAAGATTCCTCTCTTTTCTTTCAGCGTAGAGGGCGCTCATCCCTCAGATATTGCAATGCTTATGGATAAGATGGGTGTTGCTCTCCGTTCCGGGATGATGTGCAGTGAGCCTGTTATGGACAGGTTCGGAGTGACATCAATGCTTAGGGCTTCGTTTGCGGCATACAATACTCTCCATGATGCGGAGTACTTTATTTCGTCTCTCAATAGGGCGATAAATATGTTGAGATGACAGTCTGCCCGATTTGATTATTTTGAAAAGAGTACCATGAGCTAAGATTAAAGTTTGAGCATCTGTAAAAATAATTATGTAGTAATACTTTTGAAAGAAGTTATTAATAAATAGTAAAACAAAGATATAGGATATGACAATTAAAGAAGTAGAACAGGAGATTGTTGATGAGTTTTCGATTTTTGACGATTGGATGGATAAGTATGAATATCTGATCGATCTTGGAAAATCATTGCCAATAATAGAAGAGGAGGGGAAGATTGAGGAGAATCTTATAAAGGGATGCCAATCAAGAGTGTGGCTAGATGCCGTATATAAGAATGAAAAGCTCTATTTCAAGGCAGATAGTGATGCAATCATTACAAAAGGTATTATATCTCTTCTTATAAGGGTATTCTCTGACAGAACCCCTCAAGAGATACTGGATGCAGACATTGACTTTATATCTGAGATTGGACTTAGCGAAAATCTCTCACCGACAAGAGCAAACGGACTGCTTTCAATGATTAGGCAGATAAAATACTATGCTACTGTTTATTCAGTAAGAAAATAGTGATTTAAATTATTTTTTTAGTTAATATTTTTTTGGAGGAGATATTATGAGTGATGTTATGAGTACGGAAAAACGAATTGTGATGGCCCTTAAGCAGGTTTATGACCCTGAAATTCCGGTAAATGTATATGACTTGGGTCTTATTTATGATATATCGATAGACGATGCGAAAAAAGTTTTTATTAAGATGACTCTTACAGCTCCCAATTGCCCCATGGTGGATGAACTTCTAGAAGATGTTCACGATGCAGTACTTACTGTTCCGAATGTTGAGGATGTAGCAATTGAACTTACATTTGACCCACCGTGGGACAAGGACAGGATGAGTGAAGAGGCGCTTTTTGAATTGGGAATGCTTTAATATCAGGATTGCTATGAGTGAAGTATATCTGCTGTTGGGCAGTAACAAGGGAGAGAGGGGTATTTTTCTGGAGAGGGCAACAAGTATGCTCTCTCTTTTATCTTGTGAGGGGACTGAGATTGTCTCTTCACCTGTTTTTGAAAGTGAACCATGGGGTTTTGAGACTGAAAATTGGTTTCTGAACAAGGCTGTTAGGTTGGAGAGCTCTTTTTCGCCGGAAATGCTTATTGACAAAGTGCTTGATATAGAGAGCAAGCTTGGAAGAAAACGTTTAGCTGATGTTTGCGGATATGAGTCAAGAGAGATAGATATTGATATCATTTTTATTTCGAATATAATATTGAATAGTAGTAAGTTGGTGGTGCCCCATCCAAGGATGGCAGAGAGGCGGTTTGTACTTGAACCGCTTTGTGCAATAGCCCCTGATTTTACACATCCTGTTTTCGGAAAGCAAGTTCAGGAGCTTCTTTACGAGTGTTCTGACAATTCTGTGGTACGCATCTATTCCGGACAATAGGTGAGTGAACATTTATCTACTTTTTTCTGTTTCTGTTTTATTCTCTCTTGTGTAAGGGAGTTTTTTATATAAAACAGATATTATTATGATTATAAATGATGGTTTGAAATGGAGATATGCCGCCAAACGGTACGACTCTTCCAAAATTGTTTCAGATGAGCACATAGAGCTTCTTAAGGAGTCTGTTAATCTTACAGCTTCTTCTTATGGACTACAGCCATATAAGGTTTTGGTAATTACAGATTCTGATGTGAGAAAAAAGTTGAGTGAAGCTGCATGGAGGCAACCACAGGTGACAGAAGCTTCACACATATTCTTATTCTGCAATTACCTTGAAGTGGGGGATAAAGAGGTTGACAACTACCTTAAATTGAGGGCAGACATAAATAATCTTGATGTAGAAGAGTCCCGTGAATACGGCAATATGATGAAGGCACAGATGAAAGCGATGTCAAAGGAGCAGATGAAGGAGTGGACCTCCAAACAGACTTACATTGCTTTGGGAACCCTTCTTGCAGCATCGGCAGAATTGAGGATAGACTCAAGTCCTATGGAGGGTTTTGACAATTCTGGATTTGATGAAATTCTGGGATTGAAAGAGAGAGGGCTCACATCATCAGTAATGGCTGCAATAGGATACAGAGACCCTTCAGACCAGTTCAGCAGCTTAAAGAAGGTACGTAAGCCGCTGAATGAAGTCTTTGAGGATATATAGTATATTACTGCTTATTATTGGTTGAGGGGATTATCTTTGAAGGCCTTTAATCCCGAATTGAGGAAATCTAGAAATTCCTCTTCCGAACACTCTCCAATAGGTTGCGTTAGTAGACTCTGCTCATGGTCTATCAGCACGTAATAGGGTTGTGAAGCAACACCAAATTTGGAAAGTTGGTAGTCCCTGAGTTTTCTTCCCAGAGTGTTTTTGAGCTTTCCGTCAATTTCAGATACAATTTGTTGATCTTCGGGAAGCTCTCTTCTGTCGTCTACATATAGGGATGCAAGTACAAAATTGTCATTGATGGTCTTGAGTACCTCCGGGATGCTCCATACGGTGGCTTCCATTACCTTACAAACACTGCATGTCTGTGCTTTGAATGAGAGAAGAATAGGCTTGTCAAGTTCTTTTGCGCACTTGACAGCGTCTTCTACTGTATAGTAGCTCGGAAGACCGTGAGGTGCCTTGTTTTTGGTTGTTGCGTATGGTGCATCTCCACAAAGACCTTTGCTCACTTCGTCAGCAGGAGTATTAGTGCTTGTTGCGGGTGCAGATCCAATAACCAGTGTGCTTCCGTCTTGAGGGGGAATCAAACCAGAGAGAGAGGGGAGTGGCGCTCCAAAGAGGCCGGGTACCAGGTATATAGCAAAGGAGAAAGCAGCTGTTGCAAGTAATATCCTGAAAGTTCCCACATGTTGGACGTCTGTGTCATGTGATGTCTTGAGTTTTCCCATCAGATATATTCCCAGTAGTATAGCAATGGCTGTCCATATTGAGATAAATAAAGCTCTGGTGATAATGCCCCATCCGAAATATGCATCAACAGTTGCAAGGAATTTTACAGAGAAAGCTAATAATACAAATGCAAAGACAACTTTTACAATGTTGAGCCATCCTCCTGATTTCGGCATTTTCTTCATCAGTGAAGGGAAGAAGGAGAAAATAACAAAGGGTAGAGAGAATGCAAGACCGAATGCTGCCATTCCCAGTATAGGTTTGAAGGCAAGTCCGCCTGTTACTGCTGCCGCAAGAATAGAACCCACGAAGGGGCCAGTGCATGAAAAAGAGACTATAACCATTGCAAATGCAACAAAGAATGATGCTATGTAGCCACCTTTGTCTGCTTGGGCATCTGCTCTATTGGCCAGTCCGGAGGGAAGAGTAATTTCAAATGCTCCGAAAAATGATATTGCAAAAACAAGAAAAAGAATGGCAAAAATGAGGTTGGGTATCCAGTGTGTAGCCATAGCATCTGTGGCGTCTGTACTGCGGAAAAGAGCTGCTATTACCCCTACAAGGGTATAGATGAGGGTTACTGACAGGCCGAAAACCAATCCTTTGATGATACCATCTCTTTTATTATTGGTTCCTCCAATGAAGAAGCTCACTGTCATGGGTATCATAGGGAAAACACAAGGCGTGAATACACCTCCCAGACCGGCAGCAAATGCTATCAGTAGAAATCCTATGAGACCACTGCCTGCTTTGTTGTTGCTTCCAGCCTGATTGCTTGATATATCTGTTGTAGTGTCTTCTGCTAATTCCTGGTTTGTCTTTCCTGCGGGGATATTGAATTTCACATCTACCTCTTCCATCAGGCATGCACTTCCATTGCATGTCTGGAATATGAGTATTCCTTCTACTGTAAATGGTTGGTCTGTTTTTCTGATTATGGTTTGGACGAATGAAGCCTCTTTTTCGAAGACAAGAACATCCATTTCGAATGCTTCATCGTACTTTTTCTTTGGTTTTCCAAGGTCTCTGAGCGATTCGGATGGTTCGTAGATATTGTTTCCATCTTGCTGTATTGAAAATTCAAAGGAGGTAGGAAGTGGTCCGTCTTCTATTAAAGATGTATTATACATGTACCAGGGGTGTTCAATCTCTGCACGGAAAATGAGGTCTATGGTACCATCTTCGTTGTCTTTGTGACTGAAACTCCAGAATGCACTCTGCTGTGCAAAGACTGAAGATATAGAAAATAAGGATATTATTAAAAGTAAAAATTTTTTCATATTGGTCAATTTATGGCATAGTAGTTAGCAAAAATATGAAATTTTATATAAAAAGCACTAATTTCGCATTTTGTAAAAAATATGAATATGACACAAGAGGATTTATTTAAGAGTCTTATCGCTCATGCAAAAGAGTATGGTTTTATTTTCCAGTCGAGTGAAATTTATGACGGATTGAGTGCTGTTTATGATTACGGACAACTTGGGGCAGAGCTTAAGAACAATATCAAACGTTATTGGTGGGATGCTATGGTGCGACTTAACGAAAATATTGTGGGCATAGATTCTGCGATATTCATGCACCCTAAAACTTGGGAGGCGTCGGGACATCTGAGTGCATTTAACGATCCGCTAATTGATAATAAAGATTCCAAGAAGAGATATCGTGCAGATGTATTACTTGAAGATTATATTTCCAAATTGGAGGAGAAGATAGAGAAAGAGGTTCAGAAGGGAATACGCAAGTTTGGAGATCAGTTTGACAAGGAGCAGTTTCTTGAGACAAATCCTAATGTACTTAGAAGTCGAAAAAAAATCGACGAGGTATCAGCAAGGATGAATGAAGCGTTAAATGCCGGTAATCTCGAGGCAGTAAGAGATTTGATAATTGATTGCGGAATTGCATGTCCTGTTTCGGGTAGTAAAAATTGGACGGAGGTGAGGCAATTCAACCTTATGTTTTCTACAAGGATAGGAAGCGTGAGTGATGATGCAGGTGTAATATACCTTAGACCCGAAACAGCACAGGGTATTTTTGTTAACTTTCTTAATGTTCAGAAGACAGGAAGAATGAAGCTGCCTTTCGGGATTGCTCAGATAGGGAAGGCTTTCAGAAATGAAATTGTTGCCAGACAGTTTATATTTCGTATGAGAGAGTTTGAGCAGATGGAGATGCAGTTTTTTGTGAAGCCGGGTGAAGAGATGAAGTGGTTCGAGGAGTGGAAGGAGAAGCGTATGAGGTGGCACAAAGCTCTTGGGCTTGGAGATGAGAATTATCGTTTCCATGATCATGAGAAGCTTGCCCACTATGCTAATGCTGCAGCCGACATAGAGTTTAATTTCCCCTTTGGCTTCAAAGAGTTGGAGGGGATACATTCCAGAACTGATTTCGACCTTTCACAACATCAGGAATTTTCCGGAAGAAAGATACGTTATTTTGATCCTGAATCGGGTGAGAGCTATGTTCCTTATGTGGTGGAGACATCAATAGGCTTGGACAGAATGTTTCTTGCAATATGTTCTGCAGCCTATTGTGAGGAGACTCTTGAAGGAGGGGAGGAGAGAGTTGTATTCAAACTTCCGCCTTTTCTTGCTCCTGTGAAGCTGGCGGTTCTTCCTCTTACAAGAAAGGATGGATTGCCTGAGAAAGCACGTGAAGTTATGGGCTCTCTCAAAATTGATTTTAATTGCCAGTATGACGAGAAAGACAGTATCGGAAAGAGATATCGTCGTCAGGATGCGATAGGCACACCATATTGTATTACTATTGATCATCAGACACTTGAGGATAATACTGTGACTATAAGGGATAGGGATACCATGGGGCAGGAGAGAGTTGATATCGCTTCTCTCAAGGATATTCTGGATAAAAAAGTTAACTTTAGTGATATTTTGAGAAAACTTTAAAAAAAGAGATTATGTCGGATGTTTCTGTTAGTTATATGGGATTAGAACTCAAATCCCCAATAATTGCTGCAAGTTCAGGTTTGACTGCCCAGCTGGAAAGAGTTGCCGAGTTTGAGAATGCAGGTGTCGGTGCTATTGTCGTTAAGTCTTTGTTTGAAGAGCAAATTACAAATGAGGCGGAATTTCTAGAGCAGCAATCTCATGCCTATCCGGAATCGGCGGACTATCTACATCATTATCTCCGTCAGAATTCAATAGAGAAGTATTTGAAGTTGGTTGTTGATGTCAAGAAAACTGTATCTGTGCCTGTTATAGCCAGTATAAACTGTTACTCAGGTGGAGAGTGGATATCATTTGCCAAAGAGATAGAGAATGCCGGGGCAGATGGTCTGGAGTTGAATATTTATTCTCTTCCACTCAATATTCACAAAAGTTCGAATGATATTGAGAGTGATTATCTTGATGTGGTCAAAAGGGTGAGTTCAAGTATTAAGATTCCAGTTTCAGTAAAGATAGCATCCACTTTTACCAATCTCCCGGGATTTGTAAATGGTCTAAAGGCACACGGTGCAAAAGGGGTGGTGATGTTTAACCGCTTCTATAGTCCTGATGTGGATATTCAGAGAGTGAGGGTGTTTCCTGCTGACGCTTTTTCCAAGCCTGAGGAGAGCCTTAGGGAGCTGAGGTGGATGGGTATAGTCTCTGCACTTGTGCCGGGAATTGATCTTTCTGCAAGTACCGGTGTGCATAATGGAACATTGGCTCTTAAGCAGATTCTTGCAGGAGCTTCAACAGTGCAAATGTGTACCTCGTTGTATAAAAAGGGAGCGGATTCTATATCAAATGCAGTAGCAGATATCAATCTCTTTATGGATACTCACGGATTTACATCAGTGTCAGAATTCAAGGGAAAACTGAATTATGCAAATATAAAGAATCCCGGTAAATTCGAAAGGGTGCAGTTTATGAAGACTTTCGGAAATAAAAATTAGCTAATATTTGCTTTTTGCGGTCTAATTGACCGGAATTGTGATGTAGAAAGCGGACCCTATACCTGGTTCGCTTTCTGCTCTAATAGAGCCCCCCAGAAGCTCTGTATATGCCTTGGCTATGGCTAGTCCAAGACCTACCCCTTCGTATTTCCTGTTGAGCTGGGATTCTACCTGGTAAAATCGGTCAAATATTAATTCTGTGTGTTCCGGATCTATACCGATTCCTTGGTCTTTTATAATGAACTCTGCCATATCTCCCTTTATGATGTATGAGCACTCGATTGTTCCTTCGGATGAATACTTAATTGCATTGTGGATGATGTTGCTGATAATTGCGTTGAGTTTTTCGCGGTCGGTATTAATAATCACATCGCCTTGCTCATCCGTTATAGTGGTGCATTTGAGGGTGAGTCCTTTCTCTGCTATGTCTGCATTGAAAAATTCTTGTATATTGGAGGCAACTTCACGGAAAGATACAGGGCTTATATTCACTGGCTCCTGACCAGCTTCAAGTCGTGAAATGCTTATTAGTGAGTTGATTATCCCAATCATTTTTGAACCGTTGGACTGTATGATATCTATATATAATTCTTTATCCTTATCAGAGATATCGGGTTCCTTCAGAAGCTCTGTAAAGCCAATTATACTGTTCATTGGTGTGCGTATTTCATGGCTCATGTTTGCTATGAACTGAGTCTTGAGAAGGTCGGCCTTTTCTGCTCTCTCTTTCTCTTTTTTAAGCTCTTCTTTTTGTGATATATATCTGCGTAGCAGAATAGCTAGTTGAGCAAATTCAACAGGGGCTTTTTTTAATACGGCGATATCGGAGAAACTCTCTGTTCTGAGAATATCTGCCACAACCCGGAGGGGATTTAGCACCCAGACCTTTATAGAATAGCGAAGTGTGAACCAAAGAAAAACAAGAGAAAGAAGAAGTATTACCAACATGTATAAAGAACTCTGGTTGTATAGACTACAAAGAGGATTATTACGAATAAACCATACCTTACCTATCTGTTCCCCTTTCCAGTCGTAATAATAATATGGGGCAACTGTTTGTGCTGTTGATTTGACGTGAACAGGTTCGGTGTTTTTGGTATAGTGATACTCAGAGTTGAATTGTGAGGAGATTTTTTCCAGAAAACTTTCATTCCAGTTTTGTGCAAGAACCAGGTAGCCGGAAGGATTGATGGTTTTCTTATCCAGTGCTGAACAGGCCTTACTGCACCTGAAGATATTTCAAGGAATGAGTTTTCGGATTCAATGAAAAAGTGACCAGATTTTACTTCAGATATACTTTCTAAAGCCTCTTTAGGTACTATTTTTGTTAAATTCAGGGAATCTGTAGAACTTTCATATATTAATCGATAGTTTTTATCGTATACTGCAACATAGCAGAAATCATAGGCATCCAGAAGGGTAGTTATATTTTCATTTAGCCATTTTTGGCTTATTCCTCTTTCCAGTTCTTCGGCAAATTCATCCCAGTAGGTGTAGTCGTAGACTATCTGCTCCATTATGCGGCTTTGTAGGGCTATGAAGGAGTGTATATCACTGTTGTAGATGATTTGTGAACGTTTATGTATTGAGGAGGCCTGACGACGTTGTAGTATCAGTATTGATACAAAGAGTAATATTAGGATGATTCCTGTGTAGGTAATCATCATCAGAACTCTTGAATTGATATCTGCTTTTCGGCTTTTAAGATTCACAGAAAACTTGTTTGACTGTTAAATTTGGTGTAAGATAGTTTAATGAGTGTAAAAATAAAATCCATTTTTAGATCTTAATTCGGTTACCGGCATGGTTGTATCCGGTCTTTCCTTTGAAATGGTATTTGATGAATGCATAAGCCTCAACTCCTGTACAGTGAGAAATGTTGAGGATTTCCAGATTTGAGTCGTTGATTCTCTTTATGATATCACGTAGTTGAGCTTCTTCCATACTCTGAGTGTGAAGTCCTCCGGTAACTCCTGTGACCGGGACCTTCAAAATTTCTTCAACCTTCTCTACAATTGTTACAATTCCTCTGTGCGAGCATCCGCTTATAATATGTGCGGTACATTATTTACATAAACCACATACTGCTCGTCTGGATAATAATCCGACGGATAATTTAACAAAACCAAGTGTTCGGTGAGCCAAGTGAGCTGATTTTTAGGGAATATAGCTCTTTCAGAAGGTATGTGAGTGCTTTTGGGAATACCAACATATCTATCTCCATGGTATCTTTCCTGAAAGGCCTCTTTGTTAATATAAACCGGGGCACTGTCATTCATTGTAAGAAACTCCGCAATACCTCCCGTGTGGTCGTAATGGCCGTGACTTATCACCAGCATGTCTGTTTTAGAAATATCAATATGCATTGCTATGGCATTTCGGGAAAAGAGTTCGCTCATACCTGTGTCGAAGAGATTTTTTTTCCGTCTGTTTCCAGATAGAGGGAGAGGCCATGTTCTGCCCTTAGGTTGCGAGGGTACACAAGGTTGTCGATGAGGGTTGATATATAAAGCATAAGGATTGTTTAATGTGTTATTTTTGTTTCTCTCTTGTCAGAATATTTCGTAACTGCTGAGTGGCATAGGAAAGTTGAGTCTGTTGAGTACTCTTTCAAGCAATATTCCCTCTGCAGGGTCGTGTTTATATCCATAGGTTGCTCTTACCCCATAGGAAATGAAGTGAACAGCTCTGTCCATGGCTATGGGGAGGCTGTCTCCTTGCATTAAAGATCCTGTGAGACACTTGTAAAACAGTCACCGGTTCCGGGGAAATCGGCTGGAAGATAATTAATTGGTACTTTCCAAAAGCGTGAGTCGTTACGGTTGTATGCTATAGCGGAGAAATTGTTACCGGGGGTTTTTCGGGAACACTTGTCACTACTACTATTTCAGGTCCCGCATCGGAGAGTTTCAAAATATCATCTTTAATCTCCTCCTCGTTGATGTCCATGTGGAAAGGTTTGTCCAGCAAAAGAAAAAACTCTGTAATATTTGGAGTTATAATGTTTGCTTTTTGTATTAGAAATCTCATTTCCTTTACCATGGTGTGGTCAAAGGGATCGTATATTTTTCCGTTATCTCCCAGGACTGGGTCTATTACAACCAGTTGTTCATTAGTTTTGAATGTCTCTATGAATTGCTTTACTATGTGTATTTGTTCAGGAGAGCCGAGGAAACCGCTGTATATGGCATCTAGATGCAGGTCGAGGCTTTTCCAGTGTTCCATTATGGGCTTAAGTTGGCTTGTGAGATCGGTGAAGTGGTACCCTTTTATTTGACTGTGTGATGAGAGTATTGCAGTAGGTAGCGGAATAACTTTTATTCCCATTGTTGAGAGGATAGGTATCACCACAGAGAGTGAGGTGCGTCCGAGTCCCGAAAGGTCGTGAATCGCAGCAATTTGTTTTACAGGTGTTTTAGAAAGCATATGGACGTTATGATATTGATTGTTGTTCGAATAATCTAGCTTCGGGATAAATGTACGAAAAAAGCCTGCAGATACTACGTAAGTATCCGATAAATCACATCTAAATTAGCCGTATATTGATACTTTACTTTCTTTTTTAAAGATTCGTCAATTAGTTTCACTTTTATTCATTTTCCACAAATGAGGCAGCAATTCTTCCAAGCTTCTCTTTTCTTTGTTGTAGGAGTGTACCTTCAAAAGTACATCTTCAAGCCACTCTGTGGTATTAACCCCGGCCTCTCTACGGGTTATTTTCGGAATTCCAGACTTACCCGTAACGGGTCGTAGAGTTTACATTGTTGTGGGTATAAGAAAATTCAAATGTAATAATAGTAAGTGTACTCATAAAAACACTCGAACAACAGAGCACTTAAGGAAGATCTTGGCTGAAGTCCCATCTCGCAAGGGAGAATATTTACCTCTCAACGAAGTATAACCAAAGTGCTAGGGATAAATAGTAAAACAGTTAGCAACTATATTGGGCAGGAAGAGTTACTGTAAAAGGGATCTTCTTGCAGAACAAATAATTAAGTCCTGTGCATTATTGACAGAGATGCGTAATGCATATATATCTTTCAAAGAAGTTCTTAACGGCAATAACGATGCTAATTTACTTCACTGGATTACAGAACATAAATGC
>CAXXPC010000007.1:0-145450 GCA_963678025.2 Bacteroidales bacterium
ATCGGACTCGGAATTATCGCCGGCTTGGCTTCAGAGGAAGGTGAGATTTCCAGAATGTTGATGAATTGGTTTGAGGAGAAGAGTTCGTTTTGGGAGAAGTGTATCTGGCGGAGAGTGATTCCCGGAGCAACATTCCTGATTGTCCATTGCGCATTTACCAGTGTGAGTGAGTCTCTATTCAGGGCGGGGCTGTTGGCCGAAAGAGTTGATGCAATAATCAAGAAGAGAAGTGTAAGACCGAACAGGTTATTTTTAGTTCTCATTGTTATTTTTTATTAATGTTTTGTAGTTTTTTTTTCAAGGGTAAATATAGCCAATTCTTTTTACTGTTCCTGAGTATTATTCTGTGATGTAATTGTAGTCAAATGACGGCTATTATCGGTTTTGATGAGGATTTGTTTATGAACAGAGAGATATTATGTGAATGCAGTGAATGCTGAGTGTTCTGTGAATGCTGAGTGTTCTGTGAATGCTGAGTGTGGTGTGATGCTGCTTTTACATATGACAAATGACAGCCAGATACGCACGGCTGTCATTTATTGTATTTGATCTCTCAAACTTGAATGCAGTAACCCGGAGGATTTGGAGGGGTTGGTTTGATTTCCGGATTAACCGCGTTTGTTTGTGAGTGAGTTGAGGTTACTGAATTTCGATTATAGCTTCGGAAACATTGATAATGTAGTCGCCCACTTTTTCACATTCTGTAATTATGTCCATGTAGAATACACCGGTCTGGTAGTTATAGACGTTGTTTTCGAGGTTGAGCAAGTGTTCTTCCTTAAGATAGTTTCTATATTCGTTTATTGAGTTTTCTGCATCCTCTGCATTGTTGATATTGCTAATATTGGTATATCCCTGTTCGAGATTATAAACCATGTGTTTTAATGCATTGTCCAGAAGATCCAGCATGTGGTTTACCTTTTTGGTCATCTCGTCACCAAAGTTGCATTTATATACATTTGTGCGTTGAAGTATCCTTGCGATGTTGTATCCTGAGTCGCCGATACTTTCGATTTCGCTTATTATGGTGTACATGGCTTGTATCCTTTTGCCACTCTCTTCACTGAGCTCTCCCTCGGCTATACTGTTTAGGTAGTTGGCTATTTCCAGCTCCACCCTGTCTGTGATCTGTTCGTAGTGTTCGAGTTTTGCGAAAAGGGCATCAAAGTCTTTGTCGGCCGGCTTGTTGACAGCTTGCCTTACATATTCAAATTGTCTTTGTGAGAGTCGGGCAAAATTGACAATTTCGTACTTGGCTTGTGTGAGTGATAGTTCGGCTGTGCTGAGTATCCCACCCTGTATGTATTTGAGGCGGAATACCTC
Source organism: Bacteroidales bacterium (assembly GCA_963678025.2). Classification (GTDB taxonomy): domain Bacteria; phylum Bacteroidota; class Bacteroidia; order Bacteroidales; family UBA932; genus Bact-08. The sequence continues at coordinate 1,324 of CAXXPC010000007.1, forward strand.
TTCTTTTTCCGGTGTACGTATCACATATGTCACAAGTCTCACTATTTGAGGTGTGAACCATACCAATAGTAGTGTATTGGTCACATTGAACATCGTGTGCAGGAATGATACTCCATAAAGGGAGGAGCCTGCATCTGTAAAGGGATCGCCTGCTCCCACTGCGATTGTTATGCCCGATACCAGGTTGAGGATGGGTCGGAACAGAACTAACACCCAGACAATACCGAAGATATTGAATACGGTATGTGCCAGTGCGGCTCTTCGTGCTGAGACATTTGCCACGGCTGCGGCAATATTTGCTGTGATGGTGGTGCCGATGTTTTCTCCAAGAACAAGAGCTGCTCCCATTTCAAAGGGAATCCAGCCATTGCTTATCATTACTAATGTCAGTGCCATTGTTGCACTTGATGATTGTAATACTATTGTGAGTATTGTTCCGAGGAACACGAAAATAAGTACTGAGAAGAAGCCAAAGCTTGTCCATGAGCTGAGGAACTCAAGCACCTCCGGTGTGGATCTGAGATCGGGTACGGAAGATTTGAGAAAGTCGAGTCCAAGAAAGAGTAGGGCGAATCCTATCAATAGCTCTCCGATGGATTTACGCTTTTTGGATTTTGACATCATAAAGGCAAAACCTATACCGATCAATGGTATTGATAACACCGAGATGTCTACCTTGAATCCCAGAAGGGCTATTATCCACGCCGTTATGGTGGTTCCTATGTTTGCTCCCATTATTACTCCTACGGATTGTGCCAGGGATAGCAATCCTGCATTAACGAAGCTCACCACCATTACGGTGGTGGCACTTGAGGATTGTATTATTGCTGTTATGAAGAGTCCGGTGAGCACTCTCTTGAAGGAGTTGGATGTCATTGCAGCCAGAATAGAGCGCATCTTGTCTCCTGCGACTTTTTGGAGTGATTCGCTGAGCAGTGTCATTCCATAAAGGAAGAGCCCGAGTGATCCGGCTACCTTAAGAATTTGATATGCAATATCCATTAGTGATATGTTATGTATTTTGCCGCAAATATATATCATATAATTAAGGAGTTGAAAAATTTAAGGGATTTCTTACCTTAGCGGGGCAAAATCACTTGTGGCTGGTGTTTTTCTTATAATATGAGCAGTAAGATAATTAGATACATTTTATTCTGGTTTTTATTTGCGGGTAACATTTTCGTAACATCCGCTTCATATGGTCAATTTTTCTCATTGGGAAACGATCCCGCAAGAGTGAGTTGGAGATATTATAAAAGCGATGATTTCCGTATAATTTATCCCGAGAAGATAGATTCTGTTGCAAAAAGATATATCTGGTTACTTCATAAACTCAAGCCACATGTAATTGAGACTTTGAATGCAGATGCAGGCAGTATTGACGTGATATTGCATCCTTATACGGTGATGAGCAATGGTATGGTGGGAGTAGCTCCAAGGAGGATGGAGCTTTTTACAACACCTTCTTTTACCGATGATTATGTCGATAGCTGGGAGAAGCATTTGGTGATACATGAATTGAGACATGTAGGGCAAATTTCTAAATTCGAGAGAGGTATTTTCAAGCCTTTGAGATGGATTGCAGGAGAACAGGCTGTTGCTGCAGGAGTAGGTTTGTATATGAGTCAATGGGCATTGGAAGGTGATGCTGTTTTGAGTGAAACTGAGTTTACATCTGCCGGAAGGGGAAGGGATCCCGATCATCTTATCTATTACAGGGCTGCTTTTCTGAACGGAGATTACAGAAGTTGGGACAGGTGGACTCTGGGGTCTTATAGAGATTATGTCCCGGATATATACAGCTTTGGCTACCTTTTTAGCTCTTTTGTGAGATATAGGTCGGGCAATCCTTATTATCTGGGCGAGGTCACTGACTACGTGATATCGAGATTCTACGATGTTAATGCCCAGAATAAAGGATATCGCAATTTTACAGGACTCGATAAGAAGGAGAATTTTGAGGAATTGAAAAGATATTATACACTAAGATGGAAAAGAGAAGATTCTTTAAGAGCTCCTTTTACAAGGTCAGATCTTATTACAGAAGGTGTGGATAATAGTGACAATGGTTTCTACAGATATTCTCACCCCATGTGGGTAGGTGATAGTGTGTATGCGGTAAAGAGAGATTTTGACAATATTTCTCGGTTGGTATCAATATCAGATGGGGAGGATGAGTTGCTTCATAGATTTATGGGTAACATAAGTTCGGTGCCGATTCGTCATGGGGACAAGATCTTCTGGACTGAATACATTACCTCTCCCAGGTGGGAACTGGAGGTTTTTTCCGATCTCTTTTGTTATGATATAATAACAGGAAATTCAGAACGATTAACTTACGGTAAGAGGCTTTTTCACCCATCTTTTACGCATAAGATGAGGGATTTAGATGAGAATATGTCTTTTAATGAGATTGCTCCTCTTGTGGCTGTTTCTTATTCGGTGGAGGGGAACACAGCAGTAGCGGGTTACTCGTTAAAGGGAGATAAGTTGTTTGAATATGCAGCTCCTGTAGGATATAGGGTAAAGGAGGTTGTAGCTGACGGTGATTGTGGATATTATGCATTGCTTGTTAAGGAGGGGGGAGTTAAGCTTTTTAGGATTGAGAGCCAGACATTTCACAGAGATAGTTCAGTTCTTTTTTCAGAATGTGATGGTTCAGCACGATGGAGGTTGCTTGCAGATATGGAAGGGAAATCAATGAGTGATATCAAACTTTTTGAGAGAGGAAAAATCAAGTTGGCAGATGACAAATTGGTGACATTTATAAGTGATTATGACGGGGTAAAGAATCTTTACGGATATTATATTGACAGTGGGCAGGTAGTGAAGATGACAAATGTGAGGTTCGGGATTTCCGGGTATGATATCAATGAAGAGGGTAAGCTTGTGGTAAGCGATTTTTCCCAAAGAGGTTATTCTCTTCGAATGATTGATGCTGAAGATCTCTCACTGGAGATGACTCCTGTTTTATTAAATGAAGAGGGCGATGTTAAGCGTTACAGGGATGAGGTTTTGGAGATTCTTTCTGCCGGATCGAGGTTGAATACTGATACTTTGGAGGTTCCGGAGGATATTGATTATGAATCTAAGAAATACCGGAAATTCTCTAATATTCTCAATGTGCATTCATGGGCTCCGATCTATTATAATATAGATAATATCAAAAGGCTCTCCTATGATAATATTTATGACATAGTATCTCCCGGGTTTATTCTCTATTCGCAAAACAATCTCAGCACAGCATATATGACGGCGGGTTATTCATGGCATGAAGGGTTCAATTCAGCTCACCTCAAATTTAGCTATCATGGTCTCTATCCGGTGTTTGAGTTGAGTGCCGATTTCAATGACAGGAACAGGAAGAAACTGTCAATAGAGCGGGATTTCTTTGGAATCCCCTCTCAGATTATTGATACTTTAGAGGGCTCTCCGTATGTGAATGCTCGTTTATTGACATATATTCCTCTGGATTACAGTAGAGGAGGCTGGAATGTGGGTTTAATCCCCAGTTTTATATGGAGGTATACCAATGACTCATATTATTCGGATAGAAGAGAGAAATATAGTGATTATCAATATTTTTCAATTGGGTTAAATGCCTATTCGGTGCTTAAAACTGCTCACAGGAACATATTTCCGAAATATGGTGTAGGGGGATCTGTGAGATTTTCTGCATCACCATTTTCGGGTGAGAATTTTGGCTCGTTGCTCTACGCTTCACTCTATTTTTATCTTTCCGGTCTGTCAAAAGATCATGGATTAAAGGTTGCAGCCTCTTTTCAGAAGCAATTTATGAAAGGGAAGAATTATTTTATGGCAAACTCAATAGCTTTTCCTCCAGGTTACTCCAACAGGTTGAGCAGTTGGGCTGCAGGGGCTGATATTGAGTATGCCTTGCCTCTTTATACCGGTGACATCTCTTTAGGTTCTGCTCTTTATATAAGACGTTTTCAAATGATTCCTTTTGTAAGTTATTACAGGAACGGTAAACTGGCCGGAGCGGAGAATCTTTACTCAGCAGGGGGAAGCATAATTGCTGATATAAATCTTTTAGGAATATCGTATCCCCTCTCTTTTGGAATCAAGGGGGGGTATACCGGGGAGAAGGATTTTTTTATGGAACTTTTATTTAAAACACCACTATAGATGACCGGATTTTCTAAGATAAATACCTTAAGACCTTTTGACTGGTTTCTTATTTCGGGAGTAGTTGTTGCAAATCTTCTATACTCTTTTCTGGAAAAGGATCTCGATGTTGTGGGATCTATAGCGGCTGTTACCGGAGTGGTGTGTGTAGTACTTGTGGCAAGGGGAAATATATTTAATTATGTTTTCGGAGTGGTTAATGTATCTCTCTATGCATGGATATCATTCAAGGCGGGACTTTATGGGGATGCTGCTCTTAATTTCCTCTATTATTTGCCTATGCAGTTCATCGGATGGTATAGCTGGGCCGGAAAGCGCGTTACAGAAGAATCTGTTACTGTGATAACAAAAAGAATGAGTATTAAGCAAAGAGGGGTTTTGTTGCTGATCTCAATTTTTTTGACTGCCTCTGTGGCTTGGGCGCTTTTCCTCTTCTCGGATCCTCAACCTCTCAAGGATGCGTCTACCACGGTGCTTTCTGTAATTGCAATGTTTCTTATGGTGAGGCGTTTTATGGAGCAATGGGTGCTATGGGTGATTGTAAATCTTATTAGTATTGTGATGTGGAGTATAGCTTTTACAAATGGTGAGTCCCATTCTGTACTTATGATTGTCATGTGGGTGTTCTATCTGCTTAATTCGATAAACGGGTGGGTAACTTGGGTTAGGCTCTCCCGAAGTAATCTCTGATTGCCTTTGCCCCCCTTTTTCCGACAAGGAGGGTGAGGTCGGCGTTAGAGGCTTCTTTTACTCCTTTTACGCTTTTGAAGCGTGAAAGGAGTTTTTGTTCACTTTTTTCTCCAATACCTTTTATGAGCCTGAGTTCCGACTTTATCTGTTCTTTGCTCCTTTTATTGCGGTGGTGAGTGATTCCAAAGCGGTGAGCCTCATCACGGAGATGCATTATTACTTTGAGTGATGGGGAGTTTTTGTCCAGAAAGAGTGGGTTTGGGTCCCCAGGGACTATAATCTCTTCCAGCCTTTTAGCTATCCCTATTATTTTAATTTTCATGTGAAGATTGAGCTCGATTAGAGCCTGAAGGGCAAAGTTCAACTGGCCTTTGCCTCCGTCAATCACTATCAGTTGAGGCAGGCTTTGCTTCTCTTCCAAAAGACGGGAGTAGCGGCGATACACAACCTCCTTCATTGAGGCAAAATCGTTTGCTCCGGTTACACTCTTTATATTGAAGTGGCGGTAGTCTTTTTTACAAGGAACTCCATCCCTGAAAACAACACATGCAGCTACTGGATTTGTCCCTTGTATGTTGGAGTTGTCGAAGCATTCAATATGACGAGGTTGTTCTGTAAGAGATAGGTCCTTCCTTATGGATTCCATGATTCTTTGCCGGTATTCGTCAGGCCTGATTGTTTCTTCCTGTTTTTGTCTCTCTTTCATGTATAGTCTGGCATTTTTGAGACTCAATTCCAGCAGGTAATGTTTATCTCCTCTTTGTGGTATAAAAGATTTGCTCTTCATAGGTTCGGAGTCGGGGTAGTGGTTTACCAGAATCTCCCTTGAGGTATCCCCGAATTTTGAGTGAGTGTCTGAGATGAACAGGGACATTATACTCTCTGTACTCTCTTCCAGAGGTATCTTGAACTCCATGTTCAGGGACTGTATGATGCTTCCATTCACTATTCTTATATAGTTTCCATGGGCTGTATGATGGCCAAAAACCAGTGTGAATACATCAATATTGGATATTTTGTGGTTTACTATTATAGATTTGTTGTTATGGTTCTTTATAAGTTCTATCTTTTCTTTGTACTTATGTGCCTCTTCGAATTGTAGCTGAGAGGCGGCTTCATTCATCCTTTCTCGGAATTCCCTTACAAGTGAGGAGGTGTCGCCTTTTAAAAGGGATTTAATCTGTTCTATCTGTTGGTTGTACTGTTCCTCTGTGAAGAGCGAGATACAGGGGGCTTTGCATTTATTTATATGGTATTTAAGGCAGGGTTTGAATTTGCCTTTCTCTATGGATTCTTTGTTAAGTGACAGTTTGCAGTCCCTAAGATAGAAAAGACTTGATATAAGTGCCACAAGATTATGTGCGTGTTTTGCAGAACTGTAAGGTCCGAAATAGAGAGAGCCATCCTTAACTACTCTTCGTGTTATAAATACTCTTGGGAATGTTTCATTTTTTATACATATCCACGGATATGTCTTGCCATCTTTAAGCATGACGTTGTATCGGGGTTGATACTCTTTTATGAGATTGTTTTCCAAAAGGAGTGCATCTCCTTCGTTTTCAACCACAGTGTGGTGTATGTCTGCTATTTTGGAGACCATTACGCGGGTTTTGCCACTTAACCCTTCAGGAGATGTAAAATATTGAGAAACACGATTCCTGATGCTTTTCGCCTTGCCAATATATATGATCTTTTCTTCCTTGTCGGTGAATTTGTAAACCCCGGGCAATTTAGGAAGAAGTTTAACTTTTTCTTTAAGGGAGTTGATTCCTCTCTCTCTTTTCATTACTCTTTTTTCTTATACTCTTTTGTAAAAATAGTAAATATCTTATATTTGTCTTACAATATGACATCCAAACTTGTAACAAGGAGTGACCTTAAAAAAGCATTCAGGATAAAAGGTCTGCCCGGAGATATCTTGGCCTCCTGTTTTATGTGTGTTTCAGGATTGAATAAGATAAACAAAACTTATTCCAGGATTTCTTCCAGCTACGGGAGAGATTTTACTACTGCTTTATTGAATGAATTGAATATCACGTTTGATATTAATGAGAGGGAGTTGGATAATATTCCACAAGAGGGTCCCTTCATAGTTACTTCTAATCATCCTTTTGGAGCTATTGACGGAATAATCCTTTTGAATGTATTCAGTTCTCTTAGACCTGATATACGGTTTATGGCAAATTTCGTGCTCTCCTATATCCCTAACATAAAGGAGTACATAGTGCCTGTTAATCCTTTTTCAAATATGCCGGAACTACACAAGAGCTTCGGAGGACTCAGAGAAGCTATGCAGTGGCTGGCGGAGGGTAAATCGCTTGCTCTCTTTCCGGCAGGGGAGGTCTCTACCAATTACGGAACTTCTAAGGTGCAGGATAAGGAGTGGCAACACTCTGTCATGAAGCTGGTGAAAAACTCTCAGGTACCTGTTGTGCCTGTCTATTTTCATGGCACAAATTCCAAGTGTTTTCACAGGTTGGGCAGAATTCATCCGCTATTGAGAACATTGAGACTTCCAAGGGAGCTTCTCAATAAAAGAGATAAGAAAATAGTGTTGAAGATTGGCAAACCCGTAATGCCTTCCGAGACATCATCTTTGTCCTCTGTTGCCGATTACGGGAGTTATTTGAGGGCTCGTACTTATGCATTGGAATCCAATGTGCTAAAACACTTAAACCAATGTGTTGAGAGGGAAATGTTGCCCATTGCTCTGCCTAGAAACAGAAGGGCCCTCCAGAAAGAGATAAATATTCTTGACTCAAAAGATCATCTCTTTACGACTGGAAATTTCAGTTGTTATCTAGTCTCTTCCGACTCAGTTCCCTTGATGCTTTACGAGTTGGGAAGACGTCGGGAAGAGGCATTCAGAGCGATTGGAGAAGGTACCGGAAAGGCACTTGATTTAGATGACTACGATATTTATTATAAGCATCTTATCTTGTGGGATAACCATAAATCTCGTCTTGTGGGTGCATATCGTCTTGGTTTTGGCTCAGAAATTATGGAATCCCGTGGATTTAAAGGATTTTACTCATCCACTCTTTTTAAATATGATAAAGCTTATCATGATATTCTTTATAATTCAATTGAGCTGGGCCGTTCCTTTGTGGTGAGGGATTATCAAAGAGAGGCGCTGCCACTCATGTTGTTGATTAAAGGTCTTTTTTATACAGTTGTAAGGTATCCTTCGGTTAAATATCTTACAGGTCCGGTGAGTATAAGTTCTTGGTATCCCCCTTTTTATCGTAGTCTTATCGTTTATTATCTCAGAAAGAAGCATTCGATTGAGGAGTTGCAGGAGTTGGCAGTGCCAAGGTATCCTTTTGTGCCGGATTTCCTCCGGAGTGATCCTGAATTTCTTCTCATGGATAAGATTGAGAGCATAGAGAGGTTTGATAGATTTCTCATGAGGCTTAGCAACAATGAGGTGCGTATGCCTACTTTAGTGAAGAAATATCTCAAGATCAATTGTAAGATATTAGCCTGTAATGTAGATCCTGATTTCAATTATTGTGTGGATGGTCTGGTATTGTTGAATCTTGCGGATATCACCAGAAATGAGGTTGAAGCACTTTCCAAGGGAGAGTCAAATCGTATAAGAGTATTGAAGAGATTTGGTTATGAATCCTGAATTTAGGGAACCGGATCGTACCCGCTTCCTCCCCACGGATTACAACTTGCAATTCGTTTGATGGATAGCCATAATCCTTTTATAGGTCCGTGTTTTTTAAGTGCCTCCAACGAGTATCGTGAACAAGTGGGGGTGTATCTGCAGGTGGGTGGAGTGAGCGGAGATATACAAAATTGGTAGCACTTGATGAGAAGAACAAAGGGGGCTACAAGAATTTGTTTAATTATTATCTTTGATTTTTCCCAATACATCTTTAAGCGTTTTGTCAATATCTGCGGATTCGTGTATCTTTCTACCGGTATAAACAATACAGATGTCATATTTGTTCCGGCTGTCCAACAGGATATCTTTATTTAACCGGATGGATTCTCTTATGTGGCGTTTGATTTGATTTCTGTGAACAGCTTTTTTGAAGTTTCTTTTTGGAACGGAAACTAGGAACAATGTAGGTTCAGTACTATCACTTTTTACGATGAAACTTACTCTCAGGGGGTAGTTGAAGACAACTTTCCCCTGAGTGAAGACCTCGGCTATTTTCTTGCGTGAGCAGAGTTTTTCTTCTTTTCCGAAACTGAGTGATTTACTGTTCAATATATAGAGATAGTGCTTTTGCTATGGAGGGTGCCTCCGGAGTGGGGGCTATCACAGCAGGCGTGATCTTCTCGGCCTTAAGAGCTTTTAATGTAGCTGGTCCGAAAGTTGCGAATTCCACCTGTCCGGGATTGAACTCCGGAAAGTTCTCTTTGAGGGATTTGATATCCGAAGGACTGTAAAAAACAACCATATCATATGCGCTGAGGTCTGTTTTTCCTAGGTCACTGAATACTGTACGTACCAAGATGGCGCTGGAATGTTTAAGTTTGGCCTTTGTAAATGCACGGTTGAGGTCGGACTTGTAGTTGTCTGCAACTGTGAGAAGAAAATTCTCGTTTTTATGCTTTGGTCCTATAGCTTCAATTATTGATGCCGGAGATCCTTTCCCGAAGAATATCTTACGTTTCCTATAGACTATGTGTTTTTGCAGATAGAGTGCTATTGCCTCAGATGCACAAAAATATTTCATTGTTTCCGGAACGGCCACCCTCATCTCTTCGCACAAATTGAAGAATGCGTCTATAGTGGTTCTGGACGTGAAAACAACAGCAGTAAAATCTGTAATATTTATTTTCTGGAGTCTGAATTCTTTCGAGGGAACAGGCTCTACACGGAAAAACGGTATGAAATCTATCTCTATGTTATATTTTGATATTAAATCGGTATAGGGTGATCCGTTTTGGGGTTCCGGCTGGGAAATTAGTATCTTCTTGATTTTCATATAAATTTATAAGATAGTATAAAATTGGTCAAAAGTGCCATAGGCAAAATTTCGGCGCTGCAAAGATACAAAATATAAAAAACATGAGAAAAACGTGAGTAAATAATTGTTTGATATACTCTTGCAAGGTAAATGGTGTATACAGTCAAGTATGAGTATAACAGGTACTTAAAGAGTATTGGCTCGTATTCGGTTGTTGTGAAGAATGGAATAATAACAACGGGAAGTGTTAAAAAAGAAGCCATAATAAGGTGGTTATAACCTATTTTGGCCACAAGAGAGAATGTTTGCTTATCATTTGTGAGCCATCCGGTAAAACGTAGTGCAATGCTCTTGAATATCCAGTAGACAATAACCACTGCGATAAGTGTGAGAGGTAGATAATATTCTTTCAATCCTGTTTTTTCTGTGAAGTAGTCCCCAAAGGAGAGAGTGAAGAACAGAGCGAGGAAAACTATGGATATAAGGAATGTTCTGTTCCGCCGGTTAACCGAGGAGAGTTTCTCTTCAAGAGCGATCTGGGGTTTGAATTTGAAGATGTTTTTAATCAAATAGGATGTTGTCGCTTTTATGTCACTAAAGAATACAGCTATAAGAATGAAGAAAAGTAAGATGAATGAGGAGGTGAAGATGTTATGGCTAGCCTCTATATTTAATTTGGGTTCTTTTCCCGGGTCAGTTACTACAAGTGTATGACTACCCCACAGGGAGTCTGCATGAAATAACTGTTCTGTTAATATCTCTTCTTCCATTTTGTGAAGGCTCTTAGTTGCCTCTTTTGGCCTGATAGTCCATTTTTTGAAGAATTGAAATAAGTTTGTCGCGGAAGTCTCCTTGAATTATTATCTCTCCATCTTTTACGCTACCTCCTGCTCCGCATTTGGTTTTGAGTTGTTTGCCCAGTTTCTCAATGTCTTCTTCATTCCCTTTGAATCCTTTTACCAGTGTAACCTGTTTGCCTCCCCGATTCCTCCTGTCAATGGTCACATATAGTTTCTGTTTATTATTGGGCAGGGTCTCTTCAATAATATTATCTTCTTCAGATTGGTAGTTGTAGTCGGGGTTGGTAGAGAAAACAACACCTAGTCTTTCTTTCCAGTCGCTTTGTGCCATAACATATAATTTTCATGCAAATTTAGGCAGAAAAATTCAAAATAGTATCTTTGTTAATTATTCTCTAACTTACAGGAAATATATATCATGGAATTAAAAAAATTCAGACTTACAGACAATATACTCGGACTATTATTGTTTGTTGTTGCATCGGTGGTTTATCTCTCTACAATTGAGCCTACTACCAGCTTCTGGGATTGTGGTGAGTTTATTGCATCCTCTTACAAGTTGGAAGTGGGGCATCCTCCGGGAAATCCGGTTTTCCAGCTTATTGCCCGCTTCTTTACTTTGTTTGCCGGTCCCGACAAGGCAGCAATGATGGTGAATGCTATGAGTGCCCTCTGCTCTTCACTTACAATAATGTTTCTTTTCTGGACAATTACACATCTTGGTAGAAGGATAGTTGAGAAACAGAAGAAATCGCTTTCGGTTGACTCCTCAATAGCAATATGGGGTGCAGGTATTGTGGGGGCATTAATCTACACTTTCTCTGATACATTCTGGTTTTCTGCGGTTGAGGCAGAGGTTTATGCTATGTCTTCTCTCTTTACTGCCGTGGTATTTTGGGCAATGCTCAAATGGGAGGAGCAGGCTTCTGAACCTTACGCCAACAGGTGGATAATACTTATTGCTTTTCTTATGGGATTGTCTATCGGTGTGCATCTTCTGAATCTCCTGACTATTCCTGCCTTAGTATTCATATATTATTATAAGAAATATGAGGTGACTCCTGTAAGGACCTTTAATGTGCTTGTAGTTTCGGCTGTTATTCTGGCTGTTATACTTTTCGGAATTATACCATATTTGCCAAAGTTTGCGGCATATTTCGATCTTCTTTTTGTGAATGTGATGGGGTTGCCTTTCAACTCAGGTGCTGCTTTCTTTATGGCAGTTGTGCTTTTCGCATCTTTCTACTTGATATGGTGGTCTTTCAAAAAGGGTAAGGTGCTTATGAATACAATTGCCCTGGCCTTTACAATGATTGTGATTGGCTACTCTTCTTTTGCTGTTGTGATAATACGTTCAAGTGCAAATACTCCGACAAATGAGAATCAGCCCGATAATCCTTTCTCTTTGGTGAGGTATCTGGGACGTGAGCAGTATGGGAGTAATCCACTTGTTTATGGAGAGACTTATGCCTCTACCTATGATTTGGAGACTAGCAAATATTGGACTAAAATGGGGGATGGTTATAAAAAGGTAAGAGGTCCTGTTCAACAGAAGTTTGATTCAGGAACTAAGATGCTGTTCCCGAGAATGTGGAGTCCCTCTTCCGACCATATAAGGTTTTATAAACAGTATACCCAGGACAGAGGTCGTAGTGTTGTGGGAGGAGAGCATAAACTTCCACTTTTCAGGGATAATATGGCTTACTTTTTTGACTACCAGTTGAACTGGATGTATTTCCGTTATTTTATGTGGAATTTTGCCGGACGTCAAAACGATTTGCATGGCACTACTCCGGGAGATCCTTTCAAAGGTAATTGGGAGTCCGGTATTGGGTTTATTGATAAGGCAAGATTGGGAGACCAAGATAACGGTCCCGATTATGTTGTGAACAGCAGGGCTAAGAACCATTATTACCTCTTGCCCTTGTTATTCGGGATAATCGGTCTTTTGTATCATCTTAGACAGGACAGGAAAAATTGGTGGGTAACAATGTTGTTGTTTGTTCTTACCGGGATAGCTGTGGTCGTATATCTTAACCAGCCTCCTTTTCAGCCGAGGGAGAGAGATTATGCCTATGCAGGTTCATTCTATGCTTTTGCCATATGGACAGGATTGGCTGTGATGGCATTCTACGATGTATTGAGTAAGTATATCCCGCCCAAAATAGCTGCTCTTGGAATAACTTTTATCTCTTTGGGTGTTCCGGCTTTGATGGCTGTCGAAAACTGGGACGATCATGATCGCAGCAATAGGTATACTGCCAGGGATATAGCCTATAATTATCTCAATTCCTGTGATTATGGTGCAATATTGGTGACTCATGGAGACAACGATACTTTTCCTCTATGGTATCTTCAGGAGGTTGAGGGTGTTCGTACCGATGTGAGGGTTGTAAATACTTCACTGCTGGGTACAGACTGGTATATAGACCAAATGCAGTATAAGGTTTATGAATCTGAACCTTTAGAATTCTCTCTTCCTAAGGAGGAGTATGTATTTGGCACCAATGATATGGTACAGATTTATGAAAGAGTTCACAGGCCGGTTTCTGTCAAAGCTGTGATTGAGCTCTTGCAGGAACCTAGTGCCAGGGTGCGATTAACCTCCGGAGAATCTGTAAGTGTCTTTTCTGCCAGGGAGTTGCTTGTTCCGGTGGATAAGAAGAATGTTCTTGAATATGGAATAGTGCCGGAGTCGGATACTTCTTTGATAGAAGATCAGTTGCAGCTTTCAATTCCTGAGAATAAAAACGTTCTCACAAAGGCTGAATTAATGATGTTGGATCTCATTTCTAATTATAAATGGGACAGACCCATATATTTTGTTGCCATGGGAGGCGATCTCGGTATTGGAATTAGAGATTATCTTGAATACAACGGTTTTGCATACAAGTTTGTGCCTGTAAAATCTACCACATCAATGGGTAATCCCGGTAGAGTGGATGCATTGGAGATGTATGACAATGTGATGAATGTGTACAAGTGGGGAAACATGAATGACCCCTCTGTAAATATAGATTATCAGAATCTCCTTACTTTTGGGGCTGTAGTTTCTGTAAGAAATATCCATACCCAAACTGCCAAGGCTCTCGTAAATGCCGGTGAGATTGACAAGGCTGTTGAGGTGCTTGACAAGATGGAAGAGGTGATGATTCCCTCTCAGTTTCCTTATAATGCCTCTCTGCTTCCCTCTTTAAATGAGTTTGCTGTCATGGAGGCGATAGATATTTACTTCTTGGCGGGGGAGAACGAGAAGGCAAAGACTCTTGCTGATGCATTTGTTGAGGATACCTTTGATTCTGTGAGATTCTTTGGAACAGAGCATAATGGCAGGTATCTTTCTAAAAGTGATATAGAGAATAATCTTTCATATATCTTTTATATTTCTGATATTTTCAGGAAGCGAGGCTTTGAAGAGGAGGCAGAAGCCTTGGAAAAAAGGGTGGAGGAGATGATAGACAGTCTCTAGTCTTCTAGGAGGAGATTGCATCCTCTTATTTCGGAATTTTTTATGCGGCCGGTGATCCTGAAGGATTCGCCGGCCTCTTTTATTCCTTTGTCCATGGTTTCAATAAAGGAGCAGGAGTATATGTTTGCAAGATCTATGAGGTTAACTCCTCCCTCGTGCCCCTTGGAAACAGTTGCAAATGGATTGGTATTATCTCGTATAACTATTTTCATCCAAGGAGGAGGTGTGAAGAGTCCGTGTCCTGATGACCATGCTTGTGAGAGTAATTCGGCCATACCGTATTCCGAACCGATTACTTCTGTCCCGAATCCTTCTGAGAGCACGCGGTGAACATCTTCTCTGCTAAGCTCTTTTTTCCTTCCTTTCATGCCTCCGGTTTCGATTACCTTTAGAGAAGGAAAATCCAACGGGTAATTTTGTATAAAATCGAGTAGTGCGAATGTTACACCTAACAGTATTGTTTTTTTGCCTGATTGTTTGAGCTGTAGTAGTGTCTCATGGAGCTCTTTATGATTGTAGAGATAGAATCCGGACTCTTTTTTGTTGCTTTTCCTTATCAGGTGTTCTGCCATGTATACAAGTGAAGAGCCTTTCCTCTCAAGATATGACGGAAGCAGGGCAAGAATTGTGAAATCAGAAGGTGTTCCAATGAATAGCTTGAATGACTCCATGAAACTTTTTTCATAAAGTGAAAGTTCTTTTATAAAGTGGCGGGATGGAATCTGACCTGTAGTGGCACTGCTTGTGAAAAGAGCCTCTTCTTTTCCGTTGAAGCATTTGATATCTTGGTTTTTATAGAGTGATACCGGGAGAAAGGGGATATCCGTCGTGTTTTTGATTTCTTCTGCAGCTATGCCGAGCAGTGAGATATATCTTCTGTAAGGAGCACAGTATTTACTTTGAATGTGGAATATCTCCATGGCTGTCTTTTCGAAATCCATTTTTTTGTTAAAGATCTCGATTGACAGACGAGTCTGGAGTTCTGATATTTCAATTGGAAGAGTATTGTTCATTGTCGTTTATGGAGATTAACTCATCTGCATAAGTGCGGTTGTTGCTTAGTCGGGGTACTTTATTTTGTCCACCGAGTTTTCCTTTAGAGTGGAGCCATTTGTAAAATACTCCCTCCTTAATGATGGTGAGAAGTGGAGGCTCCATTGTAGTGTTGTTGCTTCTCTTTGCTTCGTAATCGGAGTTACAGCTACAAAGTGCTTTGTCAAGGGAATCGGTGAAGGCAGCAGCGTCGGCAGGCTCTTTTGTAAATTCTATTAGCCACTGGTGACGTCCTTTGTTTTTTTCAGACATGAAGACAGGAGCTACGGTGTAATTGGCCACAATGGCATCATGTTCGTCGCATGCCCCGGCAAGTGCTTCCTCTGCATTATGGATCATGAGCTCTTCTCCGAATGTATTGATATAAAGTTGTGTTCGGCCGGATATTATGATCTTGTGAGGGTACAAGGAGGTGAATTTTATGGTGTCTCCAATTAGGTATCTCCATAGTCCTGCATTGGTGGATATTACCATAGCGTAGTAGACTCCGGTTTTCACACTCTCAACTGTATCAAATTGAGTGAATTTACCATTTATGGCGTCGTCTAGTTTGTTCATGGGGATAAACTCGTAGAAGATACCGTTATTTGTGAGAAGCAGCATAGAGTTCTCTGAAAGATCGTCCTGAAATGCAAAATACCCTTCGGATGCATTGTAATTTTCCATGTAATTCATCTCTCCCGGGATGATGTTTTGGTATTGAGTGCGGTAGGGTTCGAAGTTGATTCCTCCGTGCATAAAGAGTTCCAGATTGGGCCATACCTCTTTGAGGTTTTTTTTACCTGTGTGGTCCAGAATTTTTTTTATGAGCACCATGTTCCAGGATGGTACTCCGGAAAAGTTGGTGACGTTGTATTTGAGTGCGTTTTCACATATTATCCCGACTTTTGTTTCAAAGTCGGATAGCAGAGCTGTTTTTCTTGAGGGGACCCTTCTCAGTTCTACCCACCTGGGAGAGTTGGAAAGCAGTATTGCAGACAAATCGCCATTTTTTTTGTCCCCTGTACTCATTTCGTCCGGTGTTACACTTCCTCCCAGTGTAAGGGCTTTCCCGTTAAATATCTTAGAGTTTTTGTTTATATCTGTGTATGTGGCCAGCATTTTTTTCATCCCTGCATAGTGACAGTCATTTAGTGACTCTTGTGTCATCGGGATAAATTTACTTTTTGAAGAACTAGTGCCTGAAGATTTCGCAAACCATTTAACAGGAGAGTCCCAAAGTATGTTTTTTTCGCCTTTTCGGATGCGTTCAATGTATGGCTCAAACATATCGTAATTTCTTAGGGGCACCTGTGTGCGAAACTTGTCGACAGAGTCTATCTCTCCAAATTGATGCTCTTTCCCGAAGTAGGTGTTGCTTCCTCTCTTGATTAGATATTGGAAAAGGGTTTGTTGTTGTTGTTCCGGGAATCGCCTTCCTCTTTCAATGGTCTTGAGAAGAGGGACTGATATCAAACGGAATATTTTTGATGTTACTGACATAACACAAATATAGATATTATTCAAAGACTTCATGTAGAATACGGAGAGATTCGCATTCTATTTTATAGCCAGAATGGTACCTGAGGTATTGAAGCATGCTTTCTATGAATTCTACTCTCGATTTGCGGGGAATCATGACTGAGCCCAATTGTTGTGTGGGTGTGTGCGAGAGTTGTTTGAGCAAGTTGCTTTGTTCTATTGAGAATTGTGTTGTTTGTGTAGAATGGGTATCTCTAAGGCTATCTTTTTTGTAATTTGTTTGGTAGCCTGCGGAGGGGATGTCGAAGAGCATTCCGGTTGTATCCCGGGGTATTTCGGGCAAATATCCAAGAATTTCTGTTAGTCTTATAACAAAAAGGAGGTGAAAGTTGGCAGTACCCGTTTCAATATTTTCCAGTTCTAGTATGCTTTTTTGAATGAAAGAATAAATTTTGTCGTCTTTCTCTTTTTCCATGAGTGTTACACTCAGAAGTTCACTGATGAACAATGCTATTGATGTTTTGGCGATATCTTCCCTGATAGATCTAAGTTTATAAGCAGGTTCAAATTCTTTTATTGTTTTCATCTCTCCGAAGGTGCGTGATGATGTTACTATGTTCAATATGCTCAGTGGATGCAGAAGGGAGATTGAGTGGCGGCTGTTTTTCTTGCCTTGTCCTCTGAGGAACAGAGTTTCTATGCCTGAAAGGGAACTGTATCCTTTTACGATTATTCCGCTCTCTTTGAATTTTAGAGAGTGCAATACTATAAATCTGAAGGGAGTGTAGGGCATCTCTTCTATTTATTTGAAATAAGTTTCTCTTTTGAAAGGAAACATGTAAGAGAGGAGAGAGCTTTTGCTCTGTGAGAGATGGAGTTCTTCTCTTCTGCCGTGAGCTCTGCCAGGGTTTTGTTGTAACCTTCAGGGATGAATAGAGGGTCGTATCCGAAACCCTCTTTGCCGGAAGCTTCATTTGCTATTGTTCCGTCGAGGATGCCCTCGAAATAGTTGACCTTATTATCTATTATCAAGGCAATGACAGTTCGGAATCGAGCTTTGCGGTTTTCTTTACCCTCAAGTTCGTTGAGTAGTTTATCCATGTTTTTTGATGAATCGCACTCTTCCGAGGCATATCTCGCAGATTTTACTCCCGGTTTTCCGTCAAGAGCCTCCACTTCCAGCCCGGTATCATCTGCAAAGCAAGGTTTGTGGCATCTTTTGTGTACATACTCTGCTTTTATAAGGGCATTCTCGTTTAATGTGTCTCCGTATTCGGGTATTTCTTCAGTTATTCCTGTCTCCACGGATGAGATAAGTGTGATGCCTTTACCGGCTATCTCTTGTGCCTCCTTGATCTTATGAGGGTTGCCTGTTGCGAATATAAGTTCCATATAAATCAAAATTGCATCAAAGATACTAAAACTTTATTTTTGTATTTATTAATATCGAGTTGTATGACATTCAGAAAATTATTGCCAGTAATAGTTGCTGTGGCTTTTTTGTCGCTGCCGTTTCGCAGTGATGCACAGTCCAAAGATTTTAAGATAGGAAAGAGTCTGGAGGTGCAGGCTGGTGTGCTCAGGGAAATCTCCGCTTTTTATGTGGATAGTGTTGATATTGATACTTTGGTATATGACGCTGCTAAATTTATACTTAACTCTCTGGATCCTTATACAGAATTTATTCCGGCTGAAGATGCGGAGAGTCTGGAGTTACTAACCACAGGAAGTTATGGAGGAATTGGAGCTACCATAAGGAAAGACAGCAGTGCTGTATTGATTACTGAGGTTTATGAAAACACTCCCGGACACAAGGCCGGGTTTGTTTCTGGCGACAGGATATTGGCGATAGACGGGGAATCGGTTGTAGATTTGTCCATAGAGGAGTGTAGCAACATGATGAAGGGGAACCCAGGTTCGGATGTAGATTTTCAAGTTCTTAAACTTAGAAGTGGTGATACTCTGGATTTCTCTGTTGTAAGGGAGAAGGTGCACTTCCCGGATGTCGTGTATCATGGAATGGCCGATGATACAACGGGTTATATCAGGATAGGAGGGTTTACAGTCAATGGGGCAAAGGATGTAAGAAAAGCATTAACAGAACTACGTGCGCAGGAGGATATAAAAAGAGTTGTTATAGATTTGAGAGGTAACGGGGGTGGTCTTCTGGATGAAGCAGTAGAGATTGTCTCTCTTTTTGTGCCGAAAAATACTTTGGTAGTAACCTCCAGGGGGAGGTCCGGATTGAATGATATAGAGTATTACACAAAATCGGAACCTGTGGACACTGAGTTGCCCCTTCTTGTGATGGTTAACTCCTCCTCTGCATCATCTTCCGAGATTGTTGCCGGTGCGTTGCAAGACCTGGACAGGGCTGTGATTGCCGGAACCCGTACTTTTGGAAAGGGGCTTGTACAGTCAATAAGGGATGTAGGGTATAATAACAGGATAAAGATTACTACTGCGAAGTATTATACACCCAGTGGAAGATGCGTGCAGGCTATTGATTACTCCAAGAGGAACAGCGATGGAAGTGTGGGTTATATTCCGGATTCACTTAAACAACCATTCAAGACACTTATTAAGGGAAGAGTGGTTTATGACGGGGGTGGAATTGAGCCTGATGTGCAGATAGAACCTCAGAATTATTCCAGACTTGCGATGGAGTTGACTTATAGTGAGATCCTCCATCAATACTCGATTCTCTATTTTAAAGAGCATATGGAGATAGTTGCTCCTTCCCGCTTTACTTTGTCGGACAAAGAGTATGAAGCATTTGCGGAGTGGGCTTCAAAGAGAGATTTTGATCACAGGACTGCAACTGAGGTGGAGTTTGATAAGTTGAGAAGAATTGCTTTGAAAGAGTCTCTACATGATGGGATTGAGGAAGAACTCCACGCTCTGGAGAGTAAGATTAAATTGGATAAGAAGGAGGTATTGATGGCTGCCTTACCGGAGATACGTTTTCTGCTTGAAGAGGAGATTGCGAGTAGATATTATTTTAGGAGAGGTAGGGTAGAGAGTATGATAAGGAATGATTATCAACTTAAAAGAGCTCTTGAGCTGGATTTTACTGAATTTTGATATGTTATGAGTGTGGTGGGTCTTTTTTTTCCGGTTTTGTGTCCGGTGTGTGGAAGGTCTCTGGTTGAAGGTGAAGAGAAAATATGTATCCATTGTCTTACTGATATGCCGCTCTCCTTTTTCTGGAGCTGGAGAGAGAACAAGGCTAGAGAATTGTTTTACGACCTTGGAGTGACTCATGTTGCCTCTCTGTTGTTTTATAGAAGGGAGAGCAGGTGGAAACAGGTTGTGTATGACTTTAAGTACAATCATGACAAGCGACTGGGAGAGTATGTATCTTCTTTGTTTGCTGATAAACTTTTTGAAAATGGATGGGGTGAGATAGTGGATGTTGTGGTACCCGTACCTCTTCACTTCATTAAGAAATGGAGCAGAGGATATAATCAAGCTTATGTGATTGCACTTCAGTTGGGTAAAAGCCTGGGGAGGCCGGTTGTGGAACATCTTCTTACAAGGAGGAGGTATACTTTGAGTCAGACAAAAAAAGACAAAGATCACAGGTTGAGGGCAATGAGAGGTGTTTTCAGGGTTAATCGCAGATACAACAAGATGATAAAGGGTGCAAAGGTCTTGCTTGTAGATGATGTGCTCACCACAGGATCTACTTTGAGAGCTTGTGTGGAGAAATTGATTGATGCCGGATGTGCTTCTGTGAGTATTGCTACTCTTGCAGTTGTGGAATAGTTAGATTTGTTTTCATATATTTGAGGATTATGCTGGATTTTATAAATATGGAGTTGATAGATGTTATCGACATTGTACTGGTAGGTGTGCTTATTTATCAGGCTTATAAGCTAATAAGGGGGACAGCCGCTTTTAATATTTTCACCGGTATACTGGTACTCTATTTCTTGTGGCTTCTGGTAAAGGCTCTCCAAATGGAATTGCTCAGTGCTATTTTGGGACAGATAATGGGAGTGGGGGTTTTGGCTCTTATAATTTTATTTCAACAGGAGATAAGGAGATTTTTACTTAGAATGGGTACGAGATATGTAGATTCCAGTCAGCATTTGAGGTTTGCTGCGGTTTTTCTGGGAAGAAGAGGGAAAGTATTGGGAACAGAGGAACTTAATGAAATTACGCAGGCTTGCAGGAGGATGTCGGAGTCGGGTACAGGTGCATTGATAGTGTTGGCAAAGAAGTCTTCGCTTGATTATGTGGTGGAGAGCGGAGACAGGCTTGATGCACGAATAAGCAGGAGACTCATTGAGAATATTTTTTTCAAGAATGCTCCAATGCATGACGGAGCTGTAGTAATTTCTGCATTCCGCATAGTGGCTGCAAGGTGTACTCTTCCTATTTCGGACAATCCCAATATTTCTGCTAATTATGGTATGAGACACAGGGCTGCTGTAGGTATTACAGAACAGTCTGATGCTGATGTAATTGTTGTGTCTGAGGAGACTGGCGATATCTCTTTTGTGTCCGACGGCAAGATAAGGACCATGAGTAGTATAACCGAATTAAGGGTTGCAATTGAGAGATCTGCTGACTAGTTTTTTTACTTTTTAAGGGTGAACTTCTCCTCTGTGCCGTTAATAATTCTTTTTACATTGCTCAGATGAGTGAGCCAGATTATGAGAGCTACTATTATGCTGAAAATTCTGATAGTGAGTGTCATCTTGTTGTTTGTAACTCCTCCGAATAGAAGATTGATAAAGAATGGAAATGTGGTGATTCCAATAATTGCGCTCAGGGATACATATCGTGTAATGATGAATGTAATTACAAATATTGAGAAGCATATTAGTACAGCATAGGGGTGAATAGCCCATAGGACTCCTGTAAGGGTGGCAACACCTTTTCCTCCTTTGAATTTGTGGAATACAGGGAAGATGTGTCCGGCAATTGCAGCTACGCCTAGTATAATCTGCATACCTGCATGGAGGTTAGTGTCGGGTTCCAGATTGGTGAACCTGACAAGTGATACTGCTATAACTCCTTTGAGAATATCAAAGATGAAAACCACCAGGGCCGGTTTCCAGCCAAAGATGCGTTGAACGTTATTGGCTCCCGGATTGCCACTACCCAGACTTCGTATTTCTTGATTGTAAAGTATTCTTGAGAGTAGTATTGCTCCTGAAACAGAGCCTGAGAGATATGCAAGAACTATTAGTAAAAGAGACGATGGTGTCATCAGGAGTTTTTAATTTCATGCTAAGTTATAAACTTTTATCTTTGCCTACGATTTAAATTATATGACAGATTCACAACGAATAGAGGAAAGACTTGGGTTCCATAAGATAAGAGCTTCTGTAGAAGTTCTTTGTTCAAGTGATGCCGCCAAAAAAATGGTGCATGATGCAACTTTTTCTACTGATGTGGCACGTGTGGGGAAGATGCTAGCCCAAACTGATGAAATGAGGGTAATCTCCATGCTGGAAAGTGGATTTCCTGATTCAGGATATGTGGATATTTACCCTTTCCTTGTGCATCTTGAACATTCCAATTATTATCTGGATGTTATCTCTGTTGCAAAACTGAGGACTGCTCTAAACACTATGAGGCAGATATCACAATTTTTCGGTAATACAAAGGAGGATGCCTATCCTGAGATGAAGGAGCTGATAAAGCCTGTTGTTTTTTTTCCAGAGATAACAAGGAGGATTGACGGATTGTTGGATAGGTTTGGTGAGGTCAAGGATAATGCAAGCGAAGAGCTTGGTGCGATACGTAAGTCTATAAAGGAAAAGGAGAGTACAATATCAAGGAGAGTCCATGCATTATTGAAGCAGGGGCAGAAAGACGGGTTTATTGATAAGGATTCATCTGTGTCGGTGAGAGAGGGAAGGATGTTGTTGCCCGTAACTGCCTCAAACAAGAGAAAGGTGCCTGGTTTCGTAGTGGATGAATCTTCCAGTGGAAAGACTCTGTATATTGAGCCGATGGAGATTGTGGAGATGAACAATCAGGTTACTGAACTTCATTTTGCCGAACAGAGAGAGATACTCAGAATCCTTGTTGATTTTTCCGATTTTTTAAGACCTTACAAAGAGGAGCTGATGCTCTCTTCAAAAATATTGTCAAATATCGATTTTATTTGGGCTAAGGCCCGGTTTGCGGTACAGACATCTTCGGGTAAACCTGTGATAAGCACTGATAAGGATTATTTTTTAAAGGATGCAAGGAATCCTCTTTTACAGAAAGTTCTTGAGAAGGAGGGGAAAAAGATAGTTCCATTAACATTTCGTTTGAGCAAGGAAAAGCATATTTTGCTTATCTCAGGTCCCAATGCAGGAGGAAAATCTGTGTGTCTCAAGACTGCCGGTTTATTGCAATACATGATGCAGTGTGGATTTCTCATTCCCGCTTCGGAAAGTTCGGAGTTGCCGTTTTTCGATAGGATTTTTATTGATATTGGAGATGAACAGTCGATTGAGAATGATTTAAGTACATATAGTTCTCATCTTAGTAATATGCGTCTGGTGCTCAAGGAGTCTACTCCGGATTCGCTTATTTTGATAGATGAATTCGGATCCGGTACAGAGCCAACGGCGGGAGGTGCAATTGCCGAAGCTATCCTGGAGGAAATAGAGAAAAGAGGTGCTTTTGGTATAATCACCACTCATTATGCCAATCTCAAACTTTTTGCAAGTGCAAGCAAGGGAGTGATAAACGGAGGGATGCTTTTTGATGTCAAGAACATCCAGCCTCTTTTTAAGCTTGAAACGGGTACTCCCGGCAGCTCTTTTGCCTTTGAACTGGCAAGGAAAATGGGATTGAGCGAGGTCGTTGTTAAGAGTGCGGAGAATAAGGCTGGTACTGAGTTTGTGGATATGGAACGTCATCTCAGAAAGATTGCAAGAAACCGTAGGGCTTGGGAAGAGCGACTTGCACGAATAAAATCCACAGACAGAACTCTGGAGAGTATCACTGATAAATATCAGAAAGAGTTGTCGGATATTGAGAAGATGAGGAAGCAGATACTCAAAGAGGCGAAAGATGAGGCTGCTGAAATGCTCTCGGAGGCCAACAAGAAGATAGAGGCTACAATAAAGGAGATAAGGGAGAAGCAAGCGGAGAAAGAGAGTACAAAGATAGTGCGGAAAGAGTTGTCTGATTTTGAAAAGAGGGTTAAGGAGAGTGATGGAGGCAAGGATGAAGATTTGATTGCCCGTAAGATGGAGCAATTGATACGAAGGAAAGAGAGGAGAGAAAAGAAGAAAAGAGAGAGGGCAGAGAGGAGTGGCGAACTGAAGTCTGAACTAAAAAAAAGAGAGGTAGCAGCTGCCGGTAAGGGCGCTTCTCCTGTAGTTGGAAACAAGGTTAAAATAAAGGGAAGTGATCTGATTGGGGAGGTTGTAGCGGTTGAAGGTAAAAAATTGAGTATTGCAGTAGGCTCTGTACTCACAAAGGTAGATGTATCCAAGGCAGAGAGGATCTCTTCTAATGAATTTGCAGCAGTTGCCGGGAAAAACGCTTCGCACAGGCCTTTTTCGGTGACTGAAAGCGATGATATTTCAAGACGAAGACTTGAATTCCGTCCTACTCTTGATATAAGAGGGCAGAGACTGGAAGAGGCTATTAATAATGTTACAAGTTTTATCGATGATGCATTGATGACAGGAGCAAGTCCTGTGAGGATACTTCATGGTAAAGGAAACGGAATCCTAAGGGAGGAGATAAGAAAATATCTTAAGTCGATGTGGAGCATTAGTTCCATGAGGGATGAGGATTTGCAGAGAGGAGGATCGGGAATAACAGTAATAGATTTGGACTAAATTGTAATAGGATGAAATTTAAAATTTTTATTTTGGCTGCAATAATTCTGGCGGCATCTTGTACCTCTCAGGAAGAGAGGGCAAAAGAGAGAGCAAATGCTTTTTTGAAGGCCTATCTTTCTACTGATTATGAGAAAGCAACAGAACTTTGTGTTCCTGAACTTGCAGTGGAGATTGAAGAGGCTCTCAGGGGAATGGATTCTTTGGACGAGGGGATAAGGGAGATGATAGTGAAGCAGGCAAAGAACATCAGCACTGAGATTGTTGCGGTAGAGAAAGCGGGAACGAGGGATTCTTTGTTTATCAAATATCATGTGGTTCTGCCTGAGGCTCCTTCTGGAATAGAGAATGAGATGACAATGGTGAGAGTTGATGATGCCTGGTTTGTGGCTGGTTTCGGCAAATGATAGAGAAGTTTATACAATTTGGCATAGTTGGTCTTTCCGGTCTTTTTGTGGACTTCGGAATTACCTGGATGTTGAAAGAGGTATTGCGCCTAAACAAATATGGGGCAAATGCTACCGGATTTCTGGTTGCGGCAACATCCAATTATGTCTTGAACAGAATCTGGACTTTTTCCAGTACAAATCCTGAAATAGCAACCGAATATCTCTCTTTTCTTGCGATATCAGTTGTCGGACTGGCAATAAATAGCCTTATTCTTTATTTGCTTGTGGAGAGAGTTTCGTTCGGAAGATTTGACAGTAACAGGAACCTTAAGTTTTATCTTTCAAAACTTATTGCAATTGGGTTTGTTACAATATGGAACTTTATTATGAATCTTTACATTACTTTTTCTTGAGATGACAGGTATATTAAGAGGAAAATTGGTGGATAGCCATACACACAGTAGTTTTTCACCCGACAGCAATATGGAGATAGTCTCAGCAGCAAGAGCTGCTGAGGCAGCAGGACTGAAAGGTTTTGCCGTGACGGATCATTTGGATCTGAAAGCGCCTGAGGGTGATAACAGGTTTGCCTTTTCTCCTTCGGAACAGCAGGCAGTAATTGATGAGGTACAGAGAGTGACAGCAGTGAAGATTTTTAAAGGAGTGGAGATAGGGCTTCAGCCCGACAACCTGGTTGAGATATCCAGTTTTCTCAAAGATTATTCTTTTGATACTGTAGTGGCTTCAATCCATTTCGTTGACGGGCAAGATCCTTATCACGGGAATTACTATGAGGGGTTGGGAGAGAAGGAGGCTTATGGAAGATATCTGGAATTGATGTACCAGTTGCTTGATTCTTATGGTGATTTTGATGTATTGGGCCATTATGACTACATAGCAAGATACGCACCTTATGATAACAGGTCAATCCGTTACAGGGATTACCCTGATGTTTTTGATGAGATATTCAGGTTGTTGGCTCAAAACGGGAAGGCTATTGAGATAAATACCAATACTTACAGGAAGAGAGATGATAGGACTCCTCCTGAACCTGATATTGATATATTTAAAAGATTCTTGGAGATTGGTGGAGAATTTGTTTCGTTTGGGTCAGATGCACACACTCCGGACAGGATGGGTGAAAATTCAGAAAAGTACATACTGCCTGCAAGGAGGGCAGGACTAAGATATCTTACACATTACGAAGGAAGAAAACCTATTCCTCTTTCTCTCTCTTCTCTTTAAGCTCCTTAATCCTTCTTTTTCTCTCTTTGCCGGATACTCCGGTGATTCTGAGATATCTGTCGAACTGTTCAATAGTTAAGATTTTAACGAAGGCATCATCAGTTTTTTTCTGCCATTTTTTTTGTACAGCCCTGTAGCTTTCCGGGTTCTGCATTCCTCCCTTCTGCATCTCCTCAAATTCTTTTGATACTGCAGCGAGGTTTGTCTGAAGGATTGAATCTACCATGAAAACCTGATAGTGATTGAGATCAAGCTCTTCCTGGAATCTTTCTGCCTGTTCTGCCGCCAACTCTATCGGTGATTTACGGGGAGGTTGATCTTGGGCGAAGAGGGAGAATGTAACCATCAGAGTTAGTAATAACAAGATACTTTTTACAGTCACTGTTTTGTTTTCCATAGAGGTAATGTTTTGCTCTTTAAAAGAACAAAATTAATATTATATTTGTGAAATTGAGTCGTATTTATTAATAAATTAAATAATTAACACGATATTGATTAATATCGCAAAAATCAGAAGGATGAAGAAAACGATTATTACGGCAATTTTGCTTGCCATTTTTACATTCACAATTCACAATGAGGCAACCTCCTGCACAAATATTCTTGTGACAAAAGGTGCATCCAGGGATGGTTCGGTGATGGTTACCTATGCGGCAGATTCTCACCAATTGTATGGAGAACTTTATTATGTCAAGGGTGGCAAACATGCTCCCGGTTCGATGATAGACATATATGAATGGGATACAGGAAAGTATCTGGGTGAAATTCCGCAGATTCCAATGACTTATACTACAGTTGGCAATATGAATGAGCATCAGCTCATCATCACTGAAACCACTTACGGCGGACGTAGTGAGCTTAGAGATACTACGGGAATCATGGATTATGGATCGCTTATTTATATAACTCTTCAAAGAGCCAAAAGTGCACGTGAGGCAATTAAAGTGATGACTGACTTAGTGGAGGAGTATGGTTACTACTCTTCAGGAGAGTCTTTTTCTATTGCAGACAAAGATGAGGTGTGGGTTCTTGAGATGATAGGAAAAGGAACCAAAATGGTTGATGGGGAGAATGCCAATAAAGGAGCAGTTTGGGTGGCTGTGAGAATTCCTGACGGATATATAACAGCTCATGCCAATCAGGCTCGTATAACAACTTTTCCTAAGAACGATCCTGAAAATTATCTCTACTCCGATGATGTCATTTCCTTTGCGCGTGAGATGGGTTATTATGAAGGGTCTGACGATGATTTTAGTTTTTCCGACACTTATGCACCGCTTGATTTTGGCGGAATGAGGGGTTGTGAGGCGCGAGTGTGGGCTGCATTTAATATATTAGGCAAAGGAATGATAGGAGACAAACCCTATACAGATTATCAGGATTATGCAATGGGACATAATCCCGGTAATAGGATGCCTCTTTATATTAAGCCGGCAGAGAAGGTGACAGTTAAGATGGTGGCAGATGCAATGCGTGACCATTATGAAGGAACAATTCTGGATATGACAAAGGATATTGGAGCCGGAGGAAATGAGTTGCCTTATCGTTGGAGACCTATGACGTTTGAGGTGGATGGAGAAAAGTATTATAATGAAAGGGCTATCGCAACCCAGCAAACTGGTTTCTGGCTGTTGGGTCAGGCACGCAATTGGCTTCCTGACGAGATTGGCGGAATTTTGTGGTTTGGTGTTGACGATGCTGCAACCTCTGCACTTACACCTATCTATTCTTCTTCTTTGGACGTGCCTGAGTGTTTCCGTGTTGGTAATGGCGATATGACTACCTATTCAGAAACATCTGCTTTTTGGATTTTTAACAGGGTGTCTAATTATGCCTATTCGAGATATAACAGGATAGCCCCGGATGTTAAGTATGAGGTAGACAAACACGAACTTACTGCCATGGAGAGAATACCTGCGATAGATGCAGCTGCTTTGGAGATCCATAAAAGCTCTCCGCAGAAGGCTAGGGAATTCCTTACTGATTTCTCAGTGAATACTGCTCAGCAGCTTTTTTATACTTGGGTCGAGTTGGATAAATACCTCATGGTGAAGCATCTGGATGGTAATATCAAACGTGAAAGTAGCAGAGGTTGTTTCATTGACAACGGTCATTCAGAAAAAATACCTGCTTCTCCAATATTCCCGGGTTATTCCGAGAAGTGGAAAAGGGCTGTAAAAGAAGATGCCGGGAAGAAGCTCAAGGTTATGCCGGTAGAGGTTAAATAGGCTAAGTTTTAATAACTTCAGTACAATTTATGGATGATGTAGTTTAAGGTCAAATATATTGAGATTGAACGCTTTGATATTGACAGTACGAAGTTAAAATGATTTTATGTGATATAATAAATGCGGTAGATTTCTACCGCATTTTTTTATGGTTTGGCAACGATACCTGAGAAGATAATTGTGCCGGTTGATTGTTCCCAGATTGCAAAGATAAATGGTCTGTCTGCTATGAATATCTCTTTTTCGGGACCTACTGATGTGACCTGAAACCCTGTAGAGGTAACTGCAGCGGCCTCTCCTCCCTCTTCATTTATCTCTATTGCAGTTTTCTGGAGTACTTTGGATATTGAAAGGTTGTTCTGTCCGGTCAACTCTGCAATTGCTGAGAAGTTTGCCTTCATTGGATCGAAAGCATTTTTAATTCCGATTTCGTTCAATATATTATTAAGTTCTATTTTGTATTCAAATTTGAATCGTGGAAGATAGATATCAACCTCCTGTTTGCCGAGGTTGTTTGTGATGTTGTTCCATGTGTCGGGTTGTGAGATGTTGTTTAAAACATCTGTGAGAGAACCCTCCTCGGAGGGAAGTATTATGGTCATCTTGAATGCTCCGTTTCCAAAAGGAATGTTCACAGAGCTTAACTTATTGTTTTGGTAGAATTGTGTTTTGGTGTTATTGAACATCATGGGAACACTCACCTTAGACCCGTTTGGAAGAGTGAAAGGCATTGGTTTGGTGTTGTGTCTGTCAAACTTTTCACTCCAGGGAGACTTGAAGTAGAGTGCATTTATCAGGAACATTACCTCTTCGTTGGAGATGTTGTCGAGTATTTTGTTAATTTTTCCGTTGGATTTTGAGGAACACCAGTTGTTGATAGTGGTGAGGCTTTCTTTTTTTGAAAAGTCAAGGGGAGAGATAGTTGCGTGGAACCACTTTTTATTGGAGTTGAGGAAGCTCTCTTTTATGGGAAATGTGTGGTTGTACCACACAGAGTTTGCAATTGTGATATTGGTTAGGGGGTCTGCTTCGGGGAGGGTTTCTATCATTTTATTAAAGAAACTTTGAACATCTTTGTCGCTATCTCCGTGGAATTCAAGTGAGTTTTTGATTTGTGACTTGGTGTTGCCGGATGCCCCATTCCATGCCATGGCCATTGACAGATTAAGGCTAAGAGGGGATATCATTATATTTGGATTATCCGGATCGGTTGGTTGTTCCTTTTGGATCATTCCAAGAATTTCGAATGCTGTTAAATTGCCGGAGGCAGCTATTTGTGCTTCTCCTTTTGTGAGAATAATTGTAGGAGGATCGGGAATTTCTGCTTGGCTGTTCTGCTTTTCGCAAGAAGATGAGCTGAGAAAAATGAGGCATGTAATAGTTATTGCTGTGAGTTTCATTTTAGTGTGGAGTTTCAACGCCTGAAAAAGTGGTAACCACTAATTAGTAAGCGCTTTGTGTGTATATAGTTATTTTTTTAGAGAAAACTGTTTCCGTCTAAATATATGGATTACATATAGTTACCACTTTTTCAGGCGTTGAAGCAGATCCTCTGCAAGCATGCTTTTTTCTTCTATGTGTTTTTTTACGGCTGACACGAATATGTTGCTTTCAAATATTCCTCTAACTTGTTCAAAATCCATTAGACATTGATTGTAGTCTCCGTCTGCCCCGAATCCGGTCATTGCTGTGAGTGAGAATTCCTTACGTGCATCTTCGTAAAGCATTTCGTCAAGGCCTACGACAGCAGTACGCCATTGTTCTACTATTTTTTTTATGTGTGATGCTTCAATTTTTTCAGGAGATACTCCGTAAATCTCTTCTATTTTATCGTAGCACCATGTCCATTCGTAAGTATAGTAATTATTGTGTAGTGAGTCAAGGAATTTATTGATATCTCTGAGTGAATTGAACTCTTTTGTCTCGATTTTATGTATCAGGAGTTCTATTTCGCTTTTTGGGGCTATCAATCCTGAGATGTCCAACCAACTTCCTTTTCCAATTTCTGTGTCAGGCAATAGTGCTTTTGCAATTTGTTTGTTAGATGTGAATTCGGTTTTTTCAAGACGTTTGATAATTGAATTCCCCATGAATTTTAGTATGGCAGCTTCGTAGAAACTGATGCCGTTTGCAAGGGAGGAGTTCTTTATTTTGGTGCTTTTATATGAATATATATCAGTGGTTTCTCCCGAGATCTTTTTTAACTCTTGAAGAAGTTTTTTCCCTTTCATCATCTTTTCAATAGTGTAAGGGCTTAGTAGATTGTAGTTAATCTGATCTAATTTTACAGGATCTTTTCTTTTGTCTCGGTTGGGCCATTTCTGAACATCCCTTATTGTACCAACACTTCGGAGGTTTACGCCGGGTATAAGAAAAGTAGTGTTGTTTTTTTCAATCAGATATGAGAAGGGGAGCATTGAGGTATCGGTGTTGTTGACGTGACGTCCCATCACCAGCGAAAATGCTCCTATTCTGGCCGGCCACAGAACGTATGAATCTGAGGATGTTTTGGCTCCTCTCTCCATTATTCCCTGGTGAATCGGACCAAGTTTGTACATATGGTTAGACTGGTTGGAGCCTGATCCTGCATTCATAAATGAAAACATTCCTGCTATGAGAAGGGTAGATTTGTGGTGGCTAACGGTGTATGGACCGGCAAAAATAGCTGCTGCTTCTCCGTTTTGGCCATGACAGTTGCTAAAAAATAGTGAGTTTTCCGCTGAGTAGTTTCTGCTTAGAGTAGTGGATTGTCCAACAAAGCATTTTTCTATGGTAGTGCCGGAATCAATTTTAGCCCCGGAGCAAATGATAAAGTCTTTGCAATAGCTTCCGTGACCTATGTACACAGGGTCGTGTATGTTGCTGTTAATACTTCCATTTTCGAGCAGCATCGCACCCTCAATTCTTGTATAGTCTCCTATTTTAACGTCCTTTACAAGTCCTGAGTTAGTAATTGTCACATTTCTGCCAATTTCTCCGGTATCTGAGGCGTGTTTATTGCTATAGAATTTCACCAGATCTTTCATTCTGGCTATTAGTTCTTTTTTATGTCTGTATAATGCCATAATATAGGCGAATTGAGCGGAGAGTTTGTCGTTGATGAGAACTTCTCTGCCACCTGTTTCATTTAAGACAGACACTTCTGTGCCGTTGCCGAATGTGGAATATTTCTCAGTTACAATTCTGTCTACATTCTCGATGATGCATTCAGTGCCTATGGAGTAGTTGGCTATGTAATTGTGAATATTTTCTATACATGAATTTTTTCCAACGCTTACATTATGAAGCATAGCATTGTAAATGCCTGGTTTTTTTGTAATTCCACCTGGTAGAAGGAATTCCTTATCAAAACCTTCTATGAAGATCTTCCCGGAAAATTTTGTGTTTTTGATATATATGGGATTAAAATCGTCATTTACAACTATATTGTGCCAGTTATCACAAGAGCAGCCTTGATTTAATAGTGTTTTTATTTCTTTTTCGTTTATTGTTCTCATTTTTGTAGGTTTTTAACGCCTGAAAAAGTGGTAACTGTCATATGATAAATTGTTTGCGTCGATACAGTTATTTGTTTGCAGAAAGCTGTTTTTCTATAAGTTTTTGGTTGATAAATAGTTACCGCTTTTTCAGGCGTTGAAATTCAAAGTTATTTCTTTATATTTGTATTTAAAAGCATTTGATAATAAAATGCTTCATTTTTACATAAAATTGTTGGAATATGCTGTATGAAGAGACTATAAAAAAGATTTATGAAACCCAGAAGAGGAATTCAGGTAAAGGAAAGGTAGCAGATTATATACCGGCTCTTTCTAATGTAAATCCAGCCGGTTATTCAATTGCTGTTTGTGATCTTGAGGGAGGGGAGTTTTCTATTGGGGACAGCGATACAAGGTTTACTATTCAGAGTATCTCCAAGGTATTTACTCTTGCCATGGTAAGTCGTTTGCTTCAGGATGAATTGTGGAAATATGTTGGCAGGGAGCCCTCTGGTAGCAGTTTCAATTCTCTAATTCAGCTGGAGCAGGAGCGGGGTATTCCCCGTAATCCGTTTATAAATGCAGGAGCACTTGTGATTACTGATAAGCTGATAGATTTGTACGAAAGGCCTAAGGAACAGATCTTGGAGTTTGTAAGAGAGGTGAGCAATACTCCTGATATTTTCTATGACAAGGTTGTGGCAAATTCCGAGCTTGAGACCTCCTACCGAAATATGGCTCTTGCCAATTTCATGAGAAGTTTTGGTACTATCAAAAATGATATTTACAGCTTGATGGATATATATACCAGCCAATGCAGTATAAGTATGACAACACTCACTTTGGCCAAGGCTTTTCTTTTCCTTGCCAACAAAGGAGTTGTGCCGGCTACCGGCAAAGCTGTTGTACGAGCACGTAATTCCAAGAGATTGAATGCTTTGATGTCTACCTGCGGGCTGTATAATGAATCGGGAGATTTTGCCTACAGGGTTGGATTGCCCGGGAAAAGTGGTGTCGGCGGAGGAGTTGTGGCTATTATTCCCGGGAAGTTATCAATTGCTGTGTGGAGTCCTGAATTAAATGAAAACGGGAACTCCTACCGGGGGATTGAAACACTTGAACAGTTTACCACCGACATAGGTATTTCTGTGTTTTAACGCCTGAAAAAATGGTAACAGACAGTTTGATAGTGCTTTATAGAGATATAGTTATTTTGTTTTGAAGAACTGGTTTGCTGTAAAAATTTGTCCTACAGGAAGATACCAGTTTTTCAGGCGTTGAAAAAGTTTGAATATGAAAAATTTGCTGTTTTATTTGGTTGCTTTGGTGTTTTTGTTCTTTGATCTTTCCGGTGCGGGTGCATGGACACGTGTCGATGGTGATGGTGTTGAGGGAAAGAAAAGGATGGAGATTGAGGATGTTCTGGAGTGGAAAAGAATTACTGAAAAGGCGATATCTCCTGACGGAAAGTATGTTGCTGTAATAATTGAGCCCTGGAAGGGTGCTTCTGTTGTGAAACTCTATGACAACAAGGGAGAGGAGGTTTTCAGTGTGGATTCTTCCTCTTCAATATATTTTGATAATGCTTCACATTTTTTCTTTTTCAAGCGGGAGAGTTCAGGGTTTCAACGGGAGAGAGCTCATAATGGAGCAAGGGGGGCAGAGATTAGAGGAAAGAGTGAAGAAATTGAGGAGATTAATTCGGTGAAAGGTTATATACTGGGGATTGTCCCTTTAAAGGATCTTATTTATTCCCTGAATGACAATCGCGTGAGAGATGGCGAGGATGGTTTTGAAAGAGATGGCGAGGATGGTTTTGAAAGAGATGGCGAGGATGGTTTTGAAAGAGATGGCAAGGATGGTTCAAAATCTCTTGTGGGTGTTGGATCCGGAAATAAATTCGGAGTGCAGTATATCAGTGGGGTGAAGAGTCATGTGTTGCCGGAAGAGGCAGACGGGGCTCTTTTTGTTCATATGCAAGATTCTTCATTGCAGATACTTAAGCCTCGCCACCTAAAAGAAAAGATTTCTTCCAAACTCTATAGCAGTGATACTTCTTCCAAGGATTATCATTACGTGATTTCTTCGAATGTCTTACTTTATAAGGTTTCTGAGAACGGAAAGGCAGTAGTTGTCTCTCTGGATGGGGCTGTATTTAAATATTCCTTAGATGCTGAGAAGATGAGTAATAATAAGGATTCGTTCTGTTGGGCCTCCGATAATTTGTGGAGTGGAAAAGGTGAGGTGAAGAAGCTGGCTCTTAACGATGATGCTTCTTTGGTCTCTTTTCTGGTTGAAGATGAATTGTTTATCAGTAATTCAGAAAGTGTATCAGAGTGTATGAATGATAAAGTAGAGTTTGTGAGTGTTGATAAAGAGGGGGAGAATAAAGCAAAGGGTGTGAGTGTTGATAAAGAGGGGGAGAATAAAGCAAAGGGTGTGAGTGTTGATAAAGAGGGGGAGAATAAAGCAGTGGGTGTGGTTGTCGATAAGAAGGTTGAGAGAGAGAATGGCATGAGGGATAATGATTGCGATGGGAGTGTTACCGGAAAATCAATAATGGTGGCTAAGGGTGTTTCCGATAAGCAAGAGGTGTTTTTCTCTCCGAATGGAAGTAAACTCTACTTTAGTTTCAGGAGATCTTTGCCTGAAAGGGATTCTTCGGTGAAAGATGAGGATTTTCCTAAGGTGCATGTATGGAGCTGGAAAGAGAATGTGCAGTTTACTGAGCAGGTCGTAAATGAAAAGGAGATGCGTCAGGCCGGGGAGCTTGCAGTCTATGATTTGGCAAAGGAGTCTTTTTTCAAGATAGAGAATGAAAATGCGACTCGCACCCTGCTTGTGGATGAGGGTGATTCACCTTTGACGGTAGTTCTCTCCGATGTGGAGTATAGCCTGGAAAGGATGTGGACTGGAAGGACTAGATATGATGTGTATGTGGTGGACACCTATCTGGAAAGGAGTATGTTCGCTCTCAAAGGCATTGACGGTTATCCGAGAGTCTCTCCGGCAGGCAAGTACTTGTATTGGTACAGTGCCCCCGACAGTTCATGGATCACTTATTCTCTTGAAGACAAGGAGAAGAAAGTTGTGACTCCTCCTTCTGTTTTGCCTGTTTACGACCTTGATAATGATGTGCCGGACTGGCCCTCTTCTTATTATGCTGCCGGATGGAGTGAGGAGGACGAGGTTTTTCTGGTGTATGACAAATATGATATATGGAGTGTAGACCCGAAGGGTGTGAAAGAGCCGGTGAATATAAGTTCAAACGGGTCGGAAAGTAAAGTGACATATCGTTATGTGAAACAGTCTGAAGATGAAGAGTATATAGATCTCAGGAGAGATATGATGCTTATG
Source organism: Bacteroidales bacterium (assembly GCA_963678025.2). Classification (GTDB taxonomy): domain Bacteria; phylum Bacteroidota; class Bacteroidia; order Bacteroidales; family UBA932; genus Bact-08. The sequence continues at coordinate 36,374 of CAXXPC010000007.1, forward strand.
GGTTTTGACAATAAGACCAAGGGTTTCGGGTATTATCTTCTTAAGAAATCGGTGTTATTGAAGAGGTCAGATAAGTTGAATGAGTCAGGTGGGTTGAATGAATCAGATGGGTTGAATGAATCAGATGGGTTGAATGAGTCAGGTGGGTTGAATGAATCAGATGGGTTGAATGAATCAGATGGGTTGCGCAGGCGATGTTCGAGACCGGATGTTTTGTATGCCGGAGATTTCATGCTGGGAATTCCGGTAAGGGCAGCAGATAGTGAGGAGTGGATCTTTACTCGTGAATCTTTTAGTGAGTTTCCTGATGTGCGTTATGCCAACAAAGATTTTTCAAAACATGTGAGGATAACTAATGCCAATCCACAACAGCAGGATTATATATGGGGAAAAGCACAACTTGTGAGCTGGACCTCTTATGACGGGAAAAAATTGGAGGGTGTTATTTATAAGCCTGAGAATTACAATCCCTCTAAAAAGTATCCGGTGATTGTCAATTTCTACGAAAAGAATTCTTCGGAGTTGCATTCCTACCGTACTCCAGAGGCACACCGATCTACTATAAATTATCATCTTTACAACAGTCATGGATATGTGATATTCAATCCTGATGTTGCATACAAAGATGGTTATCCGGGAGAGAGTGCCTATAACTCTGTGATGCCGGGTGTGTCAAAACTTATCGAGGAAGGCATTGCCGATCCTGAAAGAATCGGAGCACAGGGACATAGTTGGGGAGGCTATCAGGTTGCCTACCTTGCTACGCGGACACCTCTTTTTGCTGCAATAGAGTCGGGGGCCCCGGTGGTGAATATGTTTAGTGCTTATGGCGGAATACGATGGGGTAGCGGCAAGAACAGGTCTTTCCAATATGAGCATCAGCAGAGTCGTATAGGGAAAACTCCATGGGAGGCGCCGTTGCGATATATGGAAAACTCTCCTCTCTTTACTATGGACAAAGTTGAGACACCTATCCTCATAATGCACAATGATAATGATGGTCATGTTCCTTGGTATCAGGGAATAGAGTATTTTGTCGCACTGAAGAGGCTTCAGAAACCGGTATGGCTTCTCAATTATACGGGAGAGGTGCATTGGCCGCAGAAGTTGAAAAACAAGGTGGATTTCCAGATAAGGATGAAGCAGTTCTTTGATCACTATCTCAAAGATGCGGAGGCTCCCGAGTGGATGGACCCGGGTATCTCTCTGATAGAGTTAAATGCCCGGACTGGGTATTGAAGCCGGTATAAGTCGGATGTCTGAATTGGAATCTGGAGTCGGAACCAGAGTCTGAAGTTTAAGTCGGTATCTGATGTATGTGTGATGAGATAAAGAAATAGCTATGAAATAAGTAGCTTATATAGTAAAAGTAGTTGTGATAAAAGAGAGGCAGCTGTGATATTCAGTGAAATATCCGAAATTTCAATGAGATAGGTTTGTTTTAATAAATATGTTATATTTGTTTAAGACTTAAACTTGAAGCCTATGGAAAAGACCTTTCCCCGGCAGCTGATCGTTCCTACCGTGATACTACTGGGTGTTGTGGTGGGCTTTGTCGCTTATCTCTTTTACATGTCCAGAATGACCTCCTATCTTACGGATGATCCTTCGGCATGTGTCAATTGTCATATAATGGCTCCCTATTATCAATCCTGGCAAAAAAGTTCGCATCAACCCTGGACTACCTGTAATGATTGTCATGTTCCTCAGGATAATATCTTCAAGGGATATGCATTTAAGGCAAAGGACGGGTTGTATCACGCTGCTGTTTTCACTCTGAGGGCTGAACCTCAGGTGATACGTCCTCGTGCCGCCAGTTACGGGGCTATAATGGACAATTGTATAAGGTGTCACACTCAGCTGAACACTGAGTTTGTTAAGACAGGTATGGTCAAGTATGCTCAGGTTGAGAGTGGTGAGGCCCGCGCTTGTTGGGATTGCCACAGGGAGGTTCCTCACGGGATGATATCCAATTTGTCCATGAGTCCAAATGCAATAGTGCCTCTGCCGGAGTCTCCGGTGCCTTCATGGTTGAAAGAAATGATGAAAAAATAAAACTTGAACTCTATGAAAAAATTCTACGAGAAACACAGAGTTGCCCTGATGTGGGTGCTTTTTGGCGGAACAGTAGTGGTTGTGTTCTTGCTTGGACTCTTGGCTGCTTCTGTTACGGAGAGAAGGGCGGAGATTGCGACCCTGTTCAATAACAAAAGGGTTGAAATTACCGGTATAGAACCGAGAAGTGAAATATGGGGAGAAAATTATCCTCGTGAATATGAAACATGGCTTAAGACCAAAGAGATGGACTTTGAAAGCAAGCATCACGGAAACATATTCCAGGATGTATTGGAGGAGAGGCCGGAAATGGTGGTTCTTTGGGCGGGCTATGCCTTCTCCCGGGATTACAGCGCTCCGAGAGGGCACGCATATGCTATTGAGGATGTGACTAATACTCTCAGGACCGGGGCTCCTTTCACAGAGGAGGAGAATCTTCAGCCGGCTACCTGCTGGACATGTAAAAGTCCTGATGTTCCGAGAGTGATGGCAGAGCAAGGGATAGAGAATTTTTATTCTGCTACTTGGTCGCATTTCGGTGATGAGATTGTAAATCCTATTGGTTGTGCAGATTGCCACGATCCGGATAACATGAACATTGCAATCTCGCGCCCCGCTCTGATAGAAGCATTTGAGAGACAGGATAAGGATATACACTCCACTTCGATACAGGAGAGAAGAACTCTGGCCTGTGCTCAATGTCATGTGGAGTACTACTTCAAAGGTGATGGCAAATATCTTACTTTCCCATGGGACAAAGGAATGACTGTGGAGGCTATGGAGGCCTATTACGATGAGGCAGGATTCTCCGACTGGAAACATTCGCTGAGCAGAACGCCAATGCTGAAAGCACAGCATCCGGATTACGAGTTGTTCATGTTGGGGCCTCACGCACAGAGAGGACTCTCCTGTGCAGATTGCCATATGCCTTATGAGTCTGAAGGTGCTATCAAGTACAGTGACCATCAGGTAGCTTCTCCGTTGATGAACATAGACAGGACATGTCTTACATGTCACAGGGATAGCGAAGAGGATTTGAAGAATTATGTATATGAGTATCAGGATAAGATACTTGAGACCAGGAATCGTGTAGAGCAGGAACTTGTGAAGGCTCATGTCGGGGCAAAATATGCATGGGACAACGGAGCTTCAGAAACACAGATGGAGCCGGTGCTCAAACTTATCAGAGGTGCACAGTGGAGATGGGACTTTGCCGTAGCATCTCATGGTGCATCTTTCCATGCACCTGTTGAGACTCAACGGATACTTTCGCACAGTCTGGATATGAGCTATCAGGCACAGATCGCGACTATCCGAGTGCTCGCCTCCCTGGGTGTTGACGGAGAGATCCCCATGCCCGATATTTCCACAAAAGAGAAGGCTCAGGAGTATATTGGACTGGATATGGAGAAGCTTAGAAAAGAGAAAGATGAATTTGTAAATACAGTAGTACCGGAATGGTTGGCAGAAGCGAAAGAAAAAGAAAAGCTCCTGTAGAGGAGTTGATAGTTGTATCAGCTGTGATAATTGCAGGGTTTGCCCTGCAATTTTTTTCAGGCCCTTTTGACAAGTATTTTCTCGCCTTTCCTGTGAATGTGATCTTGATCGCATTGATTTCTCTTGTTTTCTTTATGAAGAGAGGGGTTGCTCTTTCAAGGATGGCTTCAGGCTCGTTGTCTGTTATACTTATCGTGTCGATGACCATAGCTGCTTTGTGGATGGGACTCGTGCCCGGCAACAGGGTGAAGATTTCGTGGCCCTTTGTTTTGATCTATCTTATGCTCTTAATAAATCTCACGGCGGTTCTGTCGTTGAGAATAAAGAGATTGTCGTTCAAGGATCTCTCTTTTGTGCTTAATCACGCCGGGTTACTCATTCTTCTGTTGGCTTCAGGACCTGGTTCGGCTGACAAATCAAGGTATTTCATGACTGTTCATGAGGGTAATACCGAGTGGAGGGCTGAGATCTCCGGAGTTAAGGAAGGAGCCCTTTCCGGCGTTGGAGCGAGAGAGGAGGCGGTGGAGTTGCCTCTTGCTATAGAGTTGCTTGATTTCTCAATGGAGGAGTATCCTCCGAAGATTGTGGTAATTAACAAGACTACCGGAGATGCAATGCCTTTGGATCGTCCTGTATTCAAAGAGAGTAATGTCGGAGCCTCTTTTCGGATTGAGAATTGGGATGTCCGGATAGACTCTGTAATAGACAGGCCGGGATATGCCCCTGCCGCATATGTGAAGGTTGATAACCCATCTACTGGTGATGAGAGAGAAGGGTGGGTGAGTTGCGGCAATTATTTTCAGACCTTCAAGCTGCTGGATCTGGAAGGAGATCTATGCGTTGCAATGACATTCCCCGAACCGGAGAGCTATAAATCAATTGTGAAGGTATATAGAAGAGATGGTGAGATTATACAAGGAGATGTCGAGGTTAATTCTCCTATGAGTGTGGGTAGCTGGAAGATTTATCAGTACTCGTATGACACCCGAAAGGGGCGTGACTCGGAATATTCTGTTTTTGAACTTGTGCACGACCCTTGGGTGATACCCACTTATGTGGGGTATATATTGCTCCTGGCAGGGGCTGTCACACTATTTTGGAAAGGAGGCAAAAAATGAGTTGGGACTATTTTATATATTTTGCAATTGGATCGCTGGCCCTCTGGACTTTGGGGGTTTTACTCCTCTATTTGCTCAAGAGACCCGCAGCCGGTAATGTGGTTTTTGTTGCAGGTATAGTGTTGTTTGCCTCATTTATCGCTTTACTATGGGTTGCAAAAGGGCATCCTCCTTTGAGGACAATGGGTGAGACCCGTTTGTGGTATTCGTTTTTTATCAGTATTGTGGGCTTTGCAACCTATGTGCGATGGAATTACAAGTGGATAATGGGTTATAGTGTTGTTGTCTCCGGAGTTTTCATATTTGTGAATCTGCTTAAGCCGGAGATACACAATACTAATCTGATGCCTGCTCTTCAAAGTCCCTGGTTTGTGCCTCACGTGACGGTGTACATTCTTTCGTATGCCTTATTAGGAGCCGCTACAATAGCCTCCTTAATAGCCATCAGGGAGGTACGTAAAGGTAGCGACAGGCTGTTGCCCCTGATAGATAATCTTGTGTATATAGGGTTGGGATTTCTCATGATGGGACTTTTGATGGGTGCATTGTGGGCAAAGGAGGCCTGGGGTGATTTCTGGTCGTGGGATCCCAAGGAGGTGTGGGCATTTATAACAGCAGGCGCCTATCTTGTCTATATTCATGCCAGATTGATGAGATTTTCCTTGAAATATATCCTTTGGTTACTACCAATAGCTTTTTTGCTACTTATGATTACATGGATTGGTGTCAATTATCTTCCTGCTGCTCAGGGCAGTATACATGTGTATTAAAAATAATGTAAAAAAAAGATCTGTATTTGAGATTTTTTACTTTAACTTTGCGGTTGTAAAAAGCAGACAGATGTATTTATATTCAAACAATCATTCTTTCCATCATCATCATCACCTTCCCCCGAACGGTAGGCGTGAATGGCTGTTTGTATACATGAAATAAGGATCAGGTATATTTAGTACAGAAGGGCTTACCAATTTGGTAAGCCCTTTTTTTATTTATTAAATCAGAAATTATGATAAGAATAGCTGTTCAGGCAAAAGGAAGATTGAACAAAGAGAGCATTGAGTTGCTTGCAGAGTCAGGTATTGCTGTGGATGAGAGTAAAAGAAAATTATTGTCCAGGTGCGACGATTTTCCACTTGAGATTCTCTATCTCAGGGACGATGATATTCCGGGGGCGGTGGCCATGGGTGTTGCGGATCTTGGTATTGTAGGATTGAACGAGGTGGCGGAGAAAGACAGGGGAGTAGAGGTGTTACATAAACTGGGTTTCGGCAAGTGCAGAGTTTCACTCGCTGTTCCTAAGTCTGTTCAATATGAGGGGATTAGGTATTTTCAGGGAAAGAGAGTTGCGACATCCTATCCGGGAATATTGACAAGGTATTTTAAAGAGAATAATATTGAGGCTCAGATTCATCAGATTGCAGGATCTGTAGAGGTAGCTCCCTCAGTGGGGATGGCAGATGCCATTTTCGATATTGTGAGTTCAGGTGGAACGCTTGTGATGAATGGATTAAAGGAGGTAGAGCGAGTTTTTGAATCAGAGGCAGTACTTATTGCATCTAAAGAGTTGGAAGATGAGAAGATGGAGGTCGCGCGTTTGCTGATTTCCCGCTTCGAGGCTGTGGAGAGAAGCCGTGGGATGAAGTATTTGCTGATAAATTTGCCTGAAAATAAGCTGGAGGAGGCTACTGCCATTATCCCCGGATTGAGGAGTCCTACAGTTCTTCCATTAGCCCAGCAGGGATGGTGCTCAGTGCATGTAGTGGTAGAAGAGAAAGAGTTATGGCCCAAACTGGAAAAACTCAAGACAATGGGAGCAGAGGGGATTCTGGTTTTGTCACTTGATAAAATTTTACCGTAAAATCATTAGCTATGAAAATATTTACAGAACCACCGAGAGAGATATGGGATGCTTTGACAGAGCGTCCTTCGTCTGATAATTCCAAAATCAGGGAGAGAGTAGAGGAGATAATTGAGAAAGTCAAGAGGGAGGGAGATCAGGCTCTTATTGATTTTGCATTTGAATTTGACGGGGTCAACACAGCTCTTCGACAAAGTAGTTTAGAACAGAGCCTTATGGCGGATATAGGGTTTGTACAGATGATGGCCCTGAGGGTGAACCCTGCACTTAAAGAGGCCATAGATGTAGCTTATTCAAACATATATAAATTTCATTCTGCTCAGTTGGAGTATGAGGGAGATTTCGAAAATGAGCCTTTTCCCGGAGTGAGGTGTGTCATGAGATCAGTTCCCATCAAAAAGGTAGGGCTGTATGTGCCGGGGGGATCTGCGCCTCTTTTTTCTACTGTGCTTATGTTGGCTATTCCTGCTGTAATTGCGGGTTGTGAGGATATTTTGATATGTACTCCTCCGTCTAAAGAATATCTTCTTCATCCCGCAATAGCATATGCTGCGTTGAAGTGTGGGGTGGATAGGATCCTATTTGCCGGAGGTGCCCAGGCTGTTGCTGCAATGGCTTATGGAACAGAGTCTGTAGTTAAGAGAGACAAGATTTTCGGACCTGGAAACTCTTATGTTGCAGAAGCGAAGAAGATAGTGTCCGATGATGTGGCAACCGATATGGTGGCAGGTCCTTCTGAACTTATGGTAATTGCGGATGATAGCTGTATTCCTTCTTTTGTTGCGGCAGATCTATTGTCTCAGGCAGAGCACGGGGCAGATTCCCAGGTTGTACTTTTGGTGCAAAACAGAATTTTATTGGAGAGGATTCTTGAATCATTGGAGGTTCAGAAAGAAATGCTTACCAGAAAGGAGATTGCCGATAAAGCTCTTTCAATGAGTATTGCTGTTATTTTTGAGGATATGGATGATGCAGTATCATTTGCATCTCTTTATGCTCCTGAACATTTGATTGTCTCAACTGAAAATCCATGGGCAAAAGCTATGAAAGTAGATGCTGCAGGAAGCGTGTTTATAGGTAATTATTCTCCCGAGAGCGCAGGTGATTATGCTTCAGGTACCAATCATACTCTTCCTACAAACGGTTGGGCCAGATCGTCAGGAGGAATAACGACAGCTAGTTTTATGCATAAGATAACCTATCAGGAGCTCAGCCCGACAGCTCTTGAAATACTGGGTCCTGTTATAGAGACTATGGCTTCAGAAGAGTCTCTTGATGCTCATAAGAATGCAGTATCTGTAAGAATAAATCAATTGAAAAATAATTAGATATGTTTTTGAATTTTAATATTGAATCTTTGGTTAGAAACAATATCCGGGACCTAAAGCCCTATTCCAGTGCGAGAGGAGAAAATGCAGAGCGTGATGTTATGCTGCTGGATGCAAATGAAAGTCCCTACAATAACGGATTAAACAGATATCCCGAACCTGTGAGGGATGAGTTGAGAGTAACTTTTTTGGAGATGTTGCGAAGAGAGGGATATGTTAGTGTTGATAACATTACAACTTCAAATATTTTTATAGGAAACGGAAGTGATGAAGCAATAGATGTTCTGATGAGGATATTCTGCACTCCGGGTAGGGACTCAGTATTGTCCATAGCCCCTACTTACGGCATGTATAAAGTTGCTGCCCAGATAAATGATATTACATACAAAGAGTGTAGCCTCGATAATAATTTTGCGCTAAATAGCAAAAAGCTGCTCTCGATGGCAGACTACAAGACAAAAATCATCTTCTTGTGTTCTCCCAATAATCCGACGGGTAATTTACTCGAAAGGGAGAGTGTGTTGGATGTAATTGCAAATTTCGGTGGTATTGTGGTCGTGGATGAGGCTTATGCAGATTTTGCAAAAGAGAGAGGTTATGTGTCGTTAGTGGAAAAGTATAAAAACCTTGTGGTACTCAGGACGATGTCAAAAGCTTTTGGCCTGGCATCTTCAAGAGTAGGATTTGCGATTTCATCTTCTCCGGTTATATCTTATATGCAGAAGGTGAAATATCCTTACAATGTAAGTCTTTCCAGTCAGGATGCAGCTATCAGGGCACTCACATCCGATGTTGGCAGCAGAGTGAAGAGCATTGTGAGTGAGCGGGAGAGGGTTGCTTTTAAGTTGGAGGAACTCTCATTTGTTAAGAGAGTATATCCGAGTGAAGCCAATTTTCTTCTGATTGAAGTGGCAGATCCAGTGGGTTTGACAGCTATGCTGAAATCAAAGGGGATAGTAGTGAGGGACAGAAGTGGAGAGGGGGGATGTGAAGGTTGCGTGAGGATTACTATAGGTACTTCTGCGGAGAATGAGCTGCTTATGTCGGTGTTGTCCGGCAATGAGAATAAGAGGTATGGTCCGGTGAAAGAATTTCGCAGAATTACCAAGGAGACATCAGTTGTTCTGAGGTTGCCGGGAGAATTCTCGGCAAGTGCCCCATTTGTGAAAACAGGAGTTGGGTTCTTAGATCACATGCTTGAGTTATTTATACAACACTCAGGAGTGAAGATGGAGCTGACTGTGGAGGGAGACCTTGAGACTGACGCACATCATACCATAGAGGACACAGCAATTGTACTGGGAGAGGCTGTCGAGTATCTTTACAGGAAAGCAGGATCTTACAACAGATACGGATTTGCGTTGCCAATGGACGAGTCGGCTGCAGAAGTTTTGCTGGATCTCGGAGGACGCTTTGCCTTCAAATGGGAAGCCTCTTTAAAAAATCAGTTTATAGGGGATTTCCCTACAGAGATGTTAAGCCATTTTTTCTACTCTCTTGCCTCAGCAGGTAAATTTACACTTCATATGAGAGCTGCCGGGGAGAATGAACACCATATCGCCGAAGCTCTTTTCAAATCTTTTGCACGAGCCTTGAGAATTGCACTTTCGAGAAATGCAGCAGAGTACGATGCTGTTCCGAGTAGCAAGGGGGTTATTTGATTTATGTTGTAAATTGATATAATTGGAGTTTTAAGGAGGCATAATTAAAGTTGTCAGATGAAAGTAGTGATAATTTATTAAAAGATTGTAAATCAGATTATGATAGCAATAGTTGAATATGGGGCGGGAAATATTTTTTCTCTTTCCAGAGCGGTAGAGAGAGCCGGGGGTTCTTTTGTTGTAACAGGTGAAAAAGAGGTGATTGCCCGGGCATCTCATGTGATTTTGCCGGGAGTGGGAGATGCCGGTCGTGTTACTGAGCAGTTGGAAATAAGGGGTATGTTGCCAATACTCTCGGAACTTAAGGTTCCTGTTTTGGGTATATGCGTTGGGATGCAGGTGATGTGCAGTTACTGTGAGGAGGGTGACATATCAGGTATCTCTATTTTCTCGGCGAGAGTTAACAGAATTCAGGGAGATAATGTAAAGATTCCCCATATGGGATGGAACAGGGTGTTTGATCTTAAGGGTCCTTTATTTGAAGGAATTCCGGAAGGTGAGTGGTTTTATTTTGTTCACTCCTATGCTCCTTCGATTACCGGAGATACTTCTGCAACTGCAAATCATGGTGAGCAATTCTCAGCTGCTTTGTCGCAGGATAATTTTTTCGGGACACAGTTCCATCCTGAGAAGAGTGGAGAGGCGGGAGTAAAGCTTTTGAAAAATTTTATATCAATTTAATTGACAGTATTTTAGTTTAAATAGAACAGTTATGAATTTATTTGAGGTGATTCCTGCCATAGATATTATTAACGGAGAGTGTGTGAGACTTTCTATGGGCGACTACAAGGTCGTTACAAAATACAGCATAAATCCTGTGGAGATCGCTAAAGGGTTTGAGTCTTTGGGGTTCAAAAAGCTTCATTTGGTTGACCTTGACGGAGCAAAGGGAGATTCATCTGTTAATCTTATGGTTTTGGAAAAAATTGCTGCCTCTACTTCGATGGAGATACAGTTTGGAGGGGGCATTAAAAGTAAGGAGTCTGCTCTCAGGGCTTTTGAGAGTGGTGCTGGCTCTGTAATTTGCGGTAGCCTTGCAGTAAAAGACAGGGAATTGTTCCTTTCTCTTCTTTCAGAACAGGGACCGGATAGGATAATCCTTGGAGTTGATGTGAAAGATGAGTTAGTTTATATAAATGGTTGGAAAGTAAAAACTAACAATACTATATATGATTTTATTTCAAGTTTTACTGAATTTGGTTTGAAAAAGGTGATATGTACTGATATAGCTAAAGACGGGATGTTGAAAGGGCCCTCTTTGGATCTTTATAAAGCTTTATACCAGAAATTTCCCCGATTGAGAATAGTTGCAAGTGGGGGTGTTGCCAATAACGAGGATATTATTGCTCTTTCAAAGTCGGGTGCAAGCGGTGTTGTTGTCGGTAAGGCATTTTATGAAAAGAGAATTGATGTAAAAAAATTAGTTGAATGGTTGCAAAGAGGATAATTCCGTGCCTTGATGTGCACGAAGGAAAAACAGTGAAGGGGATAAACTTTGTAGATATCAGAGAGATGGGAGATCCCGTTGAGATGGGTCGTTATTATTCTGATATGGGTGCAGATGAACTTGTTTTCTTGGATATCAGTGCTACCAGTGATGGCAGGGATTTTTTTGCCGGAATGGTAAGAAAAGTAGCTTCAGAGTTGAGTATTCCTTTTACCGTAGGTGGAGGAATTAAAGATATTATGGGTGCAGCTCGTCTTTTGGATAGTGGAGCAGATAAGGTTAGCATCAACAGTGCGGCAATTGATAATCCACTTCTTATTGAAGAGATTGCCGGGGCTTATGGAAGTCAGTTTGTGGTGGTTGCCATTGATGCTATTTTTGAAAGTGGTGTATGGAGGGTAAAGAAGAGTGGTGGACGAAGGTATACCGACAAGGAGTTGTTCGGTTGGGCTAAGGAGTCTCAGGAGCGTGGAGCAGGGGAGATTCTTTTTACATCAATCAATCATGATGGCACAAAGAGTGGCTTTGCAATAGAGGCATTGAGTGAATTGAGTAGTATGCTCCAAATCCCGGTAATTGCCTCCGGAGGTGCCGGAGAGTTGTCTCATTTCCGTGATCTCTTTGAGGTTGAAGCTGCTGATGCCGCTTTGGCTGCTTCGGTATTTCACAATGGTGAAATTGAGATAAGGGAGCTGAAGCAATACCTGAACAGAAATGATGTAAATGTAAGAATATAAGTAGTATAAATTTGGGGTATAATATTATAATGAATAGTGTATGATAGTATATGAGTGATGATAGATGTGGAGTGATGATAAATGTTGATCGATGAATAATAATTATTGAATTTATAATGATGAATAATGAAGGAATAAAAGATCTGTTTAAGGACGATCACGAGTTGCTTCCGGCAATAATACAAGACGACAAGTCTTTGAAGGTATTGATGCTGGGTTATATGAACAGGGAATCTTATAAGATTACTTTGGAAACAGGGCTGGTCACTTTTTTTAGTCGTTCCAGAAAAAAATTGTGGACTAAAGGTGAAACGAGTGGTAATTATCTTCATCTGGTTTCTTTGGAGAAAGATTGTGACAACGATACTTTTCTTGTGAGGGTTAATCCCGAAGGGCCTGTTTGCCATACCGGCACTGTTAGTTGTTTTAGGGGATCAGACCATGAGGGATTCATAAACAGGCTCGCTTCTGTGATAGCCAATAGAAGAGAGGAGATGCCTGAAGATTCTTATACCACAAAACTTTTCAAAGAGGGTATTGTGAAGATTTCCAAGAAGGTGGGAGAGGAGGCCTCTGAAACTATAATAGAGGCTGTGAGAGGAGATAATGAGAGACTTGTATACGAGATATCGGATCTTGTATACCATACCCTTGTGCTTATGCAGTACAGGGGGATATCTGTTGAGGATATAGAAAAAGAGCTCTTCTCGAGACATTCGTGAAGAGCCCCTTGGCTTTTATAAGTTAGCAATATTGAAATCCGTTCGTGGTGTGGATGTTATCAGAACAATCCGGTAATGTTTCCTTCGTTGTCTATATCTATACGTTCTGACGAAGGTGTTGCCGGAAGTCCCGGCATTCTCATTATGTCACCAGTTATGGGTACCAGAAAGCCTGCCCCTGATGCTATTTCGATCTCTCTTACTGTGATCACAAAGTCTTTGGGGCGGCCGAGAAGTTTTGGATTGTCGGAAAGTGACTTCTGTGTTTTTGCCATACAGATGGCAAGATTGTCGAGCCCGAGAGAAGAGATTTTCTCCAGGTTGGCTTTTGCCTTTGATGTATAGTCTACAGCCTCTGCGCCATATATTTTTTTTGCTATGGTTTCAATCTTATCCTGAACGCTTTGGTTGAGGTTATAGAGGGGTGTGAAGTTGGGGCAGCAGCTCTCTGTTGCGTCAAGAACCATTCTTGCCAGCTCTTCTGCTCCTTCTCCTCCTTTGCCCCATACATCCACTACAGATACTGCGATCTCTTTTTTCTTGCAGAAATCTACAATGTAGTCTATTTCTTCCTGTGTGTCTGTTGCAAAACGGTTTATGGCAACAACCGGTACAAGGCTGAATTGTTTGATGTTCTCAATATGTTTTTCCAGGTTCTCAACACCTGACTCGAGATACTCCACGCCCGGAGTTTGTACCTCTTTAAGTGGTTGCCCTCCGTGATATTTGAGAGCTCTAATAGTGGCCACAAGTACGGCGGCATTGGGAGAGAGACCTGCTGTGCGACATTTTATGTCAAGGAATTTCTCTGCTCCCAGATCGAATCCGAATCCTGCCTCAGTGACTGTGTAGTCGGTGAGAGATAGCGCTGTTTGGGTTGCAAGTATTGAGTTGGTTCCCTGAGCGATGTTGGCGAAGGGGCCCCCGTGTATTATTGCCGGTGTTCCTTCTATAGTCTGTACCAGATTTGGCTTGATTGCATCTTTCAACAATGCGGCCATAGCACCGTGGGCATTGAGATCTCTGGCATAGACTGGTTGCTTGTCGAATGTAAAGCCTATGAAGATATTGCCAAGCCTCTCTTTGAGGTCTTTTATGTCGGTTGCAAGGCAGAGTATAGCCATCACTTCTGACGCTGCGGTTATATCGAAGCCGGTCTGTTGAGGTATGCCGTGGGCTGTTCCCCCGAGTCCTACTACAATGGACCTTAGTGATCGGTCATTCATGTCCATGACTCTTTTCCAGGTAACTGTGCGGGGGTCTATATTCAAAGACCTTGTTTTGCTTTGCAGGTTGTTGGCAATAAGTGCAGAGAGCAAGTTGTGGGCCTTCTCTATTGCAGCAAAATCACCCGTGAAGTGAAGGTTTATATCTTCCATCGGAACTACTTGAGAGTAACCACCTCCCGTTGCTCCTCCTTTTATTCCGAAAACAGGTCCCAATGAGGGTTCTCTGAGTACCACCGCAGATTTCTTTCCTATTCTGTTAAGGGCTTGGGAGAGTCCTATCGATACTGTTGTCTTTCCTTCTCCGGCTGGAGTAGGTGATATTGCAGAAACCAATATGAGCTTTCCGAATTTATTGCGATCTATGTATTTTAAAGGCAACTTAGCCTTGAACTTTCCGTACAATTCAAGGTCTTCAGGGTCGGTCCCCAGTTTGCGGGCGATCTCTTCAATGGGTTTCATCTTTACACTGTGAGCAATATCCAAATCGGTCATATCTGTAATATTTATAAGTTAATACATCTCTTATCTTCTAGTAAACAAATGATTCCGGATATTGTTCTAGAGTAGCTCTTCAATCTCCTCTATGCCGTTGCGGTTGAATACAATCCTGTATCTTTTGTAAGATTCGTGTTCCACAGATTTGAACTGTATTACAAAGTTGAGAAAGTATACTTTGTCTCCAGTGATCTCTCGGTAGGTGCCGTCTTCCTCTATTATGTAAAGAGGCACATCAGGATCGTCCATCTTTTGCATATAAGAGGAGAGGTTGAATCTCAGTATTTCGTTGACACCGGTTATAGGATATTCAGAGTTTGTCTCTAATTGTTCACGGTTGAGTTCTATGAGTTTTCTGAATAATATGATCTTCTCGCCCGAGTATCTGTTTTGAGCCTCCAAAAGTGGAGTACGGTCCCTGATCTTGAGAATATTATCTGGCACGACACTCTCTTTTATGAAGTCAAATCCTTCTCTACTCCATCCTATGATATGGTCGTTCAGGGTGATTGTGGTTTTGTTGTCGAAGTATTTCTCTTTTAATTTATGGGCAAAATAGTATCGGGCAAGCTCTTTTATTCGGTCTTTAAGCATATAGCTGATAACCAGTGCTACAAAGAATGGTATGGTGAAGTTCCCGAAACGAAGCTGAAATGAGAACGCCACGGCTGTGGCGAATATCATGGAGATGCCGGCAGCAATACTATAATATATCTGCTCTGCAACTATGGCATCTCTTTTTTTATTTATATTGAGAAAGAGTTCACTCTCGACATATTTTTTTAGGGCCCCTGATCTGTATACCAAGTCTCTGTTTTGATTTACGCTCTCCTTCTCAATAATAGGATAACCTCTTGATTTTCGATGTTTTATCTCTTGGGTGATTAGTTGTAGAATCCTCTTTTTTACAGACTCAAATAATTGATTGTCTTCTCTTTTGAGGAAATTGATAATACGGAACAGCTGCTTGTGTACAATATTACTCATGAACTCATCTCCGAAGAGATAGTAGTCGAAGCACTCTCCGGATAAAGTTGGAATAGATATGATTTTATGAAGATCGCGATATTGGTGAAGAATATCCTCAATGTCTGAAATGAGTTCTTCACACAGCTCTTTACGCCCTGTATGAATTGGAGGAGACATTATGAAAAAGATCTGGTTACGCAGAGAGCTTTTGAAAATGGCAGCAAACATTTTAATGTTATATTCATAGTCTCCCAATCTGGTTTTCCCCGGATCTTCTGCAAGTTTCAAAAAGGATTTTTTTAGTAGATTGAGGGGCTCTGCTTTTCCCTTTACAATATCCTTCAGTAGATAGACAGGGGTTATAAGGCGTGTGTTGGACCTAAGGTCGCGATAGAACATCTCCTTTGAGTATGTAGCGGGGTTAATATCAAGGCTGTAGGGAACAAATACCCAAGTGTTCATCATGAATTTGTTGATCACATGACCATTGACTGTATTGAACCCCACCTTAAATTCAATGGAAAATCTGTCGTGTTTTTTTGCCTGAATATTTATCATTGTTTATATTTATGGACAATCTACTCAAAGGTAGCCATAATTAAATTATTTTTTATTTATCTTTGTGTATAACAGTCGTGATGATCTTCGGTTGCGTGATTAAAATATTGATTAGATGAAAAGAATTTTAGTAGCAGGTGGTGCGGGCTTTATTGGTTCACATTTATGCACTCGTCTTGTTAAAGAGGGTCATGATGTGATTTGCCTGGATAATTTCTTTACCGGATCCAAGATGAATGTTGTGCATCTGATGGGTAATCCGAGATTTGAACTAGTGAGACACGATGTTATTCAACCCTATTATGCTGAGGTGGATGAAATCTACAATCTTGCTTGTCCTGCCTCTCCTGTTCATTATCAATATAACGCAATTAAAACAGTGAAGACTTCAGTTATGGGGTCGATAAATCTTTTAGGGCTTGCTAAGAGGGTTCGTTCAAAAATTCTCTTGGCCTCAACAAGCGAGGTTTACGGCGATCCTGAGGTGCACCCCCAGAAGGAGTCATATTGGGGACATGTGAATCCCATAGGTATACGATCGTGTTACGACGAAGGGAAAAGATGTGCCGAGACACTGTTTATGGATTATCATCGACAAAACGGAGTGAGAATAAAGATTGCCAGGATATTCAATACTTATGGTCCGAATATGCACCCGGGAGATGGGAGGGTTGTTTCGAATTTTATTGTACAGGCGTTATCAGGAAAAGATATTACAATATATGGAGAGGGAATGCAGACAAGGAGCTTCCAGTATGTGGATGATCTGGTGGAGGGGCTTATCAGACTTATGGCTACAAACGATGATGTTATTGGCCCTGTGAATATTGGTAACCCTAATGAGTTTACAATTAAAGGACTTGCTGAGAAGGTGCTTGGATTGACAGCCTCAACATCAAAGTTGGTTTATGAGGATTTGCCTTCGGATGATCCGAAACAGAGGCAGCCGGACATATCACTTGCAAAAAGTATTCTTAACTGGCAACCTGTTGTGGAACTTGAAGAGGGTTTGAAGAAAACTATTAATTACTTCAAAAAAACCGTTGATGTTTGATATGAAGATAGACAATTCGCAATATACGGTTTTGATTGTCGATGATGTGGATGCAAATGTCTTGCTTCTTAAATTATTGATATCAAAGGCTGGTTACAAGACCCTCTCTGCATACAATGGAAAGCAGGCTTTGGATGTGATAGAGGAGAGCAAGCCGGACCTTGTGCTTCTTGATATTATGATGCCCGTCATGGATGGTCACGAAGTGGCAAAAAGATTAAAGGAAAATCCCGAAACTGAGGAGATTCCGATTATTTTTCTCTCCGCACTAAATTCCACTGAAGATATTGTTCAGGGGTTTAAGCTTGGTGCTGCAGATTATGTATCCAAGCCTTTCAATAAGGATGAATTGCTTACTCGTATAACTCATCAAATTTCGTTGATTCATGCTCAGAAGACAATTGAAAATCAGACGGAAGAGTTGAAGAAGACCATAACAGGCAGGGATAAGCTTTATTCTGTGATTGCCCATGATTTAAGATCACCTATCGCCTCAATAAGAATGGTTATGGAGGTTCTTATAAACGGCATATCCAAGGATAGCATAGATCCTGATATGTATGAGCTGCTCATTATGGCTAATCGTCTAACCGATGACAGTTTCACGCTTTTGGACAACCTTCTCAAATGGACAAAGAGCCAGACCGGCAGGTTGAATAATGTTTTCCAAGATGATGTTGATATTATGAATTTGGTTACCGGAGTGGTAGAGGTACTGAGAGGTGTCGGTAAACTTAAGAATATTAGTATTGACCTTAAAGGTGCAACGTCAAGAAGCGCAAGGCTGGATATTGATATGATCAAGACAGCTTTGAGGAATCTTATAAGTAATGCAATCAAGTTCAGCTATGACAATTCTGTAGTAGAGGTGGTGGTGAAAGAGGAAGAGGATAAGGTAGTTATTGATGTGATTGACACCGGAGCCGGAATAAGTTCTGAAAAACAGAATTTGCTGTTCAAAACAGATACTCACTTTACAAGCTTTGGCACCGGCAATGAAGAGGGCTCAGGGCTGGGTTTGTTGTTGTGTAATGAGTTTGTCAAAAGGAATGGTGGTAAATTGTGGTTCAAGTCCGAAGAGGGGAAAGGCAGTATTTTTAGTTTTTATATCCCAACACCGCAATAACAGGTCTGTGGTCACTTAATTTTTCAGATCCCACTTTGAATTTTATTGTTTCAAAGTGTGGAGAGTGGAAAATCATATCAATTCTGAGCAATCCCATTGTTCTTCTAAATGTCCCTCCGGTACCACTTCCCTTCTCAGAAAAGGTGTCTATAAGGTCGTCCCCTTTGATTGTGTTGTAGACAAAACTGTTGGGTGTGTCATTAAAATCTCCCATTACTATAACCGGATAGGCTGTTGTATCAATTAGTTGCCTTATTGTTTTAGCCTGAACAGATCTGGTTAAGAAGTTTTCTCCCATAACCTTAACAAGGTGCTTGAACCCAAAACGATAAGATGAATAATATCCGGTAGTCTGCAAGTGGTTGTTAATAACCCTTATGGTGTCTCCTTTATAGAGAATGTCTGCCCACATTGCTCCGTTGCCGGTGTGTTCAAAGTTGATTTTAGTACTCCGAATTATGGGATATCTGCTGAAAAGAGCCATCCCTATTACTTCCTTATCTTCGTTGTAAACAGACATGTGTTTTGTCAAATAGAATTCTCCTTTTATCTCATTCAGATTGTAAAGATCGGTGGGTCTGAATTCCTGGAATGCCAGGATGTCTACCCCATTGTCTACCATAGTCTTTGCTATTTCAGGCACATTGGAATATTGAGAATTGCTGAAATAGTTTACATTATAGCTTCCTACTGTAATAGTATTAGATGAAGGGGGCGTGCTTTTAAATTGAATGTTGAATATGGCTGAGATGTGTTTGTGGTTGACAGCCAAGGCTATAAGGGGGATAATCAACAGTAAGCTTTTTCGGTATGACCAGTAAATGAGAATAGAGATGTTGAGGATTATCAAAAATGGGGAAAAAACTGCAAGATATTGTAGCCAAAGCATTTCGAAAGGGTCAGTATTGCATGATTTGTTGAGAAGTATCGAAAGCAGAAGTGCTGCCAGAGAGATCATGAGGAATACTCCCCGAAAGTAAAATTTTACTGCCTTTATGCCCATTTCAGAATGTTAAATATTAACGAAGATTATATTTTGAAACAAAAATATAAAAATATTTAGACAAAGAATTGATTAGTGGCAGAAAAAAAACATTATCAGTTAAGTAAAATCGTTTCTTTTTTCTATATTTACACTCAGTTATAATTTAACATTAAACTATGGATTCTGGAAAAAAGAAAGTGCTTATTGTGGATGATAAGCCTACAATCGCTAAAGTTATACAGGTTTATATATCAGAGGTTTTTGAATGTGTCTATTACGAAGACCCAATCAAGGCAATAGCTTGGTTGCAAGAAGGAAATATGCCGGATTTAATAATTTCTGATCTAAATATGCCTAACATGAGCGGTATTGAATTTCTTGACTTTATTAAAAAGAATGATTTGTTCAAGTCAGTTCCTTTTGTAATTCTTTCGAGTGAAGATAGTACATCTCAGAAAATTGATTTGTTGGAAAAGGGCGCAGATGATTATATATCAAAACCTTTTAATCCTATGGAATTGAAAGTGAGACTTAAAAAAATTGTATCGTGAGTATTTTCATTCTTTATATTGGAAAGAACAATGATAATCAAAATCATTTCCGATCTATGCTCGGAGATGGTATAGTTACTGTTTCTAATATTTTAGAGGCTAAAATTAAATTAGAAGAGGTTGATCCCGAGTTGCCTCTTCTGTTTTTTTTTGAGAAAGGGAAGATTAAGTCGGATCTGCAAACTCTGGAGTATATCAGGAATAATTATCCTAATGCTTATCTTATTTTGATTGCCGATCGCCTCGAGAAAGAGGAGATTCTTCAATATCAGAAAGCCGGGATAAAAGACACTTCTACCCCTGATATCTCTTTCTCAAGACTTAAGAATGGAATCGAATTTGTAATTAATAATCAGGAAATAATATCTTCTGTCAATTATAGTAAGGAGCCATTAGGGATGTATGTTATTCCTTTATGGAAAAGAGTATTTGATATTTTCTTCTCTGTAATAGCCATTATATTTCTTTCTCCGCTGCTTTTATTGACTGCTGTCTTGATTCTTATTGAAAGCAGAGGTCCGGTTATTTACAAGTCAAAGAGGGTAGGTAGTAATTATGTGGTTTTTGATTTTCTTAAATTCCGCTCTATGTACAGGGATGCAGATCAACGTTTGAAGGACTATCTGACACTTAACCAATACAGGGAGGAGGATATTGACTCTTTGATATCCGCTCAAGGTGATGAATCTATTGTAGAGGTCTCTGATTTTTCCACAGATGTTGTTTGTGGTGATTGTTATGTTTCTGATGATGAGGTTCTTTCAGAAGATGACTATATCAAGGAAAAGAGAATAAAAAATAAGAATAATTTTGTCAAATTCGAAAATGATCCCAGAATTACACGAGTAGGTAAAATTATAAGAAAATTCAGTATTGATGAACTACCTCAGCTAATTAATGTTTTAAAAGGAGATATGTCCATTGTAGGGAACAGGCCTCTTCCTCTTTATGAGGCGGAAAAACTTACTTCCGATGAATATATTGACAGGTTTTTAGCGCCAAGTGGTCTTACAGGGTTATGGCAGGTGGAAAAAAGAGGTGATTCAGGTAAGTTGTCTCCTGAAGAGAGAAAGCAGTTAGATGTATATTACGCTAATAATTTTTCTTTTTGGATGGACATAAAGATTATAGTAAAGACTTTTACTGCTTTTATTCAAAAAGAGAATGTTTAATAGAATTGGAGGTATTTGATGTGCACTTATTTATACAAGAAAATCTTTGTTTTTTTGGTGGTTGTAGCTTCGTTGCTTGCCCCGAAGATGCTTGTCTCTCAGGAAATAGATGTGCCTGAAGAGTATTCAACCGATAATTTGCTTAGAATGAAATTGCCTCCTCTTGATCTCTTGCTTGAAGGAGCAAGAAATTCATCTCAAGTTGAATTCTATAATCTGAGAATGGAGGGTGAGCAGCTTACATTAAAGACTGAAAGAAGAAAGTGGCAGGAGTATTTTAGCTTTTATGCCAGTTATCAATATGGTCTTCTTGCAACAAATACTGAAACGGATCTGGGTTCAACTTATCCAATGATGTATCAGTATTCAGGTACTGCACAATCGTGGTATAGTGTTGGAGCTGCTGTAAGGTTGCCACTGGACCAGTTATTTGACAGGAGAAACAGGATAAGAAGGCAGGAGATAAAGATAGAAGAGACTCTAAAGGAACGTGAGTTATGGTATGATGAGCACAAGATGAGGATTATAGAGCTTTATACCAAGGCTATAGAGATGTCTAATAATCTCAAGTATGCTGTAGAGCTTTTTTCTGTTTCAGATGCACAATATGAGTTGGCTCAGAAAGATTATATATTGGGAACAATTACCGCTCAGGGACTCAATGTGGCAAAATCACAGCAAGTTACTGCATTGTTACAGTTGGAGAGGGTTAAGGCAGAACTTAACTCCGCAATTCTCAGACTGGAAATAATGTCCGGTGTAAAAATAATAAGAAACTAGCTTATGGATATAATTTCTCAAATTATCCGAATGCTGTACCGGATTAGGTACTGGCTCATCATATTGCCTATAGTAACAACAACCATCGCTATTCTTCAGACCCGTAATCTGGAGCGTACCTTTGAGGTAAACACTACAATTTATACTGGGATAGCTTCCGGTTTTACCATTGAGTCCGGATTGGAGGGTTCAACCAGAGTTGACTGGAATAGTGTGACAAACGGGATGGATAACATCATTAGTATTATCCGTTCAAAATCTACATTGAGGCAGGTTTCGATGAGGCTCTATGTTCAACATATGATGTACGGTGATTCTCTGGAAGACAATAACTATATAAAAGCTGAAAATTACAGGGAGATATTAAGGATTACACCTAAGGAGGTGAGGGCACTTATTGATAAAACTTCGGAGGAGAAGACTATAGAGAATCTCTACAATTATGAGAAGGCTTCTCCTACCAACTTTATTTATGGCCTTTTTAACTGGTATCATCCCTATTATAGCTATAATGCATTAAGTGAAATAGATGTAAGCAGGATATATAATAGTGATATGCTTGAGATAAAGTACTCTGCAAATGATCCCGGGGTTGCTTACAATACTCTTGTTTTACTTACAGAAGAGTTTGTCAATCAATATGAATTCCTAAGATTTGGTGAGACAAACAATGTCATAGACTATTTCCGAAGAGAACTTGCTGCATTAGCCAGAAAACTAAGGATCTCAGAGGATTCTCTTACTCAGTATTATATTGACAAAAAGGTTATCAACTACCCCGAACAGACAAAGCAAATCGCTGCATTGGCCAGGGACTATGATCTTTTGTATAATGAGGTGCTGCTTGAGTACACAAGTTCCAGTAGAATGGTTTCTGATCTTGAAGAAAAGATTAAGGACCACACTAAAATGATTGAAAATAATGCTGTTTTTGTGGAGAAAATTGCCCGTATATCTGATTTGAGTGACAGGATTGCCAGAATGGAGTTGTTTCACAGCGATTCTCTTTCTGAGTTTCTCCCGGCTATTGAGGCTGCAAGAAAAGAGTTGAAACAGGAGGAAGATGATCTTAAGCAGTTTACCATAGAAGATCGTGAGCTGAGGACTACCAAGGAGGGAATCTCTGTTTCTACTTTTGTGGATGAGTGGGTTACATATGTGATCCAGAGAGAGAAGTCCGGAGCTGAGTTGAAGGTAATGGAAGAGGTGAAGAGGAGTCTGGATGATGATTATATCTATTTTTCTCCAATTGGGACTACCATTTCCCGTATGGAAAGGGAAATTGGTTTTACTGAAAAGTCTTATGTTTCTGTTCTGCAAAGTCTTAATACTGCTTTGATGAGGCAGAAAACATTACAGATGACTGCTGCAACTTTCAAAGCCATAAATCCTCCCTTATTTCCGATATCACCTATAAGAACAGCTCGCAGGATGATTGTTGCGGTTACTTTTTTTGCAACCATTTTCTTGATCCTTGGTTATTTTATCGTGCTTGAGTTTTTTGACAGGACAGTCAGGGACAGAGCCAGAGCAGAGCGACTTATTCCGTCAACTGTGCTTGGTGCATTTCCTGCCAGAAACACATTGCGATACAGGCAATATAATGCAGAGCAGGAGAGAATTGCAACGAATTATCTAGCAAATTCTTTAGTGCAGTATCTTAATCCCAGAGAACGTACGGATATTATTAATTTTATCAGTACAGAGGCTGATGCAGGCAAGAGCTTGTTGATAGAGAAGCTACATGAATATTGGACAGAAAGAGGTTTGAGGGTAAGGGTTATTCGTATGAATGAGACACTGGACAATCAAACCAGAGAATATATATTATCTAATAATCTGTCGGAAATTTATGACTTCGAAAATGAAGATGTAGTTCTTGTAGAACATAAGTCCTTAAGGACATCTGCTATCCCTGTAGGGTTGTTAAGAGAGGCTTCTGTTAATATTGTGGCTGTGCGAGCGGATAAAGTGTGGCGGGATCTGGATAAGATTGCTTTCGACAGATTAAAGGAGCAATCTGCTGATGCCCCTGTGAGGCTTTATCTTACTAATACTAAAAGAGATGTCGCGGAACACTTCCTCGGAATGCTTCCTCCTTATACAAAACTCAGGACTACTGTTTATAAACTGATTCAGTTTGGATTGACATCAAAGTAGATATATTTGCGATTAGTCCGTTATATAGAAGAA
Source organism: Bacteroidales bacterium (assembly GCA_963678025.2). GTDB lineage: Bacteria > Bacteroidota > Bacteroidia > Bacteroidales > UBA932 > Bact-08. The sequence continues at coordinate 59,909 of CAXXPC010000007.1, forward strand.
AATTTAAATAAGGTATTGGTCTTTTCGATACTTTACGTTCTGGTTTGGTCTCTTTTGCAAGTAATCCTGCGATTTGGCCACACGGTAGGATTGCTTGTTTCTCTTGTGCCTCTGCTCTTTTTTGCTTTGGTTTTTTTTCTGGATAGGCCTTATTATTCATTTATTCTGCTGTTTGTTGTTAATTATCTGATTTCCGGAGGGACACGATATATTTCATATCCACCCGGTATTGCCATGGACGTGATTTTCTTCTTCTTGCTTGTTGTTTTATTATTGCAACCCATGAGAACAATAAAAGCAGTAGATTTTAAAAATGCTGCTCACCCGCTTACATTTATTGCTTTTGCGTGGTTGCTGTATTGTACTTTTCAAATTCTAAATCCTGGATCTTCCAGTATTTATGCTTGGCTCGTAAATGTAAGAGGTATCGGAGTATATTTTTTTCTTGTTGTTCTCCTGAGTTCGGTGTACCTTGGGAAATTCAGGAATATGAAACAGGTTTTGAATATCTGGTCTGTTTTGTGCCTGTTTGCTGTTTTAAAGGCAGTTATTCAAAAGACCTTTGGCTTTGATCCTTTTGAACAGGAGTGGTTGGCGGAAGGGGGTGCCAGAACCCATATCATACACTCAGGGATAAGGTATTTTTCTATTTTTACAGATGCTGGTAATTTTGGATCAGGGATATCATTCTCTGCTGTAGTTTTTTCTATTGTGGCCTTTTCTGTAAAGAAACGTTCCGTTAAGATTTATTTTTTAGTTGTTGCGGCTATTTGTTACTATGGAATGATAATTTCCGGAACAAGGGGGTCTTTGGTTATTCCTTTTGCCGGGTATTTTCTTTATACGATTTTGTCTAAGAACGTAAGGGCTATTATCATATCATTTATTGTTATTGTAGCTGGTTTTTGGTTTCTTAACTTCACTTACATTGGACATGGTAATATCTATGTCAGAAGAATGCGCTCGGCTTTTAACCCTGATGATGAGTCATTGGGTGTGAGACTAGAGAATCAAAGGATATTGAGAACATATATGGCGGGTAATCCACTTGGAGTGGGTATTGGAATGAAGAGAGGGAATGCGGTGTTGTATGAACCTCATCCGGAATTATCTAAAATCCCTCATGACTCTTGGTATGTATTACTTTGGGTAGAATTGGGTATTGTTGGGATGATAATGTATATAATGATATTGTTGTATATTATTTTCCACGGATCTTTTTTGGTTATGGTGGTTTTAAAAAATGAAGAGTTGCGGGGCATGGTAGCTGCTCTTGTATGTGCACTGTTTGGGTGTCTCGGCTGCAGCATACAGTTTGGAAATATTTGGTCAGTTTCCTAATTCAGTTATTATTTATGTTTGTATGACCATGATTTTTCTTAGTCCTATTTATGACAAAGAACTTATTGGTACAATAAATGAGGAATCATGATGTCTTTTTTTATTATATTAGATAAAATTTTATTTATTGGCTGCTCTTTGACTGTAGCCTATCTGTTTGTTTTTGCCTTATTTTCTCTTAGAAGCAGAAAGGAAAGGTATCCTGTTTCACCAAAAAAACACAGATTTCTGGTGATAATACCCGCATACAAAGAGGATGAGGTTATTATGGATTCTGTGAATTCTGTTCTTTCTCAGGATTATCCGGCTGATAAAATTGATCTAATTGTTGTTTCGGACAGGATGACAGACAATACAAATTTATTATTATCTGAGCTTCCACTTACGCTACTTAAAATTTCCCCTGATAGAAGTACAAAAGGATTTGCTCTTCATTCAGCTGTGCAGTATGTGGAGGATCAGGATTTTGACATTGTTGTGATTCTGGATGCAGATAACGTCGTTGACAATTATTTTGTCACTTCTCTTAATGATGCTTTTTATTCCGGATCTTGTGCAATACAGGCTCATCGTGTAGCTAAAAGTATAACTTCCGAGATGGCTGTTTTGGATGCAATAAGTGAAGAGATTAATAATTCCATTTTCAGGAAGGGTCATGTGAACATGGGACTTTCATCAGCATTGATTGGCTCAGGTATGGCTATAGATTACAAATGGTTCAAGAGCAATTGTGACAAGCTTATTACAGCCGGAGAGGATAAAGAGTTGGAGATAATGCTTCTGAAAGACGGTGTATATATTGATTTTCTGGATAATGTAATGGTATATGATGAGAAGATATCTAAGGAAGGTTCATTTTACAACCAACGCCGTAGATGGCTTGCATCTCAGGTCTGGTCCCTGTATGTAGGTATAAGAGATTTGCCCGTTGCCATTATGAAGAATAATATCGATTATATCGATAAGATAATTCAATGGATAATGCCGCCCAGAATTATTCTTTTGGGTGTTATTATAATAATGATAGTTCTAACATCATTTTTGGACTTGTTTCTCTCCTTATGGTGGTGGATTCTTCTTTTCATATTATTATTCTCGTTTGCTTTAGCTGTTCCTGATTATCTTGTTAATAAGAAGAATATAAAAGCAATAAAGAGGTTGCCTGTTGTTTTTGGCTTAATGGTACTGAATCTTTTCCGCCTGAGGGGTGCCACCAGTAACTTTATTCATACTAAAAAGGGTTAAGTTGTCCGATAATAAGGCCTATAAGAGTATTTTCAAAGCTACTTCGCTTTTTGGAGGAGTGCAGATGTTGCAAGTTCTTCTCAATCTGGCAAGAGGAAAGATTGTGGCAGTACTTCTTGGGGCTACAGGTATGGGTGTAAATAGTCTTTTCTTTTCCACTGTTACCATGATTAATAATTTCACTGGATTGGGATTGAACTTTAGTGCAGTAAGAGAGATAGCAAAATCTAATGAAAGTGGTGATGATTATAAGATGGGGAGGACTGTGAAGATATTCAGGAGATGGCTTATTGCCACTTCATTGTTGGGATTACTTGTGATGGTTATCTTCTCACCTCTGCTCAGTGCATATACATTTAAGGATAAGGTAGAGGGGATCACAGATGACAAGTACTACATAATTGCATTTGCCTTATTGGGTTTTATGGTTTTTTTTAACACCCTCTCCACGGGAAATGCAGCGATGTTGCAAGGAACACGAAAACTTAAGAGGTATGCACTTTATTCACTTACAGGTACTGTATCTGCTTTAATTGTATCTGTACCTTTTTATTATCTATTCGGAATAAAAGGTATTCTTCCTGCATTGATTTTCTCTACGTTTGTAACATTTCTGTTTAGTGCTCTATACACCAAAGGTATAAGATCTACAGAGAAGCGTATTTCTATTAGGGAGACTGTAAGAGGAGGATCGGATATGCTTAAGTTGGGAATTACCATGATGATCTCCACTACTCTGGCTTCGGTTGCTCATTATTTGCTTAATACCTATATTAGTTCTCATGGATCTGTTGCCGATTTAGGGCTATATCAGGCGGGGATGAGTATAACTACCCAATCTGTAGGATTAGTTTTTACGGCAATGGCTGTAGATTACTATCCGAGACTTTCTGCCGTCTCTTCGAATAATGATAAGGTTAGGGAGATAGCTAACCAGCAGGGTGTAATAACAATGCTTATTGCCACTCCGGTGTTGATATTGTTATCTTTGTTCCTGCCAATAGTTGTAAAGATTCTTTTGTCCGATGAATTTCTTCCAATTATTGATTTTGTCAGGTTACTTGCTTTTGGCATGTTGTTTAAAGCAGCGTCTTATTCAATTGGTACTATATCATTCGCAAAAGGTGACAAGAAAGTGTTTTTCGTTTTGGAAGGGTTGTATGTTAATGCCAGTATATTTGTATTCTGTTCAATAGGATACAGCCTTGGAGGATTGGAGATGCTTGCTCTTTTTTATCTTTTCATGCATGTAGTTTATTTCTTCATAGTATTGGGGGTTACACGGAAATTGTATTCTTTTTATATTGAAAGATTATTGATGAAGATTATTCTTATTTCTGTCCTTTTTATGGCGGCGACATATTTCTCTCTTAAGTTTCCATTATTTGATGGGTTTTATTTTATATCCGGTTTTATTGCTATTGTGGCGATAATATTCTCGATCGTGAATTTGGAGAGGTTGATGGGTATTAAAGAGATGTTGAACAGGCTAATTCGTAACAGAGGGTAATTAATAATGAAGTGGTACAAAAAATATTTGAAGATCTTCGAGGTCGATCCTGATAATGTTACTCAGAAGATAAAAGATGAGATAAGATACCGGATTAATAAGATTAATTCTCATGACCCATTGGTGTCGGTTGTGGTAATTGCTTATAATGAGGAGATGAGAGTTCTTTCTTCGTTATGGTCATTGAGTTGTTCTGACACCTCTTTCCCATTTGAAATAATTGGGGTCGATAATAATTCATCTGATCTGACCTCAGATTTGTTAAAATCTGCCGGAGTGAGGTATTATAAAGAGGAGAAGCAAGGAGCCGGATATGCCAGACAAAAAGGGTTGGATGTTGCCAGAGGTGAATATATTCTTTGTGCAGATGCCGATACTTTGTATCCACCTCATTATATTGAGGAGATGGTCAAAGAGTTGAAGAATCCGGGGACAGCATCTGTGTGTGCATCTTACAGCTATGTCCCAAGCAAGGGCTATCCGAGATTCTGGATGAGGATATATGAACGACTCAGGGATATTCATCTTTTTTTCCTCTCCTTCAGAAATCCCGTATGGTGTGTAAGGGGTGCCGTGTTTGGTCATAAAACACAACCTGCCAGAGAGGTAGGCGGTTATAGAGTGCATTTGTCAAGAGGTGAAGATGGTGCTATGGCTTACGATCTTATGGAGTTTGGCAAACTCAAATTCAAACGGGGGAACAAGACCAGGGCATATACTTGTACAAAGGCTTTGGGAACAGATGGCCATTTTGTTAAAGCATTCATCAAGAGGGCTTGGGATTCTATCATTGGTTTACGAAGGTACTTCTTCTTTACAGGTGATTCGGATGAGCTTGCTCCCAAAAATAAGAACAGGAAAGGATGAAAGGGCTCTATTTGCATTTTTTTGGATTCAACGGTTTTAGCGGTATAAGCAAAAAAATTGGTTATCAGGTAGCGGCATTGGAACGATGTGGTATAGAGATGACTGTATGTTCCATTGAAATTGATGAAGAGGGAACACAAAAGAGGGTGTGTGACAGTCGTGTAATTGACAATTTCGGCAGAGGTTTCCGTGCGAAATTTGGTAAATGGATCTCTTTTAGTAATCTTATCCGTTATATTATTGCCAATAAGATAGGGTTTGTCTATGTGAGAAGTTTCTATAATACTAATCCCTTTATGCTCTGGATGTTTAAAGTATTGAAGAAGCATAAAGTAATTATTGTATTGGAATATCCTACATATCCATACGATCAGGAGACCAAAAGCGAACATATAAGATATCAGCCGATATATTTTTTGAACAGAATTTTCCGCAGGTTTTTAAAAGGTAAGATAGATCGTGTTGTTACTTTTACAGATCTTAGCACTATCGATGGTGTAAAGTGTATTAATATATCTAATGCCATAGACTTTAGTGCGGTAAAATTATCTCAAAGGCCTTATTATGACGGGAGTACTTTCTCTATGATAGCGGTGGCAGAGATACATTTCTGGCATGGTTATGACAGGGTTTTGTATGGATTACATGATTATTATGCAGCAGGTAATAATAATACAGAGGTACATTTTCATATTGTTGGTGAGGGATCTGTTCCTGACAGGGACATGTTGGTGCAGTTAACCAAAAGGCTGAATCTTGGTCGTTATGTCCATTTTCATAACAATCAGTATGGGAAGTCTCTGGAGATGCTTTTTGACAGAAGTCATTTTGCAATTGCAAGTCTTGCAAGACATCGAACAGGAATTGAGTCTATCAAGACATTGAAGAATCGTGAGTATGCAGCAAGAGGAATTCCTTTTGCCTATTCAGAGAATGATTCTGATTTTGATTTTATGCCATATGTATGCAAAGTCCCTCCTGATGAAAGTCCTGTTGATATTCTCTCTTTAATTGAATTTTCAGCTAGACTGGAATTGTCGGCTATCGAGATTCGATCAACAGTTGAGGATAATTTGAATTGGGATGTTCAGATGAAGAAAGTAATCAGTTCTGTCGGGATTGATTGACAAGTTTGGTAAAGAGGTTATCCCACTCCTGTGCAATTATATCAAGGGTATAATTTTGTGCTTTTTGTCTGGCCATTTTGCCCATTTCTTTTCTTCTTTCATCATTCTCGATAAGATAGCATATTTGGTCTGCAAAATCTTTTAAATCATATGGCTGGACAAGGAATCCATCCTTATTGTGTTCTATAAGGTCCTTTGGGCCACATGGGCATGCAAATGCCACTGGAGGTAGTCCATACGACATAGCTTCAGTTAAAACCAAGGAGAAGCCCTCAAATCGGGAGCTGAATGCAAAAATAGAACTGTCACACATTGCTTCTGTCAGGTCCGGTACAGCATTATGTATGTTGCAGCTTTCTGTGAGGTTTAATTTTTCAATGAGATGCAAATAGGGTTGACTGTTGCCGCTTCCATAAATCTCAAGAGTCCAGTCCGGATGTCGTGAGCTAATTATTGCCCAACTGCGGATGAGCATATCAAATCCTTTCTGGTGTACAAATCTGCCGGCTGCCAGCACTTTTTTGGATGTGCAATCGGATTGTCTTACAGGCATTTTTTCTATTGGATTGTAAATAACCCTCAGATTGTTCAGTTCTGTCCACATCTGCATATCCTCGTAACTAAGCACAACAAATGTGTCAACATTTTTGAGGTTTGTGATGAGCTGTCTCATCCAGGTCTTTGCAAGAAATCCTTTTATGCCGGAGTAATTACCACCTGTATTGAAATCTCTGTAGTTTGACTTGTTAAACTGCATCTCCCCGATTTTCTTACTGCCGTCACGGATTTTTGTGATGAAATTGATTTCACGTCTTAGCATGGAGATAGTAATATCCGGTTTTCGTTCAAACAAGATTCTTTTAAGTCTTTTTTTGAATATAACTTGTTTGTAGGAGTATGTGATGGCTTTAAGTAAGAGAGGATAGGTTCGGATTTTCTCGAAGTTGATATCAAGATTAATAACTGTTATAAGTTCTGATAGATGAAAAAAAGGTTTTTTACCGGCATCATCCGTCAGTACTATTGTTACATCATATCCCAGTTTTTCTGCAAAGTAGTTGGCCTTTATGGTCAATACTTTTTCCATTCCACCTACCTGATGCAGGGATGGAAGACAATAGAGAAGTTTAATGGGTTTCATTGTATATTGTTGATGTTGTTTTATCGCTGATTAGTCCCCTGAAAAGCATATCCCATTGAGCTGTTGTCGTTTCTATATTGAAATCAAGAGATCGCATTCGTGCCATCTTGCCCATCTCCTTTCTTATATTTTCATTTTCAATAAGATAGCAGATTTGCTGTGCAAAAGCCTTAATATCTCCAGGCTCTACAAGAATTCCGTTTAAGTTGTCTGTAATTATATCTTTTGGGCCGCAAGGACATGCAAAAGCAATCGGAGGCACTCCGCAGGACATCGCCTCGGTAATCGCCATGCCGAATCCTTCATATCTGGAAGGAAATACAAATATTGAACTGTCCTGTAATTTTGAGTGTATATCTTTGACTGCTTTGTTTAATATGATTTTACCTTCCAAATTGTGCTTTTTAACAAGGGTTTGGTAGTACTCTCTATTGCCATCTCCATATATATTCAACACCCAGTCGGGATGTTTTTCGTTCACAATCCCCCAGCTTTCAATGAGCATATCAAATCCTTTTTGCTCTACATATCTGCCAAGGGCTATGACTTTTTTGGAGTTGCAATCGGATAGCATCTCGGGGTATTTATCCAATGGATTGTGGATTACTGCAACATTTTTTAAATCATTATCCCAGTTTTTCTTATCTTCTTCGCTGAGCACTACAAACTTATCAATTTTTTTTAGATTATTAATAAGATGTTTCATCCAGAGCTTAGCCATTATAGCTTTTATCCCCTCACCTTTACCTGCAGTCTTGAAATCTCTGTAGTTTAGCTTGTTAAAGTGTAGCTCTCCTATTTTGATGCTGTCATCCGGGATATCCGCCAAAAAATTGATCTCTCTCCTGAGCATTGAAATTGTAATCTGAGGCTTGATTTGGAATAGTACCCTGGATAGTCTCTTCTTGAAGATAATTTGCTTATATTTATATGCAAGTGCTTTAATAATGAAGTTATAATGCCATATTTTGTCGTAGTTGATGTCAAGATTTATGATTTTTACCTTTGGAGACAGAGGAAATGCTATCTTTTTATCCTTGCCGTCTGTTAAGATTACGGTAATGTCGTATCCAAGTTGTTCAGCAAAGTAATTGGCTTTAATTGTTAGTACCTTTTCCATTCCTCCGTAAGAAAAGAGAGAGGGGAGGCAGTATGCGATTTTTATTGACATATTAGTTTGATATAGCTTGAGTTGTTTCAAATATAGTAATATGTTTTTTTATCTTTACATACTAAATAGTAATAATTGATGATAAAACCCAAAGTAAGTATAATAATGCCTGTGTATAACACGGCTGAATATCTTGAAGAGGCGGTGGAGTCTGTTTTAAATCAGACTATTGAGGATATTGAGTTTATTATTATAAATGATGGGTCATCGGATGGCAGTCTTGATATTTTAAAAAAATTTAGTGGTAGGGATAACAGAATAATATTGATTGACAAAAAGAACGAAGGCTCTTCAATTGCCCGCTCAATAGGACTTTCAAAAGCGTCGGGTGATTTTATCTACTTTATGGATAGCGATGATTTGTTGGAGAGTGATGCTTTGGAAAAGTGTTATGTGAAAGCTAATGAGTTTAATCTTGATTTGATATTGTTTGACGCTATCTCTTTTAACGACGAATCTTTGTTTGATGCCAGTACTTTTAATTATGTCAAGAAAGGGTTATTTCCCGAAACAATAATGTCCGGTCCCGATATGGCCTACAAGCTCCTGGTCAAGGGCCTGTTCAGGGTGCCGCCTTGGATTCATTTTATTAAAAGAGAGTTGATTGTTGATAATAAAATGGATTTTTATCCGGGAATTGTCAATGAGGATGAGCTTTTTTTTACCCGAGTCTATTTTTTTGCACAGAGATGTTTGTATTTGCCCGAAATTTTTTTCAAAAGAAGGCTTAGACCCAATTCTACCATGACTTCGGAATTTTCGCCAAAGAGGTCTCGTTCATATTTTGTGATTATTGATCAATTTAACAGAGACGATTTTACGGACAGGCCCTTGCTTAAAAAGATAAGGAAGATATTGATTAGTAATATTGTAAATGGGGTTGCATATCAATCTTCTTCTTTATTGTTTAAAGAGCGGATGAATGTAGTATTAGGTTTTGCGAGAAGAGGTTTGCTACATTTGATTTCTATGAAGAATTTGCTTGTTCTTTTTTTTCCTTTTCTATTGTCTCTCAAAGCAAGATTCCGCAAAATTATTTTTGCCGGCTTTTGTGGCAAGGGCAACATTTATTAGTAAATTTGAGATTTAATGACATTGTAATGACAACCAAGGTTACTATTTTTTTGATATCTATGTTCTTAGGAACTGTTTTGAGTAGTCAGCAATACTACGATGCAACAGACTCTTTAGTTAATCATGAAGATATAATTGATCTCTTGCCATTGAGTACCTTGCTGGATTCGGCAGAGACAAATTCTCCCATGTTGAAGTTTTATGATGCAGATATAATTATCAGCGAATTAAAAGTAAAGCTGGAAAAGAGAGATTGGATGAACCATCTTGGGGTAGAGGCCGGGGTGAAATATGGTTTGCTGGATAATGTTGTTTTTAGCAGTTATTTTGGATCTAATATGAATAATTTCAATAGTGAGACTCGTTACAGTATTGGAGTATATCTCTTAGAATCCCTATTCGTTCTGTTCTTGATAAGACTGCCAGGAAGCAAAGCGAACAGGAGATTGTGAAGTCCCGTCAATTGCATGAAAGGACTCTGAATGAGTTGCGGCAGCTTGTGATAATGCAATTCAACAACCTTGTAAAAGCTCACAGGTCGTTGATTATACGTGCCAGACATGTAGCTACTTATGAGACACAGATGCTCAGGGCAGAGAGAGATTTCCTTGAGGGCAACATACCGGTTGCAGAGTATGCCAGATTGAATGATATGCACACAACGGCAATGATTAATCTGGAATCCAATAAAGTAGAATTCAATACAGCACTACAGTTATTGCAAGAGACTGTGGGTATAAAGATTGATTTAAATTTATAATGAAATGAAAATTATTTTTTTCATAAGACTACTTTGGAGACATGCTGCATTGCTTGTGATAACTCCTGTTTTTATGGTAGTTGCGTTTTACTTCCTTACTGAAAATCAAAAGAGAGAATATCTTTCTACATCAAAAGTATATACGGGGTTTACAACTGGCTCTTCTTTGTCTGCCATTGAGGATGTGAGGGTTGATTTTTATGGAACTAAGGCGTCTTTTGACAATCTTATTGGTATTATTTCTTCAAGGAATACCGCTGAGGAAGTTGGTTTGCTTCTGTTTACACGTCATATGCTTATGGATGGGCCGGACAATGAAGAGCTGTCTGCGGAATCATATAATGCTTTGATGGAGATAGTTCCGAATGAAGTGAGACAGTTGGTTGTAAAAGACAACTTCACCAAGACTTATCATAATTTTAAAGAGTACAAGGAGAGAGATTTTAATAATTTTATTTATGGTCTGATTAACTATGAACATCCTCATTATTCTTCCAAAAGCATCAGGAATAGTATTAAAGTTAAAAGAGTGGAGTCAAGTGACTTGATAGAGATTGTTTATAGGGCAGATGATCCCGGTATCTGTTTTCAGGGGTTAAAGATTCTCAATAATCTCTTTATTGAGACTTATTCGGATTTAAAGATCAATCAGACAGGTGTGGTCTCTGATTATTTTGAAAACCAATTAGTTATTGCTACTCAAAAATTGGAGGATGCAGAGAATGAGTTACTTGAGTTTAATAAAAGAAGTAACATAATCAATTATCAGGAGCAAACTAAACATATTGCATCTGAACGTGAGAGCTTTTCTTTGGAATACAGCAGGATAAGGATGGAGTTTGCCTCTGCAAACTCGGTGATCAGTGTGATTGAGTCCAAGATGACCCCCCGAATAAAAACCAGATTGAATAGTTCGGATATTTTAGATTTAAGATCTATGCTTTCCGATATAACTATTCAACTCTCGATTAAGAATGCCGCTTTACAAGCTGCAGGTGATAGTACTGAGATTCTTTCAGAGGAGATTGCTGTTTTAAATAAAGAGTTGTCTGAGATTCAGGCAAAGCTAAGGGATAAGGTGAATGAGCAGTACGAACTGGAGTATTCTACAGAGAGTATTCCTATGGATCAGCTTATTGATGACTGGTTGCAGAATGTAATGTTGATGGAGAGCGCAAGAGCAAAGATGATTGTGGGGGAGCAAAGACTTAAGGAGATAGATGATTTGTATTCGGTGTATGCTCCTATGGGTGCTAAGATGAAAAGTCTGGAGAGGAAAATCACTGTTTCTGAAAATGAATATTTGTCTTTGCTCAATAGCCTGGGTTCGGCAAAATTGAAACAACAGAACGTAGAACTTAATTCAAACCTGAGGGTTATTGATGAACCTATATTTCCACTTGGACCTCAGCCTAGTAAGCGGAAATACCTTATGATTCTTGTAATGTTTGCTGGCTTCTTGATCCCTGCTTCAATTATTATCGCAATTGAGCTGTTAGACAGGACAATAAAAAGGGTGTCAAGGGCCAGGGAGGTGACGGGTCTGAATGATATTGTTCCGCTGCCCAATATTTTTGCGTCTCACCAGAAGGAGAGTATCTCTTTTGTCTTTGATAAGGGGCTGGATTTTGTTGTAAGCAGATTATTGTTAAGAAGGTTTGAGAAAGGTGCAGATGATTTTCCGGTTAAATCGGTTTTTTATAGTCATCACGAGGGAGAGGGGAAAAGTCATTTGTTGAAGGCTCTTTCTGACAGGCTGACAGATTTGGAGTACAGTATATTGGTTATTTCATATGATAAATTTGTTTCTGATCGTTATTCTTATTTGAATTACGAAAAAGAGAGTAATATGTCTAAACTTGGATCAATAGAGGATATGTGTCCACCCGATATGAGTATTAGGAAATTTGATTTTGTCTTGATAGAGGTACCATCTATAATATCTCATATAAAGCCATTAGCTTTCTTCCGGGAATCAGATATTCTCATGATGGTTCTTAGGGCCAACAGGAGCTGGGACTCTGCAGATGAAGAGGCTCTCAGACAGGTAAGTGAGTTGAATAAGAGAACTCCTCTTGTGGTTTTGAATGGTGTTGATGTAGATGAGATGGAAAATGTATTGGGTGATTTCCCGAAAAGAAGATCCCGGCTGAGAAGCAGTCTTAAGAATATTCTTCGGTTGAGATTCTATTCAAAGAGAGGATTTGAATCACATAAAAAAGTATGATATCCAAATAAGTGTGATGCATAATAAACTGATATCTATATTACGTGAAAAGAACATATTGTCTTTGGTTACTAGTTTGACGGTTGCCATGATTGGATTGTTCAATTTCATGCTTCTTACCAGATCGTTTGAAAAGGAGGTCTTTGGAGATTGGGTGTTGTTTATAACTATGTCTACTTTTATGGATATGTTAAGATTTGGCCTCACAAGTAATGCCCTGATAAGGTTTGCCTCATCAGATGATCATGAAAAAAGAGTGCGGTTCCTTGGGGCAAGTTACAAGATTGGTCTATTTGCGGTCTTGTTTTGTGCGTTATTGTTATGGAGTATTGCTGTAGTAACTCATGTTTCAGGCATTAGTATTAGCGGGGGCTATAGACTGTTTATTCTGTTTTATCCAATACTTGCTCTTTTGAATCTCTCCTGGAATAATTCGGTTTCCTATTTTCAGGCGAGACAGAAATTTGAGATGGTTTTGCTGATAAGATTACTGACAACTGTTCCTTTTTTCGTTTTCCTGTTGGCTAATCTTATCTTTCTTAAGCTTGATTTGTATTATGTACTTATGGCTTTACTTGTTTCCAATCTTATTCCAAGTATTTTGATTTTCCTGAAGAAATGGGATGGATTGTCTCATATAAAAAAAGCTGATAAAAAGGCTGTTTCGGAAATGCTCTCTTTTGAAGATTTTCAATGGGGACATTGATCGGGACTAGTCTGTTGAAAAGTGCAGATACTGTAATTATCGGGTTAAGTCCTGTTTTGGGATCTGTGGGGATTGCCCTTTATGCAATACCTTTAAAACTTATTGATTCTTGTCTATTCCCCTACGTAGTTTTAGTGTGGCAGCCTATCCCAGGATGTCTCTGGCTAGTAACAGTGGAGATATTACCGGGCTGAAAAAGTTATTCCACACTTATAGCGGAGCAGTATCATTATTGTTTATTCCTGTTGCTATAATTTGTTTTGTGTTCTCAAAAGAGATGGTTTTGTTTCTTGGAGGAGCAGATTATTCCGATTCAGTACCTCTTTTGGTATCTGTATTCAGGATTTTTATTGTCTATTCTGTGATTCTTCCTCTCGATAGATTTACCGGAGTTGCATTGGATAGTATTAACAGACCCAAATCAATTTTTACAAAGTAGTATTAATGGCATCAGCTAATGTAGTGGGTAACATTATTGCAGTATTTGTTTTTGGCTCTCTTGAAGCAGTTGCGTTGGTGACGGTGCTTTTTACTTTGATGGGTATTGTAGCAGGCTACAGGTATCTTAATCGTTTCTTGTCGGTTAGTTTTCCATGATGTTGTTAAGGAGGGTATTTGGTTTTACAGGGATATCGGGAAAAACATTAGATCAATTATCGGGTAATGACATTGAATTATTTCAAATCAGGAAGAGGAGAACGTGGCCTTAAGAATCCCCGGATTCTTGTGCTTTTTTTTATTTCAATGTTTGTTATCACGTGGATAATATCTTTTTCCGGTTTTGTTGCGGCTTCACTTATAGTTGCTATTCCTTTCGTTTTAGGATATATCTGGCTCATTTTTGAAAAACCACGGATAGGCTTTATTATTTTATTTGTCTATAATTTTATTGCTTTGGGTCTTACCAGATATGTTCCGGGAATACCTTTTGGGATTGGTGTTGATGCTCAGTTGTTTTGTTGTACATCTCTCTTATTCTAAACTCTTTTTTCAATAAAATTCCATGGGAGAAGGTGTCAAAGGATTTGCTTTGGCTGGCAGTATATGGTATGCTTATGCTTTGTTTCAGTTAGTCAATCCCGAGGCTGTGAGCAGAATTGCCTGGTTTTATGCTATGAGGGGAGTCTCTTTGTATATGTTGTTGACCATACCTCTTGTATTTATTATTTTCGACAAGGAGAAAGATCTCTATGTTTTCCTGAAACTTTGGGCTGTTTTTGGCAATTGTCGCCTCTTTAAAGGGAATAATGCAGAAATTTATAGGTCCGGATCCCTGGGAGCAGGCTTGGCTTAACGGAGGAGGTAGCCTTACACATGTTCTGTTCGGGAAATTAAGGGTATTCTCTTTTTTTTCTGACGCGGGGCAGTTCGGCGGAGCCCAGGGCCACTCTGCAATTGTTTTTCTGATACTGGCATATCATGAAAAGGTGAACAAGAAGATAAATATCTTTTTTGATTGCCGGGATACTCTCTTTTTATGGAATGATGATATCCGGAACCAGAGGGTCGATAGCTGTGCCTGTTGCCGGTTTTGCCCTTTATATCATTCTTCAGAGAAAATTCAAATTAGTTGTTTTAGGTGTACTTGCAGTTATTGCTGTTTTTATTTTCTTCAAATATACTACTATCGGAAATGGCAATTACACTATTTATAGAATGCGAACTGCATTCAACTTCAATGATGCTTCTTTTCAAGTGAGGCTGGACAATCAAAGGAAGTTGAAGACATATATGGCCAGCAGACCATTTGGAGGCGGAATAGGATCTGCAGGGAATTGGGGAATGCGTTTCTCTCCCAATACATTTTTGGCACAGACACCAACAGATAGTTGGTATGTAATGATATGGGCAGAGCAAGGCATTTTAGGCTTAATGCTGCATTTGTCGATACTCTTTTATATCATTATAAAAAGTTCGCTGACAATTATGTATAAACTTAAGGATCCTGCAAATATTGCCAAGATGAGTGCTTTGCTCTCGGGTATCTGGGGCGTTATGGTTGCATCATATGCTAATGGTGTACTTGGACAGATGCCAACGGGGATAATTATCTATATCAGTATGGCGTATTTATTTATATCTCCTTCAATGGATAGAGATGCCCTTACTTAACTTCTCTTGGCCCGTTCCCATTTGACACTCTGTTTCTTGGATATATATCTAAAGAAGCCCCGATAAACAGCGTAATTCATCATTAGAAAGTAATAAGGGACGAATAGTACTTTGAAGTTTATTCTTTTGCCTTGCAGGTACCATCCAATAATTGCAGTAATATAAAATATGATCTGCAGCCATAGAGTTGCAGTGTAGAATCCACTTTTGTCATATAGAATAATATTGAGGATAAATATAAGCAGAAGAGCTATAGGAGCAAGGGTCCATCTGAGTACTCTGTGGGATATATATTGGAAAGACAAAAGGCCATATTTGAAGATATTTAAGAGAGATGACAGCCTTACAATGGATTGTATTCCGCCTGCGGCTATTCGTATTTTCCGTTTAAGCTCCTCCCGGACATTTGCAGATGGAGCCTCTATGGCGTATGCATCAGGATTATATGCAATTTTGTATCCGGACATGGCAACTCTCAGGGATATGATAAAATCGTCAAGCAATGTATCCGGCTCTACTTCTTGGTATAGTTCTGTCCTTATGGCAAAAAGTTCCCCTGCAGCTCCTACGGCAGAGTATAGATCGGAATCCCACTCTTTCAATTTAGACTCGTACTTCCAATACAACCCCTCTCCCGCACCGGCTGCCTGATCTTTTTCTTTTGATGTTATTCTTTTTTCACCTGAGACACATCCTACGGTAGGGTCTTTGAAGAGATCGGCTATGACTTTGACAGACTCATTGCCAAGCATGGTATTGGCATCTGAAAAGACGACAATGGGTGTCTCTACATATTTGATTGCTCTGTTCATAGCTGCAATTTTCCCTTTCCGTTCATCCTGATGTAGTACTGTTATTTGTTTGTAATTGCCGAGTATATCGGGGGTGCCATCATCTGAACCGTCAGTTACCCATAATAGTTTTAATTTTTCTTCAGGATAATTCAGGTTGAGAGAATTTTCCACTTTTTGATGAACGTAATCTTTTTCATTGTAGGCTGTAACCAAAAGGGTGACTTCGGGGTATTCACTATATGGTTCAAAATCTTCTTTTTTTGTAAGAGCTCGTTTTATCCTGACCAAGAAAAAGAGCAGTATGCCGTAGCCAAAATATGAGTAGAATAGTATAAATAAGAAAGCAAAAAAGATGATTTCGGTAGTTTTCATAATTTATTTATTTACTGATTCCCAAGTGCCTGTATTATGATTGTATCTTTTGATAATTCGGGCAGGATTTCCTACTGCAATACTGAAAGGAGGAATGTCTTTTGTGACCACACTTCCGGCTCCGATCTGGCAACGTTTTCCTATTGTAATACCGGGAAGAACAACAGAATTGGCTCCGATATGTGCCTCTTTTTCTATAATTACCGGTTTGATCTCAAGGGGCTGAACACTTGAGTTCTTGCTTGCATCGGAGTAGCCGTGGCTAAAGCCGGCAACAAATACGTTTTGCCCCAATCCGGACCCGTCACCCATTGTGACGGGTCCAATAACAACGGATCCTATCCCAATCCTAACCCTGCTTCCCAGGATAACATCTCCGGAACCGTTGTTTATTGTGCAGAAATCTTCTATTGTTGTAAGTCTGCCGATTTCAAATTTGTTCCATGGAAAAACATCCATACGTGTTCTCCTTCTAATTCTTGATCCCTTACCTTTCTTATGGATAAAGGGATTGATTAAGAATTTAACCCAGAGTCTCGGTTTTGGGTTTCGACGTGGTCTTATAGAAAGGAGAACAAGCTCTTTAATCTTTGGGTTTGCTTTGATGTTATCCAGTATTTTCATCATTAGTGATTTAAATAGAGATATTTTTTTCCTTAGAAACCTTTATTATAAGGTCGTATATCCTTTTCACATTGTTTTCCCAGCTGTGGCTCTTGCCATAATCCATTCTTTTTTTGTATAAGTCAGAGTTGTCTTCTTCTCTGGCCTTTAGTATTGATTTTACATACATTTCTTTGGTTTCGCATAGGTAAACATATTCCGAAAAATATTCCATTGCTTTTGTTGATGAGGCAACGACCGGTTTTCCCAGGATGAGATATTCATCTATTTTTCTGGGATAGTTGCCCATGGTTGCATCGTTGATAAGCTGGGGATTGATTGCAACATCAAATCCTTTGATGTATCCGGGCAGTGTTGATGGATCTTTGCTGCCGAGAAAGTGGATATTATTTTTTTTATGAAGGGAAGAATTCTTGAATGTATTGTCTTCGGGTCCTACAAGTACGAGGTTCCATTCAGGAAGTTGTTCGGATATGTGTTCAAGTATATCAATACTAAGTCTCCTTGAAGAGAGATATCCCACATAACCTACGATTGGATTTGAGATGTCGGTTAGATCTTCGGGAAGCTCAAAGTTGTTTTTCTCCGGGTCGAATGCATCAGTATCACATCCTTGTCCGACCATATAGGAGTGTTTATTGTGTTCTCTTCCATACTCGGCATATAACTCGGAATTGGTTACGACAAGGTGAGCCTTAGAAATAGTGACGGGTTCATTTGTAAGACCATGTTTCCTCCAATAAGGATTTTTAATTAGAAAATCTCTCATGTAGTATACATAGAAAGATGGGGATATATAATCCATAATATGCATACCAAGAAACATTGAGCTGTCATTGAAGATAATAGGATTTTTGAAATTCAATTTGTCTGAGGCTTTGTTTATCTCTTTGCAAAATCTTCGGGCATTAATCCTGTTAAAAAGACGGAACAATCTCTTGCAGGGAATCCAATTAATAGATTCAGTGATGGTTGGAGGATATAGATTCCATAAGTTAGAATTTATCTTTACAAGGGATGGTTCAATTCCTTTTCGAATTTTTTTTCTTTTGATTATCTTGGAATTCTTTCTCTCCCTGAATGCAGAGATTCTGTCTGTGGGGGGATTAACATAAAGCACTCTGTTGTTCACGGAAAATTCCGTTGCAATGTTCTTGCAGTTGCTTCCTATCTCAATATCCCAGGCTTGTATTCCTACAACAATTATGTCTCTTCCTTTAATCATCTTGCAGTGAGTTATAAACGTCGTTATAAAGGCTAAGATAGCTGGTTGCCATCTCGTTCCATGAGAAAGTTGATGCTCTTTGCACTCCCTTTTCAATTATTATGTTTCTCTGTGAAATGTCATGTACTATCGAGTACATTGCCTGTTTAATGTCAGCAAAATTATTCGGATTAACAAGTATAGCAGCATCTCCGGCAACTTCCGGCATGGATGATGTGTTTGATGTTATTACCGGTGCCCCGCAGGCCATTCCCTCCAGTATAGGAATTCCGAAACTTTCCCTGAGAGATGGATAGAGAAAGGCTGTGCAGAGATTGATTATGTGTGGAAGCTCTTTGTTTGGGATATATCCGGTAAGTTTGATTTTTTTTCTCAATTCCGGAGATCCTATCTCCTTTAAGATTTGGTTTAAATAACTCTCTTCGAAATCAGGCATCACAAGGAAGAATTCTTCATTTTCGTCTCTTGTGAAATCCGCAAATGCTTTCAGTACGTTTGGAGTGTTTTTCTTTGGGTCGGTATTACCCAGAAAAAAGAAGAATTTTTCGGGAAGATTGTACTTGACTCTGCTTCGCTCCAGTAAATCGGAGTCTTTAATAATTCTGAAATGTTCTCCGACGCCGTTATAAATGAAGGTAAGCTTATCTCCTATATTCATCACTCCATTTATCCTTTTCCGCTCAAAATCAGATACTGTAATCACCTTGCGACTATGTCTGACAGCTGATGGTACAATAAGCCTGCGGTAAAGGTTGCCGAATCTTTGATATGCACTTCCTTTATTGTTTATAATATTCAGTGATTCCAAGTATATTATGTCATGAAGAGTTATGATCACAGGCATTTTGCTTATTAGGGGAGCAGTGTTGCTGGTGCAATGCAGTATGTCACATTTGTATTTTGCAGCTGCAACTGGAAGGGCTATCTGCTCCCATAGAGGGTATGGACCTCCTTTCAGCTCAATTACCTTGAAGTTTTTTCCACTGGTGATGCATCTATCTTCATCTGGTTTAACGAAAATAAAGTATTCATTGATAGGGTCAATTATCTTTAAGTTGTTGATGAGTTCAAGAACCACCATGTCCATTCCATGTTTGTTCCTGCGGAATAATCTCTGAGCTTCTATGCCTATTCTCATAAATAAAATTTAGAGTTATGTAGTTTATGTGCCGTGTTGAGTGTGGATAAACTTTTTATTTGCTCCTTTAAGCCTAAAGATGGCTTTATACATTATTAATACTGCACGAGGCAGTGATCCCATGGCTTTCAATGTTTTATTATTCCAGAATTTAGCAGGTGTAGCCGTGAGAAGTGCTATGGATGTTATTATAAAGACGCCAAACCAATAATGGCTTGAAGTGATAATTATGTTTGAAAAAGTAGCAGACATATTCAGGAGATAAAAAAGTATAAAAAGAAAAAAGCTGCTACCCAGAAGCATAATGCGGGGAGGAGATACCATTTGATATACTTTATCAAAGAAATCAATATTTAGTGATTTAATGAGATGATATATGCCGGAAAAAAAGAATTTCCTGAAGTAAACCAGTTGTGCAGACAGCCACCTTTTTCTCTGGTTGGCAAATACCTCGGCTTTTTGTACTTTTTCGTCATAGATAATTGCATCATCCAGATATTCAATCTTATGACCCTCTCTTAAGAGTGTAAGTTCCAGCTCCTTGTCGAACCCCCCTACAGCTTTGATTGAAGACATTCTCTCTTTAAAAAAGTGGTAGTCGAAAGCCATTCCAGATCCAATAAGGGCGGAAGAGAGGCCGATGGCTCTGTGTCCTTTCCTGAATATGGAGTTATTGATCTCTTCGCTTATTGCATCAAGAACTGCAAATGATGTATTGGTGTTTTTTGCCACCCTGTGACCCTGAACAATAGAGTAGCCGTTGTCGAAGGCAATGTTTATTTTGGTTAAAAAGTCGTCTTCCATAATGTTATCGGCATCAAGAACAAGGGCTATGTCATATTGGTCTGAAATGATGGTCATGGCCCTATTAAGCGCTTTTGATTTGGTGCTAACATCAAAAGAGACTTCAATGATTTTTACAGGAAGGGTTTTTAGCTGTTCTATAGTGGACTCTTTAAAAGAGTCTGCAATAATAATCACATCATAGAGCTCTTTGGGGTATTTTTGATTAAGAGCCTCTTTTGCAACGTCTATAATTACGGCATCTTCTTTATATCCGGGAATCAAAACCGCGAATTTCCTAAACTTTCCGTTGATACTCCGTTTGTTGTGTGGCAGCTTTGATGCTATGGCAAAAAAAAGATAGTATATCGCGGCGTGTCCAAGATATAGCAAAAGAAAAACTTCTGTAATGTTTATTATTGTTTTAATTATCACTATGGGTTGTATCTTGTTTTAATAATAGTCTTGTAATTATGTGCAATCCAGCTGTATGCCATATGATAGGCTTTCATGTTGGCGGTCTCGCGTTTGCATAGGTAGAGGAAGGTGTTTTTAGGTAGTGATACAAAGATTTGAAAAATAAGGCTTAATGCCAGCTTCCAGCTTTTGTAGTTTCTTATTGTGTATATTAGCCTTCCTCTGTTGATATAGTATGTTTTGAGGGGAGTATTTTTGCCTGTAGAGATTGATTCTTTGTGTAGTATATAAGATCCGGGATGGTAGAAAAGTTTGTACCCTGCAAGCTTTGCCATTTGAGCCCAGTCGTGTTCTTCATAGTAAAGGAAATATATCTCAGGCATCGGGCCGACAGATTCAAACAGCTCTCTTCGTATCATCATTGCAGCACCATGGATGGAGTGTGTTTCCATAATAGCATCAAAATCTCCGTTGTCTTCTGATTTATATCCGATTGCACTGTTTCTTACTGTGAATGAGCTCATTTTTGTGAACCCGGCATATTGAATAATATTAGGGTGTTGGTAATATTTTATTTTGGGGCTTACCATCCCTGCTGAAGCATTTTCTAACATAAACCGGACAAGAGGTTCGAGAAATCCGGAGGGTACTTCAGTATCGTTGTTGAGGTAAAAAAAGAACTCTCCGGAAGCATTTCTTGATCCCAAATTATTACCTCCGGCGAATCCTCTGTTTTCGTCTGATCTTATGTAAATTACAGAGGGATATTTCTCTTTAAGCCATGAGGAACTCTCCTTCTCTGATCCATTATCCACAATAATAATCTCAATATTAGGGTAAGATAACATCAAAAGTGATTCAATCAATCGGGATGTGACAATTGATTGATTGTAATTTACCGTGATAACTGATACCAAAGGATATACTTCCATATACCAAATATACAATTTAACTTTTATATAAATAAAAAAAAGAGGCTAAAATAAGCCTCTTTTTTATTTATAAATTTATTGTTTACTTAGAAGATAAGTGCATTATTTCTGTATCCTTCTTTATCTTGATACCAGTCCGGATATTGTGTGCCACCTGAGGTTGCCCAGGATGAGAAATGTGTGTATGCTTCTGTTATTGACGCTTTCTCTATCGGATGGGAGAATTCAACAGGGAACATCAGCCCCCACATCATACCATCATTGTATTTGAATATGTCATTGGGGTGAAGGGATCTTCCGGCAGTTAGTTCTGTATTAAATTTTGAAGTCGGGGAATAACCGGGAAGGTGTATCTCTTTTCCTCTCTCATCAATGGATATAAACATGTTGAATGCATCCATGGTGAGTAGTGACTGGTCTACCGGAGAATTAAAGGTTACTACAATCTGCTCCATAGGTGTGGAGATATAGTCGCTAGTAAGTATGGTATTCAGGAATCCGGGGTAAGAAACAAGGTCTTTTGCACTGTTGAACAGTGGTATCACTGCCAAATTGACTCCGGGTTCTGTTCCATTGGATCCAACGCTGAAAGGTGCTCCGGAGCCTAGTGTTTGACCTGTTACGGATGCTATGTTGGAAGCTTGGACATTGTCAAGCTGCACAGCAACTCCGGCGGTTTTAGTAGCACCGACAGCCAAAATGTTGTAGTCTAGGATCATTTGTGTTACTTCGTTGGAACTGTTCGATATGTATGTTACTCTGAATTTGAATACCATATCGTTAAGGTCGTAATCACCTTTAGATGGCCAGAGGTCTTCGAAAGCATATGTACCCCATCCACTCTGAGAAGGGAAGTAGCTTTCAAATACGGGCTCAGAACCAGGTTCTCCTGTGCCGGGATCGTCGTCTTCTTCAAGTTGTCCAAGAGATCCGTTACAGTCAGTTCCCGGGATGTCCTGAGTTTGTACATCTGTAAGAATGGCATCCCCGGATACAGCAATTTCGTATAGAGGTCTGTTTGCAGCAGTAAGTCCTGTAAAGACTAGTTCTACCTTGCCGGTGAAGCTGGATGCAGCCCATGTTAGATTTGGAATGTCTCCTGTTACCTTAAAAAGAGAGTAGTTAGGAGAGGGAGATGTTACATCAAGGCCATAGATGGACTCAATTTCCCCGGTTAAAAACATGCTTCCTCCATACATATTGATTTCACTGTTGTTGGCCTTGAATTGTTGTGATATCCAGATTGATCCACTTTCAAGATATGCGGTGAGTGACTGTATGTCAGACAATTCGCTGGTAATTTTACAGTAGTTGTAGATTGTTCCGCCTCCAGAGTTGCCAAATTTTACTGTTGCAGCTATCTCCCCGTGGTTGCTCAGTTCAGTACCGTTAGTTTGATACCACTCTTCTACATTTATTACTCCATTCTCTGCATTGGTGACTGTAGCATTTGATGAGACAGATATTTTGGGAGCATTTATTGTGGCTGTGTTTACCACATAAGCACTGTTGGTAATCAACATGTCATTGCTTCCACTGTTGGCAACTGTGAGTATTCCGTCATTATAAAATTCACCATTTGTATTGACGGTAAGTTTTTTCCCGGATACAAATGTTCCTTTATTTACAAATACAGCATCGTGTACATTTATAGCAGAAGAGGTGTTTATGGAGCCTCCTTCTTCTACATAGATTGCAGGGAACCACTCTGTGATTACGCCTGTAGAAAGCCCTTTGATGTTAACGGAACCTCCGGACATTATTACAATCGATGCTTTGTTTAGAGATACGTTGGCGTTGATGTTGAGTGAGCCTTTTACATAAAGAACGGCGTGTTCAAGGTAGTTTCCGAAGTCTATCGATGATGTTCTTGTAAAGCCTTCCGGAATAAGATATGACTTGTAAGTATTACCATGTGCCGAACTTTCTCCGGTATTGAACCCAAGTATTTGGGCTGAGGAGTTATCATTTATAATTTGGTCAAATTCAGATGGCATTGTCAAATCTGGATATTCAAGTGATGCTACAACGTTTGGCCCAAAAATATCACTCTGTAATGTGATTGGTTCTTCACCGGAGCTCTTGGTAAGAGTTGTATTTACAGTTTGTGAATTAACAGTTACAGGAGTGAGTGTTGCCAAGCCGTTTGGTTTGGTCTGGTGAATGTATATGGTCTCTGTAGGAGATGAAACTGATATTTTCAATGTGAAGGGGTTGTCCGGCCTTGCGGCTCCAGTTGCAATCAAAGATGCTTTGCTTAGAAGCGGAGAGTTATATACTTTGATTATGTGGTGGTCATTTGCCAATGAGGCGTTCACAGGCTCTACGTTAACAGTCAAATCAAAAGTCTTGATTGTTTTCCAGTCGAAATTATTTGGTATGGCACCATCGACAATAGAAGGATCTTCAGGTGGTGCAGGATTGTCCTTTAGTTTTACACAGGAGAAGAGAGCCAGAGATATTGTTGTAAGGATTAATAATTTAGTTTTCATAACAATGTTATTGTTTGGATATTATTTATTATTCTAATTTATATAGTTGAAATCCCCTTTTGAGTATAATGAGTCTGAGATTGCAGGAATGTGCCAGTCGGAAGATTCATCTCCTCCACTCTCTGCCCATCTTTTGAAATTGGGGTATGCATTGTATATTTTTTTGAATTCCTGAGGATGTCTTATTGATTTATCACTCATAACTGCCCATACCCAGTTGTCCGGTGTTGAGAAGTCGGGAGTACCCGATGCAATCAAAAATGGGAGATAGAAGTAGTCAGTAGGAAGAGCTCCTTTGAAGTGTACCTCCCTTCCTCTGTGCTCAAAAAGTGCAAAAATATCAAGATTGACATCTGTCTCTTCTTCTGATCCGAGAAATGAGAATGAAGAGATGGGAAATATGGTATTTGAGTTTAGTTCAACAAAAACCTCAAAAGTCTCAGTATCCAGGATAGGGTCAATCTCTCTAACGTTAAGAAATAGTTCTTGAGCCCCCCTGAAGTATCTTCTAAAGTCTCCGGTTATAGGAATTACATCAAATCTGTTGCCGGACTCAGGGCCGTAAGAGCCATCCCTGTTGATGGTGACGTTTGAGAAAAAGTTACCGAGGGCAGGTTCTGCGGAGTGAGAGATATTATCTACATATTGTTGTTGAGGATTGGATGAGAGTGATGCGGCAAGTGCTATTTTGGTATGTGAGCTGCCTATCGCTCTTGGTTGAATCTTTATAGAAAAACCACGCACACGTGCGACATTGTCAAGATATAATTCAAGGTTAAGTCCGAATACAACATCATTCATGTCCATATCACCTCTGTAGGGGAAGAGGTCTTCAAACATGATGGTTGCATATTTGTTTTTTGACGGGAAATATACCACCTCCTTGATTACTCCTTTGTTGATTGCTTTTGTGCTAATATTTGTATTAGTGGTTTCTTCGGCCGGTTCCTCAATGACCGATAGACGGGTGTTCTTTCCTGTTATAATTTCATGGGTTCCCACAGGCATGAAAGATGCAATGGTGTCTCCGCTTTCATTAAGTATTGTGGAGATTGCAGATATGTTCACTTCCTGAGATTCAATGGTTTTCCAGTTGAAATCTGCCGGCACTTTCATTGGTGAATCAAACTCCCTTGGCATGTTGTTTTTGACACACGACAGGAGAGAGAAAACAGAAATTATATATATCAGCAGTTTCATTACAATATTTTGATGCAATTAATAAACAACAATATAATATCAATTGTTGTGCCTAAAAGAAAAAGCAATCTTTTCAATTTATACAAATATACTAAATAATTATAAATTGGTTTGATAAAATAAAATAATTACCTTTATACCAGGCAGATAAAAAAAGTGCAAGTTTTTATTACTTTTTTTGAACGTTCTTTGCCCTGTAAAATTTTTTGTATGGACAGTAAAAAAAATTCCACCCAAAGCCTCACTCCGGACATTGATTACCTTAAAAGCATACTCGGAGATGACAAAGATAGTATTAATGAGGTTATCTCTATCTTTGTAGAGACGGTCCCTATGAAGATAAGAGATTTGAAACAGAGTGTGGATGAGATGGATCATGACCGGATTAAAAGAATTTCTCATTCTCTCATTTCGGAGCTCCAAACAATGGGGATAAACTCTGTTGTAAAGGATATAAAGGAAATTAACAATCGCAGTGCTGAAATGGATGATCTTAGGCAAAAGGTAGAGAGAATTGCTGATATTGTCGATAGAAGCATTGTGTTTTATAAGAATATGTTATAAGATGAAAAAGATTCTTATTGTCGATGACGATCCTTTGATGAGGAAATCGTTATTAGCCGGTGTTTCAGGTGTTGGTTATGATCTGTGGGAAGCTTCAAGTGGCAAGGAGGCTTTGAATATTATTAAAAGCAGAGTCCCGGATTTGATAATCACAGATTACAGTATGCCCGGGATGAATGGTTTGGAGTTGATTATGGAGCTGGACAAGATGGGCACAATGTTGCCTGTGATTATGCTCACAGGTTATGGGGATCTTTCTCTTACTATAAGGTCTATACAGAGAGGCGTTTATGAGTATCTTGAAAAACCTGTAGATCCTTCACTTTTGAAAAGTACTATAAAAAAAGCTCTTGAAAGTGTTGAGAGGAGCAAGTCTCTTCCTGAGGTTGTATTGTCGGGAGAATCTGCCAAAAAAGGCTTTGGGAGTTTCTTCTTTGCAGGGAAAAATCCAAGGATGAATGATGTTGTTAAGAATATTGGAAGGGTATCCGGCAATAGGGTAAATATTCTTGTTGAGGGAGAGACGGGAACCGGTAAAGAGCTTGTGGCACATCTTATCCATAATTCCGGTATTACCAGAGACAGGCCTATGGTTGTTGTAAATTGTAGTGCATTGACTGAGACTTTGCTTGAAAGTGAGTTGTTTGGACATGTCAAAGGGTCTTTTACAGATTCTATTAGGGACAAGAAAGGGAAGTTTGAGATGGCTGCCGATGGTACGATTTTCCTTGATGAGATATCAGAGATATCTCATAATATTCAAATCAAGTTGTTGAGAGTGATTCAGGAACAGGAATTTGAGAAAGTTGGCGGAGAAGAGACGATTCCTATGAAGGCAAGGATTATTGCAGCTACAAATAAAAACCTTGAAGAACTTGTTCACAAAGGTCTTTTTCGGGAGGATCTCTATTACAGGCTTAAGGTGTTTACAATCAGTCTGCCTCCTTTAAGGGAGAGACTGGATGATATGGAAGATTTGCTGCTTTATCTGATTGATAAGCATAACAGACGATATGATAAGAATATTACTAAGATTGAGGATGGTGTAGTTGAAAAGTTGAGGGGACATAACTGGCCCGGTAATGTGAGAGAACTTGAAAACACAGTGCTTCAGGCTATGTTTATGTCAAGATATGATGTATTAGAGAACAGACATATTATTTTATCTCATAGTCCGGGGCAGGTTTCTCAAAGCATTTTTTCCTATGGCTCCTACGTCTCTTTAGAAGAGCTTGAAAAGGATTATATTCAATCAGTGCTGAATCATGTTGATTGGAACAAGGTTGCGGCCTCGGAGATTCTTAAGATCTCCAGACCGACTTTAAATAACAAGATAGAGAGGTACAACATCAGTAAGGATTAATTTTAAGCCCTTCAGAGATAATGATATCTCCGAAGGGAGTCATTATTGATTCCGGATGAAACTGAATGCCGTATATTGGAAGAGTGTTGTGGAATAATGACATGATATTATCGTGTTCGTTCACAGAACCGATTTGCAGGCATGAGGGGAGTGATTTTTTCTCTACAGCCCAAGAGTGGTAGAGACCAACCTTTATATCATTGTTATCAAGGATGTTTGTATTTAATAATTTTGTTAAAGGGTCTTTTTTGTTTAAAACAGTGAGTGTTGAGGAGTGTCCGTGTAGTGGTTTGCTCAAATTGAAAAGGTGTGCTCCGAAATGAATTGCGATAGCCTGTAATCCCAGGCAAATCCCCAGAATGGCATGAGTTTTCTCTGCTTTTTCAAGAAGTTCCATTAGAGCTCCTGCCTCTTCAGGTATGCCGGGACCCGGAGAGATGACAATTTTGTTGTAATCGTGAAGCCTATTGAAAGGTATTTTTTCATTAGGGTATATATCAACACTCTCTTTTGTTATTTTTTTCAGCATATGATAAATATTGAAAACAAAAGAGTCATGATTGTCTATTAATAGTATTTTTTTCATATACTTGAATTGTGAAAGCAAATATTGTTAATATTTAATGAAACAACCAATTTTTTCAGACGACGCTGCCCTGGTGAGAGAGCAGATGAATCTCTTTGGACGCAGTCGTATCCCTTTTTTGTTTGCTGTCGACTTTGAAATGGCTCAAGGATTTGTCATGAAGAATCCCATGCAACAGGATGCTGTATTGTTTCGCACTCCTTCCGTCAGGAATTATATAAAGAACGAATCCGGCCCTGTTTCCTTTTCGGTTGTAAAACAGGATTCTTATCAGGAGTATTCGCGTAAGTTTGATATTGTGATGAGTGGGCTTAGGAGAGGAGATTCATATGTAACAAATCTTACATCCCGTACTGAAATATATTCAATTAATGATCCTGTCGAGATATTCAAAAAAAGCTCCTCTTTGTATGGATTGTATGTTCCCGGTAAATTTCTTTCATATTCACCCGAGAGGTTTGTGAAAATTGATGATGGAAGTATCTATTCGAGTCCAATGAAGGGTACAATAGATGCTTCTTTACCTGATGCAGGTGATGCAATATTGAACAGCTATAAAGAGATGTGTGAACATAATGCCATAGTGGATCTTATACGGAATGATCTTGGGAGTGTTTGTAAAGAGGTGGAAGTTGAAAATTTTAGATATCTTTCTGAAGTAACGACAGACAGAGGAGCTATTCTTCAGGTAAGTTCTGATATTGTCGGAGTGTTGAGAGACGAGTTATTGTTTAATTTCGGTGATATCATTTTTTCTCTATTACCTGCAGGTTCGGTATCAGGAGCCCCGAAAGAATCTACATGTAAGATCATAAGAAACGCAGAGACCTTTGCAAGAGGTTTTTATACAGGTGTGTTTGGTTATTTTGACGGGAATGTTCTGGATTCCGCTGTTCTCATAAGGTATATTGAGATTGATGGTGATAATGTTGCGGCCTACAGGAGCGGAGGAGGTATTACGGTTAATAGCATTTGCAGAGAGGAGTATGAAGAGATGCTTAAGAAAATTTATATACCAAAATGATGGCAAGATGACTTTTATCGAAACAATAAAAGTTCAAGACGGAGTACTTTGCAACCTGAAGTATCATATTCTGAGGAGTGCTTATACAATCTCTTCTTTCTATGGCATTAAGAAGATTATCCCTTTTGAAGATATCTTTCATTCAATATCGGGAGGAAGAGTTCTGGATATAGGTGAAATATATAAATTCCGCGTTATCTATTCGGATGATGTAATATCTGCATCGATTGAGAATTATGAGATGAGAAATTCATTAACGCTCAAAGTTGTAGTGTGTAATGAAATTGATTATTCTTACAAGTACGAAAATCGCCGTGCATTAGAAGCTTTACGTAAAACAAGGGAGAATTGTGATGATATTTTGATTATAAAGAATGGTTTTGTCACTGATACTTCATTTGGTAATATTGTTTATGAAGATGGAGGAATCCTTTTTACTCCAAAGAGTTGTTTGTTAAAAGGGACAATGAGACAGAAGCTCTTGGATGAAAAGAGAGTAATAGAAAAAGATCTGATGATTACAGATACACCGGAATTTAAGACTTATTATATGATTAACTCTATGGTTGGAATATTGCCTGTGAAAGTAATGTGGTGATATAAAGTTTTTTCACGATATTTGCATTCGTAATAAGTCAATTTTAAGGAATGGTTTTTTATTCAGCTTTTGAGAGCAGTTACTTATGGTTGCCTGTTATAGGTTTTATTGTCGGCTTCTTTGGGGCTCTCATAGGCGGAGGCGGAGGGTTTTTCTTCTTGCCGGTATTGATTCTTTTTTTTAATGTCCCGGCTCAGGTGGCAGTTCCTACATCGCTGGCCGCTACAATCCCAATTTGCCTTGCAGGCTCCTATGGCCACTACAGGAAGAATAATCTTGATTTAAAGATTGGGCTTATCTTCATGATAGCAGGGATTTTTGGTGCCATGTCGGGTGCAACCGTTACCAGTCTGGTTACAGAGGCTCAACTAAAAATCAGTTTTGGAGTATACTCTATAATATTAGCATTACAGATGCTATATAATCTATATAAAGAAAAGAGAGCCGGAAAAGAGGGGGAGAGCATCAAGCCTCTTACTCGCAGGGAGAGAAATGTGAGGGGTGTTTCTTACGGATTCCTCTCAGGGGTGATTACCGGTACTTTCGGAACAAGCGGGATAGCTCCTGTAATGGCAGGCATGTTTGCAATGCGGATGCCGCTAAGACTTGTTATAGGGACATCTTTACTTGTTATTTTCGGGAATACTTTTGCGGCATTGGGAGCCCATTTTATGGTGGGAAGAATTGATCTCTCTCTTGTGCTGTTTCTTACCGCCGGCACTATTGCAGGTGCTTTGCTTGGGCCACATTTCCTGTCCGGGGTGAAAGTTGAGAGTGCAGAAGGTCCTGTGAGAGGATGGTATGCGGTGGGAATGATACTATTCGGAATCTTTATGATTGTGGCATGAGTATGGCACATTAATGACAAATGTGAATTATATGTTTAAAAGAGTCTTTTCCCTTGCTATCCTTTTTTCTTTTTTTTTATTGTCTGATATTAGTGCAGTGTTGCTGAAGGCTACATTTGTCTTTATGATCTTGACCGGGGCTCTGGAATTGTATTCACCCTTTTTAAAAAGCAAAAGACTTCATAGTGATTTTTTTGCATTTGTTATTGCTGTTTATCTATTAATAAGTATGGGATTGTATCTCTATGCCAATCTCTTGACGGATTATTTAAAGTACTCTATAGCTGTTATTGCTGTATTTGACATTGCATATAACATGGCAAAAGGAAAAGTTGTTGGGTTGGGAGCTTTTGCTACCGGGGCATTAAGTGCATTTCTAGCTTCTCTTTTCCTCAGGGATATTCCTGATTTAGGGATAGGGACATCTATTTATCATAGTGCTGTTACTGTTACGTTTGCTTACATTGGATATTGTCTTGCACAATATTTCAGGGATGTTTATGAACTTGACGGGTTCAATTTTATCAGGAAAGATCAGATTGGGCTTCTTGACCTCTCTGCAGGTTTTATTGCAGGAGCCTTTGGTTTCCTGATTTCGGTAATTTTTCTCAGAGCAGTTTTTATTTGACTCTTTTTTCTTTTTTGAAAATATCATATCTTGCAGGTAATATTTATTCTAAACTTAAACTTATTTGATTATGAGGCCACAGAATATCGATTTGCGTGCGGAGCAATTATCTTCGCTTGAGAGGCCCAGACTTAATTATAGTCTGGCAGCCAGATTTTTTTTCGCAGCTATGGATCTTGTAACCGGCAAGAAGGATACTCTTCCAAAGGCAATGCTTTTAGAGATACTTGCATCTATACCTTACAGGGAGT
The DNA here is from genome assembly GCA_963678025.2 of Bacteroidales bacterium. GTDB lineage: Bacteria > Bacteroidota > Bacteroidia > Bacteroidales > UBA932 > Bact-08. The sequence continues at coordinate 91,029 of CAXXPC010000007.1, forward strand.
GGGAGATAAGAAAATACAAACATATTACCAGGTTCTTCAGGAAGTCGGAGAAGGTTTCATTGGCTCAAAGAGTGATTGAATGGGGCCGTCATGCCCAGGACAATGAATATGATCATCTTCTGGTAATAAATGAAAAAATGAAGGAGGATGGTATTAAGGAGAAATGGTATCTTACTCCGTTTATTACTTTTTTTGTTGTCCTTTCTTATGTTATTATTTCAAAGTTGTATGCACGAGTGAATATAAAAGGGGCATTTCACTTTAATGCTGAATTTGAAGATCATGCAGAACATGTATATGCCGGTCTTGTAAGAGATAATCCTCAGTGGGAGGAGCAAAAGGTGACAAATGAACTTGTAAAAAGGTATGCAGATGTGGATACTTGGGCTGATGTTTTTCGCAGCATAGGTCTAGATGAAAGAGATCATCGTGACGAGAGTTTTCTTTTTTGTGGTATGCCGGAGATGGTGGCGGGCTTCAAGAGTGATGCTGAATAACAATAAAGGCCTTGAAAAAGGCCTTATTGTTTATAACTCGTTATGTGTGCCGTCGCAGAAGGGAGGATTCTTTGTGTGTTTACAGCCGCAGAGATATGTTTCTTCTGTTTTTTCTGCTGTAAATGCAATTGGGGTCATTCCGGTGCCTTTGTGTGATCCATCACAGAAAGGTTGGTTGTTGCTGTGTCCGCAAGAACACCAGTGATATCTTTTACCTTCCTCTACCTGAACTTTGTACGGTCCTTTTTTTGCGATTTTAGGTGTTGTCATGTCTGCCTCCTTTTTTATTAGGTTTATATATGAACTGTATCAAATATAACAATTTAATTACACTATTTAAAATTTTATGAATAACAATTTGCCCTCTATTTCGGTATTGGTAGCTGTTTATAATGCAAGGGATTATATAGAGAAATGCATCTTATCAATTATAAACCAGACTTTCAGGGATTTTGAGTTGATTCTTACAGACGACAGAGGGAATGACGATTCCTTTGATTTAGCCCGTAACATTATTGAGTCTTCCTGGCTTTCAGATAATACCAGGTATATAATCAATGATACAAACAAGGGGATTGCAATGTCCAGACAGGCAGCGCTGGAAAATGCTGTTGGTGAATATGTCATATATCTTGATTGTGATGACTATTTTGAACCGGATTTGCTTGAAGAAATGCATAAGTCGGTTGTAAGGAATAATTCTGATTTGGTAATATGTGGTTATATTAAAGAGCTTCCGGGAGGAAAGAGCATTGTGGTGAATGAAACCCCGCAAGAGGTATCAGATGGGTCGGTTTTTGACCGGAAATCTTTTGTGGAGAATATGTTGACCTCAAGAGTAGGTTGTTCTTTGTGGAATAAGATGTTTAAAAGGACACTAATGAAAGAGAATGATATTGCTTTTGACAGTAGTATGAGAGATGATTTCTCTGTTTCTCCCAAAATTGTTTGGAATGCTCGCTCTGTGTCATTTGTTTCAAAGCCTCTAGTGCATTTTGTGCAATACAATATGAATTCGGGAACCTACTCTTTCAGCCACCTTAAAATGGTTGCCGCAACACTTCCTCATCTTGATGAGTATTTTTTGAAAAGAGGCGCAGATTTTTCACAGTCTATTTTGAGGTATAAGGCGATAACAAAGAGGAAGCTTTTGCTATTCAGGCAAAAAGAGTTGTCCTTGAGTGAGCTGTGTGCGTTTTTTCCGGAGCTGTCGGTTGAGAGCACTCCCCCTTTTTTTGAACCCAAGTTGCATTACCGTCTTTTACTCGTTCTTGCTCATAGGAAACACTTTTTCTTGCTCAAGGGGTACAGGGCTTTATTAAGGCGTTTCGGCACTTTATACAAGCCTTCATAGGTTGTTTTTACTTGTTGTAACGTATAAGTTTATTGGTTAATGATGATGGTATTGCATCTTTGTGTACAACCACGGAGATTGTTTTTGCCTTTACATACTCTTCTGAGAGATGGTTGTATCCTCCGAAACGGTTTATTCCGGGTCTCCACGAGTTCTTGACAATGTAGTAGGTTGTTCCGTTTTTGTCCTTTGCTCTCCCAATGAGATGCATGAGGTGGTCGTCTGTTGTGGTGAATTTTTCGAATCCTTCTTGTCTTGACTCCTGATTGATAGTCATCTCTTCATAGATCTTGTCGAAAGAGAGTTTATTGCCTTTTTCTTCTCTTATTGATTCTTCTTTGGGCATTACTGCTATGCCGCGTGCATCTGAATAACTCTTCTCGCTCATGTCTCCGTCCCAGCATACGCTATATCCATTTTTCAATGCATTGTCAATTACCTCCATGAACTCTTCGAGCGGCAGGTTGTAGTATCTACCTCCATTCCAGTTGTCGGGTATCTCCAATACAAATTCCTCGTAAAATGGATGGTGTGTAAAGCTTGTAAAAAAGAGGTACTCGTCGGAGTCTAAATTGAGGGATTCAAAGAAACTTTGCGGAGTGTACTCTTTGCCTTTAAATTCAAAATCAGCCGGGACATCTCCGAGATATATGTCCAGTAAAGAGTTCAGTATTTCCGTAAATTGAGGTGTGATTATGCGATTATTTACAGGGACTTCTGATATTGCTTTAATATATTGATTAAGAACAGAGTGGTCGTGTGTTTCCGACTGATAGTTTATGCCATCGTATATCTCTTCGGGAACCATTCCGTGTTTATCGATGACATCAAATACCATGTTCGATAGGCTGCCTTCTTGAAGATTTCCTTTGCCTCTCTTAAGGTAGTTGTCCATTATTCTGTTTATGTAGTTATATCGTACAGTGTACATCTCGGAGAGGTCGTACTCTCCTTTGCCCATTCTTATGAGTTCCGACTCTATGAAGGATGTGGTCGCAAAAGACCAGCAGGTGCCTGTTACTGCTTGGTTTTTTACGGGAGTGGAAGGGAGCATTATTTCGTAGTCAAACTGGTATACCGGACATTTTGTTGTAATTTGTGCATTTGCTGCAGTAGTTGAGACAACAACCATTATGAAGATAAAAGTTTGTACAAGAGTTTGGCCAGGTTTATAGACAAGCGTTTTCATGCTGAAAAGTTTTAGAATATTTGTACTTTGCAGTAAATTTAAGAGAGATATATAATTATGCCAAAAGAAATAGAAAGAAAATTCCTGGTGAGGGATGTAAAATTTTTAAAATACCTCAAAGAGAGTGCTAATGGTGTGAAGATCCGTCAGGGATATCTCTCCTCTGTAGCAGAGCGTACTGTGAGAGTAAGGATAAAAGGGGAGAAGGCATTTCTTACAATTAAAGGTGTTTCGGATGACTCCGGTATTGAGCGTTACGAATGGGAAATGGAGATTTCTCTCACAGACGCCGGAGACCTACTGCAGCTTTGTGAACCTGGCATTATCGAAAAGGTGCGTTATGAAGTTCCTTACAAGGGCTTTTTATTTGAAGTAGATCTTTTTGAAGGGGAGCATGAGGGGCTGGTAATTGCAGAACTTGAACTCGACGACCCGTCTGCCTCTTTTTCTCGCCCGTCATGGTTGGGAGAGGAGGTTACCGGAGACCCTCGCTACTATAATTCACAACTTAGAAGGGAGTAACTTCCCGGATGTTTTTTACATTGCCTTGTTCGTCAAGGCATTATAAAACACATCTGAACATGATTGTTCAGATGTGTTTTGTAATAAGCTGCAATACAGCTTAATGTGAAAAACTTCTGGGAAGCGTGGCCTTTTCTTAAAAAGAAAGAGTTAGCAAATTAATGCTAACTCTTTGATTTTCTTGTGGGCCCAGCTGGGCTTGAACCAGCGACCCCCTGATTATGAGTCAGGTGCTACTAACCAACTGAGCTATGGGCCCGAAACGGAGTGCAAAAATAATAAAATTCTTTTAAATGAAGCAATTTTGTGCTTCTAAATTGAAGTAATTCTGCACTTCTATTTCTCTATGTTTAGTGTTTTGCTACACTCTTGAGTGTTATCACACTTTGATCTCTACTTCAACACCGCTGGGAAGCTCAAGCTTCATGAGGGCGTCGACTGTCTTTGGTGTAGAGCTGTAGATATCCAGAAGTCTGCGGAATGAGTTCAGTTCGAACTGTTCGCGTGCCTTTTTGTTAACGAATGTAGATCTGTTAACCGTGAATATCTTCTTGTCTGTGGGGAGCGGAATTGGACCGCTCACTACAGCTCCTGTGGCTTTTACTGTTTTTACGATCTTGTCTGCCGATTTATCAACGAGCATATGATCGTAAGATTTTAGCTTTATTCTTATTTTTTGGCTCATATCTTTAATTTTTTCTCAATTATTCGTCCAGATCGCTATCTAAGTGACGTCCTCCTGCCTTTTCGATAACCTCTTTTGCAAGGCTGGCGGGCAACTCGTCGTAGTGTGAGAACTCCATTGTGCTGGTAGCTCTTCCGGAAGAAAGAGTACGGAGCACTGTAACATATCCAAATTGTTCTGCAAGAGGAACCTTGGCTTTTACAATTCTTGCGTTTCCTTTGGAGTCCATGTTGTTTACCTGTCCACGACGCTTGTTGAGGTCTCCGATCACATCGCCGAGATAATCTTCGGGAGTGACCACTTCGAGTGTCATGATAGGTTCCTGTATGAATGGATTGGCCTTAGGACATGCCTTACGGAATGCCTGTCTTGCACATATCTCGAATGAAAGCTGGTCGGAGTCTACTGCGTGGAATGAACCATCCTTGAGTACTACCTTAAGTGAGGTTACTTCGTATCCTGCAAGTACTCCGTTGGCCATTGCTGCTTTGAATCCTTTTTCAACGGATGGAATGAATTCCTTCGGAATGTTTCCACCTTTAACCTCGTCAACAAACTGAAGCCCGGTGACACCTTCGTCTGCAGGACCAATCTCTACGATGATGTCTGCAAATTTACCACGTCCTCCGGATTGCTTCTTGAATACTTCGCGGTGTTGTACGGTAGAGCGGATAGCCTCTTTGTAGTTTACCTGAGGTGCACCTTGGTTAATTTCTACTTTGAACTCTCTGCGAAGACGGTCTACGATGATGTCCAGGTGAAGCTCTCCCATACCACTGATGACTGTTTGACCTGTATCATGATCTGTCTTTACAGTGAAAGTAGGGTCCTCTTCTGCAAGCTTAGACAGTGCCACTCCCAGTTTATCAAGATCTTTCTGAGTTTTTGGTTCAACTGCCAGTCCAATAACCGGGTCGGGGAATGTCATGGATTCAAGTACTATAGGCTTAGCTTCGTTGCAGATAGTATCTCCAGTGCGAAGGTCCTTGAACCCTACAGCGGCGCAGATATCTCCTGCCTCCACAAAATCTATTGCGTTCTGCTTGTTTGAGTGCATTTGATAGAGCCTTGTGACTCTCTCTTTTTTGCCTGATCTGGAGTTGAGGATGTATGAACCTGCATCCAGTTTACCTGAATAGGCACGGATGTATGCAAGCCTTCCGACGAAAGGATCAGTTGCTATTTTGAAGACAAGACCACAGAAAGGTTCTTCAATGTCTGTCTTGCGCATCTCTTCCTGCTCTGTCTTAGGGTTAGTGCCTTTGATGCTGCCGATATCCAGGGGAGAAGGCAGATATCTCATCACAGAGTCGAGTAGGTATTGTACTCCTTTGTTTTTGAATGAGGAACCGCAGGTTACGGGAACCACTGCCATGTCGATGGTTGCCTTGCGTAATGCTTCGATGAGTTCTTCTTCAGATATGGAATCAGGATCTTCGAAGAATTTTTCTAGGATAGCATCGTTGTACTCAGCAACTGACTCTACCAGTTTTCCTCTCCACTCTTCCACTTCGCTTACCATATCGGCAGGAACCTCTTTTACTTTGTAGTTTACGAGGGATTTGTCTTCCTGGTCGTAGTAGTAGGCTTTGTTTGATATGAGGTCTACAATTCCTTCAAAACCATCCTCTGCCCCTATAGGCAGTGCGATGGGTATTGCATTGGCTCCAAGCTTTTCATGCATCTCTTCTACAACTGCATAAAAATCGGCGCCAACACGGTCCATTTTGTTTATGTATGCCAACTTGGGAACCTTGTATTTATCTGCCTGACGCCATACTGTCTCGGATTGAGGCTGTACGCGTCCAACTGCGCAAAATGTGGCAATGGTTCCGTCAAGTACACGGAGAGACCTTTCGACCTCTACCGTAAAGTCCACGTGACCGGGAGTATCGATAAGGTTTATCTGATACTGCTGGTCTTGATAATTCCAAAAAGCGGTAGTTGCCGCTGATGTTATAGTAATACCCCTCTCTTGTTCCTGTACCATCCAGTCCATGGTGGCTGCACCATCGTGCACCTCTCCAATCTTATGACTTTTTCCGGTGTAGAACAGAATTCGCTCGGATGTAGTTGTCTTTCCGGCATCAATGTGAGCCATGATGCCGATATTTCTTGTGTATTTTAAATCTCTAGCCATTTATTCTTAATGTGGTACTTTGGTGCTTAAAAACGGAAATGTGCAAATGCTTTGTTGGCTTCTGCCATTCTGTGCATATCCTCTTTTCTTTTGTACGCAGCACCTTCATTATTATAGGCTGCCATAATCTCTGCGGCTAGTTTGTCTGCCATAGTATGACCTGAGCGTTTACGTGCGTACAGAACAAGGTTTTTCATCGAGATAGACGTTTTTCTTTCCGGACGCACCTCCATAGGAACCTGGAAGTTTGCACCACCGACTCTGCGGCTTTTAACCTCTACCTGAGGGGTTACATTTTCAAGTGCTTTTTTCCAAATTTCGAGGGGAGCCTTTTCAGAATCTTTCATCTTTTCGCCGATGATTTCAAGTGCATCGTAGAAGATGCGGTAGGCGATACTCTTCTTTCCCTGTAACATCAAATTATTCACGAACTGTGTAACAATTACATCGTGAAATTTCGGGTCAGGAAGTAGAATCCTCTTTTTAGGCTTCGTTTTTCTCATTTTTTCTGATATGAATTAAAAATTAATTACTTAGCTGCTTTCTTAGGTCTCTTTGTACCATAGAGAGAGCGGCTTTGCTTGCGTCCGTCTACACCTGCTGTATCCAGTGCTCCGCGGAGAATGTGGTAACGTACACCAGGAAGATCTTTAACACGACCTCCGCGTACAAGCACTATTGAGTGCTCCTGAAGGTTGTGTCCCTCTCCCGGGATATATGCATTTACCTCTTTCTGATTGGTAAGGCGAACACGGGCTACTTTACGCATAGCCGAATTAGGTTTCTTAGGAGTAGTTGTGTAAACACGTACACATACTCCGCGTCTCTGAGGACATGAGTCGAGAGCGCGTGATTTGCTTTTCTCTTTAATAACCTCACGGCCCTTGCGGACTAATTGTTGAATTGTTGGCATAATTAGTTGTTGTTCTTAACTTTAACTATTTTTATTTATACAAAACGGGTTGCAAAGGTAAGATTAATTTCTGTAATTACAAACAAGTTATCCACATTTTATCTCTGAAATAAAGGCTATCTTTGTTTAATTTCAAAAATATTAAATCTTTATTTTACAGAGTTATGAGAATTTCGGAGAATGCCGCCAGGTATATGGGTCTTGAAGAGAAGTACGGCGCACACAATTACCACCCTCTCGAGGTGGTTTTATCACGGGGTGAGGGAGCTTATGTATGGGATGTGGACGGGAAGAGATATTTTGATTTTCTTTCTGCCTACTCTGCGGTGAACCAGGGTCATTGCCATCCCAGAATTGTAGGTGCGCTTTCAGAACAGGCTCAGAAGCTTTGTCTTACTTCCAGGGCTTTTTACAATGATTGTCTTGGACCGTATGAGGAATTCGTACATCATTATTTTGGCTATGACAAGATGTTACCAATGAACTCCGGAGCTGAAGCGGTGGAGACTGCGCTCAAGCTTTCCAGAAAATGGGGTTACGTGAAGAAAGGTATAGAAGAGAATGAAGCTATTATTGTCGGTTGTGAAGGGAATTTTCACGGGAGGACAATATCTGTAGTGTCAATGTCTACCGACCCGGATGCTTATGCCAATTATGGCCCTTTTACTCCGGGTCTTGTGAAGATCCCATACAATGATGCTGCAGCGCTTGAGAAGTTATTACAACAGAAAGGAGATAAAGTTGCGGCATTTATAGTTGAGCCCATACAAGGGGAGGCCGGTGTATATGTTCCTGACGAAGGTTATATCAAAAAATGCCGGGATCTTTGCAGTAAATACAATGTTCTTTTTGTGGCTGATGAGGTACAGACTGGTATAGCCCGTACAGGAAAGATGTTGTGTTGTGATCATGAAGATGTTAGACCGGATATTGTTATTCTGGGTAAAGCGATATCAGGAGGAGTATTGCCTATTTCGGCTGTGCTTGCAGACGATGATATTATGCTCACAATAAAACCCGGGGGAGCATGGTTCTACATTCGGAGGATTCCCTTTGGCATGTAAAGTTGCAATGGAGGCTTTGCAAGTTGTTAAGGACGAGAATCTCACAGAGAGGGCAGAGTATCTGGGTACAATTTTCCGCAAGGAGATGTCGGAGCTCAAGAGTCCTTTCATAATGAATGTAAGGGGTAAAGGTCTCCTCAATGCTGTTGTGACAACACCTGTCAACAACAAGAAAGCCTGGGATATATGTGTTAAAATGGCAGAAAAGGGCGTGCTTGCCAAGCCTACACATGAACATATAATAAGATTTGCTCCACCACTGGTAATAGAGGAAGATGAGCTGAGAGAGGCGATTTCTCTTATAAAGGATTCTTTCAGAGAGCTTGAATAATAGGTAATATATTTAGAACTATGCAGAGTACATCAAGGATTTTAATGGTAAGACCTTCCGGATTCGGATTCAATGAGCAGACTTCTGCCAATAATGCTTTCCAGTCCAGAGGTTTTGAACAGGATGCCCAGCTTAAGGCATTGGGAGAGTTCGATGGTTTTGTGAAGTTGCTGGAGCAGGCGGGAGTGGAAGTAAATGTGATTGAAGATACTCCGCAGCCGCATACACCGGATTCTGTGTTTCCCAATAATTGGTTTTCGACTCACGAGGGTGGAACTTTGGTGCTATATCCCATGTTTGCTCCCAATAGGAGAGATGAAAGGAAACCGGCTGCTATCGATTTCCTGAAGAACAAATGTGGATATGGAAGAGTTATTGATCTTACCGGTTACGAGAACAAAGAGATGTTTCTTGAGGGAACAGGTAGTATGGTGATAGACAGGGATTGTGATCTTGTCTATGCCTGTCGTTCCCCGCGTACAAATGAAGAGATTTTGGAAAAACTGGCTGGGGAGTTGGACTTCGATTACTTTCTTTTCGATGCTAAGGATGATATGGGAAATTCTATATACCACACCAATGTGATGATGACTGTAGGTTCTCAATTTGTGCTGGTATGTCTTGATTCTCTCAAGGATATCAATGAGCGGAACAATTTCATTGGATTGGCAGAAGAGAGTGAAAAGGAGATTATAGAGATTTCATCTGCACAGATGTCTGAATTTGCCGGCAATATGCTGGAACTTTTGGGAAGGGATGGCGAGAAATTATTGGTGATGTCCCAAAGGGCAAGAAACTCACTGAATAATGAGCAGATTGAAAAATTGAGTAGTTACTGCCGGATAATCTCCCCGAATATTGAAACTATTGAGAATAATGGCGGCGGGTCCGCACGATGTATGATTGCGGAACTGTTTTAAGCGTGCTCTTTTATAAACCCGCTCCTATATGCTGTTACAAGATTTATAAGGTCGTCGATCTGCTTTTGGAGCTCATGGCCGATATCTGTATCCCGAACAAGTTTTCTTTTGTTGCTGAATTCCAAGACTGTTGTCTCTGATATTATGTCGTGACCCTCTTTGATGGCCTTTACAGCTGATACGAATGGTTGGTGTTGTATGATTTGCAATCCGTGAGAATTATAGATAAGTGTATATCCCGCAATTCCGGTTTCATTCTGGTAGGCTTTGGAGTATCCGCCGTCAATCACCAGAAGTTTGCCGTCTGCCTTTATGGGGGATTCTCCTTTTGATGTCTTTACAGGTATATGTCCGTTTATGATATGGGATTGTTCTTCTTTAACTCCAAATTCCGCAAGAATCTTCTCACAGATGTTCCGCTGGAGTTTGAGTTTGTAGTAGTGTCCTTTATCTTCTTTGTGAGTCTCTTTGTCCTTGATGAAGTACCTTTCGAAGGTTGCCATCCTTGATTTGTCGAATTGAGGTGAATCAGGACCGCACCAAAGATACCATATGAAGTCCCGGCAGTAACGGAAGAGCCTTTTTTTCTTTCTTTGAAGTAGGCTTGCCGGATAACTTTCTCTATTTTATCGAAGAGTGCTTTTCCTGAAAGAGTTTCACCCATAACCATTAAAGGCTTGAATGACCCGTCTTCGTTAAGAGGCATTGAACCGTGGTAGAGAAGATTTGAGTTTCGAACCAGGTATAATGAACCGTTGTTGTAAAGACACTTGATATGTTTTTGCAACTTTTCACTGTTCAAAAAATAGTGCATCAGGGTATTAACTGCCTCCTCTTCTTCTTCTGTGAGTTTATAGGGGTTCGCAGGGTCAATTGTTGGGAAGTTGGTGTCCATCAGTGGATATTCTTTTCCCTCAATAGTGATTGTACCTTTCTCTTGATTTATGAGATGCAAAAGTTTACGGTTGTCCATGCGGAAGTCCTTGTTGCGGTCAATAACGCCTCCTTCCAGCTTGAACTGGATGATTGATATTGCTTTGTGCATCTGCGCAATCATCCTCACATGTTTGTTTTTTACCGGCTCGTCTTCGTTTGGTTTTGGTGTGAATAGTGTGCAAGGATCGTCTTTGTATGCATCCATTGCAAAGGTAGCAAGAGGCATCAGGTTTATACCGTAACCCTCCTCGAGTGTTGCAAGATTGGCGTATCTTAGTGAAATTCGTACCACGTTGGCCATGCAGGCCCGGCTTCCGGATGCGGCACCCATCCAAAGTAAATCGTGGTTACCCCACTGGATGTCGAAGTTGTGGTAGTCGCAAAGAAGATCCAGGATAATATGTGCTCCGGGACCTCTGTCATATATGTCTCCAATTATGTGGAGCGAATCTATAGTGAGCCTTTGTATAAGGTTACAGATGGCAATTATGAAGTGCTCCGCCCTTTCGGTAGATACTATGGTGGAGATGATAGAGGAGATGTAGTCGTGTTTGTTGGGTTCAGAAAGAGATTCGTGGAGTAATTCCTGAATTATATAGGAAAATTCTGCAGGAAGTGCTTTTCTCACTTTGGAGCGTGTGTATTTTGAGGAGACGTTGCTACATACACTTATCAACTGAACAAGTACCATCTTGTACCAGTCGTCAATCTCTTTTCCCTCCCTCTCTTTTATTATCGAGAGCTTTTCTTTGGGATAGTAAATGAGAGTACATAGTTCTCTCTTTTCGTTTTCCCGGAGAGTGTGTCCGAAAATAGCATCTACCTTTTTTCGTATTACTCCTGATGCGTTTTTTAGTACATGACGGAATGCTTCGTGTTCTCCATGAATATCAGTGAGGAAATGCTCTGTACCTTTGGGAAGGTTGAGTATTGCTTCAAGATTTATTATCTCAGTTGTTGCGCTGGAGATTGTGGGAAAACTCTTTGAAAGAAGTTTAAGATATTTCAAATCTCTCATCATTGTCATCTTCAAGTTCTTTTTCGAATTTATTTGTATTTTCGGGAGGAAGGTATTTTTCAACTGTATTGGTGAGTTGAAGAATTTTAATTGGTTTGGTGAGAACATCAAAACAACCTGCTGCTTTTGCTTTTTGGTGGTCGGCTTCAAAAGCATTTGCTGTTTGTGCTATTATGGGTATAGAAGGGGATATCTCCCTTATGGCCCTGGTAGCTTCGAGTCCGTCCATTACCGGCATCTTAATGTCCATTAGGACAAGATCAGGATTGAATTCTAAAAACATCTTTACTGCCGCCTCTCCGTCCTTAGCCCAGACTATATCGTAATTTTTGGACAGTACAATCTTGAGAAACAAAAAGTTACTGTCGAGGTCTTCAGCAATTAAAATTAAAGGTCTTTTACCAATGGTTTCATTCATAATTTTACTAACTTAGCACAAGAGTACTATTGAACTGAGATAACTACTCCTCAAAGGTAGTAAATATTATTAATCAAAAAACAGAGTTTATGAATTTTCAATTACCTTCATTACCCTACAAGAAAGAGGCTCTTGAGCCTGTCATAGGCGTTGGTACTATGGAGTTTCACTATGGAAAGCACCATCAGGCGTATGTAAACAAGCTTAACGATCTTATCAGGGACACAAAGTATGAGCAGATGACCCTTGAGGAGATAATTCTCAATTCGGAAGGGGCCGTTTACAACAATGCAGCTCAGGTGTGGAATCATACTTTTTATTTTTATTCTTTAAAAACCGAGAGGCGGAGGAGTTCCTAAAGGAGCTTTGGCCTCGGCAATAGATGATGTGTGGGGCAGTTTTGAATCTTTTATGGAGGAGTTCAATTCGGCTGCTCTTTCCCTGTTCGGCTCTGGGTGGGCATGGCTTGTAAAGGATGATAATAACAAACTGCAGATACTAAAGGAGAGTAATGCAGGTAATCCAATGACAAAAGGATATACGCCTATTCTCACTTTTGATGTTTGGGAACATGCCTATTACCTCGATTATCAAAACAGAAGAGCAGATTACCTCTCTTCTCTTTGGGGGATAATCGATTGGGATGCTGTTTCTGCAAGATATTAAATTGTAGCTTTGGAGAGGACTTTGCTTTTCATGAAAAGTGACATCATGATTGTTCTTACCAACAGATGTGCCATATAGCCTGCATATAGTGCCTGTAGCCCTATTGATGGTTCAAGAAGGTAGTAGAAAGCAAAGAAGGCTGCCGCAGAAAGCACCATAGCATCCCTGATTGCAGTTGAAGCTGTTGCTCCGATGAATATTCCATCAAGCACAAATGCGATGCAGCTGAACAGTGGAACTACGAGCAGCCAGGGAAGGTAGTCGCTTGCAGCAGTTATTACTTCGGAGTTATTAGTCATAAGTCCAAACACCGATTCTGCTGCAAGAAGGTATCCCAGTGTAAAGACGGCTGCTATGACTGTTGCCCAGATAAATATTATTTTTATGGACTTCTTGAGTAGCCGAACCTCTTTAGCTCCCACATATCTGCCTGTAAGTGCCTCTCCGGCATAGGCAAAGCCGTCCACGAAGTAGGAGAAGAGAAGCATTAGCTTCATCATAATGGTACTTACTGCCAGAAGATTATCTCCGTATTTGGCGGCTATTGATGTGAAGCCGGAATAAATCAGAAGCAGAGCTGAACTTCTTATGAAGAGGTTGCCGTTAGTCACAAAGAAGTTTTTCATCTGTTTAAATTTGATATTACCCCTTATTTTTATGTAGTGGAACAACTTCCTGTAGTATATAAGCATTATTGCCAGTGCTATGATAAGCCCGGCGTATTGTGAAACCAGTGTGCCTGCAGCTATTCCGGCAATACCCATGCCCATATACACTGTAAAGAGAATACTAAGGGCTGCATTGAGAAGGTTGACGCTGACATCCACTACCATAGGGCTTATAGTGTTTTGCATTCCAATGAACCAGCCCCTGAATACGAACAATACCAAGGTTGCAGGTGCCCCCCATATCCTTATATAAAAATATTCCCGGGCAAGATTTTCTGTTTGTGATGTGGTGTCTATTATTAAGAAAGCAGCTTCCAGGAAAAAATATTGTATTGCGAGTATCAGTAGTGCTGCTGTAAGTGCAGTAGCGATGGATTGTACCAGCACCCGGAAAGCTCCTTCAAAGTCTCTTCTTCCATAGGCTTGGGCAGCAAATCCCCCTGTGCCGACACGGAGGAACCCCATGTTCCAGTATAATAGGTCGAATAGCATTGTGGCTACGGCAATCGCTCCTATGCTGGAAGCATCACCTATGTGACCCGCTATGGCAAGATCTACCATGCCCACAAGAGGCACGGTGATATTTGCAAGTATACTGGGTATGGCTAGTTTGAGTACCTTTTTGTTCATCTGTATTTTTCCTCCTCTTCCAGCATACTAAGATAGGATTCATATCGTTCAGGTGTAACGGAACCGGTGTTCACTCCTTCTTTGACAGCGCAATCCGGCTCATGAGTGTGAGTACAGGGTTTGAAGCGACAATTGTCCAACAGACGAAGCATCTCGGGGAAATAGTGACTCAGCTCTTCTTCATGCATTTCGAGCAGACCGAACCCTTTAATTCCGGGAGTGTCTATGATGAATCCTCCGGAAGCCAGTGGGTGAATTTCGTAGAATGTAGTTGTGTGTTTTCCTTGTCGGTGATAGTCTGATATCTCTCCTGTTCTTACTGACAAGGTGGGATCCAGTGTGTTGATAAGAGAAGATTTGCCTACTCCTGATATACCGGAGAAAAGAGAGAGTTTCTCTTTGCACATATTTCTTAAAACATCACAGTTTATACCAGTAAGAGTTGATGTCTCAATTATTTGGTAACCTGCAGTTTGGGAATAAATGTTGTAGAATTGTTCCAGCAGCGGTTTGTGAGCACTGGTGTAGAGGTCCTTTTTATTAATAATTATCTTTGCAGGAACATTGTATGCTTCGCATGTGACAAGGAATCGGTCTATAAACTCCAGCTTTGTTTGGGGAAAATCCAGAGTGATTATGAGAAAGGCTTGGTCTATGTTTGATGCTATAATATGGGATTGCCTTGATAAGTTTGCAGACTTTCTTATTATATAATTTTTTCTGGGTAGTATGCCGGTAATGACTCCGGTATTACAGGTGTCCATCTGATAGAGCACTCTGTCTCCTACTGCCACAGGGTTAGTAGACTCCGCTCCTTTTAGCCGGAGTTTACCCCTCAGCACGCAAGAGACTATATCCCAATCAGGGAGGTCGCTTACCAGATAGTGACTTCCGGTATGTTTTACAACTGTTGCCTCTCTCGTTTTTTTGTTTTCCACGGCTGCGAATATACAAAATTGTGGAAAAAAGGGTTAGCTTTGTCTAAAATTATAGCTGTTATGTATAGCATTTCTGAGATAAATTCTATTGTGGAGAAGACTCTCTTTTCTTTGGAACTTAAAGGAGAGCCTCAAAAACTCTATTCACCCATCGAGTATCTTGTTTCAATAGGGGGTAAAAGAATAAGACCAAAGCTTGTGCTCACTACTTTCAACCTCTTTTCGGATAAGATTGACAGGTCTGTAGTATACCCGGCTATAGGACTTGAAATATTCCACGGATTTACTCTTATCCATGACGATATCATGGATAAGGCCGATCTCAGAAGAAATATGCTCACTGTACACAAGAAATGGAACGATAATATAGCTATTCTTTCCGGGGATGTGATGTGTATCAAATCCTATCAATATATTGCAATGGCTCCTGAGGATAAGCTTAAAAGCGTTTTGGAACTCTTCTCTGAGACTGCGGTGAAAGTATGTGAAGGGCAGCAGTATGATATGAATTTCGAGGCTTCTCCTTTTATTACAATGGATGATTATATCTCTATGATAGGATTGAAGACAGCTGTACTTATTGCTGCTTCGGCCAAACTCGGTGCCGTAATTGCAGGAGCTCCGCATAAAGTGGCAGATGCTCTTTATGATTACGGATACAATATGGGTTTAGCTTTTCAGATAAAGGACGATTATCTGGACAGTTTTGGGAATACATCAATGTTTGGAAAGAAGATAGGGGGTGATATCCTTTGCGGCAAAAAGACATGGTTGTTGGTGGAGGCTCTGAAACGTGCAGATTCCGGGAGTGCAAGTGAGCTTAATGAATTGCTTGATCGTAAGGTGTCGTCTGAAGAGCAAGAGAGATCAAAGATTGATTCTGTGATTGCAATATACAGAAGACTTGAGATAGATAAGGCTGCCACTGAGGCTATGGATCTGTACAACAAAGAAGCGCTGGAGTGTCTTGAAAGAGCCAATCTCAAAGATAAACAGAAGGAGAGAATGGTTAAGTTTGCTGCAGCTTTGTTGAAAAGAGAAAAATAATTGGAATATGCTTGTTATACTTATATAAATATGATATTATGACATTTAGTGAGAATTGTAATGAGATTTTTGACAGATGTGTGGAGGATTACCACAAGGTTGATAATGTAGATGCGTGCATTAATAATCCTTTTGAGGAGAGATCTTTGGAGTGGTATTTATATTCAAAGAACTGGATTGATGCTGTGCAGTGGCATTTGGAAGATATAATACGTGAACCCTCAATAGATCCAGTAGAGGCTCTTGTTATTAAGAGGAGGATTGATAAATCTAATCAGGAAAGAACAGATATGGTAGAGTTGATAGACAGCTACTTCATGGAGAAAATTTCCGGAGTGACGGTTAAGGATGACGCTACCGTTAATACTGAAACTCCTGCTTGGGCCGTGGACAGACTTTCCATCCTGGCATTGAAGATTTATCATATGAGAGTTGAGGCTCAAAGAGAAGATGCTGCTTTGGATCATAAGACGTCTTGTTCTCAGAAACTTAATATTCTCCTTTCCCAAAGAAAGGATCTCTCGGGTGCGATAGACAACCTTTTACGAGAGATAGAGAAGGGCGAGAAATATATGAAATTCTACAAGCAGATGAAGATGTACAACGATCCTTCGCTTAATCCTGTACTGTATGGAGGAAAAAAATAGACGACATATTGCCGTTTTACGTTTTTCAGCTCTTGGAGATATTGCTATTGCAGCACCTGTGGTTAAGGCCTATGCCCGTGCAAATCCTGACATAAAATTTACAATGGTTTCTCAGCCTCTTACAGAGCCTCTTTTCAGAGGTAGTGATAATCTGGGATATTATAATGTCTTTTTAAAAGAGAGGCATAAAGGTATCAAGGGGATGTACAGACTTTTTAAGGAATTAAAAGGCATTGGTGTGACTGATGTAGCCGATATCCACTCAGTTTTGAGAACATTTATACTGAGGATATTCTTTTATTTAAGTGGAACATCTTTGGAATATATAGATAAGGGAAGAGCTGAGAAAGCAGTTCTTACTTCAAGAGATAATAAGAGGCTTGATGAATTGCCTTCAACCATGAGCAGGTATGAGAGGGTTTTTTGTGAACTTGGATTGGAAAATTTGGAATTTTCCACTCGTGCCAATGAGATAGTCAGGAGTGAAAAATCATCTTTGGAGATGTTGGAAAAGGGGGTAAAGATAGGTATTGCTCCTTTTGCCAAGCATAAGGGGAAGCAGTGGCCTGTTGAGAAAATGGAGGCAGTTGTTGCCAGGCTTAGTGAGGATAAGAGGTTTTCAATTTTCTTATTTGGAGGCGGCTCCAAGGAAATTGCTTTACTAGAAGGCTGGGAGGCCGGGTATTCCGGTGTCTTCACAGTAGCAGGGAAGTACTCTTTTGAGAAAGAGCTGGAGATAATTTCAGAATTGGATCTTATGGTTTGTATGGATTCTGCCAATATGCATTTTGCCTCTGCTGTGGGTGTACCTGTGATTTCTGTGTGGGGAGCAACACACCCTTTTCTTGGATTCTATGGTTGGGGCCAGGATCCGGACAATGCAGTAATGGCTCCTGCAGAGTGCAGGCCCTGTTCTGTATTTGGTAACAAGGAATGCTTCAGGAAAGATTATATTTGCCTTAATCTTCTGGATGAGGAGTTTCTTTCGCAGAAGATTTTTAATTTTTTTGCGGTCAGTGCTTAAAAACGATTACAAGAAGTGATGGATATAGAAATAATGTCTCCGGCAGGAAATTTTGAGTCTCTCATGGCTGCTATTCAGGGAGGTGCCGATTCCGTATATTTTGGTGTAGGTAATCTAAACATGAGGTCCCACTCTGCAAATAATTTTTCCGTGGACTCAATGGGAGAGATTGCCCGGATTTGTAGGGAGGCAGGGGTAAAGTCTTATCTGACCCTGAATATAGTGATATTCGACAGAGATCTTGCGGACATGAGGCATACATTGGATATGGCTGCGGAGGCCGGAATAACTGCCGTAATAGCCTCTGATATAGCTGTTATTCAATATGCACGTAGCAAAGGAATTGAAGTACATATCTCGACCCAGTTGAATGTCTCCAATATTGAGAGCGTTCGTTATCATGCGCGTTTTGCAGATGTGATAGTGCTTGCCCGTGAGCTTACCTTGTTTCAGGTTAAAGATATTTATGATGCTATAATTAGTGAAAATATCACTGGCCCTTCAGGTGAGCTGGTAAGATTGGAGCTTTTTTGTCATGGGGCTTTATGTATGGCTGTTTCAGGCAAATGTTACCTGAGCCTTCACGAGTATAATGCCTCGGCTAACAGAGGATCCTGTTATCAGGTGTGCAGGAGGAGTTATGAGGTGACAGACAAGGAGACCGGGATGTCTCTGGAGATTGATAATGAGTATATAATGTCTCCTAAAGATCTCAGTACTATTGCTTTTGTAGACAAGATAATAGACTCAGGAATAAAAGTATTTAAGATTGAGGGTCGGGCAAGGTCTCCTGAATATGTGAAAAGTGTGACCCGTGCATACAGAACGGCTGCTGATGCTGTGCTTAAAGGTGAATACACCGAAAAGCTTGTGGGTGAGTTACAAAGGGAGCTTGCGGCGGTGTTCAACAGAGGCTTCTGGGATGGCTATTACCAGGGAGCAAGGATGGGAGAATGGAGTGATGTATATGGCAATAAGGCAACAAAGAAAAAAAAATATATTGGCAGAGTGACAAATTTCTTTTCCAATATTTCTGTTGCAGAGATACTTGTTGAGGCCGGAGAGTTGAACAGAGGAGAAGAAATCCTTATTATCGGGCCTACTACGGGAGTATTGGAACATGTTGTTTCTGAAATAAGAGTAAATCTAAAGGAGACCGAAAAGAGCATAAAGGGAGAGTTTTGCTCTGTGCCGATTCCTAAGGGAGTAAAGTTGCGGAGATCGGATAAAGTTTATATTTACAGCTATGATAATTAGTCAAAGAGATCTTTTATGGAGTTAAGTAATCTTCCCGACAAAAGAATACAGCAGTTCATAGGAGAGCATCATGTAGCTGCTTTGAGTGCTGCAGTGGGTGCTGATATATGGAGTTGGCATGTTTTTTATGCCTATCTTGAAGAGGAAAACAAATTTGTTGTGACCTCCGATTCCGGTACAAGACACACCAGTATGCTCAAGCAGGACAGAGTTGCCCATATCTCCGGGGCAATTGCACTCGAAACGGAAACAATAGGGTTGATAAGAGGGTTGCAGTTTACTGCCACTGCAGAGTTGTGCAACGAATCGTTTATAAACAGATACCGCCTCAGATATTTGAAGCGGTTTCCTTATGCTGTTGTGAAAATCGGTGAGCTGTGGGTGCTTACTCCGAATGAGATGAAGTTTACCGACAATCGTCTGGGTTTTGGCAAAAAACTTAATTGGAAAGAGAGAAAGCCTCTTTAATGGTTTTCTACAGAATCCAGTTTTTCCCAACCGAAGAATTGCACCTGTTCTTTTACCACTTTTCCGTTGCGACAAATTTCCACCTCTTTGGTATATGGGTCTCTTCCCATGTGACCATAAGCGGCGGTTGCCTCGAAAATGGGTTTGTCAAGGCCGAATTTGCTTATTATTGATGCGGGTCTCAAGTCGAATATCTCATTTAATTTTTCTGCTATCTGACCGTCGTTCATCATTTTTTCAGGGTTTGAACGGAAAGCAGTACCGAAAGTATTTACAAATATGCTCACAGGTTGTGCTACTCCGATTGCGTATGCAAGCTGTACCAGTACTTCGTCGGCTACTCCGGCTGCCACCAGGTTCTTTGCTATGTGCCTTGCTGCATAGGCTGCAGAACGGTCTACTTTGCTGGAGTCTTTGCCGGAAAAGGCTCCTCCGCCGTGAGCTCCTTTCCCTCCGTAAGTGTCAACGATTATCTTGCGGCCGGTGAGACCGGTATCGCCATGGGGCCCTCCGATGACAAATTTACCCGTTGGATTTACATGAAGAATGTAGTCGGTATCAAAGAGTTGCTTTGTTGCGGGTGAGAGGCGCTCCATTATTTTGGGGATGAGGATGTTTTTGACGTCGCTTTTGATTCTCACGCTCATGGAGTCTTCTTCGTCGAACTCGTCGTGTTGGGTGGAGATTACTATTGTGTGTATCCTTTTGGGAGAGTTGTCTTCGTTGTATTCAACGGTAAATTGAGATTTAGCATCGGGCCTGAGATAGGGCATCAAGTTGGTCTCCTTCCTTATCTTTGCAAGTTCAATAAGTGCGATGTGAGATAGTGTAAGAGGCAGGGGCATGAATTCGGTTGTATCTTTGCATGCATATCCGAACATCATCCCTTGGTCTCCGGCACCCTGTTCAAGAGGGTTTTCATTCTCCACTCCTCTGTTTATATCGGGGGACTGTTCGTGAATTGCGGATAATATTCCGCAGGAATTGCCTTCAAACATATAGTCTGCCTTGGTATAGCCAATTTTGTTTATGACTCTTCTGGTTACCTGTTGGATGTCTACATACGCTTCGGAGCGCACCTCTCCTCCCACTACAACAAGGCCTGTACTGACAAATGTTTCGCAGGCAACTTTGGATTGGGGGTCGTTTTTAAGGAATTCGTCTAATATTGCGTCTGATATCTGGTCGGCAATTTTGTCCGGGTGTCCTTCAGATACAGATTCGGATGTAAATAGGTATGACATTTTATAAAATTGTATAATTAAACTTTGAATTTTCCGGCAGAGAACTACTGCAGAAAACGGTTTGCGTGAGCGGTGGCAAAATTAAGAAATAAAACTTATTAACCAAATATCCACAAATAGGAGAGATATTGATTCTAAACGATTGTAAATAAAATGAGTAGGTTCTAATGTAAAATTTTACATAAATGTTAAATAATTGAGATTAATTGTAAGGAATAACATTGTTTTTCTTATTTTTGCCGCAGAATACCTATTAAATTTTAATAAATACCTATGAAACAAATGATTAAGCGATTTGCCCTTGCGGCTCTTAGTTTTGTGATTACTGCTTCTCTTTTTGCGCAGGTAACCACTTCTTCTATGAGCGGAAAAATTACAGAGGAAGACGGTACTCCGGTTGTCGGTGCTGCCGTTGTTGCAATTCACACACCATCCGGTTCCAAGTATTACTCGATTACAGATAATTCGGGTAACTACCGTATCAGTAACATGCGTGTGGGTGGCCCGTACTCGGTTGAGATTACTTATCTTGGCTACGGTACTATCAAAGCAGAGAATATGAACCTACTCCTTGGTGAAAACTTTGTTTTTGATGCTAAACTGGTGGAAGAGGCTATGAACCTTGATGAGGTGATAGTTTCTGCAGGCATTGTGAATCCTATTCTTAACAGCGACCGTACTGGTGCTTCAATGAATGTTGGTTCTCGTGAGATGTCCACACTTCCTACCATTAGCAGAAGTCTAAATGATTTTACAAGAATGACTCCTCAGGCTAACGGTAATTCGTTTGCAGGAAGAGACGGCCGTTTCAATACGGTGACCATTGACGGTGCTGCTTTCAATAATAACTTCGGTCTTTCCAGCAGTGCAATGCCCGGAGGTTCTGCACAGCCTATAGCACTTGATGCTATTGAGCAGGTGACAGTAAATCTTGCTCCATATGATGTTCGTCAGTCTCAGTTTACCGGAGCATCTATTAACGCAGTAACCAAATCGGGTACCAACAACCTTAAGGTTACAGCCTATACTTATCAAAGACCTAAGTCCTTTACAGGCGAAAAGGTGGGAGATAAGATTGTTAACGGAGCACGTGACAGATCTTCACAGACATATGGTGTTACAGTGGGTGCACCCATAATAAAAGACAAACTTTTTATTTTTGCCAGCTACGAGTTTGAGCAGGAAGACAGCCCAAGCGGAGCATGGGAGCCAAGCCAGAATGGAGTGGCCGATAAAGATAATATGATTTCTAGAACTACTGTGGCAGACCTTCAGAGAGCCAAAGACCATCTGATGTCTACTTACAACTACGATCCGGGTAATTATCAGAACTTCGGCGCATTCCCTTCAGAGAACTACAAGATACTTGCAAGACTGGACTGGAACATAGCCAGAAATCATAAGTTTTCTTTCCGTTACAACACTCTAAAGAACTCCAGCAAAAATTTGACTAATGCAACCTCCGGTCCTTCAGGAGTTAGCAGATCTAACTACGGACGTGTTTCAGAAAAATCAATAGCTTTCTCAAATGCTTTCTATACCAGTGAGAATACCATCAATGCATTTGCTGCAGAGCTCAACTCTACTTTCGGAAGTAATATTTCAAACAAGCTGTTGGTGTCTTACACAGCTACAACTGACCCTGAAAGAAAGAGCAGTAGTGAGATATTTCCTTTTGTAGATATCTATAAGGATGGAGACCCTTACATGGCTTTTGGTTACGAACTCTTTACCTTTAGGAACAGAGTGGAGAACAATACTTTCTCGATTGTAGACAACTTTACTATTAATCTGGACAACCACTCCCTTACAGCCGGTATATCTTACGACAACATATATGTAAATAACTCCTATATACGCGAAGGTACAAGTTATTACCGTTATGCTTCACTTGACGATTTTATCAATAACCAAAAGCCTATGGCATTCGGTGTAACTTATGGATACGGCGGAGTAGCACCTGAAGGAGTTGAGATGAGTTTTGGTCTTGGATCACTCTACCTGCAGGACGAATGGACTGTGAACAACAACTTCAAACTCACCTACGGTGTGAGAGCAGAGCTTCCAATGTATCATAATGAACTATTGAACAATCCTGCAATTGATAACGAAACTTTCAGGGATGGATACAGGATTGATATCGACAAGTGGCCTAACTCTAAGTTGCAGGTAAATCCCAGAATTGGATTCAACTGGGATGTAAAAGGCGACAGAAGTATTCAGATTCGTGGTGGATCGGGTCTATTCTCAGGGGTACTTCCTTTCGTATGGTTTACCAACCAGCCTACAACTTCAGGAACTGTGCAGAGCTCGGAAATGGGATTCAATGAGGAAGATCTTCCCGCAGATTTCCGTTTTGAGCCAGATTTCCAGGATCAGGCAGCTAAATATCCAGGACTCTTCCCACAATCTATCAGCAATGAACTGGCACCTGGAGCATCTATAGCAGAGGTGCACAAGGATTTCAAGATGCCCAGAATATGGAGAACAAATATTGCAGGAGACTTCGAACTTCCCGGTAATATGATCTTCACTCTTGAGGCTCTTTACTCAAAAGATGTTAATGCAGTAGTTCAGCAAAACATGAATCTTCCTAATCCTGACGGTTATTTCTCAGGGCCGGATCAAAGACCTTACTGGACAAACAAGAGGGTAAATCCTGATGTTTCATCTGCCATTATTCTTGACAATTCCAGCAAAGGTTATCAAACTCTGCTTACTGCTCAACTTACCAAAAATTATACGAATGGTTTCTCAGGTATGATTGCCTATACCTATAACATATCTAAGGATGTTACCGCCAATCCCGGTTCTTCGGCATATTCTGCCTGGGTTAACAATCTTGATGCGTTTAATTTGAATGATCCTCAGTTGAGCCACTCCAGCTTTGCTGTACCTCACAGAGTGGTTGGATCACTTTCGTATAGATTGGAGTATCTAAAGAATCTTGCAACTACTTTCTCTATTTTCTACGAAGGAGCAGCTCAGGGTCGTTACTCAGTTGCCTACTCCAATGATATGACCGGAGACGGTGGTTATTCCGATCTTATTTATGTGCCTGAAAGTGCTTCAGAACTCAACTTTGTTGATGTTTATGATGACGGACAATTGGTAATGTCAGCTGCTGAGCAGACTGCAGCATTCCAGAGTTACATAGACGGAGACTCATATCTAAACTCCAGAAAAGGCAAATATGCTGAGAGATTCGGTAAACTCCAGCCATGGAAAAACCGCTGGGATGTTAAGATTCTCCAAGATATTTTTACAAACTTCGGTACAGACAGAAGATATACTCTTCAACTTAGTCTTGATATAGTGAACGCAGGTAATCTGCTGAACAGCGACTGGGGAGTGTATACCAGAAGCGGTCTCTCTAACAGATATAATGTTATTATGCCTTTGAGGTATATGGGCAAGAATGATTTTAATGAGCCTAAATTCAAACTCAATGCAGATGATGTTGCAGACTTCAACAGCATGAACAGGGAGATAAATCAACTTACCACTTCAAGCACATGGGGAATGTTGTTTGGTGTGAGACTCTTGTTCTAAGAACTATTATATCTTAGACTTGTGAATGAAAAGAGCCGTTTTATGAACGGCTCTTTTTTATTTGCCTTACAGTTTTGAAGTTATGTTGTTGTGATTATTTGATTTTTTAGTGTTATATTTGATAAACTGTGCGGAAAATGAGAGATAGAGTAGAGACGGGACACAGAGGAGAGGAGTTGGCACTCAGGTACCTTCTGGAAGAGGGTTTGTCACTGCTGGAGCGCAACTGGAGAAGTGGTCACATGGAGCTGGACTTGATAATGGAGAGCAATAGAGAGTGTGATCGTGAGAAGATATTGCATATTGTGGAGGTAAGGTCGCTGAAAGAACCTTATGCAAAAGAGCCATTTGAATCCGTAGGATACAGGAAACAGATGTCGGTATTGAAGGCTGCCCGACGCTATCTGGCAGGATGCAGGGATGAGTACAATGTACAGTTCGATGTTGTGTCGGTGGTTTTTTCAGAGAACGGTGATTTTAAACTGGACTATTTTCCCGATGCTTTTACTCCAACGTGGTAGATTCGTATAAGCTATAAATAGAAAAAGATATGACCAAGAATCATTATTGTATAATCATGGCAGGAGGGCTTGGAAGCCGTTTCTGGCCGGTTAGCCGGAATGAGAAGCCCAAGCAATTCCTAGATATATTGGGTACCGGAAAGTCGTTCATACAGCACACATTTGAGCGTTTTGCCAAGGTGTTGCCGGTAGAAAACATTTTGGTGGTTACATCACGTAATTATGAAGCTCTGGTGAGAGAGCAGTTGCCCCAACTCAGTGAAGAGCACTTGTTGCTGGAGCCCTTCCGCAGAAATACTGCCCCTTGTATGGCTTATGCAACTTACAAGTTATTCAAGGAGAACCCCGATGCATCAGTAGTGGTTTCTCCTTCAGATCATTATGTAGCTAATGATGATATATTTGCTGAAACAATAAGCAATGCTCTCGATTATGCAGACAATAATGATGTGCTGATTACTTTGGGCATTAAACCTAACAGACCTGAAACTCATTACGGATACATTCAGGCAAACAAGAATTCACAGATAAGCATCAACGGTAATGTGGCATATGATGTGAAGACCTTTACCGAAAAACCTGACGAGAAGTTGGCCAAAGTATTTGTGGATAGTGGTGAGTTTCTTTGGAATTCCGGAATGTTCATCTGGAATCTCAAGACTATTATAAAGGAGTTAGAGGCACATCAAAACGGGATATCCATTCTTTTCGGAGAGGAGATAGAGATATACAATACTCCCGGGGAGCAGGAGTTTGTGAAGGGTGTGTATGAAGAGTGCAAAAGCATCTCAATCGATTACGGTATAATGGAAAACACAGATAAGGCAGTGGTATATCCTGTCTCTTTCGGTTGGTCTGACATTGGGACATGGGATGCTCTTTACGGCTACCAAAATAAGGATGAGGATGGTAATCTGGTTAGCTGCAATGAATCTTTGCTGAGGGATGTCAATAATAGTGTGATAATCTCAGAAGGAGATAAAAAAGTTGTAGTGGCTTCCGGTCTTGACAATTTCATGGTGGTTAATACAAGGGACGTACTCTTGGTTTGTCCACGTGATGAGTCGGTATATAAGACTTTGTTTGCGGAGTTGCCACTGAATGGGTTAGGAAAGTATCAATAAATTAATTGTATAATCGATATATGAGTAGCAATTTAATCTCCGTAGATGTAAAATCGGAGATAGGAAAATTAGAGGCGGTTCTGCTTCACACACCCGGGGCAGAGGTGGAGAACATGACTCCGGGTAATGCACAGAGAGCTTTGTACAGCGATATTCTCAACCTTTCAATTGCACAAAAGGAGTATGAGCAACTTTCAGGCGTTTTGGAAAAGTATACTAAAACATACCAAGTGTCAGATTTGTTGGTGAGTGTGCTTGAAGATCATTACGAAAGAGAGGCTATGATAGGAAAGATATGTGTGAACGAGGGTGTTACCGACTATTTCGAGTATCTTATGGATATGCCATCTCAAAGGCTTGCAGGAGTGCTTATAGAAGGACTTCCTGCCAGAATCAATACACTCACCTCATATCTCAAGGACGAGTATTATGCTCTTCCTCCACTTTATAACTACTATTTTACAAGAGATGCCTCTGTAACTATCGGCAACAAACTGCTGGTATGTAAGATGGCAAATAAAGTAAGAATGCGTGAATCACTCATAAATGAAGCAATATTCAGAAAGAAGAGAATTTTTGACTGCGAAGTGATAAATGCCCATGATTTTATGCCTGGTAACAATGATGTTTTTATGGAAGGTGGTGATATACTTGTAGCCAGAGAGGATATTTTGCTTATAGGTAACGGCTCACGCACAAGTAGCCAGGGAATAGATATGCTCATCAACCGTCTTTGCAGGGCCGGATGTAAAGAAAAATTAAATGTTATTGTGCAGCAGTTGCCTTCTTCTCCCGAGTCTTTCATTCATCTGGATATGGTGTTTACATTGCTTGACAGAGATAAGGCAATGGTTTTTGAACCGTTGATACTCAATGAAAATCAATATCAGACAGTGCACATGGTGATTGATAACGGCAAGGTCTCCAAAATAAGATCGGTAAACAATATCCCCTCTATTTTGAAAAAGCTTGGAATGGAAGTGGAGCCGATTATCTGCGGAGGGAGTGCTGATGAGTGGAATCAGGAGAGAGAACAATGGCATAGTGGAGCTAACTTTTTTGCAATAGAGCCAGGCAAGGTAATGTCTTATGCCCGGAATGTTCATACATTGAATGAACTCAGTAAAAAGGGTTTTGATATTATTGAGGCCTGGGATATAGTTGATGGAAAGAGAAGGATTGAGGATAGCAAATCCTGTGTTATTACGATTGAGGGGTCTGAGCTTCCCAGAGGTGGCGGTGGAGCCAGGTGTATGACTATGCCTCTGAGGAGGGCAGAGGTATAAGAAGAGTATTTGAATTTTAATTTTATATTATGAAGAAATTTCTTTGTCTGCTTATTGCTGTGGGTGTTTTGACCACAGTTACGGGGCGTGACCTCTATTTTGCATCTTATCCTTCTCTTTCACCTGACGGGAAGGTTCTTTATTTTTCTTATGATGGAGATATTTTCAGGGTTGATGCAGCGGGAGGGCTTGCCCTTAAGATTGTGGCGGCTGAGGGATATCAGTCGAGGCCTGTTGTTTCTCCGGATGGAAGATATATTGCTTTTTCTTCGACTGAGCAGGGTAATTCCAATGTTTATGTTGTGCCTTCGGGAGGAGGAGAGATAAGGCAATTGACATGGCATGACGGAACTGATCGTCCTGTTGCATGGAGTCCGGATTCAAAATATATCTATTTTGAATCAACAAGGTACAATTCCATTACCACCTACAGGGTTTCATTGGAGGGTGGAACGCCTGAGAGGCTTTTTCCTCATCTTTTCAATACTGTGGTAAATCTGGTGCAAAATCCTGTAACAGGAGTCTTTTATTTTAATGAATCCACGGAAAGTTACAGGTTTCAAACCCGTAAAGGGTATAAGGGGGATCATAATCCGGATATAAAGTGCTGGGATGAGAAGAATCAAAAATTTAGTATTCTTACTACATACAGAGGTAAGGACATATGGCCCATGGCAGATTCTCAAGGGAATCTCTATTATGTCTCCGATGAGGAGAATGGTGAGGCTAATATCGTAAGACACAGTGACGGTAAATACCTTACCTCATTCGATGAGTCTGTGCAGTACCCTTCGATAAGTCATGACGGATCTGTAATAGTGTTTCTAAAGGGATACAGGATATCTTTACTGGACATAAAAACAGGAGAGGTTACTATTCCACAGATTGATATTGCTCATAAGATGCCGGCAGCAGATATATCAATCAAGACATCCAGGCCGGATGCATTCTCAATATCACCAGATGGCAAGAAGCTGGCTTTCTCCTATAGGGGTCTGCTTTTTGTGAGTGACGCGAAAGGGGATTATGTGAGGGAATTAAAGACTCCCCATGACGAGAGGGTCATGGAGGTAGCGTGGTCTCATGACAACAAAACAATTTATTATACACAGACGGTGAAAGGAATTGCGGCTCTCTTTTCCATTGCTGCCGACGGCAGCAATCCTTCCATGGAGATCTATGCTCCGGGTGCCGTGCTTCACTCTCTCGCACTAAGTGCGGATAATAAAAAGATGGCTTTTATTAAAGGTAGTACTGCACTGATGATGATGGACCTTGTTTCCGGCCAGATTACCGAGTTGAGTAATCATGAGTTCTGGGCATTTCAAAACTACAGGATCACTTTTTCCGAAGATGGAAGATATATCACATATCCAGCCGTGAATATGTTCGAAAGAGATATTTTTGTGTACGATCTTGAGGAGAATGAGTGTTTCAATATCACAAATTCGGCCAATACAGAAAACTCGCCGGTGTTGGATACACGCAACGGCAACAGAATGTACATGGTTGCCAACAGAACAGGAGCCTCTTTTCCCAGAGGAGCATCAACACATCTTTATGTGGCCGATCTCGGCAGAAAGCAGGATCCCTTCGGTATAGACCAGTATGATAAACTTTTCGCAGATAAGGATTCTGTTGATTCATCAGAAAAGATGGTTTATCCTCTCGATATTGATGATATTCAGCGAAGGTATTCTCCTGTTGTGAAAGGGGGAGTGCAGAATAATCCTTATATCCACTACTCCGGTGACAGGACGTTCCTTCTTTTTAATTCATCGCATGAGGGTAGCATGGGTTTGTATGTACAGGAGTTAAAGGAGTGGGACAAGAAGCAGCCAAAAAGGGTGAAAGGTGCCGGTGCAATATATCAATATTCAAAAGGAGGAAAAGTATTATTGGGGGCAGACAGGGAGGGGCTGTACAAGATAGATCCTGCCTCGGCAAGTGCCGTCAAGATAAGTGCCAGGTACAGTTTTGACAAGAATATCAAAGATGAGTTTAACCAGATGCTCTATGATGTGTGGGGTAATCTGGACCAGAATTTCTACGATGTGGATTTTCACGGTATAGATTGGGATGCAAAAAAGGATTATTATGCCTCTTTTCTGCCGTATGTGAAGAGAAGGAGTGAATTGAGACGGCTTGTTAATGATATGCTCAACGAGTTGAATTCTTCTCATTTAGGTTTTGGATCGAGAGGCAGGGAGGAGTCTACTTATGTAAATTATTATACTGCTGTATCAGGCTTAATGTTCATGAACGATACTCCCTATGTGCTTGACAGAGTTGTAAAGGGATCGGATGCAGATTATTACGGTAATCCTCTTAAAAGAGGGGACAGGCTTGTTGCTGTAAATGGTGTTGAGATAGATGAGGGTGAGAACAGGGAAAGATATTTTACAGGTGCTGTCAATCATAAGGAGATTGTTTTGACGTTTAAAAGGGAGGCAGAGGTATTTGAGGTAAAGCTCCACTCCATGTCGGGCGGCAAGTTGAAAGAATTGCTCTATACTGAGTGGGAAGATAATAATCGCAAGATTACAGAGAAACTTACTGATGGTAAGGCTGCATACATACATATGAGGGATATGTCTTCGGAAGCCCTTGAAAGATTTATGGTGGAGATGAATACTTACGGTGTACACAAAGATGCGCTTATCCTCGATTTGCGATTCAACAACGGAGGAAATGTGCATCAGGAGGTGATTGATGTCCTTCGTTCTCGGGAGCACTTTAGGTGGAGCTACAGGGACAAGGAGAAGGTATCACATCCTAATGTTGTGGTTCACGGAAAACCTGTTGTCGTGCTGATAAACGAGAGGAGTCTGAGTGATGCAGAGGTTACATCTAACGGAATACGAGAATTGGAACTGGCAACTCTTGTAGGTACAGAGACATACAGGTGGATAATCTTTACCACAGGGGTAAGTCTGGTTGACGGTTCATACATGAGGATTCCTGCATGGGGGTGTTATACTCTGGATGGAAAGGATATGGAGTTTTCCGGGGTCTCTCCTGACATATACATTAAGAATACTTTTGAAGACAGGATTTTCGGACGTGACCCTCAGCTGCAGAGAGCAGCAAGCGAAGTTCTTTCTCAGCTTGAAAAGAATTATTAACTTTGCAGGTCATTAAGAGATACTATCCGGATGAAAGAGAAAATAGAAAAATTACTTGAAGAGGTAAATGGGCTGAAAGCCTCTGGTGAACATGAGGTAGAGGCACTTAGAGTGAGGTTACTGGGTAAAAAAGGAGTAATTACCTCGTTATTTGAAGATTTTAGAAATGTTCCTTCTGAACAGAAACGGGAGCTGGGACAAATTATTAATAAACTCAAGGTTGCTGCCACTCGTAAGATAGAGGAGTTGCGGGATTCTGTAGATGAGTCTGCTGATGTGAATTCATCTTCATTCGATCTTACAAAGCCCGGCGTTTTTGTAGAGTGCGGAGCAAGACACCCGATATCTGTTACAACGAATGAGATAGTTTCCATATTTAATAAGTTTGGTTATACAGTGGCGGAAGGCCCTGAAATTGAAGATGACTGGCATGTATTCGGTGCTTTGAATTTTCCTCCCGAACATCCTGCAAGGGATATGCAGGATACCTTTTTTATTACCGAGGGTGAGAACCCTGTCTTGTTGAGGACCCACACCAGTTCTGTGCAGGTGAGAGCTATGGAGAGTATGGATTTGCCTATAAGGATTGTCTGTCCAGGGAGAGTGTTCCGGAATGAGGCGATCTCTGCAAGAGCCCATTGTATATTTCATCAGGTTGAGGGTCTTTATATTGATAAGGATGTCTCTTTCGCAGATCTAAAACAGGCTGTTTTGCTGTTTGCTAAAGAGATGTTTGGCGAAAAGACCAGAATAAGGCTCAGACCATCTTATTTCCCTTTTACTGAGCCCAGTGCTGAGGTTGATGTAAGTTGTAATATCTGTATGGGAGAGGGTTGTAATATTTGTAAAGGTACAGGCTGGCTTGAGATAATGGGATGCGGAATGGTTGACCCCAATGTGCTTGAGGCTAATGATATAGACAGTAAAAAATATTCGGGGTTTGCATTCGGTATGGGTGTTGAGAGGATAGCGATGCTTAAGTGGCAGATTAAAGATCTGCGTCATTACTTCGAAAATGATATAAGGTTTTTGAGTCAGTTTGAAACAGTCATCTGATTAGGTGTAAAAACTCATGAAATTTTTGGAACAAATAAAATTTTTATTAATTTTGCAGTCCCAAATGCGGAAATAGCTCAGTTGGTAGAGCATAACCTTGCCAAGGTTAGGGTCGCGAGTTCGAGTCTCGTTTTCCGCTCTACAAAAGTCTCTCCGCAGTGAGAGGCTTTTTTTGGTACTTTGCCGGTTTCTTCCGGATTGACATTTTGATGGGCTCGGGTGGTGGAATAGGTAGACACGCAGGACTTAAAATCCTGTGGGCAGAAATGCCCGTACGGGTTCGATTCCCGTCCCGAGCACAATATGAGGGCTCAGTGTTTGCTGAGCCTTTTTTTGTACCTTGCAAATTTAAATCAAATGCCTTATGACTTTTAGTATTAAAGAGATCTTCAGTGCATTCATAGTAATGTTCGCTGTGATAGACATACTGGGTTCGGTGCCTATCATTGTGGGAATGAAAGAGCAGAACAAGAGCTACAGCCCTCTCACGGCGGCGATCACCTCTTTTACAATCCTGGTAGGGTTTTTATTTGTAGGTCAGGCCTTGCTTGCTCTTTTTGGTGTGGATATATCCTCTTTTGCCGTTGCCGGTGGGCTTGTCCTACTTGTGCTGGCCATTGAGATGATATTTGGTGTTCAGATTTTTAAGGACGATGGTCCTACGGATTCTGCTACGATTGTGCCTATAGTATTTCCGTTGATTGCGGGGGCGGCCTCATTTACTACTTTGCTCTCCTTAAGGGCAGAGTATAATATAGTGAATATTATTATTGCCTTGTTTATAAATATTGCTATTGTTTATGTGGTTCTCAGCAGAATAAATTTTATTTCCCGGAAGATAGGGAAAGGAGGTATTTATGTGATGAGGAAATTCTTTGGTATTATTCTTCTGGCCATTGCCGTGAAGCTTATTGTTTCGAATCTCAACTCTCTTCTTACTTGAGGATTTCTTTGCTTTATCTATTGGATTTCTGAATATTTATTGTATATTTGCAGCCCGCAAATTTTGTGCGGGAAAGTTAACTATTTATAAAACACCAAATTAAAAACCAAAAATGCCTGGATTAATTGGAAAGAAAGTCGGAATGACTTCCGTGTTTGGTGCCGATGGAAAAAATATTCCATGCACCGTAATTGAGGCTGGTCCGTGTGTTGTTACGCAAATTCGTACAGAAGAAAGTGATGGTTATGCCGCTGTACAACTTGCCTATGACGAGAAAAAAGAAAAACACACCAGCGCAGGCCAAATGGGCCATTTCAAAAAGGCAAACACCACACCCAAGCGTAAAGTTGTTGAATTCCTGAATGATTTTGACAAGGAACTTAACTTGGGTGATACTATTACCGTCGATGATGTCTTCGGAAACGGAGTACTCGAATGGGTAGATGTTACAGGTATCTCTAAGGGTAAGGGATTCCAGGGCGTTGTAAAACGTCATGGTTTTTCCGGAGTTGGCGGCCAGACACATGGTCAGCACAACAGATTGCGTGCACCCGGTTCATTAGGTGCATCATCTTGGCCTTCAAGAGTATTTAAAGGAAAAAGAATGGCCGGCCGTATGGGTGGCGATCAGGTGAAAATTCAGAACCTTAGGATTCTAAAGATTATTCCTGAGAATAATCTTCTTATAGTTAAGGGCTCGATACCCGGTGCTAAAGGTTCGTATGTAATTGTGGAGGAATAAGCGTCTATGGAATTATCAGTTTACAAAATTGACGGAACAGAGTCCGGAAAAAAAGTAGCTCTGGATCCTGCTATCTTTGGCATCGAGCCGAATGATCACGCTATTTACCTTGATGTTAAGCAGTATCTGGCTAATCAACGTCAGGGAACTCACAAGACCAAGGAGAAATGGGAGGTAGCATACAGCACCAAGAAGATTATTCGCCAGAAAGGATCGGGCGGAGCACGTCATGGTAGTATAAAGGCCAATATCTATGTAGGAGGAGGTCGCGTATTCGGTCCAAGACCAAGAGATTACGGCTTTAAGCTCAATAAAAAGCTGAAGCAGTTGGCTCGTTTTTCTGCCTTGTCTTACAAAGTGAAGGAGGATTCTCTGCGTATGGTGGAGTCTTTTTCAATGGATACACCAAAGACAAAAGAATTCATTAACATTATCTCGAATCTCAGGATTAATGACAGAAAGGTATTGTTTGTGCTTCCACAGAATACCAGAAACATATTTTTGTCTTCACGCAATCTCCCCAATGTAAAGGTTATTAATGTGAATGAAATTAACACCTATGATGTTATGAATGCCACTTCCCTTGTTTTTGTGGATGGTGTTCAGGATATCCTGAAGGGAAATAATGGAAACAGCTAAACCGTAGAACGATGAAAGTATTGATTAAGCCTATAGTAACAGAAAAGATGACGATTCAGGGCGAAAAGATGAATCGTTACGGTTTTATTGTAGACCGCTTTGCAAACAAGTTGCAGATCAAAAGTGCGGTTGAAGAGATGTACGGTGTTAAGGTGTTGGATATTAATACACTTAATTACCACGGAAAACGTAAGAGCCGCTTTACAAAAGCGGGATTGTTGACCGGTCGGGCAAATCACTATAAAAAAGCGATTGTGACTCTGGCCGCAGATGATAATATTGATTTCTACAGTAATATTTAGATCCATGGCAATACGCAAATTCAAACCGGTTACACCCGGTACAAGACATAAAGCAATAAGCGCGTTTACCGAGATTACTTGTTCCAAACCGGAGAAATCTCTGCTGAAACCTCTTCGTAAATCGGGAGGAAGGAACGGTAACGGAAAAATGACAATGCGTTATATCGGAGGAGGTCACAAAAGGATGTATCGTGTGATTGACTTCCTTAGAGATAAGGACAAGTATACAGCTACAGTCAAGACTATTGAATACGATCCCAACAGAAGTGCCCGTATTGCTCTGGTTGTTTACGCAGACGGTGAAAAACGCTACATAATAGCTCCAAATGGAATTAAGGTGGGTCAGGTGATAGCATCAGGCTCAGGAGTTGCACCCGAAATTGGTAACACTCTGCCTCTTTCAGAAATTCCTCTTGGTACGCTTGTTCACAATATAGAGCTGAGACCCGGGCAGGGAGCCGCTATGGCCCGCAGTGCAGGAACTTATGCTCAGTTGACAGCACGTGAAGGAAATCACGCCATTCTTAAACTTCCTTCGGGAGAGGTAAGAATGGTTTTGACATCTTGCCGTGCAACAGTAGGAACAGTGTCTAACTCAGATCACAATCTGGAATCATTCGGTAAGGCGGGTAGAAACCGCTGGTTCGGACGTCGTCCCCGAGTGAGAGGTGTTGTGATGAATCCGGTTGATCACCCTATGGGTGGTGGTGAAGGCCGTGCTTCAGGAGGACATCCACGTTCCAGAACAGGTGTTCTTGCTAAGGGTTACAAAACACGTAATCCTAAGAAAACAAGCAAGAAGTTCATCATAGAAAGAAGGAAAAAATAACGGATTAAACTGAAAGAATTATGAGTCGTTCACTTAGAAAAGGACCTTACATACAGGCAAGTCTCGAAAACAGAGTACTCGCCATGAATGAGACTGGCAAGAAGGAGGTAATCAAGACCTGGTCCAGAGCCAGTATTATATCACCGGACTTTGTAGGCCATACCATTGCGGTTCACAACGGGAATAAGTTTATTCCGGTATATGTTACCGAAAACATGGTTGGACACAAGCTTGGTGAGTTTGCACCTACTCGTACCTTTAAAGGTCACTCGGGTAATCGTTAATTTATGTTAATGAGTAAAAGAAATTCACAATAATGGGAGCTCGAAAAAGAGAAGCAGCCGAAAGGCTTAAAGAAATAAAAAAACATACAGCTATAGCAAAGCTGAATGATGTACCTACCTCTCCCAGGAAAATGAGACTGGTTGCAGATCTCGTGAGAGGGGTTGAGGTAAACCGCGCTTTGGATATACTAAGGTATACCAAAAAGGAGGCATCTATTCGTCTTGAGAAACTGCTCCGTTCGGCAATAGCCAACTGGGAAGCCAAGAATGAAGAAGATCGTAAAGAACTGGAGAACGGCAATGTATGTGTTCAAACCATAATGGTTGGACAAGGCCGTACGCTCAAGAGAATCAGGACAGCACCACAAGGACGTGCAGCAAGAATCCGTAAGCGTTCCAATCACGTCACTATTGTGTTGGGCACGAAAAGTAAAACCGTAAAAGAAGAGCAATAAAATGGGTCAAAAAACAAATCCTATATCAAACCGCATTGGTATTATCCGTGGCTGGGACTCTAACTGGTACGGTGGAAATGACTATTCTGCCAAGTTGCTGGAAGATTCCAAGATACGCGAATATCTCAATGCACGTCTGGCAAAAGCCAGCATATCAAGAATAGTAATTGAGAGAACTCTCAAGCTTATTACAGTGACCATACACACTGCACGTCCCGGTATAATCATCGGAAAAGGCGGACAGGAGGTAGATAAACTCAAGGAAGAACTCAAGAAGATCTCTAAGAAAGAGGTTCAGATAAACATTTTTGAGGTAAAAAGACCGGAAGTTGATGCTAATATTGTTGCAAATAATATTGCACGT
Source organism: Bacteroidales bacterium (assembly GCA_963678025.2). GTDB lineage: Bacteria > Bacteroidota > Bacteroidia > Bacteroidales > UBA932 > Bact-08. Next base: position 126,827 of record CAXXPC010000007.1, read on the forward strand.
CAGCTAGAAGGCAGGGTTTCCTATCGTCGCGCTATAAAGATGTCCATGGCCTCTACAATGAGGATGGGTGCTGAAGGTGTGAAGGTACTTATCAGTGGTCGTTTAGGTGGTGCTGAGATGGCAAGAAGAGAACTTTATAAAGAGGGTCGTACTCCTCTTCATACTTTCCGTGCCGATATTGATTATGCACAGGCCGAAGCTCACACCAAAGTAGGAGTGATAGGCATCAAAGTGTGGATATGCAACGGTGAAGTATTTGGAAAGAGGGATCTTTCACCTAATGCCGGAATGGCTGCAGCAGCAGCAGGTGGCAGAGGAGACAGGTCTCGCAGAGGACGTGGAGATTCACGTGGTCGTAATACAGGAGGAAGAGGCGGCAGATCGCGTAATACTCCAAGAGATCGTTCTTAATTTTCATTTTATACCATTACTTAAGAGAGGCGAAATTTATTTGCCTCTCTTTTTTTGTTAAATTTGTTCCGGCTATTTCTCGCTTTGATGCTTGAGATGTTTACAATTTAAATATGATAAATGCTATGAAAAAATCATTACTTATCTTCTTGTTGCTGATTGCGGCAACAGTTGTTTCTGCCCAACCTCTTGACAAGATATCTCCCGACAAGGCCGGGATGGATCCTTTCAGACTAGCGGCAGTAGACAATGTTATTGGGAACTCAATTGAGAAGGGAGAGATTCCCGGTGCTGTGATAGCAGTTGTGAGGGGCAATAAGCTTGTCTATATCAAGAGTTATGGTAATAAAAGTATCTATCCGGTTGAGGAGAAGATGACTGACAATACCATTTTTGATTTGGCTTCCGTGTCCAAGTCGGTAGGAACGGCAATCTCTGTTATGCAGCTTGTGGAGAGAGGTATGTTGAGACTTACAGACAAAGTCTCGATGTATATCGACGGTTTTAAGGGTTATACCGACCCTGCAACAGGTAAAGAGACAGACATAAGGATAGTGGACCTCCTTACTCACTCCTCGGGCCTGCCGGCGTACGCACCTGTTGATGAACTTGTAGAGAAATACGGCTCTCCATCTCCTGAAGGATTGATGGAGTATATATCTACGTGTGACAGAGGGTTCAAGCCTACAACGCAATTCAGATATAGTTGTCTGAATTTCATAACTCTACAAAATGTAGTGCAGAACATAACAGGTATGCGTCTTGAGACTTATGCCCAGGAGAATATTTTTGATGTACTGGTCATGAAGCATACCACATATAATCCTGACAGGAAGCTATTGCCTATGGTGGCACCAACTGAGAGGCAGACAAACGGTTCGGTACTGCATGGTAAAGTACATGATCCTCTTGCAAGAATAATGAATGATGGTAATTCCGGTAATGCAGGTGTGTTTTCAAATGCTGAGGATCTTGCAATACTTGCGGCAGCTCTTATGAATGGTGGTGAAAACAATGGCCGAAGAATACTGGGTGAGAAAACCGTGGAGACAATGACAAGAGTTCCCAGAGGGCTTGAGCATATTGGACGTTCACTCGGTTGGGATAACTACTCTGCATATGCAACAAATAAGGGAGATCTGTTCCACCCTGAAAAAACGTACGGCCATACAGGTTATACAGGAACCTCTTTTGTAATTGATCCTGTTTCCAAGACAGCTGTGATACTGTTGGCGCATAGGGTACACCCTTCTGATGAGAACAGTGTAGTGAGACTGAGAGCTTTGGTGGCCAATATAGTGGCAGGGTCCATAGTGGAATAATATCAAAGAATGAAGTCTGCAATTGCTATTGCAGCAATGGATTCCAAAATTACAGGCACGCGTAGTGCAAAACAGGCATCATGTCTTCCCTGAATGCGGAGCTCTTCGGTAGCTCCGCTTTTAATATTTAGGGTGTGTTGTGGCAAAGAGATACTGGATGTTGGTTTGATTGCTGCCCGGAATACTATTGTGTTGCCGTTGGTTATTCCCCCGTTGATTCCTCCGGAAGAATTGTGTGCCGTTGTGCCATTTTTGTCTGTTATTGGGTCGTTGTGTTGAGAACCCCACATTGAGGCAGCTTTGAATCCATCTCCGAATTCTATGCCCCGGATGCCCGGTATTGCAAATACAAGGTGTGAGATGCTTGATTCAACGGAGTCAAAGAAGGGTTCACCCAGTCCTGCCGGAACATTATAGACATAGCATTCTATGATACCGCCTAGGGAGTCGCCCTTTTCAATTGCACTTTCTAATTTATTTTCCCATATTTCTTCTCCTCCTATTGAGAGTATTTTGCTGTCGTATTTGGCGGGCGCTGATATCTTCTTTGCGATAACCCCGGCAATCACCAGAGCAAGAGTAACTCTTCCTGAATGGTGACCTCCCCCTCGTGGGTCCTGGAACCCTTTTTGTCTTATCATGGAGGTGAAGTCGGCATGTCCCGGTCTGGGTATATTAGCTAGATTGTCGTAATCTCCGGAACGGGTGTTGAGGTTCTTTACTATTATAGAAAGGGGTGCTCCGGTAGTGTGACCATTGAAAATTCCTGAAAGAAATTCCAGGGAGTCTGCTTCTACCCGAGGTGTTCCTCCTTTTTTTCCTCCGGCGCGTCTTTTAATGTCTTCCCGGAAATCATCTGTACAAAGAGGTATGCCGGGAGGTACGCCGTCTATTGTGACTCCTATTGCCGGTCCGTGGGATTCACCGAAAAGCTGTACACGGAATTTTTTGCCGTATGAATTCATCAGTAAAAGGTGCTTTATTTGAAATTCTTAAGAAAGTTGGGGAAGGACTTGGAGATGCACTCTAGATCGTCGGTATAGACATTTTCCTTAATATTGAGAGATGCTGTTGCCAAAGCCATTGCTATTCGATGGTCGTTGTGGGAAGAGCAATATCCTCCATGTAGTTTGCGTCCACCATTGATTACCAACCAGTCGCCTTCAATGTCCATTGATGCTCCCAGTTTTGTGAATTCGCTATAGAGACTCTCTGCTCTGTTGCTCTCTTTGTTAGAGAGTCTTTGGATTCCTTTTATCTTGCTTGTGCCGTTGCAGTGCAGTGCAAGAACTACTAGGGTGGGGAACAGGTCCGGTGCATTTGTAGCGTCGAACTCAAAGGGAAGCAAAGGATGCTTGGGTTTGTGTACCTCTATACTTGATCCCAATATAATTTCTTTGTTACCCTCCTCTTTGAACACACATGGGGTGTCGCCGCACATGACCAGGTATTTGGGATATTCAGTAATATCTATTTCCACTCCGCAATTTTGCAAGATATCAACTATTTTCTCATCAGCCTGTTTCGAGTGGACAGGCAAATTTGTGATTGTCACTCCGTTAGTGATAGCTCCTGCAACCATTAACATTGAGGCTCCGCTCCAGTCACCCTCAATTGCAATGAAATTTTTGGATTTGTATTTCTGTTTTGCAGGAATTTTAAATATTCGGTGTTCTGAACTCTCTATGTCAATTCCAAATTCCTTTATTGTCTTTATAGTAAGGTCTATATAAGGGGTGCTGGTGGGCTCGGAGAGCTCTATCACGCTTGGTTTGTCACATAGAGGGAGGGCCATGAGCATACCTGATAGCAGCTGAGAGCCTCCTTTTCCTGATAGTTCCAGTTTAGCACCCTTCAATGCACCGGAGATACGGGCAGGAAGTTTGTTTTTTGTTGTATCAATCTTGATACCGAGATCCCTCAGAGGTTTGTCGGTTGAAAAGAGTTCTCTTTTGTTGAGACCTCCCTGTCCCTTCATAATTATTGATGAGATTGCCGGGTTTTTACCGGGAAAATGTGCAGAAGCAGGTATCATCAATCTGCACAGTAGTCCGGATTCACCTACATTGATTTCTATGTTCTTCTTTGTTTTAACAAATTTGATCTCTTTGGAAAGGTTTGCAGCAAGAGCATCTATTCCGGGGCTTGTTATCTCTATTTTAAATTTGGGTAGTTTGCATTTTTCAATTTTAACCTTTGCTCCCAGTTTTTTTATAACATTTAAGGCTGCCTCGCTGTCTGCACATGGAGTGTATCCATATAAAGTGCTTTTGCCGCGTGCCCATGCAGAACACAAGATGGCTCTCTGGGCATGACTCTTAGATGATGGGGCTGCAATTTTGGAAGATAATTTTTGTCCCGATAATTTGTGTGGGTAGGTTTTCTTTGAGATGAGTCTCTGAGCCTCGGAAATTGTTAGTTGTCCCGGAGCTGTGGCATTTTCGGGATCCAGGGTACAATATATGAAGGGTGATCCGAGGAAATGGGATAAGAGACGGGTAAATTTGCCCTCTTCACCCATAGAGAATGCGATGAGAGTGTTTTTCTCACATTGCTTGTAAAGATTGAGAATTCTTGCACACTCCTGTATAGTTTGGGAGTATGTGACAATCTTGGCTATATCAGCACCATTTTTGATGCAGGTGTTGTATATTTCAAGTAGACGTTCGTAGCTGTCAGTGGTTTCGTAGTTGTGATAGGATAAGATTATACTGAATCCGTACCTGCGGGCAAGACCAATAAGTTCGTTGCGATACTCTTCCGGAGTATCATATTCGAGATCTATGAACCTTTTTCCGGTAGATTTTTTTATTCTAGAGCCCATGATGGCCCACAGTATCCTTTGCTTGCTCTCTTCCAGGGAGAGATTGTCTGTCCTGCAGGTGACAAGAAGATCTTTCTTTGATCGAAAAAGGTTGACAGTCTCTTCTCTGTTCATTCCTGTAAGGTCGAGACGTATCTCTGCCATATGTGTTTTTGACAGGGCATCGTTTACTTTGCCTGCCCCCTGTATGCCTATACTAAGACAAATCATACAAAGCCTCCTCCAGATTGGCAATATGGACAGGATATGTTATGCACCTGCCGATTTTCTCAATTAATATAAAGGTTATGGTATTACCGGATTTCTTTTTGTCCATTTTCATGTTTCTTATAAGAGATTTGACCGGAACAGGGCATTTTACATTTATTCCCAAAGAGATAAAATTGGATTCAATCAAAGTAGCCTCTTGTGAGTCGAGTATTTCTAGCTTTACAGACAGTTTAGCTGCCAGGGTAATGCCTATTGCTACAGCCTCTCCGTGTGACGTAACGGTCTCTTTTTCAATCGCATGTGCAAATGTGTGGCCAAGGTTAAGCAGTTTCCGTTCTCCATGTTCGTAAAGATCCTTTCCGGTTATAGCAGCTTTGATGGCTGCTGCCTTTTCTATGAATGGAGCTATGGCTTCCGGGTTTTTCTCTCTGGATAGAATTTCAGTTGCGTGAAAATAGGACTCTCTGTCCCCTATGATAAGGGTTTTGAGCATCTCCGCAAGACCGGAATTAAACTCTCTTTCCGGAAGAGTCTTGAGAAAGTCAGAGCACAGGATTGTGAATTCCGGCAGATTGATTGTTCCGATGATGTTTTTGTATCCATTGGAATTAACTCCATTTTTTCCTCCTATAGCGGCATCAACCTGAGCAAGAAGAGTGGTAGGAACAAGACCGAAACGTACTCCTCTGAAGTAGACGGAGGCTGCAAAGGCGCCAGTGTCTGTAGTGATACCTCCCCCGACAACTAATATGAAGGAGTCTCTGTCTGCTCCGGCTTCCATAAGTTGCTCTGTGATACTGCTCACTGATGGAAGAATTTTGTTTTTTTCGGAAGCATCGAATTCTATCTGGTGATAAGGGAAAAGGTGACCATAAAGTTTTTTTACATTGGAGTCTATGATTACAACAATGTGGTCTTCTTCCTGAACAAGAACAGACATCTCTTCAGGAGAAAAACAACTAAGGAGTTTAACAGAATCTGCCATATAAACACAAAGTTATAATTTAATAATGAATAGTAAAGCAGCTATTGTAAAATATGGAGCATTTAAAAACATTATAAACGTCAATTTTTTTTAAATTTTCTGGTCCAAATATCAGATTCAGGTAAAAATCACACAGGATCAGCTAATAATAGTTTGGTTGATGATGTAGTGTTTCTGCAAAAGATATCTTTGTAAAAAAGATATGTTGTGTCGTGTATACAGTGCTGCTTGTGTGGGGATAGAGGCGATTACCATTACTGTTGAGGTGGATGTGTCTAAAGGAATCAGTTTCTATATGGTTGGTCTTCCCGATAGTGCCGTGAGGGAGAGCCAGCAGAGGATTTCTACTGCAATGCATACAGTAGAGGCCGGTATCCCGGGAAAGCGCATAACTGTGAATCTCGCTCCGGCAGACATCCGGAAAGAGGGATCTTCATTTGATCTTGCCATTGCATTGGGTATTCTGGCGGCATCTTCCCGTTATGTTTTTCCTTCTCTGGAAGATTATCTAATTATGGGAGAATTGGCTCTGGACGGGACACTCAGGCCGGTGAAAGGAGCACTTCCTGTTGCCTTGTTAGCAGCAAGGGAGGGGTTCAAAGGGTGTATTTTCCCAAAGGGATGTGCCTGTGAAGCGGCTGATGCCGGGGTAACTGATATTTATGCTGCCGACAATCTCAGGGAGGTTGTGATGTTTCTGAGTGGTGTATTGTCTTTGCATCCTTTGTCTTCGGGGAATATTTTTGATAATGAGTTTGTGGATGAGAGTATTCCTGATTTTGAAACGGTGAAAGGTCAGGAACATGTAAAAAGGGGGCTTGAGATAGCTGCTGCGGGATGTCATAATGTGCTGATGAGCGGAGCTCCCGGAACGGGCAAGACTCTTATGGCAAAGGCTCTTCCCGGTATTTTGCCTCCTATGTCAAAAGAAGAGGCCATCGAGACCAGCGTTGTTTATTCTGTGTATGGCAGTAGTAACTTGCAGAGTGGGTTGATAACAAGCAGGCCTTTTCGTGCTCCTCACCACTCTTCTTCTTTGGTGGCAATAGCAGGAGGAGGCAGCAAGGCGATGCCGGGAGAGATATCTCTGGCTCATAACGGAGTATTGTATCTGGATGAAATGCCTGAATTCAGGAGGTCTGTACTGGAGATACTGCGCCAACCATTGGAAGACAAGACAATCTCCATCTCCAGGGCGAGGTATAAGGTATCGTATCCCTGTGATTTTATGCTAGTAGCCTCTATGAACCCGTGCCCCTGCGGATATCATGGTGTGCCCGGCAAAGAGTGCAGTTGTATGCCTTATGAGATATCCAGATATCGTTCCAGAATATCCGGTCCATTGCTTGACAGGATTGACTTGAACATGGAGGTGAATCCAATACCTGGTGACAGGCTTATGGGAGAAGAGAGAATGGAATGCTCCACTGCCATAAGAGAGAGGGTTATTGCTGCAAGGGATGTACAATGCAGACGTTTCAAGGGCAGGATTAATACCAATTCGCAGATGAAGACAATGGATATTGCCAGATATTGTCGTCTCGGGAGTGCGGAGAAGAAGCTTCTTTCCAACGCAATAAACAGATTCGATCTATCAGCCAGAGGCTTCACGGAAATTCTTAAAGTTGCCCGTACTATAGCAGATCTGGACAGTTCTCAAGAGATATCTTCCTCTCATCTTGCAGAGGCAATCCAATACAGACATCAGGGGAATTCTTTGTAGAATCGAAGCATATAAATTGCAAAATATTATCCATTCCTTTTTATGGGGAAAATGATATTTTATAAAATTTTATTATATTGCAAAAGGATACATATATCGTATCTAAATGCAATATCGAACAATGAATAAAAGAGCTACATCATATGGATATTTAGAGAGGTTTTTAGCGGATATTCGTTCAAGAGGCAGGTATGCTTTTACTCTTGAAGAGCTAATGCAGGAGTTTAATCTCCCATACTTGACAATCAAACAAGGGCTATATCGTCTTAAATTAAAAAAAGTAATTTTTCAAGTCAGACAGGGGTTCTACACAATTATTCCACCAGAATATTCTGCTCAAGGGATAATTCCTCTGTATTTCTATTTGGATGATTTAATGAAGTATCTTGGAAGAAATTATTATTTGAGTCTGCTCTCAGCAGCCGCTTTATATGGAGCAGCTCATCAGCAACCTATGGAATTTTTCGTAACGATTCAACACCCTGCTCTGAGAAGCATTAAGAATAAAAAGGTGAAAATTAATTTTGTTACAAAGAATAATTGGCCTGAAGAGGTAATAGTTAAGCATAAGACAATTTCCGGATACATAAATGTGTCTTCACCTGAATGGACAGCATTGGATCTTCTGGCAAATACAAATAAATTTGGGCTAAATAGAGTGGTTACTGTCATCCAAGAATTGGCATCAGAAATTAAAGTCTCTAATCTTGCCGAAACGGCATTCAAATATCATAATATCGCTAATTTACAGCGTTTGGGATACATACTTGACAACATTTCCGGAGAAAACAAATTAGCCGATTCGTTGCATAAAGTATTGGTGAAAAAGAAATATAATTTTGTTTTACTATCTCCATTAAAAAGTCGGAAAGGAGAGATTGATGAAAAATGGAGAGTGATAATAAATATGGAAATTGAAAGTGACTTATGATACCACAAAGATACATAGAAGAATGGAAAATTTCTTCTCCGTGGCCTAATGATGCCCAAGTTGAGCAGGATCTGATAATAGCAAGAGCTTTAGTAGAAATTTTTTTCGATGACACGTTAAGGGAATCATTGGCATTCAGAGGTGGTACAGCTCTTCATAAGCTCTATTTGCAACCTCAGATTCGATATTCTGAAGACATTGATCTAGTGCAAATTAAGCCGGGACCCATAAATCCGATACTTAAAAAGATAAGAGAGCGACTTTCATTCATGGGGACAAAGAGAACAGTAAAACAACATATTCACAATAATACTATTGTTTACAGGTTTGAAACAGAAATTCAGCCCATTATTAATATGAGATTGAAAATCGAGATCAATACTCGTGAACATTTTGATGTCTTAGGGATGAAATTAATTCCATATCAAGTTAAAAACGGATGGTTTTCTGGTGAGTGTAATTTGAATTGTTATGAATTAGAGGAGTTGTTAGGGACAAAGCTAAGGGCATTATATCAAAGACGCAAAGGAAGAGATTTGTTCGATATATATTGGGCTTTGAGCAATCATAAAATTGATGAAGAGAAAGTTATTCGATGCTACAATACTTATATGAAATACTCTGTGAAACAACCACCTACACAAAAGCAGTTTTTAGCAAATATTGAAGAGAAGATGACAGATATTGAGTTCACACAGGATATTAATATAATTTTAAAACAGGGAGTTGATTATAATAATGAGACAGCTTGGTCATTAGTGAAAGGAGTGTTGATTAGTAAAATATAGATAAGATGCTATCCATTATCAATCAAAGTTAGAGTCTTGCCCGGCTTTCTTATGGTATCTGGCTTTGTCAGACCAGAGGGAACAAGGTAATTTGCACTAGGATTATAGGGATGTAACAAATTTCTACAATATCATCCAGGTAAGTAATTTTCGACTAGTTAACCAACACCAGTACTGGATTGCTCTCTTCAGTTATTTGTCTTCCGGTCATTTTTGTAAGGAATTCAAATGCTTTTTGCTTTTCCGCTTCGGTTGCAGGTGCATCCTGCGGGCAATTAAGTGTTGAAGGATTAAGCACATCTGCTTTTATTTCTCCAAATTGGTACCTTGGGATGAATGTAGATTTAAAACTATCTGAATAGTTTAGGTTTGAAATGTAATAATTTTTGGTTCCTTAGAAAGAAGGATAAAATGGATCCATAAAACGAAAATCGTAGCGGGTTTTTAATTCCCCGGTTTCTTGGTCGAAATTGTAAGCAATATTACTACAATTTGGGTGAACAATTAAATCTCCGTCAAATGAAAATATTCCTTTGGTAACAGTGTTCATTCCAGCTTCATAACCCTGCAAGGTAAATGTTGGTAATTCTCCGTAAACAGTCTAGTGTTTTTGTGTGTTACGTCACCATATATGCAACCCAAGCAGAGCATAAATATCTCCGCTATCATTGCTGAGTGTCAATATGTAGTCGTTGTGATTTACTTTTAGCTTCATAAAAAAATTGGGAGAAAGTACTCTTTCCGTTAATATGGGAGAAGCCTCCATACCATTAATAATCAGGTTGTCTCTGCTATAAATATTGATATAAATCACTTGATTGTTAACAAGATCTTCGACTGGCCCAATCAGTTTGAAGTAAACGGAATAGTCACTTCTATTGTTGGCAATGCCTATGATTTTTTGACGAGGAAATGTAATATTGGTTGTGTCTGCAAACACACTTTGATTAAGAGGGTTTTTTAAATAATCGCTGTCATATAAATAAATCGACATCCCATCGTTATGCCATTTTGCTGCCTTGTAATAGTTTTTGTAACAGAATTTTGACATGATGGAGCTGCATTCGTCCCTGAAGATTTCGTCGGTAAATAATCCTTCGAAATGGGAATTATGGACACTAAGTAGCTGGAGATATGAACCTCTTTCTCCAATAATGCTATGCAATGCATAATGCCTGTCTTTGTGCTGTAAGTAAATAACACTATCCTGCAGATTCTTATTGTCAGGAATATAGTAAAGTGATGTAGACACATCTCGGTGCCTGCCATGGATTTGAAATACAAAATTTTCCGGTGAAATGTTCAACCCAAAGCTTTTATTGATCAGCTTTTTATTAGTATTAAAAACACTTTTTGCTATTACATTGCTATTGGAAGAGGGAAGAAACTCGGCATACAAGTCGATGGAGATACGCAAGCTATCATTATAAAAGGAAGTATATGCACTTTCAATAAAAAAATTGCTGCCAGAATAGTTGCTGACAACCTGCTGGTTTTTATTGTTTCTTATTATGGAGCAACTACTACCCAATAATAATATTAACAGATACAGACAGAATCTCATCATACTATGCTGGGTGTTAAGTTGATATTTCTCGAAGTCAATCGACGATGTTTAAATTATGGATGTTAAAATCATGCCAGACCTAGTAAAAATGTTGAGACTTTTTTATGAAATATTTGTTGAAATGAGGATATTGAGTAATTTCACTTGTAGTATTAAGTAATTCCTAAGTCAATAATGATTAGCAATGCTGTTAAGATTAATAACAAGTAATGGAAAAGATAAGGATTGAAAATTTAAAGGGGTTGTACAAGGCTGCAGGGGAGTTTCTGGAAATGACAGGAGATAGCAAGGTGGTTGCATTTTACGGTTCTATGGGGGCCGGGAAAACAACTTTCATAAGGGCTCTTTGCTCTGTGCTTGGAGTTGAGGATGATGTGAACAGTCCTACTTTCAATATTGTGAATGAATATCATTCAGATAGCGGTGATGTGATATATCATTTTGATTTCTATAGGATAGAGAGTGTTCCGGAGGCTCTTGACATCGGGTTTGAGGAGTATGTGTACAGCGGAAACTTGTGTCTTATGGAGTGGCCTGAAAAAATTGAACAGATACTGCCCGATGATGTTCTCAAAGTGCAGATATCTGTTCAGGATGATGATTCCAGGATTATTTCCCGGATAGAGTAGTCAGCGGGAATTTCTAGTTTTCGGGATAGAGCAGGTAGGGCTTTCTTTGGATTTTGAACTTTGCTACCTCGTCTGCCCAAGTTGCTTTGATTTCGTCTGCACTTTTACCTTGCTTAATCATTTTTCTTATATAGTCTCTGCCAATAAGCAGCTCAAAGAATGAACGGAAGAAGTGGTCGTCGAGATTGAGGTTGTTATATGCGTCTATTACATATTCCAGGTTGATTCCGGCTTTGTTTATCTCTTCGATTGACGGCTCCTTGCTGAGATCTACTCCGTAGCATTCCCGGTTGAGCTGGGGAGGGTATTTAGCTCCGGGTACGCTTCTTGGAGTGAATTTAAAGTCGTAGCCTTTCATGTTGGGATGTCCGTATATCTGGAAAGGTTTGTCTGTGCCTCTTCCCAGACTTACGGGAGTAGCTTCGAAGTAGCAGATTGAGGGGTAGAGATAAATCGACCTCATGTTTGGCAGGTTGGGGGAGGGTTTGATCGGCAGTTTGTACATTGTGGCGTGTGTGTAGTTCTTGCACTTTACAACTTCCAGATCACACTGCATTCCGTCCGGGAGCCAGCCTTCGCCGTTTATCATTCCTGCGAGTTCTCCGAGTGTCATTCCGTGTACGGTAGGGATAGGGAGCCATCCTACTGCAGATTTGTACTTAAGGTCCAAAATAGGGCCATCTACGTAAAATCCGAGGGGATTGGGCCTGTCCAGAACAATCATCTTGACTCCGTGCTCTGCGCAGGCGTCCATCATACGGGCCATTGTTGTGAGGTAGGTGTAGAATCTCACTCCTACATCCTGTAGGTCGAACAGTAGAACATCAATCTCTTTCATGAGATCTGCTGAAGGCTTGCCTGTGTCTCCGTCGTAGAGAGATTTTATGGGGATTCCGGTTTTTTCGTCGATGGAGCTCTTCACATGTTCACCAGCATCCGCATCTCCGCGGAATCCATGTTCGGGGGAGAGTATCGCTACAATGTTTATATTGAGATTCACAAGGGAGTCAACAAGGTGTGTGCTCCCAATGGTTCCTGTCTGGTTGGTGAGTACTGCAATCTTTTTGCCTTCAATCAGGGGAAGATATTCTCCGGTGGACTCTGCACCGGTAATAACTCTTTGCGCAAAAGCAGATATGCTCAGGGAAAGAGCTATTGCCAAGATAAAGATTCGTTTTGTCATAATTGTATGGGTTAGTTTGTTGTTAAATAACTTCTACATAGTTTGCTCCCTCGAACTTTTCGAGATGTCCGATTTTGAATAGGTCGAATCCGGCACTCTTTGATATTGCCAGGAGTTCTTTCTCTCCTTCGGGTTCTATTGCAATTAGAAGCCCACCGCTTGTCTGAGGATCGCACAATAGTGATTTCTGGTCGGAGGTTAGATGAGATATCTTCGAACCGTAGCTTGCGAAATTGCGGTTGGTGCCTCCGGGTATGCACTCCTGTTTGATGTAGTACTCAGTTCCTTCAATACGTGGAACTTTGTTGTATTCTATTACTGCTTTCACCCCGCTGCTCTCTGCTATTTCCAGTGTGTGTCCCAATAGCCCGAATCCGGTTATATCGGTCAAGGATTTTACATGGGTAAGTTTGGCAAGCTGCTCGCCGGGCTTGTTGAGGGTGGTCATCAGTTCCAGTGCTTTTGCTCTGTCTTCTTCTTTGGCCACGCCAAATTTCTCCGCAGTTGTGACAAGCCCTATTCCCAGGGGTTTAGTGAGGAAAAGAGAGCATCCGGGAATGGCTCCCCGGTTCTTCTTTACAAGGGTTTTGTCTACTATTCCTGTAACTGCAAGACCGAAAATGGGATCGGCGCTGCTGATGCTGTGTCCTCCTGCGAGTGGTATGCCGGCCTGATCACACACTTTTCTTGCACCGGAAATAACCTCTCCGGCTGTCTCGGCAGGTAGTTTGTCCAGTGGCCACCCTAGTATGGCAATTGCCATGATGGGCGAGCCTCCCATGGCGTAGATGTCGGATATTGCATTTGTCGCAGCTATTCTTCCGAAGTCGAAAGGATCGTCCACTATAGGAGTGAAAAAGTCTGTGGTGCTTATTATTGCTCTGCCGTCGCCAATGTCATATACTGCTGCGTCGTCTTTGGTGTCGTTGCCTACCAGAAGGTTATCGAAGGGCATTTGTGATCGGCTGTTCTTGAGAATTTCCTCCAGATCTTTAGGTGCGATTTTGCATCCGCAACCTGCTCCGGGGCTGAATTGTGTTAGTCTTATTTGTTCCATCAGAGTGTTATTACTTTTGTACTGTTGTGCTGTACGTCAATAATGTCAAGCATTGTGCCCACTGTACCTGTTGCTTTTTTGTCCAGTAGCTTGTGGAACACCAGGCAGGTCTTGCAGATAATTATCTTTGAACCTGCCTTTTCAAGAGCATTGAGTTCTTCAAGCACATGTGATCCTTCACATGCAAACTTCACACCGTCTGCATAAAAACATATATATGAGGGAATGTGATTTTCACTCAGTAAAAGTGAAAAGTAGTTCTTGATGAGAGTGTGGGAGAGCTCCGGTGAGGATTCGCCCATACCGTTACGGTTTACAATGATTGCAATTTTGCTGTTTATTTCATTTCTCATGGTTAGTTATTTTAAATATTAAGAGCTATTTCTCTGAGGTTGATGACAGCTTTGCATGGATTATCGGTCTTGAATTCCACTTTTGGCATGGAGACCAATTTATCTCCGAATCTGTTGTCTAGCTGACTCTGATAGGCTTTGTCGTAATACAGCAGAGATATTTCGGCTGCTTTCTCAATATCTCCTTTATAGCAGGCCTCTATAGCCTCTTTGCACTTGTCGTATCCCAGCCTCTTCTCTATCTTCTTTATCGAAGCTGTGAGTTGTTGTACAGGAAATGTCCCGTAGTCTCTCATAAGTCTTTCCAGCCTGTTGCCGAATGGTGTCTCTACAATAACGACAGGGGATTTCCTCATTTGTAGCCAGAACGGATCGGGGATAAAGACTCTTCCTATGTTGTGGCTCTCGTCTTCGCTCCAGATGGGTTTGGCAGGATCCAAAGTACTTACCTTTTGGAATAGCAGGTTTTCGAACATTTCTGTTGAGGGCTGAGATGGCTGTCCGATAGCTCCGAATGCCGAACCTTTGTGGTTGGCCAGACCTTCAAGGTCTATTGTCTGCTCGTTGTTTTCTTCCAGTATATGTAATAGATCTGTTTTTCCGGATCCGGTGTATCCTCCCAATAGTATCAGGTTAAGGGGTTTTCCCAACTCCTTGCGGATGTGGGCGCGGTAGCTTTTATAGCCTCCGCTCAGCGTGAAGCACTCCAAACCTACGGTCTCAAGAAGCCACGCCATCGATTTGCTCCTCATTCCTCCTCTCCAGCAGTGGATAAGTAATTTTTCCTGTTTGAGGGAGAGGGCAGTTTTTGTGAACTGGCTGAGTTTGGGGCCCACTATCTCAAGGCCTCTGGTAACAGCTTTGACTCTTCCTCGCTTCTTGTAGATTGTGCCTACTTCCGCTCTCTCTTCGTTTGAAAAGAGGGGTAAATTAAGAGCCCCCGGAATATGAGCTTGTTCATATTCAGCGGGGGATCTTACGTCTATTATTTTATTGTTCTCCGAAAGTTCTAAAAACTCTTCTATATGAATCTCTTTTGACATAGCTTTCTCTTCTATGCAAAAGTAGTGATTTTTTAGAAATTAAACCTCAGGCCAAAAGAGGGTAGGATTGCGGTAGATTTATAATCACCAATAAAAGGGGATAATGGGGCAGCCTGCGGAGTTGATCCGGTTATTTCAATTCCGTTTAGATACTGTAGTCCAAGGTCGAAAGCAAATTTTTCGGTGGGAGCGTAGGTGAGTCCTGCTGTTAAGCTGGGTTTGTTGGCACCCGGTGTTTCCGGACTATATAGCATTTTGTCTACCGGTGTGCTGTCATAGATGAGCCCGGCACGAAGTGTTAATTTATCCGTTGGATTGTATTCAGAGCCGAGGCGGTAAATCATTGAGTTGGAGAAGTTTTTCTCTTGGGTGGTGGATAGTTGGGGGTTTTCGAATTCCATTACGAGTTGGTCGTATGTTTTCCAGCCTACGTATTGTAGCTCGGCGGTGAAGAGCCATCTGGAGTCGGGGGTGTAGGTGATTCCTAGGTTGAGATTTGAGGGAATGGGGAGTTCTGAGGAGAAGGACATTCCGTCAAGGCTCATTGCTCCGGCGATGTTGGGGTTGAAAAGAGGTGACTCAGGATTCCCGAGTGTGGCAAATAGTGTCTGTAGTTCGGGGGATCCGTAGCTAACGGAGGCTTCACCCTCTTCAAGTGACATCATCACTTTGGAACGGTAGGATATTCCGAAGGTCCATTTGTCGTTGGGAGTAAACATGGCTCCTATATTGAACCCGTATGTTACACCGGCATCTCCTTCAAGAGTTGCATTCATAGGTGATATACCCATGTTGGCACTGATAATATCTTTGTATGGTTGTGGAAACTGTGGGTTCTGAAGATAGGGGGCAAGACCTCCTACAGGGAGGAGTCCTTTGTTCATCTCAAAACTTCCAAAGTTTGCCATAAGACCGGCACCTATACTCCAACAGTCGTTTATTTTGAATGATATTGTGGGTTGAATGGAGAATGCCTTGAGAGAAATGTCCTGAACATGGTGTGTGCCTGCCCAGTTTTCCGGCCATACCAGACTATTTCCGGCCGGATTGGTGATGCTTATTCCTGCAAAGAACTTCTCTGAGAGTCTGAATCCGGCGTATCCGAAAAGAGGTGTTCCAAGAGGATTGTCTGTCTCAGCTATATATTCGCCATTAGTGAATTTGACTTTGGATTTAATGGCTGTCATGCCTAGTGCTATGTCTGCATTGCCTTTCATGAATGAGAGGCCTGCCGGATTGAATACCATGCTTTCTGATCCAAGCCTTAGTGCTGTTCCGGTATGTCCCATACCTATCTGGCGGGCACTATTGGTATTCAATTGGTATCCTTCTGCCATAAGGTTAAGGCTGGTTAAGCCGGCAAGCAGAAAAAGTGAAATTTTCTTGATGTTCATAGTTGTCTCATTTTTTGTACTCAGGCAAATCTAATATTTAATTGAAAATGTTATACCTGAAAAAGAGATACAAGTTTAAACATCAGAAATACAGTTTTTTATAAATATACTAATTTCGACAATTAGTGAATATATCAGTTTTTTCCACCAAAAAGTCCTGCTTCCGATATGGAAACAGGACTTTAATTGTGCAACAGAAGTAGTAGTATAATACTAATTATTATTCATCTCTATTATCTCTACGTCATTTTTGTAGTCTCCTATAAGGTATCTGGAGAAGTGGTCTGCCATACGCCAGAAGAAGTATTCAGTCATATCACCGAAAGCGTGTCTTTGGCCGGGAAGTACCAGCATATCGAAGCGTTTGTTGGCTTTGATAAGTGCGTTGGCCATTCTTATGGTGTTGGCCGGATGTACATTGTTGTCGATGTCTCCGGTAACTAAAAGTAGACGTCCCTTGAGGTTGTTGGCTATCTGTGAATTCCTGTCTATCTTGTATTTGAATGTAGTGTCTCCTTTAGCTGTTATCTCTTCAAGCACGCCGTGGTGTTTTTCGCTCCACCATCTGTTGTATATGTTGTTTTCGTGGTTTCCGGCGCTGGATACAGCTGCTTTAAAGAAGTCTGGATATTTGAGCATTGCTGCAGTGGACATGAATCCTCCACCTGAGTGTCCGTGAATACCTACTTTGTTCTGGTCTATGAATTTGTGTCTTGCAGCCAGCTGTTCCACTGTCACTTTTTTGTCTTCCAGTCCATAGTCCCGAAGATTTCCGTATCCGTAGTTGTGGTACCATTTTGACCTTGAGGGGTGTCCTCCGCGGTTACCTACTGTTACCACTATAAATCCTAGTTGTGCCAATCTGTCGGACTCTGTCCATTCTGGAACTCCATGAGGCGTTAACTGCTTCTGTCTGTGGTCCCGGATAGACATATTCAATGATGGGGTAAAGTTTTGTGGAGTCGAAATCGAATGGTTTGTACATCACTCCATAGAGATCGGTCTTACCGTCGCCTGCTTTGACTGTAAATGGTTCAGGAAATTTATATCCCATTTCAAATAGACGTGAAAGATCGGCTTTTTCGAGTTCCATTATCACTTTTCCGTTGTTGTCAATGAGTGAACTTTTGGGAGTGGTGTTAACTCTTGAGTAGTTATTCACGAAGTAGCGCCCGTTTGTCGGATACACTGGCAGAGTGGTTATAGTTTCCGGGATTTAGAAGTTTTAATCCGGATCCGTCATTGTTTACCCTGTACTGATGTGTATAGTAGGGGTTTTCGCCTTCTTCCCTGGCGTTGGCAATGAAGTAGATGACTTTGCCGTCCGGAGCTATTGCAGAGATATCTTCCACGTGATATTCGCCGGAAGTAATTTGGTTGATGAGATTACCATCTTTGTCGTAGCGGTACAGGTGTGCCCAACCGCTTCTTTCAGACCACCAGATGAGATCTTCTCCGGCGAATCTGAGAGGGCGTGTCTCCACATAGGTATTGAGTCTCTCTTCTATGAGGGTTTTGACAGTATCTGCATCTACGGGAGCTACGCACAAATCTATTCTCTTAAGGTCTCTGCTGGTGCGGGTAAGATAGAATTTGTGAGCATCTCCTTGCCACACGTTGTGGCGGATGCTGTCGTGCATATCTTTTGAAGAAAGGGTTCACGGTTGATGCTTAAATCCTGGTCTTTGAATGCGCTGCCTGAATTTCTTTGTATTTTTTTGTATCCATGTCGAATAGATAAAGGTGTCTCGAGGGAGCCTCTTTTTCTCCGGGCATGTGGTATTTGTATCTTTCAAGTTCAGGACGGGGTTCTGCAAGTACATTGATGACCCACAAGTCTTTTACCTTTTCGTAATTGCTTCGCACCATTGCAAACTTATCGGACTCAGGAGACCAGTATATGAAGGCAAATCTTCTTTTCTCTTTGTCTTCGTCTGTGGCGTAGAAGTCGTAGGGACCGGAGCCGAATCCAAATTCAGGAGTGCCTTCTGTGGTTAGCTGGTATTCCACTATAGTGCTGTCTTTTTCATCTTCTCTGGCTTTTTCAAAATTTTCCATATCCATATACCAGAGATTGAAGTTTTTGGAGTAAACAACATATTTTTTTATCAGGAGAAACGTTGCCCCATCTGGGGTATGCTTTCTTCGATTCATAGTTCTCAATTTCTGTTAGGGTACGGGTTGCTATGTCGTATTCAAAACCA
>CAXXPC010000008.1:0-135049 GCA_963678025.2 Bacteroidales bacterium
ACGTACCCCTTTTCTGTTGAAAAGTTTGCGTTTTCTGAAATTTTGCCCAAAAAAGAGATATAGAATAAGGCCTATGTAAGGGATAAGCAGTATGACAACTATCCATGAGAGGGATTTGACGGGATCGGATTTCCGGTAAATAATGACACCTGATGCATAAATAGCAATAAATATGTATATTACATATAATATTATCGATATGAACTCCCAGAAAGGCATTGTTTAGATTTTATTTTACAGCTGTGTAAAGCAAGGCAATTCCACCTGTGAGAGGTTTGTAGTCAAGGTTGTTTAATCCTGAATCCTTTAGCTCTTTGCCAAATTCTTCATATTTAGGGAATTCTTCAACTGAATCAGTTAGGTATTTATAAGCATGATTGTTACCTGAAATAATTTTTCCAATAAGTGGTAGTATATTCCTGAAGTACAGGTTAAACAGAGTTCTTAATATATAGTTTTTAGGCTGTGCAAATTCAAGTACCATTAACTTCCCGCCTGGTTTGAGGACTCTGTATATCTCTGATAGTGATTTTTTTCTGTCAGAGAAATTTCTTATTCCGAATCCAATTGATACTATGTCAAAGGAGTTCTCTCTGAATGGAAGACTTTCGGCAGGAGAGCACACAAAATCCGGGAGTTGGATATTCTTTCTGCCTGCAATCTTTTTAGATTTTAGTTTTGCATATTCCATCATCTCTTGAGCGATATCCAGTCCGGTTACCTTGATTCCTCTCTTGGCGAGAGCAATGGTGAGATCGCCTGTTCCGCAGGCAATATCAAGGGCATTCTCGGGATGGCTTCGCATTGCACTCTTTAAGAGTTTTCTTCTCCAGATATTATCTATTCCCAGGGAAAGTAGGTGGTTCAATAAATCATACCGATGTG
Organism: Bacteroidales bacterium; assembly: GCA_963678025.2. Classification (GTDB taxonomy): domain Bacteria; phylum Bacteroidota; class Bacteroidia; order Bacteroidales; family UBA932; genus Bact-08. The sequence goes on from CAXXPC010000008.1 coordinate 886, forward strand.
CTATGCTGTTGAACATTCCTGCAATCTGCCCGTTGCTTTTGTCAAGGATAACTGCCATTTTTATAAGAAGTCTTCTATATATCCAAATGAGAAATCGTCCATGCGAAGTTCTCCTTTTGTTACATGACCAAGTAAAGTTACTTCTACGCCGTTATTGAACATATAATCTACAAATTCGCTTTCCTTGGAAGCTTTGACACTCACAAGTATGGAGTTGGTTTTGTCGTTGAACAAAAACTCTTTTTCGTCAATCTCAGATAGAGATGTGATGTCAAATCCCAACTGGTTGAGAGATGAAGATTCTATGAGGCCAATAAATAATCCTTTTTCCTGAATTGTGTGGGCACTTGCCAGTAGACCGAGCTCTGCAGCATCCAAAGCTATTTCAATGGTAGAACTGTTGTCAATCTCGTTTCCAGTGTAGTCGCCAAGAAGATATATGGTGTCGCCTTTCTTATCAAACCCCATACTCGTTTTCCCTCTCTCTCCAAAGAATAATGTGTCGTATGGCTTTTTGGAGTAGGAGAAGATGCTCTCTTTTAGTTCTGTGCTCTTAGAGATAATATCTGACAACTCGTTAAGGTCGTCAATATAGGATATCTGTTTTTTCAAATTGTCATTCATCGCAAAAAGGGTTTTATTTTTTGCTAAGTTACAAAAAAATATTCTATATTTGCAGTCCCAAAGCCCAGATGGTGGAATTGGTAGACACGCTACTTTGAGGGGGTAGTGCCGGATTACGGCGTGCAAGTTCGAGTCTTGTTCTGGGCACCATTTTAATATAGATCGCCGGTTTTGGCGGTCTATTTTTTTACTGTAAATGCAATTCTTTTTATAATGAAGATAGTTTTTTTAGATGTATCCACACTGGGAGATGATGTATCTCTTGCTCCTTTGGAAATGATGGGTAAGTTGGTGTGTTATCCTTTGTCGGAGCCAGAAGTTGTTCCTGAGAGGATTGGTGATGCGGATGTAGTTATAGTCAATAAAATAAAGCTTGGAAGAGTTGAAATTGATTCTTCTCCTTCTTTGAAATTGATTTGTGTTGCTGCAACCGGAGTGAATAATATTGATACGGAGTATGCTCAAAGCAAGGGAATATCTGTTATGAATGTGGCCGATTATTCTACTGAGAGTGTAGCCCAAGTAACTTTTGCCTCGTTACTTTCGTTTGTGAACAGTATTTGTTATTTTGATAATGTTGTAAAGAGCGGGAATTACAGTTCAAGTCCTCATTTCACAGATACAGGACGATCATTCTATGAGTTGAAAGGAAAGAAATTCGGAGTAATAGGTATGGGGAACATTGGGAAGCGGGTTGCGTCTATTGCTGAGAGCTTTGGCTGTGATGTTTCTTATTTTTCAACTGGAGGTCGTGCTCACTACAAAAAGTATCCTGCCGTATCACTAAGTGAATTATTAGCCAAATGTGATATAATATCCATTCATGCTCCTCTGAATGAAAGAACGAGAAACCTTATTACTCTAAAAGAACTAAAGGAGATGAAGCCATCTGGCATAATTGTAAATATGGGCAGGGGAGGCATTGTGAATGAAAAGGATCTGTCAAGGGCTCTGGATTTTGGCTTGATTGCAGGAGCTGTTGTGGATGTATATGAAGAGGAGCCGATTCCAAAAGATCATCCATATCTCAAGGTAAAGGATCACAGCAAACTTGTACTGACACCTCATATAGGTTGGGCAAGTCAAGAGGCCAGAAAGGTTTTGGTGCAGAAGTTGGCAGACAACATCAAATCCTTTGTAAAGAGCAGTGGTATGGAGTTGCCTATTTAAGAGGAGATCCTTCTTCTTTCTTCATGAAGTTGTATTCCAGTTTGTCTACAAGTCTGGGAAAGAATTTATTGAGAATTACCAGTGTTTTACCTACCGGTGTGAGTACCATCTGGGCTTTCCTTTTTTTGATCCCATTTATTAAGTGTCTTGCACACTCTTCAGAAGTCATCATTTTTCCTTCGTCACGTGGAGTCTCTCCTTGCCTTGAACCGTCTGCAACCAGAGCCTTTTCCCTTATGGATGACGCAGTGAAGCCTGGAGCAAAGATCATGACGTGGAGATTATCTTTCAGGTGTTCAATCCTGAGAGTGTCAAGAAAACCGTATATTGCAAACTTGGAGGCAGAATAACCGGTTCTGGCCGGCAACCCTTTAAATCCGGCAATGGAGATCACACCAACCACAGATCCTTGTTGTTTGAGAATGTGGGGCAACGCATACTTGGTGCAGTATACAGTGCCCCAGAAATTCACATCCATAAGTTGTTTGATCACGGATAGGTCAAGATCCATGAACATAGCTCTCATTGAGATTCCGGCATTATTAACAAGTATGTCAATTTTTCCGAATCTTTCGATGGTGGAATCGATAAGATTTCTGCAGTCATCTTCTTTTGAAACATCACATTTAACAATATGCACATCGCATTTGTCCTTAAGCTTAGTGCCTATAAGTTGGAGCTTCTCCATGTTTCGGGCTGCAATCACCAATTTTGCACCAAAAAAAGCAAACTCTTTTGCAGAGGCTTCTCCTATACCGGAACTTGCTCCTGTGATAATGACTACCTTGTCTTTTAACATTCCTTTCCCTGTTGAGCGTGGTTTAGATTTAATTTTCGAGTGCCATATTTTGCATCTCTTCCGACTTATATTTACCCTCTTTGAGTTTTTCCTGAATCTCTCCAAATGCATTCAATGTATATTCTACATCTTCTAGAGAATGCATTGCTGTGGGTATAAGGCGGAACATTATTACTCCTTTTGGTACTACGGGGTATATTACAACAGAGCAGAATATCTTGTAATTTTGTCTTAGATCGATAAGAATATTAGTTGCTTCCGCTACATTGCCTTTTAGGAATACCGGAGTGACGCATGCTTGTGCTTTCCCTATATCGAATCCTCTGTCTCTTAGCCCTTTTTGCATAGCACGAGTGATTGTCCACAATTTGTCTCTCAATTCCGGCATGCTCCTTATCATATCCAATCTTTTAAGAGATCCTTCAACCATGGGCATAGGGAGTGACTTGGCATATATCTGAGATCTTAGGTTGTATCTCAAGTAGTTGATAATATCCTTAGGTCCGGAAATAAATCCTCCGATTCCAGCCATAGCCTTTGCAAATGCACCAAAATAAAGGTCTATCTCATCCATTACTCCATAATATTCCGAGGTGCCTCTGCCGTTATCTCCCATTACTCCAAATCCATGAGCATCATCGATCAATATTCTGAAATTGTACTTTTTCTTGAGTTTCACAATTTCGTCAAGTATCCCCAGGTCTCCGGTCATTCCGTATACTCCTTCTGTGATGAGGAGAATACCACCTCCTGTTTCTGATACAATTTTTTCTGCTCTGGCAAGTGCTTTTTCACATTTGTCAATGTCGTTGTGGGGGTAAACTATCCGCTGACCCATATGCAGTCTTACTCCATCCATTATGCATGCATGAGCTTCTGAATCATAAACAATTATATCGTGACGATTTACAAGGGCATCTATAGTCGAGACCATCCCTTGATAACCGAAGTTGAAAAGAAAGGCATCTTCTTTTTTTTCAAAATCAGCAAGTTCTCTTTCCAGTTGTTCGTGGAGGGCTGTTTGTCCGGACATCATTCTTGCGCCCATTGGATATCCCAGACCCCATTTTTCGGCAGCTTCTTTGTCTGCTTTTCTTACTTCGGGATGATTCGCCAGTCCAAGGTAGTTGTTGAATGTCCAGGCAAGAACTTCAGTTCCGTTGAACATCATTCTTGGTTGTATTTGTCCTTCCAGTTTTGGGAAGGTAAAGTATCCGTGAGCTTTTTTTCGGTATTGTCCCAAAGGACCACCTTCGTCATTTGTTATTCTTTCAAAAATGTCCATATCAAAAAATTAGTTTAAGCGTCAATATTGGCATATTTGGCATGGGTCTCTATAAATTCCCTTCGTGGAGGCACTTCGTCTCCCATAAGCATTGAGAAGATACGGTCTGCTTCTGCTGCATTATCTATATTAACTTGTCTCAGGAGCCGTGATTCAGGGTTCATTGTTGTATCCCAAAGCTGTATGGCATTCATCTCTCCCAGACCTTTGTATCTCTGAAGATGAACTCCGGATTCTTTGCCTTTGCCGATTCTTTCGATAGCCTCATCCCTTTCTGTGTCTGTCCAGCAGTATTGTTCCTGTCTGCCTTTTCTTACAAGATATAGTGGCGGAGTAGCTATGTAGACATGCCCGTTTTTGATAAGATCCTGCATATGGCGGAAGAAAAATGTGAGGATTAGTGTTGCTATATGGCTTCCGTCCACATCGGCATCTGTCATTATTATCACTTTGTGATATCTAAGCTTTGAGAGATTGAGAGCTTTGCTGTCCTCTTCTGTCCCAATTGTCACTCCAAGGGCTGTGAAAATATTTCTTATCTCATCGCTCTCGAACACCTTGTGTTCCATTGCTTTCTCTACGTTAAGAATTTTTCCGCGGAGAGGAAGAATGGCTTGAAAGTTGCGGTCTCTGCCGCTTTTGGCGGTACCTCCTGCGGAATCTCCTTCGACAAGGAATATTTCGGAGACTGATGGGTCTCGGTTTGTACAGTCGGCCAATTTGCCGGGAAGACCAGATCCGGACATCACAGTCTTTCGCTGAACCATTTCTCTTGCTTTCCTGGCGGCATGTCGTGCTGTTGCTGCAAGGACGACTTTGTCAATTATTGATTTGGCATCCTTGGGGTTTTCTTCCAGGTAAGCCTCCAGGGCAGATGTTGTTGCCTGTGATACGGCAGATGATACTTCGGAATTTCCCAGTTTGGTCTTTGTTTGTCCTTCGAATTGAGGTTCGGCGACTTTGACTGAGATAATAGCGGTAAGGCCTTCTCTGAAGTCGGATGCATCTATGTCGAATTTGAGTTTTGAAAGCATTCCGTTTCGCTCTGCATAGCTTTTTAGTGTTGAGGTGAGACCTCTCCTGAATCCGGTTAGATGTGTGCCCCCTTCGAGGGTGTTGATGTTGTTTACGTATGCATGGATGTTTTCGGCAAACCCGGAGTTGTATTGCATCGCTATCTCAATAGGTATGCCTGTTTTGTCTGTTTCAAGGTATATTGGGCTGGATGTAAGGATATCTCTTGTGTTGTCCAGATATTTTACAAATTCAAGTAATCCTGATTCGGAATAGTAAGTCTCGGATTTGGTGCCTATGAGTTCCTCTGCCTCTTCGTTGGATCTGAGGTCTGTAAGAATAAGCTTTACTCCCTTGTTGAGAAAGGCAAGTTCTCTTAATCTGGTTGAGAGTATTTCATAACTGAAAGTTGTGCCCATTGTAAAAATATCAGGGTCGGGCAGAAATGTAATACAGGTCCCTCTTTTATCGGATTCACCAACCACTTTTACAGGGTAGTCTGGGACACCTTTTCTGAATTCTTGTCTGAAGTGTTTCCCTTCTCTGTGAATGTCGGCAATTAAATGAGTGGAGAGAGCATTTACGCAGGAAACACCGACTCCGTGGAGACCTCCTGATACTTTATATGAATCCTTGGAGAACTTACCACCGGCATGTAAAACCGTGAGTACAACTTCAAGGGCACTTCGACCCTCTTTCTCATGTATGTCTGTTGGTATTCCACGCCCATCGTCTGTTATGGTTACCGAGTTGTCTTGATTGATTGTTACTTCTATGTGGGAGCAATATCCTGCAAGTGCCTCGTCTATAGAGTTGTCTACAACCTCGTAAACCAAGTGGTGAAGTCCTCTGGAGCCTACATCCCCGATGTACATTGAGGGTCTTTTTCTGACTGCTTCCAGACCTTCAAGAACTTGAATGTTCTCTGCTGAATACTGGCCGTAGGCCAGGCTGGATTCATTTTCCTTCATCTTCTTTCATTAAATTTAATAAGGGAACAAAGATAATAAAAAGCACACAATAAAACCAATAAAAAATGGATTATTGTGTGTTTAATAATATTGGTTATAATGCTGTTTATTAGAGTTTTAGCTCTACTCCGGCTCCTCCGTTAAACCCTGGTAAAGCGTAGTATGCTAAATTGTATATATTGGAGTCAAGAATATTGTTGAGTTTGATGAAAAAGTTAATTTTCTCTGAGTATTTGTATGTTGCTCCAAAATTGATACATGTGTAGGATGGAGTGTATGAATTGGGGAGAATTTGGTTTGTACTAAGAAAATTTGCAGAAAGAACAGGCGCCTTTTGTCGATGGTTTAAGGATAGGTCAAAAAATAGACGTTGTCGTATATTGTATTGTGCATGTGCATTTATGACAAATGGAGAGTAGTGATAATGATTGTCAGTCATATTATTATCGTCTCTGAAACTATATACGGAGCCATTTATGCCACCCCGAAAATTATTCCCTGTGTATTCCAGTTCTACTGTTATTGCTGTCCTTTTTTCATTAGCATAAACGGCTGCAAAGCTGTTTATTGGGTGTTCAGAAAGGAACTCACCGTTAATATAGAAGAAGTATTGTCTATTTTTAAACTCTGTATATTCTCCATATAAGTTGTAGGATATGCGTTCGATGATGTTACCTTTTATTCCTGCTCTGGCAATGACGGGTTGCTCGGTGTTTTTTATCTCAATTTCCGGGCTATACCAAGGATTGATATTTGAAAGTTTGTGGTGGTTCATGAAACTGTTTTTCCCGTCAAGAATTCCGTAGACCCATAATTTTTCTCGGATCATTTCGTACTCTGCTTTAATGCTAGGATATATATTGTAGTCTTCTTGCTCTTTTTCCCACCACATATTGTATTTGAACCCTATGTCGAATTTCCATCCACCTTTGTTGAATATATATCTCGGATGTAGTTCCAGGTTGCTTCGGTCAAGAGAGTCTGAGTGAAAAGTGTTGGATGTTTCGTATTGAACACCTGCCATTATTTTGTTGAATCCTGCAAATCTTACACCTGCATTGAAACGGATATCCAGATACTTTTCTTCACTTTCTGAAGGGGAGTCAGGTGTTATATCTATGTCAGTAAAAGGGTTTGGAATCTCGGGCGATTTATCCTGTAAAAGTGAATATGAGATTGCCAAATCGTGATAAAAAGTACGGTTTTTATTTAAAATTGAGCGTGAGAAGAGAGTAGCTCCGGTTTTGTTTATGCGATGACTTAGATTATCACGCATAAAACTTCGGTTATCTATTTCATTAAAATTAATATCTGTTACTCTTGCTATATCAACATAGTCTTTATCGAAGCCATAGTAGGAGTATTTATTGTGAGCAAAGTTGAGTCTTATACCAGTTTCCCCGCTTCTCCAAAGATATTTAGTGGTAAGTGCTATATCGTTGCTGGTAGAGGGAGCTGCACTTTTTCTGTCTGTTTTGACTAGTTTGTTTTCTGTTATTGAGGAGATAGGTAATTGGTCCATATATGTGTCGCTTGAAGCGGACAGAATAAGGCGGAATTTTTTACCTAAATCAGGTTGGATGTAAAGATTGCCGTAAGGATTAAGCGGGTAGTTGACACCTGTCCTGAGGAAAAGAACAGGGTGCTTTGTATTGGTATTCTGTTGAGGCATTCCTGCCGATAAAGGAATGAAATCGTAAAGTTTCTTGACCGGTTTGTCAAAAAAAGAGTAGGTGAATCCAATATCAAAGAAATTTAAGGAGTCTGCATACAATGTTTTAAGCTTTCCTTTGTTTATCTCCATAAGACGGGCATCATAATCCCTTCTTACCTCCAGGGTAGGGTCAATGGTTTGTTGTGCCACAATTGAGGTAAATGTAAGTGTGGCAAGTGCCAATAGGTAGTATTTAGTTTTTTTCATCTTCTCTCTCGTTTTTGATTTCTTCCAGTTTTTCAAGTCTCACTTTGAGTTGATCCCGTATATCATCCCGTGAATCATTTTGGTAAGATTCAAGAATACTGTTGTATGTTGCTTCTGCCTGAGCCCAGTTGCCTCTCTCGGCAAATGAGTCTCCAAGAAGAATGAAGCTTTTTGCAAGCCAATATTGGTGAGGTGTACCTGATTCAGAAAAAGCATAGACTTTTTCTTCTACAGAAGGAAAGTCTCCTTTATCGAAGGCATCGGATATTATAAGGTAGGCACTTTCAGCTCCTTCCTCGCTTATCTTGTCTTTCGAAAGCTCTTGAAGATAGCGTGTTGCCAGGTTCCTTTCTCCCAGAAGATAATGTGATTTTGCTATTATATATTTTGCTCTGGTTGTTTCATCTCCAGAGATATTCATTTCCAGGACTCTTTCTGCTTCGGCAATTGCATTTTTGTATTGCTTGTTCATGTAATATGAGTTCATCAGACCTGTCTGGGCTTCTGTTACATTATTTTCCAGTCGGGCAATTCTTTTAAGTGACGAGTATGCTTTGGCGGCGGAACTGTAATTTTCTATTTCATAAGAAATTCTGGCATAGTTGAGTGTGGCTAGCTCTGTGAAGGAGCCCTCTCCGGTGGCCATTACCTGCATAAATGCATCAAGTGCAAGGTCTGCTTTCCCACTTTTTTTGTATGATTCTCCCAGATAAAACCATGCCTGTGGTGTTTTGATCCCCTCCGGATATTTGTTGATAAATGAGGTTAGAGAAACAATGGCTGAAGAGTAGTTGCCATTAATAAATTCTTTTTCAGCTGCATTAAAAAGCAGGGATTCTCTTTCTGCAGCAGATCGGGTTTCCGACATACCTAATCCATCCAGGTATGCAAGAAATTCATTTGCTTGTCCTGATTCTCCATAGATGTTCTCAAGTCCTGCAATAGCATCCTGGGATTCGGGTGATTCGGGTGATTTTTCCAGAATCGCCTTATAGTATTCTGTTGCTTTTGTGCGGTTGCCCCGGTTGAGGCTTATTAGACCCAGTTCCAGGAGAGCTTTCGGGTGGTATTGGCTGTTGATAAATTCACTGCTCAACTTGTGAAAATACTCCTCAGCTTCTTTGTCTCTTCCATTTTGAACAAGTGTTCTTCCTAATTCATACATGGTTTCGGCAAATAGTGGTTTTGCCGGTTTATTGTACAGTAGCTCCTTGAGAATTTCAATTTTTGAGGATTCGTTTCCGGATAATCCAATAGAAATAGCTTTCTGGAAAAGTGAGTAGTTGTAAAGGAGGTTATCCTGTCTTGAGACAAGAGAGAAAGCGGTGGCTGCCTCTTCGTACTTCCTCTGCATGAAAAGACAGTCTCCAAGACGTGCATAGGCTTCTGCTGCATAGTTGAGTTCTTTGCCCTGATAGTTTAGATATCTTTTGAACCAACTCTCAGCTTTGGCATAATCGGCGGTCTTGAAGTAGCCATATGCAAGATTGTACATGGCGGTAGGATATTCAATACTGTTCATGAATGAACTCGTGGGAGAAACTATATGAAGATTCAGTTCAACTGAGTTTTGATATTGTTTGTTACGGAAATATGCTTCTGCAAGCCAAAATTTGGTAATGTTTTCAATATCTTTGTTGAATCTGCTGTTTTCCAGGGAGACTATGAATATGGGTATTGCATCCCTGTATGCTCCAAGTTCCATTAGTTGCATTCCTCTAAGGAAAGAGGCCTTTTGTAAGTTTAATACATCTGTATTTGAGGGTCCTTTGATGTTTTGAAGAACTCCGATAGCCGATTTGTAGTCCTTGTTAAGAATATAAGACGAAGCTATGTAGTTTTGGATTTCATTGTATTTTTCATGTGTAGGTGTAAATGTATTGAGATATTTGTCAAATGCAGAGATGTCTGAATTGAGGTCAAATGTGAGTTTTGCATAATTATACATGGCATCTTCCTGGATGTATATGTCCAAATTCGAATCTGATGCCTCCTTGAAACTTTTTTGTGCTTCTACCTTGTTATTTATCTCTATATAGCATTTACCAAGATAATAAGATGCGTTTTGGGATAGCGAGTCGCTGACTGACGGTATTTGTTTGAAAAGTTCAATTGCTTCTTCAAATTTGTTTTGCCTGTAGGATAGAATTCCTGCAAAATATATGTCTTTTCGTGACAGGGATGAACCCGTGAGAGAGTATCTTTCAAAATAGTATTCTGCCCTTTCGTCATTGTTAAGGGCAAAGTAGGCTTCAGAGAGGATTCTCGCTGTTTTCGATTTCAATTCTCCGGTGAGTTTGTCGTAAAGAGTCTCTCCTTTGGAGGTAACATATTGGAAATCATTTAGCATGAAACGACTCTCCATAATATAGTAGGATGCATGTAAAGCATATGACGGATCCTCTTTAATCTTTCCGAATAGAAGTATTGCTTCCTTGAAATTTTGAGTCATATAATTTGTATAGGCAAGATAGTAATAGGCAGGATTGGTGAGTGAATTTCTATCCAGCTTTGTAACTGCATCAAAATAAAACTTTGAATTCTCAGGCTTTCCACTATAGAAAAGTGCAAGTCCCTTCTCAAAGTTCAATTTAGCTGTATGGCTGCGTGGCAAATGATTTTCTCTGACATTTTCCAGAACTTGTACAGCTTTACTATAATTGCCGATTGACGAGAGACTGGATGCATAATCCAGCCTGATAAATGGCATTAGAGAACTTTCCGAAAAGAGGTTTTCCATTCTTGAAAATCTCTCATTCATCTGAAGAGATTCTGTTTTAATAGCAATAAGAGTGAGATAACCTTCTATTTTTGCTCTTCTCAGGGTGTATTTCCCGTTATCTGTAGATATCATGTTTTGGAATTCAGACTCTGCCGATTCATACATGCCATTGTTGTAGAGAGAGATAGTATATTCAAGCCTCGAGTCCTGTAACTCATAAGTCTGAGAAATCACTTTCAAAGGAATGATGAATAGCAGGAGAGAGAGAAGGATTGTCCAGGTATATCTTACTATTAGTTTCATTATACAAATTTTAATTATATGTAGCTTTGACTGTCAAATTTAGTAAATTTGCCGTTAATAACAGAGAAAATTGTCATGACAAAAGAGAAGAACCCCATTATAGAATTTGTGGAAGCAGATATAGAAAAGGAGGAAAATCTCATATTGAGCGGGCTTAATCTTTCCATAAACAGGGGTGATTTTGTCTATCTCATTGGTAGAGTAGGAAGTGGAAAAACATCTGTGATTAAAACAATTATTGGAGAGATTCCCCTGAAGCGTGGCTATGGGTATGTTGCAGGTTATGATCTTGATAAATTGCGTCAAAAAGAGATTCCTTACCTGAGAAGGAAAATTGGAGTTGTCTTTCAGGATTTTCAGCTTCTTTCAGACAGGAGTGTGTATGATAATTTAATGTTTGTGCTTTCAGCTACTGGTGTGAAGAACAAGCGAGAAGCAGATCTTATTATCAAGGAAAGGCTTGATAGTGTGGATATGATGCGTAAAAGTCATAAGATGCCACATCAGCTTTCTGGAGGAGAGCAACAACGGGTGGCAATAGCAAGAGCGTTATTGAACAATCCGGAGATAATTCTGGCTGATGAGCCTACCGGTAATCTGGACTCTGAAACAGCGAAAGAGATTATGGAGTTGTTGATGAATATGCATAAGGCATTTGAGCCGGCTGTTATTTTTGTTACTCACAATCGCTCTCTGTACAAGCGTTATCCTGGTCGTGTTGTTCTGTGTGAAAAGATGACTTGCAGGGAGTTACCTGTTAGTGAAGAGATAGATCTCAATCAAATACTTGATATTTAGGATGACTTTAAAGGAGAGATACAGCAGAGTAATTGAATGGTTTGAAGATAACATGCCTTCACCACAGAGTGAGCTTATATATAAAAATCCTTTCCAGCTTGTTGTAGCTGTCATTCTTTCTGCCCAGTGTACAGACAAAAGAGTTAATATGGTCACGCCGGATCTTTTTGATAGGTATCCAGATGCTTTTTCCATGTCCCGCAGCTCTTCGGATGAAATATTTACTTTTATTAGTTCGGTAACATATCCAAATAATAAGAGTAAACATCTGGCAAATATGGCTAAAATGCTCTATGAAAAATTCAAAGGAGTTGTACCTGATAATACTGAAGAGTTGATGGAGCTTCCGGGTGTAGGACGTAAAACGGCCAATGTGATTGCATCCATATTGTATGACAGACCGGTGATTGCCGTGGATACTCATGTTTTTCGGGTGTCGCGCAGGTTGGGGTTATCCAAAGGCAAGACTCCTGTAGATGTGGAAAATGATCTTACAAGATACTTTCCGGAAAATAAAAGAGCCACTGCACATCACTGGCTCATTCTTCATGGCAGATATGTGTGCGTGGCCCGAAATCCAAAGTGTGAGGATTGTGGCTTATCTGAATTCTGCAGGTATTATCATAAGTCCTGCAGGACAAATCTCAAGGAAAGTAGCTCCGGCTGACGGGCCAAAACTTCCTCCCACCACTCCAATCATTTGTTCTTCTCCAAATCTCTTATCATTTAGCAGCGTATTTATTGATCCTCGTATGAATTCGTCTTTGCTTTGAGTTGGGTCCATCGAATATGCATATACTCCGTAGGAGAGTGCAAGTTCTCTCATGACGTGCGGTGCGTAACACATTGCATATATTGGTGTTTGTGGTCTGAATGCAGAGAGATATCTTCCTGTACGTCCGGTCCTGGTGTCGAATACCATTGCTTTGATGGGTAGCTTTTTTGTGGCATTAACAAGTTGACAGCTGAGAACAGCTGCAACAGGATGTGTGACATCTTGCAATTCAAGGTTGAAATCCGGTTTTATCTCTTTCTCAGCTTCAAGAGCAATGTTTGACATAGTTTCAACAGCTTCTCTGGCATATTTTCCGTTGGCTGTCTCTCCACTTAACATCACTGCATCTGTCCCCTGATATATGGCGTTTGCAACATCAGTCACCTCTGCGCGGGTAGGCCTGGGGTTCTCTATCATGGAGTGCAACATCTGGGTAGCAATTATTACAGGCTTCTTCCTTACCTGGCATTTTCGTATAATCTTTTGTTGTATTATCGGGATTTTTTGATATTCTATTTCAACTCCGAGGTCTCCCCTTGCTACCATGACTCCGTAACAATTGGAAAGGATTTCATCTATATTGTCTACTCCTTCTTGATTCTCTATCTTGGCTATAATCTTGAGATGACTTTTATGTTTGTCGAGAATCTCTTGAATTTCAAGAAGGTCTTTCTTGTTTCGCACGAATGAGTGGGCTATGAAATCCAGGTTGTTTTCGATTGCCCAAAGAATATACTGTTTGTCCCGTTCAGAAACCGAAGGAAGATTTAGTGATACGTCAGGAATGTTTATGCTTTTCTTCCCTTTAATGGTGCCGTCATTATCGGCTTTACAGTAAAGGCGTTCTCCCTTTTTCCTTATTACAGTAAGAGAGACTTCTCCGTCATCAATTAGTATTTTGGAGCCTACAGGCACTTCTTTTACAAGGTTATTGTAGTTGGTATAGAGAAGTCCGTTTCCTGAGACTCCTTCCGGATTATCTTCAAAAATAACCTCTTGACCCTCTTTGACATCAAAGCCTCCTGATGATGCCATTGATGTTATTCTTATTTCAGGCCCTTTAGTGTCTATCATCAAGGCTATTTTGTCTGAAACAGTTCTTGTGTTTTGTACAATAGGAAGTGACGACTCCAATGTGGTGTGTGCAGAATTTATCCTGACTACATTCATCCCCTCCTTAAACAATCCATCAATAAATTCAACACTGCAATTCCTGTCTGAAACAGTACAAATAATTTTTGTTTTCTTTTCGATCATATTTATTTAGTAATTTCGTGCAAAAATAATTCAATTTATTTGAAAAGAATATTTCTTAACAATTTGTTAAATGACTTCTCTGTTTATCTCAGGTTGGAGAGAGCTCTTTCTGAAAACAGTGTGGTATCTTATTGTTCGGATATTAATAAGCTGGTTTGCTTTTTAATGTCTGACAAAAATATCTCCAATGTCAAAACTCCTGAAGAGGCAACAGTTGATATCCTGAGTTCTTTTCTTACACACCTTCACAGCAAAAACCACTCCAAACGTTCTCAAGCAAGAGTAATAAGTTCTCTTAGGTCTTTCTACAAGTTTCTTGAGATGGAAGGAGTTGTAGATAAAAATGTTGCTGAATTACTTGAGTTGCCCTCTATAAATCAATATTTACCTGTTGTATTATCTGTTGATGAAGTGGATACTATTATTTCAGGAGTGGATCTAACTTCAGGGGAGGGACATAGAAATAAAGCAATGCTTGAAATGTTATATTCTTGTGGATTACGTGCAAGTGAATTGATTTCACTAAGGGTCCCGGATTTTTTTCCGGAAGAGGGGTTTGTGAGAGTAACCGGGAAAGGCAATAAGCAAAGGCTTGTTCCATTAGGAAATCCTGCTGTAAAAGCCGTAATGATTTATCTTGAGATACGTTCCTGCTCACTGGTGGAAAAAAAATCCGAGGATATTCTCTTTTTAAACAGGAGAGGTCGTAAAATGACCAGAGAAATGTTATTTCATATAGTTAAGAGAGAGTGTGCAAGAAGCGGAATAACTAAAAATATCTCTCCCCATACTTTCAGGCACTCTTTTGCCACGCATCTTGTGGAAAATGGAGCTGACCTTAGGGCAGTCCAGCAGATGCTGGGCCATGAGAGTATCCTTACAACCGAAATATATACACATGTAAATAGTGAAAAGTGGAGAGAAAGTATTTTGAAAAACCATCCGAGATCAAAATAAGATATTAAATTTGTTTCCTTTATAGAAAATTGTCGCATATGAGATATCTGAGAGTCGTGTTATTTGTTGTTGCATCTATATGCAACGTGGCATTAAAAGGTGCAGTAGAAGAGGTTTTCATAAAAAGATTTGTTGAGAGTGAAGATACTTTGAAAGGGGTGAAGTTGGACGAGGCCATCATCTCTGCAAAGGTCAAGACATTGAGAAATTATACTCCAATGAATATCTCCGTTGTGGAGAGTGAAGAGATTGAATTTTTCGGACATAGTTCTGTTTTGCCTGCATTGTCTGGTTTAGTCCCGGGTCTTTTTGTAACTCAAAAAGGTGTAACAGGCTTCGGCGTTTCAGAGGGATCAGCCGGCATAGTAAACATAAGAGGTGTAGGACAGGGTAATAAGGTGCTCATGTTGCTTGACGGACAACCTCAGTGGGCTGGTGTGTTCGGACACTCCATTCCAGATCTATATGTAGCTTCAGATGTAGAAAGAGTGGAAGTGGTAAAAGGTCCGGTCTCATTGCTTTTCGGATCTAATGCGATGGGAGGTGCTGTCAATGTGATCACTCGCGGAGGTGAAGGTAAAAGAGGTCGGGAGAGTAGGGTGAAAGCAGAATACGGTTCTTATAATACATATAAGTTTATGGCCAATACCGGATATAAAAGCGAGAAAATCAAAGTTTTTGTATCAGCCAATCATGACAGGAGTTCGGGGCACAGAAGTAACTCAAAATTCAATATGACCAATGGCTTTGCTAAAATTGACTATAAATTGAGTGATCTCTTCACATTGAGCAGTAATTTATCTTTGGCAAAAATTTATAACGAGAACCCTGGTAGAGTTGATGCAACTCTGGAAGATAATAAAATGGACCTACTGAGATCTTCTTTTTCCGTATCTCTTAACAATCAACACAAATTTGGTTCAGGATCTTTGATGTTTTATCTCAATTCCGGATATCATGAAATTAATGACGGCTATGTTACTGGCGGATTGCCAAGAGATTATCTTTTCTATTCCAACGATCATAATTATGGTATCACACTCTATGAAAATTTCTCTTTGTTTAAAAATAATACAATTACTCTTGGTGTTGATTACAAGAATTGGGGTGGCAGAGCATGGACAGAATCTATATCAGATCAAAGCGAAACTGAGCTGACAGATAAAGATATAGATGAAACTGCAGGATACCTTGTTATTCAACATGATTTTATGGACAATTTTACATTCAATGCAGGTGTCAGATTTGAATATAATTCTGTATTTGGTCCGGAGTGGGTTCCACAGGCAGGTATTAGCTTTAGGCCTGGGAGTGATGATTTTGTGAAGATTTCTTTATCAAAAGGTTATAGGAGTCCAACAGTGAGGGAAATGTTTATGTTTCCCCCTCAGAATGCCGATTTGTTGCCAGAAAACATGCTAAATTATGAATTGACTTACGGGAGATCTTTTGTGAACAATTCAATTTATGCCGAGTTATCACTGTTTTACATTGACGGTTGGAATATGATCGAGATAGTTAGAGTGGGAGGTGTGCCTAAATATCTTAATACCGGAGCATTCAATAATTCAGGAGTTGAGTTGAAAGCTTCACTTCGGATTATGACAGATCTAAAAGCAGATGTCAATTACAGCTATTTGAACACAAATGTTCCTATTCTTGCTGCTCCTGCTCATCAGTTTTTCTCTGCCCTATATTTTACTCCCGGTATCTTTTCTTTTAATGCTGGTTTACAGCACATAGGAGATATGTACATAAATACCTCCACAATGGTTAAAGAGAATTATACTCTTCTTAATCTGAGAGCATCAGTAAAGCTTGGGTTTATTAATTCCAGTAGTAGTTTTTTTGTGCATTGTGATAATGTGACAGGAACTGATTATTCAATTAATGAGGGATTCCCGATGCCCGGAACTGTTATCAGAGGTGGATTTGATTTGATTTTTTAAGTGATATGTAATTTTTTCAATAAAAAAAGTATATTTGTACTTCGAAACAATTAACCCAGTAAACAATTTTAAACCATGAAACGACTTTTTTTATTATTTGCAGTAGCAGGTCTTGTGCTTTCATCATGTGGAGGCAACACTCAGCAGCAGGAGGAGCCTCAAGCTGTTGAACAAGCTGATTCAACAACTACTAAAGCAGAAGCTGATTCAGCAGGTTGCTGTGGAGAAGACAGCACTGCTGTAGAGGTGGCAGAGACACAGGAGTAATTATCTGTAAGAAAAAAATAGGGCTGTTTGCAATGTCAAACAGCCCTATTTTTATTCCCACTCTATTGTTGCCGGTGGTTTTGATGAGATGTCGTAAACAACACGGTTAACGCCATTTACTTTATTTATAATGTCTGATGACACTTTGGCAAGGAATTCGTGTGGAAGATGAACCCAATCTGCTGTCATTCCATCAGTTGACGTGACAGCCCTCAGGGCTATGGTGAATTCGTAAGTTCTCTCGTCTCCCATAACTCCTACGCTTTTGATAGGAAGAAGGATGGTAGCGGCTTGCCATACAGAATCATAGAGGTTGTTTTTGTATAGTGAACTTATGAAAATATCGTCTGCATTTTTAAGAATATCAAGTTTGTCTTGCGTCACCTCTCCGAGAATTCTAATTCCAAGTCCCGGTCCAGGAAATGGGTGACGGGAGATAAGTTCTTTTTTGATCCCCAGTGTATTGCCCACTCTTCTTACTTCGTCTTTGAATAATGATCTCAATGGCTCAACAACCTTAAGTTTCATGTAGTCCGGAAGTCCTCCTACATTGTGGTGGGACTTAATTGTGGCAGAGGGCCCGTTTACAGACATCGATTCTATGACATCAGGATATATTGTTCCCTGTGCAAGCCATTTTGCATTTTCTACTTTGTTGGATTCCTTGTCGAATACTTCGATGAAGGTTTTGCCTATTGATTTTCTTTTTTGTTCAGGATCTTCAACCCCTTCAAGTGCTTTTAGAAAAAGATCAGAAGCATCGACGCCGGTTACATTTAGCCCCATGTCCTTATATGAGTGAAGAACATTTTCAAATTCGTTTTTTCTCAGCAGTCCGTTGTCGACAAAGATACAGTATAGGTTGGAGCCAATGGCTTTGTGCAAAAGCACTGCAGCTACAGTTGAGTCTACTCCTCCTGATAACCCCAGAATGACTTTCTCATCTTTTATGGTCTCTCTTAGAGATGTTATTGTGTTTTCGATAAATGAAAGCGGAGTCCAGTCTCCTTTGCACCCACATATATTCTTCGCGAAGTTTTCCAGGATGACGGCACCGTACTCGCTGTGATAAACTTCAGGATGAAACTGAAGTGCATAAGTCTCTTCTGAATCTATTCTATAGGCAGCATTTTCGATATCCTCGGTTGATGCAATAACTTGTGCATTATCCGGAAGGTGAGAAATAGTATCTCCGTGTGACATCCAAACCTTTGAGCTCTTTGGCATGTTCTTGAAAAGAGGTGATTTGGGTTCGTTGATATTAAGTGTGGCACGGCCATATTCTCTTGCAAGAGAGGGATCTACTTTTCCTCCATACTGTTGTGCTATGAATTGGGCGCCGTAACAGATGGCCAGAACAGGAATTTTGCCTTTTATGCTCTTCAAATCAGGCTTCGGTGATTTTGGGTCTCTTACTGAAAAGGGGCTGCCCGAAAGTATTATCCCTTTTGTGTCAGGACCCAGTTCAGGAATATTGTTGAATGGCACAATTTCACAAAAGACATTTAGTTCTCTTAATCTTCTGCCTATTAACTGGGTAAACTGGGAGCCAAAATCCAGAATAACTATTTTTTCTGTCATTGAAGATATTTTTTACTTATTTTTAAAAGGCAAAAGTAATATTTTTTCTACTTTTGCGCCCTAATTATGCAGAAAATAAGAAATATTGCCATTATTGCACACGTTGATCATGGCAAAACCACATTGGTGGACAGGATGATTCTTCAAGCAATGCTTTTCCGGGATGCAGGAAAAATGGGAGAATTGATACTAGATAGTAATGATCTTGAAAGGGAGAGGGGGATAACAATTTTGTCCAAGAATGTCTCAGTCCCGTATAGGGGATATAAGATTAATATTATAGATACACCCGGACACGCAGATTTTGGAGGAGAGGTTGAGAGAGTATTGAACATGGCAGACGGAGTATTACTTCTTGTAGATGCTTTTGAAGGTACTATGCCACAGACGAGATTTGTTTTACAAAAGGCTATTGCCATGGGCAAGAAGCCTGTTGTGGTCATTAATAAAGTTGACAAGCAAAATTGCAGACCCGATGAAGTTAACGAACAGGTTTTCGATCTCATGTTTTCTCTTGATGCCACTGAAGAACAATTGGATTTCAGAACGGTTTACGGTAGTGCAAAACAGGGATGGATGTCGGATGATTGGAAAAATCCTTCCTCAGACATCACAGTCTTGCTTGACACTATAATTGAGGCAGTGCCGGCACCTGTCAAGTTGGAAGGTACACCACAGATGCTGATATCTTCACTGGAATACTCTCCTTATGTAGGCAGAATTGCTATAGGAAGGGTAACAAGAGGAAAACTGATCGCAGGAGCATCAGCCTCTTTATGTAAGAGGGATGGTACTATTGAGAAGACAAAGATAAAGGAACTCATGGTTTTTGAAGGGTTGGAAAAAAAGAAGACAGATGAAGTTCTCTCCGGTGATTTATGTGCCGTGGTTGGCGTCGAAGGTTTTGAGATTGGAGATACTATTGCTGATTTCGAAAATCCTGAACCATTACCTCCTATAGCTGTAGATGAGCCAACGATGAGCATGTTGTTTACAATCAATGATTCTCCGTTCTTCGGCAAAGAGGGTAAGTATGTTACATCCCGTCATATAAAAGAGAGATTGGAGAAAGAGCTGGAAAAGAACCTGGCATTAAAGGTCAAGGATGGTTTGAGCGCAGATTCATTTGTCGTGTACGGAAGAGGGGTTTTACATCTTTCTGTGCTTATTGAAACAATGCGTCGTGAAGGTTTTGAGCTTCAGGTTGGACAACCTAGGGTTCTGGATAAAAATATTAATGGAGTGAGATGTGAGCCTGTTGAACATTTGACAGTTGACTTACCAGAAGAGATGGTTGGAAGGGCTATTGAGATGGTCACAAGAAGGAAAGGTGTATTGCTTCACATGGATCACAGGGGAGAAAGGAGTCATCTTGATTTTGACATACCTTCAAGGGGATTGATAGGATTACGTAGTAATCTTATGACAGCTACCCAAGGAGAAGCTGTTGTAGCTCATCGGTTTAAGGAGTATGAGCCTTATAAAGGTGATATTGAGAAAAGATCAAATGGATCACTTATATCCATCGAAACTGGTACGGCAATTGCTTATTCTATGGATAAATTGCAGGACAGAGGACATTTCTTCGTTCATCCTGGGGAAGAGATATACGAAGGTCAGGTTGTTGGAGAAAACTCAAGAGCTGATGATATTGGAATTAATTTGTGCAAGACAAAGAAACTTACTAATGTAAGGGCATCCGGAAGTGATGACAAGGTAATGCTTCCTCCTCCGGTAGTTTTTTCTTTGGAGGAGGCATTGGAGTACATTCAAGAGGACGAATTAGTAGAGGTTACACCTAAGTCACTACGGCTAAGGAAAATTCTCCTTACTGAAAATGAGAGGAAAAGAAGAAAGGGCTGATAGTGGTTGTAAATTTAAAAAAATAGATTAACTTTGCGGGCTCATTTCCTTTATGAGTAAAGTAAGTAATAAAGAATATGTTGTGCCCGTAAAAGGGTTGTCGGCAGGTAAACATGAATATGATTTTACTGTTGACGGTAAGTTTTTTGAAGCATTTGAAAATCCGGAAATTTCCGGAGCATCTGTCAAGATACATCTAATGATGGATAAGAAGCCGGGACTTATTGCCATAGAGGGTAGAATGAAGGGTTTTGTTGTTACCACATGTGATAGATGCCTGGCTGATATGGAGGTTGTGCTGGATGCACCCCTCTCTTTGTTGGTTAAATATACCAGAGTAAAAGAAGAGCCTGAAGACGAGGAGGTTATTATCTTGGATCCTGCAGATCCTGATTTAGATCTCAGGCAGTTTTTTTATGATTACATATGTCTGGCTATTCCTGTAAAGAGAGTTCATGATGAAGGAGGTTGTGATCCGGATATGCTTGAAAAACTCGAAAAACTTGAGGGAAAAGATGAGAAGTTCGAGAAGGTAACTCCCTTCGATAAACTGAAAAATTTGATAAATTAAGATTTATAATAAAGTAAAGAACAGATAAAATGGCACATCCTAAACACAAAATTTCCAAAACCCGCAGAAACAAGCGGAGAACTCATTATAAGGCTGAGTTACCTACTCTGAGCACCTGTTCCAACTGTGGAGCAGCGGTTTTATATCACAGAGTGTGTCCCGAGTGTGGATTCTACAGGGGACGCCTCATAATTGATAAATCCAACTCTTAGCTTGATGAGGATCGGGATTGATGTAATGGGGGGGGATTATGCTCCGCAGAATATTGTTCTGGGAGCTATTGAATCTCTTTCCGTGATTGATCCTGAGACTGAAATTGTATTGCTGGGTGATAAGCCCAGAATATCTGAAATATGCAGAAAATCCGATGTGGATATTTCTGCTTTTTCTGTTGTTCACACCACTCAGGTGATTAGGATGGACGATCATCCTGTGAAGTCATATACTCAGAAGAGTGATTCTGGAGTAGCTGTCGGGTTCAATATGCTTGCCAAGGGAGAATTGAATGCTTTTGCAAGCGCCGGAAATACAGGAGCCATGTTGACTGGTTGTTATACGGCACTCAGAACAATTTCCGGGATAATGAGGCCTTGTATATCTGCAGAGATGCCTATACTTGGTGGGGGCAGGATGCTGATACTTGATGTCGGCTTTAATACCGATTGTAAACCTGATATGTTGTATCAATTTGGCCTTTTAGGCTCAATATACGCCCGGGAGATGATGGGTATAAGTAATCCGAGAGTCGCTCTGTTAAATATAGGAGAAGAGGAGGATAAAGGCGATATGTTGGTCAGGGAGGCATATAAATTGATGAGCGATTCAATTCATTACAATTTTTACGGCAATATTGAGGCTAACCATTTGTTTGCAGGCAATATTGCAGATGTTGTGGTTACCGACGGTTTTGCAGGTAATGTCCTTCTCAAACAGGCTGAGGGAATGTATGATTTGACTCAGAGGCTTGATGTGAAGGATTCTTTTTTTGGAAGATTTAATTACGAAAATTACGGGGGAACACCTGTCTTGGGCGTACCTGCTCCTGTAATTATCGGGCATGGGGCGTCTACACCTCTTGCAGTGAAGAATATGGTACTGCAGGCTCAAGATGCTTTAAAAAACAAACTTGTTGATAAATTTATTGAAGCAATCTCTTATGAACACTAAGAAAAGAGCTGTAATTACAGGAGTTGAAGCATTTCTTCCTGATTACATACTTGACAACAATGAGTTGTCCAAAATGGTGGATACTACTGATGATTGGATTATGACCCGAATAGGAGTCAGGGAGAGAAGAATATTAAAGGAAGATGGTCTGGGGACATCTCACATGGGTGCTGAGGCTGTCCGAAAACTTCTCAAGGCAACAAACACCAGCCCGGATGAGGTTGATATGCTTCTTTGCGCAACGGTCTCTCCTGATATGCTTTTCCCTGCAACAGCGAATATAATATGCGATAAGACCGGTATCATGAATGCCTGGGGATACGATATAAATGCCGGATGCTCGGGATTCCTTTTCTCTTTTGAGACTGCAGCCTCATTTATTGCGACTGGAAGATCTAAAAAGATGATATTGGTTACCGGAGAGAGAATGTCCGGGATGACAGACTATACAGATCGCACTACATGTCCTCTTTTTGGAGATGCGGCCGTGGCAATGTTAATTGAGCCTGCTCAGGACGATGAGTCTGGTCTTCATGATTCAATATTGCATGTAGATGGCGTCGGACGTCATTATCTTTACCAGAAGGCAGGAGGTTCTCTTTATCCTCCGACTGAAGAGACTTTGAAAAACAGGGAGCATTATATTTATCAGGATGGACAAACAGTATTCAAGAATGCTGTTAGCCGAATGGCTGATGTGTCAGTTGAGATAATGGAGAAAAATAAATTGACATCTGATGATATTGCTTTTCTTGTTCCACATCAGGCTAATATGAGAATTATTGAGGCAACAGGAAAGCGGATGGGTTTGCAAAAAGAGAAAATTTTGATTAACATTGCAAAATTCGGCAACACAGCCGGAACATCAATACCTCTTGTCATATGGGATTTTAAAGAGAGGTTCAGAAAGGGTGATATATTGATATTCTCTGCTTTCGGAGCCGGCTTTACTTGGGGGTCCATGTATTATAAGTGGGGAATTGATTCCAAATAGAAATCCGGCCCCATAGTTCAAGGGATAGAACGGAAGTTTCCTAAACTTCAGATTCGCGTTCGAGTCGCGGTGGGGCTACAAAATGAAAGTTACAAGAGCAGACCTCTTTTGGAATTATGGTGCCACCTTTATGAGGGTGGCATCTGCTCTTATTGTGCTTCCTGTCATTCTGAGAATGTTACCCGAAGAGGAGGTTGGGTTGTGGACAGTGATGATAAGTCTCAACTCGATGATCTATCTTCTTGATTTTGGCTTTTTTCAAACGTTTTCCAGGGCTGTAACTTATATTTTTTCCGGAGCTACTCAATTGCAAAAAGAGGGTTTTATTCCTGTAGAAAAATGTTCGGGTGAAATTTCATATCCTTTGTTGAAGGGGTTATTGAAGTCAATGAGAAGATTCTATGGGTCAGTGTCTCTTCTTTTCCTTTTATTACTGTCTACAGCAGGAGTCTGGTATATTGAACGTCTTCTGTCTGGTTTTTCAGGGGATAAGACATCTGCTATGATTGCATGGTTTGCATACGGAGTCTTACTTTGTTATCAATTTTTTACTTACTACTATGATGCGGCACTTTTTGGACGTGGTATGATCAAAAGGTCGCGTCAGATTATTGTTTTCTCTCAGTCTTTGCATATTCTACTCTCCGCTGTTCTGCTTCTGAGCGGATTCGGAATTCTTTCTCTTGTTGCCGGACAGACATTGGCAACTCTTGTGAACAGGACTCTTGCCAAAATTGCGTTTTATGACCGTAGTACAAAGTTAAATTTATCCAAAGTGAAATCGGATGATTGGATTGCAATTTTAAAAACTTTGTTTCATACGGCATATAAGAATGGTCTTGCAAGTCTGAGTTGGGTATTTACCAACAGAATGCTTGCAATCATAGGAGCGTTGTATATACCCTTGTCTGTAATGGCTTCCTATGGAATAACAAAGCAAATTACGGATATAACCATTACTCTGTCTACTGCTTGGTTCTTCACCTATTATCCAAAGTTAACAGGAGAACAGATAAAACAGGGGATAAAAGAGGTAAAACGAATATATGTAAAAGCCAGGATCGTAGCCATATTTATATTTGTTGCTGCAATGTTGTTTGTACCTCTTACCGGAGAACACATTCTGCACTTCATTGGGAGTTCTACTGATTTGTTGCCATCTTCTCTTATATTTCTACTTTTTTTTGCTTCATTGTTGGAGGCATTGACATCTATATCAACATCGGTTTTGCTAAGCAGAAATGAAGTGCCCCATTACATTGCTCAGTCATTGACTGCTATAGCAGCTGTTGTTTTCATTATTTTAGCGATGAATTTCATACACAGCGGAGTGCTTACTCTTATATTAGTGCCAATGGTTGTCCAGCTTGCATACCAGCATTGGAAGTGGACAAGTAAATTATTCAGGGAGTTGAATATAACCTTTCAGGATTATCTAAATGGAATTGTATCCATCTATAAATCCCTGCCAATTATTGGCGACAATAAAAATAACGGCAATTAAAACCAGCGCTATCAACCATAGAATCAGTTGTTTTTTTTCTCTCTTTTTCATCTTTATTATTTTTTTGTTTATCAAAACTAATCATCCTTATAGATATTGCCGTTCATAATGATAAAATGTCTATTTTTACCGGTGATTTTTTGTAATTTATGTTTTTATTTCTGAATTAATATTTATGAGTAAAGCAATATTTATTGGGGTATTTGGCAGGATAAATTCAGGAAAAAGTTCTTTGATCAATGTTATCTCAGGACAAGATGTGGCTATTGTCTCTGATACTCCGGGAACAACTACGGATCCTGTTAAGAAAAGAATGGAAATATTTGGAGTTGGTCCTGTTGTATTTGTTGATACTGCTGGTGTGGATGACGAGAGTGAATTGGGCTCCAAAAGGATAGCTAAAACCGATCAGGTAATTTCTCAGATTGATATCGCGATCTTATTATTTACAAATAATCAATTCGGTTTTTTTGAAAAGTCATTGATTGAGAAGTTCCGGAGAAAGAGCGTACCGGTGATTATTATTCATAATCAATCTGATATAATCCCCTTAGATCCTGTAGTTAGAAGAGAGATTGAAGAGGAGTTTGGTGTTACTACCTTTGAGTTTTCATGTTCATTACTAGATGAAAGCAAGCAGCAAGATATGGTTGTACAGCTAACTGCCAGGATAGTAGATCTTTTTAGTAAACTTTCAGGAGAGAAAAAGCGATTGTTTGATAGTCTGGCAGGCAGGGATGATGTTGTTGTGTTGGTTTGCCCTATTGATAGTGAAGCACCTGAAGGAAGGTTGATATTACCGCAGGTTAATGCCATAAGAGATTTGCTGGACAGGGATGCTATTGCAGTGGTGTTGCAGCCTGGTCAGCTGCCGGGTTATCTTGCCAAAAATCATGAAGATGTAAGGTTGGTTGTTACAGATAGTCAGGCATTTGCAGAGATTGACAAAGTTGTTCCTGAATATTTACCTCTCACAGGGTTCAGTGTATTGTTGGCAAGGTTGAAAGGGCCTTTTGAAAAATATCTGGAGGGTACTCCTGTTATTGATAATTTAAATGATAACGACAGGGTATTAATTCTAGAGTCTTGTTCTCATCATAGTTCTTGTGAGGATATTGGTCGTGTGAAGATACCTGCATTACTAAATAAAAGGACTGGTAAAAACATAAAGTGGGATATCGTTGCCGGATTGGACCCTCTACCGGAAAATCCGGAAGATTATTCTCTCGTGATTCAATGTGGAGGTTGTATGATTACTAATAAACAGCTTGCATCTAGATTGGATGAGGTGATGGATAAGGGTGTCCCTGTTACTAATTACGGTATGACTATTGCCTGGTGTCTCGGAATATATGACAGGGCTGTGAAGGTGTTTGTAAAATAGATATTTTAGATGGATTGTATATGCTTGATGGATTTAATATGGGTTCTGTTTTGTTAAAGGAAGATCTGGTAAAATGGCTCAAAGAGAGAGATAAGACTAAGATAAAAAAGTTGTTGGATGATGCTTACAGGATAAAGGTCGAGAATATTGGGAATAAGGTTTATTTAAGAGGATTGATAGAGATATCAAATATATGTCAGAAAGATTGTTATTACTGTGGTTTAAGATGCTCCAATAAAGATGTTAAAAGATATGAACTTACAGATTCTCAGGTATTGAATGCAGCCAGATTTGCAATGGATTCCGGATATGGTTCTTTGGTTTTACAGGGAGGAGAAAGAGATAATCTTTCTTTTGTAAAGAGAGTGACCTCTCTTGTGAAATCAATAAAGGAGATGTCCGGGGGATCTTTGGGTATCACACTCTCACTGGGTGAGCAAAGTGCTGATGTGTATCGTGAGTGGTTTGATGCCGGAGCCCATAGATATCTGCTGAGGATTGAGAGTTCCAATCCTGATCTTTATTATAAAATTCATCCCAGAAATTCCAGACATTCATGGGAGAAGAGATATAAGGCACTATGTGATCTGAAAGAGGCCGGTTATCAGACAGGTACTGGTGTTATGATAGGATTGCCTTATCAAATAGAGGAGGATTTGGCAAATGACTTGTTGTTCATGAAAGAGTTTGGAATACACATGGTGGGTATGGGGCCCTATCTTAAACATTCACAAACACCTATTGGTAAAATTGAGGGAGCCGGAACATCTGACCTTACTCTTACTCTCAAAATGGTGGCTCTTTTGAGGCATCTAATGCCCAATATTAATATTGCTGCAACTACTGCAATGCAGGTTGTAGATAGAGAAGGTAGAGAGAAAGCTGTCTTTTCGGGTGCAAATATCATTATGCCTAACATGACGGAGACTGAGGTGAGGGGATTTTATCAGATTTATGAGAATAAACCTGGTGTGGAGGATGATGCAGCGATTACAAAGAGCAGGCTTGAAAAGACTCTGGCATCAAGAGGCATTGAGATTGGTTGGGACGAATGGGGTGACTCTAAAGCTTATCTTCAATCGCCATCTTAAGTATTATATCCATGTTTTTTATGAGTGCGTTAGCCGATATGGTTGCACCAGTGTAGGTGTCTGCAACAGCTCTTCTTTTTGCTGCTTGTTCCACTGTAAGTCCATTCCAGTTGTCGAAAAATAATTGTCTTTCTAATCTGCGTATGAACCCAGTTGTTTCATGGTGACTCAATATAGCTGTTTTACGTATAATTTTATTTTTATCCATTACTATAACCACCGGCGTAGCATCATGGTAGCCTTTAATCTCTTTTGTAAAGGGCTTGCTTGAGAGTGCATAACCTATCAAGTCTCCCTTGTCGGATATAATTCTGAACCATACAGAGTTGGCTTTTTGAACAGATTCGGCATCCGGATATACAGTCTTGATAACAGATAGTCCTGCAATCTGTTTTAGTACGGCTTTATCTTTGGGCCTATCATCTGCTTTTGAAGTTATTCCCGTAAGTAGGAGTAAAAGTGATAATAATATTGTAGCAAGTGTCTTCATTGTTCATCTCCATTTAAAAAAGAGCTGTTGCAAAAAGTGTGCAACAGCTCGTTTATGTTCAATTTTGCAATGTCTATTTGTACTCTTTGATAGCAGCTTGTGCTGCAGCAAGTCTTGCAATTGGAACTCTGAAAGGAGAACATGAAACATAATTCATGCCTGCCCTGTGGCAGAACTCTACTGATGTGGGGTCTCCGCCATGTTCACCACAAATACCAACTTTTAGTTTGGCATTTGTATTTCTTCCTCCTTTTATTCCCATCTCAACCAGTTTGCCTACAGTTGATTGATCCAGTGTCTGGAATGGATCCGCAGGGATTATTTTTTTGTTTAAGTAATCTCCCATGAAGGCACCTATGTCGTCTCGTGAGAAGCCAAAGGTCATCTGGGTGAGGTCATTGGTTCCGAAGGAGAAGAATTGTGCTGTTTTCGCCATTTCGTCGGCAAGTATCGCTGCGCGTGGAATCTCAATCATTGTGCCGTAGAGGTAAGAAATTTTCACATCGAATTTTTTCTCTATCTCTGCATGTACTCTGTCGCAAATAACTTTTTGGTGATCTAGTTCTTTCTCAGATACTGTAACCGGTATCATAAGTTCGGGTTGTGGTTCAAAACCCTCATTCATAAGTTCTGCAGTTGCTTCGAATATCGCTCTGAATTGAGTCTCTGTGATTTCAGGATAGGTGATACCCAGTCTTACTCCACGATGTCCCATCATTGGGTTGACCTCGTGCAGGGATTCTCCTCTCTGTTTTACCTCTTCAACAGAAATTCCAAGCTCTTTTGCAAGCTCTGATTGTTTCTCGGTTGTTTGTGGTACAAATTCATGAAGTGGTGGATCAAGAAGCCTAAATGTAACTGGTTTACCATTCATTACCTTCATGGTGCCCTTTACGGCATTTTTGATGTAAGGCTCAAGTTCTTCAAGTGCTTTCTTCCTTTCTTCAAGAGAGCTTGAAAGAATCATTTTGCGGAGTTTTGCAAGAGGTTGCTCTGAGTTAAGACCGTAGAACATGTGCTCAATACGGAAAAGGCCAATACCTTCTGCTCCAAAGTTGATTGCGTTCTGAGCATCCTCTGGTGTGTCACAATTGGTTCTTACTCCCAGAACACGATATTTGTCTACAATTGACATATATTCCTGGAACCTTGGATTTTCAGAAGCATCCATAGTCTCTATGGCTGAGTCGTAAACAAAACCTTTACTTCCGTTAAGGCTGAAGATATCTCCTTCTTTATATTTCTTGCCGTTTATTGTTGCTGTGCGCGATTTGAGGTCTATCTTGAGTGCATCACATCCGACTATACAGCACTTACCCCATCCGCGTGCAACAAGTGCTGCGTGAGAGGTCATTCCTCCTCTTGCTGTGAGAAGACCGTCGGCAGCTCTCATTCCTTCTACATCTTCGGGATTTGTCTCTTCCCTGATTAGAATTACTTTTTCTCCTTTGTCGGCAGCGGCCATAGCATCTTCTGCTGTAAAGACTATTTTTCCTACAGATCCCCCGGGGCCTGCCGGAAGCCCTTGAGCGATAACTGTAGCTTTGCTCTCAGATTTAGGGTCTAGTATGGGGTGGAGAAGTTCATCCAGTTGAACTGGAGCTACTCTCATCACAGCGGTTTTTTCATCGATAACTCCTTCGTGAAGCATATCCATTGCCATGTTGAGGGCTGCAAGTCCTGTCCTTTTTCCTACGCGGCATTGTAGCATCCATAGTTTGCCATCTTGTATGGTAAATTCTATGTCCTGCATATCACTGAAATGCTTTTCGAGGTTTATCTGGATGGAGTCAAGTTCTTTGTAAACAACAGGCATTGCTGTTTCTAGTGAATCAAGATGTTTGTTTTGCTCGTTCTTGGTGGATTCATTTAACGGGTTTGGAGTTCTGATTCCGGCAACTACATCTTCGCCTTGTGCATTTACAAGCCATTCTCCGTAAAATTTATTTTCTCCGGTTGCTGGATTTCTTGAGAATGCTACGCCTGTTGCAGAGTTTTCTCCCATGTTCCCAAATACCATTGCTTGTACATTAACTGCTGTACCCCACTCGTCGGGAATGTTTTCAATTCTTCTGTATGCAATGGCTCTTTTACCGTTCCATGATTTGAAAACGGCTCCTATACCGCCCCAGAGTTGTTCGTAGGCATTATCCGGGAATGGTTTACCAAGTACGTCGAGAACTCTTCCCTTGAATGCATCACAAAGCTCTACCAGATCTTCTGTTGTGAGCTCAGTATCATTTTTATATCCTTTCTTATCTTTTACGTCATGAAGCATTCTGTCCAGTTGCACACGTATGCCGTTTCCTTCTCCCAGTTCAATCCCTTCTGCTTTTTCCATCACAACATCGGAGTACATCATGATGAGACGACGGTAGGCATCGTAGACAAATCTTGGATTCCCGGTCTTTTTAATTAGTCCGGGGATGGTGTCGGAGCAGAGACCTATATTGAGAACTGTCTCCATCATGCCAGGCATTGAGCTTCTGGCCCCTGAGCGGCAGGAGATGAGCAGAGGATTATCTGTGTCTCCGAATTTCATGTCCATTACGGACTCAACTTTTGCTATGGCATTGTCAACCTCATCCTTGAGACCTTCCGGATATTGCAAGTTGTTGTCGTAAAATTCAGTACATGTATCTGCAGTAATGGTAAAACCGGCAGGTACCGGCATGCCTAATGAACACATTTCTGCAAGGTTGGCTCCTTTGCCACCCAGCAGATTTTTCATTGAGCCGTCTCCGTCGGCAGTTTTGCCTCCAAAGAAATAAACTCTTTTAATTTCTGACATAAAATATTTAATTTACGGTTTAATAATCATATTGAGGATTAAGGGTGCAAATATAGTAAAAATTTACAATAATTTTCCAGCCAGTTCCGAGAGCTCACTCCTCTCTCCTTTCACAAGATTTATATGTGCAAAGAGATCCTGTCCGTATAGTTTTTCACTAAGATGAGTGAGGCCGTTGGAGTGGACATCTAGGTAGGGTGAGTCTATCTGATATATGTCTCCCGTGAATACCAGTTTTGTCTCTTCTCCGGCACGGGTTATTATGGTTTTGATTTCGTGAGGAGTGAGGTTCTGAGCCTCGTCGATTATGAAAAAGGTGTCCGATAAACTCCTGCCACGAATGTATGCCAGAGGTGATATGAGAAGTTGCTCGGATTTAAGCATCTCTTCTATTTTTATTACCTCCTTACTGGTGGAACTGAATGATTTTTTTATCACCGAAAGGTTATCAAACAGAGGAATCATGTATGGTCCCAGTTTTTCCCTGATGTCGCCGGGCAAGAAGCCCATATCCTGGTTCTTCAGAGGAATTACAGGGCGGGACAAAAGAATTTTGTCGTAAAGGTTGTTTTGTGCTATTGCTGCGGCGAGTGCAAGAAGAGTTTTTCCGGTGCCTGCAGTGCCTGTTATCGAAATAAGTTTGATTGCCGGATTGAGAAGCAGATCCAAAGCAAAGAGTTGTTCTTCGTTTCGGGGCTCAATCCCGTATGCCTTTTGTTTCTTTACTTGAATTAGGCTTTTTGTGGGGGCATTATATCTTGCCAGTAATTTGTTGTTACCGGATGTGCCAGAAATTCTGAAAAGTTGGTTAGATGGAGATTGTTCAAGTTTAAGATCTTTTGCAGGAATTCCTTTCTCTTCGTAGAATATTTTTTCTACGAGGGTGTCATCGATATTACTAAGTGATATTATCTCTTTCTGTATATTCTCTATCTTTTCCCCGGTTATTTTGTCGCTTAGGTAGTCTTGGGCCATCAAATGAAGAGCTTTTGCCTTCATCCTGAGGTTTATATCCTTACTCACCAAGATTACTTCACGTTCAGGATTTTTTTCGGATAGCCAATGTGTAGTGGACAGTATCCTGTGATCCTGGGTGTCGCTGAAAAGGGAGTCAGTAATCTCTTTGCTTAGAGGATGTCCCATTTCAACTTTAATCAGCCCTTTTCCTTTTCCTATCGGAATACCATTATCGAAAAGTTTATCGTTAGTGATCTTATCTATTTCGCGGATAAATTCTCTTGCGTTGTAGTTGATTGTTTCGTTACCTTTTTTGAACTTGTCCAGCTCTTCTACAACGGCAATGGGGATTACAATGTCATTCTCTTGGAAATTATGAATTGCACGGAAATCGTGAAGAATGACATTTGTGTCAAGCACAAAGATCTTGGGTGATTTGTTCTTTTTCATAGTGCTATTATTTTAATCTGTTCTCTATCCATTTTCTTCCGTTGACAAAGAGTTCGATCCATGGGGATGTTCGATCTGTTGATCGCTCGTGAGGGTAGTGGGCCCAGTTGTGTGGATATATGCATCGCTCCGGATGGGGCATCATTGCCAGATGTCTTCCGTCGCTGCTACATACAGCTGCAACCGCTTCCGGAGATCCGTTTGGATTGGCCGGATAGTCCTTATAGTTGTACTTTAGTGCTATGTTGTAATTGCTAATGGGTTCTGGAAAGTGAAACTTTCCCTCCCCATGTGCAACCCATATTCCGAGAGAGCTGTTCTCTAGTGTTTTGAGTAATATTGAAGGGGATTTTTGTATTGAAACTCCTACAAAAGCACTTTCGTATTTGTAACTGTCATTGTGTTGCATCTTTGGTGATGATGATGGATTTTTCGGAGTTATCAGGCCAAGCTCTGCCATAAGTTGACAACCATTGCATACGCCAAGGCTGAGAGTATCTTCTCTTTCATAAAAATTTCTCAGGGTTTGAGATGCTTTTTCATTGTAGATGAATGCTCCTGCCCATCCTTTGGCCGACCCCAGAGTGTCAGCATTTGAGAATCCTCCTGCGAATACTATCATATTGACATCTTTGAGTGTTTCCCTTCCAGTTACAAGGTCTGTCATATGAACATCTTTTACAGAGAATCCTGCCAGGGAGAGAGCCCATGCCATTTCTCTTTCACCATTTGTTCCTTTCTCTCTTATAACTGCCGCCTTAGGTGCCTTTTTGGTCTCTTCATAGAGGATTTCTTTTCCACTAAAGTTCCCGGGAAATGAAAATCGGAGTGGTTGATTTTTGTAGTTCCTGAATCTTTCGGTTGCCAATTTTTCTCCGACCTGCATCTTGTCCATCAAATAAGAGGTTTTAAACCACTGGTCTCTGCAACTGTCAATATCATAGATATAGCTCTTACCGGATATTGTTATTTCAAGTTTGCGTTCTTGTGTGTAACGACCTATTTTATAAGTATTTATGTTGTACTCTTGGGAGATGGATTCGATATTGCTGATGTGAGAATCTTTTATCTGAACAACAATTCCCGGAACTTCTGCAAAGAGGAGTCTTACAGGATCTTTCTCCTTAAGAGGTGAGAGGTCTGCAATAATGCCTCCTTCGTTGTTTGCAAAATTGAGTTCCAGCAGAGCAGTTACAATACCTCCGGATGAGATGTCGTGACCGCTGAGCAATAAATTGTTCTTTACCATCTCCTGAACAGCTTCAAAGCATTTTTTGAAGTAATTGGCATTTTCTACATCAGGTGTTTTATTGCCCAGGTTACCTGTTACTTGTGCAAGTGAACTACCTCCGAGTTGAAAGATTGAATCTGTTGACTCACTGAAGGGAATAAATATTATTGAGCTGTTTTTTTCTTTTTTCAGTAGAGGGGTAACTGTTTTGGTAACATCTTCTGCCGGAGCAACTGTTGAGATTATAACTGTGCCGGGTGCTATTACTTTATGGCCATCAGGGTACTTCTGTGTCATAGAGAGGGAGTCCTTACCTGTTGGTATGTTAATTCCCAATTCTATCGCAAAGTTGCTGGCAGCCTCTACCGCCTTATAAAGGCGAGCATCTTCTCCTTCATTACGGCAGGGCCACATCCAATTGGCTGATAGTGATATGCTGCTAATTCCCTCTTTTATGGGAGTCCAAACAAGGTTGGTTAGTGCTTCTGCTATGGACATCCTGCTACCGGCACTCGCATCTATCATGGATATCGCCGGAGCGTGTCCTATCGAGGTGGCTACACCTTTGCCTGTGCCGTAACCTGTTTCGGCTACTCCAAGATTTGAAAGAGGTAATTGTATTTCCCCTATGGTCTGTTGGGTTGCTATTAGTCCGGATACAGATCTGTCTACTTTATTTGTGAGCCAATCTTTGCAGGCTACCGATTCCAGTTGCAGTACAGCTTTTAGATAATTATTGATTTTACTTGTTTCGTATTCGATCTCCCTGTACTCTTTTTTGACGGATTTGTCTTTCATTATTGTCTTGGGGGCTGCTCCGAACATATCTTCAAGAGATAGATCTATAGGAGTTTCACCGGTTTTTGAGTTTTTGAGAGTGAAGTTATGCCTTCCGGTAGCCTCTCCTATTACGTACATGGGAGCTCTTTCTCTCTCTGCTATTGTCTTGAGGCGTAGGGTATCCTTTTCTTTCATGACAAGGCCCATTCTTTCCTGCGATTCATTTCCGATGAGTTCTTTGGCAGATAGTGTGGGGTCTCCTTTGGGGAGTTTTCCTGTATCAATGTCTCCGCCGATCTCCTCTACAAGTTCAGAAAGACAGTTGAGGTGGCCGCCTGCTCCATGATCGTGAATTGATACAATTGAGTTTTCACGGCTTTCGGCAAGAGACCGGATGGCGTTGTATACTCTTTTCTGCATCTCTGGGTTGGACCTTTGAATGGCATTCAATTCAATTGAGTTATCAAATTCTCCGGTATTTACGGATGAAACTGCTCCTCCTCCCATACCTATGCGATAGTTGTCTCCTCCCATCAGCACTATCTTGTCGCCTTTTTCGGGGCTGGATTTAAAAGCATACTCTTTTTTTGCATATCCTACACCTCCGGCAAGCATAATCACTTTATCATATCCGTAAAAGGAGTTGTTTTCCGAGTATTCAAATGTGAGAAGTGATCCGCAAATAAGGGGCTGTCCGAATTTGTTTCCAAAATCACTAGCTCCGTTAGAAGCTTTTATCAAAATATCAGCAGGACTTTGGTATAGCCATTTGCGCGGTTTTGTACCATTCTCCCATGGTCTGAAATCTTCCCCAAAGCGGGGATATGATGTCATATATACTGCTGTGCCTGCAATTGGAAAAGAGCCTCTTCCTCCAGCTATTCTGTCACGGATTTCTCCTCCCGATCCTGTAGCAGCGCCGTTGAAAGGTTCTACTGTAGTGGGGAAATTATGTGTCTCTGCTTTAAGTGATATAACGGTTTTACTCTCTTCTCGTATGTATTCAGAAGGACCTTCACCATTTGACGGGTGGTATATCAGGGAGTCGGGTCCCTCTATGAACGCACAGTTGTCTTTGTAGGCAGAGACGATAAGATTGGGATTTTCTGAAGAGGTTTTTTTTATGAGTTTGAAAAGAGTGGATTCCATCTCCTTTCCGTCAATTATAAATATACCGTTGAATATTTTATGACGGCAGTGTTCTGAATTCACTTGCGAGAATCCAAAAACCTCCCCGTCAGTAAGTTTTCTGCCCAACTTGACAGCAAGTTTCCTGAGGTATTCCACCTCTTCTTCACTTAGTGCCAGTCCCTCTTTTTGGTTATATTGATCAATATCTTCGATTTCAATTACCGGGGCGGCAGTGAGATCTGTTGAAAAGATTTCCTGGTCTAGTCCGTTGTATATTCTCTGGAGCATACGGTCGTAATCCGAAGGGACCCCGGATGTTTCAAAAAACTCTTCCATTCTCTCAATTCCTGCAATGTTCATGTTAGATGCAATTTCAACCGCGGATGTGCTCCAGGGAGTTATCATCTCTTTTCTGGGCCCGATGAATGTTCCTTCAATCTTTAGTTGCGCAATCTCTTCGGCTCCTCCAAAAAGCCATTTAAGTTTGTTGCTCACTGTATCATCAGGGTTGCTGATTGATTGAACTGCAATTATGGTTTTGTTTGGTGTTCTGAAGAATGAAATCATAACGGTATAAAAGACTTAAAATTGAGCGCTAAAATTACTCTATTTTGAGCAAATTAGAAAATTTAATGCCCGACTACTCTTTTTTTGATTAAATTGCTGTGTTAGCATGTTATTTGTAAGGTCATGCTCTATAGTATTTTTACACTTCAACAGATTATTTATGTTTTTTACTGGCTCTTATGAAGAAATTATTGAAAAGTTGTTCAGGCAACACCCCTCTTATCAGCAGGTGGGAGGTATAGCCTATAAGGAGGGAATAGAGACTATGCTGGCTTTTGATAGCTCTCTCTCTTCTCCACACAAGAGTTATCCTGTAATTCATATTGCGGGAACAAACGGGAAAGGTTCCGTGAGCCATATGATGGCATCTGTCTTTATGAGTTGTGGCATGAAGACAGGCTTATATACTTCACCTCATCTTTCTGATTTCAGGGAGAGAATCAAGATAGACGGTGAGCTAATCGGAAAGGAATCGGTGTTGAAATTTCTGCAGGGCAACGATCGTTTTATTTCTGAGCATAAGCCCTCTTTTTTCGAGATTACAACTGCAATGGCTTTTGATTATTTTCGTCAATGTAAAGTGGATATTGCTGTAATAGAGACAGGTCTTGGGGGAAGGCTTGATTCGACTAATATTGTTTCACCTCTGATGACAATAATTACGAATATATCTATAGATCATTCGGAGTATCTGGGTGACACAATTGGAGCAATTGCCAAGGAAAAGGCTGGTATTATTAAAGAGAATGTACCCGTTGTTGTTGGTGAATATAAAGATACCACAAGAAATGTTTTTGAAGAGACTACTCAAAAAATGGGATCACAACTTTTTTTTGTGTCAGAGTCTGCCTACTCTGATGTTTCTGCCAATGATTATGAGCTGGATCTATATGGGGATTATCAGGTACACAATCTGCGGACAGCACTTCTGGCTCTTAAAGTTCTTTCCAGAAATCCTCAATTTCTGGGAATTGCAGGGGAGAGATGGAGTGATGCTTCAATAAGAGAAGGATTGAGCAATGTTAAGAAAAGGACAGGATTCAGAGGCAGATGGGAATATCTTTCAAACAATCCTCCTGTAATTTGTGATACCGGTCATAATGTAAGTGGCCTTACTTATGTTTTTTCTCAACTCGAAAAACAGTCTTATAAAAGATTATTTTGTTTGATAGGGTTTATGAAAGATAAAGAACTTGATAAACTTATAGGGCTTTTACCTCTAAATGCCTACTTTTTTTTCACTCAGGCCAATTCTGAAAGAGCTCTTAATGCCGGATTATTGGGAGAGAGGTGTAACGCTTCCGGACTTGAGGGAGAGGTGTGCGAAACTGTTGCCATATCAATAGAGAGATTTAGAGAATTATTTAGGGACGGAGACTTGCTGTTCATAGGTGGAAGTAGTTATATTGTGAGCGAAGCGATCTCTTTTTTTGAAAAAAATGAGAATTTTTTTGCAAATTAAAAAAATGAGAATATCTTTGCACTCCCAATCACAAAGAAAGGGTTTTAAGGGAGCATAGCTCAGTTGGTTTAGAGCATCTGCCTTACAAGCAGAGGGTCGGGGGTTCGACTCCCTCTGCTCCCACAAAAAGCAAAAAAAAGGAGTGCATTCGCACTCCTTTTTTCTTTAGTTATTTTTCAAAAGTAGAGGTCATTCTCTCCATTGATTATTCTCTCGAGTTTGTCTTTTAATTTTGCCCGTTGAAGATGGCTTTCTATTTTTTCAGTCTCTCTATTGATAAGGATCCATCCTTTTTTCTTTACATTTTCTGAAGCGTAATCTCTAAGATACTCTGCCAGTGTGAGGATAGCATTGGGTGTGCAGTAGTTATGGATGAAACCGGGTACGGAAATCTCCATAAAGTGTTCTCCTGTGCGCCCCAATCTATAGCATGCCGTACAGAAGGAAGGAATGAATCCGTCATCAATTAATTCCTCCATAACCTGATCAAGAGTCCGTGAATCACCGATGAAAAATTGCTCTCTGGTAAGTTTCTGTTGTTCGTTTTCTGTTTTTGCATATGCGCCCAGTTCTATTTTAGTACCACCATCAATCTGGGAAACACCGTAGTTCATAACCTCTTTTCTAATTTCAGGAGATTCTCTGGCAGTGAGAATCATGCCGGTGTATGGAACAGCTAGTCTCAGAATGGCAACAAGACGTCCGAAGTCTTTATCCGTTACATAATATTTATCAGGAATATTGAGATTTGATGCATTTTTAATCCTAGGGAAAGATATTGTATGAGGACCAACATTATAGCATGCTTCCAGATGATTGGCATGGCGAACCAAGGCCATTACCTCAAAACGCCAGTCATAAAGGCCGAACAGTGCTCCTATTCCCACATCATCTATTCCAGCCTCTTGGGCTTTGTCAAGAGATATAAGCCTTTCATTGTAGTCTCTTTTTTTTCCTGAAAGATGGAACTTTTCATACTGTGATTGAGAGTAGGTCTCCTGAAAAACCTGGTAAGTACCAATACCGGCTTCTTTTACCTTTTTGTAGCCATCAATTTCCAGTGGTGCTGCGTTTATATTTACTCTTCTGATTTCACCATTTCCCTTTTTGATCTTGTAAACTCGTTTTACGGTGTTTGCAATGAAGTCGGGGGAGTAGTCGGGATGATCTCCAAAAACAAGGATAAGCCTTTTGTGTCCATGTTCTTCAAGTGCATTTACCTCGTTTGTAATCTCTTCCGGAGTAAGAGTTTTTCTCTCTGTATCTTTGTTATCTGTACGGAATCCGCAATAAACACAATTGTTAGTGCATTTATTGCCAATGTATAGAGGAGCAAATAGTACAATGCGGTTTCCATATACGGTATTTTTGAGTTTTAGTGCTCCTTTTTTTATCAAATCTATTGATTCGGAGTCATCTGCATTGATCAAGATAGCAGTTTCTTCCAAAGATAGTCTCTCTTTCCTCAGGGATTTTTCAATAATCTCCTGCACTCTGTTTTTTGAGTTCTCAGTCTTTTCTAAATAATTCCAGATTTCTTCTTCATCAATAAAGGGCTCCATCGGCCTGTCCGGAATTGCGTATTTTTCTGGGTTAAATTTCATGAATACTTTATTTTTAATACTCCCCAAATTTAAATGAACTTTTGTTCATAATGAAATATTCAGTGATTATTTTTTTTCGGAGATTGATTAATCCATTTTTCTAAAGCAAATGCCTTTTTATTGTGGAAGAATATTGAACAGACTTGGTTGATTATGTCGTGTCCCTTTGCACTGTTTGAGAAGTATACCAGCTGACTTTCAATTGAGGGAATAGCAATAAAGAGAGCTTTAAAAGAACCGTTGTCACCCCAGTGGAAAATAATATCACCGAACTCAGAATTATTTTCTATCCCGACACCAAGACCCCAAGAGATATTGTTGTCACATTCTCTGGGACTTTCAGGATATCTTGTTGCTTTGACACTTGGTTTGAACATTATTTCTCTTATTTGTTGGGAGACTCCTTCGCCATTGATTAGCATATCAAGAAAAAGTGAGTAGTCTTCTGCTGTGGTTCGGAGAGTGTATGCACTGTTGGCTCTGGGATGTTTGCCTTGTCCTGTGTTCTCCCCGTCTCTATTGTATCCTTCAACAGCAACTTTATCGTAATTGGGGAGAGCCTCCTCTTCTCTTTGCCATAAATAACTTGTAGATGTCATTCCAAGAGGTTTGAATACTTCATCTAATGCTATTTTTTCCAGACTTTTCCCTGTTATTTGTTCAATTTGTCTTTGGAGCAGTGAATAGGCTTCTCCTGAATAGGAAAAAATACTATCTGGTTTGTATTTAAATTTGAGAGTAGATTGAGTCCATTCCTCTGAGGAGGGTGATGCAGCCCAGTTTGGCAGTCCTGATTTGTGAGCGAGTATCATACGAGGTGTAAGCATTTTAGCCCATTCGTGATACTCTTCGGGTATTCTCCGATTCCACAGGGATGGATCTATTGGGTCATCGAGGTTCAATTCATTATCTATTGACAATTTAAGTACTATCCAGGCAAAAACGGGTTTGCTGAGGGAGGCAGCTTGAAAGACACTTTTGCCTTTTGTTGAAGGAGGGATGAACTCCTGTGATACGTTTTCAGAAGATAGTTCTCTTTTTGGGGACTTAAATGTCCACTGAATCATGGGAATCGAGGTATCTTGTGTTAATTTATCCATCTGATTATTTATCTGACTTGTTAATTTATCCGTTGGATTTTGGCAGGATGTGAGGAGGAGGAAGGAGAGGAGGAGTCGTGTTGTTTTCATTTGTTTTGTTTTTTTGGTAGTTGAGGCAAATTTAACATATTGGAGAATTGTTTGTAATTTTACATGATTTTTTTGAGTTAAACTATTACTTACAATGAAAAACTTATTATTTAGTGTTATTTTGATTCTGGGCTGTTCTTATATGTTTGCCCAGGAGAAGGCGCTTGATTCATCGGTGTATGACGACTGGCGCACAATTAAAAAATTTGACATTTCTGATGACGGGAATGTTGTATTTACTGTTTATGAAAGTCATAATACAAAGTCTTTGCTTGATATACGTATAAATGATATTGGGTATAGGTCTTGTTATGAAGGGGTTACTACTCCGGAATTTGCGGCAGGACAAGGTTTTCTGACTTTCAAAAAGAAGGATACATTGTATCTGTTGAATACCAAAACTGCCGTCTTGGATACGGTTATCGGCGTTTCAAAGGAGAAGATTTATCCGGACACCAGATATATTACATATTTCAAGCCTTCTAAGGTGTTTAATGTGATGGATGTGAATTCGGGTAATGTAATATCTATGGATCCTGGTGAGGGAGCAGCTGTATTGGACTACAAGTTTCTGCCATCGGGGGCTTTGATGTTGTTGCTTGAGAATGAGGATAAAGATAATATTCAGAATTATTTTATATACTATGATCTTGAAAAACAATGGCCTGTGATGCCGGATACTGTGTATAGTTCATGCAGATATATCTCCTCTTTTGATGTGGATGACAAAAGGGATGATATTATCTTTTTTTCTACTACGGATACATTGGGTATTGAAGATGTGAAGGCAGAGATTATCTCCAGAAACAGGAAAAAGCCTGGGAGAAATAAGTCATTGTTTGTGCATGAGGAGACAGGCCTTGGTGATGAGATGCTACCTCCAATGACTAAATTTAACCTTAAAAAGGGGATCTCTTTTTCTGATGATGATACCCATTTTAAATTTGAGATTAATCCTTTAGTGGATAATGATCAAGAAAAGGAAAAGAAGGTGAAAAAGCCTTCTTTTGAATATGAGTTGTGGAGATGGAACGATACTTTGCTTCCTACTCAGAAACGTGGCAAAAGAAGTGTTTTTGCCAAAAATATTAAATCTATATTCAGGCCTGATTCTAAGAAGTTTGTCCAGTTGTCTTACGGGAAAGGGGTGTTTTTGAAAATGAATGACAACTCTTTGTATGGAATAGAAATAGACGGAGAACCTTATCTTGCGGATGATATGTGGAGAGATCCGTTGCCTAAGGACTATTATACCACTAATTCCATGACCGGCGAACATCGTATGCTATTTGAGGGTTTCGAAGGTAGTTTCTTTCTGTCTCCTGTAACTTCGCATATATTCACTTATGAATATGATACAAATCAATGGTATGCCTATGATATGGAGAAGGATATAAAGGTGTGCCTGTCGGATGGGATGCCTTATCCGGTGGAGAGACAGAATTTTGATAAACCTCAACCTGCCGGTTCTTATGGAAGGGCGGGCATGACAAAGGACAACAAGTATTTTCTTGTTTATGATGAGTATGATATCTGGGCTCTCCCTATCAACGGAGATTCTGATGATATTTTTTGCCTCACTAATGAGTATGGAAGAGAAAACAATATAAAGTTCAAGATTCTCAATATGTCGGGTTCAAGAGCAATGAATGATTTGATTGATTTGAAGAAGGAAATTATTCTTGAAGCAATAGATCTCAATAATATGTATTCAGGATTTTATTCAATAAAGAAGGGGAAAGATCCTGTGAAATTAATTGACGGACCTTATAAATATTCTTATTCCCGTACTTTGGATGATGGCAGGCATGTGATAGTCCGGGAAAGTTTTGCAGAGGCTCCGGACTATTGGTTGACAGATAATGAGTTTTCATTTGAAGAAAGATTAACAGATTTGAACGATCAATTGGAAGGGTACAAAACCGGAATGTCAAAGGTGATAAACTGGAAAGATGATGATGGCACCCTGCAAAGAGGTGTATTATATACCCCACAAGGGTATGATTCCTTAAAAACATATCCCGCAATTGTTTATTTTTACGAGACTATGACACAGGATGCCTTTATGTTCTATACTCCCGAACCAACAAGATCTACCATAAATCCTTTGATGTTTGTGAGCAGGGGTTATGTGGTATTTATGCCGGATATTAGGTATGAGATAGGATGGCCTGGAGAAAGCAGCTCCCGAATTATTATAAGTGGCACAAAGCATATAATTGATGAGGGAATAGCTGATAAGGAGAGGATCGGAGTACAGGGACATAGTTGGGGTGGTTATCAGGTTGCCTATCTGATCACTCAGACAGATATTTTCAAGTGTGCATGTTCTGAGACGGCAGTTGCAAATATGACATCTGCATATTCAGGGTTGAGGGCAGGTCCGGGTAAAACCAGGATGTTTATGTATGAGTCTACCCAGAGCAGGATAGGAGGAAACTTATGGGAAAGAACGCGTAACTACATAGAGAATTCTCCCGTTTTTTATCTTGACAATGTGACAACGCCTCTATTATCAAGGCATAGTGACGGAGACGAGGCAGTTCCTTTTACTCAGGGTCTGGAGCTTTTTCTGGGTCTCAAAAGGCTTGGTAAGCCTGTGTGGATGTTCAATTACAAAGGTGATGGACACAATATCAAGAAGAGGGAGATTGCAGAAGACTGGACAAGGAGAATGGATCAGTACTTCGACTACTATTTGATGAAGAAACAAAAACCAGAATGGATGAAATAAAAATTAGAAAAAAGATTGTAGTGGGGGACAACTATTTGTCCCTAGCTACTTTTATTAAGAATATCCCGGAGATTTTTGAAGGTTCCGGATATGTCATATACAGTGGAAGGAACGAGGTTAGAAAGATTGAACACGATGGCCACCTGCTAGTTGTGAAGGCTTTTAAAAAGCCAAACCTTGTTAATCGTCTTGCGTATACATATTTGAGAAAATCAAAAGCTGAGAGATCTTATTTAAACTCTCTTTATCTTTTGGCAAATGGGATTGATTCACCGACACCAGTGGCATTTGTTGATTGTTATGAAAAGGGTTTCATAAACAAGAGCTATTATATCTCTCTTTATACAGACTATGCCTCGTTGGAGAGTATTGTGAATAAGGATATATGCAAAACAGCTCATTTAATCAGGTGTTTTGCTGAATTTGCCTATGAGGTGCATTCAAAAGGGATATATCATAAGGATTTCAATGTTAGCAATGTATTGTTTTCTAAGGATGGTGATAAGTACTCTTTTTCACTCATTGACAACAATAGGATGAGTTTCGGTAAGTACAAATTAGGCAAGTCTCTCAAAAATTTAAGGAGACTTACACTCGGAGCTGATTATTTCGGAGTTATTTCGAAAGCATTTGCCAAGGCTTCAGGTGAAAACGAATTGCAGGTTATGAAAAAGATTTCATCCTCAAGGGTTGGCTTTATTAAAAGAATAAAGAGAAAGCAATATGTAAAAGGGCTAATCAGGCGCTAGAGTTCTCTTTTTTTTCGGGATATTGTCTGAAACAAAACAAACATCAATGCAGAGATTGCTATTCCGAAAAAGTTGGCATCGAGTCCTCCCGGGAGTTCTTTTCCTGATATTATGAGAATGAGTGTAGTTCCTCCACCTGAAATCATGGCCATTATAGCGGCTAAAGGGGATGGCCTCTTGCTTACAAGTGTTCCAATTACAGGAATAAGAAGTCCGGATACCATAAAGGCATAAGAGTATAGCATAAGTTCGAGCACATTCTGCATATTTGTAGCAAGAAGAATGGCCAGAACTCCTATAAGAAGTGTTATTGCCTGAGAGTATTTGATATTCAGCCTGCCTATTC
Source organism: Bacteroidales bacterium (assembly GCA_963678025.2). Classification (GTDB taxonomy): domain Bacteria; phylum Bacteroidota; class Bacteroidia; order Bacteroidales; family UBA932; genus Bact-08. The sequence goes on from CAXXPC010000008.1 coordinate 44,335, forward strand.
TGCCCTTGAGCCTTCCCAGTATGTCGGTTGTGAGGTTACCTGATGCAGCCATGAGACAGCTGTCTGCTGTTGACATTATAGCACTGAAGTATGCAGACATCATTATACCCATCAAACCTACGGGCAGTATTGTTCGAAGAAGAAGAGGAAGGCCCAGTTCAGGGTCAATTTCGGAACCCGGAGCAAATCCAATTGAAGAGAACATTCCTTGGTCAAATGCAATTTTGGAAAACATGCCCAAAATTATGCCCATAAATGCCATTACCGGCCATTCAAATAATCCCGCGATATACCAAGCTTTTGTTGCGGTTTTCTTGTCTTTGCAAGCAAAGATACGCTGATATAGAGTCATTCCGACAAACCATATGGGGACTATTGTTATAAACCAGTTGAAAAATTGAACAAAAGTGATATCGGTGAGTGAAAAAAATCTTTCAGGAACCCTATTGATTATGGATTCCCAACCGCCCAGCTTGAAATAGCCGATAGGGATACCGATTAATATAAGACCGGCCATGAGAAGGATCCATTGTACAGTATCTGTGTATATAACTGCTTTTATTCCTCCAATAACAGTATAGGCAACGGCAATTATTCCCATTATCAAAACTGCGTCATTGATGCTTATTGATGGGAATGTTGCAGAAGCAAGTTTAGCTCCAGCAAGAATCTGGGAACTAGTGAAGCCTACATAACCTATCAGTGATATAATTCCCGCAATAAGGGCAACGTTGGGACTGTAATGGTGTGCCAGTGACTGAGGAAATGTCAGGAACTTCTTTTCTTTTGCAACGGGATATACTTTGGGGATAAGAAGGACGGCACTCAGCCATGCTCCTACAAGTCCTGTAAAGAGCATCCAACTTCCTGAAAGGCCCATAATAAAACCAAGCCCACCAAGCCCTATTGAAAAGCCACCTCCGACATCTGTGGCTACGACTGAAAGTCCTATATGGCCGGCAGACATGCTCCTCCCCCCCACGTAGTAATCTTCCCTCGAACTATTCTTCTTCATAAAGTAGAAGCCTATTCCGAGCATGAATAATAAATAAAGTATAAATATCGAAAGATCAATGATATGAATGTCCATAAGGACAAATATACTAAAAATTGCTTAAATATTTGTTAAAAAGGAAGAGATGCAGGTCTAGGGCAAATCTCCAGTAGTCCCAACTGTGTACACCGGGGCTCATGATAAGTGTGTTTGCAATCTTAAGCGAATCACATCTTTCTGTAAACTCTACTGAGCTGTTTGCCAAGGGGTCCTGGGCTCCGCAACTTATGACCATCATCTTTTCACTCCCTTCAATAGTTTTTAGTCTGTTAATAGCAGAGTTTGAGTTGAATAATAAATTTTTGGCTGAGTACTTTCCGAGTACTTCATTTATTTGGGTCTTTTTAAGTCTGGTGTGATGTAGGTTTAGCACACCTGACATGCTTCCTGCAGCCTTGAATCTGGTTGTGTCATCAAGAAATATGTTTATTGCTCCGTGTCCTCCCATGCTAAGTCCTGTTATGAATGTTTTCTCAGGCATGAGCTTGTACCTCTTCATTATCAACGGGTAGAGTTCCTCGTCAAAGAAAGTGCGCCATTGCATTTTTGAACTGTCGATATTGTTGAGATACCAGCTGTTATAGAAGCCGTCGGGAGTTATTATTATAAAGCCGTATTTGTCTGCATAGTGCTGTATATCGGCGCGTTTGCTCCAGTCGCTGTATTTACCGCTCCATCCGTGCAAAAGGAAGAGTGCCGGGAAATTACCTTCAGAGACGGTATCCGAAGATGTTAACTCATTGTTTGGAGTGTATACCAAAATTGTATCGTTGCACTTAAGGTTGGACGATTCTATAATTATCTTTTCCTGAGCTTTAAGAGGCAACAGTATTAGGATAGCAATAATGGAGGTAATTATTAGTTTATAATATGATTTGTTCATAAAAAAGTGATGTTTAAGGATTTTTATACAAAAATAATGTAATTTTGCGGATGTATTGCGATATATATCATCCATAGCGTTTGTTGTTGTATTGATGATGTTCATGCTTCCGGAAAAGGGGAAGTTCAAGTATGAATATCAGAGAGGGATGCCATGGTCGTATGAAACCTTGGTGGCTCCTTTTGATTTTCCCGTTTTGAAGAGTGAGTTAGAGCTGAGAGAGGAGAGAGAGGAGATATCATCCGCTATAATGCCTGTATACCAGCTAAAGATAGAGGTATTTGTCAAAGAGGATATTTATGAGGTCTTATCTTCCAATACAAAAGATACTGTTTTTATTTTTGATTGTCTTGAAGTGGCGGATTCTCTTTTAGAGGCAGGAATTGTGGATGAATTACCTGACTCTTCCTATACCGGAGGTGTATTGGAGATACGGAGTAATAGGCATGTTTCTCATCGAGCAGTGTCGGAGGTAATACATATTGATGAGGCTTATATTGAACTTGTTGACGCTCTTTATAATAGTTATGACTACACATTGGGTGAACTGGAGCTGTTGACATCAGGTGTGATTTTCTCTCCCAATCTTATATATGACGATAATGCTACTCGCAGAGAAATAAAAGAGGCCATCTCAGACATGGCAAAGACCAAAGGCATGATTTATTCAGGTCAGACGATTGTGAGTCAGGGAGAGGTAATCACTACTGATATAGAGCAGGTTCTTGATTCATTCAGGGCGGAGTATGATTCTTCAGTAGGTTTTCTTGGCAACAATCTTTTATTAAAGACCGGACATTTTTTTATTGTTGCATTTATTCTCTTGCTTTTTTCACTGGTGTTATTTTTCCTAGACAAGTCTTTGTTTTACAGTATGAGAAGTCTGAGTTTTATTTTGTTACTTATGCTGCTTATCTCTTTGGCTTCAGTTCTTGTGATGGATTCAGGAGGTAGTTATCTTTATATTTTACCCTATAGTGTCATCCCATTATACCTTGTCTCTTTTTTCAGTGCTTCACTAGTTTTACCTCTCTATATGGTGCTTATGTTGCCGGTAGTTTTCATAGCACCACAAGGGGTTGAGTTGTTCTTTATGAACATTATGGCGGGGGCAGCTGCCTTTTTTACTTTCAGATACTGGAACAGGGGATGGCTTCAATTTGTGAATTCTATCCTTATATTTGTTGTATTGTCAATTATTTATATTTCATTGAGACTGATTGAGGAGGGTAGTTTTGAGTCCCTTGACGGCACTAAGTTTATCTACTTCTTTTGGAATTCTCTGTTGGTTTTTGCGGCTTATCCATTTGTATTCCTTCTCGAGAAATTTTTTGGACTTGTTTCGGCATCCAGATTGAAGGATCTCTCTGATGCGACCTCTTCTTTGCTTTCTACTTTGGCAGAGGAGGCTCCCGGGACTTTTCATCACAGCCTTCAGGTGGCTAGTCTTGCCGAAGCCGGGGCTAGGGAAATTGGGGCGGATGCACTGCTTACAAGGGTTGGTGCACTTTATCATGATATTGGCAAGATGTATGATCCTCTTTTCTTTATTGAAAATGTGACAGCAGGAGAGAAAAACCCGCACAGGAACCTTTCCCCCGAGAAAAGTGCGGAGGTGATTATTAAACATGTGGATGAAGGTGTTGTATTGGCAAGAAAATATAGACTTCCTTCTATAGTAATTGATTTTATCAAGACTCATCACGGAGATTCTCAAACTCTCTATTTTTTCAATGAATTTGTGAATGCCGGAGGAGATCCAGGGAATATTGGTAGGTTTACATACAACGGGAAAAAACCCTCTTCAAGAGAACAGGCAGTGGTTATGCTTGCCGACAGTGTAGAGGCTGCATCAAGATCTCTTGACGATTACTCTTCTGATAATATATCTGAATTAGTTGATAAAATATTTGAAGAAAAAAGAGCGGAGGGACAGTTGGATGAAGCCGATATTACTATTAAGGAGGTTTATATTGTCAAAGATATATTCAAGCTGAGACTTGGTCAGGTATATCATACTAGGGTTGTTTATCCTGAAAGAAATGATATCATAGAGGGTGATTGATGGTTCTTCATATATAACAAAAAAGCTGCAATCTATTGATTTACAGCTTTACTTGTGGAGATGGGCGGACTCTTTCTTGGGGTCATTAAAAATTGTACTGTCTTGGTTATTAATATATTAAAAGTCTCATTTTTGCTGTTTTTTGCATAGTTTAGGCACGATTTAGGCCCGAGATCGGTTCGAGTAATTTCATCTCCACGTTGATTTTACAGCCATCAATTCATTTTTTTTGGTGTTTTTTTGAAATAAAAATGACTATAGAAGAATTAAACAAAGTAACTTAATCAGAATCATTTTTACTTGAAAGGTCATAAAAAGTATATTCTTCATCATATTTAGATGTTTTATAAATAACTTTCTTAAATCTTAAATCGTAAAAAATTGATCTCAAATCATCTTGGGTTTTCTTGATGTTTTTATTTAGTGAATAATCTAATGAGATAAATTCAATTGTTGTGTTTCTTGCTCCTTTTGTTGAGATGTACATGTCATATACCCACATTTCTTTAGCAAGAACTTGCCCAAATTTATCTCTTAATTTCGGCCAAACAACTACTCTTATATCAGATTTTTTCTTTGACAACAATTCAGCTCTGCGTTTAATTGAATCAATATTGCTATTACTTCCTTCAATTACTAAATCATCACATTTTTTAAATAATTGGATAATTGATCTAATACCATTAACATTATCCTGATAATTGTCTATATCAAAATATTCAAGTATAAATTCGGTGTTTTTTAAATTGATATACAGTTTTTTTCTTTGCTCTTGATCTTTATTGTAATTAGCAATACTGTCAATATTGAAATCTTTATTAATAGATGTATTTTCAATCGTTTCTTGATATCTGCTTTTACAGCTAATAATCAATATGATTACTAATATGTGTATTGATATTATTTTCATTTTTTCCATGTTAAAATTTTAGTTGTATTTGAGTTTTTAAAATCACCCTGCATCTGCACATCCTACATCGTTGTCCTGGGGGGCACCGTTTCCCTTATTGGCTAAATCATTGCTAATTTTGATCATGCTACCAAGCTGGTTCTGACAACTCTTAAGCATCGCAATTAATTCTGTGACCTGCTTTTGTGATTCTAAATAAACTTCGATAGGCACAGTTCCACCTCCAGGTGCGTTTTGGGGATCGTTTTGCCTATACATATTTCCTATTCCAGCCACAAGCCATTCTGGTGAAATATCAGCGTATACACTGCATATTGCATTTAATAATTTGTATCCAGGATCACTTTTACCTGAAATTACATTTCCAATAGTGGTGTCTGCAAACCCTATTGATCTAGAGAAAGATCTAATGCTTAAATTTTTCTCTTTGATTATCTGTTTAATACGTGTAGATATTTCCATTATGCACTAAATTATTTGCAACTGCTAATTATTATTAGCACATTTGCAACTGTATTCACAATCGTATTCACAAATGTAGCCAGTTTTAAATGCAGAAAGATACTAAAAATATAGAACTGTTGTACGGAGAAGCACAAATAATTGCCTCAAAAGCATCAACTAAGCCTGGGTATGTGAGGACAGTATTGTATCGGTACCGCTCTGGTAAAACAATACATGGAAACAAGGCAAAAAAGATTATTCGTTTAGCTCTACGTCTGAAAAATACTAATCAATAAACTATACTATTATGAATCACTTTCAAATGGCTCTTACTGAAGCATTGGAGCAACAATCGGAAAGTCTTGAACTAATATCGAAAGGAGTAAACAAACTATGGGCAATCTACAAGGGAAAGGTGTATGAGAACTATGCAGACTTGCCAAAAACAGCAAGGTTTGCAATAGCCAGGTGTATCCAACCATATGCAGGAGTATACACACAGCTTAGGGATAAGTACGGAGTTCTTGAAGCTGAGGAAAGATTGTGTTGGTGCCTGTTCGGATCCTTGGATGGTTCATCCGATATTGATGTTCACAGGGGAAAAGCATCAGTAGAGATATCTTCACATTGCAAGCAATGCCAGTATGAAAAGCCATTCTGTAACCGGGTTCTTCCTGGCTTGACCACAAGGCAACAGGAATGCATCCTGCTTATGAGATCCGGGTTAACCGATAAAGAAGTGGCCATAAAGCTGGGGATATCTTATCTGACAGTGATTAAACATATCAATAATGCAGTTGAGAGATTCCGGGACATGACTGGCAAGCCTGTCACCAGACAGTACATTATTTCACAATTAAATATAGCAGGAGTATGAAAGATGATTTGAATATAGCACAGCCTGAAGACCTGAAAAAATGCAGGAAACAGGCTTTGAAGCTAAGAGAACATGGTAGTTTGGAGGGTAGGGTAGCAATAAGGGTAGATCACAGAACAATAATCTTCAAAAAAGTAAAACATAATGGAACTAAATAAGAAAGCAATACATACAATTCTCAGGGCGTTGAAAATTGCAAAGGAGATCACTCAGATTGAGTTTTCTAAGAATCAGGTAAGTTGGAGGGTTAACCCTCCTGAAATGACTGAAGAATACCTATCAAAACAATCTGTTTTGATTGATTCAATGGACGATTTTGAGAAAATGATAGAGCAGGTTGAAGTGCTACAAAGTAGGCAGAGTTATGATATTTCTGATGAATAATTTTCGACAGTCATATCGTATATGATTTTAATGAATGTTATACCATCGTTAGAATCAATGACACTATGGCTCCTAGGTTTTAAGTAGACGTGAAATCCACACATATTAGTCAGGTGTTTTTCAATAAAATCTAGAACATTCGTAGAATTCTCTTCATCCGAGTATATGATACCTTCAATTGAATTCTCAGTTCCTTTTAGAGCTTTAACTCTTACGAGTTCATTTTGGTCATATTTAAGCCTTCCGTTGTAGTAATTGATTTCCATAGTATTGTAATTTAAAAATGTATATAAATATACAACTTCTTTTCAGTAATGGTAATAATAACAAAAAATAATAAAGAATACATTCCCCTTCTCATTGGAGCAATTGAAAGTGAAGATCCAGGGGAATACATAACATGCATTGAGAGTGGTAATAACCCTGCAAAGGATTTGTTTGGCAAGATTGCACACTTCAAGATCCATGTTTCAGAGATAAAAGGGTTCAAAGGCAGTTTCTCATTTCCGCTACCAGAAATCATGTACACCAAAAAGTAACAACCATGGCCAGACTAGAGAAAGAGGATATAATGATTGCTACAGATGGTGGAAAGTTGGTGATATTGGATTACTACCCACAAGCTGCAGCTGGTTTCTCTTCACGGAGAAACTTCAAAATGAGAGGTGATGATCGGAACCCATCCGGGACTGTCTTTGAAAGGGATGGTGTTTGGTTTGTCCAGGATAAGGGGGGAACGGATACAAAAGCCTACTCTGCAATTGCACTAGTTATGGATAGGGAGAGGCTTAACTTTCCACAAGCCTTGGAGTTCATTGCTTCCAAATTTGCACCACATTTACTTGAAGATAGGTCATCACTTTCCGCAGGGCCAAAACCTACAATGGAGAAAGCCCCGGCACCGTTGGAAGAGATATTTGTTCAAGTACGCAAATCTGGGGAATTTACTCAAAGGGAACTTGATTTACTTGGCCACAAAATCACAAAGGAGACATGTGATGCAATGTTTCTCAAACCTGTGGATTATTACATAACCAAAAAAAATGAAAAGGGCGCATCATGGAAGATATCTTCAAATGATGATTACCCTATTTATTACTACGATTATGGTTCATTTGGTAAGATATATCAGCCATTGGGTGAACTACGCTTTTTATGGGCAGGAAACAAGCCTGAAGGGTTGATATCCGGTGACAGGCAGTTTGATTTCCGTTACCAAAAGGCAAGGAAAGGGGAATTCCCGGAGGTGTCGGAAGTAGATCATATTGATGAGAGGTGGGAGGATCTTATCATATGTTCCGGCCCTTCAGATGCCCTTAACATAAGTGCTGCAGGTTACCATGTGTGTTGGCTGAATTCGGAGAGTGCAAAGCTTAGTGGTTATGATTACTCCCTATTGTGTAGGTTGGCCAAGAATGTCTATATCTGCTATGACATTGATGCTACAGGCATTAATAAGACATATGAGATGGCCCTGCATTACCTGGATCTCAGGATAATCATGTTGCCCGAATCACTACGAAAGATACGCACAAGGGGTGGCAAGTATTGTAAGGATGCAAAGGACTTTTTCATGCATTACCGCAGACCTGACCAACAGAATCCCCATAAACTGTTTGCACAGCTAGTAAAACTATCCTACAGCCTTAAATTCTGGGTAGAGAAAAGAGACCGCAAAGGAGAGTTCACAGGCTATGACATTAACAACGAACAACTGTATGCCTTCCTGAATGCTTGTGGCTTCTGGAAAATAGAGACTTCAACAAACAAGAAAGGATTCACATTCTGCTTTGTGAAGGATAATGTGGTTGAACTCATTGATGAAGACAGCATATCTTCTGTCTGCTCAAATTACCTTATTGAGTACCTGAAGGAGCATCCTGAATATTACAACCAGATGCTTGTTAATGCCATCCACCGCAGCAACCAAATCAAGATATCTTCCCTGGAGAAGCTCAAATTCATTGAACCGAACTTCCAGGCATTTGACAAGAATTCTGATGTTATATTCTTTCGTAATGCAGTGGCCAGGGTTACATCTGCAGGAGTTGAATCATTCAAGCCAGGATGGAGTGATTATTATGTATATAAACACAAGATAATTGACCACGACTTTTCGGTAGAAAAGCCCCTTTTCGAGGTCAATTATTCCGAACAATACGCTACTCTGCTCAACACACTCAACTCCGGCAAATATGCACCCCTCTCCCCCGAGTTTGTTTCATTGAAAAAGAAAATTGACCAGTTGCCCGACATTGAGAGGTATGAGGTGAAGATACACGACTGGGATTTTTCCTACCTCCGGTACATCTACAACACCGGCAGGGCATACTGGAGGAAAGAAGAATTGGGATTGCAACTGTCAGAACAGGAGAAAAAGGAAGTGGAGCTGCATTTTGTGAACAAAGTAGCTGCCCTGGGATATCAGCTGTTCAAACATAAGGATGCCGGCCAAGCTTATGGTGTCTATGCAATGGAAATGGAGGGTGGAGATGTAGGGATGCACCTGGGAGGAACTGGTAAGTCTTTGTACATTTCTTCAATAGAACAAGTCAGGAAGCAGCTATTCATAAATGGACAGGATCTCTCTGCAGATAGGCAGGAATTCATGTTCTCAGGAGTTGAAAGAAATGTAACGGATCATGTCTTTTTTGATGACCTCAATGAATTTGTAGATCTGCACAGGTTCATGCCCATGATAACAGGGAAAATGACAGTCAATGCCAAGTATCAGAATGCATTTGTCCTGGATTACAAGGATAGTCCCAAAGTTGCATTTACCTCAAATCATGGTATAAAAAATTTCGACGCTTCGCTTAGGAGAAGAACCTGGTTCACGGCATTCAGCTCATACTACCATCCTGAGGATCCCATGAAAGGATTGAAGGAAAGATCTCCCTACACAGAGTTCCGTAAGAACCTGATAACAGATTACACACCGGCCGAACTAAATAAGTTCTACAACTTCATGCTGCAATGCATGGTGACTTACCTCAAATTCCGTGTAAGGATACAACCACCGATGGGCCAGATAGAGAAAAGGAACATACAAAGGGCAATTACAGATGAATTCATATGGTGGGCAGAAGATTATTTCAATGCTGACAGGTTGAATTGCCTGGTGAATAAGCATGAGGCTTTTGAAGCTTACAAGGCAACGCTGAATGAGAAGGTGGCAAAGATGATCAAGATAAACACTTTCAAAAGTAGGCTCATCCAGTTCTGCCAGTACAAGGAATGGGTGTTCAATCCGGAATACATGCTTAAAACGGAATCTGACAAGGAGAGGAATGAGATACGTATGAAAGAAAACAACGAGGATAAATATTTCTACTATATCTCCACCGAGCCTGTTTCAGATGACCCGGAGGATGATGATATGGATGGAGACTTGCCACCTGTTTAACAGAACAGGTGAGCTTTATTTTTTTTGGTTCTTTGAATGAAATAAATGGATGTATAGAGTTTTACTTTTTCTTTGCCCTTTTGCCCTAAGAAGAAAAATATCTTTGTAAGATAAAGAATAATAGATAGTTAGGGTTAGGGCAAAATTAGGGCAAATTAGGGCATTTTGGTAAAGTGCTGCCCTAAAAATGGCATTTTCGGGCAAATTTTAGTTTTGATTTTGCCCCGCTGTAATAACTTGAATATCCATTTGTTACAAGGATGATGAAAAAAAGCCCGGGCATTTTAGGGCAAATTGCCAAAATGAAATTGCCCCAGATGATTATCAATGAGTTACAGCGTTTAGGGCAAAAGGGCAAGAAAAACCGAAAACTTTAGTAGAACAATTTTTAAAATTTTAGAAAATATGAAAAAGTTCCCTTACAAAGATGAAGACACAGGGGCATGGATATATGACCAGATACCCGAAAAAATGCAGTTGGCGACAACAGAAAAACAGGTGCGAATAAATACACTCATACTTTTTGAATCTACATTCAGTTCCCTGCAGGGATACTTTGTGGCTACGAAAGTTAATCACACAAATATTGAATGTGTGAGGCACTACTTGAAAATGGGTAAGGTGTATGTCAAGAAAAGTGGGGTTTAGAATTAATAATGATTAAACAATCTTTGAATATGGAAAGAATGACAGTTGATGTTAAGGTAGGAAAATCAATACGGGAATTCGTGGTATCAACCAACGGATCAGATGTACTGGATCCTGACAAATACACAATACTGTGGTGCCTGATAAAGCAACACCTGGTGACAGTGCCGGGTGATTACAAGCCTTTGGCAGACCGGTCAGAGTACATATCCATAAAACTACGTAACTCCAATGACATCAAGACATACAGTGTGCCAAAGGTTGGCAAGGCGTGTTACTCAACCCTCTTCTATTCATACCTGTCAGAGACCGGGCAGGCAGTAGTAAGGAGACACTTTGAAAAGGAATTCAAAGCAACATTCCGTAACTACATGAGGGGTGCCCTTAACAACAATCCGGAGATGAAGATTAACGATGCCATAGAAGAATTCCTGATTGATCATTCTATTGGTTTGGATCATATTTCAATTGCCATGTTGCAAAAGGATTGGTACCGGTACCGGGTCAAGTGTGCAACAAAAAAAATATGCCCATTATGTTTTTAATGAGAATAATACATCCGTTTGATGTCCCATGTTTTGTGAACATTTTTGGAAAATAATGCATCCTGTTTGAGTCTGATAAAATATTGTAAAAAAACACATTATGAAAGTAGCAATAAAGAAAATTGAATATATGCCGGTAGCACGAATATTCTCCTGGTCACATGTGGGTAGAAATGACTCCTTGAAGGTTTCCAATTTTGTCGATGGACCATACAATGAATTGAAGTTCACACCACTGTCAGCATCATTAGAGGAAGAGTGGATGGAGTCAACATCAGGGAATTATAGCCAAGTGAAAGTAAGCGGGGTGATACGTGCAGACAAAATGGCTATGAGGAACATACTATCATCTCTGGTAGTGACACGTAACATATTCAGGATAACATGTGTTAATGAACAAAAATATGTAGTGGGAAGCCTTGACTTCACTCCAAAAACATTGTTCAAATTGATAATTTCCGAACTTACAACATCTGAATACCAGTTTACAATAACTTGTAAATCACCTCATGGCATAGTATACGACACTTCTGTGTAGTCCTTTTGATAGCTCTGTTTCAATGGCATATTTGTAATGCTTTTATTATAGCAAACAGACCGATCAATAGTTATATGCAATACTCTTTTGTTAAATCCCTACTGGATAGCACCTGGATGATTCATCCTGGTGCTGCTTCTGCTTACTTCCCACTGCTCAAAGGGGCACTGTCAGGATTGGAATTTGTTCCGGAGCCTGAACCGGAGAACTCAATACCTTACCTCATATCTGCAACTACCGGCAAGGTGATTCCATTCAGTGATCCAGATATGTTGGAATATGCCAATCATACGGATAAGTTCGTGTTCATCCTTAACCTGAGAGGTACAGTGCTGAAACATGATGCAGCTTGTGGCCCAAGGGGGACAAGAACCCTGGCTTCGAGGTTGGCAAGAATGGACAAGCAAGAGAATGTGTTGGGCCATGTGATAGTAACCGAGTCTGGAGGTGGTATGGCTGCAGCTGTACCGGAAATGGCCGATACAATTCAGGCACTAACCAAGCCGGTAGTGGCATGGATTGATGGGATGTCAGCCTCTGCAGCGTACTACATCAATTCCTATTGCTCACACATCATGGCATCAAGGGCAACCGACCAGGTTGGATGTATCGGAACCCTGATACAACTGCAGGGTTATCCAAAATATGCAAAGCTAGATGATGGAAGTGTGGTTGCCAGGATATATGCCGATGCAGCAACGGAGAAAAATGATGAATTTGAAGCAGCTCTGGAAGGGAATTTTACATTGATCAAAGAGAGGATGCTCAATCCTCACAATGAGCAATTTGTTTCTGATGTCAAAAACAACAGGCCTGCAGTGTTGGATGAACAGCTTAAAGGCAGGACATTCAATGCCGGAGATGTTGTGGGATCACTCATTGACAGTATAGGGTCATTCAATGATGCAATTGATTTGGTTACCAGCCTTGCAAATGAGGCAAACACAGGTGTAACAACAAATAAATCAAATATTAACAATTCAAAAAGGATGGATGGATTAACAAACCTAAATGGAATTCAGTCAATCACCGGCTTGGAGGTCGTGGATGGACATGCCTCATTGAATGAGGATCAGCTTACAGATATAGAACAGGAGCTGGCAAACGGAGCTCAGGCAACAGCCAGGGTAACGACATTGGAACAGGAAGTGGTAACACTCACTGCAACAATTGAACAGAACGCTACAAGGATAGCAGAACTGGAAAACGCACTTGCAGCTGCAATCGGAGATGATGCAGATGATTCAGCAGGTGTGAATAGGAATACAGATGGAGGGGGCAGTGATGGAGCTGAAGATGCTTTCACCTCTGCAAAAACTTTTTGTGAAAATCATTTAAAACAAGTTATGTAATGGCTGGAGAACAATTAGACATTAGAGGTGCCCTAATAAATTCAGGGCACAAATTCCGTAAGGAGATCCTCATGATGCCTGTGGTGGCTTTGTCTGAAACGACAAAGCACATGACAATTAGGTATGGTGTCAGAGGAAAAGAAACAGTTGGTGAAGCCGGATCAGGAGCACAGCTGAGACCCTATCGCACCGCTAAGGATGCTACAAACACTTCAACAATAATCCCTAGAACCCTGGAGACACACCTGGGTGATGTGGTGGAAGAGTTTGATCCTTACACTATCTACAACACCGTATTTGGTGAGCCGGTGTCAAAAGCAAGGAAAGAACTGGACATAGTGAAAGCTCTGGCAGTTGAAATGTCACGCCAGGCAACATCCAAAATACCAGATGCCATTTTCTCAGGAGTGAGGAATGCAGTGGGTGATGGAACAATGGATCTGTTTGATGGTTTCGACACTATTTGCAAGGCAGAAAAAACAGCCGGCAACATCACAGAGGCAAAAGGAAACTTGATCCCTGTAGGTGAAATCAGTGAGGCAAATGTGGGTGACATGCTTCGTCAGATACACAAGAACGCAATGTCTGTGTTGAAGAAAGGATCCACAAAACTATATGTACCGGTATACATAAAGGAGATGTATGATGAGTGGTTCCTGGCAAACTTTGGACCTGTAGCCTATAACACAGGTTTTGAGCAGAGTTATCTGCATGGCACCAACAAGCGATGTGAGATCGTTGATCTCCCTGGCATGGAAGACTCCGATCATATATTCCTGTCAACAAAGAAAAACATGCTGGTTGGTGTTGACCAGGCATCAGACCTGGAAAAAGTGTTGATCAGGGAATGTGACAACCCAAAGGTGGTGCAGTTCTTCATGACTGCTTTTTTCGGAGTACAGTTCGAATCGTTGAATCCTAAAGTAATGGTAGCTGCCAGCTTCTCAAAAGCAGCACCAGTGGAGGGCTAAATTATGGACATAGGAAACTTGGATTGGAAAAATGGCAGTGTTAATCCTTCAGGGATTAAACCAATTGCCTACAGGATAAGGAGGGATTACATCACCTCTTTTCCGGTGATCACAGATGAAACTGATGAGACAACCACATTGGATCAGTTCGCAAACTACACAGGTGACTTTGTACTTGCTGCAGGGAAAACCTGGGAGAAGATATATTCCACACAGGGAAAAGGAAAAGTATTCTTTGAACCGGTAGGTGAAGCAGACTCCAGGATGTACACTAACAAGGCAACACTATCCTTTCCTGACCTGACTGATGAAGCCAGGGCATACGCAAAGGATGCTGCCAACGGAGATTATGTGTACATAGTTCCTACACCAAAGAAAAGATATCACCTGATAGGTAATCAGGATTACAGGGTGACATCACAGATAACCGGTGACTCAGGAGATGCACCTGGTTCTGCAAAAGGTTTGACAATTAACCTGGAGTGCCCAGATGTAACACCACTTCCACGATATACAGGAATTCTCAACTTGGCCGATGGAGACCTGGATTGTGAAACGGAAGTGTTAACACCGACAACACCATAGGTTATGGATGAAGTTAAAAATTGGTTAGACATGGAGAACCCTGATTTCGATCAGGGTTTTGCCCTGTTTGGAAAATACTCCAGGAACATGTCCCTTATATCATACATCGGCCGAAAGAGACACATGGAGATGCTTGTATATGAGATGAAAAAAATTGCCAGAATGAAAATGGTGAAACCAAACCCATATGCATTAAATGTTCCTGTTGTTGCCCCTGTGAAGAAAGTGAATGTAATCGATGAAAAAAAAGTCAACAGGGAGGATCTTCCGGAACAAATGAGGAATCTCTATGACAGGAATGTTGAAGATTACAAGGAAATAAGGGCACTACATGAGAAGATGAAACAAGCAAACTCAGATGCCGGCAGGGCTGAATTCCGGGAGAAAATCATTAAGCTCAACCTGAAGATCAAACGCAGATGGGAAATAATTGACTCCGGAGAACTGCCAGAAGAAAACAAGGTGAAAAGTTCAGACATCAATTCAGCCAGGGCATACATCTCAAAGATGATGAAAAAGGATGAGCTGACTGCTGCACAAAGGGAACTGGTCAAAGAGAAGTATGATTTGATAGTTACTGCAGGGGAAACACTCAAAGAAGAAACACTGCAGAAGCTAAAGGAAAAGGGCTTCTAGCCTGCATTAACAGTCCTTTAATACCCGGCAATAGTCGGGTATTTTTGTTTCATGGAGCGTTTGGAAATTCCCAGTGTGATGCTGCAAAGGGTAGACTCATGGTCAATACTGGAGGGGATGTTGGAATATACCGACACACCATGCTCAATAGTTGTTTGCTCCTTTGCAATAGCTGAAGGATGGATCAAGAGGCTTGACAAGTTGAAGAAATCAGGTAGGGGTAGAACGGATTACTGTGGTGCTGGATTATGCAGTGATGGTGAGGCACCGGCCAAAGATAATGATGATGGAAAATGTGGTGGACAAGATATACCTGGACAACACACATGCAAAGATGATACTGGTGGAAAATGAATCTTTCCAAGCAGCTGCAATCCTCTCTGCAAATGCAACAATGAACTACAGAGTGGAATCAGCCTACGTGACAAACAGAACCGATGAAATACAAACATTAAAAAAACATCTGCAGAAGATATATGATAACTCAAACTCAATTAGAACAGGTCCGTGAGTATGCTTCTCTCTTCTTCACACTTGAAGAGATATCCTTGCTTACGATGATTGATCCGGAAGAGCTTCGCAGGGAAGTAAACTTTGGTCATTCGGAGCTGAATAATGCTTATTGGATAGGCAAGATGCAGGGACAGTTGGCATTGAGGAAGCAGGTGAAAGAGTGGGCAGAAAAGGGATCTCCTGCAGCTGAACAGCAGATGATGGAATGGCTCAGAGATCAAAAAGAATCTGAATAACATGGGAAGAAATGATTCAATGGACATAATTGTTAAGGCAATGTTTGATCAGTCTGTGGAGCTAACAGAGAGTCAACAGTTGCTTTTGTCCAGGATAAGGGATGTTTATACTTTCTGGCTGTCAAAACCAACATTGACAGATAGCAAGATACGTGATTACCTGATGGCAAACTTCAATGTATCAAAAAGCCAGGCATACAATGATATTGCTCTGGTGAAATTGGTGCTGGGGAATGTGCCGGTAGCAACAAAGGAGTTTTTCCGTTACAAAGCAAACCATATACTTGATGAAGCTCATGCAGCTGCAATTGCCGGCAATGACAAGAAAGCTAAAGCACTGACAAAGATTGCAGAGGCAATAGCCTATAACAACCGTACTAATGAAGATGACGGAGAGAAGATGCCATTTGATGAGATAGTTCCAAAGGATCTGTCATTCACCATTGATCCTACAGTAGCAGGAGTGAAGACAATACCCGGTATGAGGGAGAAAGCAATGAAGCTCCTTAAGAAATACAGTGATGAAATAGAACTTGATGTTAGCCATTATGACGAAGCAGAAGAAGATATTTCTTAACAAAGCACAACAAGAAGCCCTGCTGGTTGGGGCAAATACCGAGGTGGATATCTGGGGTAGAAGAACCGGTAAGTCACATGGCATAATATCACAGAGGTTGATTCGTAATGTACAGATGATGCAAGGCAGTACAGGTGCTTTTGTTTCATCAACATTCAAACAGGCACACACACGAACACTCCCGGCAATGCTCCTGGGTCTCTCAGATCTGGGTTTTAAGAGGGATATCCACTTTGTAATAGGCAAGAGGCCACCAAAGAAATTGGGGTTCGAAAAGCCCATTGTAGAGCCAAATAACTACGATGATGTGATATCATGGTACAATGGATCCATCCAAGTAATAATCTCTCAGGATGTGAAGCTTTCATCCAACTCAATGACCCTGGACTATGTGATAGGGGATGAGGCCAAAGGATTGAACTTTGACAAGCTGAAGGATGAGACATTCCCGGCCAATGGTGGTACACGGAGATACTTCGGTAATTGCCCATGGCATCATGGTTATGTGTTTGTCTCAGATATGCCTGTTACCAAGTCAGGAAAATGGCTCTTGAACTACAGGGAGAAGATGGATCCGGAAGTGATTCAGTCAATAAAGGATCTCATGGGTGAATGGCACCGGTTGCGAACATTGCCAGACTCTGATTACAAAAAGAGAATGATCCGTGAGACAGAGAAGCTGATTGCACAACTTAGGTCTATAGCTGTGTACTATTCAGAATGCTCAACATTTGAAAATGTGGATATTGTAGGTTTGCAATACCTAAGGCAGATGAAACGTGATTTGCCTCCATTGGTATTCCAGACTTCCATTATGAGCAAACGGATAGAAAGGTTGAAAGATGGATTCTATCCAAATTTCAATGAGAGGATACACACATACATTGCGAACAATAACAAACCACTGATTGATAACAAGTATTCTTTTGAAGAGAAAGAATATGGTTGCCGGTTGGATTCAGATGTGGACCTGAAATCACCAATATCAGGAGCTTTTGACTACAATGCAAACATTAACTGGTTGGTAATAGGTCAAAGGGATGGACTGAAATTGAAGGTGCTGAAATCATTTTATGTGAAGTATACCAGGAAGCTCAGGGAGTTGGTCAATGACTTCTGTGATTATTACAGGTATCACCAGACAAAGGAGTTCATCTATTACTACGATAACACAGCCCTGGGATCTAATTATGCAGTGAGCAATGATGATTTTGCTTCAGTCATATGTGACCAGCTTGCAAAGAATGGATGGAGAGTAACACGGATACATATCGGAAATGCAATGAAACATCATGAGAAATATCTTATCCTTGATGATTGTTTCAAAGGGGCAAAGCATCTTCTACCGGTATTGAACAAAGAGAATAATGAAGCTCTTATTATGTCAATATCCCTGGCAGAAGTGGCAATCACATCAAGAGGGTTCCAGAAATATAAGGGTGGTGAAAAATTGATTGAAAGTGAGGATGATCCTCTGGAGTTCAGAACGGATGGTTCAGATGCCTTTGACACACTGGTTTTAGGAAATGCTCTATTCCCTTACACTTCTAGTGGTGGAGGGATAGGTTCTGCATTATAATTTTCTCCAATACGTATTAACGTTTTTAATATTCATATAAATTAATATATTTGTGCAAAACCAATTAGTAATAAATCATACAATTTAGCATTAATCTGATAGTCAGCAATGTACAAATACAACACCAACGCAAGTGAGGAGCTAAAACAAGGTGGATTTGATTTTGATTTAGATCAAGGATATCATTATGTCAGGGTTGGAGCTACTAACGTAGGCCAACTATCAAAGGCTGGGATGATTACCAAACGCAGTTATGGTCATCTATCAAAAAACAAACCCGATGGGTTGATTATACTTGGTAAAAATCAGGTAGTTGCTTTGGTTGAATATAAGAATTCAGGATTGGTAAGTACTGTTTCAGAAGCTTTAAAACTGATTCCGGAATGGTATTATGAATTAGCAAAGGTTTTAAACTGCAAAGTAATATGTATTACTGATGGCGAAAATTCATATTGGATCCACTCTCCAACTAAAAAGGTTATCAAGTCAAAACCAGACGAAGAATTAAGATTTGTTTTAGATCTCAAAGATCTGATTAGTAGTGTTGATAAAAAAACATTTATTAATATTCTACAAAAATTTGAAAGTCTGGATGATGATGCTATATTGACTCAAGAGCAACCATTAAACCCACAAAAGTTAGCCAGAAATGTTTGGCAAAAGATCTGGATCAGTACAGGAAAAGAACCTGAAAAATGCTTATACAATGTTGTAGAGATATTTATATTTAAGTTTTTATCTGATTTAAATATTCTTGAAAATGCGAATAGTTTTAATTATGTCTACAAGCTAACTAAGGGGGATGACAATTCAGCATTAAAACATTATGCTAAAAGCATAAGGGATGAAATTAGGGAGATGTTTCCTAAAAGCACTTCCGATGAGACTACAATTATAAACGGGACAATTTTCGTAAATGAAGATGGTAGGCCAAACTTATCTCAGGCTTCTTTATTTAACAGTGTCATTCAACAATTTGCCGATTATGATCAGGAATACGGGTCATTTAGAAATATTGATAAAAGCTTTAAAACTAGGTTATATGAGAGCTTTTTAAGACAATCTGCTGGCATTGCAGCACTTGGACAATATTTTACTCCACGCAACGTTGTGAAGGAGATTGTTAAAATGACAAACGGAGATCAATTGCCTGATTCTATTGTTGTTGGAGACCCTTTTTGTGGAGTTGGCGGCTTTATACTTGAATTTCTTAATGAGTATCCTAAATTTAAATCCCAATTTGAGCCAAAAGAGGGTGAGTTAACTCCAAAAATTGAGCTAATTGGGTATGATAAAGGATCAGATGAAAAGGATGATCAACGAACTATAATTCTTGCAAAAGCAAATATGCTGATTTACTTTTCAGACTTACTTGCTAATAATAAGACATACACCAAACTGTTTTCTGAGAATGCATTCAATAAAGTATTTCATTTGATTAAATCAAATTTGGGTACTCTCGGAATTGATGAACCAGATAAATTTGATTTAATACTTACTAACCCACCATATGTTACAAGCGGAGTTAGTACTATCAAAAAGGAAATCGATGACAGAGGGTTGAAAAATATTTATCCATCCTCTGGTAATGGTTTAGAGGGTTTAGCACTGGAGTGGATCATATATTCATTAAAACCAGGAGGTACTGCGTTTGTAATTGTTCCAGATGGCTTATTAAGCCGTAGTAATGATAAAAAATTAAGAGATAGAATTATTGATACTTGTATAGTTAATGCAATTATCTCCCTTCCAACCAGAACTTTTTTTGCGACTCCCAAGTGTACTTATATTTTATCAATTACAAAAAAGGATCCTAGAAATAAAACTACTCAAAACTCACCGGTATTTACTTACTTGGTATCTGAGATTGGTGAAACACGTGATTATAACAGGTTTGAAACCCCTGATAAAAACAACCTTTCAGAGATGTCATTACTTTATCGACAGTTTATGGCAGCTCCATCTGAGTTTAAAACTTCTAGTCCAAGATGTAGAATACAACAGATTGACCGTCTTAGAGAAAAGCATTGGCTTGTAAATAGAGATTGGTCTGATGAAGAGAAGAAAAATCTAGGTTTACTTGATGAGACCACTGAGGTATCAGAAGAGGAGTTTTATAAACTCTTTGATGATTTAGGAGGTAGCTCCTCAGATTTGTCTACCATAAACTGCCAGATGAAACAAGTAGAACTTAGAACAATAGGTGTGTTTATAAAAGGTAAAAACACTTATACATCTAAGTATTGTCATGAAAACCCAGGCCAATACCCTGTTTATTCTGCCGACACAAAGGGAGATCTGACTATAGGCAGGATTAATACATACGATCATGATTGTGAGTGTCTAAGGATAACTACAAATGGTGCATATTCCGGAACAGTAACTTACTTGCATAAGCAGTGTTTTTCAATAAACGGTGATGCTGGGATATTTAAATTAACTGAAAAGAATATTGACTATCATTATTTACAGTATGCATTACGCAGCATTCGAACACAGTATGGGTTTGGTTGGGAAAACAAACCTAAAAAGGAAGAAGTGCTTTCAATAAGTGTTGCAATACCTATTGATGAGTCTGGTGCTTATGATCTGGAACAACAGAAATTAATTGCAAGTAAACACTTGGCAATTGAAGAGAAGAAAAAAGATGCGATTGACTTATTGAAAAGAATAACAAATTCACAGGTCAATATTATTTTTGAGAGTATCTAATTGCAAAGGAAATCTGACGGAAGTACTGCTTCCGTTTTTTTTGTGCAATGGTACCACAACGGAGAGGCATCAGGGCATATTGCGTAAAAATCAAAGGGGGTGCAATTGCAATTTTTCTCAGGGCGGTGCGGGGTCTCCAGCCGAATAAAATTACTACGTAATTTTATCACAGGTCTTTTTTCATTGATTGTTTGGTTAATGCCATATTTTTTACTGGACAATCTGGTTCTCCCGAAGGGGCTTCTTTCTGAATTCGGCAAGAAAGAAGCAAAGACCGAAAAGCTTTCCTCTCATAAACCCCTAATTTCTTTATTGACCAGTAATTCCCATTATAACAGGATAAATATTTCCATTGTAAATAGGGTTGAGACTTCAGGATTACTTGAGTCAAGATCATGCATGGTGTTTTCAATCTAAAAGTAGTTCTGATACTCAATTACTGTTTAGATTTTGAAGACAAAAGTACTTCCGGTCATTACGTTGCAAAAAGTTCTAGCATGGTTTATATAACAATCTCCACTCTTACAGGTAGTATTCTCACATAAAAACTTGTTTCACTATTCTCTGCCTTTTGATAGTCTTCATAATTCTTAAACAATTAAGTATCATGGGAACTATTATCTTTAAAATTGAAATCACAGAAAACGAAGCAGTAATCTTTGAAATGACTCCTAGTGGAAAAATCCTTTCATCAGAAGAAACAACCCCTTCAGTTGCAAAAAGCTTTGCATCAATGTATGGTTTATCCTGTATGGAAGATAATGGAGATATGAGATGCTACTGGTAAGTAGAAACCCCTGTATCTGGGGTTTTTTTATGTTCGGAATAGCATGAAATAATATTGTAGTCACTATTGGTTGACACCTATTGGTTGACACCTATAGTTCTGAAGAAAGCTGGTCAATGACCGGCTTATTTTATGTCTGAATAAAGTGAACTCATGAAAAAGTTTTATGAACTATCGGCAAAGATATTTCTCTCTTCAATTCTCCTTCAAGGACATGCAGAGTTTTATCAAAATCCTTGACAGAGAGAAGAGTTCCGGATGCAAGCCGACAATTCATTTAAAACTTTTTGTATCATGAGAACACTAAAAGACATTCAGACAATTTACAACCAATCCGGAGTTAAATCATTGAGAGATGCAGAGCTTCTTCAGATGATAGGTATCAAAACAGAACAATGTGATTTCACATCAATCCTTCATGCAAACAAGGAACAGCTGATCAATAATGGAATCAAGCCAACAACAGCATCAAAACTTGAAATCCTTGGTGAGATAGCTCACAGATATGCTTCGATAAGGCAACCTGAAAGAAAGTTCATCAAATCTTCTGCTTGTGCAGCTGAAGTAATATCCAATGACCTAAAGCACTTGCATCATGAGGAATGCTGGGTGTTGTACCTTAATAGAGCTAACAGATTGCTCAAAAAAGAAAGGCTCTCCATTGGAGGTGTTTCTTCAACTGTCGTTGATGTGAAACTGGTTGTAAAGAGAGCCCTGGAGCTTCTGGCCAGCTCATTAATCCTGGTACACAATCACCCATCAGGAAACTGCAATCCAGGTGATAATGATAAACTACAGACTAAAATCCTTAAGGATGCTTCAGGATTGTTTGATATCACCCTATTGGATCATTTGATAATAGCTGGAGACAGCTACTTCAGCTTTGCAGATGATGGACTTCTCTAATCGGCACTATCTAAGGAAAAGAGCTCTCTCACCGGGAGCTTTTTTTGTCCTTTTAATGCTGTTGGTAGGGTAGTAATTTCGTTTGCATGATACACAGCAGCAAGATACACGAATTGGTGGAAGTGGTACCAGTATTTTCTATTGCCTGGATTACTGCATCAGGTGAAAAGGTATACGTAAGAAAGGCTAAATGTACCTCTTTTCATAGCTCCGGGGAGACATTGAACATAATGATCCTGGAGTCAGGGCAAGTAAGGAAAGTCAACAGGATGACAATAACTGAATTTAATGGTGAAGAAGTAATATTATGATAGAACTGATTGAAGGGGTAACACTGTACCCACAAATACAAACAGTGTTGGCAGTGGATAGCTCATCAATATTTGATGAGCAGGATATGCAACCAGTAGAGATAGGAGCTCACAAGATAGCACCATGGGGATCTGATAACAACTTGCCACGGGAGATATTGGAAAAAGTAAAAAAGTCAGATGTGGTTGGGACAAACCTGAGATTCAACAGAGATGTATGCTATGGTTTAGGCCCCAAGTTGATCAAGGTTATAAGAGATGCAAATGGAAAGGTGGTGGATGGTGTTGAAGTGGAGTCAGGTGCTGAATATGACTTCTTTGAGGCTAATGATGTACCTCTGTTTTTCCTGGAGCAAATAACTGATATGGTATATTTTCACAACGCATTTGCAGAACTCATTCCATCAGCAAAGGATAAGAAGATAGCATCAATTAGGCATAAGGAAGCTGCATTCTCTAGGTGGTCAGTGATGGACAAGAAAGGCAGGATAAACAAACACTACTATTCCGGGAAGTGGAATGAGTCACCAGGTACATCAGATATAGTTGTATCAAAAGCAATAGATGAGTACAACGCATTGGCCAACATTGAAGCAATGATGACATTGAAAAAGGAAAGGATGATATTCCCGGTATACATGCCTTCTCCTGGCAGGCCTTACTATTCAATGCCTGAATGGTACTCAATATTCCAGTCAGGGTGGTACGATCATTCGATAGCAATACCGGAGCTGAAAAAGGCAATTATGAAAAATAACCTGGGAGTGAAGTTCATTATCTACATATCTCAGAAATATTTTGATGACATCTTCCTTAAAGAGGGGATTGACCGCTCAAATGTGAAAGAGGTAAAGGCAAGGGTTGATAAGGAGAAAGAAAAGTTCAATGAATTTCTTACAGGTGCTGTTAACATGAACAAATCCATCATGGCTATCAAGGATTATGTGATGTCTGGTTCATCAGCTTTGGAAAATAAGTGGATAGAGATAGTTCCAATCAATAATAAAATGGAGGGTGGAGAGTATATCACCGACATTGAAACAGCAGCAAACATAATGTGCTATGCAATGGGAGTGCATCCTAACCTTATTGGTGCAACTCCTGGGAAAAGTTCTGGGTCTATGTCTGGTACTGACAAAAGGGAGCTATTCCTCATGAAACAGGCATTGATGAAACCGATTGTGGACAGGTCATTAAGGGTGCTGAAGATAATCAAGAGGGTAAACAAATGGGATCCTGAAATTGCAGTGACAGTACCTGAATACATCTTCACCACTTTGGACAAGGCAAAGTCAGGGAAAGTAGAGTCAAACACTAACAAGGCATAAGATGATAATAGATAATTTTTTGCAGATGAAGACATATCTTCCTGCAATAACCATCAAAGCAG
This sequence comes from Bacteroidales bacterium, assembly GCA_963678025.2. Classification (GTDB taxonomy): domain Bacteria; phylum Bacteroidota; class Bacteroidia; order Bacteroidales; family UBA932; genus Bact-08. Next base: position 68,644 of record CAXXPC010000008.1, read on the forward strand.
ACATCACAGCCCTGGATGATATGAAAAATATTGCAGAACAGGAGCTGGTGGATGAGATCCTTTCTGAAGAGTTATACCAGCTGATTCTGCAGGATAGAACAGAACATAAAACATTGGCTATACAGTGTGAAAGGATAATATCACTGAATGCATTCTTGAAAGTGATCCCTGACCTTGACCTGGTACTTACTCAATCAGGCTTTGCAGTACATAACTCTGAATCAATGTCTCCGGCATCAACAGCAAGGGTCAAGGGTTTGACAATATCAATACAGGAAAGGGTTGATAACGCCACAGATACATTGATAAGGTATCTGATATCCTCAGAGAAGTATGAAGACATTTGGAGATCTAGCTCACAATTTGCCAACATTACTGCAGGAATAATTTCTACATACACCGAATTCAAGGAGCATGCACAATACTCTCCTGCAGTGGCTACTGTGTATCCAAAGAACTACTCAGAATTCAAGAAAATGTATGCCAATTTTTCAATGGCAATAATTGGGGAGATAGCTCCTTACCTCTCAGCTGACTATTGCTCAGAATTAATTGAAAAAGTAAGAGATAAGGAATTGCTCACACTACATGAGAAATACGTGCTTTCCCTTATCAAATATGCAATATGTGCTATAAGTATGAATGATGTTGCAACCGGGAGATCATATGTTATCAAAGCCAGGTCATACATGCTGAAAAGAGGTGATGACTTTCCCACATTCATGGCATCCGATGAGGCAAAAGCCTTGGATAGTACAGATAATGATGGACCAATTTATTCTATGTTATGACAATTGATTTGAAATATCCGACAACCTGGGATGAAGTTACCAGGGAGCATCTGCTAATGCTGGGAAAGTTAATGACAAGGAAGCTCACCCGGGAAGAATTGTTGTTTGACTTGCTATGCAAGATTACTGGGTTAAGACCGCTTTTGAAACAGGGTATTGATGAAGATACACTGGTTGCTGAATACCACTTCAAGATGAAAGGCAAAGGGAAGTTTACCATACCTGCATGGATAATAAGACAGGCATGTGAGCAGCTTTCTTTTTTGGTTGACACAGTAGGATTGCCAGAATGCCCAATCTTGTCAGTTCATTCCAAGTTGCATGATGTTAGCTTCAAAGCTTTTTATTTTGCAGATGCATATTTGTCAAGGTATCAGGTAACAAAGGATGAAGACTTGATGCTGAAAATGTACAATGAGTTGACCGGAAGACAAGTTAGGAATCTGAACAAGGCAGAAGTAAATGCTATTGTAATATGGTGGTGTGGACTGAAAGAATACCTGAAGCAATCTTATCCTGAGGTACTAAAGGATGGAGATGAGCAGACAGACAAAACTCCTGCAGATATACTCAATGAGATCCTATCAGTGCTGAACAAGAATGAACCACATATGAATAAGGAAATACTCAAATCAGATGTACACGCAGTGATGCATGCACTGAACAATATTTACCTAACAGCAAAACAACATGATAACAAGTAATTATATCCTCTCCATACTACCAGAAATGGAACAGTTCAATAGCCTGGAAATGGAATCCCATGTGCATATGGCTAATGGTTATGATGGTGTGATTGCCCTGTTAGACAATATTCGTACTACGAGTTACCCTGTCATAATTATTGAGGATAGATCATCTGGCAATATTGTAATAGATGCAGGGCCTCTGGATACATACTCCATATCCCTATGGTTGATGCTTCAGGATGTACAAAAGGAGCAAAGCACCCTCTTTGTTGAAGCGTTTGATCTGTTGAAAAAGCTCACAAGGATATTGATTCGTGATGCAGATACATTGGATGGTCTTGACTACTCCCGAATTCCGTACTTCAAACGCATGACTGCAGATGCATGTGGCTATGAATTGATATTGACTTTCAGGCAAAACATTGACCTATCATGAGTGAAGTTACTACATCTGAGATGCTGCAGCAATGGGCAGACATTGTGATTGAAAGGTGGATGGCAAAGATTTCAAAACTGAAAATCATAGAGACATCTGAGCTCCTTCGCTCATTTACTTCACAGGTGCATATGGATGCTAATGGGGATGCCTCTAAAATAGTGTTCACATTCTTGTATTATGGCATATTCCCGGACATGGGGGTAGGTAAGGGAGTGACTTATGAAAAGGTATCACAGTCAAACAGGAGGGCAAAACCATGGTACTCCCAGCAATTTCATAGGGAAGTGGTCAAGTTGGGATACATAATGGCGGAAAGATATGGTGAAAAGGCAATGGAAGCCATATCAATAATTGAAAACAAGGAATTTACAGTTTCATATTCATAATTATGGCAAGGAACAATTCTCAAAGATATGAACCAACAATTACCCTAAATTCAAAGGCAGCTGAGAATGCTTTGGATGGCTTGAAAATTAAAGCCAAGCAAGTGAGAGATGCACTCAGAGAAGCTGGCAACATGGGTGATGACAGGAAAGTAAGGGAACTGGAAAGAGAGCTGAAAGGTATAGAAAGTTCGCAAAGGCAAATCAAGCAACAGACTTATGACTACAATACGGTTTTACGCAATCTAAATACTTCATCAATCAAGGACTTGCAGAAAACAGCAAGGTCATTGAAGAATGAAATCAAGACCCTGACACCGGGCACACAGGAATTCATCAACAAGTCAAAACAACTGGATCAGGTCAGGTCAAGGTTGGACCAGCTCAATGGACGAGTGAGGGAGACACATTCATGGCTATCACGTGCAGGAAATACTTTCAATAAGTATTTTGGTATGGCCACTGCTGCAATTGCATCACTGACTGGAATTTCATTTGCCCTCAGGAAAGCTGGTCAAGAAGCTGCTCTGATGGATGATATCTACTCAGATGTTATGAAAACAACAGGGTTACTTCGTGAAGAAGTTGTGTGGCTTAATGAAGAGTTCATGAAGTTAAGTACACGAACAAGCCGGGAGGAGTTGAATGGATTGGCCCGAGATGCCGGGAAATTGGGGATATCAGGGAAAAATGATGTGCTGGAATTTGTTAGGGCAGCAAATCAAATAAATGTTGCACTTCGGGAAGACCTGGGAGAAGGAGCAATCCGGAACATAGGAAAACTATCTGAAGTGTTCAAGCTGACACAACAGATGGGAGTGGAAAAATCATTCCTGTCCATTGGTTCTACCATTAATGCTATTGGGCAAGCATCAACAGCAAATGAAGGCTACCTGGTGGATTTCACTCAGAGGATTGCTGGAGTAGCTTATCAGTCGGGAATGTCAATTCAAAATGTGATAGGCTTTGCTTCTGCACTTGACCAGACAGGGCAAAAAGTAGAGATGAGTTCTACGGCATTCCAGAAATTTCTAATGAAGATGTTTTCCGACACAGCTAAATTCGCTGAAATGGCGAACATGGAGGTGGAAGAGTTTGCCAGGCTGTTGAGAACAGATGTGAATCAAGCAATGATTACTCTGCTGACAGAACTGGGGAATAAAGGTGGCTTTTCTCAATTAGTGCCCATCTTCCAAGATATGGGGCTTGATGGAGCTAGGGCTGTGTCAGTGCTCTCTGCCCTGGCCACAAACATTGACCTTGTAACAGAGGCTCAATCGTTGGCAAACAAGGAGTTTGCACTGGCTACATCTCTCACACAAGAGTACAACACCAAGAATGAAAATATGCAGGCACAGCTTGAAAAGGCAAGGAAAGCATTCAAAGACCAGGTGATTGAACTTGGTGAGAAACTTTCCCCGGCATTCCTGAAGACAACAAATGCTTCAACCATATTCCTGAAGGCAATAATGAACATAAACAAGGAGTTTGTTATTGCAGCAGCTGTCTTTGCCAGCACTCTTCTAGTTTATAAATCTTGGTCTGTGGCAATGGCACTATGGAACACAGCGGCAACTGCAGGGAGGTTGGTATCATTGTCATTGTCTGCAGCTATGGCCCTGCTCAGGGGGAATACAATACGGGCAGCTGCTGCATGGAAGATGTTCAATACTGCCATGTCTGCTAGTGCAATAGGTGCGATAATCACAGCTGTCACTGCATTGGGTATTGGCTTGTACAAACTAATTACCTACCAGTCTGACCTCACAAAAGCAGTCAAGGAATATTATGCAGAAACGCAGAAAGCCAAGAAAGAGGCAGAGGACTTGCTGGATGTACTGGAGAACTCCACTGCAGGATCAGAAGAGTATAAATCAGCAATGAGTAAGTTGGTGGAGCTTTATGGGCCATATATCTCACACTTGGTTGATGAAAAAGGATACCTGACTGATATAAAGACAGCAAGGGAATCAATAAATACTGCTATTGAACAAACAATAGGACTAAAAATCAAAGAAGCAACAATCAATGATATAGTTACCAAATCTCTTGAAAAGCAAGCTGACCATTACGAAGATATGGTCAAAACATTGGTTAAACAGGCAGGGCTTTCTGAAGATGTTGCAAGGATATATGCTACAAACTATACTAATGCAATAAAATCAGGACAGGCATGGGGAGATGCAACATCAGATTTGATTGCAAAGGTAAACAGGGACTTTTCTTCCAAAGCATTTTACGGTTTTGCAGAAGAATATACTGCAATGCTTCAGAAGATGTCTGATGCTGAAAATAAATTTGAATTCATAACTCCAACAAAAGATCCAGAACAATCTGGTGAGACAGATGCTCAGAGAAAGGCCAGGTTGAAGAAAGAAGAAGCAGAACGCAGGGCTGAACAGGAAGCTGAAAAGGAACGATTGAAATTAGCTGCAGAGGAAAGGCAAAAATTACGTGATGAACTGTTTAAAAAAGAGTTGGAATCCTTGAATAGACAGGAGAAACAAAGGCAGGTATCACTAAAGAAGCTTTTGTATGAGAATGCACTTACAAAAGAGCAATATGAAGCACTGATGCAAGATACAACAATAGAGTATCTGTTGAAACGCAATTCATTGTACCTGGAATATGGCAAGGATAACACTGACATTCAATCTTCATACTATGATGAGCTGATTAAACTGGCTGATGCAGCAAACAAGAAAATGGATGAATCTTCGAAAATAGTAGAAAAATGGATAGACAGACTTAAGAACCAGAAAGATGAATTCCAGGATTTTGCCGGGGATGATGAAATTATAGATTACTGGCAAGGACTTCAAAAGAAAGCAGTAGACATCCAGTCAGAGCTTCAGAATAAAAACTGGAAAGCGTATAAAGCAAAAGAACTTAAAGAGCTGAAGGATATGCTTGATGCCAAGCTTATAACTCAGAAAGAGTATGAGCAAAAGGTTAAAGAAATCAAACTTACTGAGGCTGAGAAATTGACTCAACAAATTAATGGGCTAGTAAATGCAGCTGCAGATTTTTCAAATGCTCTGCAGGAAGCTCAATTCAACAAATTGGAAAGGGAGAAAGAAAGAGAATTGGCATTATATGGAGATAATGCTGATGCCAGGGCAGAAATTGAGCAGAAGTATGAACAGAAAAAGTTGGAGCTACAACAGCAGTATGCAGATCTTGACATGGGAATGAAGATTGCACAAGCTATATCAGCAGGAGCTGTGGCAATAGCTACAGCCATGAGCCAGCTGGGAGCATTCTCAGCACCGGCCATTGCTTTTATTTCTGCAACAACAGCCATGCAGGTAGCTACAATTGTAGCCCAGAGGAATGCAATAAAATCAAACTCTGTAAGTGCAGGTGAAAGTTCTTCAGGGGCATTCACAGTTAATGAATACTTTGAGGGTGGTTATACTCCCAGTGATAACTCCGACCGTAAACCTGTTGGTGTGGTACATGCAAATGAATGGGTGGCACCAGCTGCAATGGTAAGGTCAAACCCTGTGATGTTTGCAGAACTGGAAAGGCAAAGGATAAGCAAGTACTCTGTTCAATCGCCACCGAAACAATTTGCTTCCGGAGGCTTCACCTCACAGATCAATCAAGGTACATCCAGCACTGATATGTTACTGATGAAATTGATTGCAGTGATGCAACAACAACAAAATACGCCAATACCGGCATATGTAGTACTGGATCAACTGAACGAGGTGCAAGAACTGTCACAACGGTTTAAAAAGGAGGGTAGTTTATGAAGCTTATAACATCAAAAGGGGAATTAGTACTTCCTTCAGATTTCAGTTTCACAATTGAGCAGAACTCCCCGGCTTTTTCTACAGAAGGGACACAATCAATACCTGTGAACCTGCCTGCAGCTGACAATAACTTTGTCACATTGGAATATCCACAACGACCAGGAAGAGTGGACAAATATGTAAGGAAGATACCTGCAAAGATTGAAGCAGGCATATTTCACAAATCAGGGCACCTGGTGCTGGAGACAGCAAGCAAAAAGGCAGGATTGACTGGTTCCGTAATGATAAATGAGAGCGACTTGTATACGCAAATCAAGGAAATAACTCTTGAAGAAGTATTTGAGAAGATTGTAAGGAATGACTTATCAGGAGTAGAAAATTGGTACAACCGCATCTATGCTTGTATGACTGGATCTGTAACTGATGACTTCACAGCATTTCCGGTTGCAGTAAATTTGGAAGATGGAAAATATCAATTGCTAAATGGCCCTGACACTTCATCTGGTACCAATCCTTGGCAATTGAAATGGAGGGCTAGGAAAGTGTTTTTTGAGGGAAAGGCCGTCAATGTTCCGGATGGTTATGGGGTAACACCATTCCTGTGGCTATGGAAGATGTTGGAATTGTTGTTCTCTGAATTCGGATACACTGTCCGTTCAAACCCTTTCAAAACTGATAGTTTTCTTAAAAAGATAGTATTGATCAACAACACAGCTGACAGTATTTGCAAAGGGTCTCTGAATTATGCTGACCTGGTACCATCCTGTTCCATTGCTGATTTTATCAAATGGTTGGAAAGCAAGTTTTTAATCCATTTGTACATATATCCGGAAAGTAAAGTCATTGATTTGGTACCACTCTCAGATGTCATTTCTTCAATAGCACAGAAAGACATTACTTCCATCATTGATGGTAATGAAAAATACATATACTCTGATCCTTTGGAAGTGAGCCTGTCAAGTGATACGTCACTGGAAGGAGCAGCCCCGGCAACTGACACTATCAATGACCTGGCTAACAAATATCCACAAGTAACAGAACTTTCTGAACCGGATTTCAGGAATAATGCATGGTTATATACCATGGTATATAGGTTATCTACCGGGGAATATTATGAAATACTCAAAAGACCAGGGGATTCTTCAGTGCATAAAATTAGATTGGGGAGTAATTACTTCAGGCACTATACAAACAGGTTACCTGAAAAGAAATATGAAGCCGCAGATCTAATGCCGGCAATGGTGGAAGTCAGGTTGGGACTGAATGGATCCAAAGAGCTCAATGTGGTGTGCCCTTACATTGGGGATTCCAGGAACAGGAATACCAGCTACAATGAAAAGACTGAAGCAGCAGAACAAAAGATTATCATAGCTCTGTTTGCCGGGCAATCAGATGAAGACAATATAATTGAAGCAAAATATTGTCTAGGCACTACTCAGAAGTATAACAACATGGGAGTGCAATGGTCTACTTTTGACCTAACATTGCAATCATTATATCCATTATTCTGGAAAGAGTGGAATAATGTGCTTATGAACAGTGCAGTGGAAATTGAAGCAAAAGTAGATTACAATGCAGAGCAACTTCTATCCCTCAGAATGGATATGCCAGTAATATTATCAGGGCAAAAATGCATTATCAAACAACTGAACTACTCTGTTGGCCGGAAAGTGACAAACAAAACAAGTAGATATATTCTTGCAAAGGCATTGTCACCAGAGATGGAAGATATCCAGATAATCTTCAGTCAACAATTATACAGATGGGATTTCAAATCAAACGCTGAAGAGGTGTTTGCTGACCTGGACACACAGGAGTGGGAAAACTATACATGGGTGTACATGGATGGGGAAGTGACATCAAGCTCATTTGAATTCATACCGGCACCCACTGAAGATGAATACCTGGCTGGTGGAAGGTACTTTGAGGTGTCAAGCAACATCAGGGTTACAGCTAAAAAAATAAATGAGTCGCAACCGTACATTTTCGACAGGATATTGGACACATGGTTTGAGCCTGTTTTGATAAACTAGTGTCCTTTGAACGGATAGTCATAGAGGGTAATTTTGATTTGAAAAGTTACTGCAAATGGCTACGATAATACAACAACCTACCTCTCTCTCTTTCTCAAAGAACTTGAAAAAGTTCGAAATCTCTGCTTCCTCTGAGATACGCTTTCAGCTATCACAGGGGGGCAGTTTGATTATTGATGAAAGCTATGCACCAAATGCCCAGGGTAGGGTAATAATTGACATTGAAAATGTCATTTCAAACTACTTGGTGACAGCAATTCCTGTTGGGAACATATACGTCCAAACAGAAGTTGTCAAGACTTTTTCTGCACAGGTGGATTCCTTACCTGAAATCAACTTCACTGTGATACGTGGGGGTGTTGAAAATTTGACAGACACAGCTACTAATTACCTTACAGCAAACTGGTTGACATGGCAACCTCAGGTTAAAAAAGTAACATATTCCCAACCGGAGTGGTTGACGTACTATGCTACTGATGCTGCAGTAATTAAGGTGAAATTATACTTGAAAGATGGTTCTTCAACATTGGTTGTAGTCAATAATCAAACACCAGGTACCTGTGTGTCTTACAACATGCAATTTGCATACATAATGACATTGGCTGAAGGGGAAAAATATGGTTACTATGATGTGTGGGTGGAAAACAGTACCGGTACACGATTGACATTTATTCAGCGTTATGTATACCGAGATGCAGAGGATCAGGATGAGATGTTTGTGTTTGAAAATTCCCTTGGTGGTGTAGATACATCCTGCATGACAGGAAAATCAAACTTCACACCTGAAGTTGTCTATCAACAGGGCACATATGATGATGTAGCTGTACAGGTAGATAATTATTTCACAAGGTTATACGATAAGTCAACAGGTTGGATATCCAAACAGGAAGGTAACTGGTTGTTTGACTTTTTCAACTCATATGGCAGATACAAGTTGGTGGATGGTGTTTTACGGAAAATAACACTGCAGGACTCTTCCATTTCCGATAGCTCTCAGGAAGATCTCAAAAGCTTTTCATTCCTCTACCGGTTTGCCCAAGATGCCGGATTGCTGAACATTCCGCGGAGTATGGATCCGCCTCCTTCCAACTTGGAAATCTCTACGCCTGAGACACTTTTTTTTTTAGCACCCCGGCTGGTTGATTTTCCTGCAGCAACCCTGCAGGATGATTTGTTATTTCCGGTTCAGTCACCGTTTGCCCAGCTGTGGCAAAAAATATCCTGGGGTGCGATTTGGAATTTCCTGTACGATAAGATTCTGACATCTGCAATTGGAATAATGGCACACGTACATGATAATTTGGCTGTGCTGGGCAAATTATCTGAGGATGGCGGTAATTTGCTTTACGGAGGAGCTCCGGTTAGTGGTGGCGGGTCAGATTCTGGGCTACAACTGGGCGAATCTTCGCAGACTGCTTATCGCGGTGATCGCGGCAAAATTGCATATGATCACTCTCAGTCTCCTGACGTACATTTTGCAGATGTACCTAACGATGACACTACTTATGCCCGTAATAACAAACAGTGGGTTCCTCTCCCTACACCAGGTGGTGCTGCTGTTCGATTATCAACGAACAAGCAAGTATTTGAATACGATGAAGATGGTAATTTGGTAACTCCTGGAGACTACTCTTGGATATACACGACATTGTTTAATATCTCTGCAGACACAATTTATTATCAGTTTTCGAAAAATGGTGCTACACTACAAAACACAACTGCAAGTGTATTATCATATGTGCCCCCTGCAACATACTCATCACCTGATGTCATTACAGTTGTTGTGCGACAAGGAAGTGCCGGTGGCACTGTACTAGCAACTGATTCAATTAGTATGTACGGAATAAAACCAGGTGCAGATGGTCAGGATGCATATACAGTAGTGCTTAGCAATCCTGCACATTCTTTTCCAGCAGATGCAAATGCAAATGTAACTGACTATTCCGGATCAGGTACAGACATACGTGCATGGAAAGGTGTTACACCATTAAATTATGGTACCGGTGCCCTTACATTTTCTGTATCGGCTGAAGGGACAAATATTACTCCTGGCTCTGCAACTACGGTTAATGCAAATATTCGCAGATATGGTAACGCAAACAACATGATTTCTGCTTCTGCAGCAATAAATTTCACTATCACTGTGAGAGATGAAAATAGCTTTGAAACTGTATTCATGCAGGTAATGACATTTGCAATTTCAAAGGCAGGACAAGATGGCAATGATGGTGCGCCTGGCCCTGTAGGTCCTACCCTTGTATTCCGAGGTGAATACAATGCTGCAGCGATATATGTCGGTAATAGTAAGAGAATTGACATGGTCAAATATACAGCAAATGGGAAGTATTATGCTGCACTTACAGATGCCGGCTCTTTTTCGGGCAAGGCACCTATTGATTCACAGTATTGGCAAATTGCAGATGGTCAATTTGATTTTGTTGCAACAAAACTGTTGTTTGCAGAATCTACCTATGTGCGAAATCTTATAGCAGAGCAACTGAAAACATCTGAATCTGGTAGAAGAGTAGAGATTAATTCAGGAGATAAACAGCAGGTTGCAATATATGATAACAACGAGCAGTTGAAAGTATTGGTTAAACCAGAAGCAATCTCTACACTTGCAGTAATACAATCTGGATATGCAACCGCTTATCATTCGACTACTGCGGATGTTACAACGAAAAACACAACTTGGTCAACTCCAAATTTTGGGCAAGTCACATACAGGCAAGAATCTACCTCATTTGCAGTGACATTAGACGGCACTCTGGAAATTGAAATTGGGAGTATTAATTTGACAGCTGGGAAAAATGATGGAGTCTATTGCGCTGCATTGTCAACCGTATCTGTAGTGTTAGAAAAATACATATCAGGTTCTTGGAATTTTGTAGCCTTGATAGGATCATGTTCAGAATATGAAACAAAATCAGTGTCTAACACAATTAAAGGTCTAACATCAGGTACATATCGTCTAGTAGCTGTTCATGAGCACTCTAGCTGGACTGACTGGATAGAAGGCATGCCTCTTTTTCAGGATACCTGTAACGCTTATTCTAGCTGGAATTATTATTCGGGTAGTGCATTTGCTATAACTGTTAGGCGCGTAATTGCTCAAACGGAAATTGGGACAGATGGAATTGCATCCATCTGGGCAACAAATAAATATTTTCATTTTTCTCAGAATGGCCTCTTCATCAAAATGGGAGCTAAAACATTTGAGGTTTCGGAAGCAGGAGTCAAGATAAACGGCGTCATACAGTAGATAATAATTCTCTACTTAACAAACAGCTGCAATGTTGTCCTTTGAAACACATTTAGCAGATAATAATTTTGACATAACATTAAAAACAAAGATTATGAGTAAAATTCTAATTGGAAAAAACAGTGCAATCGTAGGATTTGCTATGTTTTTTGTGCTAATCATTAGCATTATTACTGCAGTTGTTGCAGCAACAGCGGTATTCTCTCAAGATGTTTTTTTGGGAGTAATCACCTTGATAACCTTAGTAGTTTGGATAGGGTTAGTAGTTTTCAGCTACCGAAATTTCGACAAGCTGAAAAAAGGGTTTTCACATGAAACGGAGTAAACTTCTGGAAGTTATAGGCTTCCGGTACATTTTGAATCACGGACAACAGGAGATCCACCGGGTTGCAGATATTAAGAATAACTGCAACGTCTCTGCAATGACCAACGCCGGTTATCACACACAATTATCGCAGTTCATTGCCCGGAAGTTTCTCGGCTATGACGGCTGCCAAAAATGTAACGCTAAGTATCACACCAAATAATTTGAGAAATGAGATCTATAAGGAAGGGTAATGACGTTAGAAACCTGGAGATACTTGTCTCCAGGCTTTCGGTGCCTGTGACAAACTGGGATGAGCTTCTTGACTTGAAAGTATCTTGTTTTGAAAGGTCTAGGAAGAATTACCTCATTGCACCTGACGTGGTGTACAAAGAGGATGGCAAGTTGCGCCTATATTTTGAGGGCAACAAGCTGTCTGAGGGAGTCTATGACTTGCTGATCACATTCAGCATTCCCGACCCTATCATGCCCGATGCAATTGAGGATAAGGCAATAGACATCCAAAATATCTTCCGGATTGTCCCAACAACCGCCCAGGAAGTCGACTCACAGGACCCTTTCTCAGTTGATCTTAATTTCGCAAAAGACGGCCTTGACTACTACCATATTTGGAGCCAGTACCATGAAGGTAGCATAGAAGATATGTTTGTCTGGCATAGGCAACCGGCAGTGGAAGCAGCTGCAGCACTAGATCTGCTTGCATCCGATTTTGCGCAAGCGTCAGAGTCCTGGACTCAAGAGGAGCAATCCCGGCAGAGTCAGGAAGCTACTCGGCAACAAAATGAAACAACCAGAGGTACTGCCGAGACTGACAGGACATCGGCTGAGACCGGCAGGGTCAACGCAGAGTCAGCACGTGCTACGGCAGAGACTGAAAGACAAGATAACGAAGCTAATAGGATAAATGCTGAAACGGAAAGAGAGACAGCTGAAATAGACAGGGAAGCAGCCGAAGCCGGCAGGGTCAACGCAGAGTCAGCACGTGCTACGGCAGAGACTGAAAGACAAGATAACGAAGCTAATAGGATAAATGCTGAAACGGAAAGAGAGACAGCTGAAATAGACAGGGAAGCAGCCGAAGCCGGCAGGGTCAACGCAGAGTCAGCACGTGCTACGGCAGAGACTGAAAGACAAGATAACGAAGCTAATAGGATAAATGCTGAAACGGAAAGAGAGACAGCTGAGACCGGCAGGGAAGCAGCAGAATCTATCCGCCAATCAAACGAGCAAACCCGCATCGACAACGACAATGCCCGCGAAGGTGTAATCAATGACATCAAGCTTAAAACCGAACTCAACTCACACGACATCTCATCACTTCAAAACACCCTCACCAGCATCAATGCTAATCAAGAATCAACCATCACCGCAGAGGGCTACAAGCAAGTCTCACTCCACAAAAACGCTGCGAATGGTGGTATGGGAGTTAAGTTGGAGGGGCTGACAGCGGAGAACTTGGTTGTGAATGGGGATTTTAGAGATGGGACAACTGGATGGTTTGAGAGTGGGGCTTCACTTAGCACTACCGAACAAAATGTTACTGTTTTTGAAACTATTAATCCATCTGGGCGTATATATAAGACAGGGAGTTTAACGGGAGGAGTGTATTATTTCTCCGCAAAAATGAAAGTAACAAGTGATACTCTTTCAGGTATAAGTATAGGTTATTTTACAACGGTATCGCAAATTGTTGCATCTCAAAATAACCCTATAAAAGATAGTTGGTACACACTATCTGGTATTGCGACAATTTCAGAAGAGGTGACAAGGTTAGTTCAGATAATGGCAAGTGCAAGTGGAACTACTGTTGAGATAGATAAGAGGTATGGGGTAAAGATTATCAACCTCACCTCCCTTTTCGGTCCTGGCAACGAAATCACAGACATCCCTACCTTAGAAGCAATCTTGCCTTATATTGAAGGAGTTAAAAGTGCAGAGGTAACTGGCAGGGTTAAATCTATTGGAAAAAATATCTTTAAAGGTATTAATGCAGCTATTATTTATGATACTTATATTGCATATACAGGCACTGAATTCATGAGCCTATCATGGTGCATACTTGATTATATGTCGGTAATTCCTGAAATGCAATACACCTTAAATTGGGGAGTTGGGGCATCATCTGCATCAGTTGTATATTATGACGAAAATAAACAATATATAGGTGGAAATTCGTTAGCCTCAATAAGGATTAGTGATGATAAAAGTTTATTCACAACACCCAGTTATTGTAAATATATACGAGTGTCTATTTATAGGCACATTATTGACTCTTATATTAATTCTATACAAATAGAAAAGGGCTCAGTTGTTACTAATCAAGAGCCCTATGCTGAGTCAAATTTCTACCTTCAATCATCCTTTTTGAGAAGCAATGGTACTATTAGAGATGAAATAAGAAAAAGCTTAAATGGGTATGAACACGTTAAGAGGGTTGAGCTTAAAGATTTGTTAGTAGGTGATGAAATAATACCACAACCGCTTAACTTTAATATTGGATGGAGGGATAGTACTAATGATGCCGTAATTAATATCTCTTCAAATCAATTCACAACCTCATTCTCCGGTGGAGTATTATTCGAATCGTTACAGCTATCAAATAGTATGTTATTAATAGAAATTAAAGGAAGTACAAGTGCTGGTAGTATACGCATACGAAATGGAAATGATATGAACGGCTCTTTCTCTTTTAGTGGTGCTTTTTATGCTACTTATATTACTAATTTTGGTAATCAGCTATCTCTATACATATCAACGTCGGGTGCTATTACTGTAACCATAGATAAATTATCTGTAAAGAGGATATTAAATACAGATGATGGTATTGTGCCATCAAAAGTGCTCCAATATGATAACCAGATCCTCTACACCCTTACCACACCAGTAATCACACCAATCTCAGCCGCTGGCCTGCTTACCTCTCACCCTAACGGCACTCTCTACCATGAACCCGTTATCGCAGATGCCGGGATATACTCAACAAACATCACAATCCAAGACACAGCACACCCGATTGTTTCTCTTGAAAAGCTCATCAAAAGAGAGGCGGGCGTAGAGTATTTGCTTGATATTACCCTTGCACAAATTGCACCAGATGGCCTTTCATTCACTCATCCTGAACTGTCAGATGGAGACCTTGTGCTGTTCACCTACTTTTTCGCAACAGAAGGCCCTAACGGTAAGTTGACAGCATCATTCTACAATAGCAATCAAGTAAGAATTGACCCTGTAACAGGTAAGGCATACAAAAAAGATTGGGCAGTCAATAACGGAGTTATAACCGAAACATTAATCGAAGTGTAAAATGGAAGAAGTATTCGTAATAAAGTTGGCCGAAAGAGCAAAAAAGGAAAGCGACCTGATAGACAAGTTGCAAGATGATGTTAAGCAGCTTGTGGAAAATGAAATCTTAAAATCAGAGCAATCTGACGTAATTATAGAATCATGAAAACTCCATTATTATACGAAATACTATCATATATAGTTACAGGTCTCTCTACAGCGCTTGCGGGTGGAACATTTATTCATTTCCGCGCTAAAAGGAAAACCGAAAACCAGCGCGCCCGGCAGGAAGAAAACACCGCCGATGCCGGTAGGTTCAAGGTTCTGGAGGATGAAATTAGATTTTTGGATAAAAGATTGGAAAACTATAGGCATGATCAGCTGAATCAGGAAAGGAAGATATCTGGTATGCAAAAAATACTAACAGTAACAATTGGTCAGAAGAAATATGCAGAGCAGCATATATGTCTTAACCTTCCTTGTCTGGATAGAATCCCAAACCTTGGAGAATTTTCAACTGAAGAACCAAAGCTAGAAAAATCAAACCATGAAAATGAAAGTATGTGAGGGTAGGATATCATCACCTTTTGGTGAGAGAATTCACCCGGTTACGAAAGTAAAATCATTCCATAACGGAGTTGATATTGCCACACCGTTAGGGACACCAGTGTATTCACCTGTTGATGCTCTTGTTGCACAAGTATACTACCACAAAACAGGAGGTAAAACTATTATTCTGAAAGATGTCAAGTCGGGGGATCGTTTTGGTTTTTGCCACCTAGCTGTGCAGCTGGTAAAATCGGGTGAAACAATTCCTAAGGGATTCATGATTGCAAAAAGTGGGAATACAGGAAGATCTACCGGGCCACACCTACACTATTCCTATGCTACTGGTGGTAGGTGGATAGGGGGCAATTGCACCGGGTTCACTTATCAAAATCCACTTCAAAAGATTGAATTTGAGCTATGAAAAGGATTGTTATATTACTCACTGTCTTTTTGATTAGTTCTTGTGCATCTTCCAAAAAGGTTACATCAACTGGTGTAGATGTGATTACACACAGAAATTGGACAGAATCAGTACAGAAGATTGATATATATGAATCAATGATCAATACTATTGCCAACGAGGTTGATTTAAGCACAATACGAATTGTAAGTTATTATCATGAAAAAGACAGTACTACCGGTCATCAGCTAGTGAAAGATGAGATTGTTATTGAAAAAGATGTGATTAAGACAATAACTAGTCAAACAATTAATGATAGTACTTCAGAGCATATTTCTGATATCAAAGAAAAGATAGAGCAAAAACAAAGCATAAGTGAAGACATCTCACATAAAAAAGGGGCTTCTCAGGCCAAGTTTTATTTTTTCATTATACTATTAATATTGTTAATTGTATTGTTATTTTACTTGAAGTTTAGGCAGTTATAATGATCTATACATTTACTATGATATTATTTGCTAAAATAGGCTACTGAAAAGTAGCCTATTGTTTTATTTGAAAAGGTCTGACATACTAACATCAAGAGCCTTTGCAATTTTTTCTACAGTTGATAATCGCATATCTCCCCTTATATTATCACTGAATGTTGCTCTAGTGATTCCAATTCTTTCTGCCAGTTCTTTTTGTCTGATACCTTTTTCTTTACATAGTTGTTGAATTCTATTTTTCAATTTGGTGTTACTATAATTCTTCATGTCCTGTTATATTGTTTGAGTATTGTCGTACTTTGTTTATATCCTATAAGCCAATGCATGACATAATTGAAATATATGACTACATAAGCTCTATGGAATTTTTATTTTTTGAAAGGGATCATTATGCTATCCACTCTAACTGGATTTGGTCTACCAATGAAAAATTTCTACTGGAATTATCTGATAAGTTTGCGGGGGAGATCAACCAGTGTGACAACGATGGAGATGGATATTACTTAGTTTTCAAAAATTAGTGACTTTTTTTATCTGTTCTTGAGCTTGAATATTTCTCTTGACTGCATATATTGATGTTATCTTAAGAGATGAATGATCTGCCTGCCCTTGTACAAAATTTGGGGCAACGCCATCTGCTAGCATGTTTGTAATCCCAGTGTCTTTGAGGGAGTAAAATTGTAAAGACATTGGCCAATTAAGTTTAGCCCTAATTACATCATTCCAATACCTAGCAATCTCCCTTCCTTCAGCCATCTTCGTTCCAGGAACAAACTTATTGTGTACATCCATACTGAAGAGGAAATAATCTCCTGGATAATTCAATTCCAATTTTTTAACATAATCAAGCATAAAGTCAGGTATAGTTCTGAAGCTGCTATTGTCATTTTTTGCAATCTCTTCTGAAACATATACCAGCTGATTTTCCACATCAATATCCTTTACTTTTAGCATTGAAATTTCCTTTGGCCTCATAAAGCAATAGTAACACAATAAGCACATTACAAAGTAATTGTTGTTATCCTCTTTATTCAGGAATTCCTTCAGCTGTTTTCTCTCATCTTCAGTGAGTGTTCTTCTTGTTTTTTTAATTAATTTCTTAGGGATTTTCTTGATATTTTCAAACGGATTATCAGATACATATCCGAACTCCTTTAGCCAGTTAAAAATTGTTGTGAAGCCTTGTAGGTAATTGTTGTATGTGCGAAAACTTTGTTTTGGATTTTGCTTGATTTGAAGCATAATCTTCGTTGATATTGCCTTGTCAAATTGATTCACATACATTTTTTCGGTGTAGCCATTCCGTATAAGGAAATCTTTCAGTGCTTTGACATATGATTTATAAGTTCTGAAGGAGTTTGCTTCGGCTTCCCTCTCACGTACATTGAGGTAAGTGTCAAGAGCTGCAAATAGATGATGGAAAGCTTTAGGGGCTTCCTTTTCAATGAAAGGATTCCACCCATTTACCAGCTTGATATTGATCTCATGAATCAGTCTCCTGGCAAATACCCTTCTGTTGTGAATTCCTTTTACTCGGTTGATTTTAATTCGGACTCTACTCAGTTTGCCCGACAGTGGATGTATCACATAATAATACACATACCACTCTTTACCCTCGGAAAGTCTTGGGGGTAAAAACTTTAGCAAAGAATTGTTTTGTTGAGTTGTAGGCATTTTTTTTTATTGTACACGCAATTAACATGTACAATAGTTAATGACCCAGTTTTGTCCCGAAATTCCTCGGGTATTGCTGTAATTTGTTGATATTATTGCTATTACAGCGTTTTTGTGGAGATGGGCGGACTCGAACCGCCGTCCAGGCAAACCATCTGAGGGCTTTCTACACGCTTATCCTCTCTTCGTTTTTCGATTGTGAGCTGCCGGGAGGCAGGCCATTCACAACTTATCCTTTAAATTCTTAGGGCAACTTAAAGGAGTCGTCACCCGCATCCACTCTTGTATGATATCCCATAGGCCAGACATAGAGGGCAAAAAGTCCGGCGGGATACTCGTCGCGGCCGGTCCTAGCCGACGGCGATTAAGCGATTAAGCTGGGCTTAATTACGCAGCGAGTGCATAGTTATTGTTGCCTGTTATGGCTTGTGACCCGGGATTTACGAGCCGTGGACACAACTCTCGGCGTGCTTACCATCAAATTGTGAATGCTGTCGAAACCAAAACATCCCCATTATTTGATAAGTTTACAAATTTATTAAAAAAATGCAAAAAACGTGCTAATATCAAAAAAAACGTTGAAGAAGCGAGATCACTCCATCTAAAAAAGATATTATTCCAAGAAAGGATATTATTGCTCCTGAGATTCGGTTAATCATCAATAACTGTCTAAGTCTGAATTTTTTTCTAAAAATATTGATGGTGCTTGTGAGAGTTAGCCACCATGTGGTAGCGCCGAAAAAAACTCCGGCAAGGGCCAATATAATAATCTGCCATGAAGAGTTTTTGTCTACCTCCAATCCAGTAAAGGCGAATAGTCCTATTATCAGGAATATTGCTCCGGGATTAGTTATTGTCATTATAACAGAAGAGATAAAATCTTCCGCTATTTTTTTGCCGGTCTTGTTTTGTCTTATCTGTTTGACGGGGTTGGTAAAGAATATTTTAATTCCAATTAATATTATTATAGCCCCTCCAAAAATCATGACAAGCTCTTCGTTGTTTTTTACAAAGTTTTGAACAAGAGACAAACTCAATATGGCAAGTGCAGCAAAAAATGTATCACTAATTGAGGCTCCAAGTCCTGTGATAAATCCGGATATTTTTCCTTTACTCAATGTTTTCTGGACGCACATTACGCCCAAAGGGCCCAATGGGATTGAGGCTCCCATTCCTACTATAAATCCTTTTATGAGGCTCTCGATCATTATTTGGTAATAATTTATTGTTTGAATTTGAGAGAGGGTGATTCAATGAATTCACCAAGACCCAGTTTCTTCCATTTCTTGTCTACCAGATCAATTGTCTCCTTATTTGAGGTGGCAATATCCGGCCACTCTCTTATTCCGGGAGCTTCTTCTTTGTGACGGGCATCCATAACCAACATTCCATTTGTGAAGAAAGAATCCCTCACAGGGTCGCAATTGTTGCCCCATATCCACAACCTGTAATAGTCGTCGTCTAGGGATAGATCGGTTAATATGTTTATTAATCCTTTATAGTCTCCGATTTCTTTTGTGAAATGTATAGGAGGTTTGTCTGTAACCTCTTCTTTTGAAATCTCTTCCGGTAGTTTTTTAGTTGCATCAATCATTATCTTTCCCCCATAACCACAAGCCGGAGCTGAGTGGTCTAAAATATCAAGCGGGCCTCTGCTGAAGTGAGTATCTCTTTCGGGTATATAGTTTTCTGCTATAGCTTTTAATACTTTCTTATGATCTCTTAGTTCAATGTCCCTGTCGGTAATTATCATAATTTTGTTGAACATCATTTGGCCTGCACCCCAAAGTGCATGAGCTACCTTAATTGCATGTCCCGGATAACTTTTGGATATCTTTACATAGGCAAGATTATGACCAACACCCTCTTCAGGAAGATGAAGGTCCAGAATCTCGGGAGCCATGGTGAGTTTGATAGGGGTTAGGAATATTTTTTCTGTTGCCTCAGCGATGTATTTGTCTTCTTGAGGTGGTATTCCTACAAGAGTTGCCGGGTATATGGCATTTTTACGGTGTGATATGCAGGTGATGGTCATTTTAGGATATAAGTCTTTCGGTGAGTAGAACCCTGTATGGTCTCCGAAAGGTCCTTCTATAATGAGAGGATCGTTTTTGTTAATATATCCTTCTATGATTATGTCGCAATCTGCAGGGACCTTTATGGGTTGTGTGAGACACTCGACTAGAGAAACTGGCCTGTCTCTTAGAAAACCGGCGAGAAGATATTCGTCTATGCCGTCCGGAAGAGGTGCTGTTGCTGCATAGGTATAAACCGGATCGCCTCCCAGTGCAACAGCTATAGGAAATCGACTCTCTTTTGATGATGAGAAGTGTCGTGCTCCTGTTTTGTGTCTGTGCCAGTGCATTCCGGTTGTTGTAGGTGAGAATAGTTGCATACGGTACATACCGACATTTCTCGATCCGTTTTCAGGATCGTTTGTGTGCACTAAGGGCAAAGTGATAAATCTTCCACCATCTCCCGGCCAGCATTTTAGCACAGGTAGTTTATTTATGTCCGGATTGAACTGGATTACCTCTTGGCAAGGAGCATCACCCCGCTGTCTTACCGGTAACCATTTTGAAGCATCTTTGAGATAAGGCAGTATCTTCAGTTTGTCCAGGAAGGAATTTCTCTCTTTTGTCATTTCATTAAAGAGAGACTCTATTTGTTTACCGGCATAATCAAGAGAGTTCGTTCCTAAGGCATGACATATACGAGTTGGAGAACCCATCATGTTGGTGAGTACCGGAAATGTTGTGCCTGTATTCTCGAAAAGCAAGGCTTTACCTCCATCATGGGACTTGCTCACACGGTCTGTGATCTCTGCAATTTCCAGATAGGGATCTGTGAACTCTGTTATTCTTATGAGTTCACCTTCCTTTTCAAGTAAGTCAATAAAATCTCTTAAACTATTGTACATAGTCAATATTTGGTTATTTACCTGCTGGCCTCCTCCAGCAGATAAAATATGGATGAAAATTCAATTCCGCTGTGATTTGAGAGTCCAATTTCGCATGTGCGGCTGGTTGCATACCCTTCTGTGCTGCCTTTTGTCTGTTTTGCCAAATCTCTGAGTCCGTGCTTATTCAGCTCTGGAAGAAGAAATCCACGGTCCCCTGCAAATCCGCAACAGTTGCTTTCTATTACGGTAACATCTTTTGCACATTTCTTTGCAATGTCGTATAGGTAGTTCTCTACTTCCATTTTCTTTGCACTACAAACAGCAAAGACTGATATTTTTTTATCTAGTTTATTGATTTTTAATTTATCCAATAGGAATTTTGAGGCAAATTCAGCCGGTTCGTAAAGCTTTAGCCTTTCTCCAAAATTTGTGCGCATCGTGTAGAGGCAGGGGCTCATATCGCAAAGTATGGGGTATTTTCCTCCCTGAGATGCTTTCTTGAGCGCATTTTCCAGTTTATCTGAAGCCTTTTTGCCGGCATCTACAAAGCCTTTGCTGGAAAAAGCCATTCCACAGCACAGATTATTCAGATTATCCGGATATACTATTGTATACCCCGCTCTTTCAAGTAGAGTTTTTGTAAGTGTTGTTATCTGTTGCTCTTTGCTCTTGTTTTTGGATTGACCCATACTTCTAGTGATGCACGAAGGAAAGTAGACTACAATGTTATCTTTTTCTTCACCGGAATATATTTTTGTCGGTTCTGAAGAGTGGGATAAATCTTTGAGCGTGGAAGCTCCTTTTGGGAAATATTCGTTCCAAAGAGGAATCAAACCTCCTGATATTTTGTGCATCCCGGTAGCCACGGTACCGAATACTTTTTTACCGGAAGCCATTCTCAGATAGTAGACGGTGTTCAGCCCTGCTCTCATAACTGAAGTTACTTTGTCCATATTTTGGGCAATTTTAAGGGCTGTTTTTTCTGCTTTTTCACTATGTCCTTCATGTCTCAGCTCTTTTACCAGTTTACCGGTGTCAATATCCAAAGGGCATTTAATAAAGCATAGTCCGTCTGTTGCACAGGTGTCTAGCCCGGCGAATTTGTATAGCTTATTGAGTTCGGCTGCTCTGTGGGGTTCTTCTCCGGTTTGGCGGAGTCTCTCAATTTCGCGATATACCACTATTCTTTGTCTTGGAGAGAGTGTAAATCCTTCAGATACACAGGTGCTTTCACAGAAACCACACTCCATGCATTTGTCCACACTCTCTCTTATGGATGGTATTGGCTTGAGGTTTTTGATATGTATTTCGGGATCTTCATTTAATATTACTCCGGGGTTGAGTATTCCCTTAGGGTCTAATATTGACTTTACCTCTTTCATCACTGAGTAAGCTTTAGCACCCCATTCAGTTGATACAAACGGTGCCATATTTCTTCCGGTTCCATGCTCTGCTTTAAGGGATCCGTCATATTTATCCACTACCAGGGCAACTATGTCTCTCATGAAGTTGTCGTACCTGTCAATCTCTTTTTGAGTTTGGAAGTTCTGGGTAAAGACAAAATGAAGATTTCCCTCTTTTGCGTGTCCCCATATTGCTGCCTCTTTGTAATTGTATTTTTCAATGAGTTTGATGAGATCGGCAGTGCCTGCAGCAAGATTCTCAACAGGAAAACAGAGATCTTCTATCAATGGGGTAGTACCAGATTCTCTCATACCTGCTATGGTTGCAAAAATCTCTTTTCTGACTTTCCATAATATTTTCTGCTCTTTAGGATCTCTTGTGAATTCAATCGGGAGTTCCATAGGGATTGATTCAAGAGCTTTTTTGATATTTGATATGTTTTGATCTACGATATCATTGCTTTTGCCGGAGGTCTCCACCAATAGGGCGGTTGCTTTGTCATGCAATCTTCTGAGATATTCAGGTACTCCTTTAATGGATTCAACAGACCTGAGAGCAGCTCTGTCCATTATTTCGGCTGCCGATACATTGTGTTTTTTTAGTTCTACAACAGCTTTACATGCACTTTCTATATCTGGAAATATCATAAGAGATAAAGCATTGTGAGGATCGAGAATGTCTGTCTCCAGGGTGTTGAAGGTTATGTCGGATATGAATCCTAATGTTCCTTCGGAGCCTATCATTATGTGTTTTATAATCTCTATCCCGTCTGAGTAATCTGTGAATGTGTTAATGCCGTATCCGGTGGTGTTTTTGATCCTGTACTTGTGAATAATTTTATCTTTGAGTTCTTTGTCGGACTGTATTTTGGCTGCAAGTTCTTCGAGTTTTTGCAGCATCCTTCCATGAGATTTTCTAAAATTGTCACAACTCTCTTTTGATGAGGTGTCCAGAATTGTTCCGTCACTGAGTAATATCCTTATATCTGCAACAGTACTGTAGGAGTTTTCCATTATTCCGGAATTCATTCCGCTGGCGTTATTTGATGCAATACCACCTATCATGGCACTGTCTATAGATGCCGGATCGGGGCCTATTTTTCTTCCGTATTTCTGAAGCAGACGATTGGCTCTGGCTCCAATGATGCCTGCCTGTAGTTTTATCTTCTTTCCATTATCCATGATGTTATAATTGTGCCATCCGTGTGATGCCACAATTAGGACCGAATCACTGAGTGTCTGACCGGAGAGTGATGTGCCCGCAGCTTTGAATGTTACAGGGATTTCCATTTCCCAAGCTTTAGTGAGAGCATATTGTAGCTCTTTTTCGGAAGATACTTTTACTACTAGTCTGGGAATTAATCTATAGAAAGAGGCATCTGTTCCGTAGGCAAGGGTGTTTAACGAATCATGTAAGAGATTCTGTTTTGAGATTTCTTTCGAAAGCTCATTGTAGTAATTGAGATATTTTCCTGTTATCATTTTATATATTTCTTAATCTGAATAGTATTTACTCCTTTTGCAATTATCCTTTTATTTGAGTCCAATAGATATGTCTGAGGAATAAAGGATATTTCGTAGTTATTGTACAGAACATGTTCTCCGTCATCTCCGGCATAAAGAACTCTCCAAGGTAGAGACTCCTCTCTGATGTAATCTTTGAAATTATCTTTGTCTGATCCTGTGTATATAGCAATAATCTTCACACCTTGCTTTCTGAGTTTTTTGTGGATTTTCTTAAGTTCATGAGTAAAGGGAGCACACAAGGAGCAATCGGTATTGAAAAAATAGATATATGTATATCTTGCTTTGATTTGTTCCAGCTTTTTTATTCTGTCTTTTTTGTTAAAAAGCAAAACAGTGGGGAAGTAAGAACCTGGTCTGTTGTTTTTGATCTTGTTGATAGTTATCGGAATGACTCTTCTTATAAAAAGAGAGTCGTACCAGAGACTATCATGAGGCAGAATATGTTTCACTGCTGTCTCTATGGCTGCCTCTTTCATGAACTGTTCAGGATGTGATGAAAAGTGGTGGAAAAGACTGAAAAAAACAGCGTTGTACATGTCTTTGTTTTCAATGATAAGCCTTTCGGAGAGAGGTGTAAGTGCTGTTTTCAGTTCAGTTGAATCTTTCAGGTTGAATAGGGAGAGGTATTGCTCAATAAAGCTTTGTGCCAGATCGTAGCTCTGGGATATTTTAGACTGCTCTTGGCTGAGAAGTGTTGTGAGAGATTGATTGTTCAGTGATCTTCCGATTATGGTTTTTTCTCTGTCAAGGAGATAAACTCTGGGAGTTGAGAGTACATTGTAAAGTTTATGATAGTCGGAGTCTCCAGATTTGTCGTACACAAAGTGCCAATGATGAGCTTGATTGTTGCAGAACCTTTTTTTGATGAATTGGCGAAGAGAGGCTGTGTCTTGTTGGGTGAAAACTGCATAGACTTTAATCGAAAGAAATGAGAATTTTTGGACAATATCTTGAAGTTCATCAAGAGTCTCTTTGCATACAGAGCAGTTATGGTCGAAAAAGTATAGTATTGTATATCTGCTTTTTAAAGATTGGAGAGAAAGATTTTCTTCTCCCAATTCCTGAAGGTTAAGTTCAGGAGCTTTCATCCCGATAAGGGAGTTTTCATTGAATTCTGTGTATGTTTTTAGTAATGCGATTCCTCCTGTTCCGTTCCATTCAAGCTTGCCTGACAGAAAGTATTTTTTTGCTATGTGTATAGCTACGGCTTCTTCTCCCATTATATCAGAAGAGCTGAATCTATTGAATATATACCCGGCTACTGCAGTACGGGTAATTGTATCTGTAAAGCTATCTATGATATTATCTGAAGTTTTAATAAGTGAAGTGACATCTTTTTGTGAAGATGAAAAGAGAGAGTCTATTCTGGAGTATAAGTTGGTTTGATGTTGTTGGTAAATACTTTCATGCTGTTTTACAGAAGTCATTCCTGAATTAATAATCAGGATGACTGCCATAATAACAGGGCTTAATATACTGGTAGCTCTATTCATTAATTAAATTATTCACTTCTTTTTATTTTGATGCCATCTGCCATGAATGGAGAGATGTCACCACCATTAGCCAATACATCACGAACCACTGTGGATGTGATAAAGGCATATTCATGTCCTGATGGAATGAATACAGTTGTTATTCCGGGGTCCATCTTGCTGTTGGCTTGAGCTATAACTCGTTCCAGTTCAAAATCTGTTGTGGTGCGAAGTCCTCTTACAATAAAATCGGCTTTGACTCTTCTGCAATAATTTATAGTTAGTCCCTGATAGCTATCTGCCTCGACATTTGGCAATTCTTTAACAGACTCCTTAATGATTCTCAATCTCTCATCCAAGTTGCAAAAGCCTTTTTTTTGCATATTGTAACCAACAGCCACGATGATTTTGTCAAAAAGGCTAAGGGCAGATTTAAGGACATCCAGATGTCCCAGAGTAAAAGGATCAAATGATCCCGGGAAAACGGCAATTTTCATATTTTCAGAGATTTATTTCACATTCAAAAACAAAGGTGGCAGGTCCCTTAAGAATTATGTTGGTGTATCTGTCATTTCCCAGATATCTGAATCTTACTTCAAGTAATCCTCCACGTGCCTTCACTTTTGTTGTGATATCAGCAGGATAGAAGGAGTTATTGGAGAATCTGTTAGCCGAAGTATTGTTGAGAAGTTTATGGTAGGCAATTGCAGCAGCTGTAATACCGGTTCCACATGCAAAGGTTTCTGCTTCAACTCCTCTTTCATATGTTCTAAGGGAGAGTTCAAGTGTGTTTCCGGGTTCCAAGGATTGTTTCCATCCTGCAGATTCTTTTCCCCAGTTCCCCTGTACAAAATTGACATTTGTTCCACCCGGAAACATTGGGTGGTTTCTCCATAATTTACCCTGAGTCTCTACATCGTATTTTTTAAGATTATTGACAAACATTACAAGATGGGGAGAGCCGGTGTCCAGATAAAAGCTCTTTGGTGAGTGTTCTTTTATCCCGTTCACATCTATCATGTCAATCTCGATATCTGATGTTAGTTTGGAGAAGTGCAGCACTTTGCCGGTGTGGATTCCGTCTATCGCCTCAAATTGAAATTTCTTTATTCCTTTGTGAGAGGCAAACGAGACAAGACATCTTCCACCATTTCCGCACATTGTCCCTTCGTTACCATCAGAATTGAAATATTGCATTTTAAAGTCATGCTTATCGCTGGAGAGAAGATACATAAGCCCGTCAGCACCAACTCCGAATCTCCTGTCGCATAAAAATTTAATCTGATCTTTGGAAAGAGATATATCACCTTTCCTGTTGTCAATGATTACAAAGTCATTTCCCGCTCCCTGATATTTGCTGATTTTAACTTTCATTTCTATTTTGTTTTCTGTTTCAGAAAAGTGTTTTTTCGTCGTTTCCCTTTGCCTCCTCGTGGTTGAGAAGATAACTTTTTTTGTCTATTCCTATATTGAACCCAGTAAGTTTTTTATTTGAACCTATTACTCTGTGACATGGTATAAGCAGAAGCAGAGGGTTCATACTGCATGCAGAGCCTACAGCTCTCCCCGCTTTTTTTTCTCCCAAAAGGGCCGCTATCTCTCCGTAACTCTTTACATTTCCGTATGGGATTTTTCTAAGTTGATGCCATACTCTTTTTTGAAAAGGTGTGCCTGTCGGATTAATGGGAAGGTCGAATTCTGTTCGTTCTTTTCTGAAATACTGTTCTAGCTGTTTTTCTGCTTCAATGAGTACATCAGGTAAATCTTCCCCGGATTTTTCATATTGATTAGTGGATGAGTATTCAATGGAGGTGATGGCGGTTCCGTCTGATGATACCAAAAGGGTTCCGATAGGTGTCTCTACTTTGTGGTAATATCTTGTTGATAAACAAATTTTTTGATACTCTGCAATCATTGCCTCTGCAACTCTCATTGAGGCACCTTTGCCTCCAAGCATTTTCCAGATTTTATCATACTCTTTTTTTATCCTTTTTATTTTGGATTGTTGCAAAAGAGAGAACAGTTCTTCTTCTATCTTATCGGGGGTGCAATCGTGTTGAAGAAGTTCATTTACCACTTTTTTGTTGAGAATAAGATTGACCAGACTAACATATTTTACTTTTACCAGTAATTTTGCGATTTGAAAAGATATCTCATTACCTCCGTAGCAAACAATTTGCGGCGAACCCAAAAGAGCAGCTTCGAGACTTGCGGTGCCGGATGACAATACTGTAACTTCAGCGTGCTTCATTATTGAATACGCTTGTGATTTTAGTAGCTTGATATCTGTCTCTTTAATATATTTATGATATACCTCTTCCGGAATAGAGGGTGCTGCGGCAAGCAGGAAATTAAACTGACTGAATTTCTTTGCTAATTTGACCATTCTGGGCAACAGATATTTGATCTCCATCATGCGACTTCCCGGTAAAAGACCTATAATAGGCCGGTCGTCTATCCCTGTTTCATCTCTGAAACGTTCGGGTGTCTCTGTGTTACATGGGTGTTCGGAAATGGCGTCAATTAGAGGGTTCCCTTTATAAATTGCGTCAATTCCTCTTTTCTTGAAGTACTCAATTTCAAAAGGAAATATTATAAACAGCCGATCGGTGTATTGTTTAAGCTTTTTGATTCTGCTCTCTTTCCATGCCCATACTTTGGGTGAGATGTAGTAAAATACGGTGAGGTGGTTTTCTTTGGCAAATTTGGCTATTCTGAAATTGAAGCCCGGATAATCTATCAATATCACTAAATCGGGTTTATATTCAAGAATATCTTTTTTGCAGTAAGTGAGATTTGAATATATTTTGCGTAGTGAATAGATTATCTCTACAAAACCCATTACAGCAGTATCTTTGTAGTGACGTGCCAGCTGAGCACCTTGTGCTTCCATGAGGTCTCCTCCCCAAACTCTGAATTGAGAATTCGGATCTGCCTGTTTAAGTCCTTTAATAAGATTGGATCCGTGAAGATCGCCTGATGCCTCTCCTGCTATTATGTAGTATTTCATGACAATTATATTAAATACTTGATTTAAAACTGCCAAAGAGAACGGAGTCTCTTCATCTCTGTGTAATCTGTATTGTCAATATTGTGGGGGACTATACTGATGTATCCTGAGGCTATCATGTTGTGGTCTGCATCAGAGTCAGTCGGGTCTATGTTGTTGAATTCACCTGTCATCCAGTAATAATTGAATCCATAGGGATCTTTTCGTTGCTCAAACTCTTTTATCCATTGTCCTTTGCCTTGTTTGGCAAGTTTTATTCCCTTTATTTTTTTTTCAGGAAGCGGAGGAAAATTGACATTGAGATACACGCCGGATTCGGGTGGATTCTTAAGGAATTGATCAACGATTATTTTCCCGAATTTTATTGCAGCGTTGAGGTCTGCATCAGGGTTATGGGATGCAAGTGAAAAACCTATTGAGGGAATTCCGTAAACAGTCCCTTCTGCAGCAGCACCCAGTGTGCCGGAATAGATAGAGGCGACAGAGGCATTTGAGCCGTGATTAATGCCCGAGACAAGAAGATCGGGTTTAGTGTCATTGAAGAGCTGATTCATTGCCATTTTGACGCAGTCAGCCGGTGTTCCTGAACAGGCATATACAGTAAGATT
Source organism: Bacteroidales bacterium (assembly GCA_963678025.2). Lineage (GTDB taxonomy): Bacteria > Bacteroidota > Bacteroidia > Bacteroidales > UBA932 > Bact-08. The sequence goes on from CAXXPC010000008.1 coordinate 97,639, forward strand.
TTCTTCGGATTTTAGTTCGGTGAGCCGTAAAGGTTTTCCTATTGTTAGGGCTGCTGACATTCCGCTCTGGGCTTCAAAAGGAGCAACGACAATAATCTCTCCATAATCTCTCATCATCTCTGTAAGGGCGCTTATGCCTTTGGATTTGACACCGTCGTCATTTGTTATAAGGATTTTTTTCATAAAAAGCAATAATAATCTCGTACAATTTGCGAAGTTAACAAAAAATGGCCAGATTTTTGTCTAAAAATTATTAACTTTGCACCGCCTTTTGAGGCACATATTGTATTTGTAACATTCAAATTAAATTATATTGATATGAGTAAAATTAAAGTTGGAATTAATGGTTTCGGCCGTATTGGTCGTCTGGTATTTCGTGCTGCACAGGAGAGAGATGATATTCAGGTTGTGGCAGTGAATGACCTAATTGATGTGGAGTATATGGCATATATGCTTAAATATGATACTGTTCATGGACGTTTTAACGGATCTGTTGAGATTAAGGATGGTAAGTTGGTTGTGAATGGATTCCCGGTAAGGGTAACTTCGGAGAAGAATCCTGCAGATATTAACTGGGGTGAGGCCGGTGCTGAGTATGTTGTTGAGTCTACAGGTATATTCCTTACAAAAGAGAAAGCACAGGCTCATATTGATGCAGGAGCAAAGAGAGTGATAATGTCTGCTCCTTCAAAGGATGACACGCCGATGTTTGTTTATGGTGTTAATCATAAGAAGTACTCAGGTGAGACATTTGTTTCTAATGCTTCTTGCACTACAAATTGTCTTGCTCCTATTGTGAAGGTTCTCAACGAGAACTTCGGAATTGCAGAGGGTCTTATGACTACAGTGCATTCAACAACTGCTACACAGAAGACAGTGGATGGCCCTTCTGCAAAAGACTGGAGAGGAGGACGCTCTGCTTCGGCCAATATTATTCCTTCTTCTACTGGTGCAGCCAAAGCTGTGGGGAAAGTATTGCCGGAAATGAATGGGAAATTGACTGGTATGTCTTTCAGGATCCCAACAGTAAACGTCTCTGTAGTCGATCTTACATGTCGTCTTGAAAGGGCCACATCCTATGATGAGATCAAAGATGTTATGAAAAAAGCTTCTGAAGGTGAACTTAAAGGTATTTTGGGATATACCGAAGATGCAGTTGTTTCAAGTGACTTCATAACTGATCCGCGTACATCTATATTTGATGCAGAGGCAGGCATAATGCTTAACTCCAATTTTGTAAAGGTGATAGCATGGTATGACAACGAGTGGGGTTATTCCAATAAAGTATTGGAGATGATAGCTCACATGGATACTATTAAGTAATTATTTAGCAGAGATATCTGCAGATTGGGAGGATGCCGTTTTATCAAATTGGCATCCTCTTGATTTTTGTACTTATATTTGTGTTTAGTTACATTTTAGTTATATGGGTATCAGAAAAAAAATATCACTAGGGTTTGTTGTAATTGGCTCAATATTGTTTCTGTCTAGTATTATATCGGTGTTTGAGTTCAACAGGATGCGCAAGTCTGTTACAGGGTTGATGACTGCTAATATCAATAGTATAAACACTTCGAGGCATTTGATGGAGCTCACTGACGAGTACAATCTTTATTTGTTGAGAAGTGTGGTTTCAGAACCATCAGGAGAAATTGATATCAGCAAAGATAACAGGTTTAGCGTTTATGTATCAAGAATAAAGGATAATTTTTCTTCTCCACAGGAGATGGCAATGGCAGATTCATTGATGGAGGCCTATGGGAAATATATAAGTGTAGTGGGTAAGTCCCGGGGTATAATGACAGAAGACTCTCTTTCCAGGCACTTATGGCTTAAAGAAGAACTGGAGCCTGTATATTTTGATTTGATGAAATATAAGAAAGAGTTGGGGCTAATTACGCAGAATGCTTTGACAAATAATACTGTTGATATTCAGGAGGGGTACTACAGGAGTATCATGCCCGGTATAATTTCTGTGGGAGCGGGGATAATTCTGGTTCTGTTGTTCAACTATTTTTTGAATGTATATTTTATCTCACCTGTACTTATGATATCAAGGGGTATCAGAAATTATATGGATTACAGGAAATCCTATAATGTAAAATTGGATAATGATGATGAGATAGAAGATTTGAACAGTGAGGTGAAGTCTGTGTTGGACGAAAATAAAAAACTCAAGAGTTCAAGATGAATCTTAAGGTAATATCGAGGAATATTGGGATTGTTCTTTTGCTCAATGCCCTTTTTATGTATATCTCTGCATTTGTCTCTGCTTTGTATGGATTCGATGATTCATTCTCTCCATTGTTGTTGAGTGCGATAATAACTTCTGTGGCAGGCTGGTTTCCGCTGATATTTGTAAATAAATTCCAGGATATCAATAACCGTGAGGGGTTTGTAATTGTTGTTTTTGCCTGGCTACTCTCATGCCTTTTCGGAATGTTGCCCTATGTGTTGTATGGAGGTGAGTTTTCTGTTGTTAATGCATGGTTTGAAAGTGTATCAGGTTACACTACAACAGGAGCAACTACACTTACTGATATTGAGAGAGTTGCGCCCGGGTTGCTTTTCTGGAGATCATCTACTCACTGGCTTGGAGGATTGGGGGTTGTGGTTTTCATGCTTTTGATACTACCTTCGGTTAGCAGCTTCAGGATGAAACTATCAAAAATGGAGATTTCTTCTCTCTCCCGGGACAACTTCAGATTCAAAGTTAATCAAACTATAAGGGTGATCTCTTCTGTGTATCTGGGGTTGACAGTTGCAGAGACGTTATTGCTCCATTTGGCCGGAATGAGTTTGTTTGATGCAGTAAATCACTCATTCAGTACTATATCTACAGGAGGATTTAGCACTAAAAATATGTCACTAGCACATTTTGACTCTGTATATATAGAGTTGATAGTGATGTTTTTTATGCTTTTTTCCGGGGTCCACTTCGGATTGCTATACTCTTTTTTTGCAGGACGCCCGGGAGCTCTTTTCAGATCTCCTGTTGTGAGGTTTTATGTTGTGTCTCTTCTGATAGGTGGGTTTTTTATAGTGGTGAATTTAAAATTCGGAGAGCTATCTTATGAATGGAGCGAGGCATTCAGGCATGGTTTTTTCCAAATGATTTCAATAGGAACAACAACCGGATTTGCTACTGCGGATTCATCTGTATGGCCATCATTTTCAATTCTTCTTCTTATTTATTTTAGTTTTCAGTGTGCTTGTTCAGGCTCTACTACAGGGGGATTGAAGTCGGACAGGGTATTTATTTTTCTTTCTTCCGTAAGGGCTCAGTTGAGAAAACAGATACACCCGAATGCAGTAGTCTCTATCAAGATTAATTCCCATTCTTTGGATAGGGATGTTGTTTATTCTGTCAATCTCTATATAGCTCTCTATTTGTTTATTGTTTTTTTAGTGACTCTATTGCTTTCATTATTCGGGTTGAGTATTGAAGATTCTTTCTCCTCTTCTGTAGCTTCTATGGGGAATGTAGGTCCTGGTTTTGGTTCTGTGGGGTCTCTCTCTAATTATGCACATTTTCCGGTGATGGCCAAATTTCTCCTGTCGATTGAGATGTTGTTGGGTCGTTTGGAAATCTATTCGTTTATATTATTATTTGTGATATTCAGGAGAAGATAAGGAGGTTTTAATGTCTGTAAATGATTTTTTGATAGAGAAATTAATTGAAAATTTGTCGTTTGAACCTACAGGTTGTCAGAGAAAGCTGTTTGACAAACTAGCTCGGTTCATTGGTGATGAGACAGATAATTCGATATTTATTATAAACGGTTATGCCGGTACCGGGAAGACCTCTGCAATTGCCTCTCTAATTAAAGTTCTTACGGGTTTCTCCAGAAAGTTTTTTCTTATGGCTCCCACTGGAAGAGCGGCAAAGGTTTTATCCGGATACACAGGAAAGAGGGCAACAACTATTCACAAACAGATTTATCGCCAGAAGTCGATTAAGGACGGAGTAGGTTACTTTTCTTTGGATATTAACAAAAATAGAGATTCTTTTTTTATTGTTGATGAGGCATCTCTTATTTCTGCTTCATTTGGAGATTCAGGGATTTTTGGAAGCGGAAGAGTGTTGGAAGATCTTGTCGAGTATGTCAAGTCCGGCAAAGGTAATAAATTGATCCTTATAGGAGATTCAGCACAACTTCCTCCCGTCGGTGAGACTATTTCCAATGCTCTGGATATGGATTATATGAAGATGTTCGGTGAGGTTGATTATGCAGTACTGAGAGATGTCGTAAGGCAGGAAAAATTGTCCGGAGTCCTTCATAATGCAACAATAATAAGGGAGATGATTGAATCGGGTATTTCTGATAATCTCAAACTTACTGCAGATGGGTTTGATGACGTTGAATTTATTTCGGGAGCAGATCTTATTGAGAAACTTAACGATGCCTACTCATCATGGGGATATGAGGAGACTCAGGTTCTTTGTCGTTCCAATAAAAGAGCTAACAGGTACAATCATGGAATACGTTCAAGTATATTGTATCGTGATGAAAGAATTAGCAGAGGTGACAGACTAATGGTAGTGAAGAATTGTTACCAATTTCTGGAGGATATTGAAGAACTTGATTTTATTGCAAATGGAGATGTGGCTGAATTGGTAAATATTACGGGTTATGAAGAGAGGTACGGACTTACTTTTGCCAATGCAACTCTCAGTTTCATGGACTATAATTTTGTAGAGGTAGATGCAAAGATTATTTTAGATACTCTTGAGAGTGAAAAGGCAAGTCTCAGCAGCGATCAGAGCAGAGCCCTCTATGAAGGGGTGATGGAGGATTATTCCCATCTTGCCACGAAACGAAAGAGGACGAAGGCAGTCCGGGAGGATAAATATTATAATGCTTTGCAGATAAAGCACGCAAATGCTATAACATGTCATAAATCGCAAGGAGGACAGTGGAAAACCATTTTCATTGACAATCCCTTTTGGAAGCCTGACCTTGAGATTGAGGACCTCAAATGGCTTTATACAGCAATAACAAGAGCTGTAGATAAGGTTTATTTTATTAATTTTGATAAAAGATTCTTAGTATAATATAAAACATGCAACTATGAAACATTTAAAAATCAATGGTATATACAGGATTGCAATGTCTGTTCTTTTCTTGTTGTCTTTTTCTTTCTGTTATAGTCAGAGGCCTGTTAAATCAATTCCCTACCCACAGTACTGGATAGATAACGACAATGTTATGTTGATGCACCCCAAGGGTATGAAGAGGTTTTACTATTCATACAATGTTCAGTCCGGTGAAATGAATGAGGTAGACCCTGTAGATTATTCTGATAAACAACCGTCTCCTTCAGTTAGTACTGAGAATGGGAATGTTGTTTATTATGATGGGAATGGTAATAAATTGGTTTTATCTTCCTCCCCTGATACTGATATTAATCCGGTTTTGTCTCCGGATGGATCCATGGTAGCTTTTACCAGGAATAATGATATTTATACTGTGGTGATTGACAGCAGAGAAGAGATGCGTCATACTTTCGATGGTTCTGATCTTGTTAAGAATGGATATGCTTCTTGGGTTTACTATGAAGAAATTTTTGGCAGGTCCAGTATGTACAGGGCATTCTGGTGGTCTCCGGATAGCAAGAAAATTGCCTTTTACAGGTTTGACGACTCAACTGTGCCTTTTTTCCCCATCTACCATTCACCGGGCAAACATGGTCATATGTTAGAGACTCGCTATCCAAAAGCCGGAGATCCCAACCCTCAGGTAAAGCTAGGGATAATACATGTGGATGTTAACAGAGTCTTTTTTGCCGATTTTGATGAGAAGACGGATCAATATTTTGGGACACCTTTTTGGAATCCAAATTCAGTTAATCTTATGGTTCAATGGATGAACAGGGATCAGAACAACTTTCTTCTGTACAGTGTAAACTCTTCGGATGGAAGTAAAAAGGTTATTTATCAGGAGAATCAGAAGACCTGGATTGACTGGATATCTGAAATATCTTTCGGTGAGAGTGGTTTTTATTTTGTGAGGGATTTTGAACTATGGGAGCAAATTTATTTTCAAAGTTATGATGGATTGATATTTGAGAAACTTACTGAAGGGAACAACTGGGGAATCGAGATACTTGAGTTGGATGAGAAATGTAAACACCTGTTTTTTGCAGCAAGGAGGAGCAGCTCTTTGAGAAATGATATATACAAGCTTAAGATTGGAGGGGAAAAGAAACAACTTACAAGAGTCTCTGCGGGGGATTATAATTTCCGTTTACCTAGGATATCCCCAAATGGTGATTATGTGATGGCAATTTGTTCGTCTGTTGATACTCCGGACAGGCTTGTCTTGTTGAGTGCGGATGAATCTTTCTCTGATCATCAGAAAAAGATGGAAATTGTTGCTGATAGCAGGGCTGAGGATTATTCAGAAATAGAAATACCTAAGCGTGAAATCGTTTTTGCAGAAACTTCAGATGGATACAGATTGCCCGGAATGATAATTTATCCGTTGGATTTTGATCCTACTTTCAGGTATCCTGTGATAATGCATGTGTATGGAGGGCCCAACCATACTAATGTTATGGATGTGTGGAGTACTCCTGTTTCTTCGGATAAATTTTGGGCAGAAGAAGGAGTTATACGTATATATACGGATAATAGGGCTTCCGGCCATTTTGGCAAGGAGGCAATCAATCAGATTCACCGCAATCTTGGTGAAAAAGAGATTGGGGATTATATTGAGTGGGCAAAATATTTGGGTTCTTTGCCTTATGTCGACAAAAATAGAATAGGAATAACAGGGTTCAGTTATGGTGGAACCATGACGGTTGCAGCACTGACCAGAGGTGCAGATTACTTTAGTTTCGGAGTGGCAGGAGCCGGTGTATATGACTGGAGATTGTATGACAGTCACTATACTGAAAGATATATGGATCATCCTGATGATAACCCTGATGGATATGAGTCAAGTGCCGTTCTGAATGATGTGGCAATGTATAAAAGTGAAGATGGTGCTTTATTATTCCTTACTCATGGAACAGCAGATGATAATGTTCATCTTCAGAATACGTTGCAACTTATTGATGCTCTTCAGAGAGAGGGCAAATCGTTTGAATTGATGATTTACCCTGAGGCTTACCATGGTTACAGAGGATATCAGGGAGTCCACTATAAGAATGAAACTATCGATTTCTGGAAGAGGGTTTTCAATCTTGAATAATAAAAAAGAGGATGGCAGAATTTTGCCATCCTCTTTTACAAGCCCTTCATATATACTTAAATTGTTCTAACCAAAACTTATTTCGGGGCTGTGCTTTGTTTTACTTCAGGTCGGAAGCCATTGCCATTATCATATTGTATCTGTCCCACTCAGAGTCTGCGTGATGTTTACCGGCAAGATCAGCCATAACATCTGATTTATTAATTATAATTTGATCTTCTGTTTGGATTTTTTGAGATACTAGGTTGATTACCGCTATTTGTGACTTGAGGTTATAGATGTCGTATACTCTTGTATCAGGATCAGTGATGTTCAGTTCTATGTCTGAAGAGGAGTAGTCAAAGAACCACTTACCGTCTCTCTCTTTGTAGTTGACAACATATTCAGCAGAGCATATTTTCATATCTTTGCCTTTTGGAGATTTTTTAACGAATTTTTTGAATGACCATGCGTCTCTGTGTACATCCATTGAATATGCAATTCTGCCAATAGCCAGTGAGTTTTTTTCTATGAATAGCTTGCCCCTGAAAAGAACCTGGTCCTTATTATAAAGAGGCTTAAAGTCAACTACATAATATTCTTTGTTATTAATTGTTTCGGGCTTGTTGTAGCTGAAAGAATAATACTTTTCAATATCGTATGTTTCACATCCAAGAAATGGATTTTTAATGATGTCAAGATCAAGGGCACAAAGAGGACCACCCTGAAGTTTAATGCAAAGGGAGTCTTCATTGTCTATATTATTGAAGGCTCTTATGTCTTTTACAGAGACAACATCTTTTTTACTTTTTAGATAAGATTCTTTTTGTACATTAAGAATTGCCTCGTTAATTGTTAGATAGCTGTTGTTTTTTGAAACCTCCTCTTTGTAAAATGCATTTAGTGTTGAAGATTCTGTCGGATAGTTCTGTGATACAAGGCTCAGTGCTTTCTTTACCAGAAATGCGGGGTGATGCTTTGCGTCTTTGTCCAGAGGATTGTTTGTGTTAAAGGCATTGGCCGTTGAAATAATAAGAAGTGTTATTCCCAGAATAAAAAATTTTGTTGTTTTCATGGCTATAATGATTTTTAGTTTTTCTGCCTAATAGACGAAGCACCTCAATCAAAAGTTGCAAAAAAATAACAAAATTTTAGTATTAGATTATTCGTGTCGTTTTACTATTCTGTTTTCTAATAAAATGTGGTTAAAGAATATTTAAAACCTGTTCTTTTATTTTTTCAAGTTCTTCCTTCATTTGTACTACCATTTTCTGAATTTCTGCATGGTTTGCTTTTGATCCAATGGTGTTAATCTCTCTTCCAATTTCTTGTGAGATGAAACCTAGTTTTTTCCCGGCAAGTTCATTGTTTTCCAGATTTATTTCAAAGTACTTGCAGTGTTGTTTTAGTCGTACTTTCTCTTCGGTAATATCTAGTTTTTCGAGATAATAGATTATCTCCTGCTCAAATCTGTTCATGTCAGGATTGTCGGTCAACTCAAGTATTTTGCTTTTTAGCTTTTCTCTTTGCTGGTTGAGTCTCTCTTTATCCAGTGTCTCTACATAGTCCAGATATGTGGCTATAAGTTTTACTCTTTTTGCAATATCCTTCTGAAGTATTGAGCCCTCTTCCATGCGGTATGATATAAGCATCTGCGCAGCATCTTTAATACATTTCATTATTGTTTCCCAGTTCTCATCAAGCTCTTTGGCTGTTTTATCCCGGGAGGATGCGGAGTCAGTAATATCGGGTAGACGAAGCGCTGCAGAGAGTGCTGTGTCGTGTGATATTTGCAGTGAATTGTCTTGTGAAATAGAAATGATTTGTTCTATGTAGTTGGATATTGTAGTCTTGTTTAATGCTTTTGCAGTGCTCTCTTCTACAAACTCTATGGATGCATACAGGTCAATATTCCCTCTTTGCAGGGTCTCTTTGAGATATTTTTTTACCTCTATCTCCTTGTCTCTTGGAATGAGTTGTGTTTTTAGTGATATATCAGAATTTTTTCCGTTTACTGACTTTATCTCTATTGTGATTTTATTGTTTCCACATTTACATTCGGCTTTTCCGAAGCCTGTCATTGATTGTAACATCTTGTTCAGGTATGAATATGATATACTATTATATTGCAAAGTTACAAAAATGCAGTCAGGATTTTCTATCTTTGCGGAATATTATAAAAATAAAGAGTTTTACATCTGATGGAAGATAAAAGCGGAACAAAGAAAGAGGATAGGAGTCTTAATTTCCTGGAGGAGATAATTGAGGAACATCTTGAAACAGGCAAGTACGATTCGATACTTACCAGATTTCCACCCGAACCTAATGGCTACCTACATATTGGACATGCTAAAAGTATTTGCCTCAATTTCGGCTTGGCTGCCAGATATGGGGGAGAGACAAATCTCAGGTTTGATGATACTAATCCAACCAAAGAAGATACAGAGTATGTAGACTCTATTAAAAATGATATTAAATGGCTTGGGTTTGACTGGGCAAACGAGTTTTACGCTTCTGACTACTTCGGGAAGCTTTATGAATGGGCATGTGAACTTATAAAAAAAGGGCTTGCTTATGTTGATGACCAGACACAGGAAGAGATAAGAAAGGGCAGAGGAACTGTGACTAAACCCGGTACTCCCAGTCCTTACAGAGATCGTTCCCCGGAAGAGAATCTGGATCTTTTCTGTAGGATGAAAAATGGTGAGTTTCCTGACGGATCAAAAGTTTTGAGAGCTAAGATTGATATGTCACATCCCAATATGCTTATGAGGGATCCTCTTATGTACAGGATTATTCACGCATGGCATCACAGAACCGGGAATGATTGGTGTATATATCCTATGTATGATTATGCTCACGGGCAAAGTGACTCGATTGAGAAGATAACACATTCAATATGCACTCTTGAGTTTGATGTACATCGCCCTTTGTATGATTGGTTCATTGAAAAGCTGGATATCTTTCCATCAAAGCAGTATGAGTTTGCAAGGTTGAATTTGACACATACAGTGATGAGCAAGCGTAAACTTCTTGAATTGGTGAATAGTGGATATGTGTCCGGATGGGATGATCCCAGGATGCCGACTATATGCGGGTTGCGAAGAAGAGGTTATACCCCGGAATCTGTGAGATTGTTTGCAGATAAGGTTGGTATCGCCAAAAGAGATAATATTATTGACCTCTCTTTACTGGAGTGGTGCGTGAGGGAAGATCTCAACAAGAGGGCAAATAGATATATGACTGTGCTAAATCCTGTCAAGCTGGTCATAGAGAATTATCCTGAGGATAAAGTAGAGTATTTCAGCGGGCCAAAAAATCCCGGAGACGAGTCAGCCGGAAGAAGGAAAATTCCATTCAGAAAAGAGTTGTATATCGAGCGGGAGGACTTTATGGAGGAGCCTCCAAGAAAATATTTCAGGTTAAAACCGGGTGGTGAGGTGCGTCTAAAGTACTCTTATATAGTTCAATGCAAGGAGGTCGTGAGAGATGAGAAGGGAGAGATATCGGAGATTATATGTACTTACGATCCTTCATCAAAGCCGGGTACAGGAGAGTGGAGATCTGTAAAAGGGACAATCCACTGGGTTTCTGTAAAGGATGCCAGAGAAGTGGAGATTCGTCTTTTTGACAGGTTGTTCACCAGATCTGATATGGGGAATCTCAGCGAAGATGAAGATTATAAGGATTATCTCAATCCCGATTCATTGAAAGTTGTGACCGGCTATTCAGAAGAGGCTCTTATAGAAGATAATTCGGGTATTGCTGTTCAATTCGAGAGGGTTGGATACTTTGTGAAGGAGAGCATTTTCGAAGGTGATAATAAAATTACATTCAATAAGACGACCGGTTTGCGATCTGCTTGGTAATAAAGGAAAGATATTCTTGGAAGCCAAGCCATAATATTACAGAATCAGGTCTTTACTCTGTGGTGGAGCCATTTTCCCGATTTGTAGTAGATGAAGGCACCAACCCATCCGGCACTCCAACCTATTGGTATAGACCACCATATTCCTGAGGGTCCCATGAATCTTGATAGAAGATATGCAGTGGGTACCCTGAATATCCAAAGGGATAGTATGGTGATGAGCATAGGTACAAAGGTGGCTCCTGCACCTCTGGTCACACCGTTGATTACAAACATTGTAGAAAAGACAACATAGAAAGAGGTCACTATAACCAAGTATTCTTTGCCTATTTCAATAATCTCTTTGTAGTGTGGTGATGATATGTCGGTAAATAGACTCATTATTTCCGATCCAAAGAAAACAACCACTACAGAGAGTGTTATACATATTGCCACAGAATAGACTAGTGTTGCATTCAGTCCTCTCTTTATCCTGTCTAGTCTCTCGGCACCAAGGTTTTGTCCCACAAAGGATGAGAGTGCTGCAGCGAGATTCATGGCAGGCATGGATACGAACATATCCACCCTTCCGGCAGCAGTGTATGCAGCCAGCACTGGTACTCCGAAAGGAGATACTATGCTTATCAGGGCCATGTTCCCCAATCCCACAAGTGTTTGCTGTATGCCTGATGGTAGCCCGATTTTCAGTGATAACTTGAAGTTTTTCCAGTCGAATTGCCATTTGCGATAGTCCAGATTAAAGCGGATTATGGATTCCTCTTTTTTATTCAGGTGTATCCAAAGGGCTGTCCAGGATATTATGGTAGCTATCGCAGTTGCCCATGCTACCCCGAGTATTCCCCATCCAAACACCAGAACGAACAACATATCCAGAATCATGTTTATTATTAGAGAAAGCACTATAAAATAGACAGGAGTTTTTGAGTTTCCGACTCCTCTTAGTATTGCAGACATTCCGAATATTGCAAAGGTGGGAGTTGTTGTTGTGAGTATTATCACATCGAAGTATCTTACAGCTTCAGGCAAGACTTCGTCAGGTATTCCAAGAAATATGAAAAGAGGACGGCTGAGTGCGAAAAAAACAACTGATAGTGAGGCAGAGCTTACAAGCAGGAATATCTGAAGGGTGTCAGAAGTGATCTTTACTCTAGAGAAATCCTTTGCTCCGAAGTATTGTGATATCAGAACAGATCCACCTATTGTTATACCTCCAATCATGGCGCTCATTGTGAAGAGAATAGGGAAGCTGGCACCTACGGCAGCCAAGGCTACTGATCCTATATATTTTCCCACAACTATGCTGTCTACAACATTGTATAACTGCTGGAAAACATTCCCTACAAGCATAGGAAGTGCAAACATAAGTATTTGTGTCCCCTCATTACCCCGTGTTAGATCTTTCATTACGTTAATCTATAGATTTGGGAAATCTGCTGGTGAAGGAATGACAGTAGGGTTGAGAGCCTTTTCTTATATAATAATCCTGATGATATTTTTCTGCAGGATAAAATTTAGATGCAGGAGTTATCTTTGTTACTACGTTGTATCCCAGTTTTTTTAATAGCTCAGTTAGTTTTTTGGCTACTCTTCTTTGTTCTTCATTTGTATAGAAAATTTCTGATCGGTACTGTGACCCGATATCGGGACCTTGCCTGTCAAGCTGAGTAGGGTCGTGAATTTCCAGAAAATATTTTGTGAGTTCTTCATATGAAATCTGGTTGGAATCGAATATAACTTCAACTGCTTCAGCATGACCGGTAGTGCCTGAACAAACCTCCTGATAGGTTGGGGATTTCACACTCCCCCCAGTGTATCCGCTTGTTGCAGAAATTACTCCCCATTTGTTGGCTATCAGGTGCTCCACACCCCAGAAGCATCCTCCCGCAAAAATAGCTCTTTCGATTTTTTGAGGTATAAATATCATGGAAATTGAGTTTACACAGTGACGGGTATTTTTATCGGTAAAATTCTCTCCTGTGAACACATGACCAAGATGTCCCTCGCAAGAAGAGCATATGATCTCAATCCTTCTTCCGTCCGGATCCCTTAACCGAGTAATTGCACCGGGAATTTCGTCGTCAAAGCTAGGCCACCCGCAACCTGAATCGAATTTGTCTTCAGAGCGGTATAATGGTGCACTGCACTGTTTACAGTGGTATGTGCCTGCTTCGGAGTGTTCGTAGTATTTGCCGGAAAAAGGTGCCTCAGTACCTTTTTTCAGAATAACTTTTTGCTCTTCTCTGGTGAGCTTTCTGTATTCTTGTCCTTGATGGGTCATAGGTATTACAGTAAGTAATAGTATTATTATCAGTATTTTGTTTCCCATGTTCTAAGTTGTTCAATTTCTTCTTTCCAGATATTAGGATTGGGGGTTTCCAGTATAAGTGGAATGTCGTTGAACCTTTCGTCTTGCATCAGTAGTCTGAAGGTCTCTTCTCCAAGTTCTCCAACTCCAAGCGAATCATGTCTGTCTACCCTGGAGTTGAGACCTTTCTTGGCATCATTTAGGTGCATACCTCTCAGGTATTTGAATCCTATGGTTTGTTCGAAGTGGTCGAATGCTTTTGTGAAACCAGCTTTGTTTGACAGGTCGTAGCCTGCTGCAAATGAGTGGCAGGTGTCAATACACACTCCTACGCGGGATTTGTCTTCTACATGGTGTATAATGGTTGCTATCTGTTCGAATGTATGTCCCAGATTAGTTCCTTGTCCGGCTGTATTCTCTATAACAGCTGTAACTCCTTCACTCTTCTCAAGTGCAATGTTTATGGAATCGGAGATTATCCTGAGGCATTTATCTATCTCAATTTTGTTCAGGTGGCTGCCAGGATGGAAGTTAAGCCTGTCGATACCCAGTTGCTCGCACCTCTTCATCTCATCCAAGAAGGCAGCCCTTGATTTTTCCAATCCCTCTTTTTCGGGATGTCCGAGGTTTATCAAATAGCTATCATGTGGCAATATCTGTCCGTTTGAAAAGCCTAACTTATTGCAGTTTTCCTTGAAAGCTTCTATGCTTTTGTTTGATAAAGGTTTGGATATCCATTGTCTTTGATTCTTTGTGAAGAGTGCAAATGCGTTTGCTCCAATTTTATGTGCATTTAAAGGGGCGTTTTCCACCCCTCCTGACGCACTTACATGTGCTCCGATGTATTTCATATATATCTTATATTTATTCTTTTCAATTTAAACAAGTGCCATCAAACATTGTTCATACATCTGCTGAGTGGATATATTTAACTTATTTGTGAATAATCCCTGATCTCTTTTTTGATATTTTCAAGACTTTTTCTCAGGAGTGAGTTTGTGGGATTTTCCAGTGACGGATCTGCTTCCAGTATTTTTTCTGCCATATCCCTGCTATGAATGAGTATCTGCGAATCTTTTGCGAGATTCGCTATCTTTAAATCAATAGGTAGTCCACTTTGTTGAGTCCCTTCAATATCGCCTGGTCCTCTCATCTTCATGTCTGCTTCGGCAAGTTCAAATCCGTCATTTGTGCTGCACATCAGGTCTATTCTTTGTTTGGACTCTTTACTTAGTTTGTATCCGGTCATCAGTATGCACCAGGACTCTTCTGCTCCACGGCCTACACGTCCTCTAAGTTGGTGAAGCTGAGACAAACCGAATCTTTCTGCACTCTCTATGACCATGACAGAGGCATTAGGAACATCAACCCCTACCTCAATTACGGATGTTGAAACGAGTATTTGTGCTTTACCTGAGACGAACAACTCCATGTCAATTGCTTTGTCTTCGGGTTTTTGTTTTCCGTGCACTACAGCTGTAATATATTTGGGTGCTTTAAATACTTCAGTAATGTTCATGTAGCCCTCCTGCAGATTGTTGTAGTCCATTTTTTCACTTTCGTTTATAAGCGGGTAGACCACAAAAACCTGCCTGCCGGATTCTATTTGTTTTTTCATAAAAGAATAGATCCGGTCTCTTTGGTTTTCAAATGCATGTATTGTCTTTACCGGTTTTCTCCCGGGAGGCAGTTCGTCGATGATAGATACATCAAGATCACCATAAAGTGTCATTGACAGTGTGCGGGGAATGGGAGTGGCTGTCATCACAAGGATGTGAGGTAATCCGGCACCCTTTTTCCATAGCCTTGACCTCTGTTCGACGCCGAAGCGATGTTGTTCGTCTATGACTGCAAATCCAAGTTTTTTGAACTGAACGGCATCTTCAATAAGAGCGTGTGTGCCGAAAAGTATGTGTGTAGAACCATCTTTTATGCCTTGTTGTATCTCTTTTCTGTCTTTGGCTTTTGTATTCCCTGTGAGAAGCGCTGTCTTTATGCCTGTACCATCAAGAAGTCGGTGTGAACTTCGGTAGTGTTGTGTTGCAAGAACCTCTGTAGGAGCCATTATACAGGACTGGTATCCGTTGTCTGCAGCAAGTAGTGCGGAGAGTATCGCCACCATTGTTTTTCCACTTCCTACATCTCCCTGTAGAAGTCTATTCATCTGTTTGCCGCTGGTCATGTCTGAACGGATCTCACGGACAACTCTCTTTTGGGCACTTGTGAGTTCAAACGGGATGTTTTTGTAGCCATTGTTGAAGAAAACACCCACTTTATTCATTATTGAACCTTTGTTAACTCTTTTTCTGAGTATTTTTTGTTTGAGAAGAGAGAGCTGAAGCAGGAAAAGCTCCTGGAACTTAAGTCTATATCGTGCTCTTTCAAGAGTCTTGAGATCAGATGGAAAGTGAATGTTCCTGATTGCCTCCTTGTAGGGAAGAAGGTTGTTTTCACTTATTACATAGTCCGGCAGAGTCTCTTCTATTGAGTAGTAGCATTGTTTGAGCAGATTGGTCATGTGTCTTGCAATCTGCTTGTTGTTTATGCCGCTGCTTTTGAGCCGTTCAGTCGAGGGGTAAACTCCCATCAGACTGTGAGTGTAGATTGGGTTTTGTTCCCTGGCCGGTTCTATTTCCGGATGTACAAGATTGTATGTTTGATTGAAAAGAGAGGGTTTGCCAAATACAATATATTCCTGATTCAGTTTCAATTGTTCTTTTATCCACTTTATTCCTTTGAAGAAAACTAAGTCGATTCTTCCTGTAGGATCAGAAAGGGTGGCTACAAGTCTTTTTGATCTGGGTTTGTCGCCAATGATATCAATTCTGATAATTTTGCCTCTGATTTGAGTGTAGGCAGAGGTTGATTCAATCTGTGAAATCGAGTAGATTCTGGTTCTGTCTATATATCTGAAAGGTAGAAAAAGCAACATGTCCTGATATGTTCGTATTCCAAGCTCTTTTTCAAGAATATCTGCCCTTTTGGGACCTATTCCCGAAAGAAACTTTATATCAGTGTTTAATAATGATGCCATTATGCAAATATACGAATCTTATCTAAAATTTGTATCTTGCGAAAATTTGTAGAACTATATATTTAAAGAAGCAAAATCTTGCAATGAAAAACAAAATAGTAGTAGGAATAACCCAAGGAGACAGCAATGGTGTAGGGTATGAGATAATAATAAAGGCCCTCTCTTCTGCAGGAATACTTGATGTGTGTACTCCCGTCGTTTACGGATCTTCAAAGATGATGGGGTATTACAAGAAGCTGTTGAAAGGGGTTGATTCATTTTCAACCCATATCATACAGACTCCTTCAGATGTTCATCATAAAAGAGTTAATATGATAAATTGTGTACCTGATAGATACGTGGCAGAGCCAGGGAAAAAGAGTGAAGAGGGTGCAAAGGCAGCCATGATTTCGTTGGAAGAGGCAGTAAAGGATCTCAGGAAAGGAGATATTGATGTGCTTGTTACTGCTCCGTTTGATAAAGCTATGGTGTCGCGGGAGGGATTTGAATTTACAGGTCATACCGAGTATCTTGCCAAAGAGTTTGGGTCAGGTGACTCCCTAATGATGATGTGCTCCGAGAATATGAAGGTAGGTCTTGCAACCAATCATCTTCCCATTTCAGAAGTTTCATCTGCTCTCTCACAGGAGCTTATTGCTGGTAAGATAAAACTTATGATAGCTTCTCTTAAAAGGGATTTTGCAGTAGACAGGCCTAAGATAGCAGTATTGTCTTTGAATCCTCATAATGGGGATGAGGGATTGACCGGAGATGAGGAACGTGATATTATTAAGCCTGTAATAAGAGAATTTGTATCAAACGCAGAGCTTGTTTTTGGTCCATTTCCTGCAGATGGATTTTTTTCTTCTGCCAATAAAGATAAATTTGATGCTATTCTTGCGATGTATCATGATCAGGGGCTGATACCTTTTAAATCTTTTGACAAGGAGAGAGGTGTGAATTTTACAGCAGGTCTTGATGTTGTCAGGTGTTCACCTGACCACGGTACTGCATACGATATTGCGGGTAAGTCAGTTGCCAACCATCTTTCTATGCTTCATTCAATATATACGGCCTGTGATATTTTTAATAACAGAAAGGTGTACGACGAACTCTCTTCAAATCCACTTAATTCCGTAGCGGAAGAATACTCAAGAGATACAAATGGCTCCCGTAATTGAGGTTTATACAGATGGTTCGGCAAGAGGTAATCCCGGTCCGGGAGGATGGGCGGCTCTCTTGTATTCCGGAAAGCATTACAAGGAACTTTCCGGAGGATTTGCCTGTACAACCAATAACAGGATGGAGTTACTTGCTGTGATTGAAGCTCTCGAGGCAGTAAGGATTGAAGGTTCTTTCATAACTGTATTTTCTGACTCCTCATATGTGTGCAATGCAATAAACAAAGGATGGTTGTTTCAATGGGAAAGAAAAAGTTTTGCAAAGAAGAAAAATGTAGATCTATGGAGGCGCTTCCTTATGGTATTCAGGAGGCATAGTGTCAAATTTGTGTGGGTGAAAGGACATAACGGGCATCCTCAGAATGAGAGATGTGACAAACTTGCAGTAGAGGCATCTTTTAAAAGTGATTTACCACCTGATCAGGGCTATATGGAGAGTAATCCTGATTCCTCAACCATGGGTCAAAGCCTGCTTCCCTGATTGTTTGTTGAATTGAAGATATGGTTGTCTTGAACTTTGCTCCGGCGCTGGATACCACATTCTCTTCCATCATTATAGAGCCCATATCGTCTGCCCCTGAGTGCAGGGCAATCTTTGCCAGTTCTGTTCCGATTGTGAGCCATGATACCTGGATGTGAGGTATATTTAAAAGCACGATCCTGCTTAATGCTATCATTTTTAGGTGTTCAAGGGCTGATGGTTTCTCTTTAAGAGTAATCGTGTCCATTTTAGTCCCTTCAAGTTGCATGGGCCATGCTATGAATGCCGTAAATCCGGGAGTTCCGGCTGGTTTTTTATCTTGAATATCTCGTAATGTAAGCAGATGTGCTATTCTCTCCTCCAAAGTCTCGATATGGCCGTACACCATTGTGGCAGTTGTGCCAAGCCCAAGTTTATGTGCTTCTTTCATAACCTCTACCCAGCTTGCAGTATCAGGTTTGGCTGGAGAAATTATTTTACGAACTCTGTCTGACAGAATTTCGGCTCCGGCTCCCGGAAGAGAATTCAATCCAGCTTTTATCAGTCTTATCAGGGTGTCTTTTATCGGCAGATTACTCAGTTTTGCAATATGAGCCACTTCAGGAGGACCAAGAGCGTTGAGTTTTAGCTGTGGCCAATAATCTTTTAGCTTGATGAAGAGATCTTCGTAAAACTCTATTCCGTAGTTTGGGTGTAGCCCTCCTTGTAGAAGTATCTGGTTGCCTCCGGCCTCTTTCAAATGATCCAACTTGACTTTGTACTCCGGAAATGAGGTTGTGTAGGATAGTTCTTTCTGGCTGAGAGAGCAGTGGAAGTTGCAAAATTTGCATGCAGATATGCATACGTTGGTGTAGTTGATATTTCTATCAATCTGCCAACTCACTTTTTTTTGCGGGATTTTCTGCATTCTTAGTTTGTGTGCAAGAGAGAGAAGAGTCTCTGTAGGGCTTTTGCTGAAAAGATAAAGAGCCTCTGATGCACTGCATTTGTGCCCGTTAAGAATTTTATTGTGTAGTGAGTGTGCGGTCATTTTCTACTGTGGAATGAGTAGTTGCAAAAGTAGGAGTTTTATTTATATTTTGTAACAAAAAGGGTATCTTTGTAATAAGAATCTAAACCTAACAGTTTTGTAATGGATAATTTTTTTGAAAAGGAGGAGTTGCGTTATGCAATGATTGGAAGTGGCAGCTGGGCGACAGCTCTTGCCAAACTGCTGTTGAATAATCAAGATAGAATATCCTGGTATCTCAGGGACGACGAGATGATAGACCAGATGAATGTCTCGCAGCATAATCCTTATTACCTTCCTTCAGTGAAATTTGATCCGAATCGTATTTTTTTTAGTTCGGACATAAATGAGATAATTGAGAGTGCGGATGTTCTTGTTTTTTGCATCCCATCTGCCTACTTTTTGCAGGCTGTTTCTAAGATAGACATATCCTTGGATGATAAGTTTATAGTGAGTGCTATCAAAGGGATTATTGCAGATGACAATATAACCATCGCAGAGTATTTCCATCATAAATATGATGTGCCATTCAGTAGAATAGGAGTGGTGAGCGGTCCTTGTCACGCAGAGGAGGTAGCTATGGAGAGGTTGTCTTACCTTACTCTTTCAAGTAAACATATTGAGGTTGCACGTTCTTTATGTGATGTTTTTGCCTGCAGCTATATCAAGACTGTTCCCGGTACAGATATTTACGGGGTAGAGTATGCTGCTGTATTGAAAAACATCTATGCAGTAGCTGCGGGGGTCTGTCATTCACTCTCATATGGGGATAACTTTATGGCTGTCTTGATAACCAATGCATTCCATGAAATGCGTGATTTTCTGAGAGCTACCCATCCGGACTCTACCCGTCAGACCTCAACAAGTGCTTACCTAGGTGATTTGCTGGTCACCTGTTACTCTCAGTTCAGTCGAAACAGGACTTTTGGTAGCATGATCGGTAAAGGTTATTCCGTTCAGTCTGCACAAATGGAAATGAATATGGTTGCTGAGGGATACTATAGTGCCAAGTGTGTCTTTGAGATAAATAAAAAGTACGGGGTGCACATGCCAATAGCAGAAGCTATATACAGGATACTATACGAACATAAGTATCCGGCATATGTTATCAAACAACTTTCGGAAAATTTACAGTAATATTCAGTGATATGAAAGAAGAGAATAACATAGTAGGAATCGATATGAAAGGAACAATACCTTTTGTAGGAGATGAAGAATTTGATCGTGCATTATCGGAATCCCTCTCTGCTTTTGACACTCTTACTGCTCGTTCCGGCAGCGGGAATGATTTTCTCGGCTGGCTGGATTTGCCTGTTAAGGGTTATAATGTAGAATCTGAATCAATGAAGAATATTGCTGAGGAGTGGAGGAAAAAAGTAGAAGTGGTCGTGGTGGTTGGTATAGGAGGTTCTTACCTCGGCTCCAAGGCTGCATTGGAGGCTCTTATTCACCCGTTCTCTTCTGATTTAAATATGCGTGAATGGCCGAGGGTTGTCTTTGCCGGTCACAATTTGTCGCAGGATTACATGTCTGAGTTGATTGATCTTATTAATGTCAAAGATTTTGCAGTTATTGTTATTTCGAAGTCCGGAACAACTACTGAGCCTGCGGTTGCTTTCCGGATTTTAAAGAAGATTCTTCGTCGGAAATACGGCGAGAAAGAGGCATCGTCAAGGATTGTTGCAGTTACAGATAAATCCCGGGGCGCTCTCAAAGGTGTTGCAGAGAAAGAGGGTTACAGGACATTTGTGATTCCGGACGATGTGGGAGGACGTTATTCAGTGCTCACTCCGGTTGGATTATTACCCATGGCAGTGGCCGGGGTGGATATCAACAAAATAATTGAAGGGGCAGCAGTAATGAGAAAGTGTTGTATGAAGAGATCTTCGGATAATGTTGCTGTGAAATATGCAGCGTTGAGGAACCTTTTATACCGTAAAGGAAAAACAACAGAGATATTGGTGAACTTCAATCCAAAGTTACAATATTTTGCCGAGTGGTGGAAACAGTTGTTTGGAGAGAGTGAAGGTAAGGAGGGTAAAGGTATATTTCCTGCATCTGTCAATTTTACTACCGATTTACACTCGATGGGACAATATATTCAGGAGGGAGAGAGGGTGATGTTTGAAACTGTTCTCGATGTAAAGAGTGCCGGGAAAGAACTATCTGTGGATGATGATCCCGATAATTCAGACGGGTTGAACTATCTTGCAGGAATGGGGGTTGAGGCAATAAACAAACAGGCACGTAATGGAACTATCTTGGCTCATGTAGACGGTGGAGTTCCGAATATCTTGCTTGAATTGCCGATGGTTGACGCTTATAATCTTGGAGCTCTATTTTATTTCTTTGAATTTGCCTGCGGGATTAGTGCTTATATGTTGGGTATAAATCCTTTTGACCAGCCAGGGGTGGAGGCTTACAAGAAAAATATGTTTGCATTGCTCGGAAAACCAGGCTACGAAGAGCTTGCAGCAAAACTTAAGGAGAGGATATAAATCTTGCTTAAATAAAATTATTTGAATGAAATTTCTTGAGTCTGTCGCTCGCGGGTTCTTTGATGAGTACCATGAGCGTATTAGTGAGTTATGTTTTGTTTTTCCTAACCGAAGGTCTGCCCTTTTCTTTAAGAAATATCTTTCTTCAATGGTAGAGAAACCTCTATTTTCTCCCTATATTGCTACCTTTAAGGATCTTATATTGTCATTGTCCGCAACCAGAGTTGCAGATCGTCCGGAGTTGTTGTTTGACTTATATGAGACTTACAGCCGATTGATGCCTGCAGGTGAGAGTTTTGATGATTTTCTTTACTGGGGAGAAATTATTCTCAGCGATTTTAATGATACTGACAAGTATCTGGCAAATCCCGGGCAACTGTTTTCCAATGTAAGAGATCTGAAGCAGATAGAGAGTGATTATGATTTTCTTAGTGAAAGACAACTCAAGGCGGTTAAAACCTTTTGGGAGGGATTTCTGCCTGAAGGTGAGAGTGAGAGCAAGAAGAAATTTCTAAGGACATGGGAGATACTATATCCGCTTTACAAGGAGTTCAACCTTAAAATGGAGGAAAAGGGGTGTTCCTACGAAGGAGCTCTTTATCGAAAGGTTGCAGAGAATGAACATCTACCTGAATTGATGCTGGATTACCGTGAGGTTGTTTTTGTGGGGTTTAATGCTTTGAATAGCTGTGAAAGAATGATAATGAAGCGTTTGAAAAATGCAGGAATGGCAGATTTCTATTGGGACTACGGACGAGATATTATTAGGGAGAGAGAGAATAAGGCCTCATTATTTGTAAAAGATAATCTTGCTGACTTCCCTTCTCTAAGAAATTTTGACGCACAAGCATCATGTTCAGGTAATCCGGAGGTGAGAGTTATTGGTGCCGCATCTTCAGTAATGCAGGCAAAAATAGCAGGAGAGTTGCTTAAATCCCTACCCGGGACAGAGGAGAGTGCTGTTGTGCTTCCTGATGAAACACTTTTGATGCCTCTTATCGGTTCTGTGCCTGATAATATCAGCGACATCAACATAACTATGGGGTATCCTCTTGCAGGAACACCCTTTATATCCCTTGTTAAACAGGTAGCCCAGATGGAATGGGATGACAGGGGGATATATTTCAAAAAGGTATTGCCATTGCTTAATCATAGTTATGTGCACAAGATTGCCGGAAAAGAGGCACGTGATGTTTCTCAGAGGATTAAAAAGGAAAATAGAGTGTATGTACCTTACTCTTTTTTTGAAGATAGTGAGGTGTTGGCATTGTTGTTTTCCAGGATTGACGATGGGGTGAGTCAGCAGGAGAAGTTGTGTGACAAGCTCCTGTCTCTTACGAGTCTGTTTGCTTCAAGTGAAAAGAGCGGGAAGATAGAAAAGGAATTTATATATCATATAAAAAATGCAATTACTCGGATCAAAGGAATACTTGTGCCTATGAATCTCAAGAGTTTTGGGCGAGTATTATCGATGATAATAGATGGTATTTCTATCCCTTTTTCAGGAGAACCTCTGGCCGGACTACAGATTATGGGTGTTCTTGAAACTCGTGCTCTCGATTTTGAGAATCTTATAATATGTTCGGTGAACGATGGGGTTTTTCCAAAAAGAGGTAGTGCAAACTCTTTTATTCCATACAATCTCAGAAGAGGTTTCGGGCTGCCTGTAAAAGAACATGAAGATGCGCTCTATACATATCTTTTCTACAGTCTTATCTCTCGTGCAAAAAAAGTGACACTACTGTATGATACCCGTACAGAGGGGTTGAAAACCGGGGAACCAAGCAGGTTTATTCTTCAATTGAAATATCTGTATGATATGGTTGAAGAGGAAAGTGTTGTGGACTATAAGATCGATCCACATACACAGAAAGAGATAGTGATTGAGAAGAGTGATGCTCTTATGGAGAGATTGAGCAGTATCTTTCTGGAGGATAGCGGCAGAGCAATTTCGGCATCGGCTCTCAATACATATATCGATTGCCCTTTGCAGTTCTATTTTTCTTATGTGGAGGGATTGGAGAGTCCTGAAGAGATTGACGAAGGGGTGGAGGCAAACGAATTTGGGTCCATTTTCCATTATGTCATGGAGCAACTATACAAACCTTTGAGAGGTAAAAGGGTTTCGGCTAAAGAGATAAAATCTCTGATGGCAGACAAGGATATGATAGGAGAGTATCTGGACAAAGGATTCAAGGAATTCAAGAATATTGACAAACCTGTTGGTTATACTTTTTTGGTTAAAGAGATGATATTTAAGTATGTAGAGATAACTCTAAAGTATGATATGAACAATGCTCCTTTTGATTACCTTGAGTCGGAGAAAAGGGTAAAGGGCAGTATAGATCTGGGTGACGGAACAGTGGTGCCTATTAAGGGTTTTATAGACAGGCTTGACAGAACATCTACTCTGAGAATAGTAGATTATAAAACAGGCAAAGGAGATATGAGGTATCGGAATATTGATGCCCTTTTTGATGCTTCAGCATCATCCAGAAACAAGGTAGCCTTCCAGATGTACATATATGCTTTGTTACTGGGGAACAGTGAAGAGGTTATTGCAGAGCCCTTTTTTATAAGGGAATTGGCAAAAGGAAATTCTTTCTCGGAAATTCTAACAAAGGATAGCCTGGATGAATATGAAGAAAGGCTGAAAGTTCTTCTTAAAGAGCTTTTTCAGAGTAAAAAGCCGTTTACAGCTACCTCCGACAAGAAGGTGTGTGAATGGTGTAGGTACAATACCATATGTTATTAAAACAGGCAGTTATTATGGAAGGGTTGAAACTTATAAAAGCATCTGCAGGTTCAGGAAAAACCTATACTCTTACAAATGAATATATAAACCTTCTTTTTAAAAAAGAGAGGGCATATCGTAATATTCTTGCAGTGACTTTTACAAATAAGGCGACTGAAGAGATGAAAAGAAGAGTAGTTGAGAGGTTGCATGAGAGGAGCCTGAACGATGAACGCTCTGCAAAAATTCTTTCTCAGATACTGCATGACTACTCCTCTTTTTCAATAAGCACAATTGACCGTTTTTTTCAACAGACCATGAGGGCATTTGCACGGGAGATAGGGAAGAATGGTGCATATAATGTGGAACTCGATACCGATATGGTGCTGCAGGAGGCCATAGACAACATGATGTACAATCTAGATAAAGAAGAGAATAAATATCTACTTGATTGGCTAACTGTTGTAGGGACAGAATCTGTGGAAAGTGGAGAGAGTTGGAATTTTCGCAACAAACTGGATGGTCTGGCAAGGGAGATATTCAAGGAGTCTTTTAAGAGGCTGAGGGACGACCACGAAGGCACTCTCATTGGGAGGAAAGATATAGATATCCTTAAAGGAGAGCTTACTGCAATAAAAGCTTCTTTTGAGAATCAATTAATCGGTATTTCAAATAAGGCTCTCGAATGCATAGAAAACCACAATCTCTTGCCTGTACATTTTAAGGGTGGCACCCGAACTCCGGTAAACTTCTTTTTAAAAGTGGCTGCAGGAGATATTCCAGAACTTAAGGAGAGTCTCAGGATAATGGCGGACTCTCCTGAAAATCTCACAACGAGGAGTGTTATAAGGAAAGATCCTTCACTTTACAACTCTATAGAACAGTGTTGGGGTGATGGTTTGGCAAGTGCCATAGAAGAAATATGTGTTTTGTATGACAATGGTTTATGTGACTATAAATCGGCGGTGGCTGCACTTTCTAATCTTCAGGTGATGGGTATTATATCTGATGTTGAAAGATTTGTATATGATTATACTTCTGAACATAATGTCGTGCTTATCCCGGAGACTACTGAGTTACTCAACAAGATAATTGACGGAAGTGATGCGCCGTTTATTTATGAGAAAACAGGTACCAGGATTGACCATTTTATGTTGGATGAGTTTCAGGATACCTCTTCATTGCAGTGGAAAAATTTTCTACCTCTTGTACTGGACAGTCTTTCCAGGGGGATGGCTAATCTTATTGTAGGAGATGTGAAACAGAGCATTTACAGATGGCGGGGTTCGGATTGGAGCTTGCTCAACAGTGAGGTGTATAAAGATATACCTGAGGAGAGCATAATTACTACTGATTTGAAGCAAAATTGGAGGTCGTGTGTAAATATTGTAGAGTTTAATAATGGTTTCTTTCCTTTTGCCGGTAATTTGTGCAGGGATTATATTCCGGATGAGGAGTCCGGGATTTATCTGGAAGCCACTCAGAAGATTTCTCCGCTTCCCAAGGAGAGCGAAGGGTACATATGGGTGAAGTTCTTGGAAAAAGATGATACTGCTGATTGGAAGGAGAGATCGATGGAATTATGTTTAGAAAAGACAAGGGATTGCCTGAATCGAGGGATGGGGATGAGTGAGATAACTTATTTGGTGAGAAGCAATGATGATGGGCAAATGGTAGCCGGTTCTCTTCTTGAAAATGGGTTTCCGGTTATTTCTGACGAGGCTTTGTTGATTGGGTCTGCTCCGGTAGTGAGGAAGGTGGTTGCAATACTGAAGTATATAATAAACCCGGAGGACAATATAAACAACACTATTGCACGTTTTTTAGGTGTTGAACTTTCTGATGCTCTCTCCATGTCTCATCTCCCTCTTTACGAGTTATGTGAGGAGTGTATAAGATTAGTAGGAAAGGAATATGGAGAGTCGGATTCAGTTTTTTTGAACTCTTTCATGGACCTGGTTCTGGAGCAGGGTAGAGGTGAAATGGCAGATGTGACTTCTTTTGTTAAATGGTGGGAAGAGAGAGGGTGTAAAAAAAGTGTTCCTGCTCCTCAGGGTCAGGATGCAGTAAGAGTCATGACCATTCATAAGGCAAAAGGACTGGGTATTCCCGTTATTTTTATCCCATTTTTTGATTTGCCGCTTGATCACAGAGGTGGAAAAGGGCCCATTCTGTGGTGCAGACCAGATGTGAAGCCCTATTCAGGATATCCCATGCTTCCGGTGAAGTATTCATCTAAGTTACAGGGCACACTTTTCGAAAAGGAATATCTTAAAGAGAGGACACGTAGTTTTGTGGATAATCTAAATCTTGCCTATGTGGCCATGACTAGGGCAGAGAAGGAGATGTACATTGTTTGTCCTCCCTTGCCCGGTAAAAGTGATTCTATTACTGTATCTACAATAATGGGTGACTTTTTGGATGGTAAAATGGTCGAAAATGAATACTCTTTGGGTGAACCATACAGTTATGTTGCTGTCAGAAGTGACTCTTCTGACGGAGGGGTTGCCATGCCGATATTTACAACCTATGAATCCGGAGATCGCATAAAACTTGCATTGAGGGGAGAGGAGTATTACAGCGACAGCAGCAAACGTGGATGGGGCTTAGTGATGCACCGTATAATGGAACTTATCATATGCGAGGATGATATGGAGAGGGCTATAGAGACTGTTCTTTCCGAGGGAATACTTCAACCAGAGATGAGTGATGAGGTTAGGGATTATATTGCCGGGATGTTTCTCAAGGTGCGTGACAGGCATTGGTTTGATAATAGTTTCAAAGTGTTCCGGGAGTTGGAGATACTTATTCCGGGAGGTGGAACCAAACGTCCCGACAGGGTACTTATGGGAGCAGAGGCGCAGATAATAGATTTTAAGTTCGGTAAAAGACATGAAAAATCACATATTCATCAGGTGCGGCAATATATGTCACTTGTAAAGCAAGCAGGCACTGCCTACGTAAAAGGTTTCATATGGTATCCCGACGATGATGAGATCGTGGAAGTTACCCTTTGATTCCGTGCTCTTTGTTCAGCACTTCCAATATGGAGAGGAGTTGTGATGTTGTGCCGTCTTTCAGTATAACAACTTGGTTTTTATCCAGTAAGTAAAAGGATGGAGAGGGGCGTCTGTCGTAGAGTCTTTCAGTGGTTATCTCCATCTCAAGGTCGTGGACTACAATCCATTTCGGGTTGAATTTGTTAGTGCTTTTCTTCCACTCATGAAGGTTATCACCTGTATAGATTGCTAAAAGGTTAAGTAGGTTGCAGACTTTAACAAAAGTTTTGCTGTTGTTCAAAATTTCCAAAGATGCTTTGCAGGCAGGACAGGATGGTTCGTAAAACATTAATAATGTGTATTTTCCTTTGAAGTCAGACAGTGAGTTTTTTTTACCTTTGCTGTCCATCATTATAAAGTTATTGGCCTTTTCTCCTGGCCTGTTTTGTCTGGCAATGTACAACTGTTCGTTATATTTTTGGCGGATGACAGGTAGAAGGGTGGTGTCTTTAGATAGAACCTCAAGTATGGATATATATAGGGTTTCATTTCTGGCAGGGGAGTTTGGATCATAAAGTGTGTTCTCTGCAAGTTCCAGCATAAAATGCTGCATGTTTTTGGGGGATTGGAGTACCTTTTTGGTCCATGCTTTCAAAGAGTGGGCAGCAACAGAAGAGTCTTCATTAGACAGATGACGTAGATATTTGATGAAGAAATCTTTGAGTAAAATCGGGTTTTGCAGGTAGAGGGTGTCATTTATATTGGTGTTGTCCCAAAAGTGCCGGCTAAGGTAAATGTGTGCTTCATTCTCGTCTGATATAAACGAGGGAAGTTTTGTCATAACCGGGACCGGAGCTGACGAACTCTTTTTATTTTCACTGACTTTGTTGTGGTTGCATGAAAGTAGTGTAAGCATTGAAAGTATGGCTGAGATGGCCAGCGGTAAGGGTGAATATTTGTGCATCTATCAAATATCTTTAGCTTTACAAAGCTATAAAACTTGTGGGATTTTTGTTTGTTTACTATATTGTATTTTGAAAATTGAGATTAAAAAAATAATTATAATAATGGAAAATACTAATAAATCAGACATAGCGGTAGCCGGGCTTGCAGTAATGGGAGAGAATCTGGTTCTGAACATGGAGAGCAAAGGATATAAGGTATCTGTGTTCAACCGAACATATTCAGTAACTGAACGTTTTGTCGGGGGCAGAGCAAAAGGTAAAATGATTGAGGGATATGAAACCCTTGAAGGGTTGGTCTCTTCACTCAAGAATCCCAGGAAAGTAATGTTGATGGTGAGGGCTGGAAAGGCAGTGGATGAGTTGATTGCTAAATTGGTACCTCTATTGGACAGGGGTGATATAATCATTGACGGAGGAAATTCTGATCATGCCGACACTTCTAGAAGAGTAGAAGAGTTGGAATTAAAAGGGCTTTTGTATGTGGGAGCCGGTGTTTCCGGTGGAGAGGAGGGAGCATTGAAGGGGCCTGCAATAATGCCGGGTGGCTCTGTTGCGGCGTGGCCACATATCAAGTCTGTATTTACAGATATAGCTGCTAAGGCTGATGACGGGTCTCCTTGCTGTGAGTGGATCGGACCGGGGGGTGCGGGGCATTTTGTAAAGATGGTGCACAACGGAATTGAGTATGGGGATATGCAGCTTATTGCGGAAGCTTATTCTGTAATGAAGAATATGGCAGGGTATGAGAACGATAAGATTGCCGATGTTTTTAGGACCTGGAACGGAGGAAAGCTTCAGAGTTATCTTATTGAGATTACCTCTGCTATTTTTCAGTACAGGGAAGCTGACGGGTCATTTATAATTGACAATATTTTGGATACAGCAGGACAGAAGGGTACCGGCAAATTATCTGTTTTCAACGCAATGGAGCTTGGTGTGCCTCTCAATCTTATTTCTACAGCTGTTTTCGAGAGATCTCTTAGTTATATGAAAGATTTGCGTGTCAAGGCATCATCTACACTTGTGAGATCACATGGTAAATTTGCAACTCCGGAACCTCAGGAAATTCATGACTCCCTATATGCATCCAAGTTGGTTTCTTATGCACAGGGGTTTGATTTATTGTCCAGAGCCTCACAGGAGTTTAGTTGGGATCTTGATCTTTCTTCCATTGCACGTATCTGGAGAAACGGATGCATAATTCGCTCTGTCTTCCTGAATAAGATATCTGATGCATATTCAAAATCTGAAATTCGAAAGCATTTGCTTATGGATTCATATTTCAGGGAAGAGATTCTCAATTCTTTGCCATCTTGGAGCTCTCTGGTGGCCAAGGCTGCTGTAGGAGGCTTTCCTCTGCCGGCATTCAGTAGTGCTTTAAACTATTTCTATTCGCTTACCACTGAAAATCTTCCTTCCAATCTTCTTCAGGCCCAAAGAGATTATTTCGGGGCACATACCTTTGAAAGGAGAGACAGCGAGAGGGGGATTTTCTTTCATGAAAACTGGACAGGAGAGGGTGGAGAGACTAGCTCACGAGTTTACAATGTATAATTGCTAAGGGTTTTTTAATGGAAGAACATTTGATTATTATATTCGGAGGAAGCGGAGACTTAACCTCCAGAAAATTGATACCTGCGCTTTATTCTCTACACGAACAAGAAGGAGTGGATTTCGAGATTCTTGCAGTTGGAAGAACATTGTACACCGATGATTCGTTCAGAGATCATCTGAAAGAGACGCATGACTACTCTTCCGGTTTTTTTTTAAAGAGGGTATTCTACTTACAGATGGATCCTTCTGATAGAGATGATTACCATATACTTAAGAGTAGGATGTCTAAATTTGGTAAGCACAATTTTCTCTACTATCTTGCTACTCCTCCTTCGTTGTATGAGGAGATTCCTCGTTCCCTTATGCATCATGGGTTGAATAGCGGAAGCAAGGTGATAGTGGAAAAGCCTTTCGGTTATGACTTGCATAGTGGAAGGGAGATGAACAGAGTTCTTAAGGAGGCATTCAAAGAGAAACAGATTTTTAGGATTGATCACTATTTGGGTAAGGAGACAGTGCAAAATATTCTTGCACTCCGTTTTGCTAACACTATATTTGAACCTATATGGAATCGTAACTATATCGACCGTGTAGAGATTACTGCCGTGGAGAATATGGGCATAGGAACAAGAGGAGGCTTCTATGACAAGACAGGTGCATTGAGGGATATGGTACAGAATCATCTTATTCAGTTATTGGCCCTTGTGGCAATGGAACCTCCTGTTTTCTTCGGTGAGAGAGAGTTTAGAGATGAGGTGGTAAAGGTGTATAACTCGCTCAAGCCAATATCCAGAGAGGAGGTACCCAAACGGGTAGTGAGAGGTCAATATATTCAAGGAGAGAAAAACGGGATACTTACCCCTGCATATCGACAGGAGAAGGGCGTTGTTCCGGAATCTTTTACAGAAACATTCTTAGCAATGAAGGTTAATATAGCGAATTGGAGATGGGAGGGAGTTCCTTTTTACATAAGAACAGGTAAGCAGATGCCCACAAAGGTGACAGAGATTGTAATTCACTTCAAGAAGACTCCTCATCGTCTCTTCAGTTGTATGGAAGAGTGTCCCGAACAAAACCAGTTGTTGATAAGGATTCAACCCAATGAAGGGGTCGTTCTTAAATTTGACATGAAGGTGCCGGGTAGTAATTTTAATGTTAAACAGCTGCCAATGGAGTTTACTTATGACAAGCTGGGAAATGTTGAAAATTTGGATGGATACTCAAGACTGCTGAAAGAGGCATTGAAGGGAGACAGCACTCTTTTTACCCGAAGTGACGCAGTTGAGGCAAGCTGGAAATACTTCGCTCCTGTGCTTGAGTATCTAGGCGGAGATTCGAGGCTTCCACTTCACGGATATCCTGCAGGGAGCTGGGGGCCGCTGGAAAGTGAAGCTATAATTGAAGATGGGTACAAATGGACCAATCCGTGCAAGAATCTTACAAATACGAATATTTATTGTGAATTGTAGATTATGGCAAAATTAAAAGCTGCTCACGACCTTTCAATTTTACTTGCTGAAATCTCCAACAGAGAGCATATGGAGAGACGTTTGAACATTGCACTCTCGGGAGGAAGTAGCCCAATGGTGCTGTTTCGTCTGTGGAGGAGTGATTATAGAGAGTTGATAAAATGGGAAAAATTGAGATTCTTTTGGGTTGACGAAAGAATGGTACCTGCAGAGAGTGACCAGAGCAATTATGGTAATGCAAAGAGAGAGCTGTTTGATCATGTTCCGTTAGCACAGGATTCCATATATAGGATTAGAGGAGAAAAAGATCCTAGAGATGAGGCTTTTATGTACAGTAATCTTGTTATTTCCCTTTTACCGCTGTCGAATGGTTTTCCTGTGTTTGATCTTGTGCTCCTCGGTATAGGAGGTGATGGACATACCTCTTCTATTTTTCCAGGCCAGACTCATCTTTTAGACCACGAGATGACATATGCTGTTTCTGAAAATCCTTACAATGGTCAAACAAGAATCGCTATGACCGGAAGAACAATACTCTCCGCCTCAAGAGTGGCCTTTTATCTTAAAGGTGCCGACAAAGTTTCTATTTTGGAGAAGATGGCAGGGAATAACGCTTCAGAAAGGTATCCGGCTGCTTACATAATTGAAAAAGCTTCAGATTGTCAGATTTATTTTGATATGATATGAATGAGTTATATTTAATGATTGAATTTTAATTTGGCAATATGAAAATTTTGTATAATTGTTATATTCTATTGTTTTTCGTTTTGGCCTCTATGGTTGGTTATTCTCAGGAAAAATCTGAATATCAAAAACCTTCGGAGGAGATTATGAGTTTGTTGGATTTTGAGAGACCTCCGATTGTGAGATACGACGGAAAAGGGGAATTTATAGTGTTATTCTATCGTGAGAGATTTCAGTCTCTTGAAGAATTGAACAGACCAACTGCCAAGCTGGCCGGGTTGATAATAGATACAACGCTCAACATAGAGTCCGGTTTGATTTACAGAAACGATATTGTTGTAGTAGATATCTCAACAGGAGAAAACATGGTGGTTGAAGGATTACCCGATAATCCCAAAATAGCTAATATGAAGTTCTCTCCGGACAACTCTTTGATGGCTTTTACCAACACCACGGATAAGGGGGTTGAGTTATGGTTACTAGAGGTTAGTAAGGCAGAGGTCAGGAGAATCACCCCGGCTATTGTGAATGCAGTATTACCCAATCCATATCAATGGTTTGGAGATAGCAGGTCATTGATGGTGAGGGTTGTTTCAAAAGAGAGATCTCTCTTAGATAATAATTCCGGCATCGTCCCTGAAAGTCCTTTTATTTCTGAATCTGAAGGCAAAAAAACGAAATTGAGGACATATCAGAATCTCTTAAAGAATAGTACTGATGAGTTTAATTTTCAAACTCTTGTATCCTCCGATCTTTATATATATGACCTTTCCGGAAACAGCAGACTTTTGTTGAAAGATGCATTATTCAAGGAGGAGAGTATTTCGCCTGACGGTAAATATGTTATGATTACAACCATTGAGAAACCATATTCCTACTCTGTGCCTTATATGAGATTCCCGAAAAAGACTGATATATATGACATGCATGGTGAATTAATTATTAGTCTGGATAGGGATAATAAAAGAAAAATTGAATGGAGGCCGGACAAACCATCCACTCTTTTCTTTGTGAGTGACTATAAGGCAGAAGACTCTCTTTATAATGAAATGATGTACTTATGGAATGCTCCTTTTGATTCGTTACCACTGGAGATGTCGGCTTGCGGTGGTGATTTTATTGAAATAATGTGGGGTAATGATGATTATGCAATTTTAAGGGAAAGAGGAGATAAGAAAAAAGGGGAGAAGAAAAGTCTTGAGAAATATGTACTTTTCTCCCCATCTGACACAAGTGTCTCTCCGGTTGTAATAATAGAGAGAGACAGGAACAACCAATATTGCAATACCGGAGTACCTGTAATGAGACACAATCAGTCGGGGTTTGAGATATTGATGATCAAGAATCATAAATTATATGTGTCGGGAGATGGCTATTCAGATGAAGGTCGGCATCCTTTTGTGGATATTATTGATCTCAGGAGTATGGAGAAGGAAAGAACGTATCAGAGCAGAGTTGATGATGGAAGAGTGGAAGATATAAAATCTTTGGAAAATATTGATAAGGGATTGATGCTTGTTACTCTGGAGTCCGTGAAGGAGTATCCTGATTACTATATTAGGAGAATAGATAAGAGGAGAAACAATCTTTTAAAATTAACTGATTTTGGAAATCCTCTTGAGGAGGTCTCTAGATTTAGGAGGGAGCTATTAAGATACAGGCGAGAGGATGGTGTCAGACTCTCAGGTATTCTGTACCTGCCTGAGAACTACTCCCGGGAAAATAGAGATACATTACCTCTCTTGATTTGGGCTTATCCCAGAGAATATAGAGATACGTCGTTTGCAGAACAGTCTAGGCTAAATGTGCTGGAGTATACTTATCCTACCTCTACTTCTTTTATTTATTGGGTTTCCAAGGGTTTTGCAGTATTACAGGATGCCTCTTTCCCTATTGTCGGAAGCGACGATGTTGAACCAAACGATACTTTTGTTGAGCAGTTGGTCTTAAATGCTAAAGCAGCTATTGATGCAGTAGACTCGGCTGTATGTATAGACAGGGAAAAGGTGGCTGTGGGGGGGCCATTCATATGGTGCATTTATGACTGCCAATTTGTTGTCTCATTCCGATCTTTTTGCATGCGGTGTTGCCCAGGAGTGGAGCTTATAACAGGAGTCTCACTCCTTTCGGATTTCAGAACGAGAGTCGGACTTACTGGAACGCTCCCGAGGTATATGATCGCATGTCTCCATTCATGCATGCCCATAAAGTAAAAATCTCCAATGCTTCTTGTGCATGGAGAGCAAGATGGTAATTCCGGGACACATACAATGCAGACCATAAGATATTTCCAGGCTTTAAAAGGATTAGGGGCAGATGTGAGAATGGTGATATTACCGACTGAGAGTCACAGTTACAAGGCAAGAGAAAGCATATTTCATCTCTTATGGGAGCAAGAACGTTTTTTTGAAAAATACCTCAGGGATTGATTTTAATTTGTTTTAAGAGGAGTGTATGTATGAAGAGCCGGGATTTCCCGGCTCTTTTTTCATTGAAAATTGATATTGCTACATTGCTATTCTTTTTTTGATTCTGCGTATTTATCAAGGATTTCCTGAATATCGTCTATGCATCCACCACATATTGTGCCTGCTCCTGTTGCTTCTCCGATATCCTCTACTGTACTACATCCTTTTTCTTCGATAGCTTTGATTATCTCACTTTTGTAAATTTCGTTGCAATTGCAAATGATTGTATCTCCGTCCATAATTAAAATTTTAAGAGGTTAATATTATAATGTAAACAATTTTAATCTGCTTTTGTTGGTATATTGTTATTGTTTTCTATTGCTTTTTTCATAGCCAGATATCCTTGTTCAAATATGATATCTACTTTTTTAAGATCGAATGTCTTGTACTGCATTACATTTTCAACTTCTACGACAATATCACACATTGCTTTGTCTACAAGTGTGTTAGCTTTGAACATAAAGTGATAGCTTCTTTCTGCAATTGCAACTATATTATCGGAATATTTTTCTGTTGTGAGAGGACTTGCATTTATCCCAATCACGAATTCGCAGGAGTCTCTTATTGGGGATACCGGGAAATTCTTGAATATCCCTCCGTCAACAAATTTGTGACCTTCAATTATTACCGGTTTGAAGATAACGGGTATGCAGGCAGAAGCCATTACTCTCTCGGCAATATTTCCTTTATCGAATGTAACGCTGGCCCCCTTTGTCTAGGTTTGTAGAGGTGACCAGAAGGGGTATCGGTAGATCTTCAAGGTTTTTATATTCAATCGATTGTCTTAAAAATTTCAAAAATCCCTCAGTGGCAAAAAAGCCCGCTCTTGGGAAGTGTGATTTCGACGAAGTCGTTAAAATCCTTTTGTTTGAAAAGAGAGCATATCTCATCCGGTGAATATCCGGCTGAATATAGAGCTCCTACAATAGCTCCTGCACTGGTTCCTGAGATTATGTCGGGATATATGCCTTTTTCTTCCATGGCTTTGATGGCTCCTGCATGTGCAAAACCCTTGACACCTCCACCTGAAAGAGCCAGCCCTGTTTTGTGTTTTTTGTTCATTAATGAGTTATATTATTAACGTTTAGTTTAAAGAAAAAAAGAAGGTAGATCCTTTTCCCGGTTCAGCCTCTGCCCATATTTCGCCTCCGTGTTTCTCAATTATTCTTTTGACTGTAGAGAGTCCTACTCCTGTCCCGTGGTACTCGCTCTCGGAGTGTAATCTTACAAAAGGCTGGAATAGTTTGTCGGCAGAGGAGGGATCGAATCCTAACACCATTATCCTTTATATAATAGATTTTCTTTCCGTAATATTCCTTAGAGCCGGCTTCAATTCTCGGATTTTTAGTCTTAGAGCTGTATTTAACAGCATTGCCCAGAAGGTTATCTATCACTACTCTCATCATTATCTCATCTGCATTTGCAGACATTCGGTCTTTTACCTCAATCATGGGGTTAGTTTCGGGAAACCTCAGCAATATATTTTGCTGAATATCTTTAATTAT
This sequence comes from Bacteroidales bacterium, assembly GCA_963678025.2. GTDB lineage: Bacteria > Bacteroidota > Bacteroidia > Bacteroidales > UBA932 > Bact-08. The sequence continues at coordinate 133,547 of CAXXPC010000008.1, forward strand.
ATCTGAAAGATCTATCTTTTTCTTATTGAGATTGATTCTCGCAGATTGTGAGAAGGATAACAGGTCTTTAATTAGTTGGTTCATCTCATTGGCAGAACTCTTGATATAGTTGATGTACTCTTTTTCCTCTTCCGATACACTACTTTTGGGATTGTCAAGTATAGCACTGGTAAAGCCTATTATTACTGAAAGAGGAGATTTGAGATCGTGAGATACTGTTCTTGCAAAGGCATCAAGGTCTTCATTTGCTGTTGTAAGTTCCTTGTTTGAGATTTCCAGTGCTTCTTTAATCTCTATTAACTCTTCGTTTCTCTGAATAGCTGTATCGTAAACTGATATTAAAAGATCAAGAATCTGCTTTCTTCCGGAGTTTATTGAAAAGGTTTCTCCTCTGTACTTGAGAGTGATTGGTGTGTTGTCCGAGCTGTCTGCTTCTTGTTCTATGCCGGAAATATTAGAAGAAAGATGTTCTATTCTGGAAAGTAGGTATTTATCTTCGTATGGTTTGGTTATGAAGTTATCCGCTCCGGCCTGTAATCCGCGTATTATATCATTGGAATCCTGAAGGGCTGTGAGTAGAATTACAGGGATAGATTTACAATCCTGTTTACTTTTTACCAAGGTGCAAAACTCATATCCATCCATTCCTGGCATAACAATGTCACTTATTATCAGTGAGGGCTTTTGTTTTTCTAAATGCTCCAGAGCCTCTTCGGCTGAAGAGAAAATTTTGTATTTTAGTTTATTATTTCTAAAGAAGAACTCAAGTCTTTTTGCCTGGACTAAAGAGTCTTCCAGAGCCATAATATATCCATCAATTTTTATTGACATAGTTTTCTGGTTTCAAAATATTTATGCGCTATTTGATTATTCTGTTTATCTCCTCTCCGATTTTCTTCTGGTGATAATATTCTGCAAGCTGCGTCCAGTTTTTCGGCTTCGGCAGGCATTCCGTATATAAGAGAACTTTCTTTGTTTTGTATCATGGTGTAGGCTCCTGCATTTTTGAGCTCGCTTAGCCCCTCTGCACCATCTTTTCCCATCCCGGATAGAAGAATGGCAATTGTGCTCGATGGGGAATATTTGCTTAAACTTTGGAAGAAAACATTGATGGAAGGAATATGTCCGTTCCACTTCTTGTTATTGGATAAAGGATCTTTTAAGCGAATTATTCCGGATGATCTTATTTCTAGGTGTTTGTTTCCAGGAGAGATGTATATGGTTCCTCTTTGCAACAATTCTTCATCTTCTGCTATTTTGACTGTGGATGTGAACATCTCGTCCAGCCACTCAGCATATCCTTGTATAAAGTGCCAATCCATATGTTGTACAACAACAATAGGTGTTTTAACCGGATGATTAATGGTCTTGAGTATTAACTTAAGTGCTTCAGGACCTCCGGCAGAGGCACCGATGGCAATGACGTCAGCTTTCTCGGGGATATTACAGGTGTTTGATACAGGAGTACATCTTACCGGCATATATTTATGTTTTCTTTTAATC
>CAXXPC010000009.1:0-7973 GCA_963678025.2 Bacteroidales bacterium
TTAAGTCAACCTTCCCGGCTGCAATGTATTTCGGATTCACAGGAACCCCGATACTTAAAGAAAACCAGAAAAAAATGAGTACAACGTCCATGGTATTTGGTGATGAACTGCACCGATATAGTATTGCCGATGGTATCCGTGACAAGAATGTCCTTGGTTTTGATCCCTATAAGGTGCTCACATTCAGGGATAAGGACTTGCGCAAAGCTGTGGCTTTGGAAAAATCGAAAGCTTTAACCGAATCTGAGGCAATCAAAGATCCAAAAAAAAGCAGAGTTTTCTACCATTACATGAACGATGTGCCTATGGTTGGGGTCAAGGGGGCGGACGGGAAAAAAATCCTTGGTATAGAGGATTATGTTCCAAATGCCCAATATCTTACGTCGGAACATCAGGGAGAGGTGGTACGTGACGTAACAGAGAACTGGATGACGTTGAGTCGTGGAAATAAGTTTCATGCAATCTTCGCCACAAGTAGTATCCCTGAAGCGATTCAATATTATAGATTAGTTCGAAGTGTAAAACCGGGGTTGAAGATAACATGTCTATTTGATCCAAGCATAGACAATGTGGAAGGCTTTGATTTTAAGGTAGATGGACTCGAAGAGATTGTTGAAGATTATAACACCAGATATGGCCATAATTTTTCTCTTGCGAATTACGACAAATTCAAGAAAGACATCCAAAACAGGTTATCACACAAAGATCCATACAGATTGATAGAACGAGAACCAGAAAAACAACTTGATTTACTCATCGTAGTTAATCAAATGCTCACGGGATTTGATTCAAAATGGGTGAATACGCTTTATCTGGATAAACAACTTCATTATGAGAACATCATTCAAGCGTTTTCAAGGACAAATCGTATTTTTGGACTGGACAAACCGTTTGGAGTTGTCCGTTATTACAGGAAACCTCATACGATGGAGAAGAATGTAGAGAAGGCTGTAAAAATGTATTCAGGGGATAGGCCGATTGATTTGTTCGTAGATAAGCTCGATAAAAACCTTGAAAAGTTGAATTCCATATACAGAGATATTGCGGATTTATTTAACCAGGCTGGAATTCCTGATATGGAAAGATTGCCTGATGACGATTCAGAGAAAGGCAAATTCGCATCTCTCTTTAAGCAGCTAAATGAATACCTCGAGGCCTCAAGGGTTCAGGGTTTCTCTTGGGATATTTCCCGATATGTCTTTGGTGAGGGAGAAAACCAGAAGATTGTTGAGATGGTATTTGATGAGACTAAATACCTGATACTTGTACAGCGATACAAGGAGCTTTTCTCCCAACCGGGTGGAGGAGGGCGTGAAGATATCCCATATTCAATCGATGGTAATCTAACTGAAATTGATACCGGGAAGATTGATAAAGACTATATGGATTCTAGGTTCAATAAATATCTTAAGGCGCTTGATCTGGGGGACGAAAAAGAGAAGCAAAGAACGCTGAACGAACTCCACAAATCTTTCGCTGCACTTTCACAGGAAGAGCAGAAATATGCAGGTCTTTTTCTGCATGATGTCGAAAGTGGCAATGTAGAGATAGAGACCGGAAAAACCTTTAAAGATTATATTGTTGAATACCAATCAAGAATAAAGAATGATCAAGTACACAGGCTTTCGTTAGTATTGGGTCTGAATGAAGCTTTGCTCCGGAACATCATGAAGGTAGGGGTGACAGAAGCAAATATTAATGAATATGGCCGATTTGAGGAATTGAAGGGGACTGTGGATAAGAAGAAAGCAAAGGAATATTTTGAAAGTGTCGAGAAAGAGATCATCAAAGTCCATAGGATAAACGTGAAGACGGATAGACTGCTGAGAGATTTTATCCTCAACGGAGGGGTAGAAATTTAAATAAATCATTGAAAGAGATTTTAAAATCAATGTGAGTTGCATATTAGATAGCCTGAATGAATAACGCATTGAACTGTACTCCTTTTTTTTAAACCCACGAGAGTAAATGTAGCATTCAAAACGGGAGGTGCTGAGATGGATAATTATTGGATACCCCAGCTAGTTACAAATCCAGAAATTAAAACGGATATTTATAGTTTATATCCTTCATTGAGTGATGAGAATATTGAACAACTTTTATCTATCGACGAATTAAATACACTTTTTACGGGCATAGTTGATCGAATCGAATTTCTCAATAAGTTAAATAGCCTATACAAAATAATAATTTCAAAGCGAACTTTTGAAGATTCAAAATTAACCCGAATATTTATTGAGAATCAATGGTGTTTGGAATTCACACGATTAGAAAAAGTTAATCTCGAGGGTTATGAATTTAATGGTGTAAATTACGACATCGAAGCCCTTCGTCTTTATCTGCAAACTACAGTAATTGAGCATATTTCAAGCAAGATAATAAATTCAAACAATGCTTCGTATGATTTCCTTGATTGGTTAAAGAAAAATAATGACAAAGAGACATATTCCTTAGATGACATTGAGAACAAATATAAGAAACATAGGGAAATAACTGGAGTAAGAAGACAGTTTATAAACGGTTTTAATTTATTCTCAGTAGAGCTCAAAGATAGATTTATCGAAAAGCTTCTTGTTGCAAAAGTTGATCTTGGCAAGATGGAAGCCTCTTCTTTAGTTAGGTGGGAGCAAAATTCCAGCGACCAAAAGCTGGAGAAAATTGCTAAATATTTATATGACGAGATTAGATGTTCTTATACACACAATATGATTAGAACCTTTTCGAACAGTAGGAAAGTTACGGAAAGTAAACCGATTAAAAGGAAGCTCCTTGTCTTAAAAGGGGGAATACTAGACGACACTCTACCACAGATTTTAGATACTGCTATTATTGAGCTTTTTAGAGTTCTTTGTGACACAAAATTATCGACAATTTTGGAAACAGAGAATTAAACTAATAAGAAATAATCCTCAATGCTAGACAAAGAAGCAGAGTGTATTTCAGAAAATAGCTGCCTTTGTTGAGAAATATAAAGGGGTGGGGGGGACAGGTTTGAAACTTCATGGAGGTATTTTATGCGAAAAATAAATCCATATTATACAGAGTATAATTATCAGCCAAAAAAATGCTAAAGAATTGTCTGAATTGTACTCTTCAACAGGGTTTATGGTATCAACTTATCGGGAACTTGTTGAGAAAGTTGCTGAACTATGTTATTGGAATAAAGACTATCTCATCTTTTTCCGCGGTCAGGCCTTCGATTACAAAAACAAAGCTGGTAACTCTACTTTTTATCCGACAATATATAGAAAAGATCCCTTGACTGAGAATGATCGTATTTATCGCTTCAGAAAACTCCGTGAAGCTTCACAAATTATAAAGCAAAAACTTATAGAACAAGATATTCCTGGCGGGAAAGAAGTGGGCAGGTGGGAAGTTATACAATGGTCCTTGTTACAGCATTATGAAGTAACTGAAACTCCTTTGATTGATGTAACACAATCGTTAAGAGTGGCCTGTTCGTTTGCTCAATATAAGAATGATAGAGACTCCGCTTATATCTATGTTTTTGGCTTACCATATATGAATAGTAGAATCACACATAACTGTGAACACGCAATACTTTATGTACGTCTTTTAGGTATTGCCCCATCTATTGCTCTTCGACCGCATTTCCAGGAAGGATATTTGGTTGGAACCGAGGGTATTACGACAGATTACTCTGATAAGACAGAACTGGATTTGAATAATCGACTTATTGCCAAATTCATAATACCAAATAAAAAAACTTTTTGGGGGGATGGATTTACTATCATTCCTGAATCAGCACTATACCCAAGAAATGATAAAATGGATGAAATATGCGCTGAAATAAAAAACAATCTTGAAGTGCATTTAACTGATGAAGATATTGGTCGATTTTTAAATCGATGGAATAAGATAGAAAAATTATTGCTAGAGCATCTGAAAATGAAATACGGGGAGTATAGTACAAGTGTTTCGTCTGCTATAAGAAAAATATCTAATAAGGAGCCGAATCTAACACCGCTATTAAAAGAAATAGATAGTTTGAGGAGAATTCGAAATAAGATCGTACACGATTTAGATAAAGTATATCTGGAAAAGACGCCTTATAAATTATCGAATCTTGAAAATATATTGTTACAGCTAAAGAATGCTTTAGAATAGCTGAGATTGGTATATGGAGAAAAACAGTGGGAAAAAGTAATACCGTTAAAACGAAACAAATTGCTATGCGCATAACTGCAGCAAGAAGAGAACAAATATAATCTTTAGCTTCTGCATTATCCCCAATATTACCAGGATCAGCACGCAACAATGGCTTCTCATTAAGGAGAATAGCTAAAGAGACAAATACTTTAGGATTTTATAAGAGTCAAAGAAATAAACAGCTAACCCTCGAACATTATTTTACAGGAATAATAAGAAGGTATCCGAGAAAGCCAAAGATAATTGTAATCAGAATTGTTAATGATTCTGCAGTATGGATGGCGAATAAGCATAGAGAACTGACTTCAGAAATTAAGGATGAAATATCTGATGCAATGAGGTCTTTAGGTTTTTCAATTAGGGAAGAACTAAATAATATTCAACAACCAGAATTTGAGAGAATCTCAATACCAGGGGATGAAATGCGAATTCTCTTTGATAGGCTAGGAATCCATCCAAAACTTTGCAAAGATGTCAAAACTCTATTCCTGCAAGGGCATGCTAATGATGCGGTGAGAAGAGCTGCTGAGTTGTTTGAAAAACATGTTAAAGATAGATCAAATAGTTCAGGTCAATTTGGAATTAATCTAATGGAGCATGCTTTTAATGAAAGGAAACCTATCATAAAGATCAATAAGTTTGAGAATAAAGAAGAAAAAAAAGAGCAGAAAGGTTATAAACTTTTAAGTATGGGATTGATGGGTTGCATTAGAAATAAATACAGCCATAGTGACGCTGAACAAATGGAATTCCTAGAGGCTTTTAAACTTCTATGTTTCATCAGTTATATGTTTGAAAAAACTGATAATAATTATTGCCCATTAGATTTAGTATAAAGCCACTAATAAACGAGAATGAAATAATGATTGGTAGCACCAATAAAATTATTCATCGTTGCTGATAAAGGTAGTTTCATCAATTCACTCTCTATTAATTCATATCAACTCAATAATACCGATACTTATCAGATATATCATACTTAGGTAAATCCCAGGATTTAGGGTCATTTCCTTCAAGAACCTTTTCTGCCCATTCAACCCATTTTGAGAAATCAGAGCCAGGGTATGCAGCTTCTAAGCGCTCTTTTCCAACCGTTGTTATCACCTCGATATAGTCCCTGATCTGTTTGAATTTAACCAATCGATCTGCTTCTTTGATGAGGGTCTCAATGCGATCATTTTCCATTTTTTGGAGTTTTTCACGTTCACGCTGCTTCTCTTGTTCAATCTTCCAGAGTTCCTCTCGTTTTACCGACTGAGCTTCTTGTTCCTTCATCATCGTTGCCACACGGATCAAATTGATCATAATATCATTCAGGCATGCTTCGACTGTTTGTTTCTTCCCATCCTGCCATTTATTTCGCGCATAGCTCCCATATGGATTATTTACGATTTCAAACGCGAGTTTCCCCGATGGAACATACTCATAATCGTGATACGTTTCCTTTTTACCTTTTCTGATAATTGCTGTTTTTTCGAAGTTTCCGTGATCTTAATCGAGATATAGGCATCTAACATGATCAAGTATATAGGGGAGGTCTCTTTTTGCGTATATCCATACTGCTGGTAGTGGGGATTTGGTTTGGGGCTTTTCGGTTTTGGCCCAACAGAGTACCCTCGTTTCTTCAATTCTGTACAGAGCGTTTGTAGGATGGCTAATGCCCTTGTGATATTATCAGGCCCAACGGTAACCTCAAAAGCTTCATCATCTGATGAATTGCATCTGCCATATCCATAAGTTTTAGAGATATGTTTCTTTGAATCCTTCAGATTCCTGCTGGTCTGTTTTACATACTGATTAGATAGCTTAATATCAGGATCGTATTCAATGTTCATATCAGGCAATGACTCTTGTTGGATCAACTGTTCTTCTAAGACAAAAGCTTCAGGTACCAAACGCTCAATGGGTTTTTCTTTGACAACTTCAGGTGTTGGTTTCTTTCTATACACCTTTTGTACTTTTGGGCACTTTGCATATGAGGGTAGAGGTGTTTTCTTTACTTTGTGACCATTTTGCAGCTTTGCCCAATAGCCTCTCCCTGGGACTGGGATACGCATCTTTCGGCATATCTTTCCTAAAGCAACTCCTGAGATTTCATAGTGTGCAGCAACTTTGGATACTGGTTCTGCCCACACCTCTTCATACAGTTTTTCTCTATCGTAATACTCAGGTTCTTTCCACATATGGGGGCTACCTCCTTGGATAATTTTCGGGTAGGAATGTAAACGCTCACCAATAGCATTTTGGAATCAATACTTTGGAGATTGCTAGTTTAGAGATTATATAACCCTATGGGATAAATTTGGGAATATTTTTCCCCACAATGTAATTATCAGTTGCACTAATAAAATTATTCTATAGGGGTTAAATCGAAAGGTTTCGTTCGATATATCAAACTATACATAGTAGATCTATAAACCGAATATCGCTCAGAAATCTGAGCTACAATATAGCATTATGCCGTTTTAGGACCCTATATGGGCGATTTCTGCTCCATTTTACTTGTGGTTTTTGTATCAATAACTGCGACAAGACATCACGGGGGTGAACGATCGTCCGGTTCACCAGGCCGATGGAGACCACCCCGATGGAGAGGACCTCATGAGCCCCGTTGAGTGATACCGGCATGAAGTGCTCCTGCTGTCTGTCTGCGTAATGCCTGACCAGGGGGGTAGACGTCACTGGGGAAGGCGATCTGCCTTTTTGTGGTATACTCCATCCTCCTTCCCAGTTCCAGGGCTGCAAGGAGGACTGAGGCTTTGGCTTCCCCGATGCCCGTTGAGACCCGGTGAGGTCTGAGGATTGCAGGGATTCTTTCTTCTCGTCGATGATATCGAGCAGTTTGAGGGCCAGTCCGGTGTACCGGAGTATCTTTACTCCCGGTACCGAGCAGTATTGCCACGATGTCGAGGTCGGACAACGACTCTGAGCCGTGGGTGGTGAGTCGTTCCCTCGGCTTACCGTCATAGACGGCTAACGCACCGGTTTCTTTGATGGTGTTTATAGTTCTTCATATAGATACTAAACGGAAAAAAGGTTCTAATTGATTCAAGTATCCGGGGAAATCAGGGAGGTTTTATCACTCATCCCTGCAGGAGGCGGCATTCGCCGCCATCTGCAGGAAGACCTTTCGGCAGGTCTTCGAGATCGCCAGGGTCTATCCCCTCCATCAGGCTCTGTTCGAACTGCTTGACGACAGGTATGGTCTTCCGGTAGATGAGCTCACCCTTCCTGGTGCAGGAGAGTATGATGTTCCTCCTGTCCGAGGGAAGCTGCTTCTTGGTGATCAGCAGGTCTTTTACCATCCGCTCAACCAACCGTACGACTGTGGATGTCCTGACCACCATGAGTTCGGAGAGACGGGGTCATGTTGATCTCAGGAGTCCTCTGAGATGAAATAGAGTGCCGCCCATTGGGATCGGGTGATACCGAAGGGAGCGACAAGCTCGTTCAATGTGTCAAGCATGATACGGGCCGTGAAGGGAGATAGAGAAGGGGATATTGTCTTCGATCTTGAGCATGTGCTTTCCTGTTATGTGGTACCTCGTTCACGAGTGAACGATCGGTTCAGATCAACCAAACGTAAGTATAGTATGAAAAAGGGGGAAACGTTAAATCGATTCTTGGCTACTAGGCTAAGTATTTTCCTATCTGGCTCAAGCATAGGTGATACGAAGCCCTGCCCCGGTCTCGATGACCGGTGCGGCAGCTGACAGGGCGGTAAGCGCCTGCAGTCCTGTGCAGTGACAGGCATGGAGGGCTTTGAGCCCCAAGTTCCCTGATGTATGCGACAGTCCCTTCGA
>CAXXPC010000010.1:0-6732 GCA_963678025.2 Bacteroidales bacterium
CTATTTTTCCGACAGATTACACATTCCCAATCTATTCCCCAACCACTCCCTAACCACTCCCCCCCGAGTAATAAACATACATCATCCATCAAATATCAAGTAATTGTGGTCTGTTCGGTTCTTACAGATGTAGCAATTATCTCATAAGTGTGTCTCTCCACTCCTGCCTTTGTCACATATTGTACTGGCCTGATTCTTCCCGATATCTCAAGTAGATCGCCCTTTTTTATTTTACTGAAATCAGGCATGCTACGGCCCGACCACGCCACAATGTTATGCCAAACCGTTTCCTGAACAAATTCACCCTTACGATTTTTGTAAGTTTCGTTAGTAGCCAGCGATAGTCTCATAACCTCGCCCCCCTCTTCATAGCTGTTAATTTTAGGATCAAATCCTACATTTCCTCTAAGTTCTACCTTGTTTAAAGATTTTTGCATAATAGTATTATTTTGAGTTAATCAAACGCAAATTACACTATCCATATAACATTTAAGATCTGAATCAGAAATAAAACAATTGAAAAAAAGAGATGAAGTATCGAATAAGAAAAATATTAACTAAATTTGGATAAATTTCAAGAATAAGGCAATCTAAAACAATAAGTCAATCTAAAATAGAACAATATGAGAAAACTACATTTCATCCTGATTGCAGTTCTTCCACTGGCAATCCTGGTCTCATGTGTAGAGAGGTCTGCAAAATATAAAGAACTACAATCTCAACTCGACTCAGTAAAGGCAGCCGAAGACTCTGCATCAGCAAGAGTAGAAGAGGTTTTCTCAATTCTGAATGAAGTGGAGAACGGGCTACGGAACATCAGGGAAGCTGAGAACATAATATCCTTCCAGACAAGCTCTTCATCTGAACTCACCTCATCAAAGAGAGAACAACTCACAAACGACATCTCAGCAATACGGGAAACTATCGACAAATACAAAGAACAGATAAAAGAACTCAGAAAAAATAATAATCTGCAATCCGCCCAACTCAACAGAAGGCTTGAGTCTATCTCTGCCGAGCTGGAAGAGAAAACAATTCTTGTAAGTGAGTTGCAACAACAGATAAAAGAAAAAGACGCACAGATACGTATTAAAACCAAACAAATTGCCTCTCTTGACCAGACTGTTTCCAATCTTAGAAGCGATATTGTAGGCCTCAGTCGCGAAACCGAACTCCAGAAAGAGACAATCGAAGCCCAGGAAGAGCTACTGCATACAGCTTATTACATTATAGGCACTAGAAAAGAACTAATTGAATCAGGCATATTATCCAAAGGAGGCCTTTTTAAATCTTCACAGCTCTCTGCAGAAGCAGATAAATCAGCTTTCGTCCGTATCGATATTCGTGAAATACGTAATATTAGTCTTAATGCTCAAAAAATTAAAATATTATCCGCACACCCAACCGGAACTTATTCTATTGATACAGAATCATCCGGTTCAAAGGTTTTACGAATATCGTCCTCTTCCGCCTTTTGGGAACAAACCAGATATCTTGTAATCCAAACAAGGTAAAAATACAAACCATATGAAATACAACCCGCTCCTATCGCCGTTTGAAAATCCCTACGGCGCACCTGACTTTGACATTATTAGTACAGATCATTACATACCTGCATTCATCTCTGCAATTGATAATGCCAGAGAAAACGTAAAGGTCATAACAACCAATTCTGCTGCACCATCCTTTAATAATACAATAGAGGCCCTTGAATTTTCAGACGCACAGCTCCAATCAGTCAGTGCTATTTTTTTCAACCTCAACCATGCACACACTAACGATCAGATGGAAAAAATCGCGTTGGATATTTCTCCGATGCTCACAGACTATACCACAGACCTGCTCTTCGACCAAAAACTATTCGAAAAGATCAAAGCCGTATACGAAAAAAGAGAACTGCTCAATCTAAACAATGAACAAAAGAGACTCACAGAGGAGACATACCGTAAATTTGCCCGAAACGGAGCACTTTTATCAGGCGATAAACGCGAAGAATTCAGGAAGATAAGCAAAGAGCTGGCAAATCTCTCACTCGAATTCGCACAAAACGTACTTGCCGACACAAACAACTTCTTCCTCCACATTGAAGACGAAGACTCTCTTGAAGGGATACCAAACCATGCCAGGGAAACGGCATCCGAAGAGGCTATTTCAAGAAATCTGCCGGGATGGGTCTTCACACTTCATATGCCTAGCTATCATCCATTCATGCAATATTGCAAAGAAAGAAACCTCCGTGAAAAGATGTGGATGGCATACAACAGTCGAGCTCTTAACGGGCCCAATAGCAATCGGAGAATTATCAAATCCATTGCCACATTAAGATATAAGAAAGCACGTCTTTTAGGGTACAAAAACCATGCATGGTATGTACTTGAAGAGAACATGGCTTCTAACCCACCAACAGTTAACCAATTTCTGGATAATCTTCTAGACAATACACTTCCCTCAGCAAAAAATGAAATAAATCAAATCAGCCAATTTGCAAAAGAGAATGGTTTTAAAGACTCATTAATGCCGTGGGACCTGAACTACTGGTCAGAAAAATTAAAAAATAAAAAATTCCAAGTAAACGACCAGCTATTAAGACCCTACTTTCAACTTGAAATTGTACAAAAAGCGATTTTTGGTTTAGCAGAAAAACTATTTGACATCTCCTTTGAAGAGGTTAAAAACATCCCAGTATATCACAAAGATGTAAAGACATTCAAAGTAACAGATCAAGGAGGGAAATTTCTAGCATTACTATATACCGACTATTTTCCCAGGGAATCAAAAAGAGGAGGAGCATGGATGACATCATTTCGTGAACTCTCCAAACGCGAAGGTATAGAAGAGAGGCCACTAGTGTCTCTGGTACTCAACTTCACCAAACCCACAAAACAGGCTCCTTCTCTTCTAACCTTTCAAGAGGTCACCACACTTCTTCACGAATTCGGCCATGCCTTGCATGGAATACTGGCAGAAGGTTCATACACATCACTAACCGGCACTAATGTTGTCAGGGATTTTGTCGAACTCCCCTCACAAATTATGGAAAACTGGGCCACAGAAAAAGAATTCCTTATCTCCTTCGCCAAACACTTCAAAACCGGAGAAACAATTCCAGAATCACTAATAGACAAAATAATTCAGTCCAGAAATTTCATGGCAGGCTACAGCAATGTCCGACAAATCACCTTCGGACTCACCGACATGGCATGGCACGACATAGATGATCTTGAAACACAACTAAATAAAAGACAATCCTATAACAACAAGCCAGACCCAGAACAATTTGACAAAAATCAAATTGACCAAAGCAATCTTGATAATGAGCAATTAAACAATATTAATATTGAATTCACAGTAGAATCATTCGAAAGAGAAGCTACAAAAAAAGCACAACTTTTTCCCCTGCCTGAATCCTCTGCCATATCCACATCTTTCAGCCACATCTTTTCAGGAGGATATTCAGCAGGCTACTACAGCTACAAGTGGGCCGAAGTCCTTGAAGCAGATGCCTTCTCATTATTCAAAGAAAAGGGCATATTCGACAAACCAACAGCACAATCATTCCGTAAACACATCCTATCAGCAGGCAACTCAAAAGAAGCCTCCCTTCTGTATCGCAAATTTCGGGGTAGAGACCCCAAACAAGAAGCCCTACTGAAGAAATACGGTATGCGTTGAATTAATAATTATGTAATCAAAAAAACTCCATTGCCGTAACACGCATTAAATAAAACACTTACCAGAAATCCCGGCGTTAAAAAAGAAAAAAAATACACAATTAGTGTTTTTTTTACTAAATTGTACACGCAAATCAGTCGCGGGATATCTAATTTGTGTAGCTCTTTTATTAAATAGTAGGTTGTTTTTGATTCGGTTAGACCAATAGGAATAATCGGATATTATATATATGTATTTTTTAAACAAAGTAGTAGAAAAACTTCACCCAATACATTAACTAACAAACTTAAACTATGAAAAGAAAACTATTGGTAATTTTTCTTTTCTGCATGGGAGTGTCATTTGCTGCACACGCCCAAACAGAAAAAAAGCATTACTCAATCAAGGGGTTCGTCTATGAACACGAGACGGGCAAACCAATTGAGATGGCTTATGTTACTCTTCCCGACCTCACTCTGTGGGGGACTACTGATTCCGGAGGAAAATTTGTAATCAATCGAATTATCCCCGGAACCACTACAGTAGAAATCAGCTGTCTGGGATATCAGACTGTAAAAATGGACATCCTTATCGAGCAAGATCTCGACTCCCTGGTTTTCAGGATGAAAGAAGAAAATCTTCAACTGGAATCAGTCACCGTTACAGCAACTGAAAGCAAAAGTGCCCTCACAACAACTACAAGAATGGATCGGCAGGCTATAGACCACCTTCAGGTGATTAATCCTACCGATATCATGAGCCTCCTCCCGGGAGGTAAAACCGTAAACCCCGATCTAATGGACGAAAGCATTTTCAGTCTAAGGGGAGGTGACGGAAACGGAGCATTCGGTACAGCAGTAGAAGTTGATGGGATAAGACTCTCCTCAAATAGTAATCTCTCCGGCATGGACGGAGTAGACACAAGGAATCTCTCTGCATCAAACTTTGAATCGATTGAAGTCATCACCGGTGTTCCCTCTGTAGAGTATGGAGATATGACAGCAGGAATGGTTGTGATCCGCACAAAAAAAGGTAGGTCCCCCTACTCCGTGACAGTATCACTCAATCCTACAACAAAACAATTCTCTTTAAGCAAAGGGTACGATCTTAAAAAGAACAGGGGTATCCTTAATGTAAATGCAGAGTATGCCCATGCCTATTCCAATCCGGTATCAAGATATACAACCTACTTCCGTAACGGTTATGGAATAAGCTACTCAAACACATTCAACAGAAATAAGAGACCTCTAAGACTCAACATAAATATGGGTGGAGGTATAGGAAGGCAAGAAGCAAAAGCCGACCCTGATGCCTACGAAAATGTGTGGAGTTCAAAGTCAGACAACTCACTACGTTTTGGAGCCAATGCCAATTGGCTTATAAATAGTCGCTTTATCACCAGTCTAGACTTTAATATAAGCGCCAGCTATAAAGACGATTACTCAGAACAGAACGAATACTTCTCATATGCCACAATCAGGCCTGCAGTTAACATTATGGAAGATGGTTACTACGAAACAAACTATCTGCCTGCACAGTTCTACAACCTGATGAGTATAGACAGTAAGAGCCTTAATATGAAGGCTGACATCAAAGCCACCTTAAACAAAAGGTACGGGACTGTACTCAACCGATTCAAAGCAGGTATTGGATGGAGCAGCAACGGCAACCTCGGAGACGGGGAAGATTATGAAAGAAATCTTTATCCTGACGGATTCCGCCCCAGGCCATATACCGACATACCTTTCATGCATAACATAAACGGCTATCTTGAAAATAACGCCACTATACCTATAGGGAAAACAACCCTATCTCTCATTGCAGGAGTCAGGATAGAGAGCAATATAATCAAGGATATGTCATACAACAGCGCTATATCGGCATCTCCCCGCTTTAACGGACGCTACACCATTGTTGACAACAAGAAACGCTCTGCGTTCCTGAGACAATTCAGCATAAGAGGAGCATGGGGTATGCTTGAAAAACTTCCGGGATTCTCTATACTTTATCCCATGGACAAATACAGGGACATCATTGTATATTCAAAGAACTACGGAGAAAACAATCAATACTTCAATGTTGCCAAAACAAATGTATTCAGAGACTACTTCAATCCCGACCTGGAATGGTCAAGAAGCAGAAACATTGAATTAGGTCTCGATGCAAATGTCAAAGGAGTTGCAATATCGGTAGTATACTTTAACAACAAAGCCAAAAACCCTTACATAACAGAGAACTACCACGTACCCTATTCATATAGCAAAACAGACGAAAACTATGATGTTCCTAACAACCCCTCATTCAGGGTAGACAAAAACACCGGAGACATCTTTGTTACCGATCTGGACAACCCTGCAGGAGGAGAAACATTAATACCAAAATCTGTAAATGATACAATTTTCATACAGAACGCTATGCAGGCAAACGGCGAACCTAGTACCAGACAAGGGGTAGAGCTCTCTATTGACTTTGGAAAGATTGAATCAATACGCACCTCCTTCAAACTTGACGCCAGCTATAACTATACAAAGAATGTAAGTGAAAGGCTCAACTCATCCTACTCAAGACGTCCTCACTCTACACTACCAACCAACTTGGGACGTTCATATGAATTTGCCGCCTTCTACCTTGGAGGAACAAGTCAATACATCACCTACAACGGCGCATGGGCAGATGGTGTAAACGCCAACCTAACAGCCACTACACACATACCGGAGATAAGAATGACAGTATCCCTAAGACTTGAGGGAACAATATACTCACAGTCACAAAAACTCACATACTTCAACGGAGAAGAGTGGGCCTACCTATTAGACGAGAACGGCAACAAAATGAGTAGAAGTGTTTACGACCAAAAAGAGTACTTTTCCGGATCATGGCCTGTTGCATATATGGGATTCGATCAAAAAGTGCATCCCTTTACAGCAACAGAAGCTGCAGACCCAAGATTTGCATATATGATTGGACAATCTAACAATGTATACACTTTTGCCCGAGACAGGAAACGGTCCATACTTCATGGCCAACCTCAGTCTTACTAAAGAGATCGGGGATCTTGCCTCAATCTCATTCTATGTAAAT
>CAXXPC010000011.1:0-21425 GCA_963678025.2 Bacteroidales bacterium
CATACAGGAGGTGTTAAGGCAAATCATTAACAGTACACCAATATTTCTAAATGTAATTTCCATCGTTAATTTTCTCCTTTTAATTCAGAAGAGAAAGGGACGATCTTTGGAACTGTTAAAACAGGTTTTGCCCTTAGGTAATAAGATCTGTTAAATCCTTCTGCATTCTTAATAAACTCTCTATAGGTAGGTAGTGTTCCTGGGCCACAACCACCTGTTTGACACCCTGCTGATATTGGACTTCCCGAGCTTGTAGATAATGATTTACGAGCATAATTCCCTTTGTGAAAGAACACTTCATCAATTACGTGCTCGCTTATTGGTTTCAATGAACCATCAGCATTATAATTTTTACGGTTATTAGGGTTTCCGCTAACAGTCGGAAGGTTTCCACCGACATTAATCAATATTGCACCATCGCCTTTGTAAATAGAGTATTCAGCAGGATACAATCCCTCTGCAACAGTTCCATATTTTTCAATATCTGCAGGTACAGTATTTCCATAAATTGTTGCCGATGGACCAGTTTTATAACTTTCTAAATACAAATCAAATCTTGCACTATTTATTGGTTCGTTTAAATTTGCATCACGATTATGAGTTCCCACAAGTACATTCTTACCTAAATATGTTTCTCCTTCTTTGGTAGTTTTCTGTGAAGTTGCATTTTCATCCCAATAAATATCTCCATTTGCACTCTCCACCCAATCATCCAAAGCTCCTGTAGGGTCAACTCTATTTATAGGATTATTACTTACAAAATTGTACGGTGATACCCAAGTTCTGAGGTCTGCCAGTGGGTCCACACTATGCCAGCGTCCTAATTCCGGGTCATAGAACCGTGCTCCGTAGTCGTAAGTGCCGAGGAACACGCTTCCCAGTGATTGGTTCTGTATCTCCTTGTTGTTGTAGAGATATCGGTTTTTCTCCAGGCTGTTGTACTGGAAAGGTAGTCCGTAGGGGTAGTGATCTGTGATGTTGTACTGCCTGACATATTGCTGTCCCTGCTTCCTTATCATCCCTGTGGAGTTGATGATGTAGTCCATGCTCTTGTCGTCCCTGTACACCACCATTCCCGTGTAGTAGTTTATTATGGTGTCGTTTATTGCTGTTGCCAGCTTGGTCCCCTGTGCATCGTATATGTATTTCAGGGTATCCTGTCCTTTTGCTACTGTCACAGGGAGGTCGAGATGGTTGTAGTCTATGTTCATACCCCTTATGCCGTCGGTGGTTACGTTGCCGTTGCTGTCGTGGGTGTAGGGGTGAGTGATGCCATCCCTGGTCACGGATGTTATCCTGTTTTCCGAGTAGGAGTAGCTCATCACTGCCGGCTGTGTCCCTGTCCTTGTCAAGGAGGTTATGTTGCCGTTGCTGTCGTAGCTTATCGCCTGCTCGTTGTTTGATCCGCTGTGCACCCCCGATATCAGTCGCGAGTGCTGGTCGTAATTATATACGTATGTCTGTGTCGAACCTGAGTGGTGTATCCATCTGGTGGCACTTGCCCCTGCGGTGTACCTGGCCGTCGCCCCGGCGATATCAGGGTCCTGGTACTGCAACTCCATGCAGAAGGGAGCTCCTGCGGGGTTGTCGGGGTTGTTTATCTTCGTCAGCCTGCCTTGCATGTCATGGGTATATTCTGTTACCACGTACGTGAACAGACGAACAAAAATGAGTTGAATGATACGCATGACAGAGGGTATTTGAGATAATACCCTCAAGGTAACTACTTTATTCTTAATAAAAAAGAAAAATACTAACTTTTTCTCAAAACATTAAAGGCATAAATGAAGGCAAAAAACTCTAAAACCACGACAGAATAAATCCAACGGATAAATTAACAATCTATTGATAATAAGTTATGTCAATTGATTGGGGTTGATATATATGATCCTTGCTTGAGGTATTAAAAGAGTTGGTATTGTTTTAGTTATTTACCTGTATTATAATAAGTTGTTAATTTATCCGTTGGATGCATTAAATTAAGCCCCGGAACTTCCGAGGCTTGTGTTTTACTCATTAATAATAAATTTCGAGAGCCTTACTTTATCTATTCTGATTGGAGGAACTACATTCTCTTGTTCAGAGGTCTCATTTTCAGATTCAAGGCTATAACTCGTCTTACCTATTTTACTTAAATAAAAAGATTTCTCTGTATCTCTCAACTCAAAGTAAAAATTTCTGCCGTAAAAATTTTTTCCGCCTCCCCAATTAATTGAAAGTATAAAACCTGATTGAGTTTCTGCAATTTTATCTACTGAAAAATTTTTTACTTCAACATCTGGAACTGGTAACGAAAGCTCTCCGATAACTATGCTATCCTTAATAATCCGTATTATATCGCTCGGATTATCTTTTAGGTTTAACTGCATGACTTCATAGCCATTCCTGAGTTTCAACATTGAAAGGGTATCCGCAACAACTCTTTGGTCATTTTTTATTGAATTACTCTTGCCATCTCTGTTTACCTGACCATTACATGACACTGTGATAAAAAGAGAAACTATTGCTATAAATCTTATCATCTTAATATTATTGTTTTTTCCAAAAGATTGAATGACCAAAGGCTCCTGTAGCCTTTATTCCAAAGCTTCTCTTATATCCTGTATTGTAGTTGAAGTTACCACCTGACCAATTTGCTTCATTGCTAAAAACAGATGCAGGAATATTGTAGTATTTTCCAAAGTATCTAACCCTTCCTTTTGGATATTTATTCAGTGCACCGCTTAAGTAAGAGTTGTAAATATCTCCTGAAATAGAGACGTTGTTGTACTGCCTAAACTTTGCATGCGGTTTCCCGCCATAAGGAGAGTTTAGACCCCAAGCAAGAAAATCTGTTCCATCCCATAAGGTAGAACCGCCCGTAGGATCTGCTCCACCCGAAAAAACATCTAAAACACCTGCTCTTGCAGCATTTGCACCAGCACTATTTGCAGATGTACTTAATGGAACCTTTACTTCGATTGGTGCAGAAGAATAACCAGACATTAGTTTGTCATAAAGGCTAACTCCTGACTGGCCTGCAGCATTATTTGCAGTATGTGCAATCCAAAGGTTTTCATTTGCATCCGAAGTTCCTGCCTCATGGTTCACAATAGCAGAAATAGTTTGAAATTCAGTATGAGTTGTTGATAATTCCTGAGAGTTTTCCGCACTTGTTACCAAGCCTTTATCATTTATGGCAACGCTACTTGCCGTATATACCTTATCATCATCAATACCATCACTCCCTAAATAAGTGCCATCTTTCTTGTAATAGTCCCCTGCCCATCTACCATCAGGGTCAATATTTAAAATAGGATTATTCCACATTGCATTGTACGGTGTCCAGCCGGGAGCATTATCAGCCAATGGGTCAACACTATGCCAGCGTCCTAATTCCGGGTCATAGAACCGTGCTCCGTAGTCGTAAGTGCCGAGGAACACGCTTCCCAGTGATTGGTTCTGTATCTCCTTGTTGTTGTAGAGATATCGGTTTTTCTCCAGGCTATTGTACTGGAAAGGTAGTCCATAGGGGTAATAGTCTGTGGCCTGTATCACGTTAGCTGACTGGTCCACCACAGCCCTGGTGCTTCCCAGGTGATCTGTGATGTTGTACTGCCTGACATATTGCTGTCCCTGCTTCCTTATCATCCCTGTGGAGTTGATGATGTAGTCCATGCTCTTGTCGTCCCTGTACACCACCATTCCCGTGTAGTAGTTTATTATGGTGTCGTTTATTGCTGTTGCCAGCCTGGTCCCCTGTGCATCGTATATGTATTTCAGGGTATCCTGTCCTTTTGCTACTGTCACAGGGAGGTCGAGATGGTTGTAGTCTATGTTCATACCCCTTATGCCGTCGGTGGTTACGTTGCCGTTGCTGTCGTAGCTTATCGCCTGCTCGTTGTTTGATCCGCTGTGCACCCCCGATATCAGTCGCGAGTAGTGTATCCATCTGGTGGCACTTGCCCCTGCGGGGTTGTCGGGGTCGTTTATCTTCGTCAGCCTGCCTTGCATATCATGGGTATATTCTGTTACCACGTACGTTAACAGACGAACAAAAATGAGTTGAATGATACGCATGACAGAGGGTATTTGAGATAATACCCTCAAGGTAACTACTTTATTCTTAATAAAAAAGAAAAATACTAACTTTTTCTCAAAACATTAAAGGCATAAATGAAGGCAAAAAACTCTAAAACCACGATCTAGTCCGCTTCCCGGAAGTTTTTCGCAATGCCCTGCCTTGCAAGGTGCTACAAAACACATTTGAACAAGCTTGTTTAAATATGTTTTATATAAAGCTGATTTGCAGCTTCTTGTGAAAAACTTCCTGGGAGCTGCCGGGGGGGAGCGTCTGGAAACGAATTTTTGTGTAAATTTATCCGTTGGATGCATTAAATTCAAGGACAAGAAAATGCTTCAAAGCTTACAGGATATCATGAAGCTGCCGGGGAAAGAAAGAAGTTCCATCCTGCTTATTATCGACAACTTTATTAAAGCTGCCAAAATCGATTTGATATAAAAAAAGCCCCGGAGGTCTTCCGAGGCTTCAAGTATTTTACTTAACAACGTTACCATATCATAGTCCAGTACACTATCATATTTTCTTTTTCTGATGTTGCAATACCCCTTGAGTAACCATTTTGCCACTCTTTTAAAGATTCTGGACGAGCTTCATTACAATCTCCTTTCCAGAAGTTACCCGATTCTGAAGCTATTACGTAAACCTGCAAATCAGGAGGGATAGTGTAAGTATAGTTGTAATGGTTTTCCCCATCAACTTTCTTTTGTTCTTCCTTTTCGCCTAACCCAAAATCAAAACTTTCAAAATATGGAATAGGGTATTTGTTTGCAAACCACTGATTGCACTTTGCTTCTGGAAAAACATTCTGTCTAAGGTCTGCCAGGTTAATAATAATATTTTCGGCTTCTTTATAGCTGGACGAGTACAATGCTTTCCCATTTAAAACATTACCTATCTCAGTACCTGGCTTATCAAGTGGACATATCAGATACAAATAGCCCGTGTATTTAGTCCCCCTTCTACTTGGAGGAGAAGAATACATTTGCAAACAATCTTTCGTAAGCTTATCAGGAAAATGAGCAAACAGATTGGCGGTATTATACTGATTAGAAAAGCTTTTTTTCCCTTCAGTAAACTCATGGTTAGCTTTTGACACAATACTATCTGAGCATGATGCAAATGTCAAAACAACAAACAAACTTAACATGCTAAACATCTTATTTCGTACCATACTCTTTCTTAAACTTATTGATTAAACTATTATTCCCAGGATATTGATTCCAATTTTTATACGTCCTTTTCATCCTGTAATCATGTGTCCCAGATAAAGGTTTGGATAGGTTTATTGTACGAGTCGTAAATTTTTTCCAACCATTATCTGTGTAGTTAATTTGGTAACGTGAAACCTTTGATAATGACAAAACATTATACTTGCTCAACACATCGTCAATTTGTGTTTTGCCAATTTCCATATTCCCACTCTTGATATAACCTACTTTTTCTGTAATACGTGTTTCTGCTCCAGAGATAATTGTTATCCCTTTTCCTGGAGAGGTTGGGAAGTAAGAAGAACTTTCACTTTCATAAATGGTTTGCTGAGTAGGTACTAAATCATAACCCTGCTTATCCATAAAGTCTTCAGCTTTATCTGATTTCATATATCCTTCAGCACTTATCGAACCATCAGCGTTTTGTTCCAGGTTGGTCAGGCTTTTGTTTTGTGCTAATAAGGCTACATCATTGGTCATTGGCGTTCCATCGGAAAACATCCCGTTTTCTCCAAGGTGTGACCAATTTTCACCTAACTGGCTTTCATCACCTTTCTTTAATTCACTATTGTAATAAATGTCCCCGGTTTCTTCGTTTTGGAACCAGTCAGCACTCATGCCTGTTGGGTCAATTAAGACTATTGGGTTATTGTGTACAAAATGGTATGGCGTCCATGATGGGAAGTCGCTTGCGAGAGGGTCCACACTATGCCAGCGTCCTAATTCCGGGTCATAGAACCGTGCTCCGTAGTCGTAAGTGCCGAGGAACACGCTTCCCAGTGATTGGTTCTGTATCTCCTTGTTGTTGTAGAGATATCGGTTTTTCTCCAGGCTGTTGTACTGGAAAGGTAGTCCATAGGGGTAATAGTCTGTGGCCTGTATCACGTTAGCTGACTGGTCCACCACAGCCCTGGTGCTTCCCAGGTGATCTGTGATGTTGTACTGCCTGACATATTGCTGTCCCTGCTTCCTTATCATCCCTGTGGAGTTGATGATGTAGTCCATGCTCTTGTCGTCCCTGTACACCACCATTCCCGTGTAGTAGTTTATTATGGTGTCGTTTATTGCTGTTGCCAGCTTGGTCCCCTGTGCATCGTATATGTATTTCAGGGTATCCTGTCCTTTTGTTACTGTCACAGGGAGGTCGAGATAGTTGTAGTCTATGTTCATACCCCTTATGCCGTCGGTGGTTACGTTGCCGTTGCTGTCGTAGCTTATCGCCTGCTCGTTGTTTGATCCGCTGTGCACCCCCGATATCAGTCGCGAGTAGTGTATCCATCTGGTGGCACTTGCCCCTGCGGTGTACCTGGCCGTCGCCCCGGCGATATCAGGGTCCTGGTACTGCAACTCCATGCAGAAGGGAGCTCCTGCGGGGTTGTCGGGGTCGTTTATCTTCGTCAGCCTGCCTTGCATGTCATGGGTATATTCTGTTACCACGTACGTGAACAGACGAACAAAAATGAGTTGAATGATACGCATGACAGAGGGTGTTTGAAATAATATTCTCAAGGTAACTACTTTATTACTAATAAAAAAGAAAAATACCAACTTTTTATCAAAACATCAAAGGCATAAATGAAGGCAAAAAAAACCTAAAACCACTATAGAATAAATCCAACGGATTAGAATTTAATATTAATAAAAATAAAAATTATTTGATTATACTAACTTCATCATTATTATTTCATTGATTATCAAATATTTATTTATAAATTTATTGTCGTGGTTTTATTATTGATTTTGCACCAAAAGTGACGAAGAACCACTATGGGAAGAAATATCCATTCCTATTTTTGCCATATCGCCCATTTATAGTGGTTTTAGGAACATAATAAGATACATTTATGAGTTCTTTGGTAAAAGAGTAGCCGAGTGCCGAAATGCAAAAAACCTTTCACAGAAGGAACTGGCTGAGATTTTAATACATCCCATACCACCATCGGTAAATACGGAAGGGACAAAATGACCCCTTCCATTGAGGCCGCTGAAAAGCTGGCCAACATTCTAGATACTACTGTGGGTTATTTACTCGGAGAGAATGAAGATTCCGAACTGTTCAAGGACAAGAAAATGCTTCAACGCTTACAGGATATCATGAAGCTGCCGGGGAAAGAAAGAAATTCCATACTGCTAACGCTCGATCATTTCATTAAAGCTTCTAAGATCAACTTGATATAAAAAAGCCCGGACTTGCCGGGTTTCTCTTTATTTTTCTCTCCTAAATTCATAATCAGGTGGAAAATTAAAACTCGATTTATACCACTCCCCAAGAGGATTCAACTCCCACCTTTCTATAAACCGAAGCTTATCCTGGTCAATGACTAACTTAAATTTCACTGAAGGCGTTCTATGTCTGGAACTCTTATCAAAACTATCATCATATTCCCCCTTTAGTTGCGTTAAAACTAAAGTGTCGTTTTCAAAACTGTACTCGCCAAAAAAGGTATCTCCTGACTCACAGCTGTAAAATTCATACTGTCTATTTTCTTTTGTCTTGATATAGTCTTGACAACCTTCAAAATCAAACACCCATTTCGTATTGGTCATTTCCTTTTCCTGATACATACAGGAGGTGTTAAGGCAAATCATTAACAGTACACCAATATTTCTAAATGTAATTTCCATCGTTAATTTCCTCCTTTTATTTCAGAAGAGAAAGGGACGATCTTTGGAACTGTTAAAACAGGTTTTGCCCTTAGGTAATAAGATCCATTAAATCGTTCTGCATTCTTAATAAACTCTCTATAGGTAGGTAGTGTTCCTGGGCCACAACCACCTGTTTGACACCCTGCTGATATTGGACTTCCCTAGCTTGTAGATAATGATTTACGTGCATAATTCCCTTTATGAAAGAACACTTCATCAATTACGTGCTCGCTTATTGGTTTCAATGAACCATCAGCATTATAATTGTTATGGTTATTAGGGTTTCCGCTAACAGTCGGAAGATTTCCACCGCCATTAATCAATATTGCACCATCGCCTTTATAAATAGAGTATTCAGCAGGATACAATCCCTCTGCAACAGTTCCATATTTTTCAATATCTGCAGGTACAGTATTTCCATAAATTGTTGCCGATGGACCAGTTTTATAACTTTCTAAATACAAATCAAATCTTGCACTATTTATTGGTTCGTTTAAATTTGCATCACGATTATGAGTTCCCACAAGTACATTCTTACCTAAATATGTTTCTCTTTCTTTGGTAGTTTCTTGTGAAGTTGCATTTTCATCCCAATAAATATCTCCATTTGCACTCTCCACCCAATCATCCAAAGCTCCTGTAGGGTCAACTCTATTTATAGGATTATTACTTACAAAATTGTACGGTGATACCCATGTTCTGAGATGTGCCATTGGGTCCACACTATGCCAGCGTCCTAATTCCGGGTCATAGAACCGTGCTCCGTAGTCGTAAGTGCCGAGGAACACGCTTCCCAGTGATTGGTTCTGTATCTCCTTGTTGTTGTAGAGATATCGGTTTTTCTCCAGGCTATTGTACTGGAAAGGTAGTCCATAGGGGTAATAGTCTGTGGCCTGTATCACGTTAGCTGACTCGTCCACCACAGCCCTGGTGCTTCCCAGGTGATCTGTGATGTTGTACTGCCTGACATATTGCTGTCCCTGCTTCCTTATCATCCCTGTGGAGTTGATGATGTAGTCCATGCTCTTGTCGTCCCTGTACACCACCATTCCCGTGTAGTAGTTTATTATGGTGTCGTTTATTGCTGTTGCCAGCTTGGTCCCCTGTGCATCGTAGTCGAGATAGTTGTAGTCTATGTTCATACCCCTTATGCCGTCGGTGGTTATGTTGCCGTTGCTGTCGTAGCTTATCGCCTGCTCGTTGTTTGATCCGCTGTGCACCCCCGATATCAGTCGCGAGTGCTGGTCGTAATTATATACGTATGTCTGTGTCGAACCTGAGTGGTGTATCCATCTGGTGGCACTTGCCCCTGCGGTGTACCTGGCCGTCGCCCCGGCGATATCAGGGTCCTGGTACTGCAACTCCATGCAGAAGGGAGCTCCTGCGGGGTTGTCGGGGTCGTTTATCTTCGTCAGCCTGCCTTGCATGTCATGGGTATATTCTGTTACCACGTACGTTAACAGACGAACAAAAATGAGTTGAATGATACGCATGACAGAGGGTATTTGAGATAATACCCTCAAGGTAACTACTTTATTCTTAATAAAAAAGAAAAATACTAACTTTTTCTCAAAACATTAAAGGCATAAATGAAGGCAAAAAACTCTAAAACCACGACCACCGCGGCATACTACAATCATCTCGACCTGCTTGTGACCGTGGACAAAGGACAGGACTATAATTATAATACCCTAAAAATTGGAACATGTCCTTAATTTAAACTAAGAAACAATAAATTTTGGTCCAACATATTGAGGGTAGAATAGTTTGCACAATGTGTTTATTTTATTTACTTTTGGTTAGAACGATTAATATATATGTAATTATGAAATATTTATATTTATTTATATTTATAATAATCCTTTTCTCATGCAACGGGAATCAAAGAGATGTGAAGTTGCCTAATCCTGAATACAGTGTTATTGATGTAGGAAGTAGTGTTGGTAAAGGAAGGGTTGTAAATCTTTCGGAGATTGCTTCCGATATAAAATATATCCCACTGGAGACAGATAGTAATTCCTTGATAGGTTCTATTCCACTAGTTTTTTTTGAAAACGAGAGGATATATATTCGTTTCTCTAAAATCATCAAGGTTTTTGACAAGACGGGTAAATATCTCTTTACTTTTGACAGGCGTGGCGGAGGTCCGGAAGAGTATCCGTCCTCATGTAATACCGAAATAGAGCCTGGATCAGGAAACTTCAGAGCAATATTTCAAAAAGGGAGCTACACGATTGTCAAGACCTACTCCAGGGAAGGTGAGTTTATAAAGGATTTTACATTTCCAGGAATAAGAAGGATGTCAAGAACTATAAAATTAAGTCCCAATCTTTACATGTCGCAATTTTCTCACATAGAAAAGGAGGGGCAGGAATACATTGGATTCTTGTACGATTCGCTTTCCAACATAGAGGGATATATACCAACGCCAGTAGTAGAGACCAACTATCACACAGAAGGCGACCAGATAATAAAAATTGGGAATAGGAGGATCTATATATCCGGTATCACTATACATTCCTATTTGCATTCATTCAAAAGTACCCCGAGAATTTACACATTTTTGGCAGATACCATCTATACATACAACACAGAGAATGGTTTTGAGCCTGTGTATGCCCTTGATTACGGTAAGTATATGAATGAAGATGTATCTCTTTGGGATGTAGGATCTATCTCAGGAAAATTTATAAGTATTTCCCCATGGCTGTACTTAGAAACCGACAATTTCCTTCTGTTGGATTTTAACTTGAGAGAATTTGCTCATGAGCCATATGTTGGCAAGGTCATCCTAAATGTAGGGAAAATGGGAGAAAGGAGAGACGCTCTCGGCCTGTATAATAAGAAAAGTGGTGAATTTACACTACTCAACCACCCTATCAAAGGGATCCCCGGACTAAAGGACGATATTCTCGATGGACCGCCTTTTATTCCCCAGTATATGTCGGAAGACAATTATGCCGTTAAGTTATTTCAGCCCAATGAACTTATAGATTACGTGTCAGAGAACGAAGTCTCTGCTGAATTACATAATATAGCCGCTACTCTTAAGGAGTCGGACAACCCTGTGGTGGCATTGGTAAAGCTAAAATAAAATCCAACGGATAAATTAACAATTTATTGATAATGAGTTATGTCAATTGATTGTGGTTGATATATATGATCCTTGCTTGAGGTATTAAAAGAGTTGGTATTGTTTTAGTTATTTACCTGTATTATAATAAGTTGTTAATTTATCCGTCGGATGCAATAAATACTGTTACTCCGAAATCTTTAATTTTGCACGAACTATTACGGGGTTATTATCTTCTTTGAGAGATGCAACAAGGGTCTTTAGTTCTTCCGAGACGTTATTTGAGTTTACATATCGTATTAAATCTAAAGCTTTTACTTTTGAAACTAAGTAATTATCGGAGCTAATGTACATAGGCCATATTGCTGGCCCTCCGTGAATGTCTTCCTTAAAACCAAGCTGATATTCATCTGGTTGTGCAAGAAAGAGAAATTCTCCATTTTTTTTATTAAAGAGAGAATGTGAGTGGTGGTAAACATACTCTTTGCCTAATGGATTCTGTAGAACAGTCGCCCTCTTTGTTAGTGGTCCAACATGAAAGGTCATAAACACGTAATTATCACTTTCAAATGCTTCGAATCGTCTCCACAAGTATGGAGAATCAACTAATAATCTTTTTCCAGGTTTAAATATGGGACTGAATTTTCCATAATTGATAATATAAGCAGTATCAATAGATAAATCTTTATTTATACTAAGGATATGCTTGTTATTCCCATTAATAATTCTTATTTTATCTTTATATCTAAACAGTTTCGGATTTACATAATCAGGAATACGCTTTCGTGGAAGTGATACCAAATAGTCTAATTGTTCCTTCGGATAATCTAGTTTCATAACAACATTTGATGCGCTATCAATTATAACCCCAGAATACCTTGTATCCCAGAATATATGAGATGTGGCTATGTAAAAATCACCTAGCTTTTTAAAATGAAAGAGCAATAAGTTTTTTAACTCGTCATCCTCGGGGAATCGAATACTGTTTATAAAATCTCCATTAATAGAATATTCGTAAATTTTCCGATAACCCTTTATATATATATTCCCGCTTATGGGATTGACGTCAACAGTCGAAAGCCAGCTATACTCCTCTGGGCCTCGTCCCATTCTGCTAAATTCTCTAATATGCTTACCCTCATCATTGAAAAGAGTGATACTCCCATTCTTTAAAAAAATGTAGATAAGTTTGTTCTCATAAAAGATATTGTCATATAAAACCGTACTAATAAATGACCCTTTCTTGGTCTCCAAAGCAATATACTCGACAGAATCTGCTATTTCAGAAATATTTACAGTCCGTTCAGAGGATAGAGAACCTGCTACATCAATTACATTTAAAGGCTTATTTTGCATGTCTGGTGAATCAGAGCAAGCACTAATTATTAGCAGTAAAAATAATAAAAGTCCTTTCATTAGGCATTAATTTTAAAGTTAAAATAATAGGCCTTTACATACTCTTAAAAGATATTAATTACCAAGTAATTATACAATCTGCAGGACATTTCCCTTTACCATCTAGAATAGCATCTTGATGCTCTCCAGATGGATAACTATAAAAACGAAGACCACTAAACTCTCCAGTTTGATACGCTCCCCAATAAGCAGTTCCGTCGTCATGAGTAAAATACGGCTCACCAACTTCCCAACAAGCACCACAAGACATACAAGTAGGGGCATCAATTATAGCTTCTGTCATTGACATGGCAGTTTTAATGGCAATAACTAAACCAGCTATTACCAATAAAAAAAATAATACTTTTTTCATAATTCATAATTTTAATGTTTTAACTAAATTGTGATATTAATAAAGGACTATTATTCATTACCATTAGAAGTTCTACAACATTATTCTACCCTCAATATGTTGGACAAAGAATTATTGTTTCTTAGTTTAGTACATGACATTTTTTACAAAAACATCGCTTAATATATTGATATTTAGATAATTATATTTGCAAAAGACCCTAGAAATTAGTATCTTTAAAGAAAATTTAGACGGTTTTTCAATGAGATATAATTCCAAGGCCCGGTACAAAAATAATGAAATAAGCCATAAACTGTACACCCATTTTGGGAAAAGCATGAATATGGCAAGAATAAAGTTCTTTGGATTGATGATATGTTCGCTTTGTAAAGTTAAAGCAGTAACATTCAGCAAATTGGCATCAGTATTCGAGACAAGAGCAGATAGTTCTTCCTCCTTGCGTAGGATACAGCGTTTCATCGCTGAGTATGTGCTTGATTTAGACATAATAGCAAGGTTTGTTGTTGGCTTGCTTCCCCACAAGGGCCCTTATACGCTCTCCATGGACAGGACCAACTGGAAGTTTGGATAGACATGATGCCAAAAAGAGGTAACTCCAATACAGCCGAAAGGATAGCAATAGTCAACCGTTTCATACGCCTGTTTGGATACGAATCCATTAACTACCTTGTTGCAGACGGGGAGTTTGTGGGAGAAGATTGGCTTGAATACCTCAATAAAATGAAGATAAGATACCACCTGCGTATAAGGGGGAATTTCCATGCCGTTCGTCATGGGAAAGAGATAAGGGTCAGCTGGTTGTTTAGCGATCTTCGTATTAATGAGAGTAAGCATTTGGAAAGTGTATATTATATTAATAACCAGTAGTGTTATCTTTCTGGTTCCTGTATAAAGAACAAGGAAGGTAACCCAGAGTTACAGATACTTGTATCATTCTGCAATCCTGAAAAAGCATTGGAGACTTACAAAGAAAGATGGCAAATAGAAACGGCATTCAGAGCCCTGAAATCCAGCGGATTCAATATAGAGCAGACCCATTTGAGCGACATTGAAAGAATTAGCAAGCTCCTTTCTATTGTGATTGTAGACTTTACCTGGTGTTATTGTATTGGTATATACCGGAATGAACATATTAAAAAGATAAGAATGTTAAAACACAAACGGCGTGCAGTGAGTTTGTTTAAATATGGCCTTGACCTCTTAGCACACTGCCTTTTAAACCCTTACTCTAACTGTAAAATTGATATATTTAAATTTTTGTCATGTACTTAGGTTTCTTAGTTTAAATTAAGCTGCATTTTTAAAGAGTAATGCAGGTTTCTTTCTGTCTATTCCTTGATGATCTCGATTATGATATCTTTCAATCCATTTCCTTATTCCTTGGTATAAGTTCAGACCATTTTGAGCAGGATTCAAGTAAATGTACTGGTATTTGATTGTTCTCCAAAATCTTTCAATATAAATGTTATCTAGGGCTCTTCTCTTTCCATCCATACTTATCTGAATATGATTGGCCTTGAGATAATCAATGTATTCCTTACAAGTAAACTGACATCCTTGATTACTATTGAGTATTTCAGGCTTTCCATGGATGCTCACGGCTTCCTGGAGAACCTTCAATGAGGATCCTGCTCTCCATTTCCAGTTTTCCTATTTTTGAATACAATTTGTCCGGATCTAGCTCTTTTTGCTTGTTGCTACTGCCGGGTTTATCAAAAACAGTTGAGGAGTTCTCCAGGAACTCTTGTTTCCATTGAGAGATCTGATTAGGGTGAACTTCAAACCTTGCGGCTAGTTCTGATAGTGTTTCTCTCTCCTTTAATGCCTCAATGGCTACCTTAGCCTTAAAGCTTGAGCTAAATTTGCGATGGTGTCTTCTTTTTTCCATGGGTTTAATTTACGTTTTTTTTCAATTAAGCACATGGTCAATTTTTTTTAGGGTATTATAGACCATATTAGCAAAATGGTGACATTCATTGGCTTTGTTATTTGAGCTTTAAGCTTTCAGGAACCTTGTGTTTCTCTCTAACTTCTCTAAACTCCTTCTCCTTTAGTGGCCCTAAAACAAGGCGACTTTTCTTAATGATTAACCAAAAGTAGGTTGTATCTGCCCCTAATTCGTAATTATAATTCTTTTCATACAAAATATCTTGGGGTAATTTAGGCCGTTGCTTAGCTATTATGAAGTTTTTATCATAATCAAAAGCAATGACAGTTGATGGGATTTCTCCCCCTTTGAGCTCTTTGGAAAGAATATCTTTTAAATCTCCTCCTTCATTTCTGAAAAAATATCCCCCACCCAAATTTTCTGTATAGTCGCTTGAACAACACTGCAATATTAACGCAACACAGAATACCATATACCACTTATATGCTTTCATATATAATTACTTAGTCCGAGGGAATAAGGGTTTTAAAGTCGCACTACCGTGAATATTTATCTCAAAAGGTGTACCTTCCCCCGCAACTTTTCTACCAATAACAGTTTCAGCATTCCTACCCCAATTTAAAGGATTCTTAGGGTTGTGCATTTCAAAATCGTACCTGTCCGAAAAAGCTCTTACTTGATGATTTGGATAGCGCTTTAGTGTGATATTTTCATAGACCAATCCGTCATTTAGAGAGCCGCTATTTAACAGCAAATTGACAGTTTTCACTTGTCCAATATATTTTTTCCCAAAGAATAGATTCCTGATAAATCTATTTTTGAAAGATCTGTAAATAGTGGTTGACATTCACCTGTCCTATACCATTCATTTGCTTCTTCTAATGTTAGATGCCCATCCCAATCTGGTCTGCTAGAAAGTCCCGCTTGGTGATTGGATATTTTATCCCTGAACTCATTGCTATAAACCATCGGAAGGTCACTAAAAGTCGTCCCTTTATCCATCGCATCGCTGTGAGACATACCCTGTTTAAAATCACTTTTGTTCATGACAATAGCTTCACCCTGTAACCCTTTATCATCAGTTCCTAAAAACTCTCCTTCTTCATCATAAATAGGATCATCCAAAGCTCCTGTAGGGTCAACTCTATTTAAAGGATTATTAATTACAAAATTGTAGGGTGACAGCCACTCTCGTTCGTGTGCCATTGGGACCACACTATGCCAGCGTCCTAATTCCGGGTCATAGAACCGTGCTCCGTAGTCGTAAGTGCCTAGGAACACGCTTCCCAGTGATTGGTTCTGTATCTCCTTGTTGTTGTAGAGATATCGGTTTTTCTCCAGGCTGTTGTACTGGAAAGGTAGTCCGTAGGGGTAGTGGTCTGTGATGTTGTACTGCCTGACATATTGCTGTCCCTGCTTCCTTATCATCCCTGTGGAGTTGATGATGTAGTCCATGCTCTTGTCGTCCCTGTACACCACCATTCCCGTGTAGTAGTTTATTATGGTGTCGTTTATTGCTGTTGCCAGCTTGGTCCCCTGTGCATCGTATATGTATTTCAGGGTATCCTGTCCTTTTGCTACTGTCACAGGGAGGTCGAGATGGTTGTAGTCTATGTTCATACCCCTTATGCCGTCGGTGGTTACGTTGCCGTTGCTGTCGTAGGTGTAGGGGTGAGTGATGCCATCCCTGGTCACGGATGCTATCCTGTTTTTCGAGTAGGAGTAGCTCATCACTGCCGGCTGTGTCCCTGTCCTTGTCAAGGAGGTTATGTTGCCGTTGCTGTCGTAGCTTATCGCCTGCTCGTTGTTTGATCCGCTGTGCACCCCCGATATCAGTCGCGAGTAGTGTATCCATCTGGTGGCACTTGCTCCTGCGGGGTTGTCGGGGTCGTTTATCTTAGTCAGCCTGCCTTGCATGTCATGGGTATATTCTGTTACCACGTACGTGAACAGACGAACAAAAATGAGTTGAATGATACGCATGACAGAGGGTATTCGAGATAATACCCTCAAGGTAACTACTTTATTTCTAATAAAAAAGAAAAAAACAACTTTTTCTCAAAACATCAAAGGCATCAATGAAGGCAAAAACCCCTAAAACCACTACAGAGTAAATCCAACGGATAAATTAACAATCTATTGATTATGAGTTATGTTAATTGATTGTGGTTGATATATATGATCCTTGCTTGAGGTATTAAAAGAGTTGGTATTGTTTTAGTTGTATTCATAATTATTTATACATTTGTTGAGCAATTTTAACACTTTTATTATGAGATACCTACGATTTAATTTGACAAAATTACTATTAATTTTTGTCCCTTTTCTTGTCTGTTCAGCTTCAATTGTTATACAGAGCTATCCTCTTGAAGCAAAGATTATTGAAGATGACTGTATTGGCTGTGGTGCTTGTGTGACAGAAGCACCAAGTCTATTTGAAATTAATAATGGCGTTGCTAATTTCACAGAACTTGCAACTGATGCCTATTCAGCGTGTCCAACATATGCAATTAAATTTAAGTGGGAATAATAAAACGTGAAGATGATGAAATATAGATTATTATTTATACTTGTCATAATATTATCAGCTTGTTCACAGTCAAGTTCCATAAATGACAGGAATAACAAAATCATAGATGTTTTCGGTAGCATAGGTAATGAAGAAATTGTGCCAATAAGTGAAATTGCTGATCATATTGAATACATTCCACTGGAAACATATGAAAACAGTGTTATATCTAATCCTGATGATATTATCCTGGCTAATGACATGATATATATAAAAGGAAGATCTACCGAACCTATAATGATTTTTGACAGGAAGGGTAATTTTCTCAGTTCCTTTGAAAGAAGGGGTAGAAGCAATGAGGAGTATGAGTCGATTGTATCAATGATTGTAGATGACAATGGTACTTTATGCATTGAATCTTCCCAAAAAATATCTGAATATAAACCAGACGGTACCTTCATCCGTAATATTCCAAAGGATAGCCAAGTCTACTATCGGGGTTTTGCAAAACTTAATGAAAACTTTTATTTGCTCTCTTCTGCCTTGGGAATGAATTTCACAAACTCATACACGGCAATAGACTCTGAATCCCATGTTTTATGGAACAAGCCTTTCTCGAGTAGTGAAGAATCAGTACTCAAAACTTTTCCCAGGGCAGATATGTTCAAAAAACCATATCGCTTCAAAGATAGAATAATGATATCAAGTGGTATATGGGATCATATTCTATCTGTGAATGAGAAATTGGAAATTGACACATTATATTTCTTTAATTATGGCGACTATAAACCTACCGAAGACAATATTAAAGAATTGGCAAATGAAAAAAAAATGATGACCCGACAGTCGGACATACTTGAAAGCGACAGATACATATTTCTTAAATACAATATCGGAAATCTTGCAAAAAATAAAGTCAATGCAAGTCCTAAGGGCTCTGGAAAGAAGGTTGAACTGCCATTGCTTTATATTTACTTTGATAAACAAGATGGGTCTACTACTTCTCTCATGAAGGATAGTGAAAGCAAGTTGGGATTCATTGACGATATTAATAATGGGGGAGTAATTTGGCCATTGTCAATTTCGGAAGACAATCAAATGGTTTCATTTATTCCTGCACATGAATTCAAAGAGAGTTTTGCCGGCAAACAAGACAATCCTGAGATTTCCAAATATGCAGAATCAATCTCCGACAATGATAACCCTGTGGTGGTTATTGTCAAGTTAAAAAAGTGATCATCACTCTAAAGTAAACTTTTGCCTGTACTTTGTTTTTTACCTGTACTCTGTTTTTCGGGCGTTGAGCTTTTTCATGTCTTCCTCTGATATTGTAAAGTGCTCCAAAGAAGCATTCTCTTTCATTCTTATAGGGGAGAGTGTTTTGGGAAGTGGCAGAACTCCTCTTTGCAGGGTGTAACGTATGAGCAGTTGTGCAACCGATACTCCGTAGGATGAGGCTATGTCGTTTAGTCCCGGGTCTTTGAGGGCTCTTCCGGTAGCTAGGGGAGAGTATGCCTCTATCAGTATGCCTTTTTCTTCACAGTATTGCACGTACTCTTCTTGTGTCTTGCCTACATAGAATGCAATCTGGTTTACGGCAGGGGTTATTTCACATTGGCCGAGAATGGCTTCAATATCTGAAGGGGAAAAATTGGAAACTCCTATTGCTCTCACTTTTTTTTCTTTGTAGAGTTTCTCAAAAGCTTTCCAGGTGTCAATGTTTTTTTGGGTATAGTCTCCTCCTTTGTCGTCCCATGGCCAAGGGGCGTGGATAAGATATAAATCGAGGTAGTCGGTCCCGAGGTTGCTGAGGCTCTCATCGAATGCCCGCAGTGCTTCTCTGTATCCTTTTGTTTGTGCGGGTAGTTTGCTGGTAAGGAAGATCTCTTCACGCTTCAATCCGGAATCTTTGATGGCTTTTCCCACACCCGCTTCATTCTGATAGGCCAAGGCGGTGTCTATGTGTCTATATCCGGCTTCAAGAGCAAGTTTTACTTTCTTGTCGGCTATTGAATCGGGTATTTGCCATGTACCAAAGCCAATTTTGGGGATTTGTACTCCGTTGTTAAGTGTGTAGAATTCTTTCAGTAATGACATATCAGGTGTGTTTTAGATGTAAATAACTTTTGACTAAAAAATATAACAATCTAAAACTTGATTTGGTTCTGTGATATAGAAAAATATTGTGAGTTGTATGCAAAAAAAAAGAGCCACAAGGAATAAATCCTGCAACTCTCTAATTTTGAAGCTCCCCGTCTAGGACTTGAACCTAGGACCCCCTGATTAACAGTCAGGTGCTCTAACCAACTGAGCTAACGAGGAATTTGTTTTTTTTCGTTTGGGATTGCAAATATAATTTGTTTTTTTCATTCTGCAAACCTTTTATGTTAATTTTTCTAAAAATTAAATTATCTGTTATATAACCTCATTTTTTTTAACTTTGTGCGAGAGCATATTTATCATGGATTTAGATTTATTTTCGGGAATCATAAGAAAGCTGATTCTTGTGCACGACAGGGTGTCGTTGCCGGGAATGGGAAGCTTTATAGCAGAGACGGCACCTTCTGTCTTTTCTGACAGGGCCATGGTTATTCATCCCCCTTTCAGGAGAATCCTTTTTCGTTCCGGCGAGATATGGAATGATGGTATATTGGAGGATACCTATGCAAGAGAATTTGCTCTGGATGATGATGCGGCAAAAAAAGAGATTGCAGAGTTTGTCTCCTATTTGAAGAGGGAGCTCAATACTCATAAAAGTCTTCGTATCCCTGAGTTCGGCACAATGAGGGCGACAGAGCAGAATGATTATTTCTTCGTAGCCGAAAAAGGTTTGTTCAATTATTTAGAGGCTTTCGGGCTTGAGCCATTGAATATTAAGATCCTTCCAAAAAATGGGGAGGTTGAGACTCACACAAAAAATGCCGTGAAAAACTTTTTTGGTCATATGCCGACAAAAGGATCTGTTACAGATATGACACAGGATGAAGAGGAAGAACTTTATAAAGAAGATGAGGCAGAATTGCAGGGAGTAGTTGAGAAAGAGTCTCATAAAGCAGTTAAAATTGAATCAAAAGAGGTGGCTGAGAAAGAGGTAGTTGAGGAAGAGGTTGGCGAAGTAGATGATGAAGCGGCTCAAGGAGCGATTGATGCAGAGGCTAGTGAAGCAGCTAGGGAAGAGGCTAGTGAAGTAGCAGATAATGAGTCACAGAGTACAGCTGATAAAGAGATTCTTAAATCAGTTGAGACTAGATCACAGGAGTCAACTGAGAAGGAACCTCATAAAGTAGCTGCGAAAGAAGATGAGTCTCAATCAACTTCGCAAGAGCAGCATATTGATAAGGAAAAGGATAATGTGAAAGAAAAAGAGAGCAGATTCATCAAAAGGGTGATAATCGTGCTCTCTGTAGTGTTCCTGATTCTTGCTCTTATAGTGGCAGCCGTAGTGTTCAAGGATGAGTTGCGTCCTTTCTGGGAATGGCTTCTCTATTCCGAGGAGGAGAGGGAGTTTCTCAGGAGTATGTGATTGGTGTGCAGGACTAATTTATCTCTGCACCATTGCAAAGTGTCTCCTCAGGGCGGACTATTTTCATTTTGCCGTTTTTCTCTTTGGCCATAAGGATCATTCCTTTGGATTCGATACCTCTAATCTTTCTGGGAGCAAGATTGGCAAGCACACATATCTGTTGTCCGGGCAGCTCTTCAGGAGTGTAGTATTCTGCTATTCCGGATACAATTGTTCTTTGGTCCAATCCTGTGTCTATCCTTAACTTGAGTAGCTTATCGGTTTTTGGCACTCTCTCTGCCTCGAGAATGGTTGCTGTGCGTATGTCCATCTTTGTGAAGTCGTCGAAGGTGCACTCTTCTTTGAGGGGTGAGAGTGTTTCGTTCTCTTTTTCGTTTTTGGTGTTTTGTGCCTCTTCTTTTGTCTTTTTTAGTTTTTCTGTCTGGAATGCAATT
This sequence comes from Bacteroidales bacterium, assembly GCA_963678025.2. Lineage (GTDB taxonomy): Bacteria > Bacteroidota > Bacteroidia > Bacteroidales > UBA932 > Bact-08. The sequence goes on from CAXXPC010000011.1 coordinate 21,113, forward strand.
TCTTTGTCTTCTATCTTGGCAAATAGCAGGGTAGCTTTGTCCAGCTGATGTCCTTCTTGAATTATTGATCCTGTGCCCATCATTTCCCATGAGAGATCGGTAAGGTTCATCATTTGCCTGAGTTTTTCTGCGGTATGAGGCATGAAAGGCTCAAGAGCTATTGCAAGATTGGCGCATATGGTAAGTGAGACATTCAAGATAGAGGCGACAGCTTCGGGATCGCTCTTTGCTATTTTCCAAGGCTCGGTTTCTGTGAGATATTTGTTTCCGAGGCGTGCAAGGTTCATAAGTTCTCTGAGGGCCTCGCGGAATT
>CAXXPC010000012.1:0-59991 GCA_963678025.2 Bacteroidales bacterium
TTACACTTCTCTTCTTGATTATTGCATCAACTCTTTCGGCCAACAGCCCCGCCCTGAATAGAGACTCACTCACACTGGTAAATGCGCAATGGACAATCAGGAATGTTGCTCCGGGAATCACTCTCCGCCAGATACACTTCTCCCAAAACGAACTCTTCTCCTCAAACCAATTCATCAACATTCTGGAAATCTCACCTTCCTCTGAAGCCAAGCCGGCGATAATTCCGAGTCCGATACTCGTCGAAACCAATGTGCTTGCCATTCAAAACGAAGCAGTAGCTGCTATAAACGGCTCCTTCTTTAAATTCAACTACGAACGCAATACAAAAGACTACAACTCTGTAGACTATATCAGGAAAAACGGAGAAAAAATCGCGCCTAACACTTACACCGGACCAAAAAGATCTATGCATCAAAAGGGAGCAATTGCAATTTTCAACGAACAACTTTACATCCTCAAGGCAGATGAACTAAAAGATTGGGAAAAATATATCCAGGCACAACATGTCATAACATCCGGTCCACTACTTATGGCAGACGGAAAAAATGCAAGGCTGCTACAAGCCTCTTTCTATACGACAAGACACCCAAGAACTGCCATTGCAAAAAAAGAAGACGGTACAATAATATTCATGACCGTCGACGGAAGATCTGAGCAATCCCAGGGCATGTCGCTGGAAGAGTTGAGAAAAGTCCTCTCGTGGATGGGAGCCACATACATCCTGAATCTCGACGGAGGAGGATCTACGACAATGTACGTCAAAGGAATGTCCGACAACGGAGTTGTCAATCACCCCTCAGACAACAAAGAATTTGACAACAAAGGAGTACGCAAAGTTGCCAACATAATCATGATTAAGTAAATGAACGACAACCTCCTTTTCATATACACTCACCCCTCTTCTTTTGTAAAAGGAGACATCTCCATCCTTGAAGAAAACTTCAAGGTATCTAAATATCACTTTGTCAATAACCCAAAGTCGAAACTCCCCATTTCACTATTGAGGCAACTCCTCTTTCTTATTTTCAACATACATAAATTCAGAATTATATACATATGGTTTGCAGATTACCACTCTCTCTTGCCCATCCTCTTCGCAAAGCTGTTTGGGCGAAAATCCTGTCTGGTGATAGGAGGATACGACATCTGTCGTGAAAAAAAATACAACTATGGCAGCCTCTGCAAACCTTTAAGAGCATTCATGTCTGTGACATCAATAAAACAAGCCACCTTAGTACTTGCGGTTTCAGAGAATGTCGTACGAACCCTCAACTCCATTGCACCCACTGCCAACACAATCCTGATTTACAACGGTATACCAATACCCGATACCAACACTCCAATCACCAACAACAATATCCTAAACTCCACTTCTCAAACTAACACTTCCCTCAACCACAAGTCTTCTCCGGAACACAACACCTCACAAAAAATCAACACATCCAACTACAACACAAACACCTCAACTGAACAAAACACCTCACAAAACATCAACTCCCCCAACAACAACTTAAGCACCTCAACTGAACAAAACACCTCACAATACATCAACACCCCTAACAACAACTTAAGCACCTCACCTGAACAAAACACCTTGTCATATTACACAACCCTTGAAAGAGATGATAATGACACTCCTACTCGCTCTGTTCTCTGCGTAGCACTTGTCAATACCGTTCAGACCTTCTATATAAAAGGAATAGATCGCCTTAATAAAATTGCCCTCGAATTGCCCGACACACCTTTCCTGCTTGTCGGCTGCCGCGCAGAGCTCTTCTCCCTGGCAGAAACAGCTCCAGCCCCAAATCTCAGGATAATTCCTCCAGTTCCTCAAGGGCAACTACTTTCATACTACAAACAATGCCACGTCTACTGCCAACCCTCTCGACGCGAAAGCTTCTCTCTCTCCCTTGCAGAAGCCATGTTCCACAACATGATACCAGTAGTATCCACAGCAGGAGGAATGCCGGAAGTACTCCAAGAGCACGGATACACAATATACATAAATGATTCCCCCACAATACAGGAGAGCTCGATAAAACAAATGACCTCCGCCATCACAAAAGCCCTAAGTCAACACAAAAACCCACATTACAGAGAACACATCATAGAACACTTCTCCCTACACATCAGAAAAGAAAAAATATTCAACGCCTTTAAAACTGATAACTCGCTGTAGTAAACCTTAATACAAGATTGCTGTTCTCGCAGCAATGGGAAGCACGTATATTCTCTCGCCCAAAAGTCCCCTCAAAACCACCAGCAGTAATTTCATCCAAAAAACTGCATCTCTACAAAAACTTGTAATATAATTACTTACCAGAAACAACGGCGTTAAAAAAAAAGAGAACGCTTATTCAGCGCTCTCTTTTAACAAGTTGACCTACCAGGATTCGAACCTAGACTGACTGAACCAAAATCAGTAGTGCTACCATTACACCATAGGTCAGTTAGTTGTGTTTTTGGGACTGCAAATATATAGCTTTTTTTATTTACTGCAAAAAATTATACTAAAATATAGTCCAAAACCCAGGAGTCAAAAATAACGTAAAGCCCAATGATTACAGAGAAACGGACAGATCTGCCAATAAGCATGAAAATGGCGGAATTCATAAAATTTACCCTATAAAAGCCCAAAGCAATAGCAAGCACATCCCCAATCAAAGGCATCCATGTGAAAAAAGCTATAAGACTTCCATATTTTTCTATCTTGGATTTCTGTTTTATCAATTTCTCCTCACTCACGCCAAACCATCTCTCAATTATATCCCATCTACCCAAATGACCTACATAATAAGAGGTTAACCCTCCCAGCCAATTCCCGGAAGTAGCTGCAAAAAATGCAAATAATGGATTTACTCCGGCAATTAGCACACCGGTCAATACAATCTCCGAACTAAAAGGAATAACAGTCGCTGCCAGGAAAGAAGCGACAAACAACCCTGCAACTCCATAGTCCTGTAGAAACTCCACTACTTGAATTATAGAAAGAAAATCCGACACAAGCACTCTTATTTACGTTTTCTCTTAAAAAAATCCGTAACCAGTGCAGAGCACTCATCTTGCATGACACCTTTTACCACCTCGCACCTTGGATGAAGCAATGACGGCAAAAATAAAGAATACCCTTTTTTCGTGTCTGATGCACCATAAACAATCTTCTTGATATGAGCCCATGAGGTAGCAGCTGCACACATAGGACAAGGCTCTACTGTCACATACAAAATAGCTTCATCCAAATACTTTCCACCAATTGAACTGGTTGCACTGGTTATTGCTAACATCTCTGCATGTGCTGTCACATCATTTAGGGTTTCTGTCATATTATGCCCCCTGGCGATCACCCTGCCTCTGGAGACAATCACGGCACCAACAGGCACTTCATTTATTTCATCTGCTCTATATGCCTCTTTAAGTGCTTCTTTCATGAAAAAAGCATCTCCATTTTCCATAAATACCTCTGTTATTTTTTTCTGAAGACAAATATAACAATTAATTATAGCCACAGCAGTAATAGGACATTTTGTCAGTATTGTCATTTGGCACTTAATTTGCCATATATGGCATTGTACTAATAAATATCAAAATAAAATAAATTTTAAACAATAAAGCATTATGAACATCAAACCATTAGCAGACAGAGTTTTAGTAGAGCCTAAAGAGGCTGAAACAAAAACAGCAAGTGGATTGTACATCCCGGACACAGCAAAAGAGAAACCTCAACAAGGAACAGTAATTGCCGTTGGTGGCGGGAAACAAGATGAACCAATGGAACTTAAGGTAGGAGATGTAGTTCTTTACGGAAAATACTCCGGCACCGAAATCAATTCAGAAGGTAAAGATTATCTCATGATGCGTCAGTCTGACGTTATGGCTATTATAGGCTAATTAAGAGATAGATTAAAGAACAAGTCAGACGTAATAAAACAAGTCTTGCAACAATTTCACAAAAGTGATTGAGTAGTTTGTTAAAACAGAAAAATTAAAATAATAAAAAAATGGCTAAGGAAATTAAATTTGATATTGAAGCCCGCAATCTAATGAAAGAGGGCGTTGATGCTTTGGCAAATGCTGTAAAGGTGACTCTGGGTCCCAAAGGAAGAAACGTAGTAATAGATAAAAAATACGGATCACCTCAGATAACCAAAGACGGTGTTACCGTTGCCAAGGAGATAGAGCTAGAAGAGAGCTTCGCAAACATGGGTGCACAAATGGTAAAAGAAGTTGCATCAAAAACTGCAGATCAGGCTGGAGACGGAACTACTACCGCCACAGTTCTTGCACAATCCATCATCAATGTAGGACTCAAAAATGTTACTGCAGGTGCAAACCCGATGGATCTCAAAAGAGGTATCGACAAAGCTGTTGAGGCTGTAGTCTCTTCACTCAAAAAACAAAGCAACTCAGTTGGAGACGATATCACTAAAATCGAACAAGTTGCCACAATATCAGCAAATAACGACGGCACCATTGGCAAACTCATCGCTGAAGCAATGAGCAAAGTGAAAAAAGAGGGTGTAATCACCGTAGAAGAAGCCAAAGGCACAGAAACAGAGGTTAAGGTTGTAGAAGGGATGCAATTCGACAGGGGTTATATCTCCCCATACTTCATGACAAATGCAGACAAGATGGAAGCTGTACTTGATAAACCTCGCATCCTTATCACAGACAAGAAAATCTCTACAATGAAAGATCTTATGCCTGTTCTTGAGCCTGTTGCACAAAGCGGAGCATCACTTCTCATTATTGCAGAAGATGTAGATGGAGAAGCTCTTGCCACTTTGGTAGTAAACCGTCTTCGCGGAACACTCAAGATTGCAGCTGTAAAAGCTCCCGGTTTCGGAGACCGCAGAAAAGAGATGCTGGAAGATATAGCAATTCTCACCGGTGGTACAGTAATCACAGAAGAGAAAGGATTGCGACTGGATGCAGCTACTGAGGATATGCTGGGTACAGCAGACAAAGTAAGCATCGACAAAGAAAACACAACCATCGTGAACGAAGCCGGAGCCAAAGATGCTATTGACAACAGAGTAGCTCAGATCCGGAAACAGATTGAAGCTACCACAAGCGACTACGACAGAGAGAAACTTCAAGAACGCCTCGCCAAACTTGCAGGCGGAGTTGCAGTACTCTATGTAGGTGCAGCCTCAGAGGTAGAGATGAAAGAGAAAAAAGACAGAGTAGATGATGCCCTGAGTGCAACAAGAGCCGCTGTAGAGGAAGGAATTGTACCGGGAGGAGGAGTTGCTTACATCCGCGCAGTCAAAGACCTTGAAAACCTCAAAGGAGATAACGAAGATGAGAACACTGGTATTTCAATCATATCAAGAGCAATTGAAGAGCCTTTGAGAATGATTGTTTCAAATGCAGGTATAGAAGGAAGCATCGTTATCCAAAAAGTTAAAGAAGGTAAAGAAGACTACGGCTACAATGCAAGGACCGACAAATACGAAAATCTTTACTCTACAGGAGTTATCGATCCTACTAAAGTAACACGTGTTGCACTTGAAAATGCCGCTTCTGTTGCCGGAATGTTCCTTACAACCGAATGCGTAATGGCAGACAAGAAAGAAGAGACCCCAGCCCCTCCTATGGGTGGAGCACCCGGAATGGGCGGTATGGGCGGTATGATGTAAGCTTCCCGGCTAGGGAAAGCTTCCCGGCTAGGGAAAGCTTCCCGGCGAGGGAAAGCTTCCCGGAAGTTTTTCACAGAAAACTGTCCATCAGTTATTTAAAAAAAGGTTCTGTACTTATCTGTACAGAACCTTTTTTAATGCATTGTTAAACAATGCATTGTGAAAAACTTCCGGGAAGTTCAACTTTACCGCTTGAAGGTTGTTAATTAAAACGAACATTAACCAAAAGAAAAATGCTAAAAATTGGAGACAAAGCCCCTGAATTCACCGGAATAGATCACAACGGCAAAGAAATGTCCCTAAATCAATTTAAAGGGAAAAAACTGGTGCTATATTTCTACCCTAAAGACAATACCCCCGGCTGCACTGCTGAAGCGTGCGATCTACGGGACAACTACCAAAGATTTCTGGCCGAAGGATATGATATTGTGGGTGTAAGCAAAGACAATACAAAATCACACCAGAAATTTATAGAAAAAAATGGACTGCCATTTCCTCTTATTTCAGATGAAAGCAAAGAGATTCAAAAAAAGTATGATGCCTGGGGCAAAAAGAAGATGATGGGTAGAGAATATGAAGGTACTCTTCGCAAAACTTTTGTGATAGACGAAAACGGTATAATACAAGATATCATTGAGAAAGTCAAGACAAAACAACACTCATCCCAGATTCTTCCACAAGTATAGAATCAGGTATAGATTTTTCATAACATAATATTTATAAGTTTGTCCTATCCGTAATACAGACAAACTACCCGACCATCCAAGCCATTACATGATCTTCGAAAAGTTGATATTGTAGTTCAAACTCCTGCTCCGTGCCATCTTTGTCACGAAAAACAGCAGTCAATTCTCCCTCCTCCCTGGGATTAAATTTCTTAATAAATATTTGTTTTGAAAAATCTACATCTGAACGGGACATTCTCTTGAACACTGCCTCTTTTGCACTCCAAAGGATTGCCAAATGAAGAGATTTTTCTTTGCTGCTCAGATAATCTTTCTCCTCAAAAGAGAGGGCTCTTCTCTCCACAGCAGCAAAATCCCTGTTCAATCTTTCAATATCTATACCAACACTCTCCGACGGATGAGTAAGTACTGCAACATAATGAGCTGTGTGAGATATGCTGATCTCAGTAAGGCTATTTTGGAGAAAAGGACGGCCGTTATCATGATGCCCCAAATATACCTTACCATTAAACACCTCGTTAAGCAAAGCCCTCACAGCAAGCTTTTCCCTCCTACGCGCAACATTCTTAATGAGTTGCAACTCTTCCAACTCTTCGCTGGGCACAGAACTGAGCTTGAGAAGTTCCCCCTCACTCTCTGTAATCTTCCACAAAGAGATTACACCGTCATTATCCAGCTCTTTACTTAAATAAAGCCCCATCTTATTATTTGTTAGTGGTTAAAATATCCGATTCATCAGTAATCTCTCCGATGATCTCCTCCAAAACATCCTCCAGAGTAACTATACCATCTGTTCCGCCATACTCATCAACGACAAGTGCCAGATGAATCTTTTTCTCACGAAACTCCTCCAGAAGATCGTTTATTTTCTTGTTTCCCGGCACGAAATAAGCCTCACGGATATGCTGTCTCCAATCATAATCACTCCTCTTCTCCTTTAGATAATTGACAAGATCCTTAATATAAAGAAACCCCTTGATATTATCCATATCATTATCGTAAACAGGTAGCCTGGAATAGCCACACCTGATAGCTATATCCATAACCTCAGTCGTTGTCATTGAAGTACTAAGAGCCTCCACCTCTACCCTTGGAATCATAATGTCATAAACACTTTTGTTTGACAATGCAACTATGTTCCTCAAAAGAGTCCTTTCCTGATAATCCTCCAAAGTGTCATCTGTCTCATCTTCTGTAATCTCTTCTATCGACTGCACGTCACGCTCTTCCATCTTCTCTTCTAGACGAACAGTGAAACTGGCTAACAATCTGTTGTATGGCATTGCCAAAGCACTTAGGACCAATGTAAAAAAAGATGTACTGTGAAAGAACCTTGCCTCACGTCCCTTAATTGCCATCCTTACAGCCTCATTGACAGAGTACATAATCACAATAGCCACTAAAGTAGCTATAACAACAGAATCTATCACCCTGACACACAAGAAAACTATTAACAATCTTGTTATGACTGAAAACTGGAAAACAGTTCCATACACGGTCAAAGGATTGGATATGAAATGAGCAACATGACCAGTCCGTTTTGAATCGTCTGTTGATGTAATCTCTTTGATAAAACTGAAAGAGTGAGAAATACCTGATATTAAAGCATAAACTGCAAGTGAGAGGAGAAATAATATCCCCACGGAGAAATAATCGTCTAAAATACTACTGGGAGGTTCCAATGCTCTAGTTTAATGGTTACAGGTGCAAATATAATTAAAATAATCTGGCAGAAAATTTTTCCAACATAAAAACAGGATAATAAGACTCTTTCGCCTTTCTCAAACCCTCATCCCCAATATCATCCTCCCTGTTTACATATTTATATCCATTGCCAAGACGCCTTGCAAACTCACGGTTTATCATAGGATAAGCCCCTCTTACATCAGAATCTGCTTTCTCTATGTGCACGATTACGGTATCGGAGTTAAGTATCTCCCCAACAGTAAAAGCAACTATCTCTCCATCAATCCTCAAAACAGCTCCCTTGACACCCAACTCCTCATAGTTTTCAAGACACTTCTCAACGGCACAACTCTCCCAAGTGAGAGTTTCCTGATCATTACATCCGTTCCTGATACACCACTCACGCTTGTATTCTACTATTTCGGGAATCATCGCGGGAGTAATCTCTTCGTATGTCCACTTATACTCCCTTGCAAAGAAGTTAATGTGATTCCTTTTAGACTGCAGCTTTTTACCTGTAAGAGTAGCCATCTTCTCGGCATCATATATATAGTCATAACTGTCCCTGACAAGAGTAAACTTAAACTCATGAGGAAACATATTATGCAATTCCTCCTTTGTGTCCCTTGTAATACCAATAAATTCAAGAGTAGATTCATCACGTGAAGCATCAAGCATTATCTCCTCTATCACCTCTCGTTTGTCTCCTCTGCCTGCAGGATAGAGATACTGCCTCTGCCCAGGTATGCCCGATCGGAATACGAGAAAATCCTTAAACCTAGCTATCTGAGATTTAAAAACCCCGTCCCATATAAAAAGATTTGTGAAATTATATTCTGCTCCTCTGTAGTCCGAGAATTTTAAAATTCTCTCCACCCACTCTTTGTCTGAAATATCGATTTTCTTAAAATCCAACATAAATCATTTATTCGTCCAACCATTCCTTAAGCAGCCCGACAGCTTGTTTCTGCATATTCTCCGGCAAAGTAGAAATTCTCGCACGGTGACTGCCTTTTGGATCAATAAAAAGAACAACATTATCACTATTTGGTTCATCTACCATAACTGCACTCCAAGGATCATACTCCCCGTAGATGAACATCATCTTCGAAGAGGTGGTATCAACAAAAGATTTAAGTCTCTTATAAAGAGTTTCATCAAAACTAAAAACAGTTCCTTTAGGAAGGAATATCTTCTCAAGATAACCCTTGGCGGACCTTATCTTAAGGAGATCCTTGAAAGGCTCCGTATCGTAGCCGTAATAACCCAGCTCCTTTGCAGCCTGAACAAAGAAAGGAGTAGTATTACTCTCGCTCTGGAAGTAGTCCGGAGAGCTTATCTTCATCCAGTATTTAAACACCTCCGTTGCAGATGACCCCGGAACCGGAATCTCCTCCAGATCGCTTCCCCACTGCCAGAAAGCAAAAGGAAACTCCAAAACAGAATAGTCATATATGTGCGATGTAGGAAGATTGAACTGATAACTCTCAGCTGTACAAAGCGAATCGAATTTCTTTTGCAACTCCGGACGCCTCATCAATACCTCATTCTGGAACATTTGCAACTTATCCCTCTGCTCCTGAGTACCTGCCGTCTCTTTCAAAAAAGGCTCATGTCTGCCATCCTCAACACCACTGCATAATGGAGCTACATAAGGGACTGTGACATCCACATCACCGGGGAAAAATGCCGTATAAAGCAGGGCCGTCTGCCCCCCCTTGCTAATTCCGGTAGCAATCCACTTGCCTTTATATAGTTCACCGAACATCTCTCTTACCCTGTGAAGGTCGTAGGCCGAATTTTCAGCAGTCAAATACTCCCATCCGGCATTCTCGGGCCTGGACTCAAGAAAATATCTATGCTCCACAAACACTATATTGGCATCCAGAATAGAAGATATCTCCTCCCTGTAAACAGGCGACCTCACATAACCGGCACCATATCCCTCAGTTACCAGCACAGTAGGTCTGTCAAATGAAACATTCATCAAGAATACTCTCTGCAGAAAAGTACCTTTATCAGGATTACCATGGTCCAATGGTTGCTCCACATACAAAACATATTTATTATTAAAATGCCTGGTTGGCATAGACTCCACTTTATTCACCCCCGGCAACTCCCTTAAACGGGACACAAGAGTATCATTTTCACCGGCCAGCAATACACCGGGAGTAGAAAAAACAATAATAAAGGATATAAAAAACAGAAATCCTGAAAAATTCTTAAACTTATTCATATCTGAGTTGAGATTTTATTTTACAATAACTTAGTATCTTCGGAATGAGCAAAAATAAAGAAAAAAGCTTACTTTTGCCCAAAATAATGTATCATATGAGCAACTTTGTAAAAGAACTTGAGTGGAGAGGGATGATCCATAATATAATGCCCGGAACAGAAGAACAACTGGAGAAAGAGCTTACTTCCGCCTATGTAGGCATAGACCCTACTGCAGATTCACTTCATATAGGACACCTGGTGAGCATAATGATGCTGCGCCACCTTCAGGCCGCAGGCCATAGACCTATAGCTCTTGTCGGAGGAGCTACCGGAATGATTGGCGACCCTTCAATGAAATCATCTGAAAGAAACCTTTTGGATGAGGAGACACTGCGTCACAATCAAAACGCCATAAAAAAACAACTATCACTATTCCTAGATTTCGATTCAGGCAAACCGGGAGCCGCCATAATGGTGAACAACTACGACTGGATGAAAGATTTCTCCTTTCTTGAATTCATAAGGGACGTAGGCAAACATATCACCGTTAACTATATGATGAGCAAAGACTCCGTAAAAAAACGAATTAGCGGGGAGGAGAAAGAGGGAATGTCCTTTACCGAATTCACCTACCAACTGGTCCAAGGCTACGACTTCCTCTACCTCTACAAAAACCACGGGTGCAAACTCCAAATGGGAGGAAGCGATCAGTGGGGCAATATAACCACCGGAACCGAGCTTATCCGCAGAATGGAATCCGGAGAGGCCTTTGCTCTCACGTGCCCTCTGATAACCAAAGCAGACGGAGGCAAATTCGGAAAAACCGAACAAGGCAATGTATGGCTTGACTCAAAATACACATCCCCATACGCATTTTACCAGTTCTGGCTCAATGTGGCAGATGACGAGGCAGAAAAATACATGAAGATATTCACCATGCTCTCCAAGGAACAGATAGAACAAGCTGTTGAACAACATAAACAAGCCCCTCACATGAGAGAGCTCCAGAAACTTCTGGCAAAGGAAATCACCACAATGGTACATGGTAACGAAGAGTACAAAAAAGCGGTTGAAGCCTCCTCAATTCTTTTCGGCAAAGCAACAACAGAAACACTTAGAGGATTGGACGAAAAAACCTTTCTTGACATCTTTGACGGAGTACCCGTTTTCCCTATTACCAGAGAAGATCTTAAGGAGAATATAACCGAACTGCTGGCTGTAAAAACAGCCGTATTCTCATCCAAAGGAGAGTGCCGTAAAATGATCAAAGCAGGAGGAGTAAGTATCAACAAAAGTAAGGCAGAATCACCCGAACAGACCCTTTCAGATGAAAATCTACTGAACAACAGATACATACTAATTCAAAAGGGTAAGAAAAATTACTTCATTCTAACAATCAATTGATATGGAAGACCAAAGCACCAGACAATCAAAGGTTTCACGACAACTACAAAGAGACCTTGCTGAAATCCTGAGAGAAAAGACAAACACTCTTTTCCAAGGAGCAATGGTCACAGTTACAACAGTAAGAATAAGCCCCGATCTGTCAGTAGCAAAGATCTATGTGAGTATTTTCCCCTCATCGAAAAAAGAGCAGGTATTTGACAATATACAGGAAGCATCCCGCTCCATCAGAGGGGAGCTGGGACGCAGAGTTTCAAAACAACTTAGGATTGTACCCGAACTGGTTTTCCTGATAGATGATTCCCTCGACTATGTAGACAAGATTGACGAACTGCTCAAAAAGTAACCCCGGAAAATTGCGTTTCTCACTCTTCATAGCAGGCAGATACCTATTTGCAAAAAAATCGCACAACGTGATAAACATCATATCTGCGATAAGTGCGGGAGGTATAGCCGTGGGTACCGCAGCACTGATAATAATACTCTCAGTATACAACGGGTTTGAAGATCTGCTCAAATCTCTCTACTCAACATACGAATCCGATCTGCTGATAGAGCCAATCCAGGGGAAAAGTTTCTCTCCAGACACCCTATACATCAACAGCATATCCCAGATAAAAGGAGTAAAGGCAGTATGCAGCATAGTTGAAGAGAACATATTCGTTCGCTATGGCTCTTCGGAATCCATAGCCACAATCAAAGGAGTCGACAGCAACTTCGAATCCATCACAAATATAAGCAACCACATCAAAGAGGGTGAATTCTCCCTCTTTCACGGAGAGCTTCCGCAAGCTGTTCTGGGAAGATCAATGGCTTTCGATCTCGGGCTCCGGGTACACTTCGTAGCCCCCCTCACTCTCTACTTTCCCTCCAGAAACCGCACCCTCTCCCTTGTAAATCCCGCCTCCTCCCTTAATATAGCAAAAGTATATCCATCCGGCCTCTACACAATAGATCAGGGAATAGACAACAAATACATATTTGTTCCCATCTCGGTTGCCCGCAACCTCCTCGAATATAAAAACCAAGTGACCTCATTAGAGATCTACACGGAAAAAACCGCCAACATCCAACGGATAAAATCACAAGTCCTTGATATAACGGAAGGTAAATATAACGTCAAAGACCGTTTTGAACAAAACGAAACAATGTACAGAATGATGAGATCCGAAAAACTCTCAATCTACATCATACTGCTATTTATACTTGTAATCATCTCATGTAATCTTTTCGGCTCCCTTTCAATGCTTATAATGGAGAAGAAGGAAGATACCCTCACCCTGTTATCAATGGGAGCCAAAGAACGTCTAATAAAAAAAATATTCATAGCCGAAGGATGGATGATATCTCTCTCCGGAATGCTCACAGGCACATTAATTGCCCTAATGGCATGCTTCCTCCAACAAAAGTTGGGAATTGTACCTATGCCGGGTAATTTTATTGTAGATAGCTATCCGGTAGTAGTCAAATTATCCGATGTATCTCTTACTCTGATATTTATCTCATTTATTGGGCTCTTTTCAGCAATGCTCCCCTTTGTTATAATAAAAAATTTCAATAAAATTTGATTTTTCTTGCAACGTTTATTGCAACACATGCATCTTAAGGGTGTAGGTTTAGGTTTTAGTACACAAGAAAAGGGGTCGATTTCTGTAGCAGGGGGTCGGCCTTTTTTGTATATTGCACATAATTCAAACAATAGAAAGCAACTATTAAACCTACAGAGAGATGAAAACAAATACTCATTTTTGCTCTATACTCACCGCATTAATACTGGCCATCCCGACAAAATATTCTGTAGCCGTCCCGATTAAATTCGCCGATTCAATTCAACAAAAACCCGTGGTAGCCATACTTGCCACAGGAGGAACAATAGCCGGGTATGCTAACAAGGCAACAGAAGCTTCCTACGAACCCGGAGTACTCTCTGTGGAACAGATAATATCCTCAGTACCCCAAATAAAAGATATTGCAGAAATCAAAGCGATACAAGTTTGCAACATCTCCAGCCAAAATATGGAAGAGCACATCTGGTTTAAAATATGGCATATTGCAGATTCTCTCTTCAAAAACAACCTGTGCAACGGAATTGTAGTCACTCACGGAACCGACACCATGGAGGAAACCGCATATTTTCTCAACCTCACATTGAGACATCCCAATCCTGTAGTTATCACCGGAGCAATGAAACCTGCCACCGCCCTCAGTGCAGACGGCCCGGCAAACCTCTTCAATGCAGTTGCCCTTGCCTCTTATCCCGATGCATACAACAAAGGGGTAATGGTTGTTATGAATGATCTTATTTTTTGTGCCAATGACGTAACCAAATCACATACAACAAATACAGGTTCATTCTCGGCCCCCAACCTTGGTCCATTGGGACACATCAGAGGAGGAAACCCCATATTCCATAGAGAAAACAAATTTATCCACACTAGCCGCTCGGAATTCGACATTTCCTCGCTTTCATCTCTTCCGCAAACAGAGATTGTATACGCATACGCATTTGCCTCAGATTTACCGATAAGCATCCTCACTACAAATGGGACAGAGGGAATCGTTATAGCCGGAGTGGGACACGGAAACTACAACAGACCATTTGCCGCCGCAATTCAAAATGCATTTGAAAAAGGAGTGCGGATAGTGCGCTCGTCAAGAATCCATTCAGGAGGAGTGGATGAGTCTGCAGAAGAATACAACAAAAAGATACCTGTAAGTTTCCAAAAAAGCCCTCAAAAAGCAAGAATACTGCTAATGCTGGCTCTTACAAAGACCAAAGACCCCGGGGATATTGCTGAAATCTTCAAAAAGTATTAGGAAACAGCCCGTATAGTGCAGATCCACTACCACTCATTGAAGCATAGACGGCACCTTCTCGGTACAATCTCTCCTTGTACTCTTTAAGCTTCGGATGAATTTCGAAAATATGAGCTTCGAAATCATTTACAATACTCTCCTTCCAACTCTCCACAGGCTTTCTCAAAAGAATTTCAAGCGGAACTTCCGGAGTGCAAGGGGTTATTCCCGAATATGCCTCTGCTGTAGAAACAAAAATGCCGGGATCAACAATCTTTATCTTAAATCCATCCAAAACAGGAAGATTGAAAGGGTCAATTATATCACCCCTTCCCTGTACAAAAGCAGGCGTATAACCCTCCCGACTACTACGATGTGCCAAAATAAAGTAAGGGCAATCACTTCCAAGTCTTGCTGCATAATCGCATAAAGCATCATCAGAAAGATTCAGATCATATATATCATTCAATAACAAAAGTGTACATGCTCCATCCGACGAACCACCACCCAGTCCTGCACCAGTTGGAATCTGCTTATATAGATGTATATCTGCACCGGGCAAATCAAAATCTTGCTGTAATACGCCGAAGGCCTTCTCACAAATATTATCTCCCTTATCACAATCAAGAAGTGCTCCATAAAGAGAAAAGGAGAGCCTGTCGCTCTCCATTATCTCCAAAATATCTGTCATCTGAGGCACGTCCACAAAAAGACTTTCAAGATTATGAAAGCCATCGCTACGTTTCTCTGTAACCCTGAGTCCCAGATTGATTTTGGCTTTGGGGTAAATAATCATCTATCCGCATTTAGAGTTTCCACATGACATACAAGTAAGACATCCCTCCTGATATACAAGGTTATTAGAATTACATACCTCACATTTTTTTCCGGATATATCTTTTGTGCCATCCGGAATATAACGCTTAAGTGTCCTCTCCACACCGTTCTTCCACGTATTGATTGCCTCGCTGTCCAGTTGCAAACCACTTACCAGATTTACAACATCCACTATAGGCATTCCGTTCCTGAGCACACCCGAAATTAACTTGGCATAGTTCCAATACTCCTTGTTGAACATATGAGAGATACCACCCACAATATTTCTGTAGCCGTATTTGTCTATGTAATGGAAATCGTAGCGTGTCTTTCCGGTATCATCCTTCTCCTTTACTATATAACCCATTGTCACCGACTTGGGTATGCTTCTGGTCTCTTCGTCGATTAGACCGGTAAATATCTCGTATGGAGCTCCGTTGAGTAACCCTACAAGAGCTATCCACTGCTCAGGACCGTTCTTGAATCTTATTACCTCTGCATCCAGAGATTTTGGCCTCACCTTCTTACGTAATTTTGCCTCTTTGCTCTCATTCTCCTTGGCAGATATCAACACCCCTGAACGGGATCCCTCCCTATACACTGTAACACCTTTACAACCAAACTCCCATGCTGTCTTATACACCTCTGCAACCATCTCTTCAGTAGTGGAAGATGGAAGATTAACCGTCACACTGATAGAGTGATCTACCCACTGTTGCATCCTGCCCTGCATCTTCACCTTGGCAGGCCAGTCAATGTCATTGGAAGTAGCCTTGAAATAAGGTGACTGAGCAACCAATTTTTCTATTTCAGCAACGTCCATTGCCCGTACTTTATCCTTTGAGAATCCATTCTGCTCACACCAAGTAAGAAAATGATGATGAAAAACATAATACTCTTCCCATGCATCTCCCACCTCATCCCTGAATGTCACCTTCACATTCTTATCATTTGGATTAACCTTTCTCCGTCTCTTGTAAAAAGGCATAAACACCGGCTCTATCCCGGAAGTTGTCTGAGTCATTAGAGATGTGGTTCCGGTAGGAGCAATTGTGAGCATTGAAATATTACGTCTTCCCACCTTAACCATCTGCTCAAACAACTCTTCATCCTCATTTCTTATCCTCTGAATCATAGGATTCAACTCTTCCCTTTTAAAATCAAATATAGGAAATGCACCCCTCTCTGAAGCCATATTAACAGAAGATCGGTAGGCCTCAACAGCCAGTGTCTTCTGAACACTCACAGCAAAATCTGTAGCTTTGTCGTCACCATATCTCAACCCCAGAGCTGCAAGCATATCACCCTCTGCAGTAATACCGAGACCTGTCCTGCGTCCGCCAAGAGTCTTCTCTTTGATCTTTCTCCAAAGCGATAACTCTGCCAATTTCACCTCCTCATCCTCAGGATCTCTGCTTATTTTCTCTATTATAGCCTCAATCTTTTCCATCTCAAGATCGATCAAATCATCATTTAGTCTCATAGCTTTCCGGACATGATCCCGGAACAACTCCAGGTTAAAGGAGGCCTTTTCGGTAAAAGGATTTTCTACATAAGAATAGAGATTCACTGCTATCAGACGGCATGAATCATAGGGGCACAACGGAATCTCGCCACAAGGATTAGTACTCACTGTCTTGTAACCGAGATCGGCATAGCAATCAGGGATAGATTCTTTTATAACTGTATCCCAGAAAAGCACACCCGGTTCTGCAGAACGCCAAGCATTGTGAATGATTTTTTTCCACAAAGCAGCCGCATCTATCTCCTGAATATGCGAAGGCTTATCCGATTCAACCGGAAACTGTTGTTTGTAAGTTTTATTCTCTAAAGCACATTTCATGAACTCATCATCCAACTTAACAGATACATTTGCCCCGGTGACCTTCCCCTGTTCAAGCTTTGCATCTATGAATTTTTCGGAATCCGGATGTTTGATAGAGATTGACAACATCAAGGCCCCTCTCCTTCCATCTTGTGCAACTTCTCTGGTAGAGTTAGAATACCTCTCCATAAAAGGAACAACCCCGGTTGATGTAAGTGCACTATTCAAAACAGGACTTCCTGCAGGCCTGATATGTGAAAGATCATGACCAACACCACCCCTTCTTTTCATCAACTGAACCTGCTCTTCATCAATTTTCATTATACCACCGTATGAATCTGCCGGCTTTCTATTACCTATGACAAAACAATTTGACAAAGAGGCAACCTGATAGCCGTTTCCAATACCTGTCATCGGGCCACCCTGAGGAATAATATATTTAAAATCCTTAAGAAGTTTATATATCTCCTCTTCAGACATAGGATTAGGATATTTCTCTTCAATCCTTGCAAACTCACGGGCAAGCCTCTTATGCATATCATCCGGAGAACTCTCATATAGATTCCCGAAAGAATCCTTCATCGCGTATTTATTAATCCACACAGATGCAGCAAGTTCATCCCCATTAAAATATTGCAGACTAGAAGCCATTGCCTCTTCGTAAGTGTAATTTTTCATTTTATGCGTTTTTTTTGATAGAAAAAGCCGACGGGACAATACCGCCGACTTTCACAAAATTATATTAAATAGATCTATTTGTCTTTGAAATGAGCACAAGTTATCAACAGACTCATCAACAGGCAAAATCCTTAAAAGAGCATTATTTAGCTTATAATCAGGGTTTAACAGCAGTTCATGCTGCAATTTTCACAATTACCGAACTCTCCGCGAAGTCTCGACTCCACAAGATCATATAATCTCTTCCTTAATTTCTCGTTATCTATCTCTTCCAGAACATCATAGACAAAAGCCAACTGCTGAAGCAACCTTGCTTCAACTTTCCCTATACCTCTGGATCTCATATAAAAGAGAGCTGTCTCATCCAAACGACCACTTGTTGCACCATGTGAACATTTCACATCATCCGCATAAATTTCGAGTTGCGGTTTTGCATAAGCTTTTGCCGTTCTTGAAAGCAAAAGATTATGATTGGCCTGATAAGCCTCTGTCTTTTGTGCATCTTTGGCCACCACTATCCTGCCGGTAAATGAGGCTCTCGATTTGTCATCTAGTATCCCCTTAAAAAGCTGACTACTAAGACAATCTGGCACAAGATGATGCATATAAACTTTAGTATCCACAACCTGCTCACCATCGACAAGATACACTCCGTTCAACTCGCAATTAGCTTTAGATCCATTCAATTTGACATCAAAACTATTCTCAAGACTGGAGCCATGAAGCGTCACCACGGTAATACGGAGATATCCCCCTTCAGCCACATTGATACGGAAGTTCACCTTGTGGGCGGAATTGTTATGTTCATTCTGCATAACAACAATCTTAGCCTCAGCATTTTTTTGTATATTGATGTTCACTATCTCCTCTGTATTGAAATGGTCTATTGAGAGAGTATGTGTACAAAGCAACAGGGAACTCCTTGAGTTTTCCTCAAAGAAATAATTACTTTCAAAAAAGATGTCTCCTGTATCCGAAGAATCCCTGAAACTAATAATCTGCATACCGTGCTCCGGGTCTGCGCCTTTCCCGGCAAAATACGAATATCCCTTATCCCCGGAAGGTTCCAGAACACAACCCTCTGGGGGATCATACCCTTCACGCAGAGATCCGTTCACCACAAACGCCTGTACTGTATCGGGCAAAGGAACCCTACATTTAAATTCCTCCGGCACAGGTGGTGCGTATTTATAATTCAGTTCACTCATAATATTAACCCTTTATCAGCCAATCATATCCTTGCTCCTCCACCTGAAGGGCAAGCTCTTTCCCGGCTGTCTTAATAATTCTTCCGTCATATAATACATGCACTATGTCCGGCACGATATAATCGAGCAACCTTTGATAGTGAGTAATTACAATGAAAGCATTATCCTTCTTCTTGAGTTTGTTTACACCGGCTGCCACAATTCTCAGGGCATCTATATCCAGTCCGCTGTCGGTCTCATCGAGTATTGCAAGAGTGGGATCCAGCATTGCCATCTGAAAAATCTCATTCCTTTTCTTCTCACCTCCGGAAAATCCTACATTCACACCCCTGGAAGAGAAAGAACTGTCCATCTCTACAACAGCCATCTTCTCCCTCATCATCTTGAGAAACTCTGCCGCAGTCACAGGAGGCAGTCCCCTGTGCTTACGTTGTTCGTTGATAGCTGTTTTCATAAAATTGACATTACTCACACCGGGTATCTCAACAGGATACTGAAAACCGAGGAACATTCCCTCTCTGGCTCTCTCTTCGGGTTCCATTTCAAAAAGATCTTTTCCTCTGTACAAGACCTCTCCTGAGGTAACCTCAAAAGTATCTCTTCCTGCCAAAACTGCAGAAAGTGTACTTTTCCCTGATCCATTGGGACCCATTATCGCGTGTACCTCCCCCTCTTTTACTGTAAGGTCTATGCCTTTCAATATCTCCTTGCCTCCTACAGAGGCATGCAAACCCTTTACTTCTAACATATCTTAAAATTTTACAATTAACTGTTATTTTGCCAAGCTCTCTTCCACATGGCAAATCCAAAAAATGCCAGCACAAGATAACCTGCACTTACCATAGGCAGGAAAACCATTCCTGCAAGTATATATAATGTTATATTCGTTATATTCACTGTGAACCAGGCAGCCCAACACTCAAGCTTCTTCTGAGCGGACAGATACTGAGCGGTAAGGATAGTCACCGTTACGAAAGCATCCAGAAACGGTCTCTGAGCCTGTGAGAATATCCCGGGCAAGATGTTGTCCAATTTTGTGAGGACAAATCCCCACAAAATGGCAAATATAATAATCTGGGCAACAAAATAGATACGTTTACCGTTAGAGAGCAAAGTCACCCGCAGTTGATTCTTGCTGTTCTTCTCCTCCTCAGAAGGATGTGTCCACCGATAATGACCAAAGAAATTGATAACAAACGAGACAGGCTGTACCAACATGCTGGAATAGAGTCCTTTTTGATAGAATAGAATAAACAACAAAATGTTGTAAAGATATCCTACCCAGAAATTAGCGACCTTTGATCTTGTTGCAAGATAAACACAAGTAAGACCACTTACAACCGAAAGAGCCTCCACAAGAGAGACACCACGTCCCGCAACATAAAAGAGAATGAAATCTATGCTGAATAATTCTGAAATCATACTAACCTACACTACCCTCCAAAGTTACCTGCAGAAGCTTCTGAGCCTCAACAGCAAATTCCATAGGCAACTGGTTTATTACCTCTTTAGCATAACCGTTTACAATAAGACCAACAGCATCTTCGGGACCAATTCCCCTTTGGAGACAATAGAAAAGTTGATCTTCACTTATCTTGGAAGTTGTAGCCTCATGCTCAAGAATAGCCGTATCATTCTCATTCTCTATGTAAGGAAAAGTGTGAGCCCCACACTTATCACCCAACAACAGCGAGTCACACTGGGTGTAATTTCTTGAGTCCTGTGCATTAGGAAGGATTTTAACTAACCCCCTGTAGCTATTTTCGCTCACACCGGCCGATATACCTTTACTCACAATACGGCTTCTGGTGTTTTTTCCTATGTGGATCATTTTAGTACCTGTGTCTGCTTGTTGGTGATTATTGGTCACAGCCACGGAGTAGAACTCTGATATTGAGTTGTCTCCTCTCAATATTGTACTGGGATATTTCCAGGTAATTGCACTTCCTGTCTCTACTTGTGCCCAGAAAAGTTTACTGTTCTCACCCTTGCAGATACCCCTCTTGGTCACAAAATTATATATACCTCCTCGACCCTGCTTGTCACCGGGGTACCAGTTCTGTACAGTCGAGTACTTCACCTCGGCATCCTTCATTACTACAATCTCTACAACGGCAGCATGCAACTGAGTTTCGTCCCTCTGGGGAGCAGTACAACCCTCAAGATAGCTAACATAAGAGCCCTCTTCCGCAACAATCAGTGTTCTTTCAAACTGACCAGTCCCTTTGGCATTTATGCGGAAATAGCTTGAGAGTTCCATAGGACATCTCACCCCTTTGGGTATATAGCAAAACGATCCGTCGCTGAAAACTGCAGAGTTAAGCGCTGCAAAGTAGTTATCTCCGTAAGGGACCACAGAGGCAAGGTATTTCCGCACCAAGTCCGGATAGTCCCTGACAGCCTCGGAGAAAGAACAGAAAATGATACCCTTTTCTGCCAACTGCTCCCTAAATGTAGTCTTCACCGAAACTGAATCAAAAACCGCATCCACAGCAACTCCGGCAAGCACATTTCTCTCATGAAGAGGTATTCCCAGTTTCTCGAAAGTAGCCTCGAGTTCCGGATCTATCTCCTTACCTTCAACCGGTTTTTTTGGGGCTGCATAATAAATCACATCCTGGAAATCAATCTTCGGAATTTTAAGATGTGCCCAATCGGGCATTTTCATTGATATCCATTTGCGATAAGCCTTAAGACGAAATTCCAACATCCATTCCGGCTCCTCTTTTTTGGCTGATATAGCCCTGACAACCTGCTCGTTGATTCCCTTTGGGAAAAACTCCTGCTCCAACAGAGTCTCAAATCCGTGTTCGTATTCAGACTCAGTTACTTTTTGTATAATAGTATCGTTTTCACTCATGGTGGTGCAAAGTTATATCTTTTAAACTATTTTTGTAAACAAAATAAAATGTAATGAACAATATTAGCAAGGTATCACTGATAGAAAACCTCTATAAAAAATCTGAAATTCCTGTTTTCAAAGGAGAACTTTCAGAATTACCCGAAGGTTCAGTTTTCACTTCCCATAAACTGATGCTGGAAGGTATAGACTTCGATCTCACCTACACTCCTCTCAAGCACCTGGGTTACAAAGCAGTATTGGCCGTCCTAGGGTCTGTTTATGCCAGAGGATTCAAACCTGCCACCCTCTCTTTCACAATCGCTCTCTCAGCCAGATTCACTCAAGCTCAACTTGAAGAGCTTTGGGAGGGAATAATCGCATCTGCTAAAGAACATAAAATTGATTCAATCTCATTGGATCTGGCGTCATCTGTCACAGGTATGACAATATCAATGATATCGAATGGAAAACAAAACAATAAACTCTTTGTTCATAAACCCTTTTGTAAACCGGGAGATTTACTGTGCATAACAGGTAGCCTGGGAGCTGCTTTCATGGGACTTCACATTCTGGAGAGAGAAAAAAGAATCTTTGAGAAGAACAATACACAGCCAAAATTAGACGATTATAAAAATGTTTTGAGGCCCTATCTCAACCCATATATAGACACCACTCTGTTCAAAGCCATGGAAAGCACAAATCTTGTACCCTCTGCAGGACACTTCATCATGAACGGACTGGCAGACTCTGTCAAAAGAGTATGTCTGGAAAACAACACCGGAGCCAAAATATTTATGGATAAAATCCCTCTATCCTCCCATGTGACAACTGTTGCACAAGAGCTAAACATAGACCCTATGACCGCTGTGCTCAACGGTGGCGAAGATTTCCAGTTTCTCTTTGCATTTCCTCTTGACAAACACGAACAACTTCTCAAGGAGATGCCTCAGTTAGACATCATTGGACACCTTACCGACCCCGAAGCCGGAGCAAGTCTTGTCACTCCTGACGGAAAAGAGATAGCCCTAAAAGCCCAGGCTTGGGACAAATGAGTATGAAACAGAAGCGCTTTCAAAGTAATCTAACAGATCAGGATCAAGTGCCACTTTGTATTTTGTAGAAATATACTCTACCGCTATCTTGTTTTCAAAGTCAAGAAACTTAATTATTACAGCAGCTTTGCCCTTATGCCGCTTGAGCATACTCTGGAGGTTTCTCCTGAAACGTGGATTTACCGCCTTTACAGGTATATTGAGCGTGATATCCTTCACAAAATCTTCCTTTGTATTACCCAAATGCCTGATACGCTTCACCTTTAATTCATACTCTACATTCTTGTCTTCTTTGCCATCCTTGCCATTCTGTCTTGCATATCCCCCAAATCTGGGAGATATTGTGCATTTAATCAATAAAGGTATATTGGGTTGCATATACTGCATGAATGCCTCATAATCTTTACCATAAACGCCAAAATTAAAAGATCCGTGGAAATCTTCCAGAACAAAATTGGCGAATGGCCTCCCGGTGGTCCTTGTGTAAGAAACCTTGACATTAGTGACAATACCTGCTATAATTATCTCTTTACCCTGCAAAGACTCATCTGCAGGTGCATTCTCGACCATTGTCGCGGCATCTGATATAGAGCATGATGTGAAGTGTTTTACCTCAAAGGCAAACTGATCCAAAGGATGAGCAGACAAATACATCCCCACCAGCTCTTTCTCCTTTTTGAGCAACTGATTGTTGTCTGCCTCCATCGGGGCAGGAATAGGGGGTACGGCTATCTTGATGCTCTCACTCTCTCCAAAAAGAGAGTTACCCATGTTGAGAGTGTCATTGTGAAACCTGTTACCATATTTCAATAAAGCATCAAGAAAAAGTTCATCTTTATCAGTATAACCAAGATACTGCTGTCTCTCTACTCCCCCGAAATTATCAAAAGCACCGGCATATATAAGAGACTCTATTGTTTTTCTGTTTACAATACTTGGATCTATCCTCTCGATAAAATTATAAATCGAAGAAAACAACCCGTCTCCGGACTCCCTGGCCTTAACTATATTTTCCACTGCGGATGAACCAACACCCTTAACCCCTGCCATACCGAACCGAATATTTCCCTCGTTGTTTACTGTAAACGTATGCATACTCTCGTTCACGTCCGGACCCAAAACAGAAATCTTCATTCGCCTACACTCATCCATCAACTTTGTAATCTCCTCTACGTTGTTAAGGTTGCGACTGAGAGCTGCCGCCATATACTCCGCAGGATAATGAGCCTTGAGATAAGCTGTCTGATAGCCTACCCAGGCATAACATGTAGAGTGTGACTTATTGAATGCATAATGCGCAAAAGCTTCCCAGTCTTTCCATATCTTCTCAAGAGTCTCAGCAGGATGCCCGTTATTCGTTCCGCCTTCAAGGAACCTTGCCTTGAGACTATCCATCATAGATCTTATTTTCTTACCCATTGCCTTACGGAGTGCATCGGCATCTCCTTTGGTAAAACCAGCAATTTTTTGGGAAAGAACCATCACCTGCTCCTGATATACGGTGATGCCATATGTGGGTGACAGCACCTCCTCCATCACAGGAAGATCATACTCAATTTTCCTGAGACCGTGCTTCCTCATGATAAAATCGGGTATATAATCCATAGGACCGGGACGATATAGGGCATTCATAGCTATCAAATCTTCAAAAACAGAAGGTTTGAGATCCCTAAGATGTTTCTTCATCCCGCCGCTCTCAAATTGGAAAGTGCCCGTTGTCTCGCCCCTGCTGTATAACTCGTAGGTAGCCACGTCATCCAATGGAATAGCCTCAATATCAATATCAATTCCTCTGGATTTTTTTATATTCGCAAGACACTCCTTAATTATGGAGAGAGTTCGCAATCCCAAAAAGTCCATCTTGAGCATTCCCACTTTCTCAATCTGTGACCCCTCATATTGAGAAACCCATATCTTCTCTCCTGTCTCCTTGTCATTTGCCGTAGTGATAGGAATATACTCACGTAAATCATCCCTGCCGATAATAATAGCACAAGCATGTACCCCGACATTCCTTACAGTTCCCTCTAATCTCCTTGCATACTCAAGGGTGGTACGCACCAATGGCTCTCCTGAGTTATATGCTTCTTTGAGTTCCGGAACATACTTTATGCAATTTTCAATTGTCACAGGTAACTGGTTACCATCAGAATCCTGCTGTAACTTATTTGGAATCAACTTGGCAAGTCTGTCAGATTCCGGAAGGGGAAGCCTCTGAATCCTGGCAACATCCCTAATGGCGCTCTTTGCTGCCATGGTTCCAAATGTAATTACATGGGAAACATGGTCTTTGCCATATTTATTCTCAACATACTCAAGCACCTTAGATCTTCCGTCGTCGTCAAAATCGATGTCGATATCTGGCATGGAGATCCTGTCAGGATTAAGGAACCTCTCGAACAGCAAATCATATTTGAGAGGATCGATATTGGTTATACCCAGGGAAAAAGCTACCACCGAACCTGCCGCAGAACCCCTACCGGGTCCCACTGCAACATCCATCTTTCTTGCTTCCGCAATAAAATCTTGTACAATAAGGAAGTAGTCGGGATAACCCATATTCTTTATTGTCTCCAGTTCAAAATCAATTCTTGTGGTGTGCTCCTCAGTGAGTTCTCCATATCTTGAACGTGCCCCGTTATAGGTAAGTTCTCTCAGATATTCGTTCGAATCTGAAAATGTATCCGGAATAGGGAAATAAGGCATTATAGGTTTAGATTCGATGTCATAAACCTCAACTTTATCAGCTATTTCTATAGTATTATCTAAAGCTTCGGGTACATCTTCAAATATCTCCTCCATTTCCACCTGGCTCTTTAGATACTCCTGCTTTGTATACCTCAATCTATCCGGATCGTCCACATCAGCATTTGTGGTGAGACATATCAACCTGTCATGGGCTTCGCGGTCATCAACAGAAACAAAGTGCACATCATTTGTAGCAATGACTTTAATCTGTAACTCGCGTGCAATCTCCAATATCTCTTTGTTCACCCTCTGCTGAACCTCGAAAGTTGAGGTTTCGGCTCCTTCAAAAGTGGTTTCATGCCTCTGAAGCTCGAGATAAAAGTCTTCACCGAAAAGATTCTTGTACCACAGAGCCGTTTCAATCGCCTTCTCCCTGTTGCCGGAAATAATAGCCTGAGGTATCTCTCCTCCCAGACAGGCCGAAGAACATATAAGACCTTCAGAAAATTTTTCGAGCAACTCTCTGTCAATTCTGGGCTTAGAATAAAAGCCATCAATAAAAGCATAGGAAGAGAGCTTTACGAGATTTTTATACCCCTTAATATTCTTGGCTAGTAGTACAAGGTGGAAATTCCCCATATCTTCCCTCCCACGCTTGCTAAGCCTTGATCCCTTCGCCACATACACCTCACATCCCACGATAGGCTTGACCTCTGGAAATCGAGAAGCAGTTTCAAGAAACTCCTTTACACCGAACATATTTCCGTGATCTGTGATAGCAAGGGCTCTTTGTCCGTCTTCCTGTGCTACGGCAAAAAGCTTTTTTATATTGGCAGCCCCATCCAGTATGGAGTATTGAGTGTGGACATGAAGATGTACAAAAGGCATTACGAGTTGATTCTAAATGAAGTAAAAAAACTAAACAAGAGGCTTCCCGGTCATATCCTCAGGAGCCGGAATTCCCATTATCTTTAGTATAGTAGGGGCAATATCTGCCAACCTTCCATCATTTACTTCAAAAACATCTTTATCAATAACGATAAATGGTACAGGGTTAAGAGAGTGAGCGGTATTAGGAGAACCATCCTCATTCACTGCATTATCAGCATTTCCGTGATCGGCTGTAATTATAACAGAATAACCATTCTCCCTGGCAACATCAACAATCTCAGCAGTACATCTGTCCACAGTCTTTATTGCTTTCTTTATAGCACTGAAATCACCTGTGTGCCCTACCATATCGCCATTTGCAAAATTAAGCACAACAAAATCATGTTTTGATGTCCTGATATCCTTGACAAGCTCGTCCTTAACCTCAAACGCACTCATCTCAGGTTTGAGGTCGTAAGTGGCAACAGAAGGTGAGTTTACAAGAATCCTGTCTTCTCCCGGAAAAAGTTTTTCTCTGCCTCCGGAGAAAAAGAATGTAACATGAGCATATTTCTCTGTCTCTGCTATCCTAAGCTGTTTTTTACCGGCGTTTGAAATAACCTCTCCCAATGTATTAGCTACATTCTCCTTATCATACAAAACATGGAGTCCCCTGAACTTCTCATCGTAAGGAGTAAGTGTGGAGAAATATAACGGTATAACCTTCATATCCGGAATTTCGTGACCTTTCTGTGTAAGGACAGTAGTTAGCTCCCTTGCCCTATCATTTCTGAAATTGAAAAAGACCACTGCATCTCCCTCCTTAATGGTTGCAACAGGTTCTCCTGAATCATCTACTATAACCTTGGCCTTTATAAACTCATCGGTAATACCCTCGTCATAACTGCTCTGAACTGCAGAAACACCGTCAGAAAACATTTCACCCTTACCGTTCACAAGAAGATCGTAAGCCTCTTTTATCCTCTCCCATCTTTTATCTCTGTCCATAGCATAATAACGTCCTATCACCGAGGCAAGCTTCCCGTTATTTTCCGAGAGAAACTTCTCAAGTTTCTCTATATAACCCTTACCACTTTTAGGGTCAGTATCCCTGCCGTCCATAAAAGCATGAACAAAAATTTTATTGATTCCATGATCGGCAGCCAATTTGACGAAAGCGAAGAGGTGCTCCATAGAACTATGCACGCCCCCATCAGACATAAGCCCCATAAAATGGAGTGCTTTTCCCGCTCTCCTTTACATAATCATAAGTTTTTCTTATCTCCTTGTTGTTGAAAAGAGTTTTCTCCCTGCAGTCGTTATTTATCCGCACAAGATCCTGATAAACGACACGACCTGCACCAATGTTCAGGTGGCCTACTTCGGAATTTCCCATCTGACCTTCCGGCAGACCAACATCCTCTCCTGAAGCCTTCAGTAAAGAATTGGGGTATTTTTTTCTCAGGGAATCCAGATTAGGGGATCCCTGTACATATATTGCATTGGATTGCTTATGAGGACCTTCTCCCCAACCATCCAAAATCATTAAAAGTACCTTCTTATCCATAATTTTATCTTACATTTGTCTAATTAGTATTCGCTGCAAAAATAGTCAAAATATGAGTAATAAGAAAAACCAAACCAAAAGGAACCCTGGCGAGAGAAAGAGTCAAAACAAAAAGAATGCCCGCAAAAAAAACAACAGAAAGTCCGGCAGATCAAAGGTTATGGAAATTACCGGAAAAGTGCTCATGACTAGAGATGCATACGCATTTATCTCAACATCAGAGATTGACGAAGACATATTCGTTCCTGCAAGAAAACTCAGAGGAGCCCTTCATGGAGACATTGTAAGACTAGCAGTTTTCGGACGAAACGGAGGTGCTCGTAAAGAGGGAGAGGTCATTGATATTCTAAAAAGGAGTGAGATACCCTTCACCGGAGTACTGCATATTACAGGAAACCAAGCGTGGGTAATCACTGAAGGAAAAAACATGCCCTATGACATAGTTATTCCATTTGAAGAGTCCCTGAAAGAGCACAATGGATTCAAGGTTGCGGCAAGAATAGACAACTGGCCGAGGAGGTCGGAAGAGCCGATTGGCTACATAACCGACATTCTGGGCAAACCTGGTGAGAACAATACGGAGATGCACGCTATCCTCACTGAATTCGGACTACCCTACAAATTCGAAAGCAAGGTGGAGAAAGCCGCAGAGAAAATATCCGAAGTAATCGACTCGCAAGAGATTTCGAAAAGGAGAGATTTCCGTAAAATCACCACGTTCACAATAGACCCCGCAGATGCAAAAGACTTCGACGATGCTCTCTCCATCAAAGAGATCAAACCCGGGATTTGGGAAGTGGGCATACACATAGCAGATGTAACCCACTACGTAAGACCGGGAAGTATTATAGACAAAGAGGCATACGAAAGAGCCACATCGGTTTACCTGGCAGACAGGACAATACCAATGCTTCCCGAAAAGCTATCTAACAAACTATGCTCACTCAGACCACATGAAGAGAAACTCTGCTTTTCTGCTGTCTTCGACATAGATCAGAAGGGGAAAGTGTTGGAAAGATGGTTTGGGCGCACAATTATCAAATCCGACTACCGCTTCGATTATGATACAGCACAAGATATTATTGAAACAGGAAAGGGTCCTTTGAAAACCGAAATGCTTATTTTGCACGACCTTGCCACTAAACTGCGGAATGATAGATTCCGCAAAGGAGCAATAAGTTTTGAGCGCCCTGAGATGAAAGTCATTGTTGACAAAGAGGGTAAACCCGTTGACATCATACAAAAAACCACAAAAGAAGCCAACTGGCTGATTGAAGAGTTCATGCTACTGGCAAACAAAGAGGTTGCAATACGCATTGGGGCTAAAACCGCGGCAAAAAAAGCCAAAACCTTTGTCTACAGGGTTCACGAAGAACCAAATATAGATAAGATTGAAGCTTTCCGCTCATTCATAGCACACCTGGGCTACCAAATGAAACCCACTGACAACGCCAGAGAACTCTCCGGCGAGATAAACAATCTGCTTGAAAGCGCAAAAGGAAAGCCGGAAGAGGGAGCAATAGAGATAATGGCACTCAGATCCATGGCAAGAGCCCACTACTCTACAGACAATGCCGGCCACTACGGACTAGCTTTCGACTACTACACACACTTCACATCTCCCATAAGAAGATATCCCGATATGATGGTTCACAGAATGTTAGCCCACTATCTGGACAATGGGAAATCATTGGAAAAGAGGAGCTATGAAGAGAAATGCAAATACTCAAGTGAAAGGGAGCAACTTGCCACCGAAGCCGAAAGAGCCAGCGTAAAGTACAAAATGGTGGAATTTATGCAGGATAAGATTGGCAAGGAATTCAATGGCAATGTATCTGGACTCACCGAATGGGGAATGTTCGTAGAGCTTGAGGACACCAAAGTTGAAGGTCTTGTAGCACTAAGGGACATCAAGGAAGACTACTTCGAATTCAATGAAGATACCTTTACCCTTAAAGGAAGAAGCAGCGGCAAAAAGTATGTGCTGGGATCTCCCGTCAGAGTAAAGGTAACAAAAGCCAATCTCGAGATGAAACAACTGGATTTCTCTCTGATATGGGAATAATTATTTTACAGGCTCAAGTTCTACTGTAAAATGCCTCATTATTGGCAATTCTTTCTTTATCATATATCCACTTGTGATGGAATCTCTCCTGTCATAAACATTCTTAAGTGCTGCAGCGATATAATCCATATGGTTGTTTGTATATACTCTTCTGGGAATGGCAAGCCTCAGCAATTCCAATTCAGGATATCTGTTTTCCCTTGTATCAGGATCCCTGTCGGCTAGCAAAGCACCTATCTCCACACCTCTCACACCAGACTCTTTGTACAGTTCTATACCTAAAGTCTGAGCTATGAATTGCTCCTGGGGGACATTGGTCAATATTTTACGTGCATCCACAAAAATAGCGTGTCCCCCTGCAGGCCTCTGGTATGGGATACCATACTCGTCCAGCTTTGATGCAAGATATGAAACCTGATTGATCCTTGTCTGCAAATAATCGAATTCAGTTCCTTCAAGTAGTCCCTGTGCAAGAGCATTCATATCCCTTCCGGACATTCCTCCGTAAGTAATATATCCTTCGTACATAATATTGTACATCTGGCAAGATTTCCAATCATCTTCATTTCTAAAACCGATAAAACCACCCATATTTACAATCGCATCCTTTTTGGAAGACATTGTCATGAAATCTCCATAACTGAACATCTCCCTGCAGATATCCCTTATGGAGACATCCTTGTAACCCTCTTCGCGAGTCTTGATAAAGTAGGCATTCTCCGCAAAACGAGCAGAATCAAAAAGAAGCTTCACTCCATACTCTTTTGCCAGAGCTGCTGTCCCTTTAATATTCTCCATTGAAACAGGCTGCCCCCCTGCAGTATTATTGGTAACCGTCAGCACAATACAAGGTATTTTTTCCTTGGGATATGTTTCAAGAACACTCTTAAGTTTGTCAAGATCTATATTCCCCTTGAAAGGCACCTCTGCAGTTGTATCCTTAGCTACATCAACAGTACAGTCAACAGCATGAGCCTTTCTGAACTCAATGTGACCTTTGGTAGTGTCGAAATGAGAATTTCCCGGCAACACATCACCCTCTTTAATCAACGAAGAGAAAAGGACATTCTCAGCTGCACGTCCCTGATGTGTAGGAAGAAAGAAGTCAAATCCTGTTATCTCCTTAATACTTTCCTTAAGATTGAAATAAGATCTTGCACCTGCATAACTCTCATCTCCCTCCATCATGGCTGCCCACTGCTTATCGCTCATAGCACCGGTACCGGAGTCTGTAAGAAGATCGATAAACACGTAATCACTTTTAAGATTGAACAAATTGAAGCCTGCTTCACTTATCCACCTCTCTCTCTCTGCCCTTGAGCTTTTGCGGATGCTCTCCACCATTTTAATTTTATACGACTCAGCGAATGGAAGTTCCATATTATTATATTTTATACTTTATTAATTAATTATTATTAACAAAATTGAGAATAAAAGAGGTAAAAAGCAAGAATAACAGAGAATAACAATAGTAATTCAATACTTCGATACGAAAATTAGCCTCAATGGCAGTAAAAAAAATGGCGGCAGAAAACATCTGCCACCATTTCTAAATATCATTTAAGAAAATTATTTCTTCTTAGCCACTTTACCTGCTTCTACTTTCTTTAACACCTTCTTAGTATACAGGTCGTACACAACAGGAGATGCCACGAAAAGCGAAGAATATGTACCTATCAATATACCCACTATCAAAGCAACAGAGAAACCTCTGATCACCTCTCCCCCGAATATTGCAATAGCCAAAAGCACTACAAGAGTGGTCATACTTGTATTGAATGAACGGGTAAGAGTGCTGTTTAATGCCTCGTTTACATTCTCCTTGAGGTCACGTTTAGGATGAATAGTGCGGTACTCACGTATCCTGTCAAATATCACCACAGTGTCATTTATTGAATAACCAATTATGGTGAGTATCGCAGCAATAAAGGATTGGTCCACATCAAGCGAGAATGGAAGAACTCCTGTGAAAATTGCAAAGAAACTCATTGCAAATACTGCATCGTGAAGCAATGCCACCAGACCACCTGTACCCCAAGTCCAGTTGCGGAACCTTGCGGCGATGTACACAAAAATAGCGGCAAGTGCCAATATTACGGCTATCACGGCATCCCTCTTGATATCATCTGCTATTGTAGGACCAACCTTTTCCGAACTAACAATACCATTTGGATTATCCGCAGTAGCTGTGAACTCTTCAAAAGACATATCATATGTAAAGAATCCTTTTAGAGCCTCATAAACTTTGTTGTCTACAGTCATATCAGCTTCTTCGGAGGTGTCATCCACTAGATATTTGGTTGTAACCTTCATCTGGCTTCCACCACCAAATTGCTTAACCTCCACAGCCTCTTCAAACTCATCAAGAAGAGCGGTACGAACATCTCCTGCATTCACCTGCTGATCAAAACGAACCACGTAGGTACGACCACCGGTGAAGTCTACGCCGTAACTAAAGCCTTTCCCGAAAATAAATCCAAGACCTATAACAGTTACAGAAATAGAGAATATATATGCATACTTGCGCATACCTACAAAATCAAAACTTGTATTCTGCAGGAATCCTTTAGACATTTTGTTATCAAAAGTGATAGACTTGTTCTTGTTGAGCCTCCAGTCAAATACCAGACGTGTGATGAATATAGAGGTAATCAGTGATGTTATCAAACCAATCACGAGAGTTGTGGCAAAACCCTGTACAGGACCAGAACCGAAAATAGCAAGAACTATACCTGTAATAATTGTTGTTAAGTTACCATCCACAATTGCAGAGTATGCATTTTTGTACCCATCCGACACAGCAAGTCTTAAAGACTTTCCAGCCTTAATCTCCTCCTTAATACGCTCGTAGATAATCACATTTGCATCCACAGCCATACCCAGAGTCAACACAATACCTGCAATACCGGGAAGAGTAAGGACAGCTCCGAAAGAGACAAGGGCTCCCATAAGGAACAACACATTTGTCACAAGAGCAACATTTGCCACCAGACCTGCACCGCTATAGAAGAATATCATATACAAAAGCACAAGCACAAAAGCAATCGCAAATGAAATAAGACCTGCGTTTATAGACTCACTTCCCAAACTTGGACCAACCACAGCCTCTTGTATAATCCTCGCAGGAGCCGGAAGTTTACCGGACTTGAGCACATTTGAAAGGTCATCTGCCTCATTGACTGTGAATTGTCCTGAGATTTGTGAACGACCACCTGTAATCTCAGAATTTACCCTGGGATACGAATAAACCATTCCGTCAAGAACGATAGCAATAGATTTGCCGATATTGTTGGCTGTCATACCTGCCCATATCCTGGCTCCCTCTGCATTCATTGCCATATCCACCTGAGGAGAACCGCTTGTATTAGCATATGAAGTAGTCGCATCTGTTATCACACCACCATCAAGTGGCGCCTTGCCATCCCTTGTAGTGGATTTTATTGCAATCAATTCATATATCACACCCGACTCATCAATAGGCTTAACGCCCCAAAGAAGCTTGAGATCAGCCGGAAGAAGTGATTTTACCTGATTCGTCCTTAACCATGCACCGATGCGGGCAGTATCTCTGTAATGGGCACGTCCCACTACCGGGCCGGCCATCAGTTGTCCCTGACTTACACTTGGATTAAGTGCAAAAAAGAAAGGATTCTCCTCTGCAAGGCGAGCTTCGCCTTCGGAAAGTGAATCGCTTTGCTGTATCTCACTCAACAGACTCTCTGCCTCGCTCTCTGCTCCCTCCTCACCGGCAACTCCCGCCTCTGCAGCAGGCTCTTTTGATACAGTATCACTATCCTCATTCAGGGCTTTCTCCATCTCTCTCACAGCATCGTTAACCTCCACTAAGAAAGGATAAACCTCTTGATTTTCATAAGTTTCCCAAAATTCAAGAGAAGCAGTTCCCTGCAACAGCTTACGCACACGTGCAGGTTCCTTTACGCCCGGAAGTTCCACTAGAATTCTTCCCGTGCTTCCTATTTTCTGAATATTAGGTTGAGTTACTCCAAATCTGCGGATACGATTACGAAGCACATTGAATGAATTGGAAATTGCACTTTCAGACTCTTCGCGGATCACCTTGAGCACCTCTTCATTAGAGGTTTCGGGTTTTATCCTGTTCCTCATTTCGTAAGTACCAAACACCTGAGACATCCTGTCTCCTGCGGCAACCTCTTCCCAGGCTTCTCCAAAAAGAGATATGAAATCTGTATTGGAAGGGGAAAGCCTGCTTTTGGCTAGCTCCATCGCCTCTGCGAAAACTGGGTCAGAACTATTGTTGGAAAGAGCCATAACAAGGTCGGGAACGCTCACTTCGAGCATTACATTCATACCCCCCTTAAGGTCAAGACCAAGGTTGATCTCCTTCTCTTTTATCTCTTTGTAAGTAAAACCGAGAAAGACCTTCTCTGCAGTGATGGAATCGATGTAATATCTCTCCTTCACTCTCCTCAGTGAATCAAGATAAAAAGCCCTGTCGAGTTCTGAAACATCTTCGAAGGATATAGACTCCTTCTCTGCTTCCACGACCTGCTGAGCATATGCTCTGGCTTTACTCTCATGATGTTTTGTAGCCCAGGTAAATGATAGTTGGTAAATACTGGCTAGCGCGATCAAAATTGCCACTAATCTTATGGCTCCTTTACTTTGCATGGATTATTTTGTTTAAATTATATAATTCAACGAAAATTAGAGCACAAAAGTAGTATTTTTTCCCAAAATATAAAGAAATTAGTACTTTTGTTGGACTATATATTTCGCTTTGTATGAAAAAGTCTTTTCTCCTGCCTGTGGTTTTCATTTTTGTGGGTATAGCAGCGGCAGGTCAAACAGCATATAACGATTCAATCTTTCAACGTGCCCAACAGCTACGTAAGAGTTATCATTTCAACGAAGCCATCTCACTTTACAGACAATTATTGAACGATACCACTGACTCCCTGTTGGACGACAAAATTAATTCCTTTATCGCAGAAAGCGAAAATGGATTAAACATGCTTCAATATGCCACCAGACCTGTTGTAACAGGCAAAACCACACTACCTGCAAAAGATTTTTTTCTCTATTATCCCGACCAGGTAAACTGGGCTCCACTTCCTGACTCTCTATATCCCCACCAAGACTCTCTCTCCAAAGGTACAATAAAATACTTTTCTGTCAATCCAATACATATAAGAGAAACCAGCAGAACGCACTACTTCTCTGCTCCAGACGAAAAAGGGAACTGGAATATTTACTCTATCTCCCGTCTGGACAACGATATGTGGAGCTACCCGGAGAAGGTTCAAGGGAACATAAATTCCACCGGCAACGAACTGTTTCCTTATGTGAGCAAAGATGGCAATCATCTCTATTTCTCTTCTGACGGTCATTTCGGCATAGGCGGCTACGACCTTTATGTCAGCAGTTGGAATGAAACAACAAAAGAGTGGAGCATTCCCCAGAACCTAGGCTTCCCCTACTCTTCCGTAGACAACGACCTCTTGCTTGTACATAGCAGGGACGGCCTCCACACCTATCTTGCCTCGGACAGGAACAATACTGCCGGAGACTCTATAGTCCTGTACAGACTTATGTACGAAAACACCCCTATAAGAAGATCTATATCCTCAATAGAGGAGGCACGCGAGATAGCATCATTTTTAGTTAGAGAATCATCAGATACTGCCATCCCTTCTGCAAAAGAGATTGACGTGATGACCACTCCCGAAACAGAGGAGTACACAAGGATGATAATGGAAGTCAAGCGCATACAAGCCAGCATAGACAGCCTGAAACAAGAGATAGACAACAAAAGGGAAAAATACAGTTCCGTCGAAAATGAAGAGGAGAAAAGAGAGCTTGAAAAAAAGATCTCCAACTCCGAGCTCCAGATGTTAGACATGCAGTCTCTGCTCAGGAGTGCCAACGAAGTTGTACATAAACGTGAGATGGAGTTTCTCAGCAAAGGGACCCTATTTCCAAGAAGTGAGGAATTATTCACAACCGAAAAACCGGAACAAGAAAAAACTGAAACCCAGCCCCTGGTTGCAAACAAAAGTTCATTTGTTCGCTTTCCGGAAATAACAATAATGCCACCTGTTGAATTATTTGACTACACCTTCCGGATAGAAGAAGAATCCATCTTTGCCGAAGATCAGTCATTGCCGGACGGCATTGTGTACAGGATACAACTCTTTGCCCTTACAACAAAAAACGAAAACACAAAGCTCTTCAAAGGCCTCACCCCAATATATGAAGGACGAAACTCTGCCGGAAGATGGATTTACTACGCAGGACAATTTTTTTCATTTAATGATGCATCAATCGCACTTGCAAAAGCAAAAAAATCCGGCTTTCCGGGAGCGATAATAGCCGCTTTCCAAAACAAAAAAAGTGTAGCAGTACGGACAGCACGCCTGGCAGAAAAAGAGGAAAAGGCAACTGCTTCATATCAGGTGATAATTGCCGGCTATCCCGCAGGAATACCTACTCCTGTTCTTAATCTTCTCAAAGAAAACACAGACAGAGATATAGCAAGGCAAAACGAAGATGGCAAGAATGTCTACTATATCGGACCATTCGACTCACAACAGAACGCACAACAAATAATATCCCTCCTTGAAAACATTGGAGCAGACAAAGTGACCCTTAAAGAAATCAAGTAACATCCAGAAATACAACAGTATAATAACTATAATTATACACCGGAAAATTGACACTCGACTCCACAATCAATTCAACACCGAACAACGCAAGAAAATAACACAACACCCGACATCATTGGACAACATACCTAGAATTAAAATAACAACCGGCACCAAATAACAACCGGCACCAAATAACAACCGTGATTTAGAACAACATCAATCAATAACATAACAAATGTCTCTCATAATTACACTCATATTGATAGGCTTATTGCTTCTGGCAATAGAGCTGCTCATAATACCCGGATTCGGAATCGCGGGCATTTTGGGCCTAATTGCAATAATAGGTGCCGTGATAATGGCATTCGTACAAATGGGAACAATTGCAGGACTTATTGTACTTGGCTGCGTTATTGCTGCCACTGCTCTCTTTACATGGCTAATCCTGCGTTCCAACACATGGAAAAACATCTCCCTCAACGAGAGTATCACTTCCAAAACCGGAAAGACACCAGAAGAAAACAATCTCAAGAAAGGTGATACCGGGGTAGCTCTCAGCAGACTGACCCCATCCGGGAAAGCAAGATTCGGCAAAACCGATGTAGAGGTATGGTCGCAATCCGGCATGATATACAGCGGTACACTAATTGAAATATCTGCAATAGATGGAAGAAAAATTTTTGTAACAATAAAAAACTAAATTATGGAAAGCATTACAGTATTTTTAGTATGGATAGGAATATCCCTCGTTGGACTCACAATCCTCTTGTGGTTCTTCCCGATAACTCTGTGGTTCCAAGCACTCATATCCGGAGTGAAAATATCATTGTTGCAACTTGTGCTGATGAGATGGAGAAAAGTGACTCCCGGCACAATCGTAATGGCAATGATAACCGGAACAAAAGCAGGACTCACACTCGATGCAAATGAACTTGAAGCTCACTACCTTGCAAAAGGGAATGTTCTAAAAGTTGTAAACGCTCTTATCTCGGCAGACAAAGCCAACATAGAGCTCAACTTCAAAATGGCAGCCGCGATTGACCTTGCAGGCCGTGACGTTTTCGAAGCTGTCCAAATGTCTGTAAACCCCAGAGTGATTAACACTCCTCCGGTAACGGCAGTTGCAAAAGACGGAATTCAGCTGATATCAAAAGCAAGAGTGACTGTACGTGCCAATATCAAACAGCTGGTAGGAGGAGCAGGAGAAGAGACCGTTCTCGCACGTGTAGGAGAGGGGATCGTCTCCAGCATAGGTTCTGCCGAGACACACAAATCAGTTCTTGAAAATCCTGACTCTATTTCCAAAGTAGTTCTTGAAAAAGGACTTGATGCAGGTACAGCCTTCGAGATCCTCTCCATCGATATCGCCGACATCGACATCGGAAGAAACATCGGTGCCGTACTTCAGATGGACCAAGCAAACGCAGACAAGAATATCGCACAGGCACGTGCCGAGGAGAAACGCGCAATGGCAGTTGCACAAGAGCAAGAAATGAAAGCCAAAGCACAAGAAGCCAGAGCAAAAGTAATCGAAGCAGAGGCCCAAATACCAATGGCAATGGCAGAAGCCTTCCGCTCCGGCAACCTAGGCATAATGGACTACTACAAATTCCGCAACATACAAGCAGACACAGATATGCGCGACAGCATCGCTAAACCTAAAAAATAGACGACAAGCAAAAACCAAAGCAACGTTGTAGTAGCTTTGCAACAGCAATGACATGACAACTTTGCAACAGCAATGTCGCAATAAAGATTTGTATAACTGTAAACAGAGTAAGCACTAAACAGCTCACACAATATTTGCAGATTAAAAAGAATTTGTATCTTTGCACTCCCTGCCTAAGGCAGGGAGACATTTTGGTGAGGTGGGTGAGTGGCTGAAACCAGCAGTTTGCTAAACTGCCGAACTCGTAAAGGGTTCCGGGGGTTCGAATCCCCCTCTCACCGCCAAAACAACAAAAACCGCCTTCAAGCATACTTGGGCGGTTTTTTTAACGCCTTTCTTCAAAAAACTGCATCTCCATATACACCTGTTCCACAACTAATTGCCAGAAACTTCGCCGTTGAATTCATCGCCTTTCTTTCTGGCAACTCACACTACTACTGATCCTTATGGGAATGTAGTTATTTGAAAAAAAGCTAAAACACCCCTCCTCACAAACCAACCCCCAGAACTGCAATCCATCAGACACCTTACATACAACACCTTACTGCAAAGAACGGCGTTGACTACTTGCATGTAGTGTATAAATAAAATAACTTTACATAGCACTATCCGAGATATTGTTTTACAACTCCTCTTCTAAAGACCGGTGAAAGACACAAGTAAAATTGATTAACTTAAAAACCGCTGAATCAGCTTTGTATTTTAAAAAATCTAAACATTAAATGAAAGAAGATTCACAAATACGTAAAGATTTTGAATTACAAAACCGCAACTTAAAAATAATCAGTAAGCCAAATCCTCCTTCAGATGGTGTAAGAGTTGCAATGATTGAGCATAACGGCGCGCCGATTGAATTTGAGAAGAATAATAGATAGAACAAAATGAAGTGTGTGTTCAATATTGATCAAGGAATACAACTGAAAGGAATACAACTAAAATCAATACAATAATATCCAGAGCATATACTAAACCAGAACATAAAGAAATATGACTTTTGAACAAATAGTTAATTACCGGCGTTCGGTGCGATACTACAAAGACTCACCGATAGATAACGAAAAGGTTAAATATTGCCTGCAACTGGCTGCCCTCTCCCCCAACAGTTCTAACATGCAATTATGGGAGTTTTATCATGTAACAGACCCAAAAATACTTAAGAAACTATCGATAGCCTGCTTAAATCAGGAGGCAGCCACAACTGCAAAACAGATGGTAGTTTTTGTCACTCGCCAAGACCTATACAAGAAAAGGGCAAAGAAGATGATTGAGCTAGAAACACTCAATATCTTAAAAAACAGCCCGGAAGAAAAACAAAGCAAGAGGATAAAAACCTGGCAGCTGTATTATGGAAAAATAATTCCTCTGCTATATTCAAGATTTTTTGGGATATTGGGTGCTCTCCGCAAAATAGCAGTTATTGTCGTCGGGATATTTCGTCCTATGACGTACCAGGTATCCGAATGCGATATGAGGGTGGTTGTCCACAAAACCTGCGCATTGGCAGCTCAAACCTTCATGCTGGGTATGGCAAATCAGGGTTATGACACATGTCCGATGGAAGGTCTGGACAGCAAAAAAGTAAAAAGCATCCTAGATTTACCCCGGGGAGCAGAAATCAACATGATTGTATCCTGCGGTATAAGAGAGCAAAAAGGAGTCTGGGGAGATAGGATGAGAATCCCCTTTGAACAGATTTACACAGAAATATAACAATACATCGACAAAAGTAAAGATCCAGATTATTATTCATTAAGTTGCAATTCAGCATGATGAAAGTTAGTAGCGTGTAATCCAATATGTTATAATACGATATTACTAAATAATATGCCATGAAATATAAATTAATGTAGTACAATTTGTTGTAGTATGATCCGTTAAACACAACTATATAACTTAACTAACAATGAACAGTCCGGCAAAAGCACAAGAAAAAATAGAAAGAAGATTCAGGCATCTAGTAAGAAATGATAAAAAAGTTAAAAATGCCTATCTTCTTGTACATTCATTAAAATTGGGAGTAGACATAAACATTGCCGAAGGATATACCGATGGAACTCTCGCAAATCAAAAACAGGCCAATCACATGGCTTCTGTAGGAAAGTTATTTACTGCAACTGTTATTGGTATGTTACACGACAAAGGTCTGATAAGTTTTAATGATAAAATATCAAATTACCTTGATAGTACCATTCTAAACAAACTCCATATATATAAAGGACGAGACTATTCCGGTGAAATAACTGTCAAACACTTACTTACTCAAACATCAGGATTAAATGATGTCTTTTTCCCCCTTTTAAAACAAATGACACAAAATCCTGAAATAAAAATGACAGTAAAAGAAGCTATTGAATGGGGGAAACAGAATCTTAAACCTGTGGGCAGACCCGGACAACGACACTATTATACAGATACAAACTACTATTTATTAGGAATAATTATCGAGAACATAACCAAAAGACCCTTCCATGAAACAGTACACGATATGATACTTGAGCCTCTCAACATGGAAAATTCATATATTAACGGGTTCTCGAAACCCAGAAAAAAAAACAAATATCCTCCGGCTCATATCTATTTAAATAACATAAACTTTATTGAAAACAAAAGAGTTGCTCAGATTGATTATGCTGGAGGAGGCATTGTAGCCCCTTTGGATGAACTGCTTATTTTCATGAAAGCTCTGACAGGACACAAATTAGTAATGCCGGACACATTAAATCAAATGATTTACGACGACATAAAGATGGGTTTTCCGGCAATAGGATTTGACTATGGATATTCAATTTGGAAACCAAAAGCAATCCCTCTTTTAATGCCAAAGAAGTTTTTTTGCTGGGGTTGTGTAGGTATTACCGGAGCTTTTATGTTTTTTCATCCCCAAACAGAGACATACGTAATCGGAACCTTTAATGACAAATCATATACATCTAAGGCACTAAGATTTATGCTTACATCTGTCATTAAACCACTTATAAAAACATCTTTTTCGTAAATCGTCTCATATTCAGAAATTTAGCGATCTAGTTATCATAAAAACCGCCTTCAAGCATACTTGGGCGGTTTTTTTAACGCCTTTCTTCAAAAAACTGTATCTCCATATACACCTGTACCACAACTAATTGCCAGAAACTTCGCCGTTGAATCAAATATACTTTTTTGCTAAATATTTGCATATTTAGTCTATTATTACTTCTTTTGTACAGTTTATAGATATTCGTAAACTGAAATATGGATACAAAAGAGAAATGAAGAGACAAATAAACAGCAAAAAGTACTACAGTATTATTGAGAACGCCCGAGAGCTCTTCTGGAAACACGGCTTTCGTAGAGTCACTCTGCAAGAGATTTGTGAAACGTCCAACGTGAGTAAGATGACCTTCTACAAATATTTCCCAAACAAGACAGAGTTGGCAAAAAAGGTGTTCAGCGATGTTATCGACGAGGGGATGGAAAAATACAATCGCATAATGCAGGAGGATACCCCCGCCTCCGAAAAAATCAAGGGCATCGTTATGCTCAAAGAGGAGGGTACAAAAAACATAAGTCCCGAGTTCATGCAGGACTTTTACACAGATCAAGAACATGATCTTAAAAAATTTGTTGAAGAAAAGACCAGAGAGGTCTGGGGCAACCTACTGAAGGACATGAAAGAGGCTCAAAATAAAGGCATCTTTCGTGACGACTTTAAACCAGAAATGCTGTTCAGGGTAGCTTTCAAGGTACAGGAGCTAATTCACGAAGAAGAACTGGTCAAAATGTACGACTCAACCCAAGACTTTATACTTGAACTAACAAAATTCATAGCATACGGAATTTCAAAGAGATAAAACTACCGGGAAACAGGATAGCAAAATGCGACTGTAAATCTCTCTACAATATGAAGACTGATCGTTTGAATATAATTATTTCCATGGTGCTCCTTTTGGGCTGCTTCACTGATATTTATGCTCACTCTGACACAAGTGCTCAATCATACACAAAAGAGCAGTCTAAATACCAAAATAAGTCACATAACTCACTCACATACAAAGGGCAACTCTCTGCATATACCCACTACAACCCAACGAACCAATTTCAGTGGTGGAACGGAGCGCGATACATTCCACAGATCAATTTCGAAACAACTATTGAAAGGAACTCTGAGGCAAACCACACCCAAAGTAAACTACTCACTCATCGCACACTTCTCTTAGACTTCGAGGCTTCGGCCAATATTTACGGCAACCTGGGTTTAGAAGATTTCCAACAAATCTCCACGGACGGGAAGATCAAACCCTACAGAGCCTGGGCCCGGATTTCAGGAACACAGTTCGAGGTGAGAGCCGGATTACAGAAAATCAACTTCGGCTCGGCCAAGATGTTGCGCCCCCTTATGTGGTTCGACCAAATGGACCCTCGGGACCCTCTTCAACTCACCGACGGTGTATGGGGAGTGTTGGGAAGATACTATTTCCTCAACAACTCAAACATCTGGCTATGGGCTCTCCACGGCAACAAAGAGCTCAAAGGGTGGGAAAATATCAAAACCCACAACTCTACCCCGGAAATAGGAGGCCGAATACAGCACCCTGCAGGGAGAGGAGAAATCGCCATTTCATATCACTACAGAAAAATAGACGGAACAATAATTGCAAAAATCGATGGTGCGACAGAGATCTCAGACTTACAAAATACAACCGATATTTCTGAGAAGATCCCGGAGCACCGCTTTGGAATTGATGCAAAATTTGACTGGATAATAGGATTATGGCTGGAGGGGTCATGGACCACTATAAGAGAAAACATTGGGACCGGTACTAATCAACATCTTCTGAACATAGGAGCAGACTACACATTTGGAATAGGCAACGGACTCACCGTCACATAC
Organism: Bacteroidales bacterium; assembly: GCA_963678025.2. Classification (GTDB taxonomy): domain Bacteria; phylum Bacteroidota; class Bacteroidia; order Bacteroidales; family UBA932; genus Bact-08. Next base: position 43,206 of record CAXXPC010000012.1, read on the forward strand.
GAACATCTACTTGCTTCATTCGACCAGAAAGCATTTAAATTCAGAGAGACCACATCTTTCTCCGCACTGAGTGCCTCCTATCCCCTCTCTCTACTTGATCAATTAACCACTATTTGCTACTTCGACTGGGACAACAGATCTCCTTACTTTTTCATAAACTGGCAGAGACAATTCAACAAATTCACCTTTAACCTCATAGGCTACTTAAACCCTAAAGAATATCGGATGCCTTCACAAAATCAGGCCATGAACCTCTTTGCTGGCAACGGCATACAACTTATGCTCATATATAATCATTAATGCAAAATCTCATATAATCACCTATTCAAAATCAGGCAGCAATGGAAGAGACAAAAATACGAGACAAAAGAGCAATAATAAGAATAGAGAACCTCACAAAAGCCTTCCCTATGGGTAAATCCCAATTTGTAGCGCTCAACAACATCAACCTCACCTTCGACGAAGGAGAATTTGCAGGACTCGTAGGACCAAGCGGATCCGGAAAGACAACACTTCTCAATATAATCGGATCACTTGATTCCCCAACAAAAGGAGAAGCAAACGTGCTTGGACACTCAATAGGCTCTATCTCCGCAAAAGAGGCTGCAAGACTAAGAAAAGAGAAACTGGGGTTCATTTTCCAAAGCTATAATCTGCTACAAGTACATACTGTCTTTGAAAATGTGGAATTTGCCCTTCTTTTGCTTAAAACAGAACCCTCCAAAAGAAAAAAAATGGTTATGGAGGCTTTGGAGTGGGTGGGCCTCACCGATAAGGTAAAATCAAAACCTTCACAGCTCTCCGGAGGTGAATGCCAAAGGGTGGCAATTGCCAGGGCAATGGTCAAAAAGCCAACATTGGTGCTCGCAGATGAACCCACAGCCAACCTGGATGCAGCCAACTCCCACCACATACTCCAAACCATGGAAAGACTGAACCGGGAACTAAAAACCACCTTCCTCTTTGCGACACACGACCAAAAAGTAATTGAATACCTCAAACGTAAAGTATATCTTTTTGACGGAGAAATAGACAAAGATGAGATAAAAGACAAAGAAGAAATCGCAGAAAAAACTAATGGATAAAGATTAAATCCACAAAACAATGAAAACAGCATTTAAACTTGCATACCGTAACCTTGTAGGAGCAGGGATACGCACTTGGCTTAATGTAATTGTATTGTCTTTCTCATTTGTAGTGATAATATGGCTCAAGGGTATAATGGCAGGCTGGGATCATCAGGCAAAAACAGACATGACCAACTGGGAGATTGGCGGAGGTCAGTACTGGCACCATAAATACGACCCCTACGACCCATTCACACTCAGAGAGAGTCATGCTCTTATACCTCCTCAATTTGAGAATGAAATCAAGAGCGGAGATATGGAGCCCATGTTGATAATTCAAGGAACAATATACCCTCAGGGGAGGATGCAATCTGCAATCATAAAAGGGATCAATCCATCACAAACAATCCTTTACCTGCCAACCGAAAAACTAGACACCTCAACTACAGCTCTCCCCTCGTTCATAGGCAGAGCAATGGCTGAAAGTCTCAACCTCTCCCTAGGAGAGCATATGACTATACGCTGGAGAGATGCCAACGGAACCTTTGATGCAACAGAAATAGAAATTACCGAAATCTTCACCAGTAATGTTCCTGCTGTTGAGAACGGCCAGATATATGTTCCACTGGAAAAACTCCGTGAAATGACCGGTCTGGAGGGAGAAGCCACACTCCTGACCTTCCGTGACAAAAAAAAGGCTACCCCGGAAGAATGGGTGCTCAAGACAAAATCGGAGCTCACCGCCTCTGTGGACAAACTAATTCAGACAAAAACCGCTGGTCAGTCAATCTTCTATTTAATACTTCTTTTGCTTGCAATGCTTACAATCTTTGACACACAAGTTCTCTCTATATTCCGGAGGCAGAAAGAGATAGGCACCTATGTAGCACTAGGTTACACAAAGAGAGAGGTTGTGGCACTCTTTACTGTTGAAGGAGCCATGCACTCCATTCTTGCAGCAATAGTTGCAGCGTTATATGGAATTCCTTTCCTCGCTTGGCAGGCAAAAAGCGGATGGACTATTCCTGTTGAGGCAAGCGACTATGGAATGGCAATGGCACAGACACTCTACCCTGTGTACACCACAGAACTGATAATCGGCACAGTACTTATAATAGTACTAACAACCACAATAGTAAGTTACTGGCCATCACGCAAAATAGCCAAAATGAATCCAACAGAAGCATTAAGGGGGAAAATACAATGATCCGTTTTTTACTCAGAGGACTCTTCTACGACAAGAGTCGAAGCCGTCTGCCCGTAATAGTAGTGACAATTGGTGTTATGCTCACAGTCTTCCTAAACGCCTACATAACAGGATTTATGGGAGATACTATAGAGATGAATGCCCGCTTCACCCACGGCCACCTGAAAGTCATGACAAAGGGCTATGCCAGGAATTCAGGACAAAGACCCAACGACCTGGCAATTATCGGAGCAACAGATCTTATTGAACAACTCTCCGAAGATTATCCGGAAGTAGACTGGGCCCCGCGTATATTGTTCGGTGGTCTTGTCGATGTACCCGGAGAAGATGGAGAGACAAGGTCACAAGGTCCCGCAACCGGGATGGCAGTGGATATGCTGTCGCCCCAAAGCGAAGAGTCTCAAAGGCTCAACATAGGAAACTCCATTGTGCAAGGCAGAATAATAGAAAACCCGGGAGAAGCGCTTTTGGCAGAAGAATTCGCACAAAAACTGGGTGTCTCCCCCGGAGAACAGGTTACACTAATAGGCTCCACCATGTACGGAAGTATGTCTATGTACAACTTCACAGTGGCAGGCACTCTCTCTTTCGGAATAGAAGCAATGGACAGAGGAGCTATAATTGTAGACATAGAAGATGCCCGAGTGGCAATGGATATGTACGACTCTGCCGGAGAGATTTTAGGGATCTTCAAAGCCGGATATTACAACAACGACAAAGCTCTGCGTATAGCAGCCGATTTCAACAAACACCATGAAGAAAGCGACGACGAGTTTGCCCCCGTACTCAGGACACTCACACAACAGGGCAATATGGGACAACTAGTAGAGCTGTTGGATGTATGGAGCATCTACATAATATCAGTTTTCGTATTTGCAATGGCTCTGGTGCTGTGGAATGCCGGACTGCTTGGCGGTCTCAGGCGTTATGGAGAATTCGGGATTCGCCTGGCAATGGGAGAAGAAAAAGGACATCTCTATCGCACACTCATTTACGAATCAATTTTTGTGGGAATTGCAGGATCAATCATAGGAACAACCATAGGACTGGCTGTAGCAGCCATAATACAGGAAAACGGAATTGACATCAGCGGAATGATGGAGGGCTCTGCCCTTATGTTCCCGTCGGAAATTAAAACCCGGATCACGTCTGTTGACTACTATATCGGCTTCATTCCCGGGCTTGTAGCCACATTAGTAGGGGCAATGCTTTCCGGAGTAGGTATTTACAAAAGAAAAACAGCCCAACTCTTTAAAGAACTGGAAGCTTAAATCAAAGCAGGAAACATAAATCATAATCATAGACATAAATCATACAAGAATATAAAATGAAATCTCTTATTACATCAATATTAGTTCTCTTTTCAATAATCGGCTATTCACAGGAGAAAGCATCCAAAATACTGGATAGAGTAGACCGCAACATGTCGTCCGACAGCCGAATCTTTGAATCCACAATGACGATACATGGCAAACGTAACAGCCGTACCGTCAAATCCAAATCTTACGTTGTGGGTAGTCAAAAAACATTCACCGAATACCTCTCCCCTCCCCGTGAAGAGGGAACAAAGATGTTGAAGCTCGCAGATCAATTGTGGATATACTCTCCTGCAACCGACCGCACAATACGAATATCAGGTCATATGTTGCGCCAATCTGTCATGGGCTCCGACCTCTCATATGAAGATATGATGGAAGACCGTAAACTTACAGACATCTATATTCCTACTATTATTGGAGAAGAGATTATAAACGGTCGGAAAACATGGATACTGGAACTGACGGCAAAAGAAGAAGGACTCGCCTATGAATCCCGAAAACTATGGATTGATACAGAAAGATATATTCCTCTTAAAGAAGAGCTATATGCAAAGAGCGGCAAACTATTGAAGCAGTCCGAAATGCGCGATGTAGAAAAAACAGACGGAAGATGGTTCCCGAAAACTGTATTCTATAAAGACATGCTAAAACAAAATAGTGGAGGGACGGAATTCAAAATAACATACATACAGTTCAATATTACTATTCCGGACTACCTATTTTCCAAAGCAGCCCTGAAAAAATAATAATAATTTTTTTTTATCAAAAACATTTATACCTTTGCACTCCCTTTGTAAGAAGGGTCGTTCTTAAATTTTATCGGGGTGTGGCGCAGTTGGCTAGCGCACCTGCTTTGGGAGCAGGGGGTCCCAGGTTCGAGTCCTGGTACCCCGACAACATTAAATGGCTTGATAATCTGCAATTTGCACTAGATTATCAAGCCATTTTTCTTTGAAACCTAGATGAAATCCCTCGTAAGATTGATGAATTTTGCACAATTTTAACCTCTTATGCACTGAAATCCGTGCAAATTCCATGCAATTTATTTTATAACTATAGACAATGGCAGCTTTAAAACTATATCTTGATACCCGTAAAAACAAAAAAGATGGCACCTACCCACTCAAAATTGCTGTTAACCACAAAGAGAGGTTTTAAACAAAGAGAACAACCCAGAGGAAGAAGCAGGCTCAGAGTACTCAGTACAGGAGCATTTTGATAAATTTATGCACTTTAAATCTAATCCAAGCACCCGGTCTGTTTACCAAGGTACGCTCAATAAGATAAATGAGTTTAACAGGCAACAACCTCTCCTGTTCTCCGATGTAGATAAAGCATGGCTAAAAGCCTTTGAACATTTTATGTCCGGCCATTTAAAGACAAATACCCGCTCAATACATTTGCGCAACCTCAGAGCCATTTTTAACGATGCAATCAGCGATGGGTTCGTATCTCAAAACCTGTACCCGTTCCGGAAGTTTCGCATAAAACAAGAACAAACCCAAAAACGCGCACTAACCATTGATGAATTAATATTACTTAGAGATTTTCAATGTGAACCTCATCAAGAAAAGTATAGAGATCTGTTTATGCTAATTTTTTACCTCATTGGCATCAATATAAAAGACCTGTTGTATTTGAAAGAAGTTAAAAACGGCCGTATAAAATATCGCCGGGCCAAAACGGGCAAATTATACGATATTGAGGTGCTGCCGGAGGCAATGGCTATTATTGACAAGTATAGAGGCAAGGATTACCTATTGTACTTCGTTGAAAATTACACTAATTACCGGGATTTTGTCCACCGGCTAAATGAGAACTTGCAAGAGATTGGGCCTGTAGATATACAAACAACCGGCAAAAACCATGGCAAAAAAACCCGCTTTCCTCTGTTCCCGAACCTTACAACATACTATGCCCGGCATACATGGGCCACAATTGCCGCCTCATTGGATATACCAAAGGAGACAATTGGCGCTGCGCTTGGTCATGAAATAGGCTCAAAGATTACCTCAATTTACATTGATTTTGATACTGAGAAAATTGATGAAGCAAACAGGAAAGTAATGGAGTACATTAAAGCTTACAATAAAGCTGAAAAAACTGCTATAATAAAACCTCTCTCAAAGAGGTTTTAAATGCATTTTCATCATCATAATTATAGAATGGAACAGCCGTAATTAAATAAGCCTCATTGCTAATTGTAAATGTTTTCTGATTCTCTCTTAACTCTGCTAAGAAAACCTCTTTCCAATTATCTTGGGCAGCCCAAACTGCACCTTTAGGCTCAATGAAAACTTGGTATGTTTGGTTTTCTCCTGCTTTCTGTTGGCAGAAAAGTAAAAAGTCCGGTTCAAATGCCTGTCCCTCCTTATTGTATATCTTTACTTCTCGTTCATTTCTAATAAGGTAAATTTCTTCGTACTTGCTTTTTAACTCATCATAAGTTCTATCAAAAAGTTCCACAAATAATTTTTCCTCTTTAGTGCCATAATTGGCATTGTATGCATACCAATCCACTTTCTCAACTAACTCCTCTTGACCTCTTGCTCTTTCGCTATCCTTTTCAACCATAATTGGCTTATTCTTGAACACATCTTTAATAGACTTATAAAAGAACTCCGAACCCTCATATTGTGTTGAATTGGCTTTAATACTCTGCTCAATTTCTTGCAGTAAGCCTCCCATTGCATCTAAGTAATCTTCGTTTGAGATATTCTCTAATCTGCTTTCTGGACCCTTAAATGTTATAACCATAGTACCTAAAAAATCCTTACTTGTTATAAACTCTGACATTGAGGTTAAATATGGGAAATAATCTGTTAAATTGTTAAAACTAAAGAAAGGATATTTAGTTAATGAATATCTCACAACATGTCTTGGAAACTTATTTAAGGCAATATCATTTGTTTTTAGAGTAATACTATCGTCTTCTTTTATCTCTCCTGTCTCAAAAACAATTGACATTTTGCCAATGCCCGAAGACAATTTGTGACGAAAATTCGTTTTTGAAACACCTAAATCTTTAAGAGATTTTATTGCCTCATAACTCTTTTGACGCTTTTCATTCAAGAACACTTTGCCATACCTGTATAAATCTGTCCTTAGAAACTTTGGTTTCAATGTTAGATCCCTCTTAACTAGCCTATCCTTATCATCATAAGCACCAGATTCTCTGAGAGCAATTTTTAACTCAGTTATATATCGGCTATCTTCTTTGGTATGATAAAATAATTCCTCTAAAATTTTCAAATCATTTTTCTCATCATCATCAAACTTTCTAGTGTAAGGGTCTTGAGCCGAATTTAACTTAAATGGAAAATATCTCGCACCCCGACCTATCAATTGAGCCTCAGAGATAGTTGTTTTACCCGGCCTGTTATTTCTACCATCTCTATTCTCATATAATCGAACAATATCAAACAAATTTAAAACATCCCAGCCTTCATTTAATTTTTGTACTGCAAAGACAGCCCTAATTGGATTATTTGCATCCTCCAAAGTGTTGAGAAGTATTTGGTTTTTCTCAGCTTCTGCATCATTATTTGCACTTAAACAATACTCCGGCCTAAAATTAGATTTTATACGATCAGATACATCGGATAGAGTTAGCCCCCTTTTTTCAAAAAAACCAAAGGCATTTTCTACCACAGGTATTGAGGAAGTTCTTTTAATTTCCTCAATCATATGTGGCGTTAAATCCTCAATTAGCTTATGAAAATTCTCTTTGTTTTTTTGTGATTCAGTTATGTACCTCTTTGCCTTAAACAATATTACAGGCTTTAAATTGATGTCAAGAGATGTTGCTAACTCCTGCCTATATAGATTTAAAATTAAGGCTTGAATAACTCTGTTTTTCTCATCATACAAAGAGCGTATAAGATTAATTTCCTTTGAATATTTATCATGCCTAAATTGTGAAAGGTCATATTTGTAAATTACTTTGTCTTGGTATTTTTCAACAATTTCTTGACTATCATAATCAAGCGTTGCTGTAAACTCCAATAATATGTTATCAATGTTTTGTCTATGTATTTTGAGTATTAAATCGCCCCAAACCTCAGCGTTATTGTGATGTGCTTCATCTCCTATCAACACCAATTTCCGGCCCTCAAAATCTTCAAAGCTTAATCCATTCTCGACTATATTTAACAATAACCCGGAGGTTAGCATTTGAATTGAGACAAACTTAATATTTATGTTATTTCCATCTGCTTCATCAAAGTTATCAACTTCCTTTATTTGGACATCTTTTCCATTAACAACAACCCTTTCTTTGAACAAATACTTGGAGGCCTTTGGGTTTAGGAAATTCTCTTTTGTCTTTTGAATAATGTTGTTGCTGTTAACAAAAAACAAAAAATTTCTATAACCTTTCTCATAAAGATGTAAAATTAGGCCTCCCATAATAAGTGTTTTACCACTTCCTGTTGCCATATTATATAGAAGATGAAGTGGCTTTCTAGGCTTACCATCAAACTCCTCTTGCTCTAAATATAAATGTCGCTTGAATGCCTCTACTTGATAAGGTCTAATCTCGTGCTTTAAATTATCTTCAATCCAATTTGGCAAAACTACTCGCTCTAATGCCCTTCTTGCAAATGGATTATCAAATATTTGGTGTAAATATGCCATTTGCTATTATTTTAGTTTGTAAAACTCTCTTGTAATTTTCTTTTCTTGGTCTGTGCATTTTAAATCCTTATCCTCCAATGAAGAAATATTTACATACAACTGATTCTTGTCAAGTAACTCACATAAAAGTTGTTTTTGCTCATTCAAATTCAATGACTTAAAATCCTCAATTTGTTCGTCTTGCCTCTTTATATCAATATTATAATTTAAAAAGGATTTCTGTTTCATGGACTCCCATATCTGAAGAAGTTTTTTGGTGTCTTTGGCTTCTTCAATTTGTTCAATGAATAATTGGTTGTGTTTTTTTAATTCTAGATAAACAAACTCTCCCCCTCCATTCCAATTTACTGTTTTCGAAACACCTGTCCTGTCTCCATTGATTACATTTTTCAATCTAGTAACACTATCATTTTCACCATATTCCAATTGCTCAATTCCAATATATTGCCTTTTCAGTTTATGCGCAACTGCGGATGTTGTACCACTACCTAAATAAAAATCACATACGATATCTCCCTCCTCTGTTATTAATTCTATTATCCTTTTTAGTAAATATTCCGGTTTTTTCCCCGCTTTGAAACTTACATTTCCCTCTGACGATGGTGTTGCTCCAATATCCCACCAAAAATCACTAACCAATGTGCCATAGTGTTTTTCACCATTATGTGAGACAATTCTTTCTTTTAAAGAAGTCAACATTCCTCCTTTATAAACAAGACTTATTCTTCCATCTGATGTACTATATTCCTCAACAATTCCTTTTTCTTTGTTGCTTTTTGCAAATGTTTTGAATTGATTTCCTGATTTTTGGATATCTGTTTTTAGAGCATACATGAAATCGTTGTTTTCAAGACAATAGTCTTCAAATGTTGCATAAAAAACATCTTTTTGAATTTTAGTTAAACCTCGCAAGGTTTCTTGATTATATAATTGTTGTAAAATATCTTTATAAACATCTCTTACTGAGTAGATATCTCCTTTTTTCTTAACTTCTAATCTATAACTTTCATTAAAGAACATTGCTTTTGCATACATAGGTTTAAATCTATGCACATTGGCGTTTTTTGAGTAATAAAGAATGTGCTCTTTAACTTTAAATAATTGCTCTCCCCTTAAAACATTAATAGCATTCACTCCGCTTTCAGACCCGTTTTTAACAGATATACACTCCTTAAAATTATCCCTACCAAATATCTCGTCACACAATATTTTTAAGTAAGCCATCTCCCTATCATCAATTTGGATAAAGATAGCTCCTGTTGGATGAAGCAACTCCCACGCTACTTGAAGCCTATTTTTCATGAAAGTTAACCAAGAAGAGTGATTAAACTTGTCGTTATATTTAAATTCATCGCTTCCTGTATTATAAGGAGGATCTATATATATTAATTTAACTCTGCCTGCAAATTCTCTTTTAATTGAATATAATCCTAAAAGGTTATTACCCCGCAAAATAAGATTATCCTTTATAAAGCCATTTTTATCCCGATTAAAGTCGCAAATCGGTATCTCACCCGCAGCTGTAATTCTTTTTACATTAGTTAATACTTTTGGTTCTAATAGTTGCGTTATCTCATCTTGTGCCAATATTTCATTAAAAAATATCTCATCTCTTTTATCTTCTTCATGGCTTTGTTCTCCCTCCAATACACAATCCTTATAAGGCCAAACCAATGAAACTTCATTTCTCTGCTTTATAAATTTCCCTCCAAAATTAAGTCCCACCTTGTTTTTATAAATTGTGTAACTATCGTTGAAGAAGTTTTTTTGTTCTAGGAAATGAGTAAAAACATTCAGATTGAAAATTAGAACACCTTTGATTTCTTTAAAAAACACTCGCTTTAAATCCTCATCATCAAGAAGTAACTCAACTAATCTCTCATCAAAGTTACGGGCCTTATCAAGTATTACCCACTTTTTTAGTTCGCCATTCTCCTCAATATAACTAGGTTCTTTTCTCAGTGCTGTTTCAAGAATTTCTAGAAGTTTCATCATGTTTAAATTTGCCGATAAAGTTAAACGAAATGTTGAAAAGAAACTAAAAAAAGAGAGGAGCCACTTAGCAGCAGCCCCTCACAACAGCATCATGCAGCATTGTATTCTACCCTCAATATATTGGACCAACATTTATTGTTTGTTAGTTTAAATTAAACTGCATTTTTAAAGAGTAATGCAGGTTTTCTAAGGATATATCCTTGCATAATAACCAACATTATATGCTAAAAATTCACTCTTTTTAATCTCCTTAATCTTGTTGCCGGATCATTCAGAACTCCCTCGACCATCATTACCAGATCCAACCAGTTCATTTTGACTGATCTTTCCCCGTGATCATGTTCCGGCAGACGGAAACGACCCTCTTCAAGCAGTTTTGAATAGATGACAAGTCCTCCCGGCTACATATGAAGAAGTTTAATGCGGTTGCGTGCCTTGTTCACGAAGATGAAGACATCTCCATCCCGTACATTGATCCCCAGATTGTTTGTCACAAGACCGCTGAGGGTGTGATAGCTCTTTCTCATATCGGTAGGCTCACTGTAGAGCAAATAGCGCATACTGTCATTGAGACTAAACATCGCGTCTGCTTCCTGTTGAAGCTATGATAGTACTTATCATCACCGAATCCATCATCCCACGGATGCGGAACTCCGCTCCGGAGAGTGTGCGAAGTTCTATTTCTATCTCTCCCTGATATGCTGGGAGCTGTTTTGTGCCTTTTCCACGTTTTGACGGCTTGACAAATCCACCGGAGCAGACATCAATCGGAAGGAAATGAGCGCCTGTTTGTGAATGGATCTCTTTGGACTCTCTGGATTTGCGCTTCCAATAATAATATTGATTGGGTTTTATCCCTTTTGATGTGAGATAACTCTTGTTGTCTAAGCCTGAATTAACGAGGTCCTGTTCCAATAGGTCAAATTCTTCTACTGTCATGGCCAAATATTTTATGACAAAAATAATGTGGCTCAACTCTAATCACAATATGCATTTTATCGGATGCTTACAGAAAGCCTATAAGCAAACACTGTTGATGAGATTCAGGCATTTGCTCGTTGATTAGGATGCAAAAACTGAAAATATAGTTTGATAAAAATAAAATAGGGTGTATTTTTGCATCACTAAAATTTTTGGATGTTTAAAATTAATTCGGAACTGGTAAAGTAAATAATCATCGTTTCTCTTGACGTTGATTATACCTTTTGCAACTCAGACAAAGGCTTGTCGGAGTTATTGTTGTACAATTTATTTTCATATATTTTCGTTTTGATTATGAGAGCCATAGACTTTTATATCAATCCGTAATAATTTAAACATCATGATCGAAAATTATTCAATTGAAGATTTCAAAGACTTCCTAAATACATATATTACTTTACCTGAAAATGAGTGGAACCAGATAAGGTCCGAGTTCGAACTACACTTTTACAAAAAGAATGAAATTCTACTAGAAGAAGGTTCCGTTTGCAGGTATTTTTATTTTTTCAATAAAGGATTAGTCCGTTTTTGCTGTAATATTGACGGAGAAGATATAACAAAGACATTTTGTAAAGCTCCTTATTGTTTTACGTCTAAAATAAGTTTCCGCAATCAAACACCTGCGCGTGAAGGTATCCAGGCACTTGAAGAAACTGTTGTTTGGAGAATATCATATGACCAATACAAAAGACTGGAACAAATAGCATCCTGGAATACTTTTATGCGAAAACTAATGAACGAAATTCAGGAATTTCTTGAAAATCATTTGTTGGAGTCTAAAATTTTAACCGCTGAACAGTATTACGATAAGTTACTTCAACGATTCCCTGCCGATTTTATGCAAAAAATACCACTTAAACATTTGGCTTCATTTTTGGGTATTGCGCCACAATCGATGAGTAGAATAAGAAATAACCTACACGCAAATCGAAGAAGTTAACATAGGTGAATTTTTATCTCTGCCTTTTGATTGATTTTTGTACCCAGTAATTTAAGGATACAGAATCATGACAAGTTTCAGAGCGAAAATATTCATTGGGCTAATGCGAAATCGGCATTTGTTCAACGGAAGACTAAAAAAAGAGATACAGGAGAAAAACATCGAAGCAGTATTGAAGTTTCGGGCTGCATGCGAAAAAGGAGCCGAACATTTTGGAAAACTTCCTGATGGCGTCAGTATAAAAAAGGAAGTTATTCACACTATCATATCCGAGTGGATCATACCGGAAAATGCACCTGAGAATAAGCTTATTTTCTATGTGCATGGTGGTGGCTATGTTTCCGGTTCGTGCAACGACCATCGCATCCTAGTCTCCAAAATAGCACTTAATGCAGGTACTACGGCTTTGCTATATGAATACGGACTGGCGCCTGAAAATCCGTTTCCGGCTGCTCTGGATGATTCGTTAAACATATACAATGCTGTACTTGAAAAAGAGTACCAGCCCAGAGATATCGTGGTAATGGGTGAATCGGCGGGTGGCGGACTTTGTTTGGCATTACTTTTACTCCTCCGCGATAAGAATATTCCGTTGCCGTCATCTGCTGTTGCCGTTTCGCCATGGAATGATTTAAGTTGCTCAAGCGAAACAGGCAGGTGTTGATGTGTTTTTCAGAGAAGGACAAGGCATGGTACATTGTTATCCAATGATGGCCCCGTTCTTCCCTGAAGCTACAGAAGCCATAAACGAGATTGTTGAATTCATAAAACTGCATCTCCGTAACAGAGACAAAATTATTAATTAAAAAAATCGAATAAATAACTCTATGGAAACAGAAAATATCATCATAAAAGAAACAGCAAACAACGACCTGGCTGTCATTTTCGAGATTGAAAAGCAGGCATTTGGACACGACAAAGAAGCCCGGTTAACTGAAGCGCTATTAGGCGATTCAACAGCTAAACCAGTATTGTCGCTACTGGCATTTCATAATGAAAGGGCTATTGGACACATCCTCTTTACAAGGGTTTATATAAACAAGATATCGGACAATCAGCCACTAATGCACATTCTAGCACCATTAGCAGTAATTCCTGAATATCAAAAACGAGGAATCGGCAGGATGCTTATTAATTCAGGGCTTGAAAAACTAAAAAAAACAGGATCGTCTTTGGTCTTCGTACTTGGCCATATTGGTTATTACGACAGGTATGGATTTGTTCTCGATGCAGCCAAACTAGGTTACCAGGCACCTTTTTTCTATTCCCGAAGAATTTGCAGATGCATGGATGGTTCAATCGTTGAGTTCCACCGATAAGGATATAGTAAAAGGGAAGGTAGTATGCGCCAATGAGCTAAACAAACCGGAGCATTGGAGAGAATAGTCTTCAAATCTCATATCACTTGAACAAAAGAAATAGTAATGCAACAATTCAAACAACATATTAACCAACAAATAGAACTTAACGCTGGTAAAAACCTATTTGTCCAACAAGACGGATTATTTCGTTTTATGGCCATACCTGATTCCATAATGCAGAATTTAAAGGTTATAACCAAAAGTGAAGAAAATGCTTTAATAAATATGGCTACTTCTATATCGTTGGAAGCGTTTTATAAGTTGAACCAGTATTACTACTTCAGTAATGGTGATAAAGAAAAGTTAAAAGCTATTTATACTAATCTGTTTCAACATCTTAAAGACCATGATGGTTTATCGATGTATGAAGAAAATCATTACAATAACCTAAGAAGATGGCTGGCGGAAACGAACCCATTTGCCCTGAAATTATATGCTGATAAAAACGAAATACTTCAGGATGTGGTTTGTAAAGAGTACAATGCACTTCTTCAATTGGATTTATTACACATAGACCAGGATAGCATCGAAGAGCCAGTCCTTGATATCGGTTGTGGTAAAAATGGTGAATTGGTTAAATTTTTAAGAAAATCCGGAATTGAAGCTTTTGGCTTTGACAGGAGTATAACCAGCACAGAATTTTGTAATGATTCCGATTGGTTCGATTATCATTACGGATATGAGAAATGGGGAACGATTATAAGTAATCTCAGCTTTTCTAATCATTTCAACCACCATCATCTCCGCTCAGACGGAAATTATGTTGCATTTGCTCAAACATACATGCAAATCCTTCATTCCTTAAAATTAGGAGGCACATTTCATTATGCGCCCGGATTACCATTTGTTGAGAAGTTTCTCGATAAAAAGATATTTGATATTTGTACGCACGAAGTACTCAATACCAAGTATAAAACAACAATTATCAAAAAGAAATTCATTTAGAAAATCAAATTAATACTTACAATGAAAAATTACAATAGTAAACAAAAGTTAACTACTGATATAGGATGGTTTTTAATTGTTATAGGATTAATATTCCTGACAAATACGCTAAAATCCCAACCCAATTACCCCCAAATGGTTACATCGAAAGATGGAACTCAAATTTCTTATAAAATTTTTGGTGTAGGAGAGCCAACTCTTGTGTTTGTGCATGGCTGGAGTTGCGATTCCAGATATTGGCAAAAACAAGTCTCCTATTTCTCCAAAAACTATAAAATCATTTTGATAGACCTTGCCGGTCATGGGCACTCAGGAATGACCCGTGAAAAATATACCATGAAAGCATTCGGAGAAGATGTTCAAGCGGTGGTTGAGGCTACTAAAAGCCAGAATGTTATTCTAATAGGCCACTCATTTGGGGGAGCTATTATTGCCGAAGCAGCACGGTTAATGCCTTACAGAATAAAAGGGCTTATTGGGATTGATACCTATGAAAACATTGAATACCAATTAAGTCGTGAAGAGTTTAATGGTATGATGGAGCCATTTCAGGAAAACTTTCAATCCGGAACGAGACAATTTGTTCAACAAATGCTTCTCCCAGCTAAAGACACCCTGCTAAGTAATTGGATTATTGCAGATATGTCAGCAGCCCCACAATCAATTGCTCTTAGCTCAATGGAAGAATATTTAGAGCAAAGCATAACAGGAGAAGCTGCCATAATATTTGACGAAATTCATGTACCTATTATTGCAGTAAAAGGAGATATGTGGCCTGTTGACTATGAGGCAAACAGAAGGCACATGCATTCATACGATGCTATCGAGATTAAAAATGCTGACCACTTTCTTATGCTAAATCGCCCCGATGAATTTAATAAAGCTCTAAAGCAAGCAATAAAAAACATTATAGAGAAGAATAATTAGTATAACTATTTTAAAAGTTTACATACCAATGAGTACCGAAAAACAAACAATTCACGAATTTGACTTGAATATTATTCATGATTTTTTTTCAAATACAGAACGACAAGGTCCCGGAAGTAGTGAAGAAACGCTGAAAGCACTTAAATTTATAGACGGTCTTTCCGAAAAGTGCAAAATTGCCGATATCGGTTGTGGAACTGGTGGTCAGACCATGGTATTAGGTAAAAATACAAACTGCGAAATTATTGGGGTGGACACTTGCCTTGATTTTATAAATCAATTCAATCAAAATGCCCAAAACAAAAACCTTCAAAATAGAGTTAAAGGTATTGTGGGGAATATGGAAAATCTTCCGTTTAAAGATAAAGAATTAGACCTAATTTGGTCGGAAGGTGCAATTTATCACATCAGCTTTGATCGTGGTCTGAAAGAGTGGCGAAGATATTTAAAACCAGGTGGTTTCATAGCAGTTACAGATAATACTTGGTTCACCGAAAAGCGACCTACTGAAATTGAGCAATTTTGGCAAAAAGCCTATCCTGAAATAGATACAATTCCGAACAAGGTTGCTCAAATGCAAAAAGCAGGGTATCTCCCGTTGCTACCTATGTCTTGCCCGAATCTATTTGGACAGACTATTATCGTTGGCAAACCATTCGTATAGAATCCTTCCTGGAAAAATACAAAGGCAACAAAACGGCAGAAGAATTTATAAAATATCAGCAATATGAAGCAATATTGTACAATAAATATAAGGCTTATTATGGCTATGCGTTTTACATAGGCAGAAAGATGGTTTAATTATAGACTAACATGGCATATTTTAAATTCGAAGGGAAAAAAGTTTATTACAAAAGATTTGGAAAAGGACAACCATTATTGCTTTTACATGGAAATACGGCTTCCTCCAAAATGTTTAAACCGGTATTAAAAAGCTACAGAAATAAATTTCAGGTAATATTTATTGATTTCCCCGGACACGGAAGTTCTGAAAGAGTTGAACAATTTGAAACCGATTTCTGGTATTTCAACTCTCAAGTAACATATGCTTTGATCGAGCACTTAAAACTAAGTAAAATAATAGTTGTAGGTACAAGTGGTGGAGCATTGGTTGGTATTAATTTAGCTCTTGAACATCCTGAGAGAATAAAATTTTTAGTAGCAGACAGTTTGGAGGGCGAGGTTCCTTTAGCTTCATACATAAATTCATTACAAGATGACCGCAAACGTGACAAAAAAAAGCTGATGGCAAAACTGTTCTGGTTTTATTGTCATGGATTTGGGTGGAAAAAAGTGGTTGATTCTGACACCTCAATGAACCTAAAATTTGCAAAAACAGGCAATGCCTTTTTCCATAAACCAATTTCAGATCTTAGAGTGCCAACCTTGCTAACCGGTAGTAAAAAGGA
>CAXXPC010000013.1:0-11692 GCA_963678025.2 Bacteroidales bacterium
TTCAATTTCTTTATGTATAATTCCAAAAGCATTTGCATATATTGGTTCAGAGTGAATGACACCATTTATGTATGGACGTTCCTTATAAACTTCACAATGAACAGCTGTTTCTGCTGAAGGTTGGCGATGACCTTCTATAAGGTTCCCATCCAAATCTACTACAACTAGATCATCTTCAGTCATTTCCACATATGAAAAATCGTGGGGCGTTAATACTACCAAATTAGTTTTTCGATCTCTGGCACTAATATTACCTTGAGTTAAAGGATTTATTCCTAAACTCATTAAATCTTTTGCAATACGTAAAACATGTGTCTTCATAGAAAAGTCCACTCTAGATTCATCTTTTTTCATATTCTCTCCTAAGGTTATTTATTTAGCAAATGATATAACATATCAAATTGTTTCACTTTATTAGAATAATATTCAGCCATTTTCGAATCAGGATTTATGATATTTAATTTATGAACACATTGTTCTACAGCCTGAATTGGAGAAGAAAACGCCTGAACTCCGATTCCAGCTAGCATTGCTGCACCAATACATCCGGCCTCATTAGATTCCATTAGCTGGAACGGTGTTTTAAAAATACTTGCCTTTATTTCAATCCAATTCGGGAATCTCACACCTCCTCCTGTAGCTACTATTGATGATTTCATTGACTCTAACTCATTAGTTGTGATGAATTTCTGATATCCCAAGAACTGCTCGATAGTAATACCTTCCAGAAATGCTTTAAAAAATTCCATTGCACTTGTTTCTTGAGAAAAATTCAATAAATGAGCTTTAGCGTTTGAATTTGAGTAAAGAGTACTGCCTCCTGATAAATGAGGTAACAAGGTCACGGTTGTTTCTAACATTTCGGGTACAGTTCGGATCAAGTCGAAAAATCGTGCGGAATCAAAAGGAATGGCAGAAATATGCTGACTCCGTAAAAGGTCTTGGAACCATCCAAAAAACCTTGTCCCGGTTTGGCTTCCAATAAGTGTAACTAAAGAACCTTCAATGACATGAGGATAAGTAGGATTTGTATTCTTCAGTAGTTCAACATCTTCAGCCTTTCTAATTATTGAAATACATTCAGTCGTCCCAATCGAATAATTTATTCCAGAATCAATCAGACCATTCCCGAAAGCAGCACAAGGTTGATCATGCCCTCCTGATATGACTGAAACAGATGAGACAAATCCGAGATCTTTACAAGTTTTTTGGGAAAGGACACCTATAACTTGTCCAGAATCAACAATCTCTGGAAGGTTACTTGAATCAATACCAGCAAATCCTAGCAATTCAGGAGACCACCAATTATTTGTGATATCAAAAAGCATCATTCTAGCAGCCATTGACCGATCTGTAACTGGGGGCAATCCCATACATATATTTATAAATGAATCAAAGCAACAAAATTTCCAACATTTTTCAAAGATATTTTTGGTATTATGTGCCCACCACTTGATTTTAAAAATTGAATGAATTGCATCCAAATTCTGACCTGTCAACGAATATATTCTTTCTTCCCCGTACAAACCTTTCAACTCATCAACATATTCTAATCCTCTTAAGTCTGCACTTATCGGAGCAAAGGTTAACGGGTTCATCATTGAATCTATAGGAATTATTGCTTCTCCCTGAGTTGATACTGATAATGCTACCACAGGGTCGTCAATACATTGCACAGAGCAATTTCGAATACACGATTTAACTTTTTCCCATACTTCCATTGGATTCTAGTTCATATTGACCTTTAACCTTTGAATGAACGATATATGATGCTTGAGATTCACATAGGATCTTCCCTTCCATTGAAATAACTAAAACCTTGCATCCACTGGTCCCCACATCTATTCCCATCAAACTCATATGTTTACTCCTTTAATGCTCCACTTGTCATTCCGCTCATAAAGAATCTTTGCATGAAAATATATAAGGTTATAACAGGAATACTCATCACGGTAAGGACTGCAAACATCGCCCCCGGGCGGGACATATATTGTCCACTATAAATTAATGGTACAAGAGGTAATGGTTTTAGAATATTCTTATCGATTGTTACTAATGCAAGAAGAAATTCATTCCACGATTTCATTGCCTGCCAAATAATCACGACAGCGAGTGAAGGTCCACTAAGAGGCATCATAATCTTCCAATATATTTGCCAGGAATTACACCCATCAATTTGAGCTGCGTTTTCCAATGCTGTTGGGAAATTATTAAAATACCCTCTCAGAATAATTACAGCAAAAGGTATACCCAAAGCCACGTAGGGGAAAATTAGTCCCCAGTAAGTATTATATAAATTCAAATTCTTGCTAATTTGAAAAAGAGGAATTACTAATGTAGGAATTGGCAACATTAGGGTTAAAAGCAGTAGAGTTAACCAGAGGTCTTTCCCAAAAAATTTCAAACGGGAAAAAGCATATGCTGCTAATGATGAGAAAAAGGTAACCATCAGAACAGAAGGTATAGTAATGATCAAACTATTGAAAAAATATCGGAGCATAGGGACTTCTTCAAATATCAAACTATAATTATATAAAGAGTATCGAGGCAGTAATATTCCTCCGAAAGCTGGGGACCGCAAATCTGGGGGCATAAAGGAAACACTCAGCATCATTACAATAGGCACAAGCCAAATTAATACTGCAAGTACAATTAATACATAGAATAGAACTTTTATATGTTTTTGTTTTTGATCGAATCTCATTTTTCCCCTCTACTCTGCAACCTGGAATTTTGCACCGAGAACTTTTATTTGGAAAAGACTTAGTCCAAGTGCCAATACAAGAGTAAATACTGACATCGCAGACCCATACCCCATACTTTGAAGTCTAAAGCTCTTAAGGAATATATATGTTGATAACATTTGGCTTGAATTATTGGGACCTCCGTTCGTTAATACATAAACGAGGTCAAAAGTCTGCAAAGCCCCAATAACTCCAAGAAGAATCAAAGTAAGATGAGTCCCTTTGAGCAATGGCCAAACAATATATCGGATTTCTTGCCACTTTGAGACACCTTCAATTTGTATTGACTCAAATATTTCTTCATTAATCGATTGCATCCCCGCAAGGTATAATAGCATCGACCATCCAGTCCATTGCCAAACATTTACCGCTATAACAGAGAAAATAGCCATCTGAGGGTCTGAGATATAAGGCTGACTTAAAAAGGTCAACCCTGTTTCCAAGCCTAAATCTGAAAGGAACCCGCCAAATGGGTTATATATTCTTTGCCATACGATACCAATAACAACTGGAGAGATGATTGCAGGCATATAGATAATTGCCCTAAATATGGTTCTACCTTGAATTCTGTGATTCAAAATAAATGCAAACAAGAAGCCTAAGATCATCTGAGGAAATATCGTCAACAGCATCCAATAGGCGACATTTCTTAATGAAATTAGAAAAACATCGTCTTTAAACATTCTAATGAAATTCTGGAAACCAACATAAACTTTTTCGTTGACTCCATCCCATTCAAACAAACTGTTCACTAAAATATAACCTATAGGATATAAAACATAGATAACGAAAAGAATCATCGCAGGAGCAATAAAGAGTAACCCAATTTGCTGATTGCTTCTATTTGATTTTAACAAACTAATATCTCCTTACTTACACTTAAAAGCATTCAATCTTGTACACCCATATTAAAGAATCATTTTTTTGTCAGGGGAGCGATACCCGCTCCCCCGACTTTAAAACGATTTATCCTATAATGGCTTCCATGCATCTTGAACACGTTGCATAGCTTCTTCTGAAGTAAGCTGCCCACTAGCAACTGCCGCTAAAGCATCTTCAAGAGCCTGTATCACTTCAGGGCTTCTTAATTGCCGTGGATATTTGACATTCGGCATCCATTCTTCTGTCATCGTTTTCCAAACCTGTCTTTGATTTTCTGATTTGAAATATTGATCCTCTGGTTCTAGTCCTTTTACTGCAGGGATATCATTAAAAGTATTAACTAAGGCCTGTGCAGATTCTCCAGCGATGAAGTCAACAAAAACCTGAACGGCTTCTTCTTTTCCTTCTGCAGATTTTGTTATACCTAGCATCAGATCAATTCCCCCAAGCAAGTCATCAGGTTGACCGTTCCCAGATACATCGGGGAAGATCATCGGAGCAAAACCCTGAAGACCTTCTGAAAGTGGTGGTGGATTGGGATTTCCTGCCATCTGCATCCACCAGGCTCCCATCGGGAATGTAGCAGCTTTACCTGCTTCTATGAGTTCCTGTGATCCAGGATACGCACTCAGGCCAAGAGCTCCATCCTGAATAATCTTATCATCAAAAAGTTTTTTCCATATATTCATAGCCTCAATGAATGGCTCATCTGTAAATTTGGCCTCACCTTCTTCTGCTTCATAAATTAGTCCTGGAGCAAGATTATGAATGATCTGCATATAAATATCGCGTCTTAACCATCCATCTGAAGCCCCTACCATCATTGGCGCAATACCTTTTCCATCGAAATAATCACGTAATTCCAACATATCTTCATAAGTAGTCGGAACATCTAACCCGGCATCTTCCAATAAGGGAAGGGTGTACCACATGTTGATTGTTTGAACTAGAACCGGTAATCCATAGAAATTATCATCACCTTCAGGATTTCCTAACCTAGCTTGGTCCAGCCCGATTGGGTGGAACATATCTTTCCAATCTTCACCCCAATATTTTACGACCATGTCCTGAACCGGTAACAGAAATTTTTTGTATTGTTGTGTCATTGCACCTGGTTCTAATCCGATTATGTCTGGCATCGTGTCGGATTGGGCTCGTGTTTGAAGATCAACAATATACTCCGGATAATTGAAAATAGTAGCATCAATTTTAATATCTGGGTGGGATGCTTCAAATGCTTCAATCATCTTTTCTGTTGTTGCAACAACAGGACTCCACGACCTGAATGTCACCACAGTCTTTCCATCATCTTCCGATGCAGACTTCTGCCCTTGTGCGAATAATGCTGTTGGGATAATCAACATCAAGCAAAAGAGTATTAGAAAAATTCGTTTCATACGATCCTCCTTTAAAATATCACTTATTGATATTTCATTTAGTGATATTTTAAATCTAAAAGGACCATATGTCTACTATTTTCTGAATCAAAATTTATAAACCTTCGATTGAAAGAAAATAGAAAATTTTCAAACAGCCCAAGAAAAAATTATTTCTATTTTGCCAAACTGGAAACAAGAAATTGAAATAGCTCCAAAAGCATTCTGAGAATACTGGAGATAAATTGTTGCATTAAGATGTATTGTTCCAGAACATGTGAAAAGAGGATATCATGTTCCTGTGATATTTTTCTTTTAATTACAAGTTACATATTTCCTGTTATCTTCATCAGACTATTTACGTTGGACGATACCCTTTCCATGAGGACCAAAATCCATCAGGATATTCACCGAGCAACTTATCATATAAAGTTTCTCGCTTCACTCCTCTTTTCAGTAAGGTGGCCACTTGCTGACCAGTCGTATACAATAGTCTCAATTTCTCAACGGTTTCATTGGTACACATGATAGGTTCCATTACAGTAAAGATATAATTCGCCCCATATAAGGCTGTTGAATAGACGAAATCATATACCAAATCCAACGACATATCTGAATAATGAAAACTGCCCAATCTCCAACAAAAAGGAATTTTCTTATGGTGAGAAAGAATCTCAGGATTTAATCTTGCTGAAATTCCTGGGTCAAAATCTTTCAATGCAAGATCATGTAAATACTTCAAGTGTGAAGGTCTCAAATCTTCACAGTGGACTTTTCTTTCTGGGATAGGAGCACTGAAAAACTGATTCCAGAAAGGAAGAATCATTTCAGGCCACATTGAAGGTGCATACATCGCTGCGATATCATCACAAAGGCGCCCATGGTCTGGAAAGGGGTCGAGAACACGTGTTCCATCAACCTTACAATAGAACTTAGTATACTCCACAATACTTTCTGTCACTGCATGCATACATCTTTTGAATAATTCGGGGTCATCATAGACTGCATACATACTCTCCATACCAGAGAGGGCCCATAACGTAGTTAATGGCCCTTCCCACTGCCACCCCCAATGTACTCGTTGACCAGGAAAGGCCTTACGCATCTCATTCAGATACTTTTTTTGCTTTTCGCACAATTCACTTGAAAAAGTGTTTTTCTTTTTCTGAACTTCCAAGATCTTAATAATCTCATCTAAATTAAGAGGAGACATATCGAGTGCTACCTGTCCAGTCTTTGGAAAAAGTAGAGGGATTCCTAAGGTGTTTAGATGTCCATATTTTATAACAGGTGTTGTATAAGGAACTATAAGAGGAATATCCTCACCGATAAGCTCTTTCAATTTTGGAATTCCCTCATTGAAAGCTGTAATAGCAGCTTCAGAAGAGAGATATAAATCGTACATCGAAATATCACATAGAAAACCTAAAGTATCAACTGTAGCTATAATAAACACATCAAAAGGGGCCGCTTGTTCATTTGCTGAACATGAAGGGCTCGATAAAAAATAGGTGTTATTATTCATATGCTACTCCATTTATTAATGACTTCATAGTATCTATAATAGTTCGTTCCAGATGTCTTGCAAAAGATGAGGGAAACCCATAATACTTGTAGGCGTCGACCACCTCATACCCCCCTTCTTTCTGAGAACTTTCACTTGGAAGGTACCCCAGTGAACCTCCAGTATAGCCACCTATCATAACAAGAGAATCATCAACTAATCCTTTGATTCTCTTACCAACTGAAGAGAACAGTTCTCCGGGAATAGTGAAAAGATAGAGGTCCTGATTAATACAAAGAAGGGAGAAATCTGCCCCAACACTCGAGGGGATCTCTTCCTTCTCTAATAGTGTTGTAGCCCACTTATGTTCAGCCTGGAGGGTGTAAAGGGGGTTATCATGCATCCTTTCAAACTCTCCGAGTTCCCCTTGAAGCAATTGAGCCTTTTCTAACCTTCTTTCATTTGAAGACAAAAGAGCTTTTAGCTCCTCTTTTGTAGGAATTTTTTTATAAGGAAGAGAGATCTCTCTGGAGGCTAGTCGTATTGAAACTCTCTTCCTTTTAGAGGGTGTTTCCACTTTTCTGTTTTGTAGAACACGTACTATCTCTTGGGCAATCTTCTCTCCTATCTGCTCGATATTCTGTTCACCACCCTCCCTGAAATTATTCTGGTCCGCGGTCACGATGTTGGGTCTCACATCCCCACAGGCACCGGTGAACGCAATAACGAGAACATCTTCCCCCAATTGCTTCTTTATCGAACGGATAATTCGTCCAGGATAATCAGAAGAGACGACAGCCATAGAGGTGCTCAATGTCGTTGGGTGAACTGCGGTGTTTACCCATATCGATTGTACTTCTTGCTTTTCATTTCGCAGGACAACTACACCGATTTGATCATCTCGACTTCCCTCTTTATTTGGAGCCATGATAGACATCTTTTTCTTTGAATCAAAAACTCTCCTATTGATACCTATTTGTAAATCTAATGAGTGATTCTCCAGGAAGACACTCTCCTGTTTTACCTCAAGGTTGTGACATCCTCTTAGAATTGTTGTTTCAAGTTGATGTAGAAATTGCTCATTAGGTTCTAATGTTCCCAGTCTAATTGCACTAGGTGCCGTATGAGTGTGAGTAGCGCTTATTAAGATATTTAATTGATCTATTCTCAAGATTTCAGAAATTTTCGGCCTAATTGAATCTATCCACTCTTGAGAAAACTCTAAAGCATCAGCGTTTATGAGAACCACTTTCCCATATGGTTCGCGCAGATAACATAATCTAACTGACAAGGAATCTAGAATCTTAACAGAGGGACCACTTCTTGCTGCATGACCACTAAGAGGAGAGCCAACTGCTACAGGAACTTCAAGCTCTTTTCCACTATAGATTAGTGAACTCTTTTGAGCTAACGTATCATAGCATGAGAGAAAGGAGAGACCTGTATGGTAACCGGGATCTAAATCTGGTGTTGCAGGAATTATCGCAATAGCTTTTCCGTTTGTGTCAATTGTCTGAATGGCAATCCCTAACTCTGAGGTATCGTAATAGAACTTTTTAAATGCTTCAAAGCACATCTTATACCAAGTGGTGAAGGTAGCATTACTTTGATCTAATTGTTGTACCAGGACTATTGCTCTCATAGCCTCTGGAAGAGACCACCACGGCATAGAATCAGAAATGATCTTCCCACTGATTCCATCGACACTCTTTACAATACCGCCGGGAGCTCTATAGCCGTGATTGAAGTTCACCTCGAGCAGTGATGGAAGTTGCTCTACTACCTGAGAACTCCACCTATGAAAGGCCTTTTCTATTTTGTAATATCTTTTGATAGCAAGAAGAAGCTGGGAGGTGATACCAACCCATTCAAGAGCATGCCCTGGGTCAAGGGAAACGGTCCTATCTTGTTCGTATGCAAGATCTCCCCTTTCATCGATCCATTCAACAATCGTATTCTCTTTCAATGCTTCCCACTTTCCACCCCTATTCACATGATGGGTGAGAACATAAGTTATCAACTTTTCAGCTAGGGAAGGAACTTCCTTATCGTGTTCCCATTGGGCCAATAAATAGAGAGAACCTAACGCGAGCATATAGGCTGCATAGGACCTTCTTCCATCCTCATACTTCTTATACTGAGAATCATCAAAGCCATTTTGGTCGTTATAAAAATTTCCGTTAAGAATTGAGTGAACAACATCCTTTAGATATCGTTTTGCCTTTATAGCCTTCTCTTGTGGTCCATTTAGGGTGTAATAGGCATATAATCCTCGTGAACAGAAAAGATCACTCATAGTAAATTTAGTATCATCATGTGGCTTATCTGAAAGGAGAAAGGTAACGTGTCCGTTATGGTCTTCTACCTTACTCATAAGCTCTGCAGCAACCGTTTCTGCGATATGCTCTAGTTTCTTCCTAGAAGGATTAAGATAACCTGAAAACCGGTTGTACCATCGAATATGCATTACAAGAGCTTCTAAGCCACGTCCTTGAATCCAGCTATAGATATGGTTCTTATCTCGTATCCCTTCTAAATTAAAGTGATCAATGCCCGAAATTGCATCAATTTTCAGATCAATAAATGGATAATCGGGGTGTTTTTCATGTCGAGAGATAATCGTGTTCATTGTTGAATCGATGATCTCTTTCATTCTCTGTAGATGAGAGAACACCTCTTTTGTCTCTACACTTCGCATATATCATCCTCTTTTTTAGTGTGTGTCATCGGTTGAAATAGTAAACAACCTTTTTGCATTCTCCCCCATTATTTGTCGATAAACGTTTGGCTCCAAGTGTGCGTCCTCTACCATTCCTATAGAAAATGAGGGGTGAAAGAGTGTTGTATCGCTCCCGAAGAGTACCCGCTGTGAACCGAAAGCTTCGATTAACGCGTTCAGTTTGTCGCTACTAGTACAACTGCTACAGATTTCAGCAAATAAAGAATCACTAACTGAAGCGATAGAGGTCGCTAGTGTCCAATCAAATCCGCCAGAATGAGCTAATATAATTTTGAGAGTATTATATTTCTCAAGAACCTTCACAACTTGTAGAGGGCTTTCGATTTCAGATCCATAGGTGTGAATCAGAATTGGAACATCATAAAAGGCAATCGCCTCAGCAATTTTCATCCCCTCTTTGGTATCAAAGCGATGGTGATTCATCATTGGATGAATCTTTACCCCAACGAACAATGGTTCTTCTTGATGCTGACCAAAATAGGTGTGCAGTTCATCGATAGACTCTTTTGGGTAATTAAGATTTACCGTTACATACCCTTTTATTCTGGGAAATCTCTTGAGCTCTTGATAGAGTTTTCTATTTCCCCTTGTTATATCATAACGAACAGCCAAAGCTGAGGAAACAATAGTATAATCAATTCCATAATGATCCATTTGAGCGATAAGTTTTTCACTGCTCATCTCTTCTACGGGAAACGACCAATGTCCTAAATGTCCGTGAACATCAATTATCACAATAAAGCCTCTCTAGTATTGTTAACGAATTTGTTTCAAATATTGCCTGTTCAATATCGGGGTCTTGTAAGGATTTAATGAGACCGATAGAAGAAGAAGGAGAGGCAAAAGGGATGTTTGAAGAGTACAGAATGCGTTGTTCAAACCCTTTCTTTACTGCCTTTTGAATAGTTCCAATACCGTGAAGCATTTGTGTGGTAACAAAGAGCTCCTGTGTGTCTTGGAATCGAAGCATCCAATCTGCACTATCATAATAGTGAAAACTTGTTACTACAGGTAGTTTTTTCTCAGTGATATCTAAAATTTGAGATACTTCGGGGGGGAGAGCCTCAATCAACAAGAGACATTGTTGTTGAGCAAGCCATTCATAGACCTTCTTACTCACCGGATGAAGAACATTCCACTTCTGCTCATGTGGATACAATCTCCAGAATTTGGCACCGTTATCCAACCCTTCAGAGAAAACTCTCTTTGCTCTATCAAGACCTTCTAACGGGTTAACCGTACATACAGGAAATACACCTAAACCATGAGCTTGATTATCGATAAAAGACGGCATTGGATATTTGTGAAGAAGCTCGTTATTACTCTCTAGAGGATCATAATACAAACCGGCAAGAGAATGAAGAAAGGCATGTGTAGTATGATGCCTCTCAAGCATTTCAGTAACGTTAGCCACTGAGGCGTCAATTGCAAGATTTGGGGATATACCGAAATGGACATTCCAATCTATCATCGCCATGGTATCAGCCTTTCATTCCTGTTAATGTAATCCCTTGAATGATCTTTTTACGCATAAAAAGGAACATGATTAAAACAGGGATAATCGATAGCATTGAACCTGCATTGATTGGACCTAAATCGACAGTAAATCGATATTGGAACATCCCGAGTCCTAACTCCATAGTCCATAGTTCTCGACTACTTGTTACGATAAGGGGCCAGATGAAAGCTGCCCATGTTTGCTGGAAGGCAAATATTGAAATTGCACCAATAGGTCCGCTGAGCATAGGAAATACAACGAGGAAGAAGATTTTCCACTCCGAGGCACCATCTATTCGAGCCGCGTCAAGCAATTCATCCGGAATCGATGCCATAATATTCTGCCGCATGAAGAAAATCCCATAACTCATTATGAGATAAGGTGCAACAAGTCCGATAAACTTATTCACCCATCCCAGTTCAACCATACTCATATAAAGAGGAATCATATAGACTTCCAAAGGAACCATTGCTGTTGAAAGGGTAAGAATAAACAGCAGATTTTTAAATGGGAATTTAAATTTAGCAAATACATAACCGGCTACACTCGAAGTAACCAGAATACTGATAGTACTGATACTTGCCATAAGTATACTATTCAGAAAGAATCGGGCAAAAGGAGCTGTTTCAAAGACTTTTACATAATTTTCCCCTGTAAATGTATTTGGAATTAGTTGTGGCGGCCAGCTGAGGACTTCATGCGGTGGCTTTAAAGAGGTCGAAAGCATCCAGACAAACGGAAGGACCATAATAACGGCTCCCGAAAGTAAAATGATATGTTTGAGAATATTAGCAGGTTTTCCGGCAAAATTTTTCATAATTGTCCTCCCTTCTTTAATAATCTCCGTTTCTCACTTCTCTCCTTTCCACCGGAAATCCCAAATTGAGCCAAGGTTAAAGTTAAGATGATGATGAAAAGAACTACAGCTTCTGCTGCTGCATATCCTGT
>CAXXPC010000014.1:0-15598 GCA_963678025.2 Bacteroidales bacterium
CTCCTCTATTTATGTTCTCTGTGCTGTTGGTTTTGTTGCTGCTATCTTTGTGTCGCAGGAAATTGTTTCTAATGTTGTCGGGGTTCTATATTGCTTTTTTTGCTCTTACCGGTTTAGTTTTACTTGTGATAATTGCCATTACAGAACACACCGAACTCTATTACAACTATAATTTGCTATGGGCAAATCCTCTCTTTTTGTTGGTTGTGATTAGTGGATTTGTCGGTTATAAAAAATTAGAGAGATTGCTTAGTGCAATCTCTCTGATTTTCTTAGCAGTTCTGCAGTTAGTTTGGGCTATTGGCCTTCAGGAGTTTAATCCCGAATTTGGCTTGATTGTGATTACTCTTGCCCTCTCCTTTGCATTTAGGATTATTCGGGTTGGAAGACAAAGGTCATTTTGTTTCCTGTCTTAAATATGCTCTTTGCAAATTTTCTTACTTTTGAAGTGTCACTTTGACAAGATATTTTTCCTCTTCAAGAGATATGTCTTCTCGTCCTGTAATACCATTCTTTATTATAGTAATCCAGTCTGTATCTTGTCGTTCTTTTTGTCTTTGTAAACTTTCTTGAGGTAGAGCTCTATCTCGTTCATCTCTTTTTCTGTTGGTCCGTTTTTGATGAGGTCGTCTATCTCAAGCTGTACTATTTCAAGAAGTTCATCTACAAGTGGAGCATCTGTGTCAAAGTCTATTGAGAAGACAGCTTTGCTGTAGGGCCTTTCAGAGAGATCTCCGGTAACCCCGACATAGTAAGTGCCACCTTTATCTTCTCTTATCGATTTCATATACCTGTCTCTCAGTATATAGTGGTGAATTTGGCCAACAGACTGTTTTCTGTGGTGTATTTGGCCTCTCCGTGGTAGATGCGATTTACGCTAGCTTTGGTGCTGAGCATATCTTTTGCCTCGTATTTGAGATAAACCTCTCCTTTTTTATATATAGGCTCTTTATAGTTTGCACTAAATGAGTGCTCCTTACCTTTTGGTATAGAGGCAATGAATTTCTCGATGAATGGTTTCGCCTCTTGGGCGCTCATGTTTCCTGAGAAAATAAAGGTGTAGTCGTTTGGAGAGGAGAAGAATGTATTGTACAAACTCATCAGCTTTTCAGGTGTAATTTCACTAAGGTATTCTTTGGTGAAATCAACATCTGTAGGATTATGACTGAACTTAAGCGCATTTACTGAGTCTTTGAATAGATTGTTCTCGCTGTCTTTACTGTCAATATCTCTTATTATACGTCTTTTTACATCTTTAATTGCTTTTTCTGAGACAGAAACATCATTGAAATATTGATATAGGAGTGAGAAAAATTTCTCTTCTTTGCCTTTTTTGAACATTCCTCCGAACTCTTCGGTGCGGTATTCTATATCGTTTCTCAGATATATATTGTTAGACCCCATCCATTTCTCAAGTTCGTTTCTGTCCAATCCATTTATTGAGTAGTACAGACGGAATGTTTTATACAGGTTTAGTTCAAGAGGGTCAATGTTTCTGGCAAGTCCTCCTGAGCGAAAGGCTTTCATTCTAATATTGTTGTCCTCTGTTTTTTCTTCTTTCCAGATAACAGTAGCTCCGTTGGAGAGGGTCCATTCAACTGTAGAGTCCAGAGGTTCTTTGAATGTGATACCGTAATCTTTTGAACTCACCTCTTTTGATGCTGTGATTGTACCGGGGTTCTTGATTTTAGGAATAGATATTTCTTTCATCTCTTCCGGTTCGAATCTGGCCAGGTCGGATTCCTTTACTTCGCGGAACATCTCTTTTACCTCTTGTTTTGTGGGCAGGTATTCTTTCTCGTCTTCCGGAACAAAGAATATAATGGCTCTGTTTTCTTCGCTGAGGATGCGGTCGATGGAGTTGTTGAGATCTTCTTCGTCTATGGTTGCAAGCATCTCCATTGCTTTTTCGTGCAGAGCATCAATGTCATTTAGCGGGGCATTGCGTGTGAAGTGTTCCACTACTGCATCTACATAGTTTGAGTTCTTTGGATTTTTGCTACGTTGATAGTTTTTCTCCAGGTTTGTTTTAACCGCTTTTTTTGCTTGTTCAACCTCTTGTTCGCTAAATCCGTATCGGATTATTCTCTCTGTCTCTTCTGCTATGCCTCGAAGTGAAGCAAGTGTGTTTGTGCTCTCTTTGGGCATTGAAGTCATAGTGAGAGTTTCAACAACTGAATAGACATTGCCGAATATGGGGACAATTGTACGGAACCCGGCATCTGGATCTTTTTTTGCTGCTTCTATCCTTGTTTTGAGCATCTCATGAAAGAGATTCTGAACCAGATTATCATGGAGTGCAAGAAGACTATGTCTTTCTTCTTTGCTTCTCATGGGGATCTTAATAACCATTCTTACTGATGTTGCCTTTGATTCGGGGTCTGTAAGAAATGCAATATTAGGTTCTTTGTTTTCCGGGATAGTATATGATTTTCTCTCCGCTCCGTTTTCTACGGCAGGGATAGTTGAGAAACGTTCTTTGATGCGTTGCTCGATGTCGGAGGGATCTATATCGCCTACTACCACTACTGCTTGTAGGTCGGGGCGATACCATTTATGGTAGTAATCAATGAGTGTCTGACGGGAGAAATTGTCCACAACCTCCATCAATCCTATAACATCCCTCTCTGCATAACGTGATCCTTGCTGAACAACCTTGTTGATCCCTTTCATCATCCTGCTGCGTGCATCATCGCCTCTACGCCACTCTTCACGTACAACTCCTCTCTCTTTTTCAATTTCTTCGGGTTCGCAGGAGATATAATGGGACCAGTCATGAAGTGCGAGCAGGGCTGAGTCAATAATTGTGCTTCTTTTGTTTACAGGCACTTCTGAAATATTGTATACAGTACGGTCCATCGATGTATAGGCGTTTATGTTGTAGCCGAATTTTACTCCGATGCCAGCAAAATATTCCAAAAGCTGTTTGTCGGGAAAGTGTTTTGTTCCATTGAAGGCCATGTGCTCAAGGAAGTGAGCAAGACCTCTCTGGTCTTCATTTTCCTGCAGGGAGCCTACATTGTGGATGATGAAGAATTCTGCTCTCCCTTTGGGGTTTTGTGCTTTCCTTATATAATAGGTGAGTCCGTTTTCCAGTTGACCGATTGTAAAGTTAGTGTCAGCAGGAAGGGGATCCGAAAGATCCCATTCCTGACTGGTTGCTGCTGTAGCGGTAAATAGCATGGTTGCTATTACCATCAAGAAAATTGATATTTTTTTCATTTTATTACCGGTTTAATCTACAAGATTCATTTCGTCAATCAAATGATGTGCTTTGGCATATTTGTCGAGTACCCATAGGACATATCTTATATCCACGTTTACGCATTTATTCATGTCGGGATGAAAGTATGCATCTCCTGCAAGTGACTCTTTATTGCCGTCGAAGGCAAGTCCTACAATATCTCCTTTGGCGTTCATAACTGGGCTGCCTGAATTTCCCCCGGTGATATCGTTGTTGGATAGGAAGTTGACATACAGTTTGCCGTCTTTACCCCATTGTCCCCACTCTTTGTTTTTGATGAGTTCCAGGACTTCTGGTTTGATGTTGAATTCGTAACTGTAAGGGTTGTATTTATCTAGGAATCCTTGTGCAGTGCTGTGCTCACTATAATAGATGCCGTCGGATGGGCTGATTGGGCCGACTGTTCCGTAGGTTATCCTCATTGTGGAGTTTGCATCAGGATATTGCACAATACCTTTGTCTTTCCTCATCTGGTAGAGGGCTCGTGTAAACCTTGCCTCTAGTCCGTACATACTTTGGTTGTTTGTGAGTTTCCCAATATCCTGGTTGAATTGCACGACAGAAGCAGATCGGGCCATTTTATAAACGGGATCATTCATATAGAGAGATATGGGTTGAGGCTTGGAAGAAATCTCTCTGAATTTATCAGGATTAAGCACGATGGAATTCTCAAAAACATACTCTGTTATTGCATCTTCATCTCCGTTGAATTCTTTGTTTAGCCATGTAATATACTCTCCCCAATATTGTTCAGGGACTTTCTCAAGGAAAGTACGTACCTGGAATCGCATAAGCTCTTTCTCCACTTCCATCACACATCCTTCATATCCTCCTTCTACTCCATTAACGAAGAAACGATGTTTTTTAGTGCCTGGACGCAAAGTGTCGAGGTCGTCACGGTTTTGGGCTGTTCGCAGAGTGTTGATACGGTTTGCAATATAGATAAAGCCTTGTCCCGCAACCATTGTTTCCTGATAATATTTTTTTGCAGTGGTAAGTTCGGCAATGGCGTTGTATCTATCTTCTAATTTTTCAAGAAGATCTCCCCATTTCTCTATTCTTTCAGGGTCGCTCTCAATCCATTTCTGGAGTTCTTTCTCCTCCTCTGCTTTGATATCTACAACTCCAAATCTGCGGAAGTTATAAATTTCTCCGGCCTCAAGCTCTTGGACGTTGCTTATTCCAAAGTAGTGATCGGCATAAACGAGTCTTGTCTCGGGGTCTTTCTCCATGAAACTGTTCATTATTGCCAGTTTCTGTTTGCGCATCTCAACTGAGACAGGATTGCTAACATGCTGTTTTTCGTAAACGCCGAATGAAGAGCTATAGCGATTTGTCCTTCCCGGGAATCCCATGACCATTGTGAAATCTCCTTTTTTGACTCCTTTGGTCGAGATGTTGAGTACTTTCTTTGGTTGTATGGGTTTGTTGTTTTCGGAGAATTTAGCTGGTTTGCCGTTCTCATCTCCGTAAACACGGTACATTGCAAAGTCCCCTTTGTGCTGTGGCCATTCCCAGTTGTCTACGTCGCCTCCGAAGGCGGCAATGGATACAGGGGGTGCTCCAACCAGTCTAACATCTGTGTATACTTCATAGAAATAGAGATAGTAGGCAGAACCACTCCACATGGACATCAGCCAGGTGTCCATTCCGCTTTGTTTGTTGTATTTTTTTTCTATTACTGAAGATATTTTTCTCATTCCGGCTCTTGCTCCTGTCTCTCTAAGAGAATCGGATACTTCTTTAACCTCTTGTGTTGCGTCAATTACTTTTCTCAGGAAGAAAACTGATTTTCCGGGAATGTGTTTTTCTTCGTTGCGATTCATTGCCCAGAATCCATCTTCCAGATAGTTGTGTTCCGGGGTACTTAGTGCATGGATAT
Organism: Bacteroidales bacterium; assembly: GCA_963678025.2. Lineage (GTDB taxonomy): Bacteria > Bacteroidota > Bacteroidia > Bacteroidales > UBA932 > Bact-08. The sequence goes on from CAXXPC010000014.1 coordinate 5,127, forward strand.
CTCCATATGCACAATGGTGATTGGTTATTAGCAGACCCTCTTGGGATATCATGCTGCCTGTACAACCAAAATCAAGTGCTACAATAGCATCGCTGATAGATGTATTGTTCTCGTCATAGATTACTTTTGAACTGATTTTGAGTCCTGCCTCCTTCATCTTGTTTTCAAGATTCTTGTTGAGCAGGTTTATGAGCCACATCCCTTCATCTGCCTTTGCAGGTGCAAGAATGAGCATCAATAACATGAATGTTAATATGTGTGTAATGCGTTTCATTTATTTGAAAATTTGAGATATATAAATTACGACAAAACCCACATAAAATATGTGGGTTCTATCGATTTATTCAATAGATTGATTTATAAGATTTCGCCCTTCTCGGTGAATTCAAGTTTGCGATCAACCTCTTGTATGTTTCCTTCTCTGTCCTTTATAGTCCATTTCTCTTTTGTGATAATGTCCCATAATTTGTCTTCGTCAATCAATTCTTTGGAGAAGGTGATATGGAAGCAGTAATCCATATTGTCATTGATGAGGGTCTTAATTGAGACCATTCCTTCTTGTTGTGAAAGGTAGTTGGACAAGTATGGAAGGTTTCTATAGATGATAGGCTTGTCCAGTCCGGGATAAACTATCTCGTAGGTGGCAAGTTCATGTCCTTCAACTTTTGATTGGTTGGATTTGAACTCTACTGAGAATTTTTCGAACTGACGTTCAAGGAATTCTCTTCTGGATATAGTATCTTCTCCTTCTAACAAATCAATGAATTCATACTCTACCTCTATAGTTTTGGTTCCGCCACCGTGAACAGGCATTTCCAATTCTTTCATTTCAACCATTTCCTCAAGGAAATCTTCGTCTACTGGTTCGTCCAAAGCCATATATAATCTTACAATCAAAGGACAGTGGTATTCAGTCTCAAGACCGTAATATCCGGCACCTCTTTCGCTGCCTCTGATTTGTAGTCCGAGATAGTTGGGGTCCATCCTGTCGTACATCTTCTCGGTGTATATCGTGATCACTTTTATCTGCTCTACATCCTCTGGAGGTGTGTTGATCTTGAATTTGGAAGGTACGTATATTTCTTCCCTGATAATCTCTTCTGTAGTTTCTCCCGGTAAATAATATATATCTGCATTGGAGCTTCTTACAAACGTAGCAACTCCGTATACACCAGGAATTTTTTGAAGTTTTGCCTTGAATGACATAGAGCTTCCGTAGCAAGATACAGAGCGCAGGCCTTCAATTCTTACTTTTTCCAGTTGTTCGTGTTTGGCTTCATCTCCCCACTTGATATCTATTGTTGGTAATTCCATTGTTCCACCCAGATAAAGGGCAGCAAAGAAAAGAACAGCAGTGAGTATAGCAGGAAGCCAACGGAAGCTTTTCTTACCTCCGAAAGCAAGGGCATCCTGATTACAGCTGGCAACACATTCTCCGCAAAGGTTACAGTCGATATGCTTTACCGATCCTACTTTGTCTACAGGAATGTTGTAAGGGCACTTCTTGGCGCAAAGGCCGCAATCGTTACATTTCTCAGTTGATCTCACAACTTTGAGCATAGGGAACACTTTGGACTCGAGGTAGATGATTTCCCATAGCCATGCGAGTATTGTTGCCGCTGCAAGGAGCCATACCCATGAAAGTGACAATCCCGCAAAGTCAATCAAAGCATAGGCTGCAACAACAGCTACAAATGTTATGGCAAATTTGAATACATTACTGAGTGCTCCAAGTGGACACAGGTACTTACACCAGAACATTTTAACAAAAAAGTTGCCGAGGAAGAAAATGGATATGGATATTAATGCCATCCACATAGTGAGTTCGCCCTGGAAACCTGTCCCGAATGCATAGTAGGGGTCGAAGTTTTTACAGAAAAGTTCGGATGCTGTTACAGTCATGTAGAAAATCCAGAAAAGTAGAATGTACTTGAAGGATCTTAATGCTCTGTCTGTGATTGAACCGCTTCTGATTACAACTTCTTTTACTTTAAGTTTTTTTCTGAGCTTTGCAAGATATTCTGTCGCCCATCCCAAAGGACATAAGTATCCGCAAAAAAGCTTGCTGAAAAGAATAACGCCAATAGCGAGTACTACACCCATCATTATTTGGGTTGCAGTCATGCTGCATGCCATTGATCCTGCAACTAGATAAGTTGCAAATGTCTGAATTCCACCAAACGGACAATATGCCTCAAGGTCTGCCGTTTGATTTCCGAAGATCTTTGTCAAAAAGATGACAATCGTGATAACCGTCCCCCATTGTATTAAATGGCGGAGCCAATTCTTTTTTAAGTTTTTCATTATAGAACAGTTTGAATGTAATTTATGCGAAAATAATCAAAAATATGAAATAAGCACTATATGGTCACAAATTAAAATATTTTATATAAAAAATCAGTTTTTTATTAAGTATACTCTTCTTCGTTCCTACCTGTTGTTAGATAGATAATTATAATCATGTATAGACTCTGTTTATATTAAAAGGTTTAATTGGGGAGAGGAAAATTTTTCTGAAATTGTTACTGGGCAAGGTTTTTTTTTATCTTTGCATAATAATGACAATTAGCGGTAATGTCCTTATAACTTTTTTGAGTAATGAAAAATTTCGGAAACTTAGTCGTTTCGGCTGAATTTTTATTTAAATAACTTTATTAACCAACCCTAACTAAAACAAACTGTGAAAAAATTATTGTTATTGATGTTATTGTCCGTTTGGATGATACCAAAAAACTCCGTTGCCAGCGCACAGGAGAGGGTGAAATTAGAAGGAGTAGTGAATGTCCATGGATCGATGGAGCCTGTTCCTTATGCACAAGTTCTGATAAAAGAATTGAGCCTTTGGGGATTCTCCGATGACGAGGGTAAATTCTCAATCTCAGGTATTATTCCGGGTAAATATACTCTCGAAGTAGTATCCCTGGGTTATCAGACTATCACGTTACCTGTGACGCTTGAAAAGAACATATCCAATTTTCGGGTGCATCTTAAAGAAGAAAATCTAAAACTGGATGATGTTGTTGTTACCGCAAAGGCCGGTAATAGCATGAACTCCTCTTCCAGAGTAGACAAAAAAGCGATTGAACACGTGCAGGCAACCAGTCTGGCTGATGTAATGCAACTGATTCCAGGTTCTGTGATCCAGAACCCTACATTGGTGTCTGAGAATAATATAGCGATACGTTCAATCAATGAAAATGTAAATAATTTAAGAGGTGTTGGTGTGCTCATTAATGGCTCCAAAGTATCCAGCGATGCAGGTATGCAGTCTGATGTAATGGACTTCCGTTCCATATCGACTGACAACATAGAGTCGGTAGAGGTGCTCAAAGGTGTGCTTTCTGCTGAGTATGGTGATGTCACTTCAGGTGCAATTATTGTGCGTACAAAAGCCGGGTATACACCTTATGAAGTTAGATTCAAATCAGATCCCAGGACTAAGGCTATATCTTTTGGAAAAGGATTTAATCTGGGAGCCAACAAGGGGAATGTAAATGTTAATGCAGATTATGCAAGTTCTTTTACGGATTGGCGTTCTCCTGTTGATGAATTTGAACGTATTACTTTGGGAGTTACCTATTCGAATACTTTTGATATGAATGGGAAACCTTTTAGGTTTAATGCACGTGTGAGCGGCTATCATCTTGGCAATTCTGTGACAAAAGATCCGGATGTGTCGGGAGTTGATTTCACCAAAGTGAATAAAAACAATATAAGTTTGTCTATGTATGGAAACTGGCAGCTTAATAAGTCGTGGATATCCACTCTTGATTATAATATATCCGGTTCTTATGCAGAGAATGACAAGCAGAAATATGAAGTGAAGGATGATATTCCTCTTCCTACCACTAACAGAACGACTGACGGTATAGGTCTTGGTTATTTTACTCGTGAACTTGACGAAAATTTTATAAACGATGAGTGGGTGAATGAAGTTCCAATATATTTCAATGCGAAATTGACAGGGAATTTAAATAAGTCGATTGGAGGATCTCTCTTCAAGACTAAAATTGGTGTTGAGTTCAATACCAAGGGTAATAATGGTAAAGGTATTTATCACGAAGGTAAGATCCCTCAGTATTTCAGGGAGAGGCCATATTCAGATATTCCTTTCATTTCGGACCTGAATGCTTTTGCAGAAGAAAAAGTGAAGATTCCTTTGGGAGACAACAACAGCTCTCTTGAGTTGATGGCCGGTGTTCGTTTTTCCAAGATGATTATAGATGGCTATGATTATGATCCAACTCTGGATCCACGATTAAATGCTAAATACAATATTATAGCACCTAAGAGAAATGGCCTGTTCAGAGAGGTTGCCCTTAGAGGTGGCTGGGGTATAATGAAAAAGTTACCGTCGATCGGAGTTCTTTATCCTGCACCTGAATATCTGGACAACGCTTTGTTCCAGTATCGTAATAGTGAAACAGGAGAGAGTCTTGCTCTTATACAGACATCTGTAATAGACGGACGTCTTGATTATAATATGGAGCCGATAAGAACTAACAATATTGAGGTTGGCCTTGACCTTAACATAGCAGGAATTGAGGCTAGGTTCACTTATTTTAATGAGCAAGTGAGAGATGGTTTTACTCAAAATAGTTCGTATGTTCCTCAGGAAGTAAATTATTATAATTCTGTTACTGACCCTGATGCTGCTCCAAAGTACGAGGATGGTACAATATGGGCCAGAGATGAAAATGGGGTTTACCAGGAAGTTCCTTATACTACATATTATCAATATAAAAGTTATAGCAGGCCTGACAACAGGGGTGCTATTGACAAATGGGGTATAGAGTATGATTTCAATTTTGGAACCATTAAGCCAATAAACACATCCATCATTGTAAACGGTGCATATATACGTTCGGAGGATTTCTCAACCGGACAGATTTATTCATACCAAAGGGGGCAAGACCCTATCGATCCTCAATCGGACAACAAATACTATGGGGTGTATGTGGGAAGTTCCAACACTGTTGGTGCTGGAACCGGAAGAGAGAGACTCTCTACCAATATCAGTTTTGTTACCCGTATCCCTTCAATAAGAATGATTGTCTCTTTGACTACTCAGTGCATATGGATGGAAAATAACTGGAATATTTATGACCAGGGTAATATTTACAAGGAGGATAATCTTGGAAATCCAGTGTACGGTGATTATGACAATGAGAGTAATCTTACTACTCTGTACCGTGACCCTATTGCTTATGTAGACAGAAACGGGGTGACCAGACCATTTAGTGATTATCATACTACAACTGATAATGATCTTAAGAGAAGGTTAGAGGTGTTGAGACTTAAAACAGACAGAAGCTATTATTTCCTTGAAAACGGATACAACCCTTATTTCATGGCAAACATCAGGGTTACCAAGGAACTGGGTGATATAGCATCGCTATCTTTCTATGCCAATAACTTCACCAATTCAAGGCCTGTGATGAAAAACAAAGCAAGACCTAGTGCAACCGGTGGTATGAAAAACACTCCAATATACTTTGGGGCTGAATTAAAATTAACTTTTTAAATTAAGAAGTAATGAATAATAATAAGATATACATTTTTTTGTTGCTGGCTTTTACATTTTTATTGTCCGGCTGTCTCAAGGATTTGAGGGATAGTGATTTTTCGGATGAAAATTTAAGCTCAACAATTAAAGTTGAAGTGAAACTGCCCCAGGGTTACGACTATTCAATCGAGGGGCTTGTTGTAGAGCTTTCAGACCCTACAACAGGAAGGATGTTCCATGGCACCACCAATGCTAACGGGATAGCAGAGATAGATGTTGCTCACGGAAGCTACATCGCTACTACACAATTCAAGGAGACTGAATCCGGAGGGATTATATTGATATTCAATGGTACAACAGATCAGATAGAGGTAACACCACGTGATCCTGATTTGGTTGTAAGAGAGTTGGCTCTTAATGTTTCTAAGGCAGGTCAGATTATTATCAAAGAGTTTTATTACGGCGGATGTAATAATCCTGAGACAGGAAAGAAATATGCTGACGATCAGTATATAATACTGTACAACAACTCGGACGATGTGGCATATCTAGACTCTCTTTGTATAGGGGTTGCCGATCCTTGGAATGCTCTTACCAACGGCCGTGTGTCACACTGGGTAAAAGATGGATCTACTGAACTTCGTGACTCTGTGCCAAACATTGGTATTGGGTGGATGTTCCCCGGAACAGGAAGAGATAATCCTCTCCAGCCCGGTGAAGAGGTGGTTATTTCCAGAAACGCAATAGATCACAGTGCTGCTGTATCCACTTCTGTGGATTTGGGCAAAGAAGGATATTGGGCATTCTATGATCCTATCCTCACTTCAAGGCATGCTACACCTGAACCGGGTGTTAGGCTTCTTCAGGGTTTCTGGAAAGTTGGACTCTCTCCGATGTATATTATCTCTCAGTTGAGTCCGGCTGCTTTCTTGTATAGTCTCGGAGGTAAATCTACTGAAAAGTTCGTGGAGGACACTTATACAAAGAACCCGAGGTATAGCAATAATTATTTTGATGTATTGATGGTGGACAAGGATCTTGTAATGGATGGTGTTGAATGCTTCAGAAATCCTACCGATACCAAGAGGTTCAGGCCAGAGATAGATAATGGCTTTGCAATGACTGATGGTTCAGGTCAGGGTCAGAGTGTGCACAGGAAGATAGATGAGGCAGCAACCGCGGCGGCAGGTGGCAGGATAGTGTATATGGACACTAATAACTCATCAAATGATTTCGAGATAAGATCTGAAGCATCATTGTTAAACAAGTAATCTGATATTAAAATGAAAAACAGACTGATATATATATTTAGTGTTTCGATGATCTGCTTGCTGCCGGGTCTTTTACATGCACAGCAGCGATCTGAAAAAAGGCACTATACGTTTGAAAAAATCGAGATGAAAAGTCCTTGGTTGTTGTCCGGAAATGGAGCCGGGCTCGTTTTCAACAGGGCAGAGAACTATGCAAATGTAGAGGGCTTCTTTACAAGTGAAAGTGGAGATTACAGAAACTTTGACGATCCTTCTACATATAATACTTATGGTCTTGAGACAAAGTCCTACACTAAAATCAACAATGTCTATTTTTATGGATCATTCAAATATGACTATGGAGTAAATGAAGATCTTGCCTGGAGAGGTACTGTATATCCCCGTACAAGTCTTAACCCTATATTGGATTCTATCCCCGGTAAGGTGTTGAGAGAGTCTTACATATTGAGTGGTAAGGTAGGTTACAATCTTACTGACAGACTCTCTGTAGGAGCTGCTTTTGATTATAACACCTCTACCTCTGCAAAAAGGACTGACGGAAGGAATCTAAATACTTTATCAAAATTGAATGTCTCTCCCGGTATTACTTTTAATACCGGTGCTGTTAAACTTGGTTTAAATCTGAACTATAAGAGAGATGTTGAGAAGGTAGATTATGATTATATCGGCGATGCCTCAGGAAAGTATATCAACTATATGGAGGGTTTGTGGTTTTACAGTACTGCAGGTATAACCAATACTACCGAACTTGACAGAAAGTATATCAAGGATATTTTTGGCGGATCGTTACAGGTTCATTTGAGAACAGGCAATCTTTGTCTTTATAATCAGTTCTCTGTAAATTATGGTCAGACTGACAATTATGAAGAGAGTAACTTTACTAAAAGATATGCTTACGAAGAGAGTATGAACTATGATTATGAAGGTCTTTTCAGACTCATTGGCGACAATACCGATCATTTCCTTACTCTTGCTTTTGAGAGTGATGAGGATCTTTCATACGGAGTAGTAAATCGTTACGAACCTGTTCCGGGTGAGGTTAATTCATGGGCATATTTTGAATATGGTAAGGATTTGCGTTATATCTCGAATTATCAAAGATATGGTGCAGAGTACAAAGTGTTTATCAGAGAAGGTGAATGGAGATGTTCCTGGATTCTTGCTGCCGGCGTGAACAGTCATATTATAGAAAAAAATTATAAACTTTTCCCTGCCAGATATGACCAAGATATAAATCTTAATGAGATCTACATAAGGGCAAACAGAGATTTTATTGTTTCTCAGAAGGGATCGATTGATATTGAGGTGAATGGAAGTATTATTAATGCAGATGGCACTATGCTTGATGCAACCAATCCGATTACTTCAGGGTCTTTGAGACTGAACAATCGCATTCTTGAACGTGACTATGAGTACATGACTGCAGACAGATTCACTACAGGGTTGGGAATGAAGTACAAAAGATTGATGAACGAAGAGAGAGGTTCTCTTCTCTATCTTGGAGCTTCATACAAGCATATGGATGCCGGAGATCTTGGAAGCAGAGGCTTTTTCTCTCTTTCTTTGGGATATAATTTCTAATATGATTTTATTTTTGTAAATTGGATACCGCACTTGTAAGCTGATAAGGCTGCAGGTGCGGTTGCTTTTTTATATATTGTTTCTATTTTAAAACTATCATTATGAATAAAAAGATTATTGTGTTTGTGTTACTCTTTTCTGTCTTTATGCCAAGGGTATTTGCAGATGAGGGTATGTGGCTTGTGAATTTGATTGACAAGCAGTTGTATCAGCTGATGAAAGAAAAAGGGCTTGAATTGAAACCTGGTGAAATTTATAATCCGGGAACAGTCGCCTTGTCTGATGCTATTGTGGCTATTGACGGAGGAATGTGTAGCGGTAGTATTATCTCCCCTGAGGGTCTGATGATTACAAATCATCACTGTGCTTATGGAGATATTCATGCTCTCAGTACTCCTGAGATGAATTATCTTGAGGATGGTTTTTGGGCTATGAACAGGGATGAAGAGATTCCTATCAAAGGAAAGTCTGTAACCTTCCTCAGAGGAATTTCTGATGTGACTGAGAGAGTTAATGAGGTGATTGATAGCCTTGATGCAGCAGGTCCAAGGGGTCTGTTTTTCATGAATAGGGTCTCTTCCATAGTTGAGGAGGACTTTAAGGATAACGCCTACGAGAAGTCTTTGTCCTCAAAATGGAGAGGATCTAAGTACTATATGTATTTTTATGAGACATATTCAGATGTGCGTCTTGTAGGTGCTCCTCCTGTTTCCATAGGTGCATACGGTGGAGAAACTGATAACTGGGGATGGCCTCAGCATAAAGGTGATTTTACTATTTATAGGGTATATTCGTCTCCTGACGGCTCTCCTGCTGAGTATTCGGAGGCTAATGTACCAATGAAGGCTCAGAGGTATTTGACAGTCTCTTCCAAGGGCGTAGAGAAAGATGATTTTACAATGATTCTGGGATATCCGGGAAGAACAAACAGGTATATGTCTTCATTTGAATTGAAGGAGAAGTTCGAAATACTTAATCCAATGATAAGTTCTGTAAGAAGAGCTAAATTGAATGTTTGGAAAAAGTATATGGACCAATCTGATGAGGTTCGTCTTAAGTATGCTGATAAATATTTTGGAATAAGCAATTATACTGATTATGCCAAATGGGAAAATATTTGTATTGAGAGGTTTGATGTAATAGAGAATGTTCAGGAAAGAGAAAAAGAACTTGAAAAATGGATAAACTCAACTCCGGAAAGACAAGAGGAGTTTGGAGGAGTATTGGAGAATCTTAAGAAGGCTTACGACCTAAAAGCTGATGCCGAAAAACACAAGGGCTATTTTCAAGAGTCATTGGTGAGAGGAGCAGAATTTGTTGGTCTTGGACAGAGATTTAGAGGTATCACAAGATTCCTTGAAAGGGCAAAGCAGGATACTTTTGACCTTGAATATGACAAAGCTGAGGAATTTTATGGAATAGCTAAGAATCTGTTTGAATCGGCTGATGTTGAAGCAGATAGAGAGCTATTCAAAGTAATGCTTCGTTATTATGTTACTGAGGTGCCTGATAGCTATTACCATGAGTCGTTCATTAACTTACTTGAAAAATATGACGGTGACCTGGATGCTATTGCTGATTATGTATATGATAATAGTGTTATCACAGACAGAGAGAGATTGGATGAATTCTTTTCCGAGCCAAGAGCAGTGAGTGATATTCTTAATGATCCTGTTATTGAAATTGTCAATACTATTTCAATAAGGGATTTCAACAGGAACCTGAGCGCAGTGCTTAAGAATGCCAATCTTTCTGTAGGAAGGGAGAAGACTCGTTATGTACAGGCATTGTATCAGATGCGTATGGACAAAGGCGAGAGTATTTACCCGGAAGCTAACTCTACAATGAGAATTACATATGGAGAGGTTGGCGGAATAGAGCCTCGCGATGCTGTTTCGTATGATTATTTGACTACAACCAAGGGTATTCTGGAAAAGGAAGATCCTGACAATTATGAGTTTAATCTTAAGCCAGACTATAAAGAACTTCTTTTGAAAGGTGATTGGGGCAGATGGGGTGATAATGGTATCCTATATGTCAATTTCATGACTGATAATGATATTACAGGAGGAAACTCCGGTAGTGCAGTTCTTAATGGCAAAGGTGAATTGATA
>CAXXPC010000015.1:0-12046 GCA_963678025.2 Bacteroidales bacterium
GGCTAATCCCCTCGAAGATCATGGTACGGGGACCGGACAAGGTTACCCATTGTATGATGACCGGCGTGCTGTGTCTTGCAGCGATCAAAATACTGCAATATTGCATCCTTCCGGGCTTACAGAAGACCGCGTAGCAACATACGGACGATAGCAATTTCACCTGTCATGGGGCAGGTGCGCTTTCTAATACTCGATCGACTGCAGATTTGGCGTGATGTTTCGTTCAAGGCAATCGATTGGGCATTTCAGCCCTCACAATCATCGTCAACAGTATCCTTACATGGATGCCGATTCATGACGACCGCTCATTTTGCAAGAGGCTCGATAATTACTTCTTCATGTGAATAGCGAGATATTTGAGAAAATCTAAATATTTAATGGTATCGTTCTCAACAATACAATTCAACTCACATACCAATAGTCCTTATTAGCTTGTGAAATCCTCATTCATATGTTTATTTATTAAAGAGGTCTTCCATGAAAACTAATGGCAATATCAAATATTTTTTAGGTTTCCCTAAGAATAGCCAGCTCTATAGTGAGATGGCGTCCAAAACAATTGATGTATTACTCAATATCGAACTTCTTTTTAAGAATAAAATAAGACTGGATTCTGTTTACCATGAACCTGATAATTTTATTCTTGAATTAAATAACTTAATTCGAAACACAATACTCTTGGTTGAGATAGCGAAGAAATCATCAACAAAATATAACTGGCTATATTTATTTATCAAAACATTCTTAAAGAACTATAACGATGACTATGTCATCCTGAAGGCAATCCGTAATAGCTCTTTGCATCAAGAATTTCTCGTAACCGAAGGCACCATCGAATTTGGTTTATACAGAATAATCTCACCAACAGAGTACCGTTTGAAACTAGGCGTTGGTGATTTTCAATTGCAAGGGAATATTGATCCTTTATACTTATTTTCTCCAACCATTTCGTTCTTCAATAAAATACTTTTTCTTCACCAGTACCTTTTCATAGATATTGAACATAGTGCTGTCGATGAATGCTTGGGTGTTACTAGACGGTGGCTGTGCAAAATTGATATTAGAAACAACAATAATAAAGCTCCTGTTATTGTAGATATCTATGAAATTACATCAAAATTTGCAAGTGCTTTGATTTATGGTATTTCAGAAGCATTTAAAAAGGAATATTCGATTAGCGACGGGAAAAGCTATTTTTGCCATATTCCAGATAAATACAATTTTATTAATACGATATTAGAAATAGATCTTTATCCAGACTTTTTTACAAATCAATGGGGAGGAAACAGAAGGCCATTAAACTTTAGTTTTAGCCAAGACTTTTATGAATCTATAGAATTCAAAGCACGAAATGATAGTTATTTAAAACTTATTAATCGTTTGCCTAAAGATCCCGAAAAATTATTAGCAATTCTAGAGTATTATTCAAAGATAACAATTGAGGACTTCCAGAATCAAGAAGAATATGAACTGTATACTTCATTAATTACTTTCCCACATCTATTTATCAAGGCAGGCTTACAAGGACAACATATTTTCGATGTAGATTTTACTCTTATCGCTAAACTACAAACTATTGGATTAGAATATGTCCAGAATATTGACATGAATTTTGATACTACTTCAAACGAAGAAAAAAATGAGTATATCAATCAGATGGGATCAATTATTCAAAAATTATTTGAAGGACTTGTATCAGTTAAATAAAATATTTGATTAAACTAAAAGCTATGATAAAATCATTAAATGATTTAGCTAAGAAAATTTAAGCATACTTACTAGAGAGGAATCCTTGCAATTATTAGATTTTATTGAACTTATAAAACTAAAAGAAAGATCCGAAGTGGAGCGGGCAAAATATCTATGCTATTTTTCACTAAAGGAAAATAGCGAAGAGATCTTCACTATGAATTCCATATCTTATCTTTTTTCTATTGCCAGATTTAATAAGCCTAACGTTAGTCGATTAAAAACAAAGCTATTAAAAGGGCCTCACAAAATATTTCTTTGTCCCCCTAAAAAACCTAACATGTTTATTTTTATACCTACTATTTTGCAGGAATTAGATAGAGAGCTCGGCGATGAATGGAATGATCCGGTTACAATTGTATCTAACAGTGAATTGCTTGATGAGATAAAATTTTGTAAAAAAAGATCCTTTCTAGATCAGCTAATTAAGCAAATAAATTTTACATACGCTAATAATTGCTATGATGCTTGCGCAGTTTTAATGCGTAGACTTTTTGAAGTACTATTAATTCTCTCCTACCAACACCTGAATATTGAGAATGATATTACCAATGCTCAAGGGGACCATTATACACTTGATAAGATTGTGAAAGATGCAACTCAAAACAGGAAACTCAATTTACCTTCTCGAATGAGAAAGCATCTCGACTCTTTCAGGCAAGTGGGTAATCTTTCAGCACATAATATTACCTATACGGCTGGGTTAGGAGATATAGACAACATAAAACTAAATTATAGGGTGATGGTGGAAGAACTCTATAATAAGGCTGGATTGTTGTAATCGGAGGAAAACAGATTGGATAACATACTGAAAGTACATTTCCGGATAGGCGAAATTGAGTTCAAAGCAGAAGGTTCATCTTCTGATGTCGAACGTGAACGTCAGTCTTTTACAGAAACTCTGCTCCCGTTAGCAATTGATGCAATGGTTCAAACCAAAGGAGTGATTGCAGAAACGAAATATATTGATACAAAGGAAATACAAATGCTATCATCGTTTGAATCTAATAGTTCGGATGATTTGAAGCAAAACAAAATGAATAATACCCCAATAAGTGTTAATGAATTTATAAAATCTAAAGGATTCTTATCAAAGATTGATAATGCAATTGGTTTAATTTATCATAATGAGTTAAATAACGGCAAATTAAGTTTTTCTAGCGATGAGTTAAGAGCCTATTTCACTAGTGCAAAACAAACTCCTCCTGCAAATCCCAGTGATATAATAAACAAACTTGTTAAAAAAGCATTCATCATGGAGACATCTGATAAGGGAAAATATCAAATTACTGCAGCTGGAGAAGAATATATTGAAAACTATATTGCAAAAAATCCATCTAAGAAAAAAAAACCGTCAAAACGTATCAGGTCGAAGTCAAAATCTTCATTTAAAGATATTAATATCGATACCTTAAATTTAAAATCTTACCCGGAAATAAAAGTACAGAATCCTTTTAAAAATAGGATGATGCTTACCCTATATATCCTGCCTTCCCGGAACACCTAACGAGAATTTGGTGGTGAGTTTTACATAAATCCTTTTATTATTGCAGTTTAATATCGTTTTCCTATTGTTTTGTCCATCGTTATGTGTTATAATACATAACGAGGTGAACGGATATGGCAATTATCTATCAGAAGGATAATCGATCAGGGATAACATACGCGTACGAATCCAAATCGTACTGGGTCAAGGAGCTTAAACAGTCCAGAAGCAAACGGGTTCTCATCGGCCGTGTTGACGAAGTTACCGGAGAAATCATCTCCACTGACGGCAGAGGCAGAAATAAGTCAGTTGCTTTGACAGCCCTTGAAGTGTTGCCTAAAAGATCTTTCTATGGCGCCACCCATCTGTTTGACTGTATAGGAAAGAAACTGGGTATTACTTCAGGACTGAAGATTATATTCCCTGAATCATATCGGCAGATTCTTTCCATTGTCTACTTTCTCATCCTGGAGGATCGGACGCCGCTATCCAGATTTGCCAAATGGGCACATACCCATCATCACCCCTATGGGAAAGACATGCCATCACAGAGAAGCAGCGAACTGTTTGCATCTGTTGATGAATCACACCGGCAGCAGTTTTTCTCTCTTCTCAAGAAACGAAAAGCTGATGGTGAATACTGGGCCTACGACACTACCAGCATTTCCAGCTACTCGCAACAGCTGAAACAGGTTAAATACGGCAAGAACAAGGAACACGACAGACTTCCGCAGATCAATCTTGCCCTGGTGTTCGGCAGCACTTCACAACTCCCTTATTACTACCGGCAGCTGGCTGGGAATATTCCTGATTCAAAGACCCTGAATCCGCTGCTCAATGATCTCAGAGATGCAGGATATGAGAAAGTCTCTCTGATCATGGACCGGGGATTCTACAGCAAGGAGAACATCGATGCCCTGTATAAGGAGCACCTCAAATTCCTGATGTCTGTTTCGATGGGACTCAAGTTCTTACGGACTAACCTTGAGCCTCTATACGATGAATTCAGGAGTTTTGATCACTACAACAGCACCTATGAGCTGTATTACCATACCGTACGGGCATCATGGAACTATGAGCAGGTACGTCCCTATAAGAATGATGTCATCTCTGATGAACGGAGAATCTATATCCATTACTTCTTCAACATCGACAAGGCTGCTGAAGATGAGAAGTCTTTCGATGCTCATCTCATTACCCTCAGAGATGAGCTTGAGACCGGTAAACGCATTGCAGAGCATGAGAAGCAGTATAGAAAGTACTTCACTGTCACCTCTACTCCAAAGCGAGGAACGAAGGCTTCTGTGATTCCTGAAGCGGTAGCTAAAACAAAAAGATACCATGGATTCTTTGCCCTGGTCAGCAACCAGAAGATGGATGCCATCGAGGCTCTCCAGCTCTATAGGAACAAAGATGTCGTAGAGAAGGCTTTCAACGATCTCAAAGATCGACTCGGGATGAGGAGAACTCTCGTCTCATCTCAGAAGAGTCTGGAAGGCAAGCTGTTTGTGCAATTCATAGCTTTGATCTACATGTCGTACATCAAGAAGAAGATGCAGGATGGAAACCTGTTCTCCTCCTATTCGATACAGAGCCTGCTCGATACGCTTGATGTCATCGACTGTGTTCAGATGCCGGGCAAGAGGCTTCGCTGTGGTGAACTCCTGGAGAAGCAGAAGGTCATTTATCCTGCCTTCCCGGAACACCTAACGAGAATTTGGTGGTGAGTTTTACATAAATCCTTTTATTATTGCAGTTTAATATCGTTTTCCTATTGTTTTGTCCATCGTTATGTGTTATAATACATAACGAGGTGAACGGATATGGCAATTATCTATCAGAAGGATAATCGATCAGGGATAACATACGCGTACGAATCCAAATCGTACTGGGTCAAGGAGCTTAAACAGTCCAGAAGCAAACGGGTTCTCATCGGCCGTGTTGACGAAGTTACCGGAGAAATCATCTCCACTGACGGCAGAGGCAGAAATAAGTCAGTTGCTTTGACAGCCCTTGAAGTGTTGCCTAAAAGATCTTTCTATGGCGCCACCCATCTGTTTGACTGTATAGGAAAGAAACTGGGTATTACTTCAGGACTGAAGATTATATTCCCTGAATCATATCGGCAGATTCTTTCCATTGTCTACTTTCTCATCCTGGAGGATCGGACGCCGCTATCCAGATTTGCCAAATGGGCACATACCCATCATCACCCCTATGGGAAAGACATGCCATCACAGAGAAGCAGCGAACTGTTTGCATCTGTTGATGAATCACACCGGCAGCAGTTTTTCTCTCTTCTCAAGAAACGAAAAGCTGATGGTGAATACTGGGCCTACGACACTACCAGCATTTCCAGCTACTCGCAACAGCTGAAACAGGTTAAATACGGCAAGAACAAGGAACACGACAGACTTCCGCAGATCAATCTTGCCCTGGTGTTCGGCAGCACTTCACAACTCCCTTATTACTACCGGCAGCTGGCTGGGAATATTCCTGATTCAAAGACCCTGAATCCGCTGCTCAATGATCTCAGAGATGCAGGATATGAGAAAGTCTCTCTGATCATGGACCGGGGATTCTACAGCAAGGAGAACATCGATGCCCTGTATAAGGAGCACCTCAAATTCCTGATGTCTGTTTCGATGGGACTCAAGTTCTTACGGACTAACCTTGAGCCTCTATACGATGAATTCAGGAGTTTTGATCACTACAACAGCACCTATGAGCTGTATTACCATACCGTACGGGCATCATGGAACTATGAGCAGGTACGTCCCTATAAGAATGATGTCATCTCTGATGAACGGAGAATCTATATCCATTACTTCTTCAACATCGACAAGGCTGCTGAAGATGAGAAGTCTTTCGATGCTCATCTCATTACCCTCAGAGATGAGCTTGAGACCGGTAAACGCATTGCAGAGCATGAGAAGCAGTATAGAAAGTACTTCACTGTCACCTCTACTCCAAAGCGAGGAACGAAGGCTTCTGTGATTCCTGAAGCGGTAGCTAAAACAAAAAGATACCATGGATTCTTTGCCCTGGTCAGCAACCAGAAGATGGATGCCATCGAGGCTCTCCAGCTCTATAGGAACAAAGATGTCGTAGAGAAGGCTTTCAACGATCTCAAAGATCGACTCGGGATGAGGAGAACTCTCGTCTCATCTCAGAAGAGTCTGGAAGGCAAGCTGTTTGTGCAATTCATAGCTTTGATCTACATGTCGTACATCAAGAAGAAGATGCAGGATGGAAACCTGTTCTCCTCCTATTCGATACAGAGCCTGCTCGATACGCTTGATGTCATCGACTGTGTTCAGATGCCGGGCAAGAGGCTTCGCTGTGGTGAACTCCTGGAGAAGCAGAAGGTCATTTATCCTGCCTTCCCGGAACACCTAACGAGAATTTGGTGGTGAGTTTTACATAAATCCTTTTATTATTGCAGTTTAATATCGTTTTCCTATTGTTTTGTCCATCGTTATGTGTTATAATACATAACGAGGTGAACGGATATGGCAATTATCTATCAGAAGGATAATCGATCAGGGATAACATACGCGTACGAATCCAAATCGTACTGGGTCAAGGAGCTTAAACAGTCCAGAAGCAAACGGGTTCTCATCGGCCGTGTTGACGAAGTTACCGGAGAAATCATCTCCACTGACGGCAGAGGCAGAAATAAGTCAGTTGCTTTGACAGCCCTTGAAGTGTTGCCTAAAAGATCTTTCTATGGCGCCACCCATCTGTTTGACTGTATAGGAAAGAAACTGGGTATTACTTCAGGACTGAAGATTATATTCCCTGAATCATATCGGCAGATTCTTTCCATTGTCTACTTTCTCATCCTGGAGGATCGGACGCCGCTATCCAGATTTGCCAAATGGGCACATACCCATCATCACCCCTATGGGAAAGACATGCCATCACAGAGAAGCAGCGAACTGTTTGCATCTGTTGATGAATCACACCGGCAGCAGTTTTTCTCTCTTCTCAAGAAACGAAAAGCTGATGGTGAATACTGGGCCTACGACACTACCAGCATTTCCAGCTACTCGCAACAGCTGAAACAGGTTAAATACGGCAAGAACAAGGAACACGACAGACTTCCGCAGATCAATCTTGCCCTGGTGTTCGGCAGCACTTCACAACTCCCTTATTACTACCGGCAGCTGGCTGGGAATATTCCTGATTCAAAGACCCTGAATCCGCTGCTCAATGATCTCAGAGATGCAGGATATGAGAAAGTCTCTCTGATCATGGACCGGGGATTCTACAGCAAGGAGAACATCGATGCCCTGTATAAGGAGCACCTCAAATTCCTGATGTCTGTTTCGATGGGACTCAAGTTCTTACGGACTAACCTTGAGCCTCTATACGATGAATTCAGGAGTTTTGATCACTACAACAGCACCTATGAGCTGTATTACCATACCGTACGGGCATCATGGAACTATGAGCAGGTACGTCCCTATAAGAATGATGTCATCTCTGATGAACGGAGAATCTATATCCATTACTTCTTCAACATCGACAAGGCTGCTGAAGATGAGAAGTCTTTCGATGCTCATCTCATTACCCTCAGAGATGAGCTTGAGACCGGTAAACGCATTGCAGAGCATGAGAAGCAGTATAGAAAGTACTTCACTGTCACCTCTACTCCAAAGCGAGGAACGAAGGCTTCTGTGATTCCTGAAGCGGTAGCTAAAACAAAAAGATACCATGGATTCTTTGCCCTGGTCAGCAACCAGAAGATGGATGCCATCGAGGCTCTCCAGCTCTATAGGAACAAAGATGTCGTAGAGAAGGCTTTCAACGATCTCAAAGATCGACTCGGGATGAGGAGAACTCTCGTCTCATCTCAGAAGAGTCTGGAAGGCAAGCTGTTTGTGCAATTCATAGCTTTGATCTACATGTCGTACATCAAGAAGAAGATGCAGGATGGAAACCTGTTCTCCTCCTATTCGATACAGAGCCTGCTCGATACGCTTGATGTCATCGACTGTGTTCAGATGCCGGGCAAGAGGCTTCGCTGTGGTGAACTCCTGGAGAAGCAGAAGGTCATTTATGAGAAACTAGGTTTCAGCCCGCCGTCCTCGTTATGAGTCGCGGGAATCCAGGATTTATGAGAAACTAGGTTTCAGCCCGCCGTCCTCGTTATGAGTCGCGGGAATCCAGGATATATTGTAGCGACTGAAGGTAAAGGAGATGCATTTTCAGTTGTTGATGTACAATGTTTATTAACTGATAAGTTTGGTCTCCCAGCAACTAAAGGTCAGATCCAGGGTGTTTTTGATCGAAATAAAAATTGGTTCACCAGCATAACTGATGAAGAAAATAAGCCAAAACATAAACTTTTATCAGGCGCATTAGATTTTGCAAGATCAATCATAGAACAAAATACTCAGGGATAGATGTAAATGCACATAAATTTTAAAATAAACCTGATCGGACACAATAGCTAAACTTTTGTTTTATATGAATGAATATCACTATCCTTTTTTTATTAATTAGGCAGTATTTCTGATATGACTTCGCCAGATTTATGGACAAAAAATTCAACCTCCCTATTATTTAATTTTCTATAGTTAATCCGTGCTCCATATTTGTATTGATATCTTTCATCAAGCATAAAACCTCTGATCTTCATCCTATCATCGTTGGAATTCTCATTCTTCTTTGCTTCGATTACCAGCAAATGTTGATCCTTAGCCTTTTCTGTTCTTTTATGTATTATTATATCAGGTCTACATATCTTTTCTTCACCATTCACAATAACCCATTTCTCATTCCGATAATAGCGATTATATTCGATATCTACGTAGAACCCTTCTACTTCCTGATGTCTAAGTTCTTCCTCAAGATAAATAGCAAGTTTATGGTTTATACAAACTTCATGTAGCTTCCTTTCAAGCTCTCGTTTTCCATCAATTGATTCAATAACTTCTGATTCTTCGTCAAGTATCACAAGATTTTTATCATTATCCACCAATTTTCTTATTGCTGATAAAAGAATCATTTTCATCTTTTCAGTATCCATAATTGCCTCGCTAATTATTATAAATCTCTTCTAGAAAAGATTTAAATCTTAGTACTAAAATATCCTCACTTGAAGATTATTATTTTTTATTAGCAAAATAGAATTCTTTGTGCTTTGCATTATTTGCAATAATAATTTTCGATATTTGCTTGATTTGCACAATTTTTCAATAGTGAATTCTCATAAGCTCTTTCTTCCTTGATTTCTTTCATCATTATCCTAAGTAACTAGAGTAATATCGATAATTACGAAATAGTGTTTAATACACAAGTAGCAACAATTGAACCAACTGCTCCAAGTGCAATTCCTAGAATAGTTTTTATTATTGCTTTTCGAAAATTCTTTTTCTTTTTGTTAATGTGTTTATTTAATAAATTTTTATCTCCAATATTTATCTCAAATCTAGGAATATTTTCAGAAACAATATTTTCAATACTAGTTTCTATTTGATTTCCTATAAATTTTCCTAGGATTAAAAAAAAGGATATAATAACAAAACAAATTAAGGAATATCTTATGCTTTCAATATTATTTGTTGGACTAATAAATTTATTTACATACAGATATAAGAAGAGTGTTGATATAACTGGAAAAGAATATTTAAAAAAATAAGTAATCCATTCAGACCGTTGTTGCACAAAATCTAGATATTTATTTGTTTCAAGTATAATATTAGTTTTAAACCAATCTTCTACCAATTGCATCAATGAGTTGGCAACATTATAGTCAACATATTCAATTTTTATATCGGCACTATCTACTTTATTAAGCCTTCTCAGCCATCTAAATGGAAACTCAGATTTATATTCTTCATATAAAGCAAGACCAGAAAATATTCTGATTTCAATATTATAACATTGCGGAGATTGTATGTTTGGTAAAATAAGTAAAATTTTATATTGGATTTTTAAAGCCTTGATAGGTTCAATGATGCTTGCATTATAAATTTTCAGTTTTTCAAACGAAGTAAACCCTTCCTTACGACCCTTTAGATGAAGAATTTCTATCAATGGATTAATTACTTTCACATTGTATTGTTTTAAGCATTGTTCGATTTTCATATTTAGTTGTAAAATATTATCAAGAGTATATGAATAACTAGTATTAATCTCTTGGCTCAATATTTCTCTCTTACCAGTTATATGATTATATATTGCCTGATATAGTTGCCAATCCACAGTCTTTTCAATTAAAGACCCATTATCATTCAACGATATTTCTATGTCTTTAGTTTCCACTTCAATTACTCCAATATAAAACAATATAAAATCTCAAATAAATTATCGATAATTCCGTTCTATGCAACTCAACACCATAACTATATAAGTACTATCAAATTCAGGAAGATTTTTTCTATATTCACTGAATTGTATTTCATATAATAAGAAAACATCTTTGGTCATAAATTCATTTTGGACTTTTAAATCCAATCTCTATTGAGGCTATCATCGCTAAACCTCCCCCACACATTAGTAGATATTACTATTATGAAAATTTTAAACCCCATATCACCACTCAGATCCTCAGAAATACTCATAAATCATTATAAGTTTCTATTGAATATATTTTAACAAAATGTTTGAGAGTCAAAAATTGTTATCAAATTTATTATACGGTAGAATTAGAAAATATCAATGTAAAAATGATATTTTGGTGGCATTTGGGTGACAGGTAATATTCAGAAATAATCTTCAATAATTATTATATTAGTGTAACTAGTTTTCCTTAGTGAACGCGATGAACATCACCGCAAGTGTCTTCATTAACGATGATGAACATGGTTTACACAACGACTACGAAAAGTGGCTGGAAAAGCTTGCTCCCGAGAAGCCCTACTCCCAATATCAACATAACGGCTTCGAAGACAACGCCGATGCCCACCTGAAACGAACCATCATGGGTCGTGAAACAGTAGTCGCCATCACTGATGGAGACTTGGACTTTGGCACCTGGGAACAGATCTTCTACTTCGAGTTCGACGGCAAGCGGGATAAACGGGTGCTGATTAAAATCATCGGAGAATAACGAATCCTATCTCTTGTGATGTTCCTAAATCATACTTGTACTACACGTAATACATGCAGTACACTAACTGCAGGAGGATATGATATGAGTAAATCCATTTCCGTGCGATTACCGAAAGAATTGGTAGATCGTCTTGATAATTTGGCGAAACAAACCGGAAGAACGAAAACCTACTACATTCAGGAAGCCCTCCTGGAAAAGGTAAGTGACTTGGAATTGGTATACTTGGCCCAGAAACGCGAAGAAGATCTCAGAGCCGGACGCAGCAAGACGCATACACTTGATGAGGTCATTGAGGCAAATGGGCTGGCAGATAAAATTTGAATCCCAAGAAAAAAATAGAACTCTCTGCTTTGGATAATTCTGTGAAGATTAGAATCCTGAAATACCTCAAGAAACTCGAGGGGTGCGATAATCCTCGTGCTCTTGGCAAACCTTTGACTGAGAACCTATCGGGCTACTGGAGGTACAGGATTGGCAACTACAGAATCATCTCTCGGTTATACGACACTGAGTTGGTTATTTTGCTACTCGCCATTCGAAAAGAGATGTTGTGTATAAGATCAAAATATAGACTTCCTTCCATGATAAAAAATGCAGCATAACTAGTGTTCCTTAGTGAACGCGATGAACATCACCGCCAGCGTATTCATCAACGATGATGACGACTACGAAAAGTAGCTGGAAAAGCTTGCTCCCGAGAAGCCCTACTTCCAATATCAACACAATGGGTTTGAAGACAATGCCGA
>CAXXPC010000016.1:0-59868 GCA_963678025.2 Bacteroidales bacterium
GACTCCACAAGAGGCCATTGATGAGATGAAGAAGTCTGGTCTCCGAGGAAGGGGAGGCGGAGGTTTCCCTACTGGTCTTAAATGGGAGTTTGCTTCCAAAAACAAGGCAGACCAAAAGTATGTGGTTTGTAATGCAGACGAGGGAGACCCTGGTGCATTCATGGACCGTTCAATTCTTGAGGGTGACCCTCACTCGGTGATTGAGGCGATGGCTATTTGTGGCTATTGTATAGGAGCTACCAAGGGTCTTGTTTATATCCGCGCTGAATATCCGCTTGCTATTCAGAGACTCAAAACTGCTTTGAATCAGGCACGTGAATATGGACTTCTGGGGTCTGACATCATGGGCACTGGTTTTGAGTTTGATATAGAGTTGAAATATGGTGCCGGAGCATTTGTTTGCGGAGAAGAGACTGCTTTGATTCATTCTATGGAGGGAGAAAGAGGTGAGCCTACTGTGAAACCTCCATTCCCGGCTGAGAAAGGGTATAAAGGAAAGCCTACTAATGTTAATAATGTAGAGACTTTTGCTAATGTTCCTGTTATCTTCCTTAAAGGTGCTGATTGGTTCAATAAAATTGGTACTGAAAAATCTAAAGGGACTAAAGTGTTTGCTCTTGCCGGAAAGATCAACAATGTAGGTTTGATCGAGGTGCCAATGGGTATTACTCTTCGTGAAGTGATCTTTGAAATCGGAGGGGGAATCAAGAATGGTAAGAAATTTAAGGCAGTACAGACTGGTGGCCCTTCGGGCGGTTGTCTCACTGAGAAACATCTTGATACTCCAATTGATTTTGACACTCTGATAGCGGCCGGCTCAATGATGGGATCGGGTGGTATGATTGTAATGGATGAGGATGATTGTATGGTCTCTGTTGCAAAATTTTATCTTGAGTTTACTGTTGAGGAATCGTGTGGAAAGTGTGCCCCTTGTCGCGTAGGGAACAAAAGACTGCATGAGATTCTGGAAAAGATATGTAATGGAAAAGGTACTGAGGAGGACATTGAACACCTCGAAAATTTGAGTAAGGTGATTAAGGATACCTCTCTTTGTGGTTTAGGACAAACATCGCCCAATCCTGTTCTTTCTACTTTGGAAAATTTCCGCGACGAATATCTTGCTCACGTGAGGGAGAGGATATGTATTGCAGGTAGTTGTAAGGCTCTTAAGCTTTATACTATTATACCCGACAAGTGTACCGGTTGTACTGCTTGTACCAGGGCTTGTCCTGTGGGGGCAATTACCGGAGAGAAACGTCAGCCGCATGTAATTGATGTAGACAAGTGTATAAGATGTGGTGCATGCTATGACAAGTGTAAGTTCTCAGCTATTCACGTTCAATAATCAACTTCTATGGAAAAGATAAAATTAAAGATAGATAAATTCGATGTAGAAGTAGATAAAGGTACTACTATCTACAATGCTGCAAAGCAAATTGGTATTGATATACCGGCTCTCTGTTATATGAATCTTGAGCACTTGAATATTGAGAACAGACCGGGAGGTTGTCGTGTTTGTGTTGTTGAGGTTGAGGGAAGAAAAAATCTTGCTCCTTCATGTTCTACTGAATGTCAAGATGGTATGGTGGTAAAGACTCATACTGTAAGGGTGTTGAATGCCCGTAGAACTGTTCTTGAGCTAATTCTTTCTGATCACCCTGCAGCTTGTCTTACATGCTCTTCTTCGGGACAGTGTGATTTGCAAGAACTTGCTCAAAGAATGGGTGTAAAGGAGATTCCTATAGTGGAGGATGCTGAGGTTTCTAAATACAGAAAGGATGCTTCACCTGCTCTTAACAGGGATATGGACAAGTGTATTATGTGTCGCAGGTGTGAGACAATTTGTAATGAAGTACAGACTGTTGGTGCATTGAATGCAGTGAACAGGGGCTTTATGTCTGTTGTTGCTCCTGCTTTTGAGCAGGATCTTACGGATTCTCCTTGTACTTTCTGCGGACAGTGTGTTGCTGTTTGTCCTACAGGGGCTCTTACTCCTTATGACGATACTAGCAATGTTATAAAAGCATTGGCTGATCCTAAGAAAACTGTTATTGTACAAACGGCTCCTGCTGTAAGGGCTGCTCTTGGGGAGGAGTTTGGACTGGAACCCGGCACTCTTGTTACTGGAAAAATGGTAGCTGCTTTGAGAACTCTTGGCTTTGACAAAGTGTTCGATACAGATTTTGCTGCTGACCTCACTATAATGGAAGAGGGAACAGAGTTGTTGGACCGACTGACTAAATTTTTAAATGGAGATAAGGAGGTTAAACTTCCTATTCTTACCTCATGCTGTCCTGCGTGGGTGAACTTCTTCGAGCATTATTATAATGACATGCTTGATGTGCCATCTACTGCACGTTCTCCTCAACAGATGTTCGGTTCCATAGCGAAGACTTATTTCGCAGACATGATTGAGGTTAAGAGGGAAGATCTTGTTGTTATCTCAGTTATGCCGTGCTTGGCTAAAAAATATGAGTGCCAACGGGATGAGTTTAAGGTTGATGGTAATCCTGATGTAGATTTTTCAATATCAACAAGAGAGCTTGCAAGGCTTATCAAAGCTGCCAATATTAATTTCAACTCTCTTCCTGAAGAGGATTTTGACGATCCGATGGGTATGTCTACCGGTGCTAGTGTGATATTTGGTGCAACTGGAGGGGTGATTGAGGCTGCTGTACGTTCTGCTTATGAGTTACATACAGGAAAAAAACTACCTAAGATAGATTTTGAAGAGTTAAGAGGACTGGATGGAATTCGTACAGCTACTATTGATTTTGATGGTATTCCTATCAATATTGGTATTGCTCACCAGTTAGGAAATGCTCGCAAGCTTCTGGATGGTATCCGCTCAGGAATGTATAATTTCCATGCTATTGAAATTATGGCTTGTCCAGGTGGTTGTATCGGAGGCGCAGGACAACCTCTGCACCGAGGTGATTCAAATATCATCCGTGCCCGCTTTGATGCTATCTACAGGGAAGATGCAGGGAAACCGATTCGCAAGTCTCACGATAATCCTTATATAATAAAACTTTATGAGGAGTTTTTGGGGCATCCTATGAGCGAAAAGGCTCATCACTTGCTTCATACACACTATTTCGAAAAACAAAAACAATAGAGGGTTATGAGTACTTTTAAATTACAAGATAGTCATATTAAATCCATTAAGAGTATTTGCGAGTCGTTTGATAACGATCCGGGAGAACTTATTAATGTTTTGCATAAATGTCAGGGCGAATTTGGTTTTCTTCCAGAGGATGTCCAAAGAGAGATTGCTGCCAATCTTAAAATTTCCGTTGCCAAGGTGTACGGTGTTGTATCTTTTTATTCTTTCTTTACTATGACTCCTAAAGGTCGTCATGCAATATCTGTTTGTATGGGTACGGCCTGTTATGTGCGTGGAGCAGAGAAGGTGGTTGATGAGTTCAAGAAAGAATTGAATATCAAGGTAGGCGGTGTTACAGAGGATGGTAAGTTTTCTCTTGATTGCCTGCGTTGTGTAGGTGCATGTGGCCTGGCTCCGGTTGTTCTTGTGGGCGAAAAGGTGTATGGTCGCGTGGAACCTCATCAGGTTAAGGATATTCTTGCTGAGTACGAAGACTAATACTGAGACTGTTCAACTTTTTGTTGAAAGTTATTTGAAACCGGCTGAATAATAATCAGCCGGTTTTTTTGAACGCCGTTCTTTTTGGTAAGTATTTGGAATATAATTGTATATATAGATACAGTTTTTTATAACTATCTATTCAAAATCATCTGCCCATATCTCTTCTTAAAACTGTATTTCTATAAAGTCTTGTCAATAAGCGATTTGACAGAAAGAGCGGCGTTGAAATCAACGCCGTTCTTTCTGGCAAATTTTTGATTGATTGGTGTTTGTGGAGATGTAGTTTTTTTGACTGATCTTGTTAGGGCGTTGAAAAAAAAGACTGTCGATAAGGACAGTCTTTTGGGTGTTGGCCAGTATTTTTGTGATCTTGGTTTTGGGCCTAGTCGTTTGTAATTTGGTTGTTATACTTTGTCTTTGGGAAGTTTCTTTGTGCAGAAGAACCAGTCGTAGCATGTGAGGTCTTCTTCTTTGCTTTCCATGCGTTCTTTGGCTACTCCGCATGAGCCTGCTGTGGGTACTATAACGTCGTCTCCGGGACGCCAGTCGGCAGGTAGTGCCACGCTATGCTTGTCTGCTGTCTGCAGTGCTATGAGTGTCCTTTTGAGTTCGTCGAAGTTTCTGCCTATTTCTAGTGGGTAGTAGACGATTGTGCGGATTGTTCCTTTAGGATCGATAAAGAATACGGCTCTTACTGCCTTTGTGTTGCTCTGGCCAGGTTGAATCATTCCGTATTTATTGGCTACGTTCATGGTGATATCTTCGATAAGAGGGAATTTGACCTCTACGTTTTTCATCCCTTTGTACTCGATCTTCTCTTTGATTGTACGAAGCCATGCGATGTGGCTATAGAGTCCGTCTACGGACAGGCCGACTAGCTGGCAGTTGAGTTTTTCGAAGTCATCTGCCATTGATGCGAAGGTCATAAATTCTGATGTGCAGACAGGTGTGAAGTCGGCAGGGTGACTGAAGAGTATTACCCATTTCCCTTCGTAGTCTCCAGGGAAGTTGATTTCGCCTTGTGTTGTTACTGCCTTGAATTCAGGTGCAGGATCGCCGATACGTGGCATAGGTGTTATTTTTTTTTCTTCTTCCATGATAATTTATTTTTTGATTTAAATGATTTTGTTTAACAAAACTACTCACTCTTTAATAGTCATTCAAATAGAATTGTATTATAATCTAATAGATGCAGTCTATGTATGTGGTTCGACGCCGAAGTTTGTGGTAAATTTTTGATTCATTGGTGTTTGTAGAGATGTAGTTTTTTTGACTGTTTTTGTCTGAGTAGCAGATGTGGGGTTTCTGGTTATCTGGTTCCAGAACTGTTTTGTCGTAAATAGCAGGTTAAATGCGAGTTACCAGAAAGAAAGGCGTTGATTTCAACGCCGAAGTTTGTGGTAAATTTTTGATTGATTGGTGTTTGTGGAGATGTAGTTTTTTTGACTGTTCTTGTCTGAGTAGCAGATGTGAGGTTTCTGGTTCTCTGGTTTCAGAACTGTTTTGTCGTAAGTAGCAGGTTATATGTAAGTTACCAGAAAGAAAGGCGTTGAAAAGTCAGGGGTTGGCAGGAAGGAGGGGGTATAAAACAAGGGCTGTCGCAAGACAGCCCTTGAAGTTGCTTTGAATCATTAAAATTGTTTTGGATCATTATAATCAAATCAAATATTAACCCAGAAACAACTTCATATCTTCGTCTACGCTTTTGATGCCGGCAATTCCGAATTTGGAAACCAGTACTTCTGCTACGTTTGGTGAAAGAAATGCGGGGAGTGTCGGGCCGAGGTGTATGTTCTTAACTCCAAGTGAAAGAAGTGCAAGAAGTACTATTACTGCTTTCTGCTCGTACCATGCGATGTTGTATGCAATGGGGAGTTCGTTGATATCGTTGGCCTGGAATATTTCTTTTAGTTTGAGTGCAATGACTGCCAGTGAATAGGAGTCGTTGCATTGTCCGGCATCTAGTACGCGTGGGATTCCGCCTATATCTCCCAATGGTAGTTTATTGTAGCGGTATTTTGCACATCCTGCTGTGAGGATTACTGTGTCTTTGGGGAGTGCTTCTGCAAATTTCGTATAGTAGTTGCGGCTTTTCATTCTTCCGTCACAACCTGCCATCACGAAGAATTTCTTTATTGCTCCGCTTTTTACTGCCTCTACGATTTTGTCGGCCAATGCAAATACTTGTGCGTGAGCAAATCCTCCTATTATTTCTCCTTTTTCAATCTCTGTGGGAGGAGAGCATTTTTTTGCGTGCTCGATTATTTCGGAGAAGTCTTTTGATTTGTCGTTTTTGCGCTCTGCAATGTGTTTGAATCCGGGGAATCCTGAAGATCCGGTCGTGTAGATGCGGTCTTTGTATGTCGCGTTTGCTTTTGGTGGTACTATGCAGTTGGTGGTGAATAGGACAGGTCCATTGAATGATTCGAATTCTTCTGTCTGCTTCCACCATGAGCTTCCGTAGTTGCCCACGAAGTGGCTGTATTTTTTGAATGCGGGGTAGTAGTTGGCGGGGAGCATCTCGGAGTGTGTGTAAACATCTACTCCTGTACCTTCGGTTTGTTTGAGAAGCTCTTCCATGTCTTTCAAATCGTGGCCTGAGATGAGGATTGCAGGATTGTTCTGTACTCCTATGTTGACTTTGGTAATTTCCGGGTTGCCGTATGCTCCTGTGTTGGCTTTGTCCAAAAGGGCCATCACTTTTACTCCGTATTCGCCTGTTTTAAGTACGAGAGTTGTGAGTTGATCGGCAGAAAGTGTGTCGTCTGTGGTGTCTACAAGGGCCTGCTGCATGAATGCATAGATGTCGTCGTCTTCGTGACCGAGGTTGAAGGCGTGCTCTGCGTAGGCTGCCATTCCTTTTAGTCCGTAGGTGGTGAGTTCTCTTAGGGATCTTACATCTTCATTTTTGGAATCCATGACTCCCACTTCGGCTGCCTTCTTTTCCATTACTGAAATTTCGCTGGAGCTCCAGAACGCTCCTTCGAACTTTATCTCCTCTACATCTCCTCCTTTGGATACATAGAGTGCGCGAAGGGAGTCTCTGAGGTCTATTGCTTCGTTCACCCTGGTGATGAATCTGTCCCTGTCGAAGTTGGCGTTTGTGATGGTCATGAAAAGAGAGTCTGTAACGAATTTGTTTACTTCGTTGCTTGCTTCTCCCATTTTTCTAAGACGTACTGAGTAGTGTGAGATGCCTTTACAAAGGAATATAAGAAGGTCTTGAAGATTTGCTACGTCCGGGGTTTTACCGCATACGCCGCTTATTGTGCAGCCGGTATTTTTTGCTGCCTCCTGGCATTGATAACAGAACATGTTACTCATAATATGAATTGGTTTTAATTATTTGGGTTAATATTCGATTTCGTATTGCAAAACTACTGTGTAACGAACTATATTTGTGTGACAATTGTTACACTTGGTAAATATTTTCTGATGAATTTTTCTGATCTTTCACAATGTCCAGTGTGTAGTGCTGTTACTCCTGAAAACCGAGAGGAGTTTTTCAGGGATATGAAATTTAAGAGCGAGGTGTTTAAAAAAGGAGAGCTCATTGCCAGGCAGGGTGATTCTTGTAAGTATCTTTATATTCTTCTCAAGGGTTCTGTGAAGACTGAGATGATTACAGAAACCGGAGGACAATTGACTATAGAGGTGATTAAGGCTACGCGTCCGTTTGCCTCTGCTTTTCTTTTTGCCGAGGACAATAGTTTTCCTGTTGATGTTGTTGCTTTGGAGAATTGTGTTGTGTTGATGATTCTACGTGATGAGGTGATAAGGCTTTTTCAGAAAGATGCTGCTTTTCTTCAGAAATTTATTACTTATAATGCTAATAAGACTCAGTTTCTTTCTCATAAGTTACAGATTCTTACAATAAAGACGATAAAGGGTAAGCTTGCTCATTATATTCTGGAACAATTGTCCATATGTCATTCCATAAGCCCTTCAATCAATACTTTTTTGATGGATAGAAATCAGACTGAACTTGCTCGCTCTTTTGGCGTTTCTCGTCCGGCACTTGCAAGGACTTTGTCGGAAATCCAGCAGGAAGGGGCTATAAAGACTGAACGCAACAAAATCACTGTGCTGAATAAGAGGATGTTGTTGAATATGTTGGGGGGAGATTCAACGCCGTAGTTTCTGGTAAGTTTTTGTATAGCAGTGATTTGTGGAGATGTAGTTATTCGTTTGTGGAGATGTAGTTATTCGTTTGTGGGTGGATAATGTTGGTTGTGGTGCTGTTGTGGTGCTGGTGGGATGCGATGGTTGGGTAATTATGCGTGATGCGAGAAAACTGTTTTGGTGTAGTTGGCTTGTTTGTAGGAAGTTACCAGAAAGATCGGCGTTGAATAGACTATCTGGGTATTTTTGATTAATTTTGCAGGAATTTGATTTGATAATATGAGTGATAAAAATTTGTTGTCGAAGCTTTCAGGTATAAAGGAGAAGTTCGAGGGGCTTTCCTCTCAGATTTCTGATCCTGAGGTTATAGCCGATATGAAGAAATATGTGGCTCTCAATAGGGAGTACAAAGAGTTGGAACCTATAGTAAAGGTTGGGGAAAAGTATAAGTCTCTTGTGGGTAATCTTGATTCTGCAAAGGAGATGCTTATGAGTGAGAAGGATGAAGAGATGCGGGAGATGGCTAAGGAGGAGGTTGCTCACCTGGAGGAACAGATTCCGGAGCTGGAAGAGCAGATAAAGCTGTTATTGGTGCCAAAAGATCCTCAGGATTCTAAGAATGCTATGTTGGAGATTCGTGCAGGTTCCGGTGGAGATGAGGCTTCTATTTTTGCAGGTGACCTTTTTCGGATGTATTCTAAGTTTGCTGAGAGGAAAGGCTGGAAAGTTGAAATAAACAGTCACTCGGAAGGTACTTCCGGGGGGTTCAAGGAGTTGATTTGCAAGGTTACAGGTGCAGGTGTATATGGTGTACTAAAGTATGAAAGCGGTGTGCATCGGGTACAAAGGGTACCTCAAACTGAGACTCAGGGGCGTGTTCATACTTCTGCCGCTTCTGTTGCTGTGCTTCCTGAGGCTGATGAATTTGATATAGATCTGAATCTAAATGATGTAAGAAAGGATACTTATTGTTCTTCCGGTCCGGGTGGGCAATCTGTCAATACTACTTACTCTGCTGTTCGACTTACTCATGAGCCGACTGGAATTGTTGTACAGTGTCAGGATGAAAAGTCGCAATTAAAAAATTATGAGAAGGCTTTGGAGGAATTGCGTACTAGGATTTACAATCTGGAGTATGAGAAGTATTTAAATGAGATTTCTGCAAAGCGTAAGACTATGGTTTCTACCGGTGACCGTTCGGCAAAGATCAGGACATATAACTATCCTCAGTCTAGAGTGACAGATCATCGAATTAATTTCACTATGTATAATCTGCCTGTCTTTATGGATGGTGCTATTCAAGAGGTGATTGATCAACTTCAGATAGCTGAAAATGCCGAGAGACTTAAAGAGAGTGGCGAGTAATTATCTGATTTGCAGATGGGTTATACTGAGTTATATGATTTAATAATGAGAAAGGCCAGCTTTCTGTGTGTTGGTCTTGATCCTGTTGTTGAGGAGCTTCCGGCTGTATACAGGGAGTGTGAATTTCCTCTTTTTGAGTTCAATAAGACGATAATTGATGCAACTCATAAGTTTGCTGTTGCATATAAGCCAAATACTGCTTTCTATGAGGCGGAAGGTGTTGTGGGGTGGAAGCAGCTTGAAATGACTGTGGAATATATCAGGGGATTGGATGATTCTCTTTTTGTGATTGCTGATGCCAAAAGGGGTGATATAGGTAATACTGCCGGAAGATATGCCAAGGCTTTTTTCAATACTATTAATTGTGATGCGGTGACTCTTGCTCCATATATGGGTAAGGATTCAGTGATGCCTTTTCTTGCTTATGAGAATAAGTGGGCTATTGTTCTTGCACTCACATCAAATGCTTCTGCTGATGATTTTGAATTATTAAGGGTAAATGACAGGGGGGGTAAAATTGTTTGTGATCAGAAAAGAGCAGTTTTGGATGGTGTTAAAAGTGCAACTGTTAGTGGAATTGAAAGTGCTGCTGTGGATGGTTCTGAATGTGACAATGTTGTCGGTAGCGGGGTTATTGCCGGTCATGATCCTTTGTACAGGAGGGTTATTGAAGAGGCTATGAAGTGGGGTTGTGTGGATAATACTATGTTTGTTGTCGGAGCTACTCGTCCTGAGGAGCTGGGTGTAATCCGCAGGTATTGTCCTGATCATTTTTTACTTGTACCCGGTGTCGGCGCACAGGGGGGAACCATCTCTGAGGTGGTGAAGTATGGAATGAATGATAAATGTGGTTTATTGGTAAATATGTCTAGGGATATTATTTATGCATGGAAGAGGGATAAGAGCAGGAGATGGAATGAGGGTGATTTTGCTGTTGCTGCAGGTGCTGTTGCAGAGGCAACAGCTCTTGAGATGAAACAATTTATCTTATGATTATCAGCTATATATAATTTCTAGTAACTGTGTTGCATATGTAAGTATGATATACTATTTCTAGTAATTGTGTTGCATATGTAAGTATGATATACTAAAAGGTTGTGAGCCTCAGGTTAATCAATTTCTTTGGCAATTATATATTTATTTTTGAGCAGCTGTGATACTTGATTGTGGTGCTTTGCTGCCTGTGTGAGACTGATATGATTTATATTTTGGCTATTGTTGTTGTACAGCCTCTTACTTTGTCTCCTTTTTTTACTTTTATTTGAGAGTCGAGGGGGAGGAAGAGGTCTACACGGGATCCGAATTTAATAAAGCCGATTTGGTTACCTGCCTTTATCGTTTCTTTTTCTTTTGTGTAGCAAACAATTCTTCTGGCGATGTATCCCGCTATTTGCCTTGTAAGGATGGTTTTTCCTTCCGGTGTGGTGATTGCAACGGAGGTCCTTTCGTTTTTAACGGAGGATTTTGGATGCATGGCTACCAGATATTTCCCTTTGTGGTATTTTGAGTATTCTACTTTTCCATTTATTGGGGACCAGTTTACATGTGCATTGAAGATGGACATAAAGATTGATACTTGCATACAGTCGCATTTGAGATATTCCGGTTCAAATACTTTCTTTATTATGACTATGGTGCCGTCTGCAGGTGAGGTTACTGTTCCTGGTTCTAGGTCTGTGATCTCTCTTTCCGGTTCTCTGAAGAAGCGAACTATCAGTATAAAGAGGAGTGAAGCTGTAATTGCTGCAGTATAATGTACTGTCTTGTTTGTGGAGAAGATGAAAAAAGGTGCGGCTGATATGGCTAATATCACAAAGCTGTTGATTATTATTTTGTAGCCTTCTTTATGTATACGCATCATAATTTGTGCAGGGAATAATTGTTATTAATCAGTGTTGAGTTTATTTGTGGATGATTTTTTGTTGATTAACAACGTGTATTATTACTGATAGTCGGTTAGTTATTGGTGATAAGGAGTTGTTGTTGCTAAATAATTGTTGGTTAATGTTTTATAGTGGCATATTAAGATTTATAGGTGAGTCAGATGAGTGCGAAT
This sequence comes from Bacteroidales bacterium, assembly GCA_963678025.2. Classification (GTDB taxonomy): domain Bacteria; phylum Bacteroidota; class Bacteroidia; order Bacteroidales; family UBA932; genus Bact-08. Next base: position 11,151 of record CAXXPC010000016.1, read on the forward strand.
AGTTTGATGTAGGCAATTGCTGCGGGAAAGGCTAGCAGTGCTCCGTCGAAGCGGTCAAGCAATCCTCCGTGTCCGGGCATTATGGAGCCGGAGTCTTTGACTGAAAAGTTTCTTTTGAGTAAAGACTCGCTGAGGTCTCCAAAAACTCCTGCTATGAATATTACAAGAGAAAGGATCAGGGCGTGTGGCAGGCTGATGTTCAATATGCCGATGTAGTTGAGTAGTGCTGCTGTTGCAAGTGTTGATATCATTCCTCCGAAAAATCCTTCCCATGATTTTTTAGGGGAGATAGATGGAAATAGTTTGTGTCCGTTTTTTTGTCCGAATGTCATACCTGATATATAGGCTCCAACATCGCTGCTCCAAAGTAGTATGAAGAGTGAGAGCATGATCATTGGAGAGTAGTTGCCTTGATTGTCAAATAGTATGAGGCTGGTGAGTGACATTGGCAGTGTTATGTAGAGTAATGCCATGAATAGAAATGGGGTTCTGCTGAATTTTTCTGTTGTTCGGGCATCTTTTGAGTATAAAAGTGACACAAGGAGTGCAATAAGAGGTGCTGCTGCTATCCACAGGTGTTTCGCCTCTGCCTGATTACGGCTGTAGAGGAAGAGGAGCAGGTATATGGTGAAAGCTGCAATGCTCACTATTGTGTTTTGTGTTTTAAGGGTATTCGGTATTAAGGTGATAGATAGGAATTCCCTTGTCATCACCAGAATGATAAAAAGCATAATGGTGGCAAAAATGACAGGACTTAATAGGAGTGATCCTGTCATTAATGCTACAAATAAAGCTCCGCTGAGTGAACGGAGAAGTGTATTACTCATCTTCTTTCTTCTCTTTTGTTATCTCTTGTTCAATCTGTTCTGAAACGGTAGGAGGTTGACTCCCTTGTCTTTTACCGAATATTTTTTCAAGATCTTCTGCGAAGATTACCTCTTTTTCGAGAAGCAGCTCGGCAAGTTTGGTGAATCCTTCCATATTTTCGCCGAGGATCTTTATTGCCATTTTGTAGGCATCGTCTACAAGTTGTTTTGCCTCTTTGTCTATAAGCTCGGCAGTCTTCTCGCTGTAGGGTTTGTTCATTGTGAAGCCTGATGAGTCTGATGAGTCGTAGAAAGAGATGTTGCCTACTTTATCGCTCATTCCAAGGTATGAGACCATAGCGTATGCCTGTTTGGTGACTTTTTCAAGGTCGTTGAGTGCTCCTGTGGAAATTTTCTTGTTTATCAAGGCTTCTGCGGCTCTGCCTCCAAGAGCTGAAGCCATTTCGTCCATCATCTGTTCTGTTGTGGTTATCTGCCTCTCTTCTGGCAGGTACCATGCTGCACCGAGTGCTCTCCCTCTGGGTATTATTGTCACTTTTAGTAATGGATTGGCGTGTGGAAGTATCCAACTTACTGTAGCATGACCTGCTTCGTGGTATGCTATAGTTTTTTTCTCCTGAGGTGATATTATTTTGCTTCTTTTTTCAAGACCTCCTATTATTCTGTCTACGGCATCAAGGAAGTCTTGTTTGCCAATGAACTCTTTGTCTTTCCTGGCTGCTATGAGTGCAGCTTCGTTGCAGACATTGGCTATGTCTGCTCCGGAGAAGCCTGGTGTCTGTTTGGCAAGGAATTCTATGTCAAAGCCCTCTTCCAATTTAAGTGGGCGCAGATGAACTTTGAATATGTCTACTCTCTCTTTAAGTTCCGGGAGGTCTACGTGAATCTGCCTGTCGAATCTTCCGGCTCTCATAAGTGCTTTGTCGAGGATGTCTGCTCTGTTGGTTGCTGCAAGTATTATTACTCCTGAATTGGAACCGAATCCGTCCATCTCTGTGAGTAGTTGGTTGAGGGTGTTTTCTCTCTCGTCGTTGGAAGAGAAACCTGCATTTTTGCTTCTGGCGCGTCCAACGGCATCAATCTCGTCGATGAATACTATACAGGGTGCTTTCTCTTTGGCCTGACGGAAGAGGTCTCTTACCCTTGAGGCTCCTACGCCTACGAACATTTCAACGAAATCAGAACCTGATATTGAGAAGAAGGGAACGTTAGCTTCACCTGCAACTGCTTTGGCGAGAAGTGTTTTTCCTGTACCCGGAGGGCCTACAAGGAGTGCTCCTTTGGGGATCTTTCCTCCAAGTGCTGTATATTTCTTGGGTTTCTTGAGGAAATCTACTATCTCCATAACTTCTACCTTTGCCTCTTCAAGACCTGCTACATCTTTGAATGTGACGTGTGTGTTGTTCTCTTTGTCGAAGAGCTTGGCCTGGGACTTGCCGACAGAGAAGATTCCTCCTCCTCCGCCTCCCTGTGTGCCTCCCCCCATGGAGCGGTTCATTCTTCTGAACATAAAGATCCATAGGGCTATTATTATGATGGGAAATAGTAGCCACTCAAGTGCTTTGCCGAAGTAGTTAGTGCGTTCTTCTGTCTCCAGAAGGAATTTGTCTTCCGGATCAAGTTGATCAAGCACCTCTTCGAACTGCTCTTCGGGGTTGAAGTTGGAGGAGACAATGAAAAAGAAATGGGGGCCGAACTTGGGCTCTTTTCCTCCAAATCTCTCTTTATATTTGTACAAACTGTCTTCTTTTATGTGTACCTCTGCCCTGTTCTGGTTGGTAACATAGGTGAGTTTTTCTACATCCCCCTTGAGGATCATCTTCTCTTTTACTGAGAACCATTCGGATTTGATTGGCTCACCTCCGCTGTAGGAACTCCACATATATGCTATGGCTCCCAGAAGTACTATATATATCCATATTATGTTGAACTTGGGGGGCCAAAGGTTCGATAACTGGTTCTGAGGTTTTTTGCTTTTCTTGTTTTTATTGTTTTCCATCTATTTTTCCTGATATACTGTTTTGGAGGCATCTGCCCACAGCTCTTCAAGTCTGTAGAATTGCCTGTATTCTGTTTGAAATATGTGTACAACTATGTTGCTGTAGTCTATTATTACCCAAAAGGCGTTTTCTTTGCCTTGTTTTCTGATAACTTTCCTTTTGCATTGGGTATGCATCATCTCTTCTACATTGTCGGCAATGGCTGCAACCTGTGTGGTGGAATCGGCATTACAGATTACAAAGTGATCGCAAATTGCAGTACCTGTGGAGGTGAGGTCCAGGGAGCAGACAAACTGGGCTTTCTTTTCGAGCATGGCGTCAGTTATGCATTGAAGCTCTTGAGCAGTGTTGTCGTTATTTTTAATGATATCTCCCTCTAAAGTGTTGGTTTTTGTTGTCAATGGCACAATAATTGTCTTTTTTTGTTGATTAGTTTACAAATTTACTGCAATTTTAAGACCAACAATAAAATAATTAATATGGCATTTAACATTAATTGGTACGAAACGGTTGATTCCACTAATAGTGAGGCTCTTAAGAGTTTTTCCAAAAGTGACGATTTTACAGTCTTTGCTGCACGTTACCAGACAAGTGGCAGAGGGCAGAAAGGTACAAGCTGGGAGAGTGACAAAGGTATGAACCTTACTTTTAGTCTTCTTTTGAAGGCTGATACTTTGAGGGCGGATAATCAGTTTGTGATTGCTCAAATAGTAACAGTGGCGATAAAGCGTTATCTTCAAAGCAGAGGAGTAGAGGCAACAATTAAGTGGCCTAATGATATATATGTGGGGGATTTGAAGATTTGTGGAATATTGATAGAACATTTTCTTTCGGGAGACACTTTGTCAGGTTCTGTTGTGGGTATTGGTTTGAATATTAATCAGGAGAAGTTTGTTTCTGGTGCGCCTAATCCTGTATCACTAAGACAGCTGACAGGGAAGGAGTATGATCTGGAAGAGGAGTTGGAGGCTTTGGTTGGTGCTATATATGAGATATACTATCCCTATGTGAATTTTCGCTCAAACGCTTTAGTCGCAAAACTTGAAAAAGAGTATCATGAATCTCTGTACAGGTTAGATGAGTTACATAAGTATCAGGAGACTCCGGGTGGTGAGGTTATTAGTGCAAGGATTACCGGAATAGACAATAATGCCTGTCTTCTTTTGGAGAAGGAGGATGGTACGGTAAAAAGGTATCACTTTAAAGAGATAAAGTATATTCTTTAAGTTTTTTTATTGTGTCTGATGGTGAGTCGGATGAGAATATTGTGTTTCCGGCAACCAGAATGTCTGCCCCGCTCTCGATGAGAAGCGGGGCATTTTCCAATGTGATGCCTCCGTCAACTTCGATTAAGGTTTCTGTCTTTTGTGACTCAATCATCTTTTTGAGTTTTCTTATCTTACCCAATGATGATTTAATGAATTTTTGTCCTCCGAAGCCCGGATTGACTGACATGATTAGTACGAAAGAGAGGTCGGGCAGTATCTCTTCAAGTAATGAGACAGGTGTGTGAGGATTGAGTGCCACACCGGGTTTCATTCCGTTGTCGGCTATGTTCTGGATTGTCCTGTGCAGGTGAGGACAAGCTTCATAATGAACGCTGAGATATTCCACTCCTGATTTTGCAAATTGTTCTATGTAGTCGTCCGGGGAGAGTATCATAAGATGTGCATCAAGCGGTTTTGTCGCTTTTTCTGCAATAGCCTTTATTACAGGGAATCCGTATGATATGTTGGGGACAAAGCGACCATCCATTATGTCAAGGTGGAAAAGATCTGCCTGACTGTTGTTTATCATCTCAGTCTCTTTGGAGAGATTTCCAAAGTTCTGAGGATAGCATGGAGGGTGCGATGAGGTGTGACATTGCTTGTTATTTTAGTTTGGAAAGCACATCTGTGAGAAGTATGTTGAATTTTTCAACTGTTGATATCTCTAGTTTCTCTCCAGGGGCATGTGCTCCTTTGATTGTTGGTCCAAATGATATCATGTCTAGTGAAGGGTATGTTTTAAGAAACATGCCACACTCCAGACCTGCGTGAATTGCTCTTACTACTGGCTTGGTATCGAAGAGGTTGAGATATGATTCTTCGCATATCTTGAGTAGCGGGGAGTCTGTTCTTGGTTTCCATCCGGGATATTCTCCTTCGTGTGTGACTTTTGCTCCAGCCAGGGTGAAGAGAGCCTCTATCCTTCTTCCGGCATGGAATCTTGCAGAGTTGATTGCGCTTCTCTGGCTTGTGCCTATTCTGATTGTATTGCCCTCTATCATCTTTATTGATGCCAGGTTGGTTGAGGTTTCAACAAGTCCCTCTATCTCCTGGCTCATTGCAAGGACTCCGTGAGGAACTGCATTAATTGCGAGTATCAGCTTTTGGGTAGTATTGTTGTCAATGGCACTGTTGAAGCTCTCTTCTGCTGTTTCTGCAGAGCCATTTAAGGAGGGGTCGGAAATCTTGTACTCTTCTCTCACCTCTTCATTGCATTTATTGAAGAGTTTGATGGCCTTCTCCCTGTCGGATGGTTCTATTGCTAGTACGGCGCTGCATTCTCTTGCTATGGCGTTGCGTTTATTGCCACCGTCTATGTGGCAGAGCTGGAAATTAATCTCATCATTGAGAAGAAGCAGATAGCGGAAAAGTAGTTGATTGGCATTTGCCCTGTTTTTATGTATCTCGTCGCCACTATGTCCTCCTGTAGCTCCAAAGAATCCTGCTTTCAGAAATTCTTTTCCGGCAGGAATTGTCTCAGGTGTGTATGTGAATTTTGCGGTGGTATCTACACCTCCCGCACAGCCTATGAAAAGTTCTCCTTCGTCTTCTGAGTCGAGGTTGATGAGAATTTTGCCTGTTATGAATCCGGGTTGTAATGATCTTGCACCGGTAAGGCCTGTCCTCTTCTTCTGTGGTGAAGAGCGCTTCAATTGGGCCGTGTTGCACATCTTGGGAATCAAGTATAGCAAGTTGTGCGGCCATTCCTATGCCGCAGTCGGCTCCGAGTGTCGTCTCTTTTGCAATTAGCCAGCCATCCTCCTCTTCATATTTTATTGGATCGTTGTCGAAATCGAAATTGCTGTCGGAGTTTTTTTCACATACCATGTCGGAATGACTTTGAAGAACAACTGTCGGAGCGTCCTCCATTCCGGGAGAAGCAGGTTTGGTGATTACTACATTGCCTGCTTTGTCTTTTTTGTAGTCAAGGGATCTCTCTTTTGCAAAATTGATGAGGTATTCGATTATTCTTTCTTCTTTACCGCTTTCCCTGGGGATTTTTGTAATCTGATCGAATATCGAAAATATTTTTTTTGTTTCCATGTCTATGATTTTAGGAGGAGATTATCTGTTTCTCTATGTCGGTGACAAATTTACGGAAAGATCTGTCGGTATCCAAAAGGTCGCATACTGTGTTGTAGGCGTGAAGAACAGTCGCATGATCTCTCCCTCCGGTGGATGTGCCGATGGAGGCTAAAGAGTTTTTAGTGTGGTTGCGGCTGAGGTACATGGATATCTGCCGGGCTTGCACAAGCTCTCTTTTTCTGGAAGAGCTAAGGAATGTGTCGGGCTCAATCTTGAAGTATTCACATACCGCCTTCTGTATTCTCTCTATTGTGATTTCCGGACGATTGCGCGTGACAAGTTTTTCAATAAGACTCTCTGCAAGTGCGAGATCTATCTTTTTGTTGGTGAGGGTGGAGTGTGCAAGAAGTGAGATGAGTGTGCCCTCCAGCTCCCGGATATTGGTATTTACTCTTGAGGCAACGAAATTAATCACTTCGTCCGGTAGTGAGATGCCGTCTTTGTAGCTTTTTGCTTTGAGTATCTCTATCCTGGTGTTGTAGTCGGGAGTGGTCAATTCTGCCAACAGACCCCACTTAAATCGGGAAAGTAGTCTTATCTCAAGGTCCTGAAGATCTACAGGGGCTTTGTCTGAGGTGAGTATAAGCTGTTTTCCGCTTGAGTGGAGATGACTGAAGATATGGAAAAAGGCATTTTGTGTTCCTGTCTTTCCTGAGAACTCGTGAACATCATCTATTATCAGTACATCTATCATTTGGTAGAAGTGGAGAAAATCGGTGAGTTTGTTCTTGACTGTGGTTGCATCCATGTACTGCGTCATGAAGCGGTTGGCGCTAACATACAATACTATTTTTTCAGGAAAATGTTTTTTTATGTCTATTCCGATTGCTTGTGCAAGATGGGTTTTGCCTAGTCCTGAACCTCCGTAAAGGAAAAGAGGGTTGAAAGTACTGTTGCCGGGGTTGGATGCAATGTTGAGACCGGCTGAGCGTGCAAGTTTGTTGCAATCTCCCTCGATGAATGAGTCGAATGAGTAGTTGGTGTTTAACTGGGGATCTATCTCCAATTGTTGAAGCCCGGGGATGATGAACGGGTTTGCAATGTTGTTGCCTTTATTGGGATAGGGAATAGACTTGTTTTTTATATCTTTTGGAGGCTGTTGCGGATATGTGACAGTACCCTCACCTGAGACAACTTTTACGTTGTATTCCAGTTTAGCCTCTCTGCCCAATTCTCTCTTGAGTGCTTTGCCTATAAGGTCTATATAGTGTTCTTCTATGTATTCGCGGAAGAAATTTGAGGGAACCTCGATTGTTAATACTGATCCTGCAAGTTTTGTCGCCTTTATGGGTTCAAACCATGTCCTGAAGCTTTGCGGACGAATAATATCCTTTATGATACGGAGACAATTATTCCACACTAGTGTATGTTTAGCTTCAGTCATATTACTAAGAATAGGTTTAGATTGGATTACAAATTTGGGGATAAAATCTTAGTAAAAAAAACTAAAAACTATTGTTATTTTGTTTTTTTTTGCAATTGGTTGTTTATCAGTAAGAAATTTTTTACAAAAAAATTTACCTTTTTAAAAACTTAAAAAACAGCAAAATATACAAAATTTTATTTTAAAATACAGAAATTTTTATATACCTTTTAGGCTCTTCTGTAATGTTTTTGATGAGAGTGTTGAGATCCCTTATCAATTGGTCGGTTGAGTTGTGAAGTGAGTCTGTCGTGAGAAGTTTACCTGTTGTTGAATAAGGATTCTGGATCTTCTCCAGAAGGTTTTTCAATGCTGTTATTGTGGCTGTAAGATCTGCTTCCTTTAGTTGTGCCGTGATTTCGGTTGTGTTATGCAGGGTGCTGTTGAGATGGTCTGCACCGGTGTTGAGTTTGTAGGTAAGTGAGTCTATGTTATTGATGGTTCTCTCTACTGTAGGGACTGACTTTTGAAGGGAGGCGGTGAGTGTTTGTGCATTTGACAAGGTTTTACGCAGATGGGCAATCGACAGGGTAAGCTCTTGTCTTAATTGTGGACTGAGTGTATTGTTGATGTTGTTAATTAATGTGTCTGAAGATATTATTAGTGAGGAGAGTTGCTCTTTTATCTCGTTAAATTGCGAAGCAAGCATTTCGGGAAGTCCGAGAGCTGTAGAGGTCTGGAATGTATCCCGGTTTTCCATCAGGATATTATTTTGTGAGTTGATGATGCGGAGAGCTCTCGTGCCCATGATATCCGAGCTGAAAGCTTCGGCTGTGGAGGAATTGGGGAATTTATACTCTGAGCTGATTTTGATTTGAACAGAAAAGTTTTCCTTCTGTTGATTGTACTCAATACTCTCTATTGTTCCTATCTTAAGTCCTTTCATGTATACGGGACCGGTGGGGGTGAGCCCTTGTACATCTTCGAATATGGCGTAGTAGGTATTGCGGCTGCTGAATAGATCTTTTCCTTTGAGGTAATTTACTGTTATATAAAGTGCTGCCAGGGTTAATAATGCGAAAAGTCCTGTTTTCTGCTGTTTGCTGAGTTTCAATAGTGTCATTGTTGAGTGTTTGTTATAATGGTACCACTTGTCCGTTCTTAACTTTTATCACAAAGGCTTGGGGAAATTTTTTTTTGATTGTCTCCCGGGCTTTTCTTGCCTGGTTGAGGTTGTGATATCGGCCTATGGTGTACTTTACCCTTGAACCTTGTGTTATGTATGAGATATTATCTTCTCCCTTGAAGTCAGGTGATGTGAGGGGGATGATTTTGGTGAGGGAGAGTATTTGGATTCGGTAGTGGGTCTCCTCTTTTGGGTTCTCTTTGGGGAGTTGACCACCGTTTGTGTACTCTTTTTCGTATTGTTTTTTGTATTTGCTGAAAGCTTCAAAGATAAGTTTTGCGAGGATGTCGTGTTGCTTCTTATTGCTGAGTACACGCAGGTCGTTGTTGTTGGAGATGAAGCCAAGCTCTACAAGTACTGAGGGCATGCTTGTTTTCCACAAGACGAGGAAAGGTGCTTGTTTGATGCCGCGGTTGCGTTTTATGGGACCATTAGCAAATTGTTCCTGGATGAGGGATGCCATCATAAGGCTTTGTTCGCGGTGGGCATTCTGAAGCAGTGTGAAAATGATGTAGGATTCCGGATCGTTTGGGTCGAATCCCTGGTACTTCTCCTGATAGTCTTCTCCTTCCAGGAGTATTACGCTATTTTCCAGTCGTGTCACTTCGAAGTTTGAGTTGGATTTATCTGCTCCCATTACAAATGTTTCGGATCCTGTTGCGTGGCGGGAGTCAACTCCGTTAACATGAATGGAGATAAAAAGGTCTGCTTTGCTTTTGTTGGCAATTTCAGTTCTTCTGGCCAAGGGAACTGCTATGTCTGTTTTTCTTGTATATACTATCTCTGTGCCGGGATATCCTTTCTCGATGAGTTTGCCTAATTTTAGCGCCACAGAAAGGGTGATATCTTTCTCTTTGTATTTGCCATCTTTACTTATTGTTCCGGGGTCTCTTCCTCCGTGACCAGGATCAATTGCTACTTTCCTGATGGCTACTGATGAATTCTCCTGTGCCGGAGAGACAAATGACACAAGTGTGCAAAAAATGATCAAAAGGGCTCTCAAGGGCATAATTGTTGCTAATTATGATTAACTTTGCGAATCACAAATGTAGCACATTTTATTAAACCTTATATCATTTTGGTTTTGAGAAGAGAGAATTTATTGCTCAAGGTTTTGTATCTTTTTGTCTTTATCCTCGGATGGTCTGTATCTGCCGGTGCTATCGGAATAATCTATTTGCCAGTATCCTCAGGGGATACACTTGCTGTTCAGATTGGCGATTCTCTGAGTGTAAGTGACAGTGTTGCCATTGCAGACAGTTTAGCTGCTGACTCTGCATCAAGGAGGGGTTCTCTTTCATTTCCTGTCTTTTCTCAGGCCAGGGATTCTGTGATTGAGGATTTTTCCGGAGAAAAGAAAATGATATATTACTATGGAGATGTGGTTGTCACTTACGACAATCTGGAGCTGAAGGCTGCCTATATGGAGTATGATATAGACGCCAAGACTGTTTATGCCACGGGTATCAAGGACACTGCAGGTGTGTTGCAGGGAAAGCCTGAGATGACAGAAGGGAATGAAGTGTATAAGATGGAGGGGGTGAGATATAATTTTGAGTCTAGAAAGGCGCTTATTAATAATATGATAACTCAGGATTCGGAGGGTTTCCTACATGGAGACAGACTTAAAAAGATGCCTGATAACTCTATCAATATTTCCGGAGGAAAGTATACAACGTGTGATCTGGATCACCCGCACTTTTATCTTAAACTCTCCAATGCCAAGGTGGTGAACCAACCCAATAAAACAACCGTTTTCGGACCTGCTTATCTGGTGTTGGAAGATGTTCCGACTCCATTTGCCATTCCATTCGGTTTTGTGCCTGAAACACGGACAAGGGCCAGCGGAATATTGATTCCAACATTCAACGATGAGGCTGCAAGAGGCTTCTCTTTGAAGGGGCTGGGATATTATATGGTTTTCGGAGATCATTTCGATGCAACCCTCACAACTGATATATATACTCTCGGGTCGTGGAATGCGATGCTAACTTCGCGTTATAAAAAGAGGTACAAGTACGATGGTAATCTTAGTATTAATTATTCGGTGAATCAGGTAGGTGAACCGGAAGCTCCCGATTTCTATCGCTCCAAGGATTTTTCCGTGAGATGGTCTCACTCCCAGGATCCAAAGGCAAGACCGGGTACAAGTTTCAGGGCTTCTGTTAATTTTGCAACTCCTTTGAATGACCGATTCAACTCTTATGATATACAGCAGAGTCTTCAGAATCAGATATCCTCTTCAATATCTTACGGAAAGACTTTTGCCGATTCTCCTTTTTCTCTGTCTCTAAATATGCTTCACAGTCAGAATTCGCTTGACAGCTCTTATGCTTTCACTGCACCTAATCTCACTCTGACAATGAATAGGATATATCCTTTTCGCAAGAAAGATGCCGCGGGTAAGCCAAAATTCTATGAAGACATTTCATTCAGTTATAATACCACGTTGGACAATAAGGTGAATTTTAAGGCGAGTGAATTTGGAGGCGAGGATTTCCTCTCTAAGTTCAGAAGTGGAATGAGGCATAGTTTTCAGATAGGACTTCCTTCTTTTGACATATTGAATTATTTGCAGTTTTCTCCGGGGGTTAGTTATGGAATGAATTGGCATTTCCAGAAAAACAACAAGTATTACAATTCGGAGACAAACCGGGTGGAGAGTGATATTTCGGATATTTTTTCGCATTTTGGTGTTACTACTGATTTTGCGGCATCGCTATCTATGAATACCACTATTTATGGTATGTTCAATTTTGGAGAAAGGTCCAAAATAAGGGCAATAAGGCATATGGTAAAGCCTTCTGTAAGTTTTAGTTACCGTCCTGAGCAGGGTACTCCTGCTAACGGTTACAGAATGTTGACTTATACTGATACCTCAGGTGAGACACAGGAGCAGGAGTATAATATCTATGAGGGTTTGTTGTTTGGTTATCCCGGAAAGGGAAGTTCTGCATCGATGAGTTTCTCTTTAGGTAATAATTTCGAGGCGAAGGTGGTTGATGAGAAGGATACTACTGAGAGCGGACTCAAAAAAATAAAGTTGATAGATAATTTAAATTTCGGAGGGTCTTATAATTTTATGGCTGATTCACTGGGCCTTTCGAATATATCTGCCAGTATGAGTACCACTATCTTCGGTTCTCTGGCTTTGAATGCTAATGCTACTTTTGATCCTTATGCTATTGATAGTCAGGGGCGGAGATATAACCGACTAAATATTTTGGAGGAGGGTATATTGAATGCTGCCCGTATGACAAATGCCAGTATCTCCTTTTCTTATTCATTGTCGGGTAAGGGGAAGAGAAGAGGTGACGGAAAAGGAATGCCGGACGGTAGCCCCAGAGAGGGTTCGGATTATATCAGGGTGTATAATCATCCTGTAACAGGGGAGTATATCCCCGGTGGTTGGGTTTATTATATGGATCCTGAGAACCCCTGGTCTTTGAATTTTAATTACAATTACTCTTACAGCAGGCAGTACAGGATGGTGGGAGATGTTTTGAATACTAATCATAACCATACTCAGACTGTAGGGATATCGGGGCAGTTGAGTCTGGGCAAATCATTGAGTGTAAACCTTAATACTGGTATCGATTTGATGAAGAAGGCTCTCACCACAACTCAACTAAGTGCAACTTATGATATGCACTGTTTTGTAATATCTGTCTCGTGGGTGCCAAGTGGTATGTGGGAGAGCTGGAGTTTCAGAATTAATGCAAAGGCCTCGGCTCTTGCTGATTTACTGCAATTCAAGAAAAATGCCAGTTTCTGGGACAGAGGCGGCGGTTTTTGATGAGAGAGTCTCATCATCTTTTGCTTACTAATTTTATTAACATAAAAATTTATTTATTATGAAAAAAGTCATTTCTACTGAGAAGGCTCCCAAAGCAGTGGGTCCTTACAGCCAAGCTGTTGAATCTAACGGATTTCTTTATGTGTCCGGTCAGTTACCTGTTGATGCCTCTACCGGAGAATTTGTTCCCGGAGGTGTGAAGGAGCAGGCAGAGCAAGTTTTGAAAAATGTGAAATATATTCTTGATGAGGCTGGTTATGAATTTTCTGATGTTGTGAAATCTACTGTTTATCTGAGCGATATGTCTAATTTTGCAGCTATGAACGATGTATATGCCAGTTTCTTTCCTGAACCTTTTCCCGCAAGAGTTGCTTTTGCTGTAGTGGCATTACCTAAGGGTGCTTTGGTTGAGATTGAAGTTATAGCTTCAAAAAAATAGTTGTCTGTTTGGTTTTCTTATAAAAAGTCTTTACTTTTGCTATATATTCAGTTATCAGATTCCCTGAGATATAATTCATTCTGTTATTATTCACATAACTGTATACCTATTATAATAACTGTCTATACTAAATATCCTTACTAACATATATCGATGTACGACATACTAGAATTAAGCAAAAAAAGTCAGGAAGAACTTTTAGACATTGCGGTAGAATTGAATATTGCAAAGCCAAAGAATTTTTCTAAAGAAGATCTTGTATATGAGATTCTTGACGAACAGGCAAAAGTGGGAAGTAAATTAAATACTCCTGTAAGAAGGCCTGTAGTTAAAAGAGCTTCAAAAAGTAAAAAGCCAACTATAACAAAGAGTGATAACCAATCGTCGGAGCCTGCTGCAGTATCTGCTGATACAGCTGATATTAAGCAGGCATCCGATAAACAGCCCGTGGAAAAGCAATCTTCGGCAAAACAGCCTGCAAAAAGAAGGGGAAGACCACCCAAGAAAGATAAGAAAGAGGAGCCTGCTAAGGATGTAAAAACCGAGATTAGTAAAGTTAATTTAGAGAATAAGGTTAATTCAGAGAATAAAGTTGCTCAGGAGAATCCGAAGGTCTCTACTGCTGATCAACAAGTTCCTGTTACGGAGGTTACTTCAAATGCGGAGGTTACTTCAAATGCGGATAAGCAGGAGAGGACACAGCGACCAAGAAGAAGCAGAAAGGTTGTTAAAAATGAGAATGCACCTGCAGCACCTATTGCCGTTGATTCTTCAAGTGATAAGGTGAATGATAATATCATTAAGGATTCAAATAGCAACAATGACAAGCATAATGCCAATGATAGGCTGAACACTGCTCCAAGACAGAATCCAGGTGCTAATCAGAATGCTAATGCTAAGCAGAATGTAAATACTAATCAGAATGCTAATGCTAAGCAGAATGTTTCTGTAAACGAGAATACAAATACCGAAAATGATCCGCATGCCAGAAAAAATTTTGGTAAGGAGGGTAAAAATGCAAAGGGGAAAATAGAATTCGAAGGAGTGGTAGATGCTACCGGTGTATTGGAAATTATGCCGGATGGTTATGGTTTTCTCCGGTCTTCGGATTATAATTATCTTAACTCACCTGATGATATCTATATTTCGCAATCTCAGATAAAGTTGTACGGCCTGAAGACTGGTGACACTCTTGTAGGTGAGATAAAACCACCTAAAGAGGGTGATAAATATTTTCCACTTGTTAAGGTAAAGCAGATAAACGGAAGGAGTCCTGAGTTTATAAGAGACAGGGTGCCTTTTGATTTTCTTACACCACTTTTTCCTGAAGAGAAGTTCAATATAACTGCGAATGGACATAATAATTTATCTACGAGGGTTGTTGATCTTTTTGCTCCTATTGGCAAGGGACAACGTGGCTTGATAGTAGCTCAGCCCAAGACAGGTAAAACGGTGCTTCTTAAGGATATAGCTAATGCGATTGCCGATAATCATCCTGAAGTGTATATGATGGTGTTGCTTATTGACGAGCGTCCGGAAGAGGTGACTGATATGGCCCGAAGTGTCAAGGGTGAGGTGATTGCCTCTACTTTTGATGAGCCTGCCGAAAGGCATGTGAAAGTTGCTAATATTGTTCTTGAGAAGGCGAAGAGATTGGTAGAGTGTGGTCATGATGTGGTGATACTGCTCGATTCAATTACTCGTCTAGCCAGAGCATTTAACACAGTGCAACCTGCATCGGGTAAAGTGTTGAGTGGAGGAGTGGATGCCAATGCCCTTCATAAACCAAAGAGGTTCTTCGGTGCGGCAAGGAATATCGAGGGAGGCGGCTCTCTTACAATTCTTGCAACTGCTCTGACTGACACAGGCTCCAAAATGGATGAAGTTATTTTCGAGGAGTTCAAAGGTACAGGAAATATGGAGTTGCAATTGGACAGGAAGTTGTCTAACAAACGTGTGTTCCCTGCTGTGGATGTGACTTTGAGTAGTACCAGAAGAGAGGATCTTCTTTTTGACAAGGAAGAACTTAACAGGATATGGATTCTGCGTAATTATCTTGCTGATATGAACTCAGTTGAGGCTATGGAGTTTATGAAGAGCAGGCTTTTGCGTACTGAGAATAATGTGGAGTTTTTACTTTCGATGAACGGGGAGTAATTATAATCCCGCAAAATGCAGAGCACTGCCTATCAGCAGACCAATAATCATATTTATAATTTTAGCTTTTATAAAGCTTTTCTTGCTCTCTGCCAGCAGAGGCAGTGCTGTATGTCCGTCCTGAACTATGGAGCTGGCTATCAATACACTGAATGGAATAACTCCTGTTGCAAAAAGTGTGACAAAAGCCATGTGTGGTCCAGATTCAGGGATCAGTCCTATTAGTACTGCCAACAATATCATTATGTAGATGTTTCCTGCTATCCACTCTTCAATGTTCAGGAATCTTATACCGTAATGGATAATTAAGAGTGCTGCGAAGGTCCATAGAAATATGGACTTGAGGTGTTTTTTTACTACATGTCCCCAGATGTGTTCTCTGATGAAGTGTTCATTTGCTGCAGCTGTGAGAATGAGGGCTGCAAGGCTAAGTATTGCGAAAAATATGTTTATCCATTGTTCGTCAAGTATATTGAGGTGTTCATGATTATGTTCATGAGCGTGAGTAGCTTTCTCTTCGAGTTTTGTCCCGGATGTCTCTTCTTGATTCTCTTGCTTTGTGAAATTGTGCTCTTCTTGTATGCACACTCTTGAGAATTCGTCTTGTATGTGGGTGTGTGTCTCTTCTGTATGTGAATGTGTATGGGTCTCTTCTGAATAAAGGGGTGCCTCTTCGGGATGTTCGTGACTGTGTTGGAGTAGACCGGCTAGTATTGCTCCCATAAAGAGCAGTATTCCTGTAATCAGGAGTGCTCTTTGTCTTGACATGTGTGTAAGGTTATGGATGATTGAAGAGCCAAAGACCGGATTGGGGTCACTTTTGTGAGTTCCACAACAATCATTGTGTTTCAAATAGTGTTCTTCAGAGAAGGGGGCCTCCTCTTTCTTGAATAATTTATTGACTATTATGCCTGAAATTATGGCGATAGCAAATAGAGATGGTATTATTATAGCTGCTTTTTCGGGAATCATGGCGAGCATTATGAATGCTTCATCTCCTGAGGAGGCTATCATCATAGCTACAAGTGCTCCGAAGTTGAGTAGTTTGTGGGTATAGAGGGAAACTACGGCAAATCCTCCAAAACAACCGGGTATTGCTCCAAGTGATGCTCCAACCAATACTTGTCTGAGGGGAGAGGCCTTGAGGTTTTTGAAACTTTTTCCGTGGGATTTGATGTTTACATACTCTATGAGCATCATCATCACCATTACGAGTCCGGTTATAAGAATGCTGTTTTTTAGGGCTTCCAATATTAATGTTGTCATTCGATGAATTTTATTACTCTGCGTTGTTGTAGTAGTTGTCCAGTAATTCGAAGGCTGCAGCAAATGAACTTATTTTGCCTCGCATAACATCGTTTTCATAGCTGTTGATTGTTTTTTTTACGGTTGAATTTTCAAAGAAGCGGTTCTTGAGCTCTTCCTGGATGGTCTCGTACATCCAGAATCGGGATTGTTCTCTTCTTTTGCGCAGAAAGTAGCCGTTTTCTTTAGTGAGTGTGAAATATTCATCTATTTTGTCCAAGACCTCTTGCAGCCCATCTTTGGTGACGGCTGAGGTGGCTACGGTTGTGGGAGTCCATCCGGAATTTGTGGGAGGAAAAAGGTGAAGTGCGTTTTTGTATAGCGCTTTTGCAAGGGTGGCTTTATCTGTGTTGTTTCCATCTGCTTTCGTAATTGCAATAAGGTCGGACATCTCCATTATGCCTCTTTTGATTCCTTGGAGTTCGTCTCCGGCTCCGGCAAGCATGAGTAGCAGGAAAAAATCACTCATAGAGTGTACTGCTGTTTCAGATTGACCGACACCTACTGTTTCTATGAATATCACGTCATATCCGGCAGCCTCACAAAGTATTATGCTTTCACGTGTTTTGCGTGCCACTCCTCCAAGGGAGCCGCTGCTGGGGCTTGGACGGATGAATGCGTTGGGGTCGTTGCATAGGGTTTCCATTCTGGTTTTGTCTCCAAGTATGCTCCCGTTACTCTTTTCGCTGCTGGGGTCTATTGCAAGTACAGCAAGTTTATGACCTGCTGATGTTATAAGGTTGCCGATTGCCTCAATAAATGTACTTTTACCTGCACCCGGCACACCTGTAATTCCAATTCTTCTGGATTCTACTGTATGGGAGAGGCAGCGTGTAATGATCTTTTGGGCCAGTGTTCTGTGGTCTGCACGTGAACTCTCAATGAGGGTTATTGCTTGGCTGAGTATTGACCTGTTGCCAGAGATGATTCCTTGTACATATTGATCTTCCGTAAGTTTTCCGGATGGCCTGTTTTTGTAGAAGTTTTTTATGTATGGGTTTACGACAGGGGGTTGATCTACTCCGTCATTCACTTTAAGTGCGCTATCTTTATTATTATCCTTCATTTTTATTGTGAATGTTATTGAATAAAACCGGTTACAATAAGGTTCATTATTGGTCTCGACGGAGAGTTTGTTATGAGTGTAATGATATAGGATGTCTCTCCGTTGTATCCCGAGGTGTCTATTTCCAGGTTAATTGCTCTTTGCTCTCCGGGTGGTATGGCGCCTGGACTTTCAATATTAATCTTGTGTGAACCGGATTCTGCTTTGTGAATTATAAAGTCTCTACGGCCGAGGTTCCTTATTTTGAAAGAGGCTTTGACTGAATTGCCCTCTTTTGTGGTGCCGAAATCGTATGTGGAACTCTCTGCCATAGGAAGTGGTGCAGATTTCCTCTCTTCTTTTGTGAGTGAAGAAAAATTATCTCTTATTGATGTTGTTATTTGAAATTTATTTGAGGTTACTTTTTTCCGGTTAATGAAAATTTCGGGATAAAAGTTTGTTGTACCCCAATTGCCTGCTTTTTCTGTGTCTATTGTGAATGTGACAGAAGTGGTTTTTCCTTTCTCTATTGTTGCGGGATCTGCTTTGATTTTAATGCCGGGATTGTCACATTTGAAAGATATCTCTATACGGGAGGAGCTTGTATTGGCGGCCTCTATTGTCTCGCTTATAACACTTCCTTTGGCGGTAGGACCAAGGTCCAGATAGGATTTTCGGAATGAGAGCCCTTCGAAGTTTTCAGGGAAGAGTTCTTTAAGTTTTTTAGGCTTTGCATGTACTATGCCTCTTATTCTCAGTATTACGGGACGTGGCTCTCCTGTTATGTAGACCGTGAGTGATTTGTCAAAAGGATATGGGCCCTGGTTATTTAGGTATGTGACTTCAATGGTTCCTCTTTCACCAGGCATTACCGGTTTTTTTGTCCATACGGGGGCGGCGCAACCGCAGGAGGATATTACTGTTTGTATTACTACAGGGTTTTCACTTGTGTTTTCGAATGTGAATGTGTGTTTATGTGAGCCTGAATTAAGGGCGATATCGCCAAAGTCGTGTATGGTTTTATCGAATTTAACTGATTGTGGCTGAGACAATATTTGAGATGAATATATCAGAGAAATGAGTATGAAAAAATATTTGGTTGCTCTCATTGTAATTTTTTTTTGTGTTGAATACAAAGATACAATTCTATTTGTTCTGTTAAACCAAATTTATATCTTTGCAACAATTAAACCAATTTAAAACTTAGTTATAATGGCTTACAAAATTTCAGAAGACTGCACATCGTGCGGAACTTGCATTGATGAATGTCCGGTTGAAGCTATCTCTCCCGGCGATATCTATGTAATTGACCCAAATATTTGCACAGACTGTGGTACATGTGCAGATGTTTGTCCTGTTAGTGCAATTAGTCCGGAATAAGTATTATACTTATTATAGACACATAAGAGAGCTACCGATATGGTAGCTCTCTTTTCGTTTGTATATTTAGTATTTCAGTGTACTTCGAAATAGTCCTGTCCTGAGTGGAGTGTATATCTATTGAGCTGTGTTATGCCTCTGTTGTCGTGAATTGATATGTCAATTGTGTATTTCCCAGGAGGAATCTCGTGTGTGAATGAGAATTGCTTGATATCATGGCGTGGAGTAGAGGGTTCGGGAACGATTTCGGAAGAGATAAGAGGTTCTCCGTTTTTTATAAGTTTCAGTGTTATTTTCTCATCTCCCCAGTTGTGTGCGGAGAAAACATATTTGAATCCTGAAAGAGTCCATTCTCCATTAATGTAGGAGATGCTCTCTCCGGAAAAAGAGGATGGGTAGGTAATGTTTATGTAGGGTTGGTCCATAAAGGAGCTGAATTCAGGTGTGTCTGATTCTGTAAAAGCAACTGCATTCCAGCTAAGGTTGTTTTTTTTAATCTCTTTGGTGCAAGATGTTGCTGAGATGAGTGCGATTGTAATCATCAAGATTATTCTCCGGGTTTGTTTTGTTTTCATGATTGTTTTTTTTGTGTTTGTGTTTTTAGGATATTTACCATGTAACATACCACTCTCCGATATACATGTTTCCATGTAAAGGTGTGATTGTAAGTGTATTTTGAGTTTCTAATAATTGAGATTCATTCATCGGACCGGATATAGTTATGAGAATTGTGTTTCCCCCAAGCCTTATATTGGGATAGTCATTGTTTTCAATAGTGTCAAGTGTGAGGGTGCCGAATCCGTTTATGATATTATTATCTATTGTATATGTGTAGGTGACATTGACATATATTCCGCTCTCTATCGCATTAATTATATTCATGTCCGACGGTGTCGGTATTTGTCCCCTCAGGTAGATAATAATATCTGATTGTATAACTTCGTTGGAAGGCTGATCGTATTGGTTTACAATATGTGTTTTTGGTTCCAGGTGTATATTTGTGAATACGTTGACAATGCATTGGGCATAATGAGTCTCTCCTGCGGTTGTGGCTGTGATAATAGCACTTCCGGATGCTATTGCCTCTATCTGTCCCGATGTATTTACTGTTACTATTTCCGGCGCAGAGCTTTGCCATATGATCTCTTGGTGAGTGGCATCGGAGGGTGTAATTGTAGCTGTAAGCAGGCTCATTTCTCCCTTGATCATATTGAGGTTTGTATTGTCAAGTGTTATGCCTGTAACTGGAATTTCAGGATCCGGTTGGTTGTATATTGTGATTGTTTTATATGCCGATACTCCTGAACCGTCTGTTGAAGATACTGTGATTAATGTTGTTCCCGGTGAATGGGTCTCAATTGTGCCATTGTAGTCAACTGTTGCATAGCAGGTGTCAGAGGAGTGCCAGATTACAGTTTTTTCTGTTGCATCTTGAGGCTGAATATCTATTGTGGCTGTTATAGTCTCTCCGTTAATAATTGAGTCCGGAGCTGTGAGTATTATTGATGTAATAAATGTAGTATCAGGTGGTGTGGGGATGATTTCGAAGTTGGCTGTGTAGTGACAGTTGGTAGTGACAGGTGTAACCGGGGGGTCCCATCCGGTGAATAGGTAGTCTGAGCAAGGTGAGGCATAGATAAGAGGTTGTATTCCATATTCATATGATCCACCTCCGGTGACTGTGCCACCTTCGGGAGGATTAGCAGAAAGTGTTATCAAGTATGTCTTTATTTGAAGAGATGAGGAGTCTGTCCTTACAGCTTCTCCCAATGCATCTCCGTTGAATATTATTGTCTCTTTGTAATGGTGGTTTCTTACAATATCGAAGTTGTTTGTATTGTTGTTCCCGGGATAGTGTATGTATTCCACCTCTCCACATTTTTGCGGGCTGTTATAGTCTGCTATTATTGATACGAAAGAGCATAGTGGTGCTTTTTCTCCGGGGTGCTTTGTATTGGGGTCACTATTGCTTCCAATATCACCCTGCATATTTTCGTGCATGAAGAGTGGTGTGGCGTTTTCGTGGTTCTCCGGTTCAAGATTGTTGTAAACTATGTATGGGCCATATCTTTTAAATTGTGTAACTGAAGTTGGTCTGTTTTCCTTGAATAAATATGTTGTGGCTGGTATGTTTTTTAATTGAATACGTGTGATTTCTACGTTTACGTCCGGGTCGAGGTTGTTTTTGTCGAAGACAAATGTGAGTTTTGCCATAGTCCTTGTAGTGCCGATAATTGCATTTTTGTAGAGAGGAGATATGAAGCAGGTTGAGAGACCGGAAAAGGTGAGATTGTCTTCTGTTCCGTATTTCTTCTCCTGTATGAGGTTATAGAGTTGTTCCAGAGAATCTATATCGAACTGCGGGCTCTCTCCGGCATTAATTATTGCTGCAAAATGGTTTATTCCGTAATTGGCACGAGCCGTGTAGCCATTGAGCTGAGTATTGTATGAGTGAAAGATTTTATGTCCGTTTGTGTCGAATACAAATATGTGAATGTCTTTATAGTACTCTGTAATGTCGGGTGCTTTTACAGAGATATCCGGATCTATTGATATAATTACCTCTGTTTCGCCCTTTTGAATGAGTGGATTTTGTTGTTTCCACGATATTTCTGTTTTATGACATCCTGATATTAATAGAGTCATAGCCACAATATATGAGTGTGATAGTTTCATGTTGACTGTTTATTCAAAAAGGTCTTTGTTGAGATTGTATTTTATTATAAGGCTGTTGATCTCCGGGTCGAGTGGTCCTCTGTATGCCATCCTTATATCGTGCTCTTTTGCTTTGATGAAGAAGGTTGCCGCCTCTTGTTCTTTACCTTCTCTGGCAAGCAATATAGCCTGAAGGTAATATTTGAGTGCAGATGGAGGATTCTCATTTAGTATCGCTGCAGCAATTGAATAGTTTCCCAGTGAGATATGCGCCAAAGCTGCATTGATGTCTCTGTATCTGTCGAGAATTTTAGCTGCTTTGTTGTATTTTTTCTCTTTGAGATATCGTATTGCCTTCATATAGAGAGTGTCTCTCTCTGTGGTGTGAATTGTATCTTTTATCATATCTTTTCTGGAGAGATAAATAGTGACAGTTGCACTTCTAAGCCGGGGATAGATGCTGTCTCTGATATAAGGATAACTCTTTTTATATTTTTTTATTTCAGCCTCTCTTTTGTCGAGGTCGCAAATATCGAAGCATTTAATCAATATCTCTTTGTTCAATAATTGACTGTTTTCCAAATATGTCCTGAGTTCTTTCCAGTTTTCTGCAACAGATTGTATCTCTCTTTCAATATCTGTTGTCGCTTTGAAGTGCGTTAGCCTGGAGCAGATATATGATGAGATGCTGTTAGCTCTTTTCTGTGACAGGTTTTTATTTGTGTTAAATTTTCCGTCGGGTGAAGAGTATGAGATGATTTTTATTTTGTAGGGGATGTAGAGTGAGTCGTTTGTGATTTGTGCGAGTATTGAATCGCATTTTTTAATCTCTGAAAGGTTTTCTTTGTAAATTGAGTCTATTTTGTATTGTCCTACAGGAAAGGTGAAATTGGTTTTGAATTTGAATCGCACTTTTTTGTTTATGATTTTTTTTATGTATCTGGTTGTGGTATCAGCAAGAGTGCTGACTGATGTGCTTTTGTATTTTATTGTGTCGGAACAGGAGAGAGATACTGAAGAGCCGTATCTGCTTCTTATTCGTGTCTCGAGCCAAAGCTTCAGTGTCGGTATTTTGTCAAGTGCATTTATATCTTGTTGATAGTAGTAGAGGAAGTTTCCTTTGGTGTCTGCTATGACGGAATCCAGCCTGCAGTTTGGGAGGAAAGGAGTCTTTACATATCTACGGAAAGCATTGGATTTATTCTCTATCCTTTTACGGTTACGGTTGATCTTTTGTCTCTTCATATAGTTTTTCACTATCTCGGATTCATTTACACCGAATGTGGTTTGAAGTGAGTTGTTTTTCTTTCCGGAGAGAATTTCAGACCCGGGAAGATTCCTTTCAAGAAAGTTGGCAAGAGCTCTGTACTTTGCAAAACAGATGAGGTCTGACTCCGGTTTGTCTATGATTTTGCCTATGTATGAGAGATATTTATTATAGCCTTTTATCTGGGACGATTTAAAATAATCTCCGCTTATTATGATTTCGTCGAATTTTGTATGGCTTGTGTCGCTCAGAAGTACAGGGGTTACTATTGTCTGCCAGTTGCTGCTAAGCAGGGTGGGAGGTACTGTTATCACGAAACCTAAAGTTATTATGCCCTCTCTTTCTGCTACATTATTACTTTGTGCACTTATTATTACATTGTCTAAATGTCTCATACTCAAAGTTTCGCCTGTGGTTGTGTCTTTGTATGCTTCACTGAAAAATGTTGTCTTTCCTGTTTTATCTGTGTATGAAAATGAATTGCCTGTCGATGAGTTATCGGATGAGAAGCGTAATGTGTAGTTTTTCTCTTTTTCTCTGTAGCTGGGTTGTGGTGAAAGGCCACTATGTGCTATTTTGTATATATCCGGAGTGCAGCTTGTTGTAATAATTATAAGCAGCTTTGTAATTATTAGTATGTGACCTTTTATTTTCATTAGAAGATATATGCAACTGCAATTGAAACGGGGTAGACTCTCAGCAGGGTGGCTGATGATGTGGAGTAATATTCTCCGCATATTCTTTTGTGGTATTGTTCGTATCTTGTGCGGATTAAAGATAGACCGGCTTGTAGTTCGATATTCCAGTTCCTGGAAAGCATCATGGCGTATCCAGAAGAGAGGGATATGCCTGCAGCTAAGCCCTCATAGCGGAACCTTCCTTTAGTCTTGTTATATATGCTGCAGAAAGCAGAGGAACTCAAAAAAAGTCCGGAGTAGTTGTGCCATTTCCAAAACCTTATTCCGGGATTGATTGTAAGCTTTTTGTCTCTTTCGGTTTCATGAGTGTTAAAGGGTTTCCAATGAAATGGAATATGGATTGTCAGATTCTTTGATACAGCTGCGGAGTACTCTGCGTTGAGGGTGAGAGTGGCTGTCTCTGCTAAATTGATGCTCAGTGATCTATTCTGAGCTATCAGGGGGTATGAGGAGAGTTCCGTCAATAGCATGATGATGACTATTATATGATAATATCTATTTTTCACTTGTAATAATATTGATAGGTTGTCCCTTTTGCCAATGCTCAATGGTGCATCCCTGTATAAGGAGGGTGTCTGGTTGCAGATATAGAGAATAGGTGTATCGGTATCCTCCCCTGAAACCTTTGACAGGTGTCTTTATGAAACCGGAATATTTTTCCCCAATATCCAATTCTATAGGTATTCCGGATGTCTCTTCCATCGGTAATATCAGAAAATAAGGAGCACTATTTAGAAGTAATGGTTTTGTGAGGATAATAGATCCGTACTCCCTCTTACTTGAATGATTTTGAATTAGCCCTTTTGATAGTAATAATGTTGAGTATGTATGGGGTAATGTAATTGAGATTGAGGCGGAATCTGTTTTGTGTCGTTCCAACTCCTCAAGTGTGATGGTGATATTTGCAAGTGTGTGTCTATAGAGGAAGTTTATCACTATGTCTGAGTTAATTGAGATATTAAAAATGCCGGACCACAGGTAGTCTTGTCCGTTTTCAAGTGAGTCTGAAAATCCGCATATGAATTGTGGTAATTTTTCCGGATTGTCTTTTAGTGATACTGAGTAAAAGTCGTAGCATCCGGGGGTGACCAAGATGAATTCATTTTCGGCAGCTTTTATTTGTCCGTTTGAATATGACATCGCCTTAACAGGGGTGTTGTGTATGGGTGGTTCTTTGCAGGGATCTTCTCCGTGATTGTAAATAAAGATCCATGATTGTGATCCGTCCGGGATTTCAGCCGATTTGGAGAGATTAACACTTCCTGTGAAGTATACTTTCTGTTTCTTGCCGTTACAGATATTGGTAATATCTTCCCTGACACAGGAAACAGAAAGTAATGTTGCCGTTACTATTATTGGCAATAGTTTCATATTGATGATTATTGTTCTTCCAGTGTTATTCCAGAAATTGTCTCTGTTTCCCAGTCTTGTATTACAGAGCCGGTGAAACTGAGAGAGGAGGCTGATAAAGACATGTTGATTGTATAGTGTGTGCCTGCATTGTATGATTGTGCAGGTACAGTTGCCGTGTATGTTTTGTTGGTAACAGGGGTTTCTCCGATAATTCCGTTGATGATGACTTCTACGTCAATAGAGAGTGATTGCATTGGCAGCATGATGTATTGGCCGGTGTTGCCAGAAAGGGTAGTGTTGGTGAGTATCTCTTTTTGGGAAGAAGGAGTGATTGCTCCTGTGGAGAGTTGCATTACGGACATTGTTTCCGGTTTTGATGGGGTGAATTTTAATGATGTTACTTGAAGGGAGGAGACTCCTGCCCCGGCGTTAATGTTGAACTTCATGAGTGTGGAAGAGTGTGTATAGCTGAAATTTACTACTCCTCCGTCCGGGACAGATGTGTGTGATGCCCATAGGTAGTCTATTGAGTTGGCAAGTATTCCTGATGTGCCGTCGGTAAATGTGATTCCCGGTATTGTGGAGTTGTTGACAGATACCGAATAGAAGTCATAATTGCCTTTAGGCAGATATAACTGAGATTCGGGGGTGAGCACTCCACCGGACTGGGCAATAGCTTCCAGTGGAGTGCCTGCCACCATTGTGGCTGAGGAGGGTGACGAGCCGGAGATATATGCAAATATTGACGCCTTGTTGCCTTCCGGAAATGGCTGGGATGCTTTTGTTGCTGTGTCGGAGTCGTATGCAGCGGTGAATATTACAGGCTGGTTATTGGTTGCCTGTTCTGTCTCTTTTTTTTCACATGAGAGAACAAGGAGTGATGCTGCCAGAGTGCAGCATTTCATTGTGGTGAATCTTTTGAATTGTTTCATGTTGAATAATTTTAATTGTTAATTATTGGAGATTATTACCGTTCCTCCGCTGAACTCTTCCCACTCCTTTATATTCCCTGATTTAATATTGATCCGGTGGGGAGTGATATCTGCTTCAATAAGGTATAGTTCTCCCTGGTTTATGTGTGTTGCTATGTATTGGCGAGCAGAGAGCCGGATTTGACTGTCTGATGTGCTTTCGAATAGCGTGACTCGAATGTTTATATAGTTGTTTGCCGAAAGGGGATTGCAGTATGTGCTCCAGATATTACTATTGTTGTCGTGTGTGCATTTGATATAGTACCCGGAGATCTCTGTTTCATGACTGCAGAGGCCTGTCTCGAAATTGAACAGAGCCATTTGTTCTTTGGGAGGAGTGATCTCTGCAAGCAGGATGTTGTAACCGGGTTCTTTTAAGTGGAATCTTATTGCTATGATGGAATTGGCCGGTTTGAACAGGAGCGGGACTATATTTCGGGCTTTTTTTGTAATCGATTGTTCTGTTGATGCATACATATACCGGATTCCGTTTTGTAAGATTACAGGAGGTGTACATTCTGCAGAACCTGAGTAAAAAAGAGCTTTGAATGAGTAGATGCCCGGAGACATTCTATATGTATGACGAGGTATCAGAAAGGAGCTGTCGGGATGGAGTGTGAAATGCATTTCTCCGCAATTATCTCCGTTGGTCTGTGAGTAACAGACTATGGAGTTGCCTCCGAAGTTATTTGTATTTTTGAGGGAGTCTGTGAATATGACACGATAAAGCCCGAAGTAGGGACAGTTGCTGAGATCTTCCTTTATACAAGATATAATAAAGAGAGATATGATGAAAGTGTGTGTGGTTATCTTTATTTTTCTCATTTCAGTTGATTGTATATGGAATTATATCCTCTTTGACAAACCATCCTGTTTTGGTTATATTTAGTTTTATATCGGAGTTTTTTTGTGGAGTGAGCTCTATGGTATAGTGTACACCTTGTTGAATGGGAAAGGGAAGAGTTGTAGAGTAGGTGATTTCGGATGATGTGAAGCCGTTTATGGTCATGATCATTGATACAGTCAGGCGGGCAGAGGTGTCGGAACATGGGATGGTTATCACTTCTCTAATACTGCCCGTTCCGGGTAATTCGGCCGGTGGCAGTATATCCGTTGCAGGTGTGATTGTGCCTTCTGTTATTTTAAGTATAGATGTGGATGTGTCAGGAAGT
This sequence comes from Bacteroidales bacterium, assembly GCA_963678025.2. Lineage (GTDB taxonomy): Bacteria > Bacteroidota > Bacteroidia > Bacteroidales > UBA932 > Bact-08. The sequence continues at coordinate 38,118 of CAXXPC010000016.1, forward strand.
GTGTACTCCAGGGAGTTGACTGTGATAATTTCGCAGTACTCCGGTTTAATGATGCTGAATGTTATCCGTGCTGCAATGTGTTTGTAAATCAAATTTATGGCGGTGGCTCCGGATATGGAAGTTTCTTCACTGCTTGTCCAGAGATAATCTTTATGGTTGGAGGGGGTGAGTGTGTTATTTGTAATTATCTCTGTATCGGGTATCTCTGATGTGCCGTAGGAGAGTGAATAGAGGTTGTAGCAGCCATTTGTGACAAATATGTTTTTTGTAGGGTTCATTGCTCCATTCCCGTCTGAATGGAGAGTGGTTAAAGGGAATATGTTTCTTTGTGTTGAATCGGATGTGCTGCATATATGTAAAAGTGCTGTTATACCTGCCGGAATGGTTTTGTTGCTGCGAGTTTCGGAGGCGTATTCTGCTGTAAATGACAGTTTGTGGTTTGGAGGTATCGGAGAATCGGTACAACCTAACAGGATTGTTATAATAAAATGACTTAATATGTTTATTGTTTGTTTCATTGCACTATGTTTCAGTGCAAATCTAAGTATTGTATTTTTTGTGCAATGTTCTATATATTAATGTTTTATCTTTTGATTGTGATTTTACCTGATTATAGATTTTTTTTCTTTATGTCTTATTGGCAGATTTATTTTTTTAACTTTGAAGCCTAATTTTTACAAAAAATTTACGATGCTGGAAATTAAATTCATAAGGGAGAATCCCCAATTTGTAAAAGAGAGGCTTGCAGTCAAAAATTTTGAGGCTTCTGAAATTGTGGAGAGTATAATTGAACTGGATAAGGAGAGACGTAACTTTCAGACAGAGTTGGACTCACTTTTGGCTGAGCAGAACTCAATTGCCAGGCAGATAGGAGCTTTGATGAAGGATGGTAAAAAGAATGAGGCGATGGAGGTGCGTGTAAAGGTTTCTTCTCTTAAGGATGAGTCCGGCAGATTATCTGCATTGCAGGATGAGTGCATCGGTAAGTTGAATGATTTGCTTGTGCAGTTGCCGAATATTCCATACAATAGTGTGCCGGCAGGTAAGAGTGCCGAAGATAATGAGGTTGTTAAAGAAGAGGGCTCTATTCCTGAATTGAAGGATGCTTTGCCTCATTGGGAGTTGGCGAAAAAATTGGATATTATTGATTTTGACCTTGGAGTGAAACTCACAGGTGCCGGATTTCCTGTCTATAAAGGAAAGGGTGCCCGACTGCAAAGAGCTTTGATCTCTTATTTTCTTGATACAAATTGTGATGCCGGATACAGGGAGGTTTCGCCTCCTCTTATGGTGAATGAAGAGTCTGCTTATGCAACAGGTCAGTTGCCGGATAAAGGTCAGCAGATGTATCATGTCGGTCTGGATAATTATTATCTTATTCCTACTGCAGAGGTGCCTGTTACAAATATTTTGAGGGATGTGATATTATCCAGGGATGAGATGCCTGTAAAGTTGACCTCCTATACTCCATGTTTCAGGAGAGAGGCCGGCTCATACGGAAAGGATGTAAGGGGTCTCAACAGACTTCATCAGTTTGATAAGGTAGAGATAGTACAGGTTGCTATGCCGGACGATTCTTATAATGCTTTGGACGGAATGGTGTCTCATGTGGAGTCTCTTGTGGCTTCATTGGGATTGCCATACAGGATATTGAGGTTGTGTGGAGGAGATATGAGTTTTACATCTGCTCTTACTTATGATTTTGAGGTCTATTCTGCCGCACAGCAAAGGTGGCTGGAGATTAGTTCTGTTTCCAATTTTGAGACTTTTCAGTCCAACAGGCTTAAGTTGAGATATAAGGATGAAAATGGAAAAAGTCATCTTGCCCATACTTTAAACGGAAGTTCTTTAGCTCTTCCACGTGTGATGGCTGCTCTGCTTGAGAATTTCCAGGAGGGCGGAAAGGTGAGAATTCCTGAGGTGTTAGTTAAGTACACCGGTTTTGATGTGATAGACTAATATAATTGATTAATGTCTTCTGAAAACAGGGTAATATTGGGTATAGATCCTGGTACACAAGTTTTTGGTTGGGGTGTGGTGGTGGTTTCCTGTGGAAGGGCTTCTTATAAGGCTATGGGAGTCACCTCTTTGAAAAAACATAAATCTCATTTTGAGAAACTTGCTGCAATCTATTCTTCTGTAGAATCTTTGATAGAGGAATACGGGCCTGATGAATTGGCAGTGGAGGCTCCATTCTACGGTAAAAATGTACAATCCATGTTAAAGCTTGGCAGAGCCCAAGGGGCTGCTATTGCTGCTGCCTTGAGAGTAAAGATGCCAGTCTTTGAGTATGCTCCCAGGAGAATAAAACAATCTATAACAGGAATGGGAGCTGCTTCTAAACATCAGGTTGCAAGTGTAATATCTTCTATATTGGGGGTGGATGATGTTCCTGAGTCTTTTGATGCAACAGATGGTCTTGCTGTTGCTTTGTGCCATTTTCTTTCTATGAATCTCTCTCCTGATATGAGAGAGCGCAAGGGTTCCTCAGGGGGGGGATCTGCAGGAAGCAAGTGGAGTGCATTTGTGAAAAATAATCCGGGCAGGATAAAATAATCTTTTTTTTCTCAGGTCTGTTTTTAACTTTTGACTTTTTGTGTAGTCAAAGGGATATTGTCAGAATAAAATTTGAGTAATGAAATATACAAAAAACCATTTTTTTAGCATTTGCTTTTCTAGTAATTACCAGTGGATCTCTTCTCTCTCAGGGAAGAAATTTTCGTGTAAAGGGAATACTGATTGACAGTATTCGAAATGAATATCTTGAATTTGCCACAGCTTCTCTTGTGCCCGAAGGTGAGGAACTAGCAGTGAAGTATGCATTGTCAAATTCAAAAGGTTTGTTTGAGATTACCGGTGTATCTGGAGGTAAGTATCTTCTCAGGATAGAGTTTTTAGGATTCAATACGGTAGAGAAGAATATCTCTGTCGGAGAGGAGAAAATTATCGATCTGGGGCATATTAATATGATAGAGAAGATAAATGCTCTTGGTTCTGTCACGGTGTCTGCCTTGGGAAATCCTGTGATTGTGAAAAAGGATACTATCGAGTATAACGCTTCTTCTTTTAAATCTGCTGATAGTGATATGCTAGAGGACCTTTTACGTAAGTTGCCAGGTATAGAGATTGATTCTGACGGTAAGATTACGGCAAATGGCAAGGAGATAGAAAAGATAATGATTGACGGTAAGACTTTTTTTCTCAATGATCCTACTCTTGCGACTAAGAATCTGCCTGCAAAGATTATTGATAAGGTGAAGGTGGTGGATAAAAAGTCCGAGCAAGCTGAATTCACTGGCATTGATGACGGGGAGGAGGAGACTGTTATAGATCTCTCAATCAGGCCCGGAATGATGAATGGCTGGTTTGGTAATTTTACTGCCGGTTATGGTACTGATGACAGATTTCAGGCTGCAGGTATGACCGGTAATTTTACTGAGAGTAGTCAACTCAGTGCCATATTCAATGGAAACAATACCAACAATAGGGCTTTCACCGATATTGCCGGGAACATGATGCGTAGCATGAGGAGTTCTATGGGTGGCAGTAGCCGTGGAGGTATAAGAGTAGGGGGTACTACCATGAGGTTTGGAGGTAGTGGTATAAACACTTCATGGATGGGTGGTTTAAATGCCCATACTGAGGCTGACGACGGAAGACTCGAGTTGGGAGGTAATTATTTTTATGGTCGCTCAGACAATCTTTCGGAGTCAATTACTTCAAGACAGAATTTTTTGCAGGACAGTAGTTTTTTCAATAGGGACACCTCTTTTACCCAGAATATTACCGACGGTCACAGAGTGGCGTTAGAGTTGGAGTGGAAGTTGTCTGAGAATACCTCTATTCTCTTCCGTCCTAATGCCAGTGTTAATTTTGGCTCTTTTGAGGAGAGAAATGATTTTTCTACTGCCGGATTGGGAGGAACTATGATAAATGACGGAGGAAGTCTGTCGACTGGAGAAAGCAGTGCTCAAAGCATTGAGGGAGACCTTCTTTTTAGACAGAAACTTGGGAAACCGGGACGAACTTTCTCTGTGAATGTGGAGTACCAGTACTCAAATAGTGATCTGGACGGGAATAATTTTTCCGAAACTAATAAATATGGAGATAATCCTTCAAGATCTATTATAGATCAGCAGTTCGACCTAAATAATAATTCATATTCTGTTCAGACAAGGGCTGCTTATACAGAACCTTTGGGAAATAATTATTATATGGAACTGGCTTATAGATATGATCATACAGTGAGTAACTCCGATAAAAATTCCTACAATTTCAATGATGCTACAGGAGGTTATGATCTGAGGGATGATGAGTTTTCAAATAAGTATAAAAATACATTCATAAATCAGAGAGCTGAGTTGAATCTGACGAAGAATGAAGAGAAATATCGTTACACTGTTGGTTTTAATGTACAGCCATCTTCAACAGAGAGTATCAGTAATGATACCTCAATGCTCAAGAGAAGTGTTGTGAATTTCGCCCCTATGGCAAGGCTTGATTATGAGTTCTCTGATTTCAAATCAATGGAGCTGAGATATTATGGTCGTACTAATCAGCCTTCTCTTAGTCAGCTGCAGCCGGTACCTGATAATTCGAATCCATTGTATGTGCCTCTTGGAAATCCGGATCTTCTTCCCGAGTTCAATCATCGTCTGTGGGTGGGTTTCAGGAACACCAATAGGGCGGCTTTCCGTACGTTGTTTTTCCGCCTTGGAGCAAATTATACAATGGACAAGATTGTGAACAGAACATGGTATGATGAGGGAGGTGTGCAGTATAGCCAGCCTGTTAATGAAGATGGTGTCTATTCTGTGTTTTCCAATGTGATGTTTAATTCTCCTATTAAAAAGTCCAAATTCTATTTTACCAGTGGTACCAGACTCTCTCTTAATAATGGTATAAATTATTCCAATAATGTGAGGAACAAGACCACAAGCATATCTCTGGCTGAGATGCTAAGGATGACTTACAGAGGAGACCAGATTGAGGCAAGTGTGGGAGGTCGTTTCATGTACAATTATGCATGGTATTCGATTGAAAGTAATATGAAGCCAGCTACATGGAATAATTCTATTAATTTATATGCTAACTGGACATTGCCTGCAGGATTCAGTATCAAGAGTGATATGAATTACAATTTTTACTATGGTTATGAGGATAATATGAACGAACCTTCTGCAGTGTGGAATGCTGAGCTTTCAAAATTGATGCTCAAAAATATGGCTACTCTCAGCTTTAAAGTGTATGATATACTGGACCAGTCCAGAAATGTATTTAGAAATACTACAGATAACTATATAGAGGATGTGCAGAACAATACTCTTCAGCAGTATTTTATGCTTAGTTTTATAGTAAGGTTTGGTTCTTTCGGGGGCAGTGATTCCAATAGCGAACGTCGTCCCGGTTCCGGTATGGGAAGGGGAATGTACCACAGACACTAGGATGTATGTAGGTGGGGAGCTTTATGTTTGGAAAAAGTTCTCCACCTCTCAATTACTACTGAGAAATTTTCCGGAAGAGGAGTGCTGAATTGCACTCTTTTTTTTGTTACAGGGTGATCGAATCCAAGTGTTCTGGCATGTAGGGCGTGACCCGGCATCAATTTGAAGCAGTTTTCTACGAATTGTTTGTATTTACTGTAAATGGTGCCTTTTAGAATCTTTTGACCACCATATCTGTCGTCGTTGAAAAGAGGATGGCCCAGCCAATCCATATGAACTCTTATCTGATGTGTTCTGCCTGTTTCTAGTTCGCATTCTACCAATGTTGTGTAGCCGAATCTTTCGAGTACCTTATAATGAGTGACGGCATGTTTGCCTGTACTTCCGTCAGGAAAAACTTTGAATTTTATTCTGTCTGAAGGATCTCTTCCTATATTACCTGTTATTGTTCCGGAATCTTCCTTGAGATTGCCCCATACAAGTGCTGTGTATTTGCGTTCAATTGTATGTTCAAAAAATTGTTTTGCAAGGTATAGCTGGGCACTGTCGGTCTTTGCCACAAGTAGCAGGCCTGATGTGTTTTTATCTATCCTGTGCACAAGGATGCCCATTCTTTCGTCTGATGCGTCTGCTGCCTGTTTTAAGCCCAGATGATAGGCAAGGGCGTTAATAAGGGTGCCTGAGTAGTTTCCATGGCCTGGGTGGACTACCAGACCTGCTGGCTTGTTGACAAGAAGCAGATCTGCGTCTTCATAGTGTATATCAAGTGGAATATCTTCGGGTATTATTTCAACTCCTCTTCTGCGGTATGGAAGCACAATGGTGATAATGTCTTCGGGCTTGACATTATAGCTGGCTTTGGTTGTTTTATTATTGACGAGAACATATCCTGCAGAGACAGCCAGTTGGATCCTGTTTCTTGAGGTTTTCTCCATTTTGGCTGTGATAAACTTATCTAACCTTACAGGAGTCTGTCCGCTGTCTGCTATGAAACGGTAGTGTTCAAAACGAGGGTCGTCTTCCTCTTCCTCTGTGTTCTCAATGTTGAAAGGAGATTTGGTGAATTTTTCAATCTCTTTGTTGGCATCGGGTCTCTTCATGAACAGTTTATTGGAGAGGCTTGGTTTGATTTTTTTCTTCTGAGATCTCTTTGAGTTTCTCTTTATCTGTACTTATGGTAAGATTTACTTCGGTGCCTCTGGGAAAGGCGAGAGAATCTGTGTAAGAGGGTTCCTGGTATATTACGAAACCGGATATGGAGTCGTTGTATGTCCTAATGCTTCTGTCGTATCTTATTCTGCCCGTGTTTAGCGAATTGTCTGTAAGTATATCTTTTGCCAGAGGAAGAGCATATCCGGTGAGGTCGGGGACAGATGTGCGGTCGTCATAAGGGTTTACGCCTACTCTGAGATCGATGATGCTCTCTGCTTCTATAAGTGTTCCGGCGGCAATTTCTTTACCTTTGTGAAGTTGTCCGAGCACATTATTTGTGGCCATGTCGCGTGTGTACAGGAGCCTGCCTAGTTTCAGTTGTCTTGAAGTGAGTTCTGCCTTAGCTTGTCTTAAAGAGTAACCAGTTACGAGTGGCATCTTTACTCTTCTGGGTTGCAGTGAGTTTATAGTTAGTAGTATCCTTCTGTTTTTCTTAACATTACTGCCGGCAATAGGGTTTTGCCTGAATATTTCACCTCTTCTCATACGAGGAAGAAATACAGAGTCTGAAACTTCCAGTCTGAGTGCGTGTTGGGTAGCTATTGATGTGGCTTCGTAGATTGTCATTCCTTTGAAATCGGGAACTGCAAGTTCTTGGTTATGACGCGTGATAATCTTAAGTACTATTATGCTGAGCACTAATATTCCCGCTATTACAGCTGCTCCTGTAATAAGATGTCTGACCAACCAGTTATTTTTTTTCATATTCTCTCTCTTTGACACAAAAATACTACTTTTTTGATATTATGTTGTAAAAGCTGTCCCTTTCCACTGCATTAAAACCGCATTCCCCGGCTAGTTTTTCAATTTCATCAACGGTAAGACTGGGGTTTTGTTCCCTTGAGCCTGCCATACTGTATATTTTTGTACTGTCGTTGATGGTGCCGTCGATGTCGTCTGCTCCATAAAGAAGTGTCAGCTGGCTTGTTTCTTTGCCTAACATTGGCCAGTAGGCTTTTATGTGTGGGATATTGTCGAGAACGATCCTGGAGATAGCAAAGGTTTTCAAAATCTCTGTAATATCTGCTTCTTTGTTTATTCCTAAGTTGTTGTTGGCTTTTTTGTAGAGTAGTGGTATAAAAGCATCGAATCCTCCTGTTTTGTCTTGTAGATCACGTAACATGATCATGTGCTCTATTCGTTCTTCTCTTGTTTCAAGTTGTCCAAAAAGCATTGTAGAGTTGGTTCGAAATCCCAGTTTGTGTGCTTTTTCGTGGATTTGCAGCCATCTGGTTGCGTCTGCCTTATCAGGACAGATTATTTTTCTGACTCTTTGAGAGAAAATCTCTGCGCCTCCTCCGGGAAGTATCTTCACTCCTCTGTTTTGTAATTGGATGAGAAGCTCTTCTATAGGAATAGAGGCTTTTTTTGCCATATCATCCAGCTCGACAGCTGTGAATGCTTTTATGGTCACGGTTTCAGGAAGGTTTCTACGGATGTGTTCAATGAGATTGTAGTAGTAGTTGATATCTCTTAAGGGGTGTACACTCCCTACTATGTGTATCTCTGTAATGTCAGGCTTGTATTTGTCGATGCAGTAGTCAGTTGCTTCTTCAAGGGTCATGTTCCACGCTCCGGGAGCGTTGTCCTGCTCTCTCCTGTAGGAGCAGAATTTACATCGGTGTATGCACACATTGCTGGGTTCGAGGTGAAAGTTCTTGTTGTACCAGACATAGTTGCCATTTTTCTCTCTTCTTATTTTAAGAGCCAGTTCTGATAAAGAGTTGAGGTCATTGCTTTGATAGAGTTCCAGAGCCTCTTCTCCGGTTACTCTTTTGAATCTGATATCTGTCTGTGTACTCATGTATTCCCGGGGTAATGTGTTGTATTCAAATAAACAAAAAAAGACGCAATACATGCGCCTTTTTGTGATTTTATCCGTAATATTTTTCTAGAAACGATCTTCTGATGATACGGTAAGTTTCTTACGTCCGCGACGACGGCGCGCTGCCAGGACCCTGCGTCCGTTGGGAGTGGACATCCTTTCGCGGAATCCGTGCTTGTTACGACGCTTGCGTTGTGATGGTTGGAATGTGCGTTTCATAATCTATATACTGATTTTATTATTTTCTCAAAACGGAGTGCAAAGATAAACAAAATGTTTTTTATAACAAATATTTTATCTTTTAATAAATAAAATGCGTTTGCTTTGAAACCAATCTTCTTCAAACCATTGAGCAATATTCATAGTGCTGAATCTGTCAGAATCTATTCTGCAGGTTTTGGAGGCTGTTAGAATCTCTTCTTCCAGGTTTCCACCTTTAAGGTAAATTATACCTCTTGTGCTCTCTTTTTTGGAAGGTTTTATCTTATTCCATATCCATGGTATGAAGTTGCTTAGGTCAGTGACTGCACGGGAGACCACATAGTCGAATTTCATCTCGATTTCCTCGGCTCTTGCATGTATTGTGGTGATGTTGTCAAGTTGCAATTGTTTTGCAATCTCTTCCACTACATGTATTTTTTTACTTCTTGAGTCGCAAAGATAAAAGTGTGTTTCCGGAAACATTACAGAGAGGGGGATCCCCGGAAATCCTCCTCCGGTTCCTACATCGAGGACTTTACTGCCTTTGGGAAAGTTTGTATGGAGGGCTATTGACATAGAGTGAAGTATATGGTGGATATGAATGTTTTCCATATCCTTCCTGGAGATGACGTTTATCTTTTGGTTCCACTCTTTGTACAGAGGAATCATCTTTATGAGATTATTCTTTTTGTCTTGCTCAAGTGACGGGAAATATTTTTCTATCAGCTTTTCCATAGTTCATTGAGTATTTTTTTCGCTCTGCTTATCCTGGTTTTAACGGTGTTTAGCGGAATATTTTTTTTTCTTGCAATCTCTTCGAGTGGGTAGTCATGGATGAAGCGAAGCTCTGCAACTGATCTGTATAAGTTGGGCAGTTGTTTTATACTGCTCAGTAATTTTTCTACTTCCTGGCTGGTGATCATCTTGTCTTCGGGGCTCTGTGTGGCTGCAGATGCAGGGCCGACGCCAGATTCTTCTTCTTCGTTGATGGGGCAGGAGGTTACTCTCTTTTTTCTTATAAAATCGAGAGCTGTATTTTGGGCAATAGTGAACAGCCAAGTGGAAAAGGCATATTTGGAGTCGTAGGAGGATAGTTTCTTGAAACATTTTTGAAAACTCTCCTGCATTATATCACGGGCATCTTCTGTATTTGGAATGATGTTGGATATGTAAGAGAGAAGAGCACCCTTGTGTCTGTTGACAAGTTGTGTGGCTGCATTGCTGTTCCCTTTAGCAGCCTTTGCGACCAATTCTTTTTCTATGCTCTCTTTTCTCTTTTGCATGCTTGTAAACAAGGGGTATCTTCCTTTTTATTGTCAGTGTGCCTCAAGCCAGTCCGGCCCCCATTTGCACTCGACTGTTAGGGGCACTTTAAGGCGGGCTACGTTCTCCATCTCTTCCCGGACAATTATGGCAAGTCTACTTGCCTCTTTTTCGGTTGAATCGAAAACCAGTTCGTCGTGTACCTGAAGTATCATTTTGCTTTTGAGCCCCTCTTTTTTCACTCTGTTATACACTTTTATCATTGCCATTTTGATGATGTCTGCCGCTGTTCCTTGTATAGGGGCATTTATTGCATTTCGTTGGGCAAGGCCTCTTACTATCTGATTGGAAGAATTGATGTCGGGAAGATATCGTTTTCTTCCGTACAGGGTCGATACATAGCCGTTCTCTTTTGCCTTTCGTATGGACTCCTGCATATACCTCTCCACATCAGGGTATTTTGTGAAGTATTCGTCAATTAGTTGTTTTGACTCATTTCTGGAAATTGAAAGTCTCTGGGATAGTCCAAATGCCGATATGCCATATATTATTCCGAAATTCGCCACTTTTGCTTTACTCCTTTGTTCTCTGGTTAGTTGTTCTTCCGGTGTATTGAATATTCTGGCTGCAGTTGCAGAGTGGATATCCTTACCCTCTCTGAATGCTTCAATGAAGTGTTGGTCTTCACTCATGTGAGCCATTATTCTCAACTCTATCTGGGAGTAGTCTGCAGATAGGATGACCCCCTCTTCCATGGACGGAATAAAGGCTTTCCTTATAAGACGACCTCTTTCTGTTCTTATAGGGATGTTTTGCAGGTTGGGTCTTACGGAGCTTAGTCTGCCGGTGGATGTGAGTGACTGGTTATATGTGGTGTGGATTTTGCCACTATTTTTGTTTACCAGATCAGGCAGGGGATCTATATAGGTGGAGAGGAGTTTTTTGAGGTTCCTGTATTCAAGTATCATGGGAACTATGGGATGAGCACTTGCAAGTTTGGTGAGAGTCTCTTCGTCTGTAGAGTAGTTCTTTTTCGATGTCTTCTTTGCTTTCTCTGTAATCTTCAATTTTTCGAAGAGTAATATCCCCAGTTGTTTGGGGGAGGAGAGGTTAAGGGTGGGCTCTCCTGACAACTCTCTTGCTTGAGCTTCAATTGCATTGAGCTCTTCTGTAAGCTCTTTGCTGTAGCGAGTAAGCATTGATGTGTCTATCTTAATGCCATAGCTCTCCATTGATGACAGAATAGTGATGAGTGGCATCTCAATCTCTTCATAAAGATTTTTTAGATCCTCTTTTTCTAATTGTGCGGTAAGTTCTGATGTGAGGGGGGATAGTATAGAGATTTCCTCTAAAGCCTTTTTTGTATGGTCTTCTTCATTGGAAGATGTAAAGAGGTCTGCCGGTTGTTGCTCTTCCGGAGATGAAATTCCAAGATAACGTTTGGATAGTGTCTCTTGTTTGTGGGATGATTCCGGGGAGATTAGGTAATGCATGAGTTCAGGGTCTGCCAGATATCCTTTTAACTCCCTGTTATTTGATGTTATTATTCCCGAAAGACGCTTGAGGTCGTATCCGCATTTAGTGATATCGGGGTTTTCCATTAGTTGAAGCAGTGGTTCGGGTAGTGATTTTCTTAGAGGGAGAATTATGCATTGATTGTCACTTCCTGCCACCAGAGTATCTTCATTAATAATGATGCATATTTTTTTTGTTTTTTGTGATTTGGTTATGACCTCCTGTAGGGAACCCAGTGTCCATGGAAGTGGACGTTTTTCTTCAGCTATTGGTAGATCGACGATGTTCGTCTCTGTGGAATTGGTTATAGAGAAAAGTGTTTTTAGCCGGGGGATCATCCGGGTGAGTGATGAGAACTCGTATTCGCTGAAGAGTTTTGTTATTTCCGAAAAATCCGGAGTGGAGAGTTCAAGTGACGATTCTTCCCATGGAAGTTGCATGTCTGTTTTTATTGTGACAAGTTGTTTGCTGAGTTCTATGTATGATGATGCCTCTTTGAATGCCTCTCTTTGTTTTGGAGGCAGTTTATCAAGATTGTTGTAGATATTTTCTACATTTTTATACATAGCAATAAGTTTCTTGGCTCCCACTTCACCTACTCCCTTGACTCCCGGTATGTTGTCTGATGCATCTCCCCAGATGGTGAGGATGTCTATCACCTGAACAGGATCTTCTATGCCGTAGTGACTGCACACCTCCTTCTTACCAAGAATGGAGTGTTCGGAGCCGCTTTTCCCTGGCTTGTACTGGAAGATTTTGTCCGATACGAGTTGACCGTAGTCTTTGTCGGGAGTGACCATATATACAGTGTGACCGTTTTTCTCTGCAATTTTGGAAAATGAACCTATTACGTCATCTGCCTCAAAGCCCTCCTGCATTAAAACAGGTATTGAAAGTGCTTCCATCAATTCGCAGAGGGGTTTAAGAGACTCTTTTATCAGTTCGGGGGTTTCGCTCCTGTTTGCTTTGTATTCGGGATATATTTCGTGCCTGAAAGTTTTGGCCGGAGGATCGAATGCAACTGCCAGGTGAGTGGGTCTCTCTTTTATGAGAAGTTCCAGCAGTGTTTTTGTAAAACCGAAAAGTACAGAGGTGTCATTTCCTTTGGAATTAATCATCGGCCTTCTTAGAAAGGCGTAGTACATTTTGAATATAAGAGCGTGCCCGTCTATTAAAATTAATTTCTTCATGTTATTGGTTGTCTACTGCAATCCACTCCACATAGGATGTGGAAGTTTCATAAAGTCTCACAGAGTAAAGTGATGTTTCTTCCGGAATGTGCATTTTTATTTCGTTTACAAAGTGTAGTACCAGATTTTCGCAGGTTGGCTGGAATGGGGTGACGATAACATTTTTGTACTGATCGGATATCTCTTTTGCAAGAGTAGCATCTTCCCTGAGAATCAATGCATGATCGTATATGTCGATGATGTTGTCGTTCACTATTTTTTTGAGGTCGGAGAAGTCCATTACCATTCCAGTTTTTGGATTTTGTCCGGAAGCGAGAGGTTTTCCCTTCAATGTTACAAATAATTTGTATGAGTGACCATGGATGTGCCTGCATTTGCCATCGTATCCGGCGAGTGCGTGTGCTCCTTCAAAATGGAACTCTTTAGTTACTCTTAGTATTGACATACTTTTTGATGCAAAAATACCAATATTTTTGAAGAGTTCATACCTTCTTTATGTTACTATTCTTAATTTTTTATTACTTGATTAGGCGATAAATATCTTTGAGCCAATCAAAAGAATTAATAAAATGAATAAAAATTTGATTTTATATTACGATTTAGTATTTTTGTTGAAAATAATTATTAGATATGGAATTAGACATTCAAAACATTCTATCGGACAATGCAAAAAGTATGAGGAGATCTGCGATCAGGGATCTTCTTAGTGTTGCCAACAGACCGGAAGTGATATCTTTTGCCGGAGGTTTTCCTAATCCTTCTACCTTTCCCGTGGAGGATCTCAAGGAGATAATGCAGGAGGTGCTGGAGGAGGATAGCACATCAGCACTTCAATACGGACCTACCGAAGGTAATGCCAAATTCAGGGAGATACTTGCAGAGCGTTACAAGGCACAGGGACTGAATATAACTAAAAACAATATATTAATAACTACCTCTTCTCAGCAAGCCATTGACTTGACTTCGAGGATTTTTATAAGTCCGGGTGATACTCTTGTCTGTGGGCTTCCATCTTATCTTGGGGCTCTTCAATCTTTCTGGTCATATCAGGCCAGACCTATCGGAGTGAGAAAAGACGAAGAAATTGAGGCTGTTGTAAAGTCTTTGATAGATTCGGGTAACAAGCCCAAGTTTATATACACAATACCTGATTTTCAGAATCCTTCCGGAGTGACTATGAATATAGAACAGAGAAGAATGGTTCTTGATGTTGCAGAGAGGTATGATTTGCTTGTGATTGAAGATAGTCCATACCGCGAGATCCGATTTGAGGGTGAACACCAGCCTTTGTTGTACTCGATGAATAATGAAAGGGTTATGTTGTTTGGTACTCTTTCAAAGACTGTTCTTCCGGGTTTCAGAATTGGTTGGATAATTGCTCCTGAGCAGATTATTGACAGGTTGGTTGTTGCAAAGCAATCTTCGGATCTGTGTGCACCTGTTTTTGATCAGGCGGTTGCTGCAAGATATTACGAGAAAGGTCTTTTTGATAAGAATCTTGCCAAGACTGTGGAGTTGTACAGAGGTAAAAGAGATCATATGCTTGCGTGCTTTGAAAAATATATGCCTGAAGGTGTGACCTGGACAAGGCCTGAAGGTGGTCTCTTCCTTTTTGTGAAGCTTCCCGAAGGCTACGATTCCAAAGAGTTATTTAATGAAGCAATAAAGGAGAATGTTGCTTTTGTAATTGGTGAGGCTTTCCACTGTGATGGTTCAGGAAAAAACACGATGAGGATAAACTTTTCATTCATGGACGAAGAGATGACCGAAGAGGGAGTGAAGCGTCTGGCCAAGGCTATTAAGAATATGCTTACGAAATAATCTTCTCTTCACTAAATATAGGTGTAGAGAGATGTGTCGAATTTGAGACCGGAGTCTTTGAATATATTGTCAAAGGCTCCTTTTTTTATTAGTTCTTCTGGGGTTCCATCTTCGAAGCCATTGTAACCCATTATCCATATTTTGTCACAGCTCTTTATTGCTTGTGGCAGGTCGTGGGTAGAAAAGAGAATTGTCTTTTTTTCACTGGTGCTTATCTCTTTGAGTAGACGTGTGATGATTATTTTATTGGCTATATCGAGAAAAGCAGTGGGTTCGTCAAGTAGTATGAGTGGGCTGTTTTGTACAAGACTTCCTGCTATGGATGCTCTTTGAAATTCCCCGTCGCTGAGAGTAGTTATGTCTCTTTCTGCAAATCCGCTAAGTCCTACTTTATCCATAGTCTTGTAGATGAGAGTAGTGTCTTCGGGAGATATTGAGCCTATCCAGTTACTTCTCTGGTAGCAACTGGCTGAGAGCATGTCAAAAAGTGAATAGTTCTTTGTTTTGTAATTCCTTGATGGCAAGAATGATACTTTTCCGGATAGCCTTCCTTTCTTGTATTGGTCTATCGTTTTTCCAAATATGGATATTGATCCTTCTCTGTATGGCAGAATGCCCGATATTGAGCGAAGCAAGGTGCTTTTACCTGTGCCGTTTGCACCAATTAATGCAATCATATCTCCCCTGCAGGCTGTTGCATCTATCCCGCTGTATATGGTTTTGTCATAACCAAGAGAAAGGTTCTCTATTTCGAGTACATTGTGATTGTCCGGTGATTGGGTGTTCATCTCTACACGAATTTGTTCCTGAATATGATTACAAATATAACAGGGATGCCAATAAGAGCACTTACTGTGTTTATGGGCAGTACTTCCGGCTGACCGGGGACCTGGGATATGGTGTCGGCCAATAACATCAGGGCTGCTCCCATTATGGCAGTTGCCGGTAGGAGTGTTTTGTGGTTGGCATCCCTGAATATCATTCTTGCAATGTGAGGAACTGCAATCCCGATGAATCCGATAGGACCGCAAAAGGCAGTGACAGATCCTGCAAGAAGGGTGGTTGCTATAAGAATTCTGGCCCTTGTCATTTTGATGTCTACTCCCAGGCTTTTGGCATATGCTTCGCCCATAAGTAGGGCGTTAAGGTCTTTGATGTTGTATATGGAGATGGCAAGTCCTACAATTACAAGTATGGCCATTATCCAGATTTTAGTGTAGGATAGTCCTGAAAAGCTGCCCATAGTCCAGAGCACATATAGTTTTAGGTCAGATGAAGAGGAGAAGTACTGGATAAGGGATATCAATGCTCCTGAGACACTGGCCGTCATTATACCGAAAATTAGCAGTGAGATGTTGTCTTTTAATCTGCCTGAGACCAGAAGAATCAGAAGGGTTACTCCGAATGCTCCTAACCATGCTGCGGTGACTGTGCCTATGCTGGAAAGGAGTGGTGAACTGAAGGTAAATCCGAAGGCAGAGAATCCCATCATGAAAAGTGCAACACCGAGTCCGGCTCCTGAGCTTATCCCCAGAATGTATGGATCTGCAAGTGGGTTGCGAAAGAGGGTTTGCATTTGTAAACCGCAAACGGAGAGGGCGGTGCCGGTAAGCAATGCCGTGAGCATCTTGGGGATACGATGCAAATGAATAATATTGTCTACAGCGGAATTGGCGTCTTTTCCAAATAAAGACTGAATTATTTCGGAAGGGGAGATGTAAAGCGATCCTGAAAAGAGATTAATAATAACGAGTACTCCCAGGGATATAATTGCTAATGTGTACCAGTATTTCTTGGATAATTTTATTTTCAAGATATGTTTGGATTTTGGCCACTAAGATAGTGTAAAATTTTTTGTATTTTTGCAGATCGTTACATAAAACAAATATTGAAAGTATGAGAAAGAACATTGTAGCAGGAAATTGGAAAATGAACACATCAATCGAGGAGGGTGTGAAATTAGCCGGAGAGATAGGAGAAACATTGATAAAGATAAATCATGATGCTGTTGTGATAGTTGCACCACCATTTACTCATCTGTCTGCTGTGTCTGACAAGATCAAGGATACAGGGGCGAAAATAGCTCTTGCAGCACAAAATTGTGCAGAGAATGAGTCTGGTGCTTATACCGGAGAGGTTTCTGCAAAGATGCTAGCTGAATTGTCATGTGAGTACGTTATTCTGGGTCATTCTGAGAGAAGGGAGTATTATGGTGAAACCAGTGCTACTTTGCAGAATAAGATAGTAAAGGTTCTGGAAAATGGAATGTGTCCTGTCTTTTGTGTAGGTGAGAGACTTGAAGAGAGAGAGTCCGGAAGACATTTTGATATTGTGTCGTCTCAGATCAAGGAGGTTTTGTTTAATCTTGATGAGAAAGATTTTATGAAGGTGGTGATTGCTTATGAGCCTGTCTGGGCAATTGGTACAGGTAAAACTGCCTCTGCAGATCAAGCAGAAGAGATGCATGCGTATATAAGAGGCGTAATAGCTGAGAAGTTTCCGTCTGCCGCTGCCGATACATCTATATTGTACGGTGGAAGTTGCAAGCCTTCTAATGCCGGTGAGATATTCTCCAAAGAGAATGTTGATGGTGGCCTTATTGGAGGAGCCTCTTTGAAAGCAGCTGATTTTGTAGATATCGTGAAGTCTTTCTAGTTAGGAGTATTTCCGGATATGAGGGGATCTTCTTTTTTTTTTTAAAGAAAGCATTTGTAAAACAGATTTTTTATTTTACCTTTGCAATCCTCAAAAGTGAGGCGGGCATGGCGTAATTGGTAGCCGCGCCAGACTTAGGATCTGGTGCCGAAAGGCGTGGGGGTTCGAGTCCCTTTGCCCGCACAATGAAAGGCAGATTCCCGTAGGGTAATCTGCTTTTTACTTATTATTTATGCTGATATTATAAAACATATTCATATGAAGATCACAAAAAAAAGTTCAGAAGACCTTACTCTTATTGTAACGATTGACGTTGAGAAAGAGGATTATGTAGAAAAAAAGAAGAAATTACTGAACGATTTTCGCCGTAAATCGGAATTGAAGGGTTTCCGTAAAGGGATGGCTCCAATGTCTCTGATTGAGAAGATGCATGGACATACCGCTCTTATAGACTCTGTAAATGAGGTTATTTCCGAAGGATTGAACAATTATATCACTGAGAACAAATTAAACATTATCGGTGAACCTCTTCCTAATGAAAGTGAGCAAAAACCTATTGATTGGGAGAAGGATGAGAGTTTCAGTGTCTCTTTTGATCTTGCTCCTGCACCTAAAGTTGATTTCACTATCTCGCCGGAGGACAAGTTCGTTTATCGAGAAGTCAAGGTGTCCAAAAAGGACAGGGAGCAATATGTATCTAATCTTCAGAAACAGTTTGGAGTATTGGAAAATGTAGATGTTGTTGAAGAAGAAGATTTTATTATTGCAGATCTTATTCAGGAGGATAACAAGGTAGAAGGTACTTATATCGCTATGAGGACCATGAATCATAAAGAGAGTCGAGATAAGTTCCTGGGTAGTAAAGCCGGAGATACTTTTGATATCAATGTCAATGATGCATTTGAAAATGAGACAGACCGTGCTACAATGCTAAAAGTGAAGAAAGAGGAGTTAGCTCAATTGGATCCTCTTTATAAGGTTGAAGTCAAGGAGGTTAAGAGGTTCAAAGATGCTCCGGTTGACCAATCTCTTTTTGACAAGGTGTTCGGAGAAGGAGAGGTTAAGAGTGAAGAAGAATTCGAGAAAAGGATCGTGGAGAAGATGAAGGATGAATACAGACAGGAGAGTGATTACAGGTTTATGCTTGATACAAGAGATGCGTTGATTGAGAAGGCGGATATCAAGTTGCCTGAAAACTTTCTAAAGAGATGGTTGTTTACTGCTAATGAGGGTAAATTCAAGATGGAGGAGATTGAAAAGGATTTCCCATTGTTCCTTAAAGATTTCCGCTGGCAGTTGATTCGTCAAAAAATAGCCTCTGATCAGAAAATAGAGGTTACCAAAGAGAAGATGCTTGACCAGGCTTCAAAGATTGCGTCATATCAATTTGCAATGTATGGAATGAATAATGTTCCTCAAGAGCAACTGGCCAAGTATGCCGAAACCATTCTGGGTGACCAGAAAGAGGCTAGGAGAATATATGAGAAGTGTGAAGATGATATGGTGATTGAATATGTGAAGTCTGTAGTGACTTTGGATAAAAAGAGTATCTCCATTGAGAAACTTCGTGAATTGAATAATTAAGTTTTAATATTTGCATTTGTTATGGCAACTGATTTTGAAAAATATGCTAGAATGCACAGGGGGATCAGCAGTCTCTCCATGCATAGGGTAAATTCGCTTTATAGTGCATATATCAATCCTACTATTTTGGAGGAGAGGCAGCTGAATGTAGCTGCAATGGATGTTTTCTCTAGATTGATGATGGACAGGATTATTTTTCTGGGAGTGCCCATAAATGACGATGTTGCAAATATTATCCAGGCTCAGCTTCTATATCTTGACTCTACTGAAAGTAAGTCTGATATTCAGTTATACATAAACTCCCCCGGAGGTGGTGTTTATGCCGGCCTAGGTATTTATGACACAATGCAGCTTGTCTCTTCGGATGTTGCTACCATTTGTACAGGAATGGCAGCTTCTATGGCTGCGATTCTTTTGACTGCAGGGACTTCAGGTAAGAGGTCTGTTTTGCCTCATTCAAGGGTTATGATACATCAACCTATGGGTGGAGCGGAAGGACAGGCTAGTGATATTGAAATTACAGCTAAGCAGATAATCACGCTTAAGAAGGAGTTGTATGATATTATCTCTCTGCACTCAGGAAGAACTGTAAAGCAGATTGAGAAGGATGCGGATCGTGATTACTGGATGGGTGCAGAACAGGCAAAGAAATATGGTATGATAGATGAAATTCTAACCAATCAAAACAAAAAAAAATAGATGAGTAGCAAAGAGGTTGATTACACGTCCTTTTGCTCTTTTTGTGGAAGAGGAAGGGATGAGGTAGGATATTTTGATTGAGGGGGAGATTGCTTCAATATGTAATGATTGCGCAAGGCAGGCTTATGACTATTCCAGGGATTTGCTTTTGGCAAAAAGCAAAAATAATAGGCCTGATAATTTGAAATTGCTTAAGCCTACCGAAATAACTGCTTTTCTTGATGATTACGTTATCGGGCAAGATGAGGCTAAGAAATATCTGGCAGTAGCAGTATACAATCATTACAAGAGAATCAATAGCCTGGGGAAAAATGGTGATCACGATATAGAAAAGTCCAATATACTTCTCATTGGCAAGACAGGTACCGGTAAGACTCTTATGGCTCGAACAATCGCCAGGATGTTGGATGTTCCTTTCACTATTGTTGATGCTACTGTCTTGACAGAGGCTGGTTATGTAGGTGAGGATGTAGAGAGTATATTGACCAGATTGCTTCAGGAGTCGGACTATGATGTAGAAAGGGCTCAGAGAGGCATAGTGTTCATTGATGAAATAGATAAAATAGCACGTAAGAGCGATAATCCTTCAATAACAAGGGATGTCTCAGGAGAAGGTGTTCAGCAGGCAATGCTCAAACTTCTTGAGGGAAGTGTGGTGAACGTCCCACCTCAGGGGGGACGAAAACATCCTGAGCAGAGAATGATAGCTGTTGATACAAAAAATATTCTTTTTATTTGTGGAGGTGCTTTTGAGGGGATTGACAGGAAAATATCGCAGAGGCTTAATACTCAGGTGGTGGGATATGGTGCTCATGAGAAGAGAGAGGCTGTTGACCTGAATAATCTCCTGAAATATGTTGCACCTCAGGATCTCAGGTCATATGGGTTAATCCCTGAAATTATCGGGCGCCTCCCAGTGATTACTTATCTCGATCCTTTGGATAAGGAGGCTTTGAGGAGTATTCTTACTAAACCAAAAAATGCTTTGGTAAAGCAGTATGAGTCTCTTTTTGAAATGGATGGAGTGAAGTTAACAATTGAGGATGATGTGCTGGATTTTATTGTTGATACCGCAATGGAATATAGTCTTGGTGCTAGGGGACTCCGCTCCATATGTGAAGCGATAATGGTGGATGCTATGTATAAGATCCCTTCTCAGAAAAGAAAAACATACACAGTCAAACTCTCCTACGCTAAAACTATGGTTGATAAATTTACAGGTACTTTAGTGTAGTGCGGTTGTAAAACATCACACTATTTCTGATAATCTTAGTACAGCGAGCAGAACCAGTATTACAAGCAGTTCTGCCCGCTTGTTTTTTGCTTTGCTGTCCATGAATAAGTATTCGTTGATAAGATAGGCTCCAGGAATTGAGAGAAGAGTCATGAATCTTCCTCCAAGGTTTTCGTAAAATAGTATTATGCAGAGAATTATGAGCGATATGACCATAAGTCTCATCAAGGCAAGGTATTTTATGGTTTTGTAGCTGTTGAGCTTGGATATGATTGATGTAATTACTCTGTAGGTGAGTGCGGTTGAAAAGAGGAGTATGACTATCCCTGCAACATTCTCCGGATTGAATGAGGGCGCGCTGATGTTTGTTATGTCTTCCCAAATCATAGACAGGAAAAGGGAGGCATCAGCAAAAAGTATGTGCCTTACAGATGCAATAATGAGGTATGGGAGTATCACAGATATAAGGGATATTACAAGACTGCGTAGGGCAAAAGATCTGTTCACGAGAGAGTAATAGAGTATGAATGGAATCATTACTACCAGATGGTAATCAAAAAGAGTTGCTGTTGATATGAGAAATCCGGCTTTAAATATCTCTCTGTTGTCATTTCCTGAATTTATAGTACTGATAAGCGCCCAAAGAAAGAGGGGGGCAGCGATGCTACTTCCCGAAAAGAAGATTGTATCGGACTCGGACATCAAAAGGATAAAGTAGATCATTATAAGTGTCATAGAACTTTTTCCTGTGTTGATGTGTTTTTCGTTTACCATATAGAGAATTGCTGCAGTATAGCCTGCAGCTGATAAACTGATAAGTACCGAGACAGTAACCGAGAAGAAATCAGTATCAATAAATCCTGTGAGCATTGGTATCCAGTAGTCAGAGGGAGGCGATCCTGCTTTTCCTGAGAGGAAGAGTGAAGAGGCCATAAGAATGGCTGCAGATACTCCCAGAAAGAGAGGTGAGGTAACGAATTTGTATCTGTTGTTTTTTTGCATTAATTGTTCATCAGGTCTTTGCCAATGTCTTTGCGGTAATAGATATTGTGAAAGTATAGCTCTTTAATCCTATTATATGCAGTTTCTGCAGTATCTTCAAGAGTTT
>CAXXPC010000017.1:0-9882 GCA_963678025.2 Bacteroidales bacterium
CTCGGTATGTCTGACTTGCTTTCAGTCGTGAGGGGTAATCCAACCCCCTAGATTACATGTTCATGGTTTGAATACTTTTCCCTCCTTTTCTCGTGGGTAGACGCATATCCTGTGCAATCGCTACGCGCACAATACGTCCCCGCACTGCGGACATTTGAGTGAGATCTCAATCGGTCGGTTTGTTGTGTAGAAACCGGAAGTATCGAATGCCCGTCTACCACAATTTGGGCATCTCATAGGAATATCCATCGCATCTCCTCTTAGTGTCAGTTGTTATCCAAAAGGCTAACATAGAAGCGAAAAAGAAACCTGATGCAACAAGGCAGTCAGGTATCTTTATGACAGATAGCCCGCCAGTGATCATGAAGATCACATGACGGACGCCGGTGACTGTGTATTATGTGGGAAGATAGTTCAATGAGATCAGGCGCACCCTCGCAGCCTCCTCTGAGACATTGAACACTTCAACCATCGTGTCAGCCAAATCAACGCACCAGAACTGGCTTCCTCTAGGTTCTATCATGTTCCGTAATTTCTTGACCGCGGCTCTGGGCATCAATAAAACTGATGCGAGATAGTTAGCCTGCCACTCAAGCCAAGCTTCGCCTTGCAGTCGTTTGCCATGCACATCAACGCCACTGAGATCCGGGAAGCTTGGTTTCGAGTAAATACTCCCGCAGGTATCGTAAAGATTGGTATATTGGGCTTTTCGCTGATAGTACTCGGTATGTATGAGCCCATGTGATGCTTCATGCCCTTCAGTGAAGCGTTCGCGGTGAATAAGGGAAGGGTTATCGGCAAGGGTTCCTTCAATGATGATGGTGTTCTTTTTCACCGACAAGAATTCGGCTCGATTGAGTTCAGGGATGTATATAGGGAGGGTGTCGGTATCCTCGAACACCGTAATCCCGAGATACACCTGGTTATTGGAAAGATACTGGTATTCGAAGCCGAAGCCCATGTATTCAGTGATGAACCTGTCAATATCAGTCGGTTGTGGGTACTGTAATACGTCTGGGGAGAAGTCGCGTAGGACCCTCTCTCCATACGATTCGAGTTGTCTCTTGCTCAAAAGAGGTATGCCATTGGAGTCCAATCTACATGAGCATGTTATCATCTTCTATCAGTTATCTCCGTGTTTTCTCTTGATCAGTTCATCAACGAATCGTTGCCAATCTTCCTCGCTTGCTTCCAAATTCCTTGCGGTCCTGAGTGCGGCGTTCACAAACGGTCTGGTATTCACATACACATTCAAATCAGGTGGGAGCCGTCCCTTCTGATGACCGACGATGTCGTACATCTCGGCTTTTTCTTCTTCACTCAATTTTAGCACCCCAGCAAGATCAGCTAGGCGATCTTCGGTCAAAGGTGCTCGGCGGTTGTTTTCCACATCACTCAAAAAGGGCGCTGACACGCCCAAGGCACGAGCGAGTTCACGTAAGCTAATCTGCTTTTCCTCGCGCTTGTGCTTCAGGTACTCTCCAAATGTTACATTCGTTTTATTCATTGTTGTTATTATCCTTGTAAGTCTGATGACTTACGGGTGGAGGATAGTACGGGATAGGGGGAGAGGGTCAATAGAAGATGCAAACAAATGTTAAGTAGTTTGCAATAGATAGGAAGAGATGGATCGGAGGGTAGGTGTCATTGATAGTGGTCTAGCTGCTAACTCCATGAATAAAGGAAATGGTAGAATTGCGGGCGCCTATTCGTTTGCATTGAACTGTTCGTGCAAAAGTTCATTTAGGCTATTTCCCTTGCAATTTACCCTCCCTCGGGGGTATCCTAATCATAAAATATGCACCTAGAAACCTTTCTGCGAGGAATAGTATTAAAGCTTTAAGCAGGTAAAACCCAGCTTAAAAATCATAGACTCGGGGAAGGCTGATTTTCGCTGGAAGATTATATTGAAATTTATCAGTGGGTGATTATGAATGGTTACAAGATAAGGAGCTCCAAGCAATGAATGAACTTGAACTAAAGCGAGATGAGAAGAGTGGGAGAATTTGGAGTCATATTCGTAATAGATGGTTAGTGGAGACACCTGAGGAGACGGTTCGTCAAGAATATTTATTGGTATTGGTCAATGCGTACAATTATTCAATTGATCAGATATCCGAAGAAATGGACTTAACCGGACGAGGCTCTGCGTCCGCACGTGCAGATTTTGTTATCTGGCGCACCCCTCAGGATAAAACTGATGACAACGCACCTTTTATAATTGTCGAATGCAAATCTGATAGTGTCACTATCAAGTCTCAGGACTACGGGCAGGGAGAAAATTACGCTCGTATCTGCGGTGCGCCATTCTTTGTTACTCATAACACACGGGAAACAAAATACTGGCGAGTCAAGAAGGACAAAGTTCCTGGTTACATCGAAGAGCTTGAGAATATTCCCCATGGTGATGCCTCGGTTCAAGACATTGAGCAACTGCTTTCACAAACTCCGCGTCTTCAAGGAGAAAGAATTCGCAGACCTCTTACATAAGTGTCATAACATTATTCGTAATAGAGAAAAAAGGATCCAGCAGCAGCTTTCGATGAAATAGCAAAAGTACTATTTATCAAGGTCTACGTGGAACGCTCTTTGCTTACCCGGCGTAATAAGACAAATCTGTTTACCGTTGATGTGCTGAGAAGGCAAATTGCTGAAAATCCATTGGATAACTTGTTCCAGGAAACCAAGCACGCTTATGCTACAGACAAGATTTTTGAGAACGACGAACGCATCAACCTTAAACCAGCTACCGGAGAGGCCATTGTAAAGGAATTGGAGAAATACAATCTCTCTGACACCAGTGAGGATGTGAAGGGTGTCGCCTTCGAACGTTTCCTTGGACGTACATTTCGAGGCGAGATTGGCCAGTTTTTCACTCCGCGTACTATCGTAGAATTCATGGTGCATATGGT
The DNA here is from genome assembly GCA_963678025.2 of Bacteroidales bacterium. Classification (GTDB taxonomy): domain Bacteria; phylum Bacteroidota; class Bacteroidia; order Bacteroidales; family UBA932; genus Bact-08. The sequence goes on from CAXXPC010000017.1 coordinate 2,913, forward strand.
TGACCCACAGGAAGGTGAGATTGTCTGCGATCCAGCCAGTGGCTCGGGAGGTTTTCTAATACGGGTGTTTGAAATCGTCCGCGAAAAAATTCTAGCTGATGCCGATCGCGAGTATAATGCCTTCAAGACGGAGGTTGAAAAAGATAAATCGCTTTCTGAGGAGCAGCAAGCTAAAAAGCTCAAAGATAAATTCATAGAGGTGCAAGCCCTCATAGACCAAAAGCGTGAAGGTTCCCGTTTATGGCAGCTTTCCAACCGCTGCATCTATGGCACCGATGCCAACGATCGCATGGCCCGCACCAGCAAGATGAACATGATCATGCATGGCGACGGCCACGGCGGCGTCCACCACCACGACGGCTTTCTTAACGTTAATGGCATATTTGAGGGAAGGTTTGACATCATCCTCACCAACCCTCCCTTTGGAGCCAATGTGGAACCCTCCGACAAAGTGCTGGAGGTGGATATCCAGGTCAACCCAGTCGCCGAGGAGCGCTATCTGAAAGAATATGGTGACCTCTATCGCGAAGCCCAAAATCGGGTGAAGGCTGCGCTCAACAAGCCCATTGCTAGCCTGTTCGACCTGCCCAAGAGTGTCAAGGCCAAGATTAAGACCGAGGTGCTTTTTGTCGAGCGTTGCCTCGATCTGCTTAAACCCGGTGGCCGTCTGGGCATCGTTTTACCCGAAGGCATTTTCAACAACCCCTCACTTGCTTACGTGCGGGAGTTCACCGAAAACCGTGCCTTTCTTCGCGCCGTGGTTAGCCTGCCGCAGGAAACCTTCATTAGCTCTGGGGCCAGTGTGAAATGCTCTTTACTCTTTTTGCAAAAATTCACCGAGGCGGAACAGCAAGAGTATGACGAGACCCACACCCAAGCGCGTATAGAGATCGAAGTTCGGTACGTCGATGAAATCAAAGCAGAAAAGTTGCGGTTAGCAAGCGCAATAGAGGCGGCCAAGCAGAGCAAGGACGCCAATGGACGTAAGGCCTTACAAAAGGAGCTCAAGGATTATATAAAAGCGATGGAGACCCGACAGGTCAGCGAGACTCGACAACTTGTGAAGGAGCGATTTGATTACCCCATCTTCATGTACGAAGCGGAAAAAGTCGGTATCACTGCTACCGGTGAGGAAGACCAGAACGAGCTATACTCCAACGCCAATCAGCCCGCGGATTTGGACAAGACATGTCTGGAGTGGTATCGGGAGTTCTTGGCAGATTCCGTTGCCTTTTATTCAAGCGGGAAGAGGTGAGTGATGGAAGTGACGACTTTTACTGCTAAGCGCCCCCTTTGCCTGTTTTGGTCCGAAGTTGAGAAATGGGCGCCCACTTCCAATCGTCTTTGTTTTGAGATAATCCCCGATGGATGGCAGCTACTTCCTGTCAGCAAATTTGCCTCCAAAATTGAAAATAAGGAGAAAGTTGATCCTAAAGGCGAATATCAAATGGCCGGAGTCAGGTGGTACGGCGAAGGTGTTTTTCACCGTGAAACTGTTCTCGGTAAGGAGCAAAGCGCTACGTACCTTTATCCCTTGAAATCGGGTTGCATCATCTACAATCGTTTGTTTGCCTGGAAGGAATCCTTTGCGGTTATACCTGAGGATTTGAATGGGTTTTATGTATCGAATGAATTTCCTCAATTTGCGATTGATCGAACAATAGCTTTGCCTAAATATATTTATCTCCTTTTTATCACCAAAAAAGTTATTAGTGCGGTTAATGCCGTTTCTATAGGTTCGGCGGCTGTTAGTAGAAACCGTTTTAAAGAGTCAGATTTTCTTGATTTCAAGGTTCCCATCCCTCCGCTGCCGATTCAGCGGAAAATTGTTGCATATTGGGAGACGGCACAATCATCCATATTAGCCGCAAAGGCGCGTGTTGCTGAAATAGAAAAGGAGACACAAAAGCGGTTTCTCTCAGATTTGGGACTACCTAAGCCAAAGCGTACCACTCCACCCAAAAGCTTCGCGGTGAGTTGGAAAGGTTTCGAACGTTGGAGTGTGAGTTACAACCAGGCTGCCATGTCGATGATTGATCTGTCGCTTGGAAGGTATCCGTTTGTTGAACTGGGCACCATCCTTGAGATGGTCCAATATGGAACCAGTGAAAAGGCGAACACAACTGAAAAAGGTACTCCGGTTCTAAGAATGAATAACATAAAGGATGGCTACCTAGATTTTTCAATTTTAAAACATGTACTTCTTCCGGAAAAAAACCGAGAATCTCTTTTGCTCCTTGATGGCGACATTCTCTTTAACCGTACCAATAGCAAGGAACTGGTCGGAAAATGTGCGGTATTTCATAGCTCGGATGAATATGTTTTTGCTTCGTACCTTATTCGAGTACGAGCCAGAAAAGAATATGCAATTCCTGATTTTGTCGCTTATTGCATAAATTCTGTAATTGGACGGCAACAAATAAATGCGTTAAGCCGCCAAATAATCGGACAAGCAAATATTAATAGCCAGGAGTTACGTAGTCTCCAACTCCCACTTCCACCAGTAGATGTTCAAAAAGAAATTATAAAGCGCATTGAGGCAGGCCGTATCGAGATTATTCAACAGATGGAAACTGTCAACAACTTACTTTACCAAACTCAGATTGATATCGAAAATATGATTCTCGGTACCAAATCGGTTGAGGAGATCTGATATGTCCCGAGGACGACAATGTTTTGAATTTGAAGGACTTTTTTCAGAAAGTGTTTTAGGAATTTTTCGTATTATTAGAAGGTTTTCCGAACTACGTGATTTGGCTGCAATATCAGTTCCTTATAGAATGGAAAATGGCAAACGGGAATATAGAGTTGTTGGGCATTGATATGAAAAAACTAATGCACGTTGTTTGGCTATGATATACTGAGGAAAATCCTGTTTTTTAATAAGGATGAAAAATGATGGTTCTTCATGGATATAAAAAACTGTCACAAATTCTATTTTGTGTATTTTTGCTTGTTGTGATTATTGCGTTTTTGCTCGGATGTGCCAGAAGAGAGCCAAAAAGCTTCAGAATTTATTATGACAAGATTGATACATCAATACTGAAGGATATGCGGGCCTATGATATAAATATTGTTGAAGCTTCGTTTTTTAACAAAGATGATGTAAGTGATGTTCACAGCAGTACATCCCACATCGTTGGTTATTTTTCCCTGATTGAGATAGGCTACTGGGATACTGTTCTCATAAACGATTTGTATGAATGTGATTTTTTGCGCGATGAATCAGGTGAAAAGCTCAAAAGCTTGAACGACGAAAATTATCTGGGAGATATCTCTTCTTTACATTTTAGAAAGACTCTACTCGAACAAATAGATACAAGAATTTTGGATAAAGGGATGGATGGGGTGTTTTTGGATACCTTGGATTGGATAGACTATTATGGCCCCAAGACTGGCTTATATAGAAAAATTTCCACGGGATATGAGAGCTTCCTGAAGGAGTTGCGGGATAATCATCCAGATATAATGATCATTCAAAACAGGGGATTTGATAGCTATAAAAACTTCAGCCATGAATATATAGATGGCTTACTTTGGGAGAATTTCAATTCCCCTTATCTTGAGAAGGATAGGGAAGAAATACAATTTTTGAAAGATCTGAAAAACAGGGTAAAGACCAACGGAACGGACATGTTTGTCATCTCCTTTGAACATGAGAAGGAAAACAGGAAGATAGCCGATAGATACAACTGGAGTTTTTTATTCAGCCAAATGGAAAACAGGTATTCTGAGTGGAATATTGTTGTCAGATAAGGATTTCTATTATGAAAAAGTTTATTATTTTGCTGCTCTTGTTTGCAGCATCATTTTTGTTTTATTCCTGTTTCATAAAACCCCAGACCGAAGTAACAGACACGACTATAGTTGATAATAAAGATTTCTACAAAGAAGACTCGCTGTATGGTATAAAAGAGCTCTATGTTACAGTATTAGAACCAACAGCTAATGAACCAAGATATAATTACACACTTGAACAGCTCAATTCCATCATTGATTCCCCTTCTGGGAAACGTGATCCAGAAGTAAGAATTATTTTTCAGGAAGGGACTGAGGGTTCCATTCGCAAGGATAATTACGGGTATGGTTTGAGTGACTATAATGCGATTATGAAGCTACGAGGCCAATCGGCAAGACTTGCGGAGTTGAAATCCTACAAAATAAGATTGAATCCCAAAGCTCCATGGGGGAAATATGTTAATATTAATCTAAACAAGCATCCTTATGATAACTTACGAATCAGAAACAAGCTAGCATTTGAGTTGATAAAGGACGTAGATAATATTACCAGTCTCAGTACACAGTTTGTGCATCTGTATGTTAAGGACTTCAGCGAAGGTGACTATTCAACACCTTTTGTTGATTATGGCTTGTTTACCCATGTTGAGAACGTAGATACCATGTATCTTGAGAATCATGGACTGGACAGAGAAGGACACCTCTATAAAATTGAGAATTTTGAGTTCAGGCGCTACGAAGATGTCATTATGGATGTAGATGAGTTTGGTTATGATGAAAATGACTTTGAAGATATCATGGAGATTAAGGGGGTAGATGACCACAGAGAGCTTATTGAAATGCTTGAGGCTGTGAACAATGAGTACATTCATATCAATGATGTCATTGAACAGTATTTTGATAGGGAGAATTTTGTAACTTGGCTGGCGCTGAATATTATCACTGATAATGTGGACACACAAAGCAGGAACTACTATCTCTATAGCCCTAGGAATCTGGATACGTGGTATTTCATTCCTTGGGATTATGACAAATCCCTTGGCGCGTATTCTGACAAACGACCTATTTGGCAAAAAGGTATCTCGAATCTCTGGGGGAATATCCTTGTTAACCGGTTTATGCGCAACAAGGATAACGTGAGACAGCTGACGGGAAAGATAGAAGAGATTAAAACGATTATTTCTCAGGAGAAAATTGATTATTACATTAATCATTTCAAACCTATTTCTATACGGTTTTTGACAAATGAACCCGATAGCATGTTGAATGAATTGGATATTGAAGGGATCCATGAAGAGTTCGATGTGCTCAAGGATTCAATAGATAAAAATTTGCAAGAATATTATAAAAGTATAGAAAGGCCTATGCCTGTATTTCTCTACCCACCACACTTGAATGGTAACTTTATTGAGTTTGATTGGTCTGAGTCCTATGATTTTCAGGATGACCCACTTTTTTATCACTTTCAGTTAAGTAAATCACCGGATTTCAATTCTATTTTATTCGAAGAAGATAATCTGCTTGATAATGAACTCATCATCAAGAAACTCCCTCCCGGTCGTTACTACTACAGAGTATTGATAACAGATTCAGATGGGAACAAGTCAGATGCTTTTGATATTTTTCATGATGATGACTTACAAACATATTATTACGGAGTCAGGGATTTTTACGTTAATTAGGAGTTTTTAATGGATTTTAGGCATGAGCAGAAATTTTTGCTCGAATCACATACCTATATGAGAATAAAGAATTCACTCAAACAAGTTATGGCTCTTGATGCGAATTCAATAGAGGGAAAAGGTTATCATATACGAAGCCTTTATTTTGATGACATGTATGAAAACGCTCTGTATGAAAAGCTGTCTGGTGTGGTGAACAGAAAAAAGTTCCGTGTGCGGATTTACAATTTTTCAGATAAAAAAATAAAACTGGAGATTAAAAGTAAGTTCAATGACTATACGAATAAGATTGCCACCACTATTAGTATGTTTGAGTTTGAGCAATTATATTATGCTAATGTCAATGATTTTTCATATTCCGAAGATAAAATTAAAAGAATCTATTATCTTGAAGTAAGAAACAAGATGCTACGTCCAAAAGTTATAGTGGATTATTACAGGGAGGCTTTTATTCTTCCATACAATGATATCAGGGTGACTTTTGATACACAATTATCTGCCAGTGGCCCTTTCCCAGATATATTTTCAAAGAACAGGTATAGCACGCCGCTACCACAGTATTACTCATTGATATTGGAGATTAAATATAATAACTTTTTGCCTGGGCATATCAAATCATTGCTGGAACACCACAATCTGACAAGATTATCAGTTTCAAAATTTTTACTGTGCAGGGATAGGATCCAATAAGGATTGAATTATAAGTAGGAGAATTATGTATGAATGAGGTTCTTAGTTTCAATGATATCATAAAAAATAGCGTAGTAGAATCATCTTTCTTAGGAACATATTCAATTAAGGATATCATCAGCGTCATTATTGTAGCATTTATTGTCAGCATGTATATTGTTTTTCATTTACAAAAAGACATATAGCGGAAATGTGTACAGTCATAAGTTTAATGTTTCATTAGTAGCAATGGCACTCATAACTTCAGAAATCATCCTGACTATTAGTTCAAACCTGGTGCTGTCGCTCGGTATGGTCGGAGCATTAAGTATTGTAAGGTTCAGAACCGCAGTGAAGGAACCTCTTGATATAGTTTTTATGTTTTGGTCAATTGCTATAGGGATAACAGCTGGGGCAAGGCTGTTTGCCTTGACAATTTTAAGCTCACTTTTTATTGGCGCTATTCTATATTTTTTGCTTAAATATAAAAATAGCAATAATATTTACTTGTTAGTGATCACCTATTTGACGAAAAACAGCGACAAGGTTTTTTGAACAACTACATGAAATCAATTACGATATTAAGTCAAAAACAGCTTCGCGAGGTCAAACTGAATTAACCCTCGAAGTGAAACTGATGGGTCCAAGTACTGATCTTGTAGAACAGTTTGCAGATATTGAAGGAGTTTTAAATGCTTCTTTAGTAAGTTATAATGGAGACTTTGCCCAATAGAATGGGGGTGGGTTTGAAAAGTAAAGAACAAAAAGTAGTATTTTCTATAACAGCAATACTTGAAACTCTATTAGTTAATTCTTTAGTTTACTTTTTCTTTTTTAGGCAGCAGCCGAACCAGGAAATATATCTGTCTTTAAACCCTCAC
>CAXXPC010000018.1:0-61490 GCA_963678025.2 Bacteroidales bacterium
GGATTCTCTGAAGCTGTCTTTCCTCTCAGAAACAAGGTTTTTGTATGTGTATGACATCGGGGTGTCGTTGAAGTCTCCGCAAATTACGGAGGGGAACTCGGAGTTGCCGGCATGGTGGACGATTGTGTCAACCTGAAGGGATCGCCTTTTGAATGTGCCGGCTACTTTGTCGTGGACGTTGAATATCTCATCGGATATCTTCTCTTTTTCCCGAATATTCTTTATGAGTGAGGTGAAGGATATGCTGTGGGATTCCAGATGAGTGTTGTAGAATCTTAGGGTTTTACCGTAATGGACAATATCTGTGTAAATACATAGGTTTGTGCTTTTGCTGAATATGATTTTCCCTTTGTGGGCTATAGGGAAACGGCTGAGGGTGAGGTTTCCGAAGTATCCAATGTCTCTCCCGTTGAAAAGGTGGTAATAATGGTAGGGATAGGAGGGGAACATCTCTTTGATTTTGTTTGTGTCGTTTATTCGGAATTCCTGAAGACATACAACGCCTGCATTCTCTTTTTCAAGAAATGAAGCTATGCCTTGCTCGGGTGATATGTCGCTTTTGCCTTGAGAAAAGAGTCCCACATTATATGTACAAACTTTGAGGGCTATTCCTTCCTCTCCTTTTGCGGGATCTCCCCATCTTACGAAAAGCTCTGCGAAAAGTATGGAAGGCAGAAGGGCAATAAATGTTATCCAAACTGCACCTGATCTTTTGCTTATGCCTGCTGCGAGAATAAACAGGTTGAGAAGTACAAGTGGTATGAAGTAGAGGCCAAAAAAGAGTGGTAGTGTGAATTTTGTGGGGTTGATGTATATAGAAAGATAGGAAAAAGCCAAGGCGGCAGCAGCGGATATTATTACAAGCCGCGATACAAGGGCAAGAGGCCATGGCAGTTTTTTTCTTTTCTTAGCCATAAATGAGTGGTGTGGTTCAAAAAAGTATTAAAAGTACATCCGGTTGTTCTTTTTCCAATATATAATAAGAAAATATCCGAATATCATACCTCCAAGGTGGGCAAAGTGTGCAACATTCCCTCCGGTATTGGATATACCCATCCATAATTCAATGAGCCCAAATATAATTACGAACCATTTAGCTTTGAGTACAATTGGAGGAAAAAGCAGTTGAAGTCTGTTGTTGGGGAAAAGCATTCCGTAGGCCAGCAGTACTCCGTAGACGGCTCCCGATGCACCTACTGTAGGGGTCATTTTGAGTATTTCCAGATTTCTTGCTGCAGCCATGCTGCCGGCTTCTACAGCATTGGAGAGTGATGCGGCTTCCAGATGTAGAACCAGAAGATGAAGGATAGCGGCACCAAGCCCTGTGACCATGTAGTAAAGGAAAAATTTCTGACTGCCCCAAACCTGTTCCAGGACAATGCCGAATATTACAAGTGCATACATGTTGAAGAACAAGTGAAAAAGGTCCCCATGCATGAACATGTGTGTTACCAGTTGATATGGTTTGAAAAGGGATGAATCGAAATAGAATAGCGCAAACTTTTCATACATAAAACTTCCTGTAAGAAAAGTTATGAGCAACATTATGGCATTTAGTATAACAAGGTTTTTGACTACCGGGGGCATGGCTCCCCAAAAACCTGATCCTCTGCTTATATACATGTCAATTGTGTTTAGTCTTTATATGCAAATATAAATTATAATTGTTAAAATAGTTTATTTTCAACCTCTTCAATATCCAGAATAGTGAAACATTTTTTGCCTTTTGGGGTATAAGTAGGTTCTTTACAGGCAAAAAGGGAGTCTACAAGTGTGGCTGCTTCCAGAGAGTTGAGCGGTTCCATTTTTCCTGATGTGCCGGTGGAAGCAAGGGACATTGCCAATTTCTCTTTGTTTATCTTTTCCAGGTTTTGGTTTTCTTCTGATAGCTCTTGTGTGAGGTTGTCTATTATTGCAGGAAGTGAACCCGCGTTGTCGCTGAACCCCTCGGGAAGGCCATTGATCATGACGGAATCTTCAAGAAGTGTGATGTCGAAACCCATTTTTTTCAGGGATTCTTCGTTGTCGCGCATTATGTCCATTGTGGTTCTGGATACTAATGCCTCCTGAGGAAAGAGGGATTGTTGGGAAAGGGCACTTCCTACGTTGAGTTTACCCAGATAACGTTCGTAGAGGATTCTCTCCTTAGCTCGTCTTATGTTTATTATGAGTAGGCCGGATTTGATAGTTGTCACTATGTACTTTCCTCCTGCCTGAAGCACAGTTGTGTGTGGTTCTCCTGGTTCTGAGAATACGGGATAATCTTTTATGTGCGATTTTCTTATCCCATTGGACAATATGTTGTGAACGAATGAATTATTGTTGTTCAAGTCGTCACTCTCGAACGGGTTATTATCGAAAGGATTGATGGATGACTCTTCTTTGAATGGGTTGAAAAGAGGGTCATAGTTGATTTTAGGTGGGGGGACATATTTGCCCGTGTTGGCTTTCGGGATTTCGGGAGCTCCATCCATGTCGAAGTCTATGCTGGGCATGAAGGAGTTTTTGCCGAGGGACTCTCTGGTGGCGCTTGTAAGAAAGTCGTATATGGCGAAATCCTCTTCGAATTTGATCTCTGTTTTCGAGGGGTGGATGTTTACATCGATCTTGTGGGGATCTGTTTCAAAAAATATGAAGTACGAAGGGATGTATCCTTCCGGTATAAGTCCCTGGTAACCCTTAAGTACCGCTTTGTGGAACCATGGGCTTCTGAAGTAGCGGTTGTTTACGAAAAAATATTGGTTGCCGGAGGTCTTTCTGGCATCTCCCGGTTTGCCGATGTATCCGGAGATTTTGACAATTGATGTATCTACTGAAATCTCCACAAGCTCCTTTATGATCTCTTTACCTGCTATATCCTGTATTCTTTTTTTCAGTGGAGCAGGGTTGAGGTAGTATATGTCGTTGTCGTTGTGAGTGAGACGAAATGCTACTTGGGGAGAAGTGAGAGCAATTCTGGAAAATTCCTGGCTAATTTGTCTAAATTCTGTGGTGTCTTTCTTTAGGAACTTCCTTCGGGCAGGAATATTGTAGAAAAGATTCCGAACTATAAAGTTGCAGCCGTTGGGTGTGGCCGCTTCTGATTCGGCTTGGAGTGAGGACTCTGCAAATTTGACTTCGTAGCCGGTCTCTGCATTGTGCTCTTTGGTTCTGAGAGTTACCTCCGCAACCGAACATATTGAGGCCAGTGCCTCTCCTCTGAATCCCAGTGTCTGTATACTGGAGAGATGTTCAATTTCAGAAATTTTTGATGTTGCATGTCTTTGGAAGGCTGTCTTTGCGTCTTCGGGCGACATTCCGCAACCGTCGTCTATTACCTGGATGAGTGTGCGGCCTGCATCTCTAATTATGACATGAATATTAGAAGCGCCTGCATCGAGAGCATTCTCCATAAGTTCCTTAACAACAGAAGCGGGCCTTTGGACAACCTCTCCTGCAGCAATCATGTTTGCAATATGACCGGGTAGTACTTTAATCATTTGGAAGCTTTATACAAAAAGAAGCCCGAAGGCTTGTGCCACATAGAATAGTGCGACGATAAGCACAATCATAGAGAGTAGCACGATTATCCTCATAACAAAAGGGGATCCCGGGCGTCTGCGACTGGAGTAAACTGTGCGCCTGAAATTATGACGTATGGTTCTTCCTGGCACATAGTCGGGATTCTCTTTTTTCTTCTCCGGGGGCAGTCCCATTTTTTCTCTTTTTTCCTTTTCTGCCTCTTCTTCTGCACGGGAAATACGCTCCTTCAGCTCCTCTTTCTTCTCGTCGTAGTAAAGGGGCTGGTAGTTGAACACCCGGTGTTTTGGTGTTTTAAAAAAGCTTAAATTAAGACCCATGGCTATTTGTTTTAGTATTTACAAAGATAACAATATTTAAAGGAAATTTGTTGTAGCTTTGTTGTCGTTAACAATTACTGCAGTTGACTCTTCTTTTGATTGCAACTGCCGTACCATAAGTTAGAGTTATGACAAAATTGCGTATTGGCAATGGCTTTGATGTGCATGCCCTGTCTCCGGGGCTACCTTTGTGGTTGAGTGGAATTAAGATTGAACACTCCAAGGGTTGTGTAGCACATTCGGATGGTGATGTGGCTATTCATGCTCTTTGTGATGCCATGTTGGGTGCTCTTGTTCTTGGAGATATTGGTAAGCATTTTCCGGATACCTCTCCTGAGTTTAAGGGGGTGGACAGCAAGATTTTACTTGCCAGGGTTTACAAATTGGTCAAGAAACAGGGTTATCATTTGGTTAATGCAGATATTACGATAGCATTGCAAAATCCCAAGATATCCCCATATGTAGATCAGATGCGTAATGCCCTTGCTACTGTGCTTGGTTGTGAAAAAGATGTGATATCCATAAAGGCTACAACAACTGAAAAATTAGGTTTTGTTGGCAGGGAAGAGGGAATCGCCAGTTGGGCCACTGTTCTGCTAGGCTGCTGTGCAGATGGGCAGTAATTTCAAGGCTTATTGCTTGTGAATGAATAAAGCTGTTGTTCGTGAATGACTGAAGCTGATGTCGGGAGTTCCTCGTAAATGTTTGCTTTGTAGAATAGTAAACAAAACTTTGAGAAAGAATTTGTGGTGAAATAAAAAAATATTACTTTTGCAGCTCAATTCGCGGCGCGATAGCTCAGATGGTTAGAGCGCATGATTCATAATCATGAGGTCGGGAGTTCAATTCTCCCTCGCGCTACACATATAATCAGGCAATTATATCAATAATATAGTTGCCTGATTTTTTTATTCAACGCCGATCTTTCTGGTAACTTGCTCTTTTACAAGACTTAGGGGTAAAATAGTTTTTTGATTTTAGTAGTTATGAATCAATAACTCTGGAGAGACATTTGAATTACATTTTGGGGATAAGGAGTCAACAGAGGTAAAAAGTGTATTGTTGTAAATTGCTGTTCTATAATCGTTTGCCAAAAACTTCGGCGTTGAAATTTAGGCGTTGAATTTTAAATCGTATAATTGTATAATTAATTAGAATGGCTTATAATATAATGGCTATGGATGAAATAACATATTTCGCTCCAGCATCGAGATCGTCATCGGATAAAATTGAAAAGGCAAATGAGTCCATTGCTTCTCTAGAGCTATTTTGTGAAATATTTGGAGCTATGAACGGAATGTTTGTTATTCTCGATAATAACCGCCAGATTGTTTATGCAAATAAAGATATAATTACACTATTCGGGTTGAAAACAATGGAGCCCATGCTTGGGCAGCGATTAGGTGAGGTTGTTTCCTGTATTCACTCTAAAGAACAACCCTTTGGTTGTGGAACTTCGAAGTCCTGTACTTATTGTGGTGCAGTAAATGCTATTCTTGAAAGCCAGAAATCTGGATCTAAATCATCAAAAGATTGTCGTATTTCTACTTTAATTGATGGAAAACTTTTTTCCTGGGATTTAAATGTCACCAGTTCCCCGATTAATATTTCAGGTAATCAATATTATATTACGACTATCCAAGATATTAGCAATGAAAAAAGAAGATCAATTCTTGAAAAAATATTTTTTCATGATATTTTGAATAGTGCTGGTGGTCTTAACGGATTACTGACAATTTTAAAACATGGTGGTGCGCCAGAAGAAACTAATGAACTAATCAGTCTTTCGGAAGAAGCGAGCAGGGATATTTTAGATGAAATAATAATACACAAGCAAATACGTGCGGCAGAGAATGGAGATCTTCAGGTTGAAATTGAATTGATTAATTCAATTGAATTACTTGATTCTATCGTTGGGAAAATAAAGTATCATCCGGTAGGTCAAAATATTGAGGTTATTATTGCTGATAATTCTTCTAATATTGATTTTGAAACGGACAGAATCTTGCTTCAGAGAGTAATTATGAATCTGCTTAAAAATGCCCTTGAAGCAACAAAACAGACAGGATCTGTTGTAGCAGGAGTGAAAGATGAGGGAGATAAAATAAGTTTCTGTGTAAAAAATTATGGAGTTATTCCATTAGATATACAGATGCAGTTGTTTCAAAGATCATTTAGCACTAAAGGTCAAAACAGGGGGATAGGTTCTTATAGTATAAAGTTATTAACTGAAAACTACCTAAAGGGGAAGGTCAGTTTTATCAGCAACGAAACAGAGGGAACTATTTTTACTATTGAGTTGAATAAGATGTTTTCGGCTAATTGACTTATCCTTTGACTAACATTATTGTTTGCATCTCGTCTCGGCAAATATCATAAAATATACCTATAACACATACAATATGAGTAATTTATTTGTCTGGCTTAATTGCCAGACTTTTATTTATGTGGTGTTATCGGGCTAAATAATCTTTTGTTATTCCAAATCTATTTGCTTATTTTGCCAAATAAGCAAATTACAACTTGATAAATTATGGACAATACTAAAAAACAATACGGTAAAGAGGCTGATATTTTTAAAGCTTTATCTCACCCGACAAGGATACTTATTCTTTATAGCATTAAAGAAAAGCAACATACTGTTTCAGCACTAGCTGAAAAGGCAGAGATTGATATATCTACGATGTCAAAACATCTTGATTTGTTAAAAAAGAATAAAATAATCCTGGGAGAAAAGATAAAGAACACGGTGTTTTATAAAATAAACATACCATGTATTTTTAATTTTTTGGAGTGTGCAAATGCTATAACATCTTGCTCTATAGATTGTGGTGAAGAGAAATGTTCAAATATTAAAAGAATTTTAAAAGATTAAACAGGAGGATTTAGTAATGAATGAATTTGAAAAAATTATTAACAGTATGGATTTTAATTATTTTGCAACCGGTAATCATAAAATCGATGCATTCTCATTTCTTGAATTTGAGGATTCCATACTTTTAGATGTTAGAGCATTAGAAGAAACATCAACTATAAAGTTATCACTTAAGCATCACTTGAAAGTGATTGAAATTCCTTTTAATGATTTACCACATAATATTAATCTATTGCCAAAAGATAAATTTATTGGAGTTTTTTGTTCCAGTGGTGTGAGAAGTGCTATCACGTTTGCTTATCTAAGATCAAAAGGTTTCCTTAATGTTAAAATGCTTGAAGGAGGCTATGCCCAGTTAATCGAAGCAATTATGCCAGGTAAGCTATATAAACATCTTAATAAATAACTGTTTAGAGTATGAATATCTGGATATTGGCAGGGATTGTGTTTGTTATAGCAGTTATTATGACAATGACTGGTCGTGGTGGGGGTAATTTTTATGTTTTAGCTCTTGTGCTTTCAGGTACAGGTATGCATGAAGCTGCTACCACGGGACAATTTATTTTAATAAGTTCATCCTTGGCGGCTACAATTTTTTTTGGTAAAAGAAAGATTGTCGATTGGAGATTGGTTCTAGTCATAGGCAGTATGACTTTATTTTCTGCTTTTTTAGGAGGTTTTTATTCGGATAGATTTAACGCAACATTGCTAAAAATAATATTTGCAATTTTTATTTTTATTGCATCGATTCTTATGCTTAACCCAATTAAAAAGAAGTCTAAATTAATTAATAGATGTCAAATAAAATTTGAATCATTAAATGCGACCTATTATATTAATTTAATTGTATTTATACCAGTTGTGATTATTTCCGGGTTTGTCTCAGGTATGGTAGGAATTTCTGGAGGCTCTTTTTTGGTTCCCCTTATGGTGTTGGCTGTTGGTGTGCCTATGCAGATTGCAGTTGGGACATCTACTGCTTTGGTGCTAATAACTGCGAGTGCCGGCTTCTTAGGGCATTTAAGTACTGGACATTTCGACGTTAAAACATCGGGTATTTTAGCTGCTGTAGCTATAATTGGAAGTTTGTCCGGAACAAGATTGACGATTAAGACAAATCCTAAAATGCTGAAAATTGTTTTTGCAACAACATCAATGATCGCGGCTTTAATTATGTTGTATAAGGTATTCGATTAATTTATTGACAACTAATATATTGAGTAAGGTTATTGGGGTTTAAGTTGCTGGATTAAAGTGTCCGACTCATATTACAAGGATTAAAGTCCGAATCAGAATAAGGATTAAATACTATCATGGATTTATTGTAAACCATGATATTATTTGTAAATTGAAGGATTATTAATACTTTAAAATTTAATTTATGAATAATCAGGAATTTAATCCGGAACAAATACAGCAGTTTATTAAGAAGCATTATAAGGCGGTGGTAGCTGTTGTTGTGCTTTTGATTGTTGGATTCGGTTCTTTCTTTCAGGTCGGTACTGAGGAAGAGGCGGTGGTTACTCGTTTTGGCAAACATGTCAGGACAGTTGAGCCGGGCTTAAAAATGAAGATGCCTTTGATTGAAAAGGTGTATAAGGTGCCTGTTGAAAGACAAAAGAAGCAGGAATTTGGCTTTAGAACAGAGGTTGCCAGGGTGAGGACTCAGTATAGTCGCACCGGAAATGTGACAGAAGATGAGGCGATCATGTTGACCGGTGACCTTAACCTTGCAAATGTCCAGTGGGTTGTGCAATATCGGGTGAGCAATCCGTATAATTATCTTTTTAAGGTGCGTAATCCCGACAACACTCTGAGGGATTTGTCTGAAGCTATTACAAGGCAGATTGTAGGAGACAGGACTGTAAATGAAGTTTTGACAGTCGGAAGGGCGGAGATTGCAAGCGAAGTGAAGGTGCTTTTACAGGAGATGTCCAGGGAATATTCGTTGGGAATTGAGATTGCCCAGGTTGTCCTTCAGGATATCAATCCTCCGGAGTCGGTAAAGCAGGCTTTTAACGCAGTGAATGAGGCTCAACAGGAGCGGGAGACTCTTATTAACGAAGCAAAGTCGGAATATAATAAAGTTATTCCAAGAGCCAGAGGACAGGCTCAGGAGACAATCCAGAAGGCGGAGGGGTATGCTACTCAGCGTGTGAATAATGCTTTAGGTGAAGTTGCCAGATTTAATGCTCTTTACAGTGAGTATGTAAGGGCTCCTGAAGTGACTAAAAGAAGGATCTATCTGGAGACACTTCAGGAGGTTCTGCCAAAACTAGGAGATAAGATAATTACTTCTGAGGATGGTGTGAATATGATTCCTTTACTCAAAAAAGATCTTGATTGAACAGAGAAACCTAAGAGAGTAGATAATCAGGGAGTGATTGAAATGTGAGGAGGGTTAATTATAAATTGAAAATAAAGAAAGATAATGAACAACAAGAATAAATTATTATTAATAGCAGCTGTTATTGTTGCCGGTATTATAGTTTTATCGCAGAGCCTCTATATAGTTGATGAAACGCAACAGGTTGTAATAACTCAGTTCGGGCGGCCGGTCGGAGATGCTGTAACTGAACCAGGTTTGAAAATCAAGACTCCCTTTGTGCATAAGGCGATCTATTTCGAGAAAAGGTATATGGAGTGGGATGGAGATCCTAATCAAATTCCGACTAAAGAGAAAAAGTTCATTTTTGTAGATAGTTATGCACGCTGGCATATTACCGATCCTCTGCAATTTTACAAGAGACTTACAAATGAGAGGGGAGCTCAAAGCAGACTTGACGATATAATTGACGGTGAAACGCGCGACCAAGTAGCCAGTCACACACTGGAAGAGGTTGTGCGAACAACTAATCGCGAGGCAGATACCACGGCTAAGATAAGTGAGATGATAGAGGATTCACTTTCCAGGATTGAGGTTGGCAGAAGCAGGATTCAGGATATTATTCAGGAAAATGCTAATAAGGAGACACGAGAGCTTGGGATTGAAATATTGGACTTTCGATTCAAGAGAATAAATTATGTTGAGGATGTGAGAGAGCGAGTGTATGACCGTATGAAGAGTGAAAGAATTCGTATTGCCGATAAATTTAGATCGGAGGGGGAAGGAGAAGCCTCAAGGATAAATGGTGAAAAGGAGCGCGAATTGAACCAGATACAGTCGGAGGCCTACAAAGAGGCAGAGACAATAAAAGGTGAAGCCGATGCAGAGGCAGCACGCATTTATGCTTCTGCCTACAATAGGTCCAGAAGTTCGATAGAGTTGTATAGTTTCATAAAGAGTATGGAGACATTCAGAAACACATTTGATTCTACTACTACTGTCATTCTTTCAACTGATAGTGAGCTTTACAAATATCTTAAGAGCATGGATTAAGTTGTTATTTTTTGAGTTAAATCCTCTTTATGTGTAATTATAATAATTATTCGTATGCAGGCAATGCAACGAGTGCAGATAATCCAGGCAAGGTCTTATATACGGCACGCCGTTGCAGACACTATGCAATGTGTAAAGTTGATTATCTGGCGACTGGTGTTTGTCCGTCCGGCAAAAAGAATCATTTTGTCTCTTTCTATCCTCAGGGAATGATGGATATAACTGCTGCCTTATTGGAAAACAGAATCCCTGTTACAACAGGACTAGTGAAAGTGGCAAATGAGTGTACGCTTTGTGGTATATGTGATAAGCAGTGTTATTTTGTCACTGAACTTAGGCCTGTTCATGTTTTTAAGAAATTAAAGAGTCACATTGATCATTATCTTCATTATAATGATGTTGTTGAGGTTTCATCTGATGTTTTTTTGGATAAACTGAGGGCTATTGTGGGGGATGGAAATGCTACCAATGATCCTGCATTGTTGATTGCTTATTCAAATGACCCATTCCCTAATTCGTCGGAGACAATGCCCAAATATGTTGTTCTTCCGGAAAATACTCAGCAGGTAAGTGAAATTGTTAAACTCTGCCGATCCGAAAATATTGACTATAAAGTAAGAGGAAATGGATCTTCCGCTATGGGATTTGTATTGGGGTCAGGGCTTATAATTGATACTGTAAGAATGAAGAAGATTCAATTTGATATTGGTAATAGAGCAGTAACAATAGGTGCCGGCGTAAGTGCTTTTGAGTTGCAGAAAGAGGCTGTGGAACATGGCTTCAGAGTCAATGCAGCAGAACCCTCTGCACTCTATTGTGCCAATATAATGTGTTCTGGTTTATTCTCCCTGTTTTCCAGTTCTTACGGAACGGCAGCTGATAATTTTATTGATGCTGAATTTGTTTCAAATGAAGGGGGAATTTTTGCTCTTTCTCAAAGAGATGCTCCTAATTTGTATGGATTTAGTAAAAGTGATTCTTCGATCCAAGAGATATGCACTCAGGCTGTAGTTAAATTACACCCTATTGAGAAGGATGAATCAGCAATAGCGGTGCCATTTTCGGACATGCAATTGGCTATCAGCTATGCCGGAAAACTTAACAGACGGAATATCGGGATTGGAATAGGAGTTTTGGGTGTAGAATTTCTCAGCACTTTTATATATCTACGACTTCTGAACTTGCCTCAATTTTAAGGAATGTATTTCACGAAGAACTTGAGATTAATTACCTGGTGGTTGTTCTCGGCAACAAACATCATCTGGATGCTGCCAGAGATATGGCTGATGTCGTTTTTGAGCAGGAGCTTATGAGGGCTCTGATATTGGGAGTGCCTGCTTTGGGTGAGGAGGGACTTATCCAGATTATTCGTGGAATGGAAGGGGAGTCAAAACCTTATGAATTATTAGCAAATCCAGAGATGCTCCCAATAATTGAAGCGGCCCTGGATCCTTCTCCGGAAAAGATCTCCGAGACTGTTGACCCCGATCTTAAGGCTTTTTATGAAAAACTGTACAATCGTTCTGAGCTTACTGATATGCTTTGGCTTAATACTTTCAGAATAGTAAGTTCCCGTATGGGGAGAGACGGACATCTTATAGTTACTGTATTGTACGTACCACTTGACAACATTCCTCAGATAGAAGAGATACATGAGGGGTTCAAGGAGTTGACGCTCAGTAGCGGAGTACGGGGCGAATTTGGATTCCTTACTCCTATAGACCACGGAGCTATGGGTATATTTGAGTGGGATATGTATCTTGATCATGCAGACTCCGAAGAGGTCAGGAAAATGCAGAAGGCTTTGGAGAGGGCGGTAGCCATGATTGAAGGTTTTTCAAAGCAGGACCCCAGGGTGCTATGGATTGGAGATGTTCTGAACAAAGGATTCTCCAGGAAAGAAGCATATTTGTATCATGGAGTAAATTTTAGATATGAATGAATCACCAATTCTTGTAACTGGAGCGACAGGTTTTATCGGAGGTTTTTTAGCAGGAGAACTCATGAAAATGGGGAGGAAAACTATTCTTGCAGTTCGGCCAAAAGGGAATATCAGCGCCCATAAACGTATAGATGATTTATTGAGGTTTCTTGAAATTGAACCAAAACATAAGCCTTTGGTTATTCCTGCTGAGATTGATAAGCCTGGCTTGGGCATTTCTGAAGAGTTCCTTCGTATATTGCGGGATGTTCCCGAGGTACTCCACTGTGCTGCAGACACCTCTTTTGCAGAGAGAAAAAGAGAACAAGTGGAAAACACCAACCTGCAAGGATTGCAAAATGTATTTGATGTTCTCCCGAATTGTGAGCGTTTTTACCACATGAGCTCGGCATATTCTGCCGGTAAGCAAGAAAGTGTTATAAAAGAAGAGATTCAGTATCCTAAGGAGTTTCATAATCCTTATGAAGAGTCTAAAAATGAGTCAGAGAAACTTATAACAGAGTTATGCAAGGAAAAGGGTATTAGTCTGACAATTTTCCGACCCTCTATTACCTATGGTGATTCTGAAACAGGTAAAAGTATTAGGTTTAACGCTTTGTATTATCCGGTGCGTACACTGCTATTTATTAGGGATTTACTTAAAAAAGACCTTTTGGAAAGATCTGGCAAACGTGCTGCAGAGCTTGGAGTTTCTATGAAAGAATGTGGGAGCGTTCATCTTCCTTTGAACTTTCCCGGAAATGGCCATTTGAACCTCGTTCCTATAAATTATCTGGTTAAAGCTGTTACCACCATTATGGAGAGTGGAGAATCCGGGATATTTCATATTGTTAATCCGAAATCAGATACTGTTGGACAACTTTTGCAGAATATATCGAGTTTGTATTCTATATCCGGGTTAAGGGTTGCGGATGAGGAAGAGTTTCATAATGGACCCTTACAGACTCTCATCAATAGCTATATGGATGTTTACTATCCTTATTTCTGTGATAAAAGAAGTTTCAGTGACTATCGCACAAGGAAAATTCTTGATTTTTATGGTGTCCGGTGTCCTGAGTTGGCATACGATGTTTTTAAACGATGTATGGATTTTGCCATTAATGTTAATTGGAACAAGATAATCTAAATTTAAGACTCCAATTAATTAAGTCAGGTGCAATTTATTCTTCATTTTTATCAATTTTATTTGTTATCTTGCTGTAAGCTTTAGATTGACTGTAAGGTAGATATTGTTGTTACTTTTATTCTTAAAATATGATGGATGATTTTACTGCACCAATTGATATTGAAAAAGTTGACGCACTTCTTGAAGGATTCAGCAGGTCAACAGGATTTGTAGCAGCAATATTAGATTTGAATGGAAAGATTCTTACCAAATCAGGTTGGAGGGAATTGTGTACCGATTTTCATCGTGTACATCCTGAGACTTCAAAAAAATGTACTGTAAGCGATACAGAACTAGCCGGGGAATTATCAAGAGGTAAAAAGTGCCAGTTTTACAGGTGTTTAAATGGATTGGTAGATGTAGCTGTCCCTATAGTAATTAATGGAGAGCATATTGCAAATTTGTTTTCCGGGCAATTTTTTCTGGAAGATCCGGATCTGGTGTTTTTTAAAAACCAAGCTGTGAAATATGGATTTGATGAAGTAAAATACCTTGAAGCACTTGCCAAAGTACCAATAGTATCAAAAGAGAAAGTCTTGGATATTATGGGTTTTTTACAGAATATGACACAGCTTGTCAGTGAAATGATGCTTCAAAAACAGGAGCAGAAAGAGCTTAATAAAGCTCTCAAGGAGAGTGAAGAACGTTACAAAGCATTGCATAATGCCTCTTTTGGCGGGATTGTTATACATGATAAAGGGATTATAATTGAATGTAATCAAGGGCTTTCGGAGATTTCCGGCTATTCCTATGAAGAACTTATTGGTATGGATGGTTTGATGCTTATTGCCCCAGATTCCAGAGATTTTGTTTTCCATAAAATTACATCGGGTTATGAGAAAGTCTATGAAGCCAAAGGAATCCGGAAAAATGGAGAGATCTTTCCTTTGAGACTGGAAGCAAGAAATATTCCTTTTAAAGGGAAAAATGTACGGTCAGTAGAATTTAGAGATATTACTGAGACGAAAAAATCAGAGCTTATAATTCAGAGTAAAACAAAGGAAATTGAACTTCATAATAGGAGATTAGAAAGTTTATTGAAAATCTCACAATATCAAACTGACTCTATTCAGGAGCTGTTGGACTTTGCTCTTGATGAAGCAATTATACTTACTAACAGTAAAATAGGCTATATATATTTTTATGATGAATCAAATAAGCAATTTACCTTAAATACTTGGTCAAAAGATGTAATGGAAGAGTGCAAAGTAATGAATCCTCAAACTACATATGATTTAGATAATACAGGTTGTTGGGGAGAAGTTGTAAGACAAGAGAGACCAATAGTAATCAATGATTATGATGCTTTTAACAAGTTAAAAAAAGGAATTCCGGATGGACATGTAAAACTTCACAGATTCCTTTCGATTCCTGTCTTCTCTGATAATAAGATTGTTGCTGTGGCCGGAGTTGCAAACAAAAAAAACGATTATGATCATTATGATATAAACCAGCTTTCATTATTGATGAGTAGTGTTTTGAAAATCTCTGAAAGAATTACTCTAATAAGAGATTTGACAAGAGCAAAAGAAAAGGCGGAAGAAGCAGATCGTCTGAAGTCTGCTTTTCTTGCCAATGTGAGCCATGAGATACGTACACCGATGAATGGCATTATGGGGTTTGCTGAATTGTTAAAGGATCCTGAACTTACTGACGATCACCAAAGACAGCAGTATATCAGCGTAATAGAAAAGAGTGGTGCAAGCATGCTTAATATCGTTAATAATATTTTGTGTATTTCTAAAATTGAGTCCGGAACAGTGGATATTAATTTTACTTATGTGGATGTGAATAGTCAGATGCATTTTATATATGATTCATTAAGACTAAGGGCAGAGAATAAGAATCTTAAGTTTATTTTTAACTGCCCATTCCCTGATGAGAAGGTAATTCTGAAAACTGATAATGAAAAGTTCAATGGAATTATTAATAACCTAGTTAGCAATGCAATCCAATATACTGATGAGGGGGAAATAGAGTTTGGCTATACAATAAAAGAAGGTAAATTTGAATTTTACGTGAAAGATACTGGAATTGGAATTCCCGAAGAGAGAAGAGCAGCTGTTTTTGAGCGATTTATCCAAGCTGATATTGAAGATGTAAAGGCACGTCAGGGTGCCGGATTGGGATTGGCGATTTCAAAATCATATGTTGAAATGATGGGTGGTAAGATATGGATGAAGAGTGAAGAAAGAGTAGGGTCAACTTTTTATTTTACTTTGCCGGATATAGCCTAGTTAATGTATTTAATGAATATGTATTTATGGAGAGGTTGATTTTTTATAGCAATAAGTTAGAGCATGCATTGTTGACACTGGATAGGGAGCATGCTGAGGTTATTTTTGATGAGATTATTCGTCTGGATTCTCCTATAGAAATGATAGGAGAGGTAGTCTCAATGACTCTGGATAGAGTTGGGGTTGCATGGGAAGAGGGAAGGTTAGCTTTGTCACAGGTATATATGAGCGGGCTTATTTGTGAGGAGCTGATAGGTAAGAAGATGGTTTGGCAAAAGAGTGAGAAGATTAATCATCCTAAAATGGGCATTGCAGTTTTTGAGGATTATCATATGCTTGGCAAGAGAATCGTTTATTCTTCTTTGGTGTCAAGAGGCTTTGAACTTATAGATCTTGGAGGCGGATTAAGTATTGATGAATTAGTTGAAAAAGTTGACAAAGAAAAAATTAGAATTCTTTTATTGTCAGTTCTAATGCTTCCTTCTGCTTTGCATATCAAAGATCTAAAGAAAAAATTGGAGGGGAAAGATGTAAAGATAATTGTAGGTGGGGCCCCATTTCGTTTTGACAGCAATCTTTGGAAAGAGGTAGGTGCTGATGCTTATGGAAGTAATCCGGCACAGGCTATTCATATTATTTCACAAATAGCGGAGGAACTGAAATGAAAAGTAATAAAATGACTCCTATGCAAAGGGTGCTGACGACCTTATCACATAATGAACCGGACCGTGTTCCTTTATTCTTGCTCTTAACCATGCATGGAGCCAAAGAGCTGGGAATAAGTATCAAGGAGTACTTCTCGAAGAGTGAAAATGTGGTTGAGGGACAGATTAGGTTACAAAAGAAGTATAATATAGATTTGTATAATCCATTCTTTTATGCTTCAGCAGAAATTGAAGCATTTGGAGGTGAGACTATTTTTATTGATGATGGACCGCCCAATTCAGGTGAACCATTGATTAAAGATATTGAAAAGATTGCCTATCTTAAACCGCCACGAATCGGAGAATCAAAGGTTTTACAGAAGGCACTATCAACAGTAAACAAGTTGAATCATCAGGCTTTTGGGAAGATTCCTGTCATTGGAACAGTATTATCCCCTTTTTCTCTGCCGGTCATGCAATTAGGGTTTGATAAATATATCGAGATTATGTGCTTAAGAAAAGATCTTTTTGACCAATTGATGCTTGTTAATGAAGCCTTTTGTGTTAACTGGGCAAATGCACAGTTGGAAGCAGGAGCCACTGCCATTAATTATTTTGACCCTGTTTCAAGTTCAACCATAGTAACCCGCGAACAGTACCTGGAAACAGGATTCCGAATCGCCCGCAGGGTAGTGAGTAAGATTAAAGGACCGGTGGCCACTCATATGGCATCTGGTGACACTCTTAAAATAGCAGATTTATTGCCCCAAACCGGAGTTGTTGCAGTGGGTGTAAGTTCAAAAGAAAACCTAGCTCAATTGAAGAGTGCTTTTAAAAATAAATTGACATTATTGGGTAATTTGAATGGTATTGAGATGCGTCGCTGGACTCCGGACCAGACACGTTCAATAGTTAAGGAAGCTATTGCAACGGCAGCACCGGGTGGTGGCTTTATATTGTCCGACAACCATGGAGAAATCCCGTTTCAGGTACCTGATGAAGTTTTGCGTGTTATTTCGGAGACTGTTCTGGAATCAGGTAATTATCCAATATAAGATGAATATGGAATCTAAATTGTGTATTTATTTTTGTAGTTCATTGCTTCCGGAAGTTAGCCATTTGCTTAAGGAACTGGATTATCCTGATGTGTCATTAAAGGGTTATCCTGCAAATTGCACAAAAGGATTCCTTAATGCAGACAGTATTTTGGATATAATAGGGTCTAATCTGGATGAATTCTCGAAAATAATAGTTTTTGCAGGTGCGTGCAGGTCTTCCGATGATTTACGATATGAGATTAATAGCAAAATAGAAGTTGTTTGGTTGGAACAATGCTTTGAGATTTTCCATAACCTTCCTTCAATATATCATTTTATAAGAAAAGGCAATTATCTTGTGACTAACGGATGGTTAAAGCATTACAAGCAACACATCAGGGAATGGGGATTCACTGATTCTTTGGCAAAATCTTTTTTTGGTGAGTCAACTAAAAAATTACTTCTATTAGATACAGGTTTGCCCGGGGATTATAATACAGCATTGACTTCTCTTGCCGATTTTATGGGATTGCCCTATGATATCCTTCCTGTTGGCAATAGTTATTTAAGACTTTTCATTGAATCTTATATATTAAAATGGAGGGCAGCGGAGGAGAGATCTTCTTTGAATGGCAAGATTGCCAAAATTACCAGTGAAAGTGCGGATTACGCAATGCTCTTTTCTCAGCTAAAAAAACTTATTGATCTTACAGATGAGGGCCTTATTATAGAAGAGATTGCAAATCTCATTGATATGCTTTTTATTCCTCAGCAAATCTCCTATAAAAAGTATTATAAGCAGAAATACGGTGAACAGGTTTTCTTTAAGAATTCAACAAATCTGTCATCAATAAATGATGATAACTCTTTATTAATAGAAATAGAGCATAATGGCCAATTGACAGGAAGTTTTAAGGTTTCAGGTATTCAATTCAAGCAACATCGCTCAAGATTCAATTCTATTATACATGTTATAAGCCAGATAGGTGGTCTTTCAATCGCAAATGCTCGTAAATACTCGGAACTTGAGATTGCCAAACAGACAATTGAGATGAGTCAGAAGCGCTTTAGAGCTGTTATGGAGCAAGCCCCATCTGTAATTGAAATGTATGATCTAAAAGGAGTCCAGATTAGTGTGAATAAGGCTTACGAAGAATTGTGGGGTTTTCCGGCAAGCCATACACTCAATAAATTTAATATATTAAAAAGTGAGGAAGTTAGAAGATCGGGGTTAATTAACTATGTTTTAAAGGCTTATGCTGGAGAGTCTGTTAAAGTGCCCGAGTATCAATTTGATTCAACCGGAAGGACAGAGGGGAAAGGTGTCGGGCGCAAGCGATGGCTTAGCACACAAGTCTATCCTTTGAAGGATATTAATAACAAAGTGCAGACTATTATCGTTGCTCATGAGGATATTACCGAACAAAAGGAGATTGCATTATTATTGTCTGAGAGAAGCAGGAAATTCAAACAGTTGAGTCAATCTATCGGGGAGATGCTTAGTCTTGAGAAGGTTGAGGAGATATATTCCTTTCTTACAAACTCATTGAACCAGCAATATCCAGATGCTATTCTTTTATTTGTAACTATTGATGAGGATAATCAAGAGGCTTCTCTTTATAATATTCAGGGTATTTCTTCCAAGTTTATTGAAAAAGTCATTAAGCTTACGGGGTTTAATATTTTTGAAAAAAAGTACAAATTAACCCCTTATCATTTATCTTTATTTAAGTCAGGGGAGCTTTATCATTTTACAAAAGGATTGGCTGAGTTTTCAGGATCTGAGGTCAATTATAATGTAGCCAGACTCCTTGAAAAGATGGTTGGAATTAATCAGATTTATACAATAGGTATAAACAAGGGACAAAGGCTTTTTGCTGCTGTTCACATGTTTAACATAGGTAAAAATCCTATAAATGATAATGATTATATAGAGTTATATGTGAAGCTGGCTGCAATAGTTATCGAGAAAAAACAAGCAGAAATTAGTTTGCGTAAAAGTGGGGAGGAGTTGAACGAACTCAATGCACAAAAGGATAAGTTTTTTTCAATTATTTCTCATGATCTCAAGAGCCCATTCAGCAGTATTTTAGGATTTAGTGAGGTTCTGATGGAGCAGATTAAAGATGAAGATTATGAAGGAATTGGAGAGTATACAGAGATAATTAGAGACTCTTCACGACAAGCGATGGATTTACTGACTAATCTTCTTGAATGGACAAGCTCTGAAAGTGGCAGGATGAAATTTAATCCCGGGAATTTTGATTTAGTAATTTTAATTAAAGAAATCAGGATGCTCTTAGGTGTCATTGCCAGTCAAAAAGCAATTAGTGTAAACCTTGATTTGCCAAAAAAAATTGCGATTCATGCAGATAAAACTATGGTAAGTACTGTCCTGAGAAATTTAGTTTCAAATGCAATCAAATTTACTGGAAAAGGTGGCGAAATCACTGTTTCTGCAGAGAAAAAGATCGATAAGGTAGTTGTTTTTGTGAAAGATAACGGAATGGGGATAGATAAAGCCAGATTAGAAAAGCTATTTACAATTGGTGAAAGTGAATCTACGCAAGGTACAAATCATGAAAAAGGTACCGGCCTTGGTTTGATCCTTTGTAAAGAATTTATCCAGAAACATGGTGGAGAGATCTGGGTGGAGAGTGAGCAGGGGGTTGGCTCTGTATTCTATTTCACTATTCCATATAATGTTGCGGAGATATAAGAAAATCATTATCTTGTGTCATAATTAAATAGTAATGATGGATACAGAAAATTTATTGTTTGCTTTCGGGTTGACTGTTTTCGCCGGGTTAGCCACGGGTGTCGGTAGTTTTATGGCTCTGTTGTCCAAGAAATTCAACTCAAAATTTCTGGCAGGATCTCTGGGGTTTTCGGCAGGAGTGATGATTTATGTTTCATTGGTAGAGATCTTCGTCAAGGCCAAGGAGTCTTTAATTGCCGCACATGGGATTAAAACAGGGAATATATATACTGTTCTTGCCTTTTTTTTCGGGATTGCATTAATTGCATTAATTGATAAGTTCATTCCCTCTTTTGAAAATCCTCATGAAATTAAAAATTTGGATGAAAAGAATCTTAATCAGGACAATAGTAGACGGCTTTTAAGAATGGGCGTTTTTTCTGCAATTGCGATAGCAATTCATAATTTCCCGGAAGGATTGGCTACTTTTATGAGTGGAATGACTGACCCTGCGCTTGGTGTGAGTATTGCGGTTGCCATTGCTATACATAATATCCCCGAAGGTATAGCAGTTTCTGTCCCGATATATTATGCGACAAAAAGCAGAGGCAAGGCATTTTGGATGTCCTTTTTCTCCGGATTGGCTGAGCCTGTTGGTGCTGTTTTGGGCTATTTTATTCTTCGCACAATATTCAATGATTCTATGTTTGGTCTTATATTCGCCGGAGTGGCAGGAATAATGGTTTATATTTCTCTTGATGAATTATTGCCGACAGCAGAAGAGTACGGGGAACACCACATAGCAATGGGAGGGCTTATTGCCGGGATGGCAGTTATGGCTGTTAGTTTGCTATTGTTTATATAGCATAGTTGAATATACCTAATTAGTATGAAAAACACTTCGACGCCATTATTTTATATAGAGAGGTCAAATTCATTTGGGGCTCCTGTTCTGAGTTTTTCAGGAGATGTGAGTTTGGTTATTGAGTTGCCTGAAAATGTTCCGAATTCTTCCGAAATATCATGGATGGAGTATGTTCATCCCGACGACAGGGAGAGCTTGAGTAGTGCTCTAGAGCAACATGTTGCCAATGGAGATACTGATTATAGCCATTCCTACAGGATAAGGCTGAGGTCCGGTATTTATCGAATGATTAATGAATTTGGGAGAATTGTGCGGAACAGTGAGAGAGAGGTAGTATCTTTCAATGGATATATTTATGACCTTTTTGTCAATATAGACGATTTGTATCGTCAGATTCCCGGCTTTATATATCAATATCTTCTATTTCCTGATGGTAGTTCGTGCTTCCCTTTTGCTTCGGAGAATATCAGTTATATCTATGAAGTTTCTCCGGATGAGGTGAAAGAAGATTCTTCTTTGGTTTTTGCAAGGCTTCATCCTGAAGATCTCAACAGAGTTTATGATAGTATTATTAATTCAAAAAATAATCTGACAAGATGGGAGGAAGAGTACAGAGTTATTCTCCCGGAAAAGGGTGAAAGATGGTTGAGAGGGGATGCTATGCCGGAATCTTTGCCTGACGGAAGTGTATTATGGCATGGTTATATTTTTGACAATACTGAAAATAAAAAGAGACAGATTGAGATTGAAAGGATCAAGGAGCAGTTTGAACTTGCTGTGGCAGGTACAAATGATGGTATTTGGGATTGGAATATCAATTCCGGGGAGCTTTTCCTCTCAAGACAGTGGAAACTAATGCTTGGGTATGAAGATCATGAAGTACAGAATACCTTCGATGCATTTGTTGGGTTGGTTTATGAGGAGGATCTTGCCAGAGTTGATAATTATGTGAAAAGATATTTAAACGGTGAGATTGAAAAATATGCAATAGAATTTAGAATGAAGCATAAGAATGGGGCTTTAGTCTGGATTCTGGCAAAAGGTGAAGCATTGAGGGATTCTTCAGGAAGACCATATAGAATGGCCGGCTCTCATAGTAATATCTCTCAGAGAAAGTATGCTGAGGAGAAGCTGATGGAGAGTGAACAAAACTTCAGAGCTTTTTTTGAATCAGTTGACGATATGATATTTATTGCAAATTTAGATGGGAAAATATCGTTTACTAATTCATCAGTAGTAGACAAACTAGGCTATGAGAGAAGTGAGCTGATTAACATGAATTTACTGGATCTTCATTTGGAGGAGTCAAGAGTAGATGCGGAGAATATTTTGAGCGAAATGAAATCCGGAGGCAGGGCAACTTGCCCTCTTCCTCTGGTTACAAAAAGTGGAAACATTGTCCCGGTTGAGACTCGAATATGGTTTGGTAAGTGGGGTGGAGAAGATTGTATCTTTGGCTTGTCAAAAGACCTCTCCAAACAGGAGGAGGTGCTACAAATGTTTGATAAGATGTTTGATAGTAATCCGGCATTGATGGCTGTAACCAGCATTGATGAAAATCGCTTTATAAAGGTTAACCAGTCTTTTGTTGATATTATGGGTTATACCAAAGAGGAGATCTATGAGGCTTCTGCCGAAGAACTGAATCTTTTTCAGGACTTCGACAGATACTATAACGTTGAATCTTCTTTCAGGGAGAAAGGGTATATGCGGAATGTTGAATTGCATGTTAGAAATAAGTTCGGGGAGATATTACATGGACTTTTTTCCGGGGAGGTGATAGAGAGTCAGGGGTCTAAGTATTTTCTGTCTGTAATGGTAGATATTACTGAAAGGAAAAAAGCAGAGGAAATCCTGAAGATTGCCAAGCATGAAGCGGAGCAGTCAAATAAAGCAAAGTCGGAATTTCTTGCCAATATGTCTCATGAAATTCGTACTCCTATGAATAGTGTAATTGGATTTTCGGAGTTGTTGAAGGGGACGGATTTAAGTAAAATACAACAGGAGTATGTTGATACGATTATCTCAGGAGGAAGAGCACTTCTTGGGATTATCAACGATATTCTGGATTTCTCTAAAATTGAGGCAGGTAAATTAGATCTTGAAGTTATTGAGACAGATGTTATTGATTTGATTGAGCAGACTGTTGATTTTATTAAATATCCTGCCGGGAAAAAAGGGATTGAGTTGTTGTTGGATATTTCTCCCGATATCCCCAGGTTCGCCATGGTAGATCCTGTAAGAATTCGTCAAATTCTTGCAAATTTGTTGAGTAATGCTCTCAAGTTTACTGATGCCGGCGAAATCGAACTTAGGGTGACTTCCGGATATACAGACTATCCAAAAGGATTTTTGAGGTTTTCTGTAAGAGATACAGGTATTGGTATTTCAGACAATCAAAAGGAAAAATTGTTTAAAGCCTTCTCTCAGGCAGATACCTCTACTACAAGGAAATATGGAGGAACTGGTTTGGGCTTGGTTATCTCAAGTCAATTGGTTCAAAAAATGGGAGGAACCCTACAGGTTGATTCTGTTCTTGGTGAGGGCTCTGATTTCTTCTTCTCAATAGAGACTACCTTGAGGGACGGTGAGAAACTGGAGGCATCGGATATTTCCGGTATTAGGAGGTGTCTTGTGATAGATGACAATGTTAATAACAGGACTATAATGGATCATCTGCTTAGCAAGTGGGGAATTGACTGCATAACATCTGAGAATGGATTTGAGTCTCTCAAGCTAATTGAGAATTCTGATCCGTTTGATTTGATTATTTGTGACTATCATATGCCATATATTGATGGCCTTGCCACAATTCGTATGATTCGTGAAAAGCTTAAACTCACTCCTGAAAAACAGCCGATTATATTACTGCATTCATCTAGTGATGGTGAGGAGTTGCAGAAGAGTTGTAAGGAATTAGGTGTTTATTACAGATTAATTAAGCCGGTAAAGCAGAGTGAGCTTTTGTCTTATTTGCGTAGTATTCAGAATGGTTTTCTTAAGAGGCCTGTTGTGAGTAGTGTAAGAAAGGATGATAAGATTTTGCAAAGTAGCAGAAAGGATAGCTTCAAAATACTTGTTGCAGAAGATAACAAGATAAATATGGTTGTGGCAACCAAGTTGATTAAACAAATTTTACCGTCGTCTGTTATATTAAAAGCTGAGAATGGGAATATTGCATTTGATTCAATATTAAGGGAACGTCCTGATTTAGTCTTAATGGATGTTCAGATGCCTGATCTGGATGGTAATGATGCAACGATTAAATTGCGTCAATATGAGAAAGAGAATAATCTTTCCCGTACAATTGTGATAGGGCTCACAGCTGGTGCTCTCAATCATGAAAGAGAAAGGTCAATGCAAAGCGGAATGGATGATTTTCTAACTAAACCCATCGATGTTGATAAATTAAAGAGTGTTTTAGAAAGGTATTTAATGTAAAATATATTATTATGAAAACTAAAATCAAATTATTTTTACTCATATCAATATTCGGTCTGGTTGCATGTGGTCAGTCCGGCAATAAGGAAGAGAAAGATCTTAACAAGGAGTTAAAAGATGTTGTGGAAGCTCTTGATGCAGACATTAATAATCTTAAGGAGAGTATTGGAGACAAGATTAGTGATTTTGAGGAGAGTTATAACGCTATGAGCGAAGAACTCAAGGAGAAATTCAAGTCTCACAAAGAGGAGATAGAGAAGCAACAACAGCAACTGGAGAACAAGATCGAGGAGTACAATCAAGCTGCCGGAGAGAAAAAAGAAGAGTTAAAAGCAGAGATAAAGCAGCATAAAAATGCTCTGGAAGAGAGTATAGAAACATATAAGAAGGAAATTAAAGAGGAGTCCAAATAGTTTAGTGGCTCACAAAAATACTTCTCAATTTTTTTTTGTATAAAAGATACCTCTGTTCTCGTGACGGGTTGTGATTTTTCCCTCGTTTTCCATTGTAGAAAGGTATTTATTTATCTCATTGATGTGTAATCCCAGAATTGATTGTAGATCTTCCAATGTACATGGTCTTCGGGTGATTGTTTCCAGTATTGTGTTTTCTGTGTCTCCTTTGTAGGATAGCACACTTTTTCGTGATATCGAGGAGGCGATTATCTCCGAGTCAGGGAATCCCCATAAATTGATTATGTTTTGAAGCTTCTCTTCCGTTGCACTTCTGAGACCCTCTACTGTACCTGGTCTGTCGAGTGTGTTGAGTTGGATTTTATCCGCTTTTATCCTGGATATTGCTTCTCCCAGTGCTGCAAGTTCTTCCGGACTATCGTTGTATCCCGGAAGTATGAACACTTCAAGCCATATTTTTCCTGTATATTCGTGTCGGAAAGAGACCAATCCTTCTATGCAGCTTTTAGCGGATAGTCTGCTGTCGGGTCGGTTGATTTTTTCAAATATCTTTTGGGAGGCGGCATCTAGTGAGGGGAGGACGAGATCGGCCTTAAGTATCTCTTTTCTTACTTCACTACTGCTAAGCAATGTGCCGTTGGTGAGTATTGCAACGGGGATATTCGGTTTGAGATCTTTGATGAAATCCAATATTTCTCCTATATGACTGTGTAATGTTGGTTCACCGGATCCTGAGAATGTTATGTATTCGGGGTCGCTGTTTGTTGAGAAGAAGTCTTCCAGCTCTTTCTTTATATTGTCGACGGAAATATACTCCATCCGCTCTGTGGTGAGCTTAGTTGTGCTTCCTACCTCGCAGTAGACGCAATCCAGGGAGCAGACTTTTTTTGGGACAAGGTCTACTCCCAGTGATATTCCTAAGCGTCTTGACGGCACAGGGCCGAACAGATATTTATACATTATTTAACTATTGATGTCTGGATATTAAATTATCCAGAGGCTAATCAGGACTCTTCTTAGTGATCGCAGGCGTTGTTTCCTGTTTCGAGACTGTTGTTGATATAGTCGGAGGCAATTTCTTCTGCAGGTTTTTCTGCTGCTCCATATAGAACTTCGATATTGTTTTGTGAAAATAGAGAGATGGCTCTTTGTCCGATTCCTCCGGCAATAATGTGAGTTACTCCTTTCTCTGCAAGCCAGGCAGGAAGAAGTCCGGGCTCATGAGGTGGGGGAGTAAGTGATTCTTCATTGATAATATTGTTGTTTTCAACATCTATAATTTTGAATTGTTCGCAGTGCCCGAAATGGGAGCAAAGGCAATTATTGCTTGTTGGTATTGCGATTTTTTTCTTCATTTTTTATAATAAATTAATGTATTGTGCATTTTTTTGCAAATATAATACTTAAAACGAACATATGTTCATATTGGCTGTCGATTTTTAATTAAATACCTTATCTTTAAAGCTAGAGTAAAATTAAATCCGTAATGAAAAAATACTACAAATTATTCATTGGTATAATTCTTACTTTTCTCTTTCTGTTTACAAAGCCGTTGCTGGATGCTTTTGTTGATAGTTCAAAAGGGTTTTTTGCCATATTGTATAAATATAGCGGTATCTTGGTGACAATTAGTGTTGCCTGGCTATTGATTGAGGTTGTCGGTTTTTTTAAAGCTTTTGTGCTTAGCAGGTTTGATATCAGTAAAGAAGATAATCTGGGGTCTAGGAAGGTATACACTCAGATTAATATTCTGGAGAAGGTTGTTGTTTTTGTCATTGTTCTTTTTGCTATTGGTGCTGTACTTCTTTCCATTGAAAGTATAAGAGATATCGGGGTTGGCCTGTTTGCCTCTGCCGGCCTGGCAGGTATAATTATCGGATTGTCTGCACAAAAGGTAGTTGGAGCATTGTTAGCCGGAGTGCAAATAGCGATTACTCAGCCTTTTAGGATTGATGATGCTGTTCTGGTCGAGAATGAATGGGGTTGGATCGAGGAGATAAATCTCACCTATGTGGTTGTCAGAATATGGGATAAACGTCGTCTGGTGTTGCCATCTAATTATTTCCTTGAGAAACCTTTCCAAAATTGGACTCGCACAAGTGCGGACTTAGTGGGTTCTGTTTTTATCTATGTAGACTACACAATTCCTTTTGATGCGATGAGAGATGAGTTAAAGAGACTATTAGATGCCAGTGAGCTTTGGGACAAGAAAGTGAATGTTCTTCAGGTTACAGATTGCAAAGAGTCTACTGTGGAGATACGGATATTGGTGAGTGCATCTAATTCTCCTAGACTTTGGGATTTAAGGGTATATGTGAGAGAGAAAATGGTTGAGTTTATTCAGGAGAATTACCCCGGTACTCTTCCGAAAACAAGGATATTATTACGTTAGTATAATGAAATGATTATAGCTCTATTTAACTTAAAATTGGAATTATGAAAAATTATCTAAAATTCGATCTTAAAGGAAGGGAATTCTTTGGGATTTGGGTCCTTTTTTACTTTTTGTTTGTCTTTCCATATGCTTATTTGGTAATGCAGTTACAGCTCAGTGCCAATAATTCGGCAACACAGATGAATATCCCCTGGTTGGGTTTGATTTTTATGGTTGTCCTTGTTTTCGTGGCTCTTATTTTTCTAATGTATTTTGTTAAGATAATTATTGAGAAAATTGGTTATAATAATGATTATCTTGTTGCCGATTATTCTGTAGGGCGCTTTTTTTCTATCATTTTGCCCGGTATTATTTTATCAGTTATTACATTGGGTATCTATTTACCGTGGTTTATAAAGAGGTTAACTAATTTCTTTGTGGATAATACTTCTTACAAGGGAAATCCTTTTTCTTTCAGGGGAAAGGGATTGGACTTATTCATAATAATTACTGTTACCCTAGTTGTGCCTATTGCTTTGATTGCTTATATGTTATTTAAGTTTTTCAATACAAATTCAAATGCGTTGACAGGAGCAGAGGCTGTACTTTATCAAGTAGCATACTATTTTGTTATGATTCCGTATACTTATTTAACTTATAAGTGGTTTGTAGATGTTAAATACAAGGATTACCACATAAGGTGGAATACTGTATTTTTGCCTTCTGTAGGGAAAATTGCTTTGGAGTTGTTTCTTTCATTAATAACTGCCGGTATCTATGCCCCTTTGGCATGTCTTAGAATTTACAAGTATTTTATTCATAAAACTTGTATCAGTTGCGATGGAGGTATTTGTTTAAGTTTTGGTTTTGATGAGGATTTCTTCAGAGACTTTTTGTTTATATGGGGTCAGATTCTTTTGACTGCGATTACTGCAGGATTGTACTATCCATGGGCTTTATCTAAAATTGGAACAAGGATTATTGGAAAGACTTATATTGCGAATGTTATAGATAACTAATTGTTTATTAATGAAAGGATACGCACTTATTACAGGAGGAGCCGCGGGGTTGGGAAAGGCATTTGCCCATGAGTTGTCCGGACGAGGATATAATATTATACTAGTTGATTTGCCGGGAAGTGGATTAAGCTTTGTGTGTGATGAGATTGAAAAGCGATATCACAACAGCACCGTTTTTTTCGAGTGTGATCTTACTGATATTGATAGTCTGGTAGAGATGACAAAAGCCGTCAATAATAAATATGATGTCTCTTTGTTGATAAATAATGCAGGAATAGGAGGTACTCGTAGGTTTGAGAATGCAGATCTGGACTACATAAACAATATTATTCAATTGAATGTTACAGCAACGACAGTGATGGTTAAGTTGTTATTGCCTAATCTCAAGAGGCAGCCTAAGTCTTTTGTGCTTAATGTTTCCAGCATGGCTGCATTCAGCCCGATTGCCTTCAAAACGGTATATCCGGCATCAAAAGCTTTCGTGCACTCTTTCACAAGAGGCATGCATCAGGAGTATAAGAAGACGAATGTATTCTTTAGTGTTGTTTACCCAGGGCCGATGAAGACAAATGCAGATGTTACAGCCAGAATAAATAGTCAGGGTCTTTTAGGGCGATTGGGATTGTTGTCTCCTCAAAAGGTTGCCAAATTGTCGATTAATCAACTCTTCAGAAGGGATCCTTATATTATATTCAGCACTCTTAACTGGCTGTTTATGACTGTTACCCCTGTATGGTTTCGGCTTCCAATTCTTTCAAGTGCTATGAAACGGGAATTAAAGAGGAGATAATATCCTACATGTTAGAGGGTTTATTGTATGAAGAAAGTTTTTGTTACAGGCGCTAATGGATTACTCGGCACCAACCTTGTGGAAGTTTTGCTTAGCTATGGTTTTTCAGTTGTGGCTCTGGTAAGGCAAAGGAAAAGTTTTGTGCTTCCCTCAACGTCTAATCTTGAATTGGTTGAGGGATCATTGGCTGATATTGATTTTCTGGAAAGCAAAATTAGCGGATGTTGTAATGTAGTTCATGTAGCAGCCAATACATCTCAAAAAATGACTAAGCTCAAAGATTATTATCCTGCTAATGTGCGAGGTACACAGAATATTGTAGAGGCTTGCCTGAGATGCAATGTGCGAAAATTAGTGTATGTGAGCACCGCGAATATCTTTGGTTTTGGCAGTAAAGAAATTCCTGGAGATGAGGATACTCCAATGAGATACCCTTTTACTAAATCTCTTTATGCCTTGAGTAAGAAAGCAGCACAGGATATTGTTGATAATGTATCTCTTGAGTTGAATGTAACAACTGTTTGTCCTGCTTTTATGCTTGGGGCATATGATGTTAAGCCCGGTTCAGGAAGAATAGTGAAAAGGGCTTTGAGTAAAAGGATAATCTTCTATCCACCGGGGGGGAAGAGCTTCATTCATGTGAGGGATGTTGCATGTTTGATTGTAAAAGCATTTGATATTAAGAATTCTGGCGATAAAATTCTTCTCTGTAATGAGAATTTGACTTACAAGGAGTTCTATAAGAAACTTTTCGTTTTGAGCAGTCAAAAAAGTATTTTGGTTCTTGTTCCTGCTTTCTTATTAAAAATGGCTGGTTTTATTGGTGATATAATCAGACGTTTCGGCTTTAAAACAGAACTATCCTCAGTCAATATGGAGGCCCTGTGTGTTAATAATTTCTATAGCAATAAAAAAGCTAAAAAAATATTTGGAGGAATATTTACTTCTCTAGATGATGCATTAGTAGATACAATAAGATATTTTGATTCACATAATTGATAACAGATTGATATGTATGTTTTTTTTGTTAGTGGAATTTTCATGTCGTTATTCATAGCTGCTTTACTTTTTTCGAAGAGATCCAAAGCGCTTAACGATAAGATACTGGGGAGTTGGATGTTTGTTATTGCTCTGCATCTTTCCGGATTCTATATCAATCAGGAGAGTTATTGGTTATTATTTCCTCATTTGATAGGAGTAACGGCTCCTCTGCCTTTACTTCATGGTCCTTTGTTGTATTTATATACTTTATACTCTTTGAGAGGTGATAAAAAAATTCGTTATGTGGATTATTTGCATTTTATTCCAGCTGTTATTTCTTATTTGTATATGAGTAATTTTTTCTTTTTCTATTCAGAAGAACAGAAGTTGAGTGTTGATAATGGAGAAATAAATGATTTCAATCTATTTTCCGAGGTATTGCTTGTTATGATTCTTCTTTCGGGTATTAGTTATGCGATATTAGCGTATCGTCTTACAATCAAGCATAAGATTATATTGGAGAATCGTTATTCTTTTAGAGAGGGGGTGAGTCTTAGGTGGTTGAGAATTAGTATTGTAGGAATCGGTCTTGTTTTCTGTTTAGCAATTTTGATTTTCATCTTTAAAAATGATTTTGAACTTGTTCTTCCATTTAATTCTGAGTATGTTTTTTATACAATAATGATCTTGTTTATCTTTTATTTTGGTTATTATGGAATAAGACATGAGAATATTTTTGCTGTTAATTCATCAAATATTCCTACATCGACAGATAATTTCCGGGAAAAGTACAGGAATAGTGGTCTTTCTTATGATCAATCTATTGCTTTACATAATAAGCTCATATCTTATATGTTAGAATACAAGCCATTTCTTAATCCAAGGTTGACTTTGTCTGATTTGTCAAAGATGTTGGGTTGTTCTCCAAATCAACTATCTCAGGTAATTAATCAACACTCTGTTGTTAATTTCCATGATTTTATAAATAAGTATAGAGTTGAAGAGTTTATTGAAAGGGCTCAAAATAACAAAGGATTCAAATTGCTTTCTATAGCTATGGAGTCTGGATTTAATTCAAAATCGTCATTCAATACTATATTTAAAAAGCATACTGGATTAACTCCATCTGGGTTTCTAAAGGGTGTGGATAGCTGATTAGTAGGCTTATGAGTGTTCAGGCCTATACTACTGAACCTTTTTAGGGTTCAATAATATATGTTTGAGCGATTGTTCTTTGATAATATGTTTGTTTTGCTCCATATTTTTAACAGTAAATTTGAATGGTATGATTGAGCAAAAAAAAATTATTAGCAATTACAGACATCCTTTTTTGTTTTTTTCTTTAAGTACTTTTTTTCCTTGGACGTTTTGGTTTTTGAGTGGTTACATTAGTCACAGTGAAGTCTTCACAGAAACTCACGAAATACTAGTTGGAATAGGAAGTATGGCTGGCCTTGTTTCTCCGCTAGTGATTGCTCTTTTTTTTATATTACCTGATAATAATTTGAGAAAAGATCTGTTGGGAAGATTTTTCAATTTCTCATCTGTTAAGAAGGAGTATCTCTTGATATGTTTCTTTCTTATGCTCTCAAGTATCCTTCTTGCACAAACAATTTCTCTTTTTTTTGGATATTCGGTAGATCAATTTGCACTTAGGAGATCATTTACTTTCTCTTCGTCTCTTTTTCCTGTGTGGTTTTTACTTATTGTGGCTCCAATATTTGAAGAGCTGGCTTGGCATTCATATGGGACAGATGCTCTCTTGTCAAGGTATAATATGTTCACTTCTTCCGTTATTTTTGCTTTGTATTGGGCTGTTTGGCATTTCCCCTTATCTACAATAAATGGCTATTATCATAGTAATTTGATTGAGTCCGGCGTGATTTTTTCTTTTAATTTTGTCATAAGTATGATGCCTTTTGTGTTGATAATGAATTGGATATATTATAAGACGAATAGGAATGTTCTTTTAACTATTATTTTTCATCTGACAGCAGTTTTTTTTAATGAAATATTCTTGACAGATCCGATGAGTAAGGTTATTCAGACTATTTTACTGATAATATTTTCCGGTATTCTGCTGGTAAGAGATAAAGAATTGTTTTTTAGACGTATTTAGATTTTCACTATATTTAATTAAGAAATTTCTTATTAATGTTGGTATTATGAAATATTGGATTTTATTCTTATGTCTTATTACTTGTGTTTTTGGTTGTCAAACAAGTATTTATGGCCAGGTATCTTTGCTGTCAATTGATTCACTTTATATGAAATCTATCGACCTTTATTATTCACAAGCAGAGATTCACAGAGATGATGTTTGGGAAGGAATTAAGCTTGGACCGGTTTGCTTATTCAGGGATAATGGGCCTGCTTTTTTGTATAATCATCCAAAACCTCCCTCATCAATGAAAAAATTGTCGGATAAGTTATATGTTGGGAAGCAACGTGATCTTAAATTGTTCGGAGCTACACAGGCCGAAATCAACGGAGAGTGGACTGCAATCGTTGATTATGGGATGCCTGGTTATTTATCGGAAGAAGAGGTTTGGGCTGTCGTTTTTCATGAATTACATCATGTTTATCAACGTAATCATGTTT
Organism: Bacteroidales bacterium; assembly: GCA_963678025.2. Taxonomy (GTDB): domain Bacteria; phylum Bacteroidota; class Bacteroidia; order Bacteroidales; family UBA932; genus Bact-08. The sequence continues at coordinate 32,301 of CAXXPC010000018.1, forward strand.
CTTCCCTTGAATATGATAATCCTGCTGTTTTGCTTACTTATCCTGAGGACTATAGAAATGATGCGATAAAGTTGTATGAACAGAGGTTGCTTCTTGAGATGTGTAATGAGCAGGATAGGGAGAGGTTAGGGGACTTGGTGAATCTGTTTTACAGCTGTAGATTGGCGCGCGGGAGTGTGATTGGGGATTATCTTAACTATGATATTGCTGTTGAGAATTTTGAAGGGCCTGCATTCTATTCGGAATATGTTTATTATGACATTATTTCTGGTGTTTCTGAACCTTTAAAGGTTAATTTTATACAAAGTCATTTTTTTAATATTCTGAATACGCCCTATTTTGGAAGAAAAAATTTGAGGGAAAGACATCTTGCTTCAGGGATGGCAATGTCTTTGATATTATCCAATTTTTATGAGGGTTGGCAGAGGGAGTATTATCAAGATAGCTTGTCATTATATGATTTCTTCATCTCCAGATTTAGCCCTGAAAAGATTAATTTGAATATTGATTCTTCATATTTCAAGATGAGCAGTTTTTATACTGGACTTGCTGTTGATAATCACAGGAAGTCTATGGAGAGATTTCAGGATCAAAGTGGAGTAAGATTGGTCCTTGAATTTAGATCTTTTCCACAGTTCAGAGGGTTGGACCCTATGAATGCGGAGAGTGTTGACGAAAGGACTATATTGCACTCGACATTGTTGAGCCTTGTCGGAGGTGCAGAAAATAAGCTTTTTATGACTAATAGAAAGGCTTTGACTATTTATGAAGACGATATATGGTTTGTTAATAAAGTTGTTATGATTCTTCCCCGGAATAAGATTGAGATTAAGGATGATTTGATTTCTATTTCGGACAACGGGTTGAATCTTAAATGGAAAGGTAAGGTGCAAACTGTAGAAGAAGAAGAGATTGTTTTTATTTGTGAATAATTAATGTTTTTAATTATGGAAAATGATATTTTGGGAAAGCCTGCTAAGGCCTTACCTGAGTTGGTTGAGAGGTGGATGGTGAGATGTGGTGCAAGAGGGAGATCCAGAATTCACAATGCAAGGTTATGTCAGAAAGCTTTTATGAAGATGAAGCCTGAGCAGGAGAAGTGGTTTGCTGCAGAAGCTGATCAATTTTCTTCTGTGGATGAACCTTCATTTGTATGGAGGGTGAAGATGAAGATGAATCCTTTGATGTGGGTAAAGGGATGTGATACATTCAGTGGTGGAAAGGGTCATATGAATATTAAGCTTTTTTCTTTGATAAATGTTGTGAATGCTAAAGGTGTTAAGATAGATGAGGGGTCTCTGCAACGCTATCTGGGAGAGGTGGTATGGATGCCTCATCTTGCAGAAAGTCCTCATATATCCTGGGAGCAGGTAGATGATTTTATTGTAAAAGCAACAATGTCTTACAAAGGAACAGAGGGAAGCGGTTTTTTTTATTTTAATGAGGAGGGCGATTTTATCAAGTTCTCTGCAATGAGATATCAGGGAAATGATCCTGCGTCAGCAAGGAAGGAATGGGTGCTTACAGTTGATGAATATAAGGTATTTGACGGAGTAAAAATTCCTTCCAGGATGAAGGCTACATGGATGTTGGATTCGGGTCCGTGGACTTGGTTAGATTTGGAGATTATATCTCTTAAATATAATGTGGACATCTCTTTTTAATTAACTGTATGGTTATTTAGGTATTGTTAAATTATCCGTTGGATTTATATTTGCGTTGTTAAATTATCCGTTGGATTTATATTTGAAATAGAAGGTTATATGAATAGAGATAATTTTCTTCTTTTATTTTGTTTGATCGGGGTGGTTCGTTTTGCTTTTGGGCAGGGACCAACTCAGACTGTTAGGGGTGTGGTGCTTGACGCCGGTAGCAGAGAGCCTCTGCCTTTTGCTAATGTTTATATTCCGGGGACTGATATGGGGTCTGTTACTGATGATGATGGCAGGTTTGTAATCTCTGATGTGGGGGTGGGTAGATATGATGTAAGAGCAGGGTTTGTAGGATATGAGCCTGTTATAATCAAGAATGTTATGGTTGGGTCGGGTAAAGAGGTTGTGTTGGAAATTCTTCTTGAGGGTTCTGTGACGGAACTGGAGGGGGTTGTGGTAAAGCCTGTGATCAATAAGGACAAACCTTTGAATAGTATGGCTGCTGTTAGTGCAAGAACAATTTCTGTGGAGGAGTCTTCCCGGTATGCAGGAACTTTTGATGATCCGGGCAGGATGGCTTCGAATTTTGCCGGGGTAGCTTCTGCAGGCGTTGCTGTAAATGCAGTAGTGGTAAGAGGAAATGCTCCGAAGGGTGTTTTGTGGAGGATAGAAGGTGTAGATGTGCCGGTTCCCAGTCATTTTGCCGGCTCCAATGTCGCAGGCGGCGGCGGGTTAACGATGTTCAGTAGTCGATTGTTGGCAAATTCTGATTTTTACACCGGGGCTTTCCCTGCGGAATTTTCTAATGCTACAGCTGGTGTATTTGACATGAAACTCCGTAATGGAAATAGTAGGAAGAATGAGTTTGCCTTACAGGCCGGCTTGCATGGGGTAGAGGCTTCCGCCGAAGGTCCTTTCTCTTCTGGTTATGACGGGTCTTATCTTTTCAATTACAGATACTCTACCTTGGCTCTTATATTTCCTCTGCTCCCGGAGATGGAGAACTCAGATGAGGTCCCTGTTTATCAGGATTTATCATTCAAAGTGAATTTGCCTGCGGGGAGGACGGGAACTTTCTCGATTTGGGGAATTGGAGGGTTAAGTGATAGTAAGATGAGGGGTACGGATGATCCTGATGAGTGGGTTTATCCGGAGAGCCGTGCTTATATGGATTTCTACTACGATATGGGTGTTGCGGGAATTAGTCACTCTAAAGTGTTTAATTCAAAGACTTTGTTGAACAATGGCATTGCTTTTAGTGGCTCCTCAACCGGGTATAACGATGCAACTCGTCTGTCATCAGAAAATCCGGATGAGATTACGGATCTCTTCAAGGTAAGTTCTGTAAGCAAGAAGGTTGATTATTATTCAAGGTTAAATCATGTCGTAAATAAGAAGCTCCAATTTAGGGCAGGAGCTGATGTGAGTGTTGAGAGTTTTGAAATAGAGGGTGTATCAAGGAATTTTATTTCCGGATCTATGGAAGGAACCATGAATGGAAGTGGTCGCTCTTATTTGTTGAATGCTTATATGCAATCTAAGTATTTTTTCAATGAAAAAATCAGTGTTGTTGCCGGTTTAAATATGTCTTGGTTCAGTCTCAATGGTGACACAAATCTGGAGCCAAGGTTCTCTGCATCTTATGAAGTTTCTCCGAGGCATATGGTTTCCGTGGGTTATGGATTGCATCATCAGACAGAGCCTCTGTTTGCCTATTATGTAAAGAAAAGTGATGCTATCTCCGGGGATGATATTTATCCGAACATGAATATGGAGATGATGGGTGCCCATCATTTTGTAATTTCTTATGATTTTAAGATTGATGACAATCTAAGATTCAAGGCAGAGCCATATCTGCAGCTGCTATATGATGTGCCTGTAGTAGACGGGACTCCGGGGTCTATGATTAATTATATGAGTGATTGGTCTTTTGATGAGGAACTTGTAAATGCTGGTAAGGGTAGTAATTACGGACTTGACCTCACTTTGGAGAGATTCCTGAATGATGGTTTTTATTATCTATCCACTTTATCTCTCTATAAGTCTCTTTATAAGGGAGGTGATGGTGTTCAGAGAAGATCTCGTTTTGACGGTGGGTATGTGTTTAATTTGTTGGGAGGAAAGGAGTTTGTGGTAAGAGGTAAAAATATCCTGGGGATTAATCTTAAGTATACTCTATTAGGGCCATATCTTTTCCAGCCTGTCGATTTGGGATCAACAATAATGAAACAGGATATTGTCTATGATTCCAGGGGAGTTTTTGTGAGAGATAGTGATGATCCCTCACATATGAGTGATTTGACTTTTTCTTATAGAATAAATGGTAGAAGAAGTGCCTCTGTGTTTGTAGTTCAATTGAAGAATTTACTGGGAAGCCAGTATCAGGGTAAGAAGTTTAATGTGATTGAGCAAAGGGTAGAAGATGATTATTTTAGAAGTATAGTGCCATTTTTGAGTTATAAACTTGAGTTTTGATTATCTCTGCTGTATTAATTCGCTTGGAGTTTTTCCTGTTGTTTGTTTGAACACACGGTAGAATGTTGCACGTGATTTAAAACCACTTTGCTCTATTATTGAGTCTATAACATGATTTTGAGGCATTTTGGAGAGCAGATGAATGCTTTTTTCTATTCTGTGCTTGTTTATGAAATCGTAGAAATTGTTGTATCCTGAGTATTTGATGATATTGCTTAATTTATATTTGGGTATTTGAAGCGATGCTGCGACATCTTCGAGCGTTATGTCTGGATGGAGGAATAGCTCTTCTTTTCTGAATTTTTCCAATATTAAGAAATAATTTTCTTTGTTTTCACTGTTTGAGCCTGTCGTTTCAATGCTTGTGTTCACGAGGTGGTCAAGTTGTTTTTGAATCGAAACATGGACAGCAATAAAGAATGCATATATTATGTGAAAGATAAATGCAAGAATAAGAGTAGACCTTAGATTGTATATGCCCAGAAGTCCGAATCCTTCAAAAAAGCCTTGGAATAATGTGAGTATTATTAACCATTTGAACCACTTGACTTGACTGTATGAGATGGATGAGTAGTGGTTTTCTAGGATAGAGTGATATTTTTTTGATATTTTGTAAACAAGGTAGGAGTATAAGATTGATTGTAAAAAGCATATGATTCGACTTGTGGTAGCCAGTATGTTGTGACGAACTCCTCCTCTCCATGTCATTTTGATGGTTGAGGTAATTACCTCATCTGCTTTGCCAACTATTTCCGATTCATTCCCGGGCACAATAATCAGGGTGAGTACCAGAGTGATTGCTGCAGGTATGAAATGCCACAGGTCTTTGCTGTTCAAGCCCTTTGTTGTGGTGGATAATTTATAAAGGTAAAGATATGAGAGTGGAATAAGCAGGGCTTTGAGAGGGCCTGTTATGTAAGCGGACCACTCTATGTTAAGGCCAAACATCAATAGGGCTGGTCCGAGTGAGAGTAGGGATTTTATTATCAATGTGGCATAGATATAAGACAACTCTCTTTTTCTCTGAATCTTTTCAATTATTATCAGATAAAAAGCGAAGGAAATATTGATAATAAGTAATATTAAAAAAAATATTGCTGCTTTTGAATTCATTTGGATAGGATATGTTACAAACCTAGTAAAAAATGTAAATGGTTGCTATTAAATAATATGGAATATCTATTGTTTTTTCTGAGACATAATTGTTTTTATTAAGACATTTATTATTTGGCAACTAATAATCAGTAGGATTAAATTTATATATGTTTATTTTAAATTTAAATCTAATGAGTTACAAAAAAAAATTTTACGGTCTTCTTTTCTGTTTATTTCTAACCTCGCTTTCTTTCTTCAATATTAGTTGTGACAAGATTGAAGCAGATGGTGAGGATAGAGTTGCTCTTTCGTATGATAATTCTTTCTATTGGCTTTCAAGACCTTCTGCCGTAGAACTGGTAGACGTTTTTTATGTTTACCCTACTGTAAGTAGTAATCCTTCAGGGGCTATGGATATCACGGATCCGGATGAACGTGCCCTGGCTTCCGGGATTTTTGCATCACAGGCAAGTGTATTTGATAGCATCGCAAATGTTTTTGCTCCTTTTTATAGGCAGATGTCTACAGAAGTTGATATGTCAGGAGGAGGACTTGCTACTGATACAGAGGAGTTCAAACAAGGTGCAGCTGATGTCTTGGAGGCATTTGATTATTTTATAAGTAATTTAAATGAAGGGAGACCTTTTATTATTGCAGGTCACAGTCAGGGGACAATGGCATTGATTGAACTTATCAAGAAGCGTTTTGGTAATAATCCACAATTGAGAGAGAGATTGATTGCTGCTTATCTGATTGGCTATACTGTAACAGATCAAGATCTTAGTCTGTCTGGTCTTACTGCAGCTCAGGGGGCTTCTGATGTGGGTGTTGTTGTTACTTATAATACTTTGTCAATTACATCAGGAGGTGGCCCAATGTTAATGGATGGCGCCCACTGTATTAATCCTCTTAATTGGAAAACGGATGGTACACCCGCACTTAAAGAGGAAAATATGGGTGCTGTTTTTTTTAATGATCAGACTGGAGAATTCTTAAGAGAGGTTGAGCACTATTGTGGGGCACAGATTGATGTAGGGAAGGCTGCAGTTAGAACAGCTATTCCTGATGGAGAAAATCTGGAGATTGGTCCGTATGACGAAGGGGTATATCACAGGTATGATTACTCATTTTGGTACAGAAATCTTGAACAAAATGTTGTGGACCGTATAAATTCTTATTTGGCTGCTCATTAATCAACAAAATATACTTTCATAAGGCAAAATCTTTAATGATATCGCTGCAATTTTATAATGCGCTATATATAAAGGAGCTTGTGCTGTCATATTTAAAGAGGCAATACTAATATGATTTATCATATATGATATGCATAGTTATTGCTGATTTGCATAGGGCAATTCATCTTTGATGCTGATTTCATGATATATGTCATCAAGTGTTTTTCTCAATTTTTTGAGTAAACTAATTTTCGATGGATTTTATCTAACTTTGTTAAATTATCCGTTGGATTTAGATTAGGTGATATGATTAGGACTATTTTGATTGTGGGGATGGGGGGGTTTTTGGGGAGTGTGCTGCGGTTTCTGTTGGCGAGGTATATGCAGGTAAATTTGTCGGGGGAGTTCCCGTGGGGAACTCTTGTTGTGAATGTGCTGGGGAGTATGGTTATAGGGCTTGTTTTCGGTCTGGTGGAGAGGGGTGATTTGGTTTCTTCTCAGTGGAGGATTTTTCTTGCTGTAGGAATTTGTGGTGGTTTTACTACTTTCTCTACTTTCGCCAATGATGCATTGATGTTGTTACAGGAGAGAGATTTATTGCGCTTTGCTCTATATGCCGGACTCAGCTTTTTTCTGGGTATTTCTGCTGTTCTGTTGGGCAGGTGGCTGGTGTTGTTTCTCCGCGCTTAGACTCTTTTATACTTGTGTGATTGAAGCTTGTCTCTGCCTTCATTTTATTGACAGTGGTAAGGAGGTAACGGAATGCAGCTATTCCTATTGCTATATTGGCGGTGAATCCTGCCCAGAAAACTCCGTTTATACCTAATATTCTGGATCCTATGTATGCAAGGGGTACATAAATAATGAGCATTCTGACAGCGGAAAAAGTTGTGGATGGGAGTGGTTTGTTCAGTCCGTTGAAAGCAGAAGTACTGAGCAATACTAATCCCTGGAACCCGTAGCTTCCTCCAATTATCAGGAAATATTTAAGGCTTATTTCCGCAACAGCTCTACTGTCAGTGAATATTGAGGCTATCTGCTTCCCGGCAACAAGTAGCAGTATAAAAATAAGGGCTCCCCAACCCAGAGAAAAAAGCATAGAGTAGTTGAGACTGCTCTTTATTCGGTTATATTTGTGTTTGCTGTAGTTTTGACCGGTAAATATGATTAAGACAGATCCCAAGGCCATAATAACCATCAAGGCAAACATTTCTACTTTTGAGGCTACTCCGAACCCGGCAACGGCTTCTTCTCCGAAAGTTGATAATATCCTGGTTATGATTCCTAGTGATATAGGTGTAATGAGCAGGGTAAGAGAGGCTGGGGCTGCAATATATAATATTTTTTTCCAAGTTGAGAGTATATCTTTTATTTTACCGAAACTTATTGTAATTAGTTTTTCTCGTTTAATAAGGATTGTGATTATTGCCATGAAGCCTATGCTGCGTGCGATTACTGTCGCAAGGGCTGCTCCTTTAATACCCATCTCAGGGAATGGACCCAGACCAAAGATAAGCAGAGGGTCTATGATTATATTTGCGGTGTAGGTTGATAGCATTATCATACCCGGGACAAATGTGTCGCCGGTAGCTCTAACTATGTTGTTTCCTATTATGGGGAATATGACAAAGGGTATTCCAAGATACCATATTTGCATATAGTCTTTGATGTATCCAAGTACCTCGGGGCCTGCCCCCAGTGAAGAGAATAGAGCTTGTATGGTGAGAAGCCCGGTTACGACGACTACTATGACAACTGTGAAGCCTAGGAGTATGGCTCTGCTTGCCATGCATTTCAATTCTTTCCTTTTCTTAAGGATTACATTGCGTGAGATGAGTGAGGTAGCTCCTATTCCCAGTCCTTGGGAGATGCCGTTTATAAACATCACAACAGGGAAAGTGAAACTCATTGCAGCCAATTGTGTTACGCCAAGTTTTCCTACATAAAAGGTGTCCGTGAGATTGAATAACACCAATCCTACCATACCAATTAACATTGGCCATGTGAGTTGGATAAGTTGTTTCTTGATATTCCCTTCTGTTAGGTTTTTTTTGACTGGTTGCATATGGTTCTTCGAAGTGGGTGAAGTTTATATCTTATATTGTCTTTTTAATTGTTTGCCGGAGTGTATTAATAATTGTGTTTTAGCAGAGCTGTCTGGGTTTATATGATTTAAATAAAAAAACGACTCCGAATAATTGCGGAATCGTCTTTTATAGTTTGTTGGTCGGGGTGACCCGACTCGAACGGGCGGCCTCTACGTCCCGAACGTAGCGCGCTACCAACTGCGCCACACCCCGGTGCGAAACGCAGCGCAAATTTAATTTATTTTCTTCTATTTTTGAAATGTTACTAATCTATAATGTCTTTTTCGATTAGATTTTTATTTGGCAATATCATTTTATGACAAACACCTTGTACATACATATTGATTATAATGAATCTATGACTCTTTGCAGTTTTGCAGTAACTTCTTTGGCAATCTCCTTTAGTTCGTCATTTTGAACTGCCATCATTGAAGCAGCAGGATTGACTGCGGCTACTTCTGTTTCCTTGTCTGTGATTGCTTGAACAATTACGTTGCAAGGGAGCATAGTGCCTATTTTATCTTCACTGCTAACAGCCTTGTATGCGAGTTGAGGGTTGCAGGCACCTAGAATTTTGTATTTTCTGAAATCGACATCTAGTTTCTTTTTTAATGTGCCACTCATATCTATCTCCGTGAGTATTCCAAACCCCTCTTTTTTAAGCTCTTCGGTTACTTTTACAATAGCATTTTCAAAAGAGTCTTTGATGGTTTTTTCTATGTAGTATTTCATGATAATAGTTTTAATGATTTGTCTGACTTTTGTGATTAGTTTCTGTAGATGCAACACATCCGGAGGGTGTATTGTTTAAAAGAGCCTGATGGCTTCCCGGGTGTTTTTTACTAAGCCTTGTTTTGCAGGGTTTTATGAAATTAATTTGCAAATTTTTTTTAGATGATTTTTATGAAAAGCTAATTTGCAGTTTTTTGTGAAAAACTTCTGGGAAGTTGTTGTTAAAAGAAAAAAAACGATTCAGATTATTTCTGAATCGTTTTTTTGCTGTTGGTCGGGGTGACCCGACTCGAACGGGCGGCCTCTACTTCCCTAAAGTAGTGCGCTAACCAACTGCGCCACACCCCGATGCTCTCTAAGCGATATTTGGTCTGCAAAAGTAATATATTTTGGATAATAATGAAAACTTCCCGGGAGTTTTTTGTAATGTTTTGATTATGCTTGTTTTACGGGAGTCGTTTTAGATTACAGTGTTTATTTCTAAATTGGAAAGCCCTGATAATTAGTCTTATGTGAAAAACTTCCGGGAAGGTACGGTTTGAAGGGTGATTATTACGGTTCGGAGGGTGATTATTACGGTTCGGAGGGTATGGTGTTGGCTTCTGATCTTTAAATGTATTGTTTTGCGTCTCTTTAGGTATTTGTAAATTTTTATCATATGAAATTATTACGTGAGTCTTTATTATTGGTGGTAGCATTTGTGTGTATCTCTGCTCAGGCGGAGATTTATGCTGTGTCTTCAGATGCAAATTCTAATGTAAGACATGAGTTGAGTGAAGATCCTGATGAAACTGAAGATTCAGTTGATGTTTCCGGATGGGAGGTTATTGGTCTGGAAACTGCCAGGAAAATGGCTGTGGAGCATAGCAGGGCTCTTAAGGTTAAGAAGATTGAGGGCAGGAGTGCTTATTTACAGAGAGAGCGTTCATTCATCAATTTTCTTCCGAGGTTTGATGCAGAGGCTGGTTATCAGAGGAAGAACAAACAGTATCAGTTATTTGAAACCGATATGTTTTTGCCGGTAGTTCCCTGGCAAACTATAGATCCGGTGACGGGGAGCTTTGATTTCTCTGCATTACAAAATCCTCAATTGGCTCAATCTACATTGGCGTTGAATCCTCAGACTGGTGAACCTCTATTGGATGGAGACGGGAATCCTCTTTTTCTCAATTATGCGTTGCTCCCTGCGGAGAAAGGTAAAATAGGTCAAAAGAATAATTATAAGTTTGGTGTGACTCTGCGTCAACCTATATATATGGGAGGTAAGATTCGAAGCGGGTATGAAATTGCCCGAAAAGCTGAATTTATTTCGGAGGCTGATTATGAGAAGAGTCTTTCGGAAGTACTTTATCGTACGGATGAACTTTACTGGCAGGTTGTTTCTCTTGAAGAAAAAGTTAAGCTGGCTGATAAATACCTCGAGATGCTGTCTAGGTTGGTGTTTGACCTGGAAAATCTTTACTCTGAAGGAATAATAACACATAACCAGGTTTTGCTGGCAAAGGTAAAGTATAATGAAGTTGATTTATTGAAAGTTAAGGCGAAGAATGGTCTTAGATTGAGCAGGATGGCTTTTAATCAGCATCTGGGAAGGCCTCTTTTGGAAAGAGTGCCTCTTGATGATAAATTCAATCTTAAGATGCTTTCGTTTGATGAGGATAGTCTCTCTTATGTTGCGTTAAGGAAGAGGTCAGAGATACATATGCTCAATAGTGCAGTTGAGATTGCAGAAGAGCTGGTGAAAATATCCAAAGCAGATATGCTGCCTTCCATAGGATTGATGGCATCATATAATATTACCAATCCCAATCCGTACAATGGATTTAAAGATGAATTTGGAGGAGACTATGTTGTTGGAATAGGTGTTAACATCCCGATTTTCCATTTCGGTGATAAGAGAAAGGAGGTTTCTCAGGCAAAGCTTAAGCGAGACAAGTTGAAGCTACAACGAGATGAGGCTTTGGAAATGATTGAATTACAGGTAAATCAAAGTTTGTATAATCTTACTGAAGCTCGTGCGCGGAAAAAAATGTCCGATCTGTCACTTGAGCAGGCAGAGGAAAATCTCAGAATAACCCGTAATCTTTTTAAAGAGGGAAGGGCAACGACGCGAGATGTTCTGGAGTCTCAGGCATACTGGCAAGAGGCTTATGAGTCACAGATTGATGCCCGTAATAATGAAATGATGGCATATACAATGCTTTTGAAAAATATAGGTGAACTTTTATAGAAATTACAAAGATGAATAATAACTTATTTATAACAATTATGAAAAGATCAAGGGTAAAGATGCTTTTTTTGGCTTCTCTTTTGCCATTATTATTTGGAGGTTGCTCTGACGTAAAAACAGAGGATGTTGAGGAAAGTAGTGTGATTGTTGTGAGCACTCAGTTAGCAACGGAAATTCCATATTCTCCTGTATTGAGCCTTTCAGGGACAGTATTTGCGAATCGTGAAGCTAACTTGGGAGCAGGTTTTCCCGGAAGAATTGAGAAAATTTATTACTCCGAAGGTAAGAAAGTTGCTAAAGGAGATGTGCTTGTAGAAATGTCCGGAGAGATGTTGGCACAGGCAGAGGCTGAATATCTCACAATCAAAAAGGATTTTGAAAGAGTATCTCGTCTGGTGCAGAATGGTAGTGTGAGCAGTCAGGAGTATGACCATGTGAAGGCTAGGTTCGAAGCAACGACGGCCAAGTATGAATTGGCAAGAAAGAATACTCAGATAAGGGCTCCTTTTTCGGGAGTAATTGTGGATTATCTTGCCCATGAAGGAGAAAATTACTTTTTGAACTTTAATATTGAACCCGGATATTCCAATACCAGCGGAATATTACGTTTAATGCAACTGGATCCGGTAAAAGTCAAAGTGGAGATAAATGAAAAAGACTTATGCAATGTATCTGAAGGTCTTGTTGCGGACATTTGTGTTGATGCTTTACCGGGGGAGGTTTTCTCAGGTAAAATTACCTTGATCAAGCCATATTTATCTATTCGTTCAAGAGCTGCTACGGCAGAAATTACTATCCCCCAATAAGGATATGCGTTTAAAGCCCGGAATGTTTGCCAGGGTTGCTCTTGAATTGCCATTTGATAATGCTGTGTTTATCTCTATGGAGGCTTTGTATCGTGATCCGGAGACAGATAAGGATATGGTATTTGTGGTGAAGGATAATGTTGTAAGAGCTGTAGAAGTTGAGAAAATATTTGTGAAAGATGATATGGTTTCGGTTACAAATATAAATGCCGGAGATACTGTTATTATTGGTGGCAAGGCTCGTGTGAAGGATGGTGTTGTTGTGGAAATTGTTAACGAAGAAGGAGAATAGAAAATGAAATTACCTCATATTTCAGTAAGTAAACCGACGACCACTCTGATGGTATTCATTGCGGTGATGCTCTTGGGTGGTGTTGCAATCAAATTGTTGCCCCGTGATGTTTTACCTGAGATAGAGTTTCCCACTCTTACTGTGGTTACTGTTTATCCGGGAGCTTCTGCAGAAGTTGTTGAAGAGCAAGTTACAAGCCCGTTAGAAACGATGTTGGCTGCAACTGAAAACTTGCGTACGATAAAGTCTGTATCAAAAGAGAATGTTTCATTTATAACAATGAGATTTAACTGGGGTGTTGATGTAAATGAAGCGTCCAATAGTGCAAGAGATAATATTGAGTTGGTAAAGCGCCGATTGAATAAGGATGTCCATCAGCCGGTGATTCTTAAGGTGAATAGCTCGATGATACCTGTTATCGCATATGGAATACAGGCTACGGATAATTATTATGATTTGCATCAGATAATAGAAGATGAAATTGCTACTCCGCTTCGTAAAGTGGAGGGTGTGGGAACTGTTGTAACGATAGGTGCTCCGGAGAGAGAGATAAGGATTGAGACAGATCCAATGAAGATGAAGGCTTATGGTTTGAGTGTAAGTCAGGTGGCCAATATTGTCAAGGCTGAGAACTTGAGTATACCCGGAGGTAATATAAAAGTGGGAAGAAGAGATTACTCCGTGAGTATAACAGGAGAAGTGAATGATGTAGAGGAGATAAATGATATTGTGCTTCTTAAGTTAGGGACAAGGGCGGTGAGAATTCGTGATATTGCGACTGTTTCCGATGATTATAAAGACAAGGATGCCTATGTGCGTACAAAGGAGAAGCGTTCTGTTGCTTTCTTTGTGCAAAAACAATCCGGGACAAATACACTGGAAGTTGCCGATGCCGTGAGGGCAGAGATGTCCCGTATTCAAAAAGTATTGCCTGAAGATGTGGATGTCATAGAGATAATCGACAGTTCCGATATCGTTGTGAGATCTATCAACAATCTCTCCAGTACTCTTTGGTGGGCTGCTTTATTCGTGATATTGGTGGTGTTCATGTTTTTGAGGGAGTGGCGCTCTAGTCTTATTGTCATGCTCACAATGCCGGTCTCTTTGATTGTTGCATTCATATATATGTTGCTTGCTGATTACAGTATCAATATTTTTTCATTAATGTCAATTGTTATTGCAATCGGAATGGTTGTGGACAATACCATTGTGGTACTGGAGAATATTACCCGTCATATTGAACAGGGGAGTAAACCTCGTCAGGCAGCTGTATTCGGAACAAGTGAAATGGGTATGGCAATATCTGCCTCTACCTTGACTACTATAAGCGTATTTTTGCCGTTACTATTCATGGGAGGTATTGTAGGGATATTGTTTAAACAACTTGCAGTGCTGACAACAGTAACTTTGATAGCATCTTTGGTGGCTGCTTTGTCGATAACTCCTATGCTGGCTTCGCGTCTTTTGAAGCCTATTACACAAGACAGCAAACCAAAAGGAAAGATTTTCAGCTGGAGCGAAAGGATTTTTGAATCGATGGAGGATTCGTATAGAAAGTTGCTCGGATGGGCTGTTCATCATAAAATTGCGGTGATAGTCTCTGCTTTGCTTTTATTTGCAGTTACTCTTTTTATAGCGAGTAATATTGGATCTGATTATATTCCTGAATTTGACTCCGGAGATGTGAGTGTGAAGTTTGAAATGGAGACAGGAACAAGCGCAAAAGAGACGGAGCGTATTGCAAAGCGTATTGAAAAGATTATGCTGGAAGAGATACCGGAGATGCAGAGTCAATTTACCATTGTCGGGCAGACTCAGGATGGAGCACTTACTACTGTCGGTTTCCAGGAAGGAAAAAATATTGGATCTCTTGTCGTGAGAATGGGAAGGCCTGATGAGCGGGAACGTAGTGCATGGGAAGCTGCTGATGCTGTAAGAAAACGGGTTGCGAAGGAGGTACCTGAGGTGGTTTCATATAGTGTAAATGGTGGTAGTCTTTTCTCCTCGGCATTATTGGGTAATGTAAAGCCAATAGAGATAGAAATTACCGGTCATGATTTCGAAAAGCTCAATAAATGGGCTTTGAAGTTGAAGTCTGATCTTGAGAGAGAGAAAGGCTTTTCTAATATTGAAACTACAATTGATGCAGGGAAGGCTGAATATGAAATTCTTGTGGACAAGGATAAAGCTGCAGAGCTGGCGCTAAATTCGGCAATGATAATGATGCAGGTACGTGAAAGTATATATGGTGCGGAAGCCGGAGAGTTTAGTGAGGGAGGAAATGAACATGAAATTGTCGTGAGATATGACTCTGACTACAGGAATTCTCCTGAAGATCTTGGAAATATAATGATAAGTACTTTATCTGGACAGGTTATACCCGTACGGGAAGTTGCCACCATTGAACAGATTCGTGGTCCTCTTGAAATTACAAGAGAACAACAGCAGCGTATTGTTAAGGTAACAGCAGACCTGGATGGTATATCACTTGGAGAAGGTGCCGAAGCAGTTCAGACTATTCTGAGCGGATATCCTCATGAAGAGGGTGTGAGTATGGAGTTAGGAGGACAGATTACTGACCAGGGAGACTCTTTCGGAAGTCTGCGACTTATATTTCTTGCAGGGGTGTTGTTGGTATATATGGTGATGGCATCTCAGTTTGAATCATTGAAGGATCCTTTTATAATTATTTTTGCGATTCCTTTTTCTGTTATTGGTATTGTATGGGCCTTTTTGGTTGCCGGCTTAACATTTAGTGTTGTCACATTTATTGGTGCAATCATGTTGTTGGGAATAGTGGTGAATAACGGAATTGTACTGGTGGACTATACCAATATGCTTCGTAAAAGAGGGTATTCTTTACTGGATGCAGTAAAAGAAGGAGGGCGTTCTAGGTTGCGTCCGGTGCTTATGACCAGTTTTACAACTATACTGGGAATGGTACCCATGGCTCTTTCAGAAGGTATGGGAGCAGAGATGTGGTCTCCTCTGGGGATAACAATCATAGGAGGATTGCTTGTCTCTACTCTTATTACTTTGATTTTTATTCCGGTTATTTATACTGTGTTTAATATTAAGGCGTTAAGCAGGGAGCCAAAATAGATTTATTTAATATGATTAATATAAATGCTTAAATATGAATATAATATATTGTACTTGCAATGTAAGTGTGCAGGAAAAGTTGATTGAAATAATCGAGGAATGTGATATCAGCGAGTATCAGTTGATTGATCAAGTTAAGGCTAAAAGTCGAAAAGCAGATCCCCGTATGAATAATCCGGTCTGGCCAGGGTATAATAGTGCTGTTATAATGCAAGTGGTAGAAACGGATAAGCTTGAATGGATAGCCGGGAAGGTTAGGGAATATAACTCAAAAGTGTACAACAACTCAGAGCTGATAACCTTTTGTGCCTGGCCGACTACTCATTACTTTTTTGAATAAAGCGATTATCTTTGTGTGAGAGATGAACAATATAGCCGGTGTTATTCATAAAGGTTTAAAAAGGGCAATGCCTTTTATAATACGCAATACAATCATTACGGTGATTGGATGTGGAATTTTGATTTTCATAGACTATATTGTCGTTGGTGAATACTTTAGCCATTTTTTGAGACATGGACGTGTGTATGCGTTAGTGATTTTGGGTTATATAGTTGCCAGTGAAGGAACATTGTTTATTGACAACTATCTGACCCGAAAGTTATCTCCCAAGCTATCAATAACCAATGTGATCTTGTGGAAGTTTTCGGTTGTATTGTTGTTTTATTCTGTTATTTACCTTGTTTTTTATTTTCTTATCTCACCTGAACCTTTTGCCCGTAAGACTCAGATTACTATTCTTATATCTATTATCTATGTGATTTTGATTGACTTGATATTGATTGTGAATAGATTTAAGAACAGTCTTCAGGAGGAGAGAGAAATAAATTCTCGATTGAAAGAGGAGAAACTTAAATCGGATTTATATGTTTTGCAGAATCAGTTGAATCCACATTTTTTCTTTAATAGTTTGAATGTATTGGTTTCAGAAATTTATGAGGATACAGATAAGGCTGTTAAATATATCGAGCAGTTAAGTAATATCTTCAGATATATTCTTCAAAGCAGTGAGAGTTTTACCGTCCCTGTCCAGAAGGAGCTGGAATTCCTCTCTGCCTTTATATATCTTTATAAAGTACGTCATGGTGACGCACTGGTGATAAATATTGATGAGGGATTGCAAGATGTGAATGCTGAGCTTCCACCTATGGTTCTTCAAATGTTGGTGGAAAATTGTTTAAAGCACAATGAAATACAGCGATCTTCACCACTTATTGTCTCTGTCAGAAGGGAGGGCGATTTTATTTTGGTTGAGAATAACCTTATTAAAAAGAGTGATGCTATATCCACAACAACAGGTCTGAAAAATATCAGAAGAAGATATTCTTTGCTGCAGAATATGGATATATATGTAGAGGAGACTCCTGAAAAGTTCTGTGTAAAAGTCCCTTTGATTTATTAATAATTAGAAAGTCATTTGTAATGAGAATACTTATAGTAGAAGACGAGTTGCCAGCGCAAAGACTTTTGGCCCGTTATCTTGTGGAGGTAATACCCTCAGCAACTATTATTGGGGTGCTTCAATCTGTAAAGGAGACTGTGGAGTGGTTGAGAAGCAATGAACACCCTGATATTATTTTCATGGATGTGCAATTGTCTGATGGTTTATGTTTCAATATTTTCGAGCATATAAAACCAGATAGTTTTGTGATTTTCACAACTGCTTATAATCAGTATGCAATTCAGGCATTTAAAGCTAATGCAATAGACTATCTTTTGAAGCCTATTCAAAAGGAACATATAAGGGCAGCAATAACTAAGGTGAATGAGCAATCTAGGTTATATCAGAAGTTGAATATGCAAGATTTCGATGTCCAAAAATTTATGGAGATACTGAAAGAATCAAGACATCATTATCGTGAACGTTTTATGGTAAAAGAGCCTGACGGTTGGTCTAAGCTTAATGTAGATGATATTGCTTTCTTTTATCTTGATAATAAAAATACTGTTGCAGTTGATTTCAAAAGCAACAGGCATGTTCTGGACTTCAACCTTAACCAGATAATGGAGAGCCTCAATCCGCGGTCGTTCTTCCGTACGAACAGGCAGACAATTGTCAATATCCAGGCTATACAGAAAATTGAGCCTTGGTTTAACGGCAAATTGCTTGTAAAGACCACGCCCCGACATCGGGAAAAGGTAATAGTAGTACGTGAAAAGGCTGCACTTTTCAGGGCATGGTTTAATGATTTTTAAGAGTTTTGCGGAAGTTTTTATTCAAGTAGCCCTCCGGTGAGACGTAGCAGGTTGTTGTAGCTTTGTATGACGCTGAATATTGCATTCTGGTATTGATAGGCTGTATTCAGGTAGATGTTTTGTACGTCACGGAAGTTGAATGAGTTGATGCTTCCGTTTTGGTACTTTTCATGTGAAAGGTTGAGATTGAGTTCTGCAGCTTTCATGTTTTCTTTCGCCACTTCCAGAATTTGCCTGCGTACATTGTAGAGTTCATATTCCTGGGCAAGTTGGTTTTTGAGCTCTTGTTCCATCTCCTCTATTCTCACTTCGGCAATCTCCTCTTCAATAGAGGCTGTCATAACTGCTTGTTTTCGTGAATTTCCGTCGAAAAGTGTGTAGGAGATTGCAATTCCACCAGAGGCAAAGTACCCTGTTTTTTGCTGATTTTGTTGGCTGAGGGTTTGGTATTCCTGCCCTGTGTTGCTGTATCCTCCTGATCCGTTGAGAGTTATTTGGGGAGAGTAGGTGCTTCTGGCTTTTTTTACATCAAGCCTTGCAAGTTCGAGATTGATGTATTGGTTTTTCAAAGTGTTGTTTTTAGAGAGCATCTTCTCTTCCAATGTTTTGTAGAGAAATGGTGTGGTGTCCGGTATGAAGTTGGTCCTGAACTGATATTTATTGTTCATGGGTTCTGCCATCAGGTAGTTGAGCTCTCTTATTGAATTGTTGTATTTGGCTTTGGAAAGGAGATACTCTGAACTGTCTTGCAAATATGCATTTTGGGCTTGCAAAAGTTCGTAGGTATTACTGGCTCCTATCTCTTTACTGTGTTGTTCTCTCTTGAATCTGTCTGAGGAGAGTTGCATGCTGTTTTGTGCAATATGTTTCTGTTCTTTGGATAGTAGTACGTTATAGTAGGATAGTATTACGTTGTAGATTGTGTTTTCCACGATAACTGCGGTGTTTCCTTTTGAGAGTTTTTCGAGTTCTTCCAGCTGGTCTTTTTGAATTCTGGCTTTGAATCCCCGAAAAAGGGTCCAGTTGAAGTCTACAGATCCATTAAGCTGGTGTGTAGTGTAGTCGTCAATATTGTAGGAGTTGGTTGAAGCACCTGCGTTCCCGGAGAGTTTAATTTGGGGTAGGGCACCAGCGTTTCCCCAAGTGTTTTGCAAGGCTGCAATCTCCTCTTTGCGCAGAGTGGTGACAATTCCGTAATTATTCCTGAGTGCTATTCTCAAAGCATCATCAAGTGTTAGTTCCGGTAAGTCTTGTTCTGGAGTTTCCTCTCTTTCTCCTCTTACCTCTATGCCGGCTGCGGCATTTAGTGTTGTTGATGCCGGGAGAATGAGGAAAACAGAGATGAGTATTGATATTATTTTATTCATGACTCTTCTTTATGGATTATCTGTTACTGTTGTAATTTTCTGAATCTTACAATATTTTCTTATTCATTTATCTCTTTCTCTTCTTCTTGAATGTCTTTCTCTTCTTCTTGAATGTCTTTCTCTAGTTGCTTGTCTATGTTGTGGTTGGTAATTGCTATTTCTACCGATTCGGGCGTAATCTCATACTTGTCTTTATTATTGAAGATTTTCTTAAAACTTACCAGAAGGGAGTTTGAGATAATAATCTGAGTAGGAAGAATAAGCAGATTGAGAAGACCTCCAAAGAGTACTCCATAGGCTACTGATATAGCCATTGGGCTTAGAAATCTGGCTTCAGGACTGTTTTCAAGTACCAATGGCATAAGTCCTGCTGTGGTGGTGATGCTGGTAAGGAAAATTGGGCGGAATCTGGATTTGGCGGATTCTATTACAGCATCGTATACTTTATGTCCTTCAATCAGTAGCTGGTTGTATCTCGAGACGAATATTACGGAGTCGTTTATGATTACTCCCGTGAGAGCTACAAGCCCCCATACACTGAACATGCAAAGGGGTTCGCTGTGGATTGAGTGTCCCCACACTGCTCCTACTACTCCTAACGGGATTGCCAGTATTATTATTAATCCCTGACGGAATGACTTGAAATATATGACTATAATCATGATGAGTATGAGCAGGGCAATGCTGAAGTATTTGACAAGACTTTGTATCTGCTCTTGTGTGTCCTTTTTTTGTCCCATATGCAGATAGTTGAGACCGGGATATTTTTCGAGTATGGGAGGAAGAATATTATCCTCTACGTCACTAATTATAGGAGTTATAGGGGCTCTTTCGTCTTTGGTGAAGGCATCTACCCTTATGACTCTTTGCCCGTTGTATCCGTTTATCATGCTTAGGGAGCGACCTATAGACATTTCCGCAACTGTTGCAAGGGGATACCTGCCTTGAGGAGTCCGTATCAGCATGTTTTCCAGTTGTCCTAAGGTTCGGCGGTTCTCTTCGTTAAATCTTACATAGAACCAGATTTCATTTTTGCCGTCTTGTATTCTTTGGGCAAGTCCTCCGTAATATCCATCACGGATTTGTTGCATAAGAGAGGCTTGGGTGAGTCCGAGTGTATAGGCTTTTTCTTTGAGTTTTATTCGAACTTCCTGACTTCCCAGTTGGCTGTTGTCTGTTATGTTGTATAAGTTGTCTATGCCGGCTAGTGCATCTTTCAGGTCTCTTTTTGCTCCTTCGAGGTGGTCCATGTTGTACCCTAGCAGTCCTATTGAAACTGGAGCACCGAACCTCGATGCTCTTCCTCCGGAAGTGCCCATGGCAAATTTATAGGCATCCGGTATAGGTCCTATCTTTTGGGCAAGAGCTCTTTGGATGGTTTTGTCGGTTACTTCTGATTTGTGGTTAGTGTTTAAGAAAACACGGAGTACTGCTGCGTGGGTGCCTTTTTCTATGCCGTTAAAGGCTGTGCCTAGGTTGATTTGGGTAGTTCGGATGAATGGTGTGTCTTCCTGATATTTTTTCATCAGTTGTTTCTCTACCTGCAAGAGCTCCGACTGAAGCCACATCATCATCTCTTGTGTCTTTTCTTTGTGTTCACCCGGTTTTAGAGCAAGGTCTATATTGAACATTTGAGCAGGATTAGGCGGAAAGAAGGTGAAGGGAATGTGCCCACTCATAACGAGGGCTGCTGTAACTATTATCATTATAGTCACAGTTGCTACTACAACGCTTTTTGCTTTCAAAATGGATTGAAGGGCAGGAAGATATAAGCGATCTCTAAGGGTGTATACAACTTTATTGGATATCTGGTTTATGCGGTTGGGTTTACTCTGAGATCTTAGAACTTTGGGAGTGCCAATATGGCCCGGTAGGACAAAAATACTTTCTATAAGTGAGATGGAGAGACATACGATGGCTACGAATCCCATTGCATAAAGCATTTGCAGGAATCCTTCCACGAAGAAAAGAGGGGTGAATGCAATTATAGTGGTTAGTACAGAGATGAAGACAGCGGGCAGCACTTCCATTGTGCCGTCAATTGCTGCCAGTCGGGGTGATTTGCCCTTTGTGAAGTGGGTGAATATATTCTCCCCGATTACAACACCGTCATCTACAAGTATCCCTACAATGAGAATCATCCCTACAAGAGAAAATCTGTCAAGAGTAGTATCGAATATCATACCCACTATGAACATCCCGAGGAAGGTTGCGGGAATGCCCCATGCAACCCATAATGAAAGTCGGAAGTTTAGAAGCAGTGACAGCAGGAGTATCACTAAAAATACTCCCATAATGGCGTTTTTCATGAAAATGGAGAGTTCTGAATTTACGTTCAGGGTATAATCTTCCAGGATTTCTATTTTGAATTTTTTTTGCTGTTCATTGAAATTTCTGACGTATTTGTTTACGAAAACAGAAATTTTTTCCAAATCTTCTGTGTCCAGTTTTGTTATGTTGAATATCACTGCAGGTTTGCCATCTACAAAACTCTCTTCGGGATCCTCTTCGTACTGTTTACGGACTTCAGCGATGTCTCCTATCGTGATTATGCCACCTTGCGGATTGCTTTTGACAACTATTTCTGCAATCTTGGAAGGATCAACTGAGCGTTGACGGCTTACTATCTTGATGTTTTCGCGTGAGCTGCGTATCTCTCCGCCGTGGATATCTTGGTTGTTGGCTCTTATGGCTTGCTGAATATCTGTGAAGGAGAGCTTATAGCGGCGTAATTGGTTTTCATCTAGAGTAATAGCCAGTTCCATTCTGTTGGTTGGAAGGCCCTCGAGAGCAATTTGGGATATGCTTCCGGAGTTAAGAAGGTCGTCTTCAATGCGATTGACCATATCATTGATTTTGAGCCTGTCTTCGGTGTTGGAGAGCAAAGCGATGTACATTGCCCTGTCGCGTGAGCGAACTTTGGAAACAATTGGCTTCTCGGCATCTGCAGGAAAATTTGAGATTCCGTCAATTTGATTTTTTACATCTATCAACAGTTCGTCAATATTATAGCCGAAAGTGGATATGATGGTTATTTGTGACATGTTCTCCATGGACTGGGAGGTGAACTCCTTTATGCCTGGTACTCCTCTGAGTGAGTTTTCAATTAGGGATGTGACCCCTTCATCCATCTCTTGTGGTGATGCTCCCGGGTATTTGACGGTAACCTTTAGTGTGTTGGTATCAACTACGGGAAAAGAGGATTTCTTCATTGTGTTGAACCCTACTATACCAAACAGCACCAGAATTACAATTACAATTTTTCCGTAGAACGGGTATTCTATGAATAATTTCAGGATTTTTTTCATTGTTGGTTATTTTTCTGATTCTGTTCAGGTGATGAATCTGGTGCTTTGCTGTTTGATTGGGTTGCTTTGCTGTTTGATTGGGTTGCTTTGCTGTTTGATTTATTAGGGGTGGTCTCTTCTCCCTTGATTTTCACAGACTCTCCTTCTGATATATCTACCAATGACTCAGTGACAACCATTGCATCTTCTTCCAGACCGGATATTACTAAGAGATCTTCAAGACGTCGCTCGATAGTGACTTTTCGTAATTTAAGTTTGTTGTTCACTACGGTGTATACCATATTGTCGTTAAGAACGGCTTCCCTGGGGAGAGCAACTCCTTTTACCTCTTCTATTGTCTTAAAAGTCGCATCCGAAAATTCTCCAATTTTGAATGACCGTTGTCCTTTGGGTTCATATTTCACGTATATCTTAACAGTCTGGGTGAGTTCGTCTACAAAGTCGGAAACACGTGTGACCGTTCCTTTGTGATTATTCCCTTCGGAATCTTTGATTGAGACAAGTGTGCCTTGTTTAATCCATTTGGCGTTTTGTGGTGGCACCGGAACAACCATTTCAAGTCTGTCTGTCCTAACAATAGTTGCAAGGGTAACTCCAGGATTTGCTACTGCTCCCACATGACGCTGGATATCTTTGAATGATCCGTTGAAGGGTGCGTGAATAGAATATTTTGTAAGATTAATTTCCTTACTTTTTAAAGAGTAGTATTCTGAGAGCACTCCTTGTGAAGACATGAACACTTGCTCTTGTTCTGTCTTTATTGCAGGAAGAGGTGGAAGATTTGTGTTAACATCAATAGAGTTAAAGAATTTATTCCATTTATCATACTCTTCCGGATAGTCTATCCTGAGATCGGGGAGTACGAAGCTGAGTTTCTGCAGAAGATTACTTTTGCCGGCCCTCAGTGATGCAGCAATGTCTTCACTATAAATTTCTATAAGAAGATCTCCTTTCTTGAACTTTTCTCCCTCTTTGAAAGGTACATTGCCTTCCATTATTCGTCCGTTGACTTCGGCCGCCAGACTCACTGTTTCGTAGGATGAGAATCTTCCCGGATAGGTGAGTGTAGGAGATATATTCTGACTGACAGCTTTTTGAGCTTTTACATAAAGTGTCATCTGCTTTTTCTGCTGTTTGCGTGCTTCGGGTTTGTTATGGAAAATCAGCGCAACAGAAAGTACGCCAACCGCCAGTATTATAATTGCTATAATACGGTAGAGTATTGTTTTATTCATCATGTTTAGATTAAGTTTAAACCACGTAAGTTGTGTTAAATATAATAAAAAAGTACTAAGTAGTGGAGTATGATGTTGGTGTCTCCTTCAGCCGGCTGAAGCCGGCTTCCCGGAAGTTTTTCACAAAATGCTGTTTTACAGTTATATGTCAGGGGTGTTTAATAAGTCTTTGTTAATTCATTTTTGTGAAGCATTGTAGTGCAATACATTGTGAAAAACTTCCGGGAAGTGTATCTTTGCAAGGATGATTGCCAGGATGATAAAGTATTTGGGATTGGACGGATTTGTCCTTGCGCTTGGAGGTGCAATTTTGTTGGCGTATGTATTGCCTACGCCTGGTATGTGGCCGGGAATAGGAGATTGTGGTGCTTTGAGTTTACATCAACTTTCCAATTATGGTGTCTCTTTGATTTTTTTCTTTTACGGGCTGAAGTTAAGTCCTGAGGAGTTGAAATCAGGTTTGTCTAATTGGCGATTACATCTTGTTATTCACTTGGTTACTTTTGTTGTTTTTCCACTTGTTGTTTTGCTTGTGAATAGCCTTGCTGGTGCTTCATGGGATTCTTTGTTGTGGGTAGGTGTCTTCTTCTTAGCAACTCTGCCTTCAACTGTATCTTCTTCTGTTGTAATGATTTCAATTGCAAGAGGCAATATTCCTGCTGCAATCTTCAATGCCTCTATCTCTAGTCTTATCGGGGTGTTGGTGACGCCCTTGTGGATGGGGCTCGTGCTTTCTTCAGGCGGAGGCTCTGCCTTGGATGCAATAGGAGAGTTTGATTTTGCCGGTGTTATTGGAAAACTTTCGTTACAGGTACTTCTGCCTGTTTTGGTTGGAATATTGCTGCATTCGAAGTTTGGGCCGGTAGCTTTAAAGCATTCTAGGAAACTTAAACTGTTTGATCAAAGTGTTATATTGCTAATCGTATATCTTTCTTTTTGTAAGTCTTTTGTAAACAATATGTTTAAGGGTTTTTCGCTGTGGGAAATCTTCTTTTTGGGTGTTGCAATGTTGTTTTTGTTTTTTGTGATTTACGGGATTACGACTTTGCTGAGTAATCTTCTAAATTTTAGCAAGGAAGATAGGATAACAGCTGTTTTTTGTGGATCAAAAAAATCTCTTATTCATGGAACAGTAATGGCAAAAGTGCTATTTGCAGGTTTTAGTGGTATGGGTCTAATTCTTCTGCCATTGATGATGTTTCATGCTTTACAATTGGTAGTTGCGAGTATCATCGCTAAGCATTTTAGTAGAAGAGAGTCTTAGATTTCTCGGAAATGGATTTTTTTTCTTATCTTTGTGCCATACTAGTAATTGGTTCTGTAGCTCAGTTGGTAGAGCACGACACTCTTAATGTTGGGGTCGTGGGTTCGAGACCCACCGGGACCACTCAGATGAGGATAGCTTATTTAAGCTATCCTCTTTTTGTTTATATTATAATGCTGTTTAGCTTATATTGAATATAGAACTAAAACCAGAGATGTCGAAAATCTCTTTTATAGGTGGTTGAAGTGATGTAAGTTCCAATTTACCAGCAAGCAGTACATGTCGAGTATGGATTCGGGAGGGAATTTGCTTTTAAGGGATTTGAGGTATTCTCCCGCTTTGGTGGATGATACATCTCCTTTATTAATTTTGGAAAGGAGTTCTACTTCGCTGGAGAATTCAATCTCTAGCCATTTTCGGAGAGCTCTTTCGTTGTAGTTGAATATCAATACGAAAAGAGCAGGGATCAAAGTAATTGTCCCGATGGTCTGTAGTACGGGGCTAAAGTAGAAATGGTTGAAAAGGGAGTGAATGATTGAGGCTGAGGCAAGGGCTGTAAGGATGTTTAGTATTGTGATGCTTTTGCGGTTTTGTCCTCCTACAATCATCATAGCTACCAGGGCAGTGCATCCTCCGTGCATCAGAGCTGTGCCGAATCCTCTTATTATCCAGATAAGGAGGTTAGGGTCCGGGTTGTTTGCCAGATAGTAGAGGTTCTCTGCAAGAGAGAAGCCGGTGCCTGTTGCGAATCCATATATGATAGCATCTATTGTGAAGCCGATTTTTTTGAATTTTATGAGGACGAGAATTATTATTGCTTTGATAATTTCCTCTGCAACCGGTGCTATGTACCTTGAATAGAGTGTGAAGTCGGAGAAGTGAGTGTCAATTATGGCTGTATTGAGAATATAGGCGGTGAGAGTAGCAAGAGCCCCCCATATTATACAGGATGCTAATAACTTAACGGACACAAGTTTAAAACTGTCCATCGTAAAAAGGAATGCGAGGAAAACGATTACTGGAATTGTACTTACTGCAATTGCCATTTTTACGAGGTTAAGTAAATGGAGTTATTATACGACTAATATAGTATAAATCTGTGAAATGCTTGAACAATTATTGAGAAAAGTTGTTGCTAATGTGCCTATATTTTGTTTGTGAGTTCATTCATTTAATTTTATGGAAACATTAGTTACATCAGATTTAAAACTGGGGATTATTGCAGGAGGACAACTTGGGAAGATGCTTATTCAGGAGGCAAGCAAGTGGGATATTGAGACGTTTGTGTTGGATGTTGAGGATAATTGTCCTGCAGGAAAGATTGCATCTTCATATATCAAAGGGAGTAATTTAGATTATGACTCTGTTTATAATTTTGGAAAACTTGTTGATATTCTGACATTTGAAATTGAAAATATAAATATTCCTGCTCTTCAAAAGCTCAAAAGAGAAGGGTTGAAAATAGCTCCGGATCCTGATATTTTAGAGTTGATTCAGGATAAAGGGAGACAAAAATTATTTTACAGAAATAATGATATTCCGACGTCACCCTTTATAATCTGTGATTCAGAAACAGAAATTTTAAATAGAATTGAAAAAGGAGAAATATCTTTTCCTTTTGTCCAGAAACTTAGAAAGGGTGGATATGATGGGAAGGGCGTCTCAGTAGTACATGACAGTAGTGAGTTGAATAAGATTCTGCCGGGAGCCTCTGTAATAGAGGCAAAAATTGATATATTCAAAGAGATATCGGTTATTGTGGCAAGAAATAAAAAAGGGGATATTAGATCTTATCCTGTAGTTGAGATGCTTTTTGATCCAAAGGCCAATCTAGTGGATAAACTTCTCTGTCCGTCGTCAATATCAAAAGCACAATCAGAAAAAGCAGTTTCAATTGCATCTGATATTATTGAAATGCTTGATATGGAGGGGATTCTGGCTGTTGAGTTTTTTGTAGATAATGAGGGGGGTATTATTGTAAATGAAGTTGCTCCTAGACCTCATAATAGTGGACATCACACTATTGAAAGTGTTGTTACTTCCCAGTTTGAACAACATCTTCGTGCAATTTTGAATCTGCCTTTGGGAAGTACAAAATTGAAATTACCGTCGGTGATGCTAAATATCTTGGGAGAAGATGGTCATGAGGGGCCGGTTTTGTATGAGGGTTTAACGGAAAGTATGGCACTTGATGGCGTGAAAATCCATTTGTATGGGAAAAAAATAACAAAGCCTTTTAGAAAAATGGGTCATGTCACTATTCTTTCTTCTTCTCTGGATGAGGCTTTAATGAATTCAGAAACAGTAAAAAAATTAATAAAGGTAAAATCATGGAAAAGAAGTTAGTGAGTATTGTTATGGGGTCAGACTCTGATTTACCTGTTATGAAACAGGCATCAGAGATGCTCGAAATATTTGGTGTCAGCTACGAAATTGACATTGTCTCTGCACACCGTACTCCTGAGAAATTATTCGAATTTGCATCAAATGCTCATGAGAGAGGTATTATGGTTGTTATTGCGGGTGCCGGTGGTGCAGCTCATTTGCCGGGAATGGTGGCAGCAATATCTCCTCTGCCTGTAATTGGTGTCCCAATAAAGTCAAGTAATTCTATTGATGGATGGGATTCTGTACTTTCTATTTTGCAGATGCCGGGCGGTGTTCCTGTGGCAACAGTTGCTCTTAATGGTGCTAAAAATGCAGGTATTCTGGCGGCACAAATGGTCTCTGCTTTAAGTCCAGAGGTTAGGGATAAGATTATTCAATATAAGAGGGAACTTAAAGAGCAGGTTATTGCCAAGTCTGAGAGATTGAACCAAGGGTAATTACCTTACCTCGTATTTTTGCAAATTCAATCTATGGCAGATGAAAAAATATTTAACGGTTTTTGCTTCTTTTATTATAATGCTTTGTGTAGGAAGTGTTTATGCGTGGAGTATAATTGCCTCAAGGTTAATTGACCAGTTTGGGTTCTCTGCATCACAATCACAGATTATATTTGGTGTGTTGATTGGCACTTTCCCTGTTACTATGATTTTTGTGGGGCAATTGGGCGAGAAGATTAGATATAGATATTTGGCCTATATCTCTGCTATTTTATTTTTTACGGGATATTTTATTTCAGGCTCTTCCGGGGGTGATTTTCTGTTGATTCTTATAGGGACTGGAGGTATAGCAGGATTAGCTACAGGTTTTGGATATTGGATAGCTCTTACCTCTTCTGTTCAATGGTTTCCGGATAAGAAGGGTATGATTACCGGGATTGCTTCTGCAGGTTTTGGAATGGGAGCGGTTTTTATGTCGGAATTATCAGAAGTGTTGCTAAACAAAGGGTACACAATTCTTGAGTTGCTCAAGATTGTTGGGGTCTCATATGGTTTGATAATATTCTTCTTTTCTAACTTGATTTATCAAGTGAGTAACAAGGAAAAGGCTGTGTCAGGGTCCAATTTAGGTTCTGCCTCTGCGTCAGCTTCAAGGCCTGTTTCATTATCTGATTTAGGGACTTCATCTAAAATGGAGTCAGTGGTTGATTCTGTAACTGTAAAGAAGTTCGTTAGATCAAAGTTATTCAAGAAGTTGTTTCTCGGTATTTTTTTGGGAACTTTTGCCGGACTGCTGATTATCGGAAGTTTAGGTGTTATTGGCGGGCAATACAATCTCGTTAATCATATTATTGTTATTGGAGTTGCATTGTTTTCAATAGCTAATTTCCTTGGCAGGCTAATATGGGGATTCCTTAGCGACAATATTGGATCTACTTTAGGGATATTTTTGGCTCTTCTTTTTCAATCACTGTCAATTATTTCATTAATTATCTTCCCTTTGACAGAGCTTTCATATTTAATTCTTTCCTTTTTTATTGGCTTTGGTTTTGGAGGAAACTTTGTCCTTTTTGCCAAAGAAACAGCACAAGTTTATGGAGTTAATAAACTTGGGCAATTTTATCCTTATGTTTTTGTTGGCTATGCAATTGCCGGGATTCTTGGCCCTATCAGCGGGGGATTCCTGTATGATTTCTTTGGATCTTTTTTCTATGCTATCATTTTGGCAAGTGGCATGAGCCTAGCAGGCAGTTTGCTTTTTTTGAGGCATCCGCAGTAGTTACGCTCCTATGAATTTTAGAACTTCATATACAAGGAACACCGGCCATACAAATGCTTTAAGGAGTCCTAA
>CAXXPC010000019.1:0-154958 GCA_963678025.2 Bacteroidales bacterium
AACGAGTTGTCAGATATTATCTCTAAGAGCACAGAACTAAAAGAGAGCATCTTCTCCTACTCCAAAAAGCCATACGACACATTATTCTTTGGAGAGAGAGGGAAAACGAGTATGGGGTTTGATAAGAAAGGCGACACCATATATCTTCTTGGCGACTACACTGGAAACGAGATTGACAACAGTTCTACCATTGAAATAGCTTTGGATGCTGCAGAGCTCGGTCTACTGGCAAGTGCCCACACAATTCAGGAAAAAGGATTATTTATTGGCCTCATAGAATCTTCATCTCTCAACCAGTTGGGATTTGACATCACATCTCTATCTGAGATTGACGAAAAAGAGTTTTTGTTCAACGACAAAACCAACTCCATACTTGTGAGTGTCAAAGCTTCCAAGGAAAGCGAATTTGTAGATTATATGTTCAATAACGGCGTAGAAGTAACTTTACTTGGTCATGTAACAAAAGGAGAACTTCGCATGGACGATTTCTCATTTGGATATATAGAAGACTTCTTATAAAAATGGCAGTTATCCTTGACAAAAGCAACGGGCAGATTGCAGGAATGTTCAACAGCATAGCACATCGGTATGATTTATTGAACCACCTACTTTCCCTGGGAATAGATAATATCTGGAGAAGAAAACTCTTAAAGAGTGCAATGCGAAGCCATCCCGAGAATGCCCTTGATATTGCCTGCGGAACAGGCGATCTCACCATTGCTCTCGCCAAGAGAGGAATCAAGGTAACCGGACTGGATATCGCTCAAGAGATGATGGAATATGCAAAACTAAAATCTAAAAAGATTGCAGGCAGAAAGAATATCCAACTCCCGGATTTTGTGTGCTCTCCTGCCGAAAGTCTTCCATTCAGAGAGAACTCCTTTGACATAGTATCAATTGGATTCGGAATAAGAAATTTCTCTGACAGAAAAAAATCACTATCAGAGATATACAGAGTCCTCAAACCAGGCGGGAAGTTAATGGTACTTGAATTTGCACAGCCTAAAAACTATATATTAAGAACTCTGTTTAACCTGTACTTCAGGAATATACTACCACTTATTGGAAAAATTATTTCAGGTAACAATCATGCTTATAAATACCTAACTGATTCAGTTGAAGAATTCCCTAAATATGAAGAATTTGGCAAAGAGCTAAAGGATTCAGGATTAAACAACCTTGACTACAAACCTCTCACAGGTGGAATTGCCTTGCTTTACACAGCTGTAAAATAAAATCTAAACAATGCCTTTCTGGGAGTTCATATCGATAATATTATATGTAATATACATATTTATTGCTATTTATGCATCAGGTGTCATTATTTACCGGAAATCCGATCCCGTCAAATCCCTCTCATGGATAGTTGTCATACTGCTTATCCCTTACATAGGCCTTATTCTATATCTCTTTTTTGGGCAAAATTTCAGAAAACGCAAACTTTTCAACAGAAAAGGGGTACGTGACGAAAGAGTCAGACGTATAGCATCCAACAACCAATTGAGACAACTATCCACAAACCCGGAATTTCTTCCAACTCATCTGAGAAATCTTAAAAAAATAATTCAACTGAATTTAAAAAGCAGTAAAAGCACACTGGGAATAAACTCTTCAGTAGATCTATACTTCACAGGGAAAGAAGCTTTGGATGCCATGTTAGAAGCAATTGAAAAAGCTGAACAACATATACACCTTCAATCATATATAATAGAGGACGACAACATAGGCAATCGACTCAAGGAGATACTTATCCAAAAATCAAAGGAAGGAGTGGAAGTACGTGTAATATATGATGATGTAGGATGTTGGGGTCTATCCGGTAATTACAAAAGCGACCTTTCCAAAAATGGAATTGAGCTGCTCACGTTCTCTCCCGTAAAATTCCTAACCCTCACATCAAAAGTCAATTACCGAAACCACCGTAAAATACTCGTGGTAGACGGGCTTATAGGCTTTATTGGAGGAGTAAACATAGCAGATAGATATTACAATGGCGGTAATTTTTGTGAATGGAGAGACACCCATATGAAAATCACCGGAGAGTCAGTAGCATCCCTTCAATCCAGTTTTCTCCTTGATAGATATTTCATAATAAATCAGCAATTCAACCGAAGAAAAAAATACTATCCAATCCCTGTAAACGAAAAATTCGACATCTACAACTCTAAGCAACTTATTTACACACAAATAATTACATCTGGGCCAGACAGCGACTGGGCTAGTATAATGCAATGTTATTTCGGAGCCATAGCATTGGCAAAAAAAGAGATATACATAGTTACACCCTACTTCACTCCAAATGAAACAATTCTAAATGCTATAAAAACAGCTGCAATGGCAGGAGTACAAGTATCACTAATGCTATCCGAAAAATCCGACACAAGTATTGCTCACTGGTGCACAATGTCCTATGCTTCCGAACTTCTGGACGCCGGAGTCAAGGTATACCTTTTCAAAAAAGGATTTAACCACTCCAAAGTTATATCTATAGACGGAGAGTTCTGCATTGTGGGATCTGCAAATATGGACAACAGATCCCTGGAGCATAATTTCGAAATTACAGGAATCCTCTATAACAGCAAACTAGCCTCACAAGTAGAAGAACAATTCAATAAAGACATAAAAGAATGCTGGTCTCTTGGCACATCCAAATGGGCCAAAAGAAGTGTCTCAAACCAGATGAAAGAGGCAATTGCAAGACTTCTAAGTCCCTTAATTTAAAAGATTTAATAAATGAAAAGTAGCATATTTAACATACTTGCATTCGGAGTAAACCTTGAACTGCCGCTTCAAAACCCGGTACTTATCTTTGCCTTGATTTTGTTTATAATACTTCTAGTCCCTATATTTCTCAACAGAATAAAGATACCTCAGATAATAGGTCTCATAATTGCGGGAGCTATAGTCGGTCCCAACGGATTCCACCTGATGCAGAGAGATAGCAGTATACTGCTTTTTGGAACAGTAGGCCTGCTCTACATAATGTTTCTTGCCGGAATCGAAATAGATCTCGGAGACTTTAAGAAACACAGGGAGAAAAGCTTGATATTCGGAATATACACCTTTTTTGTACCAATGATACTGGGTATCCTATCAGGTGTATATATTCTTGGTTTTTCACTACCTACTTCAGTCCTTCTTGCAAGTATGTTTGCCTCTCACACGCTCTTATCGTACCCGATAGTAAGAAGATACGGAATCTCAAAAAATATTGCCGTCAACATTACAATAGGAGGAACCATGATCACAGACACCATGGCATTACTTGTCCTAGCAGCTATTGTAGGAATGTACACCGGAGACCTCCAGAGTTTTTTCTGGCTCAGGCTCTCCGCTTCTGTGCTTATATTTGGGGCATTTGTTCTTCTGCTATTCCCTGTGATCACAAGATGGTTTTTCAAAAGATATAATGAAAATGTATTGCAATATATATTTGTTCTGGGAATGGTGTTTCTTGCCGGCTTCCTTGCCGAAGCAGCTGGCATTGAAGCTATAATAGGAGCATTTCTGGCAGGTCTGGCAATGAACAGGCTAATTCCCCAAACGTCTCCATTAATGAATCGTATTGAATTTGTAGGAAATGCACTTTTTATTCCCTTTTTCCTTATTGGAGTCGGAATGCTCATAGACTTCGAGGTATTCCTTACAGATCTCAAAACAATTAAAGTAGCAGTTGTGATGTCAATTGTCGCGACACTATCCAAATTCATTGCAGCGTGGATCACACAAAAAAGTTTCAATTTTTCCAATGCAGAAAGGAATATGATTTTCGGGCTCAGCAATGCACAGGCAGCTGCAACTTTAGCCGTGGTTCTGGTAGGTTACAATATCATCATTGGAGAAGGAAGCGGTGGGGAGTCAATACGGCTTCTTGACGAATCCATTCTTAATGGTACAATACTGATGATTCTCGTTACATGCACAATATCCTCGATAGTCACACAAAGAAGCTCTCAAATACTTGCAGTCGAAGAAGAGAGCTCAAATACAGGGAAGAAAGGGATTAAGGAGAGAATACTTATCCCTGTTAATTCATTGGACAATGTAGACGAACTGGTACATTTGGGGCTCACAATCAAAGCATCAAATAATAGGAAATGGCTCTACGCTCTAAACATTATCGACGACGAGAAGGCAAGCGATGCTGCGGATAAACAAGCAAAAAAAATACTTGACAGAGCATCGGAAGTTGCAACTTCCACAGACAACTACATCCATGAATTGATGAGATACGACATCAATCCCGTGACAGGAATCATGAATGTCATTAAAGAGCATAAAATCACAGACCTTATTCTTGGGCTACATATCAAAAAAGACATCTCCTCTACGTTTCTTGGAGACCTTGCAGAAGGGCTACTGGAGCAATGTGCCACAACCATAATGATATACAAATCTGCTCAACCACTCTCCACAATTAAAAGACATATAATAGTAGTCCCTGAAAAGGCAGAAAAAGAGTCCGGATTTGCCTTATGGCTAATGAGAGTGTGGAATATTGGGCGCAATACTGGTGCAAAAATGATTTTTTATGCCTCTCCCCACACTCTAAAATTTATAGAAGAAGTTCAGAAAAGATTTCCCATTGATCTCACTACACACGAATTTGCAGACTGGGACGATTTTCTTATACTATTTAGAGATGTAGATCAGGACGACAACCTATCAATCGTAATGAGCCGAAGCGGAAAAGACTCCTATCATCATCAAATGGAAAAAATACCAGGATATATGGACAAATACTTTAAAAAAAGCAACTATATGCTCATATACCCGGTACAAGACGGCATAGGGGAAGATGGAAGCTATACTTTCAATAACTCCAGCGTACACTACCCGATAGAGTCGTTCGAGGATTTCACCAAAGGAATCTCGTCACTTTTTAGAAAAAGATAGTTTGTCAAGCCTTTTTTCCCTGTACATGCCATAAGCCTCTTCCAATGTATACCTGTGAGCATTGATATAAATATCCATGTCCATTTTCTCCAACATAAAAGAGGCGTTTTGACCCGGCCCGTTTCCGGTAATCAAAACATCAGGTTTCAATTCAAATAATTTCTGTGCAGTAGCCGGACCTGCACCGTGTGCCATACCCGTTACCTCCTTATTGTCCACAGCAACTAGTTCGTCATTTTCTTCATCATAGACTGCGATATACTCTGCACGACCAAATCTGGGGTCTACCTTTGATTTCCAATTTCTGCCTTCAGAAGTGAATGCTATTCTCATAAATAATCCTATTAAATAGTTGATAATAATTCTTTCCAAATCTCCCTCATCCTTAAATCAATCTCAGGTGAGAGCTCGACAATAGTTCTGGCACTGCTCATTGCTTTGACAAAAGAGATATCATAAGGAATATCACCCAGATACTTCACACCCGAGTGATCCAGAAAACTCTTTATCTTTGAAGTCTCCTCAATATTTATATCACTTTTATTGATTACAGAACAACACTTCACACCAAATCTCTTTGCAACCTGCAAAACTCTTTGTAAATCATGCAATGCAGATTTAGATGGTTCCGTTACAAACAGGACTACAGAAGCCCCGGACAAAGAAGAAGCCACAGGGCACCCAATTCCGGGAGCACCATCCGCTATCACATACCTACAGTTCCTATCCTCTGCTATTTTCCTCGCTTTTTGCTTTACCTGTGCAACCAATTTCCCTGAATTTTCTCCTCCGGCAGATAGTTTTGCATGAACCATAGATGTCCCCGTCCTAACATCCGAGACAAAAAGATCTCCCGACTTTTCAGGCTTCATCGAGATAGCTCCGGCTCCACACACTTCGAAACAGTAACCACATCCCTCACAAAAGGAGTCGTCAACTTTGTAATGACCATCCTCAACACTTATAGCATCAAAATGACAAACGTCAACGCATCTTCCGCAAGAGATACACTTATCATCATCAATTATGGCTATATCGCCTCCGTAATACTCCTCTTTTTCCTTAAAATCCGCATCCAGCAACAGATACATGTTTGATGCATCAACGTCACAATCAGCAACTATAACATCAGACCCTGCTATAACAGACAAAGAGGCAGCAAAGGAGGTTTTTCCTGTTCCCCCTTTACCCGAAAGCACTAATATTTCTTTTACATCAGACATTTTACTACTATTTATTAGAATAAAAAGAAATTATTCTTTCATAAATTCCGTCAAGTATTGAGCTAAACAAATCCTCTTTGAACAACAATTCACCCCTTGAATACATCTTAGCAATATTCATATCAAATGGAATCTTACCTGCCACCTCAATACCATTCTGATCACAATATGCCTCAATATCTGTTTCACCCGATCCATACTTATTTATCACAACCATCACACTCTTATCTAACTCTTTCATGGTAGCAACAGCCTGTTCAAGGTCACTCAACCCGAAAGGAGTAGGCTCAGTTACAAGTAAAACTAAATCACATCTTCTGGCTGCCTCTACAACAGAACAAGCAGTTCCTGGAGGCGAGTCAAACAACTGAAAAACAACATTATCATAATGCTTATCCACATAACCATGCAAATCTTTTATCAATGGAACAGGATGCTCTTCATCAATATTTAGTCTTCCTTCCAGCAATGTAACTCTACCATTACGGAATACCGAAATCTTACCCATCTGAACTCTCTTAGAAGGCAATGCTCCTACCGGACACAAATCAGTGCACATATTACAGTTATGACATAAATGTTCAAATACAGTAATAACAGATCCCATAGATGCAAGAGCATTAAACCTGCACAGCTTAACACATTTATTACACATAATGCATCTATTTGCATCCCACTCTGGAACATAATTATAAGCAGGAATCGATTTTTCTGCCTGAACTCCAAAAAAAATAGAGTCATTTGGCTCCTCTACATCCATATCGGCAAGAACAACCTCTTGTTTATCACCAATATAAAAGGCAAGGTTGGTACTAAGCAATGTTTTACCTGTACCTCCCTTGCCACTTGCTACAGCAATCTTGAACAGATCAGCCATTATTACCCATTCCTCGTCTTCTACCCATTCCGCGACCTGAACCCATTCCGCGTCCGGGACCCATTCCGCGTCCGGGACCCATTCCACAACCTCTTCTCATACCTCTTCCGGTACCGAATGGAACACCTTCAGGCGAAACATCCTCTGCTCTGCGGGAATTTCCACAAACTCCCATTTTTCTGCCGGTACGTGGACCTTCGCCCATCGGACCTGTTTGATTTAAACCTGGCATATTACCTCCTCTTTAAATGTTAAATATATCTTATCTGCCACAAATATAATGAACTTATGTTCATAATACAAATTATTCAACATTATTAACAATTCATCTGCTTAATAGCAATCTGCTCAGCAGCTTTAACAAGAGGATATGCAGCAGGAGAAGCAGTCAGACATGGATGAGTACCTATCTGTGCCGTAAGTAAAGAATTGACGGTCATCCTGTTTTGTATAGCAAGACCAATTACATTTGTCAACTCTCCGGCTTCTGTACCACCAATAACACCTCCCCCAATTATCACTCCAGAATGCTTTGCTGCTACCAGTTTCACAATCTGCTTGTGGGCAGAAGGCAATTTCCCCGGATGACGGTCAACCCCTTCAAACATACCCGAAACCACCTCGATACCTTCTCTGTTGGCAATTTGCTCTGTCACCCCGGCTGTTCCGTATCCTGTCTCTCCCAATGCAGTAGAATAGATTGCAATTGTTCCGCTAAAAGTCTTTACAACATTGAGATTATAAAGATTCATACCTGCAATTCTTGCCTCGGCACAAGCAGTAGAAGCAAGCATTGTAGGAACCCTCTTCCTTGTTACAAAATCTCTTTTTTGTGCACAATCACCCACTGCAAAAATATCCATATGATGTGTCCTCATATATTCATCCACAGCAATAAAACCACTTTCATCAATATAAATACCCGATTTTTCTGCAAGGATATTATTAGGCCTGTATCCCATCGATAAAACCACAGCATCAAAAGGAATATCCCTGCCATCCTCAAGAAGAATAGATTTTACGGATTTGACTCCCTTAACTGCTTTTATACCAGATCCGGTAATTATGTCAACTCCTCTCTCAGTAAGAGTTTTTTCAATGATGGAAGATAACCCAGGATCAAATGCCATATTGAGAATATCAGGCAATTTTTCAATCAGTGTAACATCATAGCCCATTTTATTCAATTCATCAGACAACTCTACCCCGATAAAACCTGCACCTATAACAGCAACTCTTTTTAAAGATTTTAACTTTTGGTTCATCAAATCAAGATATGCCCTGTCTTTAGGTATCACAAAGACATTTTCGAGGTCAGCCCCTTGAAGCCATTTAGGTTTAACCGGAGTGGAACCGGTTGCAACCACTAGCTTATCATAGGACAAAGACAATCCGCTCTTGAATTCGACAATTTTCTGCTCCTTATCAATAAATAGAGCCTCGTCAACTATGGATTCAATTCCATTTTTTGACATCATGTCATCAACAGGCATAAGATTATTGCTACTCTCCCCAAGTGTTCCGAATATATAAGGAATACCGCACGGAACCATTACATCAGCTGTGAGTTTTACAATAGTAATACTTTTTCCTTTTGAATAAGACTTAGCAGTCAAGGCAGCCACCATCCCGGCAGCACTTCCTCCGATAATTAGAATGTCAACTTTTTTCATAATTTATGTTTAAGATTAGTTTGTTCTTCTAACATAAAATTATGACCATTGGTTCATTTCTGCAAGATATTTATAAAAAAAAAGATGTATGGATTTAAAACCATACACCTTTGTAAGTGACCCCGACAGGATTCAAACCTGTAACCGTCTGATCCGTAGTCAGATACTCTATTCAGTTGAGCTACGGGGCCTAAAAAATTTATTTATTCTCCTGCAGTATCTTTAGATTTCTTCGAAACATACTTACGCTCTTTTATACGAGCTTTTTTACCTGTAAGTTTTCTTAAATAGAAAATCCTGGCTCTTCTCACCTTACCTCTCTTATTCACTTCAACAGAGTCAATAAAAGGAGATGTTACAGGAAAAATCCTCTCTACTCCTACTCCATTGGACATTTTTCTTACAGTAAATGTCTCCGTTGAACCGGATCCTCTTCTCTGAAGTACTACTCCACGGTACTTTTGAAGACGCTCTTTATTCTCTTCCTTAATCTTATAGGTCACCGTTACGGTATCCCCTGCCCTGAAATCAGGTAAAGGCTGAACCTCTGTTGCAAATGCTTCTTGTGCTACTTTTATTAAATCCATCTCTATTAATATATTAGCGCAACATTACTGACTCCTTTGTTCAAATAAGAGGTTGCTTTTTGAATTGGGACTGCAAAAATAGAAATAATTTTCCAGACGCCAAAAAAAATCCAACTATTTAAGACCTGATTTATACAATGCTCCGCCAATATTGTCATATCTGGCGCCTGTTACACTTTTGAGACATCCCGGCAGGTCATTCACAAAAAGCGCCCCGAGAAATGCAAAGATTAAAGCCTCTTTGAAATTGACAGTCATGGCATCCGGAACGTGATACGTACACTGCTGCGAATTTGCGCTCATTCTTTCAACAAGATATTTATTCAAGGCTCCTCCTCCTGTAATAAGCACCCTGCCATGATCAATGCGCGATGATATTTGCACTGCAACATGCTCGCAGAATGTAGCAAGTTTATCTTCAAGACTCAACCCATAAGAATCAATAAGAGGAATAACAATCTCTTCAACCCATTCCCTGCCAAGAGACTTAGGTCCTGTTTTGGTGTAGAATTCAAGATTGTTCAACTCTTCCAGAAGTTTGTCATTCACTTTTCCGCTTCTTGCAATCTCACCATCTTTATCAAAATCATATCCCACCTTTCTGGTATAATGATTTAATACATAATTTACCGGAGAGATATCATAAGCAATCCGGATACCGGACCCATCTGAAGCATCATAGGAGATATTCGAGAAACCTCCCAGATTGAGACAATAATTATAATCTGCAAACAAATTCCTGTCTCCTACAGGCACAAGTGGTGCCCCTTGTCCATAAAGGGCAACATCTGTTGTGCGAAAATCACATATAGTATCTACACCCGACTCAGCGGCAATCCCTGCTCCTGAACCTATCTGCGCAGTAAATCTCTTTGATGGTTGATGAAATATTGTATGTCCATGAGAAGCAATATAATCAGGTTTGAGATCATATTTGTCAATAAAATGCCTTACCCTTCTACCAAGATACAATCCATAATCCGAGTTTAAGAGAGCATAATCATAGGCATTCATATTCTGAGCTGTTGCAAGTTGACGCTTCAATTCAGGAGGATAAGACTCATCCTCTGCCTTTATCACTTCGTAATGCCATTTATCCCCTTTCAACTCGAATTGAGCATAACACATATCCAGACCATCCAGTGATGTGCCGGACATCATCCCTATAACCCTTACCATATAAACTCCTTTTTAAAATGGTTGTATTATTTTTTCTGTCTGAGACAAATATAACCATTTCGTGCGAAATTCCCTTTCTTATTCTATCATCTTTGAGTTCAACAACAAGACTCTTTACTTTAGGGTCGTATGAAGCTAAAACCCAAACACCATCAATCTTCACCTCATATCCGGAGATTCCTGATAGTTTGTCTTCAATCGTAAATGATATCAAATCGCTGCCAGAAAGGTCAGCACCATTATGAAAACGAGAGTTCACAATCGGAGGTATGGTGTCATAGGATATAGCGTACAATCCGAATGAGTTCAACCTTACTCCAATATCAGATTCGTCAACTGAAACATTAGGGTAAACAATATCCTTATTGCCACTTTTTCTTACAAATACCACTTTATCTCTCAACTCTTCAGAAATCCTCTTATTTACTCTCATATAAAAGGGGG
The DNA here is from genome assembly GCA_963678025.2 of Bacteroidales bacterium. Classification (GTDB taxonomy): domain Bacteria; phylum Bacteroidota; class Bacteroidia; order Bacteroidales; family UBA932; genus Bact-08. The sequence continues at coordinate 10,880 of CAXXPC010000019.1, forward strand.
AGTGCAAAGGAACAAATGCATCTCCAATTGAATAGAACCTCTCTCCATCCATTGTGAGAGTGTCTGCTGAAAAAAATATTGTTGAATAAAATGCTCCCGGCGAAAAGGTTATTCTAAAATCCTTCCTCTCATATCTATTGGCAACATACCATGGCATTACGACTGTTTGCCCTCTTGCATCATTAAGAATATAATGTTTCTCTTTCTTTAATAGATCTCCGCCCTTTTTTCTTACACGGAAGTTCCTTTCAAACACATTGCCATGTTCATCTTCAACCTCTATAGTAACTTTGTGTACATCATCGTCCCTCAAAATAAAGAGACCGTCATTGAGAGCTCTGATATTTTCATGCAAAGCACAACCAGGCTCTATGTAACTTTTTACAGAAGAAGCATTATTCTCAGACTTATGTGAAAATTCCAGAATACTGTTTATATACCTGCTTGGCGAACGATGTATTCCTTCAGGAGTAAATCCAAAAACCAGGGTATCATCAAGATAATACCTATAATCATACACAGCTAGTTTAGACCAGGTATTATTTTGCCTGTCATGCGCGCTCACTGCCACGTAGAATGTATCCGATACTTCCACCACGCTGTTTTGATAAGAAGAGAAGGAATGCAATTCTCTTCTGACAGGGACACCCTTAACAACAGAGAAAGAGTGAAAAGAGACATTCTCTATGTGTGGTCTTATGTTATCTTTCAACTCAATAGAAAGAATATTGAGTGGATTCACCGGATTTCCTGATTCGGCATCCCTAAGTTCAAAATGAAGATGAGGCCCTCCTGAAGATCCCGAATTACCCGCTCTGCCAATAAACTCACCTTGTGATACAAGAAACTGGCCGGGAGAAGGGAATAAATTTACACTGAAACTCTTTTCATTGTATTGTCTATTTCTCACCCATTCACGGATTCTCTGCTCAAATTCAAACAGATGCCCGTAAAGGGATACCTTTCCATCTGGATGCGTTATATACAAAGCATTTCCATAACCTGTCGGTGAAACAGATATCCTGGATATATAACCATCCGCTGTTGCATACACCGGAGCACCTACAATACCACCTACACGAAAATCCACACCAGCATGAAAGTGAGTGGATCTTAACTCTCCATAACTTCCTGACAAAGAAACCTCATTATTCAAAGGATAAGCATACTCCACATGCTGAGCACTCAACAATCCTGACAAAGAGATAGAGAAAATCAAGAGTAACTGAGAAGGAATACGCATTTTTTTGGTTATTATGAAAAAATCTTCCTCATTCTTTCGAAGAAATTTCTATCCTCTTTGTTGGGAGCAGGTTTTAAGTTTGGAGATTCAGAAAGCTTCTCAAACAATTCCCTCTCCTTCTTGTCAATCTTTTTTGGAGTCCATATCTGTATATAAACAAGTAAATCACCGGAACCATATCCATTTACATCAGGTAATCCTTTACCTTTCAATCGTAAAATCTTACCCGACTGAGTACCTGGCTCTACCTTAATCCTTAACTTTCCATCAACAGAAGGAATCTCTGCATTTGAACCAATTACTGCATCAACAATAGAAATAAAGAGAGAGTAAATCAAATCATTGCCGTCTCTTTGAAGATGTGGATGGGACTCCTCCTCAATAACAACCAGCAAATCTCCGCTAATACCACCCCTTTTGGCTGCATTACCCTTACCCTGTACAGTAAGTTGCATCCCCTGAGCCACCCCCGGCGGAATCTTGAAAGATATCTCTTCAGCCTCTTTTACCAGACCACTTCCACCACAAACGTTACAAGGATTTACAATTTTCTTTCCCTCACCATTACAGGTAGGACACACGGAAGAGGTTTGCATCGTTCCCAAAAATGTCTGGGTTACTCTTGTCACCTGGCCGGTCCCCTTACAAGTACTACAGGTTTGGATATCCGATTCTGATTTCGCACCTTTTCCACCGCAAGCTTTACAAGATACACTTTTGTTAATTTTAATCTTTTTCTCTGCACCATGAGCTATCTCTTTAAGATCAAGTTTAACTCTAATCCTTATGTCAGAACCTTTCCTTACTCTTCGTCCACCACTTGAAGATCCGAATCCGCCAAATCCACCAAATCCGCCGAAATGACCTCCGAAGATATCACCAAACTGGCTGAAAATATCATCCATAGAGAATCCTCCTCCACCGAAGCCACCACCTTGTGCTCCATTCATGCCGGCATGACCGAACTGGTCATATCTGGCTCGTTTATCCTGATTACTCAGAACATCATAAGCCTCTGCAGCCTCTTTGAACTTATCTTCGGCCTCTTTATCTCCCGGGTTTTTGTCAGGATGATACTTCAAAGCCATCTTTCTGTATGCTTTTTTAATTTCCTCAACAGAAGCATCTTTTGAAACGCCGAGTATCTCGTAATAATCTCTTTTTGTCATCACTGAATTTTAATGTCCCATTACAACTTTCGCATAACGAATAACCTTGCCATTCAAGGTATACCCCTTTTGCACTACATCAACTATCCTGTTCTTCATTTTTTTATCTTCAACCGGAATTTGCGCAACTGCCTCATGATAATCAGTATCAAGTTCACATCCGGCAGTATCTATCTCCTTCACCCCTTTTGAAGAAAGAAATGTTTTGAGTTTATTGTGAATAAGTTCCGTTCCCTCTAAAGCAGTTTTACTATCATCTCCTGCGGCAGAAAGCATCTCTGTCGCTCTCTCAAAATCATCTAAGACAGGTAATATTCCCCGAATTATCTCTTCTGATGCAAATATCACAAGATCCTGCTTTTCCTTAAGGGTTCTTCTCCTGAAATTATCAAACTCCGCAGCCAATCTCAAATATTTATCATTCAACATCTTTACCTCATCTTGCAGCAACTGCTCCGCAGTAGGGGAATCCATTTTTTCCTCAATTGTTTCATCAGACTTAACATTAGTATCCTGCTGTAAATCTTCAGTTGTTAGCTCAGATTGAATATCCTTTTCGTTTTTTTTCTTTTTCATATTTGAATTTTTCAAGGGTTGCAAAGATAGTCACAAATTATTTGCCAAAAAGAGCATACCGACAAAATGACATATATATAGAATATTTATTGTAATTTCGCAATGAAATAATATGATTCAAAGAATGACAAACAATACTTCGACAGACAAATTATCTATGGCTGCTGTCGTTATCCCGGTGTACAGCACCAAACTGAACCCTTTTGAAGAGCTATCAATCAAACAAATAAAAAAAATACTCCATAAATATCCTATCATTTTTGCCAAACCGGAATCACTTTGTGAGGAGAGGCTGAAAGAGATTGTCCCCCAGGCCTCTTCCCGTTCTTTTCCCGACCATTACTTCAGCAACATTAAGGGCTACAACAACCTTATGCTCTCAGATCTCTTCTATAAATCATTCAGTGACTTTCAATACATACTTATCCACCAACTGGATGCTTTTGTTTTTACTGATCAGCTGACATCATGGATTTTAAAAGATTACGATTATATCGGGGCCCCATGGATCAAAAGAGCTGTCTATAATAAGCCTGTAGTAAAACAGTTTATGAAATTAGAATCGCTTATAAAGAGCATTCTTAATCAACCTGACAGACAAATCCTATTCAATAAAGTAGGGAACGGAGGATTATCTTTGAGGAAAGTATCTTCACATTACAATGCTGCTATTGAATGTAAGGATATAATTGATGACTTCAACAAAAAAAGGAGATATCACCTCTATAATGAAGATGTATTTTGGTCTGTAATGGTTAATAAATACGTGAAAAATAAATTCAATTATCCGGATTATTTAGAAGCCCTCTCCTTCTCTTTCGACAAGCATCCATCTTACTGCTTCAAACTCAACAACAACAATCTTCCATTCGGATGCCACGGATGGAGCAAAAAGAAGATGCTGCCTTTCTGGAAAAATATAATCCTGCAACAGAACACTTAAGGAGTACTAGGCATATAATCTTACTGATTAGATCATATGAAAAAAATTAAAATAGCTATATGCTGGATAAGGCGCGATTTGAGATTGTACGACAATACAGCTCTTTACAAGGCATATCTAACCGGCCTTCCTGTCCTTCCTCTGTTCATATTTGACTCGTATATACTGGATAAACTTCAAAAGGGACAGGAAGATAAACGTATAAATTTTATTCTCCGGGCCTTGGCAAACATGGACGAGAATCTAAGAGAGAGAGACTCCGGGATTCTCTATGGAATCGGTTCTCCCCAAAAAATCTTCCATTTTTTATCTAATTACAACAAAAGTCCAGTAGAAATTGACTCAGTTCACTGCAATGAAGATTATGAGCCTTACAGCATTGAGAGAGACAACTCAGTTAGTGACATTCTTATTAAGAACAATATAAAACTCTTCAAATACAAGGATCAAGTCATATTCGAAAAAAACGATATACTAAAAGACAACGACACTCCATACACTATATTTACTCCCTATTCAAAGAAATGGCTAGACAAGCTCTACTCAAATCCTTACCAATACCTAAATATAAACAAACCGGAAAAAATAATCTTTCTCAATAATAAAACCATTAGAGCATTGTCCGAGAATCAGGAGGATTTGATTCAATATCTCCCTGACGAAAAATTTCTGGGCTTCGCAAAAAGCATCACCAATATCACAATCCCTTACACCATACCGTCTGAAATAATAAAAGACTACCACATAAACAGAAATTTTCCTGCCAAAGAAGGCACATCGAATGCAAGTGTCCACCTTAGGTTTGGAACGTTAAGCATAAGAGAGCTTGTTAGTTTTGCAATTAATGAAAAAAAAGAGAACATGACAAATACATCTGTCACCATGTCTCTTGACACCTGGCTTAAGGAGCTTATCTGGAGAGAGTTCTTCAAGGCAATCTTATACCATTTTCCTCATGTTGAGGATGAGCCCTTCAAAGTTGCCTATAAATTCATTCGCTGGAGGAACAACGAAGAGGAACTGCAACGATGGTGCGAAGGTAATACAGGGTTCCCTATTGTGGACGCCGGAATGAGAGAACTAAACAAAACTGGTCTCATGCACAACAGAGTGAGGATGATCACCTCTTCATTTCTTACTAAACATCTATTGATAGACTGGAGGATAGGTGAATCCTATTTTGCAGAGAAACTCCTCGACTACGACCTCTCTTCCAACAACGGTAACTGGCAATGGGCTGCCGGGTGTGGATGTGATGCTGCCCCCTACTTCAGGGTATTCAACCCTATGCTGCAATCTAAAAAATTCGACGCCAAAAACCAATACATAAGCCTGTGGGTTCCCGAGGCAAATCTGGCTCAGTACCCTAAGCCTGTTTGTGACCACGCATTTGCCAGAAAAAGAGCAATTGACACCTACAAACAATCGCTTAAAGAGGGATAATAAAAAAAAGGAAAGCGGATAAAATCCGCTTTCCTTAAAAAAAATGATGCTTCAATTACATTTTATTATCAGACCCAAGGACGTTTACAACCTTGTGTTTGTATAGTTCCTTAAGAGCATCCCTTGCAGGTCCAAGATATTTCCGTGGATCAAACTCTTCCGGTTTTTCTGCAAATACCTTCCTTATGGCAGCAGTCATGGCCAAACGTCCGTCAGAGTCAATATTAATCTTACATACTGCACTTTTTGCAGCATTCCTCAATTGATCTTCCGGAATTCCTATTGAATCTTCAAGCTTTCCGCCAAACTTATTGATTTGAGCTACTATATCCTGGGGAACACTTGAAGAACCATGAAGCACAATAGGAAATCCCGGGATTCTCTCTTCAATTTCCTTAAGAATATCAAGCCTGATTTCTGGTTTTTGACCAGGTTTAAATTTAAAGGCACCATGAGAAGTCCCGATAGATATTGCGAGTGAGTCAACTCCAGTTCTGGACACAAAATCCTCAACCTCTTCAGGTTGTGTATAAGTATGATGATCCGAAGAGACATCATCCTCAACACCAGCCAGCACACCAAGCTCACCCTCTACAGTTACATCATGCTTGTGAGCATACTCCACAACCTTTTTTGTGAGCTCTACATTCTCTTCATATGGAAAATGAGAGCCATCAATCATTACTGAGGAGAAGCCCATATCCACACAAGACTTACACAACTCAAAGCTGTTCCCATGATCCAAATGCAACACTATTGGAATATCAGCACCCAACTCTTTAGCATACTCTACGGCACCTTGTGCCATATACCTCAGAAGTGTCTGATTGGCATACTTTCTGGCCCCACTGGACACCTGAAGGATAACAGGGGATTTAGTTTCAACACATGCAGATATTATTGCCTGCATCTGCTCCATATTGTTGAAGTTGAATGCAGGTATTGCATATCCTCCTTTAACAGCCTTTGCAAAAATTTCTTTTGAATTTACAAGACCAAGTTCTTTGTAAGAAATCATAATATATATTGTTTAAAGATTAATAACCCGTTTACACGTGGTTATTTTCAAAAATCGTGCAGAAACAATGACAGCCACAAAAATAGTAACAATTTTGAACAAAATTCGTTAACTTTGTGAACAGAGCTTATAAATTTAACAAAATGAATCCACATAACCTACAGGAATCCAACTGGAAAGAAATAAAAAAAAGCAATATAAAAATTGCAATACTTCCCTGGGGAGCCACTGAAGCCCACAACTTCCACCTTCCGTACGGAACAGATACACTTATTGCAGAAAAATTCGCACTTGAAGCTGCAGAATCAGCAAATAAAAAGGGCGCTGGCACAATCGTACTCCCTCCTGTACATTACGGGGTCAACACAGGACAACTTGAGGTAAAACTCTGTATGAACCTCAACCCCTCCACACAGATGTCCATTATTCAGGATATAGTATATGTACTGGAAGAACACGAGATAAATAAGCTGGTTATTCTTAACGGGCATGGCGGCAATCAATTTCAACCTATAATAAGAGAACTCTCCCTCGAGTATCCTGATACAATCATCACCTGCGTAAATTGGTGGAAAATCTGCGACGCAACCGCTTTTTTCGACAAACCCGGTGACCACGCAGGAGAACTTGAAACATCCTGTATACAGGCTCTTTTCCCCCACCTCGCTGCTCCGTTGGAAAATGCCGGCAAAGGAGAAGAGACAAAACTAAAAATAAAAGGATTCCGAGAAAAATGGGCATGGGTCCCCAGAAGATGGGTAATGATCAGCAAAGACACCGGAGTGGGAGATCCTTATGCAGCAAATCCCGAGAAAGGGTTAAAGTTCTACAATTGTTGTCTTGAAAAATTTATAGATTTTTTAATTGAATTCTCAACAGTCAGAGAAGAAGAAGATCTTTATGAATAACAAGTGTGCAAAAAACGGGAAAGTAATTATTTTTTCAGCTCCCTCAGGTGCCGGAAAAAGTACTGTAGTAAACCATCTTTTAAAAAAATTCCACTGGCTGGGATTTTCTGTATCTGCTACCTCCAGAGAACTCAGAGGAACCGAAAAAAACGGCATCGACTACTATTTCTTCACAACTGAACAATTCAGAGATAAAATTGCAAATAACGCATTCATTGAATACGAGGAGGTATACGAAGGAAGATTTTACGGAACATTAAAAAGCGAAGTCAGCAGGCTTTGGGAAGAGGGAAAAATAGTTGTATTCGACATTGATGTAAAGGGAGCTGTAAATCTTAAACAACAATACGGAGATAATGCTCTTACCATCTTCATCAAGCCACCATCCCTTGAGACTCTCAAAGAGAGACTTGTGAAAAGAGGCACCGATTCCTCCCAATCAATTAAAACCAGAATAGAAAAAGCAATGAATGAGCTATCATATTCTGATAAATTTGATGTTGTGCTTGTAAACGACAATCTCCAGGAATGCCTGGCCTCAGCAGAAAGGATTACACAAGACTTTTACAATAATAAATTATGAATGTTGGATTATATTTCGGATCATTCAATCCTCTCCACATTGGACATATCACCATATGCAGATTCCTTGTACAGTCAGGAAACCTTGACCAATTAAGACTGATAGTAAGTCCAAGGAATCCTCTGAAAGAAGAATCTTATCTGGTAAATGCAGATGAGAGGCTCTCATACGTAAAAAAAGCAATAAAAAATGCCGGGCTCGTAAAAAAAGTATCAGTTTGCGATATTGAATACCGTATGTCTCCCCCATTATACACTATAAACACCCTGAGAAATTTAAGACACAAAGAACCCGAAAATAGATTCATACTTATAATAGGAGCTGACAATCTGGCGATTATTGAAAAATGGCATAAATGGCAAGAACTGCTTCAGGAATTTGCAGTCTGGGTATATCCGAGAAGTGGTTATGAAACAGAAGAACTCTGCGATAAATATGGATGCGAAATACTTCATGCTCCACTTATCGAAATATCTTCAACCAAAATACGGGAAGCAGAGAAAACCGGAATAGATATGTCGCAATTCAAGGTCTAGAGCGCAGGCAAACTCTCCTCGAAATATTTCCATAAATTATCATCAGGAACCGGAGCTTCCGCGTAAACCTGAACTCCTTTCACAGGATGTATAAAGTTTATGCTTCTCGCGTGAAGAGATATACTTCCGTCTGGATTAGATCTTTTTGCACCATATTTCAGATCTCCTTTTACCACACAACCAATTGAAGATAGCTGGCATCTTATCTGATGATGTCTGCCTGTCAACAGCTCCACTTCCAATAGGAAATATTTGTCACTGGCAGCCATCAATCTATATCTCAACCTGGCCTCTTTTGCATCTGGGTGTGATGAAGATACCTCATAAGATTTGTTCTGTTTTTGATTTCTCGCCATATAACTCACCAATTCCCCCTCATTTTCAGGAGGAATCTTCTCAACAACAGCCCAATATATCTTATGGACAGAACCACTCTTAAACAACTGGCCCATCCTGGAAAGACCTTTTGAAGTTTTGGCAAAAACCGTCACACCACTTACAGGCCTATCCAGTCTGTGTGGCACACCGATAAAGGCCTTACCTGGTTTATTATCCCTCTGGGCTATGTAATCAGCCACAATCTCACCTAAAGGAATATCACCCGTTTTATCTCCTTGCACAATATCCCCGGACCTTTTATTTACTATTATTATATGATTGTCTTCATAAAGAATTTCCGGACAATTATTATTCATAAAACGAAATTAGAATTTATAAATACTGCTCATTGGAAGATGGAAAATCTCCCTCTTTCACATCTTCAACATATTTTTTGAACGCACTCAATATCTCGTCATGCAAATTAAGATATCTCCTCAGAAAACGAGGAGAGAAATCATTATTTAAACCTAGCATATCATGCATAACAAGTACCTGTCCGTCAACATCACCCCCTGCACCAATTCCTATCACGGGGATCTTGAGTACAGAAGCTACCTTTTTACCAAGATATGAGGGAATTTTCTCCAATACCAAGGCAAAACAACCGGCATCCTCAAGGGCAATTGCATCAGCAATAAGTTTGTTGGCCTCCTCATCCTCTCTTGCCCTCACACTATATGTCCCAAACTTATGTATCGATTGAGGTGTAAGTCCCAGGTGACCCATTACCGGTATCCCTGTACTCAATATCTTTGAAACTGAATCAATCACCTCAGTTCCTCCCTCCACCTTCAAAGCATCTGCCTCAGACTCTTTCATAATCCTTATTGCACTTGAAACCGCCTGCCTTGTATCACCCTGATAAGTACCGAAAGGCATATCCACCACGACCATCGGATTGCTAACTGCACGCACAACACTTTGTGCGTGATATATCATTTGTTCTATCGTTATGGGCAATGTTGTTATATGACCCGCCATGACATTGGCAGCCGAATCCCCCACGAGTATAACATCAATACCTGCCTCGTCAAGTATCCTGGCTGAGGTAAAATCATATGCTGTGAGCATAGAGATCTTCTCTCCCCTCTGCTTCATCTCCAGCAATCTTTGGGTTGTGATCACCCTTTTCTTTCCTTCTACTGACATATCTCATAAATATTGGTCATGCAAATCTATACAATAAATCACAATAGCCAAATTATGACAGTATGTCAGAAAAAAAAGTTGGCACAATCTTAGATGTTATTGGGGTGTAAACTGAAAATAATAAACTAAAATTACAATAATATTATGGGAAAAATTATCGGAATTGACCTTGGAACAACAAACTCCTGCGTGGCTGTTATGGAAGGGAACGAGCCGGCAGTCATCATAAACAGCGAAGGTAAACGTACAACACCATCTGTTGTTGCTTTTGCCGAGAATGGTGAGAGAAAAGTGGGTGATCCTGCCAAAAGACAAGCCATAACAAACCCTACCAAAACAATCTCATCAATTAAGAGATTTATGGGAGAGCGTTACGACAGAGTTCAACTCGAAGTGGGAAGAGTTCCCTATAAAGTGGAAAAAGGAGAGAACAACACCGCAAGAGTTAATATTGATGGCCGTCTTTACACTCCTCAGGAGATTTCTGCCATGGTACTTCAAAAGATGAAAAAAACAGCAGAAGATTACCTTGGACAAGAGGTAACCGAAGCTGTAGTTACGGTCCCGGCCTATTTTAGTGATTCACAAAGACAAGCAACTAAAGAGGCTGGAGAAATTGCAGGACTTAAGGTTAAGCGAATCATAAATGAGCCTACTGCAGCGGCACTCGCGTATGGTCTGGACAAACAAGACAGAGATATAAAAGTTGCGGTATTCGACTTGGGTGGAGGTACATTCGATATCTCTATCTTGGAGTTGGGTGAAGGAGTATTCGAAGTTAAATCAACTAACGGAGACACCCATCTCGGAGGTGACGACTTCGACGAAAAAATCATCGACTGGCTTGCTGACGAATTCAGCAACGAAAATGGAGGATTGAATCTCAAAAAAGATCCCATGGCACTTCAAAGACTCAAAGAGGCTGCTGAAAAAGCCAAGATTGAGCTCTCCAGCCAATCTTCCACTGAGATAAATCTGCCATATATAATGCCGGTTGACGGAATTCCTAAACACTTGGTAAAAACCCTTACAAGAGCCAAATTTGAACAACTCACTGACGATCTCATCCAAAGAACAATGGAACCTTGCAAGAAAGCTTTGAGTGACGCCAATATTAAGGCATCTGACATCAATGAAGTGATCCTTGTTGGTGGTTCAACCCGCATACCAGCGATCCAACAAGTTGTAGAAAAATTCTTTGGCAAAGCACCAAGCAAAGGGGTTAATCCCGATGAAGTAGTAGCTATAGGAGCTGCTATTCAAGGGGGTGTTCTTTCAGGAGATGTAAAAGATGTTCTTCTTCTGGATGTTACCCCTCTTTCTCTGGGTATTGAGACCCTTGGAGGTGTAATGACAAAACTAATTGAATCAAACACTACAATTCCCACAAGGAAATCAGAAGTGTTCAGCACAGCAAGTGACAATCAGCCTTCTGTAGAGATTCACGTCCTTCAGGGAGAAAGGCCCATGGCAAAAGACAACAAAACAATTGGACGCTTCCATCTCGATGGTATTTCACCTGCTCCCAGAGGTGTTCCCCAGATAGAAGTTACATTCGACATTGATGCCAATGGTATTCTGAATGTTTCGGCAAAAGACAAGGGTACAGGCAAGGAACAGAAGATAAGAATAGAAGCATCCAGCGGCCTCACCGAAGAAGAGATAAACAAGATGAAAGACGAGGCAAAAGCTAACGAAGAGAGCGACAAAAGAGAGAGAGAGAAAATAGACAAGATTAACGGAGCAGATTCCATGATCTTCCAGAGTGAAAAAAATCTTAAAGATTATGGCGATAAAATACCGGCAGAAAAGAAATCTGCAATAGAGACGGCTCTTGCATCTCTCAAAGAGGCTCACAAAAATCAAAATGTAGAGGCCATCGACAAAGCCACAGAAGAGATTAATGCTGCATGGCATGCTGCCTCAGAGGATATGGCAAAGGCCGCACAATCACAGCCTGGAGCAGAATCCAATCCAAATGAAGGCCAGTCAGGCCCCTCAAATAATAACGAATCCGACGACAAAGAGGTCACTGACGTAGACTTCGAAGAGGTGAAATAGTTTATACTCTACAATAATAAAAAAAGCCGCTAACTGATAAAGTAGCGGTTTTTTTTTATAAAATTCCTATTTTTAAATACACCTTACCTTAATTATAAACATTTGTTCATTATATTTGCACAAACAAATCATATGGCCAGACCAAAAAATCTAAGAAGGATTAATAATCCCCCAAAATTCAAGGGTTATACCCCATCAGGACACACAGAGATATTAAATCCGGAGATTGTAATCATTAATCTTGAAGAATACGAGGCAATAAGATTATGCGACTACGAGAACTACAGTCAGGAACAAGCCTCCAAACAAATGAATGTTTCCAGACCTACCTTCACAAGAATATATGCAACAGCCCGTTCCAAAGTAGCAGAAGCCTTTGCGGAGGGCAAGAGTATCGTCTTCGAAGGAGGAAAAATATTTCTCAATAGTGACTGGTACAGCTGTAAGAACTGCAAATCCATGTTCAACAATTACACTCACACAGAAATACCCTGCTGCACACTTTGTGGCTCGGTAGATATATCTCCTGTATAATTTAAAAATCATGAAATACGCAATATCAGCCAAAGAGAACAGCATGAATTGCAAGTGTGACTCACATTTTGCCAGATCTCCCTATTTTGCCATATTCGACTCCGAAAAGAAGACAACTACCTTCATAGAAAACCCTTTCAGAAATATCACTGAAAGAGCAGGACCTTCAGTCGTACAACTATTGTCTTCTCATGACATACAAGCCGTAGTATCCATCGAACTTGGAGAAAAAATACAAAACCACTTCAATAGTAAAAAGATAGGAATGGTAATACTGGAAGACGAAAATAAAAATATTGAAGAGATAATCAACATTATAAACACAAATAATTCAAAAAAATAATGGATAATACAAAAAAACACAATCCAATTGTCAAAAGAGATATAAAAGGAGCTAAAAATGTGATAATTGTGGCTTCCGGCAAAGGAGGCGTGGGCAAATCCACAGTTGCAGCCGGAATAGCCGCATCACTGGCACTGCAGGGATACTCCACAGGACTACTGGACGCAGATATATACGGGCCATCTCTTCCTGTACTGTTTGATATCCAGCAGTGCAAGCCAATAGTAATTGAAGAGGCCGGAACAACCAAAATAGAACCTATAGTAAGAATGGGAGTCAATCTTATGTCGATAGGACTTTTCGTTGATCCTGCACAAGCAGCCATATGGAGAGGTCCTTTGGCCGCCAGCGGGATGAAACAAATGATCGATCAGACAGAATGGGGCGATCTGGACTACCTTATTATAGACACACCTCCCGGAACAGGAGACATCCACATCTCTTTACTTCAGGAATACAATATAAACGGAGTAGTAGTTGTGACCACTCCACAGATGCTCTCCACAGGAGATGTACAGAAAGCCATCTCGCTATATGCAGACACTAAAATCGGAGTTCCGGTAATTGGCGTTGTCGAAAATATGTCTTGGTTCTCCCCTACAGCTCATCCGGAAGAGAAGTACTTCCTGTTTGGTAAAGGAGGAGGAGAAACTCTTGCAAATAAATTTAATGTAAAACTTATTGCCCGCATACCCCTCAACGAAAAGATTTGTGACAACTGCGACTATGGCAAAGTAAATGAAATGCTTAATCAACCTGATATTCAAAAAATATTTGAAAATATATGCGAAGAGATAGCAAATAGTACTAGTGAACAAAAACATAACAGTCACCATGGTATAATTTTTGCATTTACAAATCTGTGAAGATTTTAGACCGGGGATGCTATGCATAGGTTGATTGGTGGATATTACTTATCGTCTTAGATAAGTGCAGCAAATGTTTTAGTCTTTAAAACCCCGGTCTTTTTTAAAAAATCACATATCATGAAACATATAGTCCGTCACAAACAAATTGTGAAGGACTATTTTATTTTCCAACGATCTTTTTTTTAATAACTTTGTGTGACCTATCTCAGCCACAGAAAATGGAGAATTCTTTTAACATAAGCTATTGTTCAGACAAGTACCAGTACACTATGGGCAAAACCTTCTTCGACCATAAAATGGCTAATAAGATTGCTGTGTTCAATCTCTTTTACAGAAAAGCTCCCGACCAAAACAACTGGGCAGTAGTAAGCGGTATCACAGAAGCTGTAAGAATGATTGAAGGACTGGGTTCCGAATCAGAAGATTTTTTTGAATCGTTCCTACCCGGGGAAGACTACAGAGAGTACCGTAAATACCTTGCAGGAATGAAGTTCTCAGGTAATGTCTATGCCATGAAAGAAGGAGAGATAGCATTCCCTCTGGAACCCATCATAATAATTGAAGCTCCACTGATAGAAGCTCAAGTTATTGAGACTCCCCTGCTCTCGATAATGAACCACCAAATGGCTGTAGCGACCAAAGCTTCAAGGGTAACAAGAGCCACCGGGAAACCCGTAAGCGAATTCGGATCCAGACGTGCCCACGGTCCATGGGCAGCAGTCTACGGAGGAAAAGCAGCATACATAGGAGGATGTCTTAACTCTTCTAACATAATCACTTCCAATATTTTCAACATTGATGCTACCGGAACAATGGCCCACAGCTACATAACATCATTCGGCTGTTCAGTTGAAGGAGAACTTAAAGCATTCAATACCTATATTAAGGGGCACTATGGAGAACCCCTGATACTGTTGATAGACACATATGATACTATAAACTGTGGCCTTAAAAATGCAATTAAGGCATATAAAGAGAATGGCATCGACGACAATTACTCCTCAAACTACGGAATAAGACTAGACAGCGGAGACCTCACCTACCTCTCAAACATATGCCGTGAGGAACTGGACAAAGCCGGGCTCACACAATGTAAGATATTTGCGACAAACTCTCTGGACGAATACATCATTTGTGAACTCGAGAGACAAAATGCCAAGATAGATGCATACGGTGTTGGCGATGCAATAGCAACCAGCAAACACAATCCCTGCTTCGGCAATGTCTATAAACTGGTTGAACTGGATAATGAGCCACTTTTAAAAAGATCCGAAGATAAAAGCAAAATTATCAATCCCGGATTTCAGAAAACATACAGAATAAGCAAAAAAGGAATGTTCAAGGCAGATATAACCTGTCTTAGGAATGACAATCTCTCTAAAAAGATAGAAGATTTAAAAGCCTTTACTATCAGGGATGAATTCGACGATACCAAAGTTACATCATTTGAGGCTCAAACATACGAATTCAAAATATTACAGCATAAGATTGTAGCAGACGGCCGAAGCATTCTCCCAAACACCCCGTTACATAAAACAAGATCATACTTTCTTGAGAACCTGGATTCACTCAACTCAACCCAAAAACGACTAATTAATCCTCACTTTTATAAGGTAGATATTTCCGATGATCTTTACAATCTCAAAAACAACTTGATTAATAATCTTATAAAAGAGATTAAAAATTATGAAACACAGTAATCATAAAGCACACATTGTAGTAGACATGCTCTACGATTTTATAGATGGTTCAATGGCTTGTCACAATGCATCAGAAGCTTTGAAACACAGCATAGAATTCATAAATAATAATCCTGAAATAATAGTTTTTTATGTTACTGACTCCCATCCTGCAGACCACTGTTCCTTTATTGAAAATGGCGGAGAATGGCCTTCCCACTGCGTAAAAGAGACAAAAGGAGAGAAAATTCACGACAATTATTTCTCAATGGTAGTGAGAAATCACAATAGGCCATCCACTGAGAATACTCTTCGAAAAGGAGAAAATAAAGAGACTGAACAATACTCCGGCATTGAAGGAAAGAACCAAGATGGAAAAAGTCTGGAGACAATACTAAGAGAACAAAATATTTCTGAAGTGTTTGTTAGTGGAGTCGCGACTGAATATTGCATAAGAGAAACTGTAACAGATCTTCACAAATCCGGGTTCAAAGTAAATCTTCTGGAAAAAGCCCTTGCGTATGTACATCCGGATGGTCATAAAAAGACCATCGAAGAACTTAACAAATTCATAAACATAATTTAAACTTCACATCCAATGACTTTCATAGGGCTTGATCTTGGCGGAACAAAAATATCAGGAGCTCTTTTTTCTGAGCAAAACATAATATTAGATAAAGAGACCCGTTATCTGGAAAACAGGACAGGAGACCAGGTGACCTCATTGATTATCGAGTTGTGTGATAATATTCTCAATAAAAACAGAAACCCAATACCAAAGCAACTCAACATAGGAATATGCGTTCCCGGCATTGCCTACTCCAAAACCGGAAAGGTTTGGGCCCCAAATATACCGGAATGGGAAGACTATCCTCTCAAGGAAAAACTTAACAATCACTTCAAAGATGCAGTTATTTCGATAGAAAGCGACCGCACATGCTACATACTGGGAGAGACCAGCCAGGGCGCTGCAAAAGGCTGCGACAATGCCATATTTGTTGCCGTAGGCACAGGCATCGGGGCTGGTATTCTTATTGATGGCAGGGTATTGCACGGAGCATCTGACATAGTAGGTGCAACAGGGTGGATGGCACTCAAACCGCCATACGACAAAGAATGGGACACTTGTGGATGCTTTGAAAGCCACGCCTCCGGCAACGGAATTGCATTTCAGGCAAGGAAAAAAGTCTCAACACTCACTCCTGTAGAAAAAAACAATACCTTTTATAGAAATATACCCGTCGAACAGATAACCTCAAAAGATGTATTCGGCGCATACGAAGAAGGAGACAAAATTGCCGGGGAGGTTTTGAACGAGGCTATTCAAATGTGGGGTATGGCAGCTGCAAACTATGTGAGCCTTTTCAATCCCGAAATCATCATTTTTGGAGGTGGGGTTTTCGGGCTGGCAAAACAATTCATTGATCGCATATATTATGAGGCTCTTAAATGGGCACAACCTATTGCAATAAAGCAGTGTCATTTTACTGTCAGTGAGTTACAAGAGACAGCAGGACTATACGGAGCAGGTGCTATTGCAAGAATAGGCAATATTAAGAACAAACTATACGGCATACAATAAAACACTACAAATATGGACTATAACAACAACAGAGTATCTGTCCTGGCTGCCGCCTTTGCCGGCATGACCTTTTTCGGTGTTGCTTTCGTAATAATGGGTGCAGTTCTGCCATCACTGATAGAAAAATTTTCACTTGACACATCATCAGCTTCAACACTGGCAGGAGTACTACCACTTGGTATACTACTGGGATCAATTCTCTTTGGTCCTGTAATCGACCGATTCGGATACAAAAGTCTGATAATAATCTCCAGCATACTTACAATAGCAGGGCTGGAACTCCTTGCCTTTTCCGAAAGTACGCTTCAGGCCAGAATAGCAGTCTTCATCACTGGGGTTGGCGGAGGTATTCTGAACGGACTGACAAACGCCCTTGTATCAGATGTATCAAAAGACAACAACAGGGCCTCCAATCTCAGTATTCTCGGCGTCTTCTACACAATTGGAGCAATAGCCATGCCTCTTCTCTTCGCAACTCTTTCAGAGAAACTGCCATACGACACAATTGTAGCAAGGGCTGGAATCTTTATGGCTATTCCTGTCATTTTATATCTCTTCGTTTCATTTCCCCGAGCCAAATACAATCAAGGTATTCCACTTAAAAAGATTTTTGCTCTCCTCAAGGAACCTTTTCTTATTATAATGAGCTTTACTCTCTTCTTCCAGAGTGGTCTCGAGGGAATAAGCAATAACTGGATACCAACTTTCCTAGAAGAGCAGGCTGGCGCAGATAGAGAGGCTGCAATGTTTTCCCTCACAACAATCATACTGGGAATGGGAGTCGGAAGACTTCTTCTGGGATTCCTTCTTCGCAAAATATCCAACCGAGTTGTACTAGCAACAAGTATGGCTCTATCAGCAACAGGTATGGCAATTGTTGTCCTCTCCTCCTCTACAATACTATCACTCACGGGCACATTCATTATGGGATTCGGTTTTGCTTCAACTTTTCCTGTGATTCTTGGAGAACTTGGGAAGAAATACCGGGAAATGTCAGGGACAGCTTTCTCAATAGCACTGGTGATTGCTCTCACAGGAAATACACTTCTCAATCTACTTGTAGGGATCGTGAGACTAAACTACTTTCACATCATGGTAATTGCATGCACAATAATTATTATAACACTATATTCGATAAGTTACTCATTTAAAAAATAAATTTATGTTAGCATTAGAATGGTTAAAAAGCGCACGGGAGGTAATGTCCAAAATAGAAGACTCCCAACTGGAACAAATTAAAAAGGCAGCAACAGTTATGGCCGACTCCATTGAGAAAGGAAGATGGGTTCACACTTTCGGCTGTGGTCATGCTACAATACCGGTAGAAGAGATGTATCCCAGGATAGGAGGATTCGTAGGATTCCACCCCATAGTGGAACTTCCCCTCACTTTTTTTACCAGGATAACAGGTGAAATGGGGATACACCAATTCCTATTTCTGGAAAGAGCCGAAGGATATGGTAATGCAATCATGAAGTCTTATAATTTCAGTCAGGATGACACAATGTGGATCTTTTCACATACAGGCATAAATAATGTAAACATAGATGTTGCCCTCAAAGCAAAAGAGATGGGCATGAAAGTTATAGTATTCGGATCAGCATCTGAATCTGTTGGCAAAACAACCAGACACTCTTGCGGAAAAACTCTTTTTGAGCTGGCAGACATTATAGTGGATTCATGCGCTCCTCTTACAGACGCTAGTGTTCCTCTCAAAAACCACCAAGACAAAGTTGGCCCTGTCTCTACACTTGCATTCATCACTCTTGTTTGGATGACTGTCACAACAGTAGCCGAAATACTTGCAGACAGAGGTGTTAAACTATACATTCACCCTTCTCATAACGTTCCGGGAGACACTACTGCACACGACAGACTTGACTCATGCATAAAAGAGTACAAGGAAAGAGTAAAAGGCGTCTAAGAAACACTCTGTAAAACAGAGGACTAAACATATTATTTCAGTTTGGAATATTTTTTGTATGTTTGCAGCTTGTTATGAGCAAACTCATGCACAAACTGATTAATGATAAGATGAGCATTGTGGCTACAACAGTCACAGTGCTCTTATATCTAATACCACATATCACCAGTGCACAAGAGTCAACATCGTCAGTGCAGGATACTCTTAACCTGTCAGTGCAGGATACTCTTAACCTGTCAGTGCAGGATACTCTTAACCTGTCAGTGCAGGATACTCTAAGCCGTAAAGAGGCAAGAGCATTGGAAAAAGAACTCAAGTACAGGGAAAAAGATCGTAGAAAAAAAGAGAAAGACAGTATTAAAGAAATAAAAGACAGTATAAGATGGTCTCAGCCCAGAATACTTGAAACATACATACTTGAAGACAGCCTCAAATACAAAAGACTTATAAGATGGAAACACAATAGTCTGTTTAATAGTATTGAGATGTTAAATCCCGACACAACATTCAATGAGAACTTCTATATATATCCCTTCACCCGGGAAGACATTGATGCAACATATCTGGGAGTATCAGGCTCTGCAGCCAAAAGCATTAACTTCTTCAAAAGAAGATCCTCACCTGATTTCGAGCAATTCGAACCATACCTTATATATAGCCACACAAAAGATAATGTTCCATTCTACAATGTAAAATCTCCCTATACTGAATTGGCCTATTGGGGTACACTCTTTGCAAACAGAGATAAGGAAGAGAGCAATATAAAAATAATGCACACACAAAATCTTTCACCCTCTTTCAACTTCAATTTTACATATCGTAGATTCGGAGGCAACGGGCTGTTGGGACGAGAGGTTACAGACAACCGAAATCTCACCCTGACAACTAATTATATAGGTAAAAGATATGTAATGCACTCCGGATACATTTATCAAGGCATAAAAAGACAGGAAAATGGAGGTATAGTAGACGACAAAATGGTTTTGGATACCACCACGGAAGACTCCAAAGACCTTCAATACCATCTCCAATCTGCCGACAACCAACTTAAACGCAACACCTTCTTTCTCACACACTCTTACGGTATTCCTGTCAAATGGTCTTCCGGAGATACTCTTGCCCCTGGAGAGGGTACAATCACATACTTTGGACATACATTTGAATACACCACATACACAAAAAAATACACTGATGAAATTGAACTTTCAAACATAAGTGAACGTGAATTCTACAACAATATTTTTCTTATCTCCCCCACTCACAGCAGAGATTCAGTAAGAACATCTATACTTGAAAACAAAGGATTTATAAGAATACAACCGTGGGCAAAAGAGGCTATAATTTCCAGGATTGATGCCGGACTGGGACATCAATTAATGTCTGTTTACAATTTTAAGCCTGATGATTATATCCACGGGTCTTCAAACCAAAAATACAATAATACATTTGTTTACTTCGGAGCCGAAGGAAAACTAAAAAAATATTTATCATGGAATGCTAACGCCAAATATGATTTGACCGGATACTATGCCAACAATACATCAATAGATGGTAAAATAAGGTTTTCAGTTTATCCTGTGGAAAAAGGAATCCACCTTACCGGAAGAGTTAAATTCTCAAACAGAAAACCATCATGGTTCAGTCAGTCATACTACTCCAACCATTTTCAATGGGAAAATAATTTCAACAATATAACCGAAACCACATTTAAGGGAACTCTTGATATTCCTGATTATAAGCTGAATATCGAAGCTGCGTACGCGATAATAAATGATCCTGTCTACTACGGTATGCAGGGATATGCCTCACAACACAAAGGTAATGTGAGCATATTTGCAACTTCTCTTCAGAAAAACTTCAAATTTGGTTTCCTACACCTGGAAAACAGGTTACTTCTACAAATGAGCTCTAATAAAGAGATCATTCCGCTGCCGGAAATAAGCGCAAACATTAGATATTATATGCAGTTTGAACTTGTAAAAAACGTTCTTACCGCACAATTTGGGGCAGACATAAGATACAATACCCCATATTTTGCACAAGCTTACAACCCCGCGCTGGGGATATTTCATAACCAAAACGACAGGGAAATAGGCAACTATCCCTATATTGATGCTTTCGTTAACCTCCAATGGAAACGAGCGAGTATCTTTGTGAAATATCTTAATACTACCCAGGGCTGGCCCGACGGCGATTATTTTTCCGCTCACAATTACATTAGGCCTGAAACTGCTATCCAATTTGGGATACACTGGCCTTTTTACGTAAAATAATTAAATGCCTATGAGGCCAATATTCAAAATTTTAATCGCTTTTTCATTAATCCTTATTCATCCGGTACTCTCCTCTTCTGACATCAATTCAGAAGAAGAAGCATCGTTAAGGCTCATTAGTGGAAAAGAGATTTACGCACTTGTAAACACAGACGGAGGTATCTATCTTAAGAAAGGAGATGCTGCCGGGTTCCACTTTGAACTACTTAACCGCTTTGGACAACACTACAACTGTAAAGTAACAGTAGCTCCGGTTCATGATCGAAATTTATGGGAAGAACTTATTGAAGGAAATACAGACATCCTTGTAATTGACACTAAAAAGGATACAATCCCTTCTGAATATTCCGATAAGATTATTACCAGTCACCAGCTACGGGACAAGAATCAATTATGGGTAGTAACAAAGAACAACTATGATATCCTTCGCAGTATGAACAGATGGTTCGGCTACTTCAGCCAAACCAAGGACTACGAAAGACTCAACTATAAATACTACAGCCGATACCGTAAAGTATCTTACCCTCATGGTCAGGTATATGTTCTCTCTCCATATGATCATATAATAAAGGAGTATGCAGGCACTATCGGATGGGACTGGAGACTTCTTGCCTCTCTGGTTTACCAGGAATCCAAATTTTCCATAAGTGCAAGGTCACACAGAAATGCTCTTGGTCTAATGCAACTCCTTCCTTCAACTGCGGGCAGCTTTGGTATTGATAATCTATATGACCCTGAAGAAAACATCAAGGCAGGGACTTTATTTATAAAGCGTCTTTCAACTCTTTACAATAATCCCGAAATAGACTCTCTGAACAAGATCAAACTGATACTTGCCTCATATAATGCAGGGGAAGGCAGGGTAAGGGACATACGAAATGTTGCAGAGTACAAAAATGTTAACAGAAATAACTGGGACAGCCTCAAGACAGTTATTCCATATATGAACCATAAAGATAGCCTTCCTGACGATTTGCTAAGACATGGCAGGTTCAAAGGAACAGAGACTATAAACTATGTAGATCAGATAATCAATCGTTATGAGAACTATAAAGTCCTTGTAAAAAAATAACCCGTTACTTGACCTTTAATGTTTTTTCCGGACTGACTCTGGAAATAAACATTGAAGGTATCAATAACAACAAAAAAATTACTCCAAAAGCAGCAAAATTAAAAAACATGATTTTGATAAAGCTTGGAGAGATTGGAACATGATCAACAAAATAATTGGTCGGATCAAGAGGTATTACTTGCCATTTATATTGAACAAATGCAATAATATAAGCCATAATATTGCCTACAACCATGCCGGTCAATACCAATACCATAGCTCTTGTCATGAATATCTTGTGAATTGATCTGTCTCTCATTCCAAGAGCTTTCAATACACCAATCATGGAAATCCTCTCAAAAAGAAGTATTAATAATCCCGATATCATGTTGAATCCGGCTACTGCAATCATCAGTATCATGACAATTATAACATTGAAATCAAGAAGTACCAGCCAGTCAAAAAGGTGAGGAAACAAATCACTCACTTTTGTCACAAAATAAGAATAATCTCCCTTATCATTTTCGATCAGTGATTCAATCTTATCTGCAACAAGAGAAAGAGAAGCCCCATCGTTTAGTTTAACCTCCAGTCCTGAAGAGAAATCGTCACTCCACCCGTTCAGTTTCCTGATTACAGAAGCTTCTGTAACCAACAAAGTCATATCAATATCTTCAAGACGAGCATTGTAAATGCCGGATATCTTGAACTTTCTCACCTTTACCCCGTCATCAATAAAGTATGTAACAATAACATCTCCCAAAACATATCCCAACAAATCCGAGAGTCTTGAAGAGATGAGGATTTCCGGATTACCTCCATTAACCTGACCTTGATTCGGCAACTCTCCTTCAACAAGTACTGAAGAAAAAAACTCCCAGTTATACAAAGAATCTACGCCCTTAATCATAACGCCCTGTATCTCTTCGTTATTCTTGACTATTGCCGACCTGTAGACATACGGAGAAAGACTCCTGACCTCTCTAAAACTTTTCAATGAATCAAAGAAAAAAGGAAATGAGGGAACAGGATATACACTTGTCGTTATATCCACACCTGGACTGTGCAAAAGTATCTCACCGGAAAACCCGGAAGCCTTCATCTTTATTTCATGTTTGAAGCCGTCTGAAATAAAAACAGCAAGAACAATCACCAGGGCACTGATAGCCACTGAGAGGGAAGCAATAATACTGCTCACCGCAGAGAATCCTTTTCCGGACTCTTTACCACCCCACAACCTTTTTGTGATAAATAAATTTGTATTCAATAATTAAAAAATATTATTATATTTGTCTACTGTTAGTCATTACTTAACCTATTACTTAACTTCGACCTCTGTGATCTTATCGGATTATGGAGGTTTTTTCTTAAAGATACCTTCTGCCTCCCATCATCCCCACTATCTCTTCTAACCTATCTACCACCTCATTATTCTCTTCATTTCTGGAGACAAAAACAAGCAGCTCTGCATATATTGAAAGCAATGCCCTCTCCTGCTCCACCCTTAATTCATCCTGATTGTAAGGAATCCCTATCTCATCAAAAAAGAGTTTCAAGGTGTTTTCAAAAAAAATATTCCCTTTTTTGAAGATATTTAGATAAAATAATATTTCCCCGGACTTGTCGAGATAGACAGGAACAAATCCACCCGGGAAACAAAGCGGAAAAACAGGAAGACCAACAGCCTGAGCCAATAAGAAGTAGAGCAAAGTAACAGAAACAGGATTTCCTCCTCGCGATAACAAAACCCTATCTACAAGAGCTTGCTCAAGTTGAGTCATACGTATATCTGAATGATGGAATCCATACCGCTTGAAAAAAATATAGTTGAAAATTTCAATATTCTCAACAGCTGTCTTCTTCTCAGATAACTCAGAAGAAAATTCCTGAACGAGATCTGTTAATGATTGAGAAAAGAGAACCTCGTCTACATTGGGATCTGCAACTTTAGTAATGTAAAAAAAACCAAGATACAGAACAGGTTCAGGCTCCTTCAACACTCTTGCCAGTTTATTCCTTGCAATATCACTCTTCACTTTTGTAAGAAAATCTGCATATTCATTACTTCTCTCTCTACCTGTTGATCTGGAAATATAATTCTCCAGATAATCAACTGCCGTATCACCTATCTCCACAAGCTTACTTCTCACGGCCTCCCTAACCACAACATCAGGGTCTCCCATCAGGTAAAGCATAGAAATAAGTTCTGTATCTTCTTTCATAATCTCTCCAATGTCTTTTTAATCAATTTTTCTATATATGGAGTATAATCAGGCTCACTCTCTTTAAAATGTCTGTTGGCAATTATACAACACACAGTAGCTGCATTATGTCCTAACAAAGCAGAGAGTCCTGCAATGGCAGAGCCCTCCATCTCGAAATTTGTAATCCTCCACCCTTGATATTCAAAATTCTCAAGCCTCTCAATCATATCAGGAATATAAAGAGGCAATCTCAATACCCTTCCCTGAGGAGCATAAAACCCGGACGCAGAAATAGTCACTCCGGCTACCGTGAAATCCTTCAAAGCCTCTGTCAATAAAGGACTGGCAGATGCAAAATAGGGTTTAGGTAAAATCCCCGGCCACTTTGTCTGTTTAAGAAACTCATCTTCCATATCTTTTCTGGTGACCATATCTCTTGACGAATACCAATTCAGCAAACCGTCACAACCTATAGAATAGTGTGACAAAACATAAGAACCGAGAGGTATATCAGGCTGAATTGCACCAGAAGTTCCTATTCTGACAATATTCAGGGATGTGAGTTCTCTTTTAGGCTTCATGGTCTCAAAATCGATATTCACCAGAGCGTCCAATTCATTCATCACTATATCAATATTGTCGGTACCTATCCCGGTAGAAAGAACTGTAAAATTTTTCTTACGATATACACCGGTGACCCATACAAACTCTCTTGACGCCCCTTCTGCTACTATAGCATCAAAAAAAGATGATACGAGTCTTACCCTACCCGGATCTCCCACCAAAATAACATTTTCGGCCAGTTGACCTGGTTTAATATGTAGGTGAAAAACAGAGCCGTCACTATTAATAATCAATTCAGATGATCCTATTGCAGCCATAATATCAATATTTAATTACAAATTTAGCCATTTGTTTTATAATTTTGCACAAAAATCAAACCACATGATACAGAGAGTTCAGACACTATTTTTACTTGCAGCTTCGGCATTGCTTTTTTCCATGTTTTTCTCAAAAATGGCATATTCTCAAACTGAAACTATCAACTTTTCAAATATTCCGGTAATATTGATAATGATAGCTGTAACCTTCCTTATTTCATTCTTGTCCATTTTTTTTTACAGGCACAGACCTCTCCAGATAAGACTTTGCATCATATCCTCTGTGATTCTTCTGGGTTTGCAAGGATGGATTTTTTGGATGTTTTTCAACCGTCCGGAAGGAACAGCATTTACTATAAGTTCTGTTTTTCCTGTAGTTTCTGCAATTTTGGTCTTCACAGCAATGAGATATATTGCAAGAGATGAGGCACTTGTTAGATCCACTTCCCGCCTGAGGAAATAAATATGCTAATTATCATCACTTACACAATACTTACTTATCACTTTATAAGCCTCTTCAATACCCAACTCACCGGCCTTGCTCATATCGAAACATCCCTTCTCATTATCCCTCAGGTAAATTTGCACTAATCCCCTGTTGTAATAGGCCTCAGAAAGACCCGGATAAATATCCAGAGCACGAGAATATTGTGAGATTGCCTCAGGTAGATCTCCCGAAAGAGTGTAAAGATTACCAAGATTATAGTATATGTATGGCATTCCTGGATTAAGCTCAACAGCTCTCTTCATATCGTGAATAGCAGCTGTATAATCGTAACTTCCGTAATCAGAATCTTTCACCCTGGCTCTTGTGGCTCCTGAATCATCCAGTGTCAACACCTGTACATTACTCTCTATCGAGGATATGAAATCAATCATTTCAGACTGCAATGCCCCTCTGTTAAGATAGTAATATGCCTCATCAGGATTAAGGTCAATAGCCTGATTATAGCATTCCAATGCTGTATTAAACTGATTTCTGTCAGTCTCAATCAAAGCTTTGGCAAACAAAGAGTACTCATCCTTCCTAATTTCCAGCAATTTATTAAGGCTATCAAGAAGGATAAACTCTCTACCCTCCGGTAAGTTGTCAGAATCAACTAACAATGAAACTGGTATCCCCAGCATTTCAACAAACTCATCCAATCTCTCCTCCCTGTATCTCTTGTCCAAAGCCGAATATTGATACTGCTCCTCCTTTATTCTGAACTTATATAATGGCTTTAACCTAATATCAATATCTCTGTACTGAAGAAGTTCGTCATTGAAATCCCTTTTTGCAAAATCGGTATCAAGAGCAATAAGTCTGTCAAACTTAGCAGAAGTATCTGCTAAAGAAGCCATATATGAAGAATCATTTTCCCTTTCTCTATATTTTCTTACCTTATCTTTTGCAATCTCATAATCTCGTTTTGCAGATGTAAACTGCCCCATCTGATTTTTAACATAAGAACGATTCATATAGGCATTGGCAAAATCAGGATAGAGATTTATTGCCAGGGAATAATCTTCCATTGCATCCCTGAAACGACCCAACTCAATAAAAACAGCAGCCCTGTTATAATATGCTAATACATTATTTGGATTTATCTCAATCACTCTGTCGTAATCTTCAAGAGCGTTGTTATAATCTCCTATTTGTGATCTTATCAAAGCCCTGTTATAGAGCGAAAGTGAATTACCGGGATCGAGTTCCAGAACTTTTTCCAAATCACTGAGAGCTTCATTTATCTTTTTTCGTTCATACAACACCAGAGCACGATTAAACAAAGCAAATGTATTTGTGGAATCATACCGTAATGCACTGTTGAGATCTATCAGTGCAGAATCAGTCTTGCCCTGCATTGTATAGATCCTTGATCTTCTGATATATCCTTCTGGCTTAAACCTGTCCAGAGAAATAGCAGTGGAGTAATCTTCAATAGCTTTCAAAGTATCTCCCAGGAAAAGATAACTTGCTCCCCTGTTAAGATAGGCATCTGCTTCACGAGGTTCTCTTCTCAAAAACTTATTGAAATCCTCCACAGCTTTATCAAACTGTTGGGAGAGAAAATAAGTCACTCCTCTGCTGAAATACAATCCTGTATAATCCGGCCGAAGATCGACCGCCTCCTCCAAATCTTTGATTGCAAGATCATACTTACCTATCCTGCTGTGAGTTATTGCTCTATAGTGGTAAGCAGGAGTATAAATAGGATTAATTGATAGTGTTTTGTCAAAATCCGACTGAGCGCCATAGAAATCTCCAAGATTATATTTGGCAATCCCCCTAAAAAAGTAGGCTTCATGCAAAGTTGTGTCAATCCTTATCAGCAAATTGAAATGCTCAATCGATTCAGCATACTTACCTTCAATAAGAGACTGTCTACCCCTGAAAAAAAATTGCTGAGTATCATACTGAGCCCTTAAGCTAGTCAGGGAAACTAACAGGAAAATAAAAGGCAATAATATCTTGTTGAAAAAGAATGAGTTCATATACCATCAAATTATTAAGGCAGATTAATAAACTATCTTTTTTTATTATTACTGCCAAAACCACTATTTTTGACAAATATAAAAAAATATAGATGTTTTTATTTACTCTTCTCTTCTTTCTGTTGAATATAAACGGAGCACAATACACCGATAAAACTTCCGTTGACACGACAGAAATCAAAAACACTCTCTCTTTCATTTCTCATGACCTCACCAGAGGCAGAGTAACCGGCAGTAACGGAAATATGATTGTTCGCTCCTACCTTGTCCACAGGCTCAGGGAGATGGGCATTCAACCATTCTACTCAAAAAGCTACACACAAAGCTTCCGCATTGCTGAATCAACATACCATAAAGACAGTGTCATAGGAAGAAATGTCATAGGAGTTCTGCCCTCTTTGTATTATTCAGATAAATATATAGTAGTATCGGCACATTACGATCACTTGGGAATACTGGGGGGAAGAATATATAATGGAGCTGACGACAACGCTTCGGGAGTTACATCACTGCTTACCATTGCAGATTGGTTTTCAAAAATGAGATATAAGCGTGAAGGGCCCAAAATTAATATCATTTTCGCGTTGTATGATGCAAAAGAAAGTAATATGGCCGGGTCAAAACACTTCACCGCAAATCTCCCCGTACCAACCTCATCTATAAAATTAAACATAAATATCGATCAGATAGGTTGCACTTTTGCTCCTCCGGGAGATTCTCACAATTATATCCTGTATGTAGCAGACAAACATATAAGGGAAACGACAAGAAGGAAACTCGATTTTGTAAACTATCTAAACTCCCTAGAGATAGATATAGACCACTCTTTTTATAATAGCCCCGCATTCTATGAGCTCTTCTTCACAACATCCGACCATTACAATCTATCCCGGGCAGGAATTCCATCCATAATGTTCACTTCCGGAATCCACATGCACACCTACAAGCCAACGGACGAGCATTATTTTATTGATTACAAAGCTCTCATAACAAGAACAAAACTTATATTCAATTTCATTAGAGAGATGATGTAGATAACTTCAAATAAATAATATCCATGTCATAGATTAAGATAGGAACGTAAAGCTTTTGAAGTGTAACTCTCACTATGAACTACCATATCCTCGGGAGTTCCGGCAAAAACTACTTTTCCACCGTTTTTGCCCCCTTCAGGACCAAGGTCAATCACCCAGTCCGCACTCTTCACCACATCCATATTATGCTCTACCACAACAACAGTATGTCCTCTGGATATCAAAGAATTAAATGCATCCATCAATTTACTTATATCATAGAAATGTAATCCTGTTGTCGGCTCATCAAAAATAAATAGAATAGATTCATTGCCAGCATCCCTGGATAAAAAAGAGGCAAGTTTCACCCTTTGACTTTCTCCTCCGGATAGTGTGCTGCTATTTTGCCCCAACATCACATAAGATAACCCCACTTCCTTGAGAGGCATCAATTTACGGGCAATCCGAAGCGCAATATCATCTTTCTGAGAAGAGAAGAAATCAATAGCTTCATTCACACTCATATTCAATACGTCATTTATATTTTTTCCTTTATACTTCACCTCCAAGATATCTGGTTTAAATCGTTTCCCTCCACATGATTCACAAACCATCTTAACATCTGCCATAAACTGCATCTCAATATTTATGAAACCCTCTCCCAAGCACTCCGGGCATCTGCCTCCATCAATATTAAATGAAAAATGTGAATGTCCGTACTTATTTACTTTTGCATAAGGTTGTTCGGAAAACAACCTTCTTATCTCATCATAAACCTTCAAATATGTTGCCGGATTGGATCTGGATGATTTCCCTATAGGATTCTGATCAATATACTCAATTGATGATATCTTGGATATATCACCCGTTATGGTTGAAAAGATACCGGGCTTCTCCCCGAACTGGCTAATTTCTCTTTTGAGGGCAGGATAGAAAATATCCCTTACAAGAGTAGATTTGCCAGAGCCACTAACTCCGGTTATTGCAGTAAAAACTCTTAAAGGAAATTCAACATCAATATTTTGCAAATTATTCTCAGCCGCTCCCTTCACTAACACAGATGTGCTCCATGATCTTCTGAAGCCGGGAACCTTTATATGTTTTTCACCCCTCAGGTATTTGGCAGTTAAACTATTTGATATCTTGTCAGGTGACATTTCCTCTATCTCACCCGGTGTACCTTTTAACACAAGTTCTCCACCACTTCTACCTGCGTAAGGTCCTATATCCAGAATCATATCCGCCTTTCTCATTATCTCCTCGTCATGCTCAACAACAATCAATGTATTACCCAAATCTCTCAATTTAAATAATACATCAATCAATTTCGCAGTATCCCTGGGATGTAGTCCAATACTGGGTTCATCCAATATATACAGAGAACCCACTAGACTGCTCCCTATAGATCGGACCAAATTAATCCTTTGACTCTCTCCCCCACTAAGAGTATTAGATGGTCGGTTTAGTGTCAAATAAGGCAAACCCACATCTATCATGTAAGACAAACGTGACGTGATTTCTCTTAGTATACGTTCAGAAACCTTGTCCCGATACCAATCAAGCTTCAGAACAGATAGAAAGTCATAGAGCTCTTCTATACTCATATCCATAAGTTGTGCAATATTCTTTCCTTCCACCTTTACATACAGGGCCTCTTTCCTCAATCTTGCACCATTGCATTCGGGACATCTCGTCTTTCCTGAATATCTGCTCAACATATAACGATATTGTATCTTATACTTGTTTTTCTCAATAATTTCAAAAAACCTGTCTATCCCAGTAAAATATTTGTTTCCATGCCATAAAAGAGCTCTATTCTCACTACTAAGATCCTTGTAAGGAGTATGTAATGGAAAATCAAACTTATGTGCATTATCTATCAACTCACTGTAGAAATGTTTCATGATGTTTCCTCTCCAACATGCTACAGCCTCTTCATAAACGCTCAATGATTTATCAGGTATCACAAGATCTTCATCGACTCCTATAATCTTTCCGTAACCAGAGCATAAAGGACATGCTCCC
Source organism: Bacteroidales bacterium (assembly GCA_963678025.2). Taxonomy (GTDB): domain Bacteria; phylum Bacteroidota; class Bacteroidia; order Bacteroidales; family UBA932; genus Bact-08. The sequence continues at coordinate 41,743 of CAXXPC010000019.1, forward strand.
AAAGGATTGTTATAGCTGAACAAATTCTCTGTAGGCTCTTCAAATATAATACCGTCCCTTTCGAAATAGGTAGAAAACATTGCTAACTTATCACTATTACCACTCATTACAGCGACACTGTCTTTGGCAGAAGTGCCCCCTTTATTAAGGGAAATTGCAGATGAGACAGAATCAAATAGTCTGCTTAGTGTATCCTCGGATCCATCATTAATAAGCCTGTCAACTAAAACATAGTACTCATTCTCTTGACCTTTTCCGCCAGAAAGTAAAGAATCTATCCGCTCTACTCCACTACGGGACCATACCCTGGAAAATCCACTATCCTTCAATGACAATAGATTCTCAATAAAAGTGTCGGAATGACCTTTTTCAAGTGGAGAAAGAATAAAAACTGAAATACCTGTATCCAATGATTCCACATATTTTACAACATCCTCAACTGTATCTCTTTTCACCTCCTCCCCGCTCACCGGAGAGTAAGTCTTTCCAATTTTAGCATACAGAAGTCTAAGATATTCATAAATCTCCGTGGAGGTTCCTACTGTAGACCTGGGATTACTTGTATTGACCTTCTGCTCTATAGCGATAGCAGGAGGAATACCCTTTATCTCATCCGCATCAGGTTTGGACATACGGCCAAGAAACTGCCTTGCAAAAGATGATACACTCTCAACAAAGCGTCTCTGCCCTTCCGCAAATATGGTATCGAAAGCAAGAGTGGATTTACCTGATCCTGATATCCCGGTAATCACAGTAAACTTATCTCTTGGAATCTCAACGTCAATATTCTTCAGGTTATTAAGCCTCGCACCTCTTACAACTATATTTTCAGACATGGGATATCCTGTTAACCGATTTCACACCCTTCAATTTTTTAATATTGAATATTAATTTATCCAACTGCTGATTATTAGAAACTGCAACCTTTAGCCTTGCATCCAACTTACCTTTGTCATCGGAGATAGAGAAATTTCTCAAGGAGAGTCCCAGAGTATTAATTATCCCCATTATCTGTTGACCTGTCGCAGCATCACCATATCCACTTACCTTTAAGGAAGCCTGAAAACTGCCTCCTGAAATATCCTGACGCCACTTTACCTTTTGTATCCGGTAAGGAAAATTCTCAATGAGTCTTGCAGCATTGGGACATGTCATCCTGTGAATTTTTATCCCCTCCCGTATTGTAACGAAGCCAAAAACATCATCTCCCATAATTGGGTTACAGCATTTAGCAAGTTTAAAACCGACATTATTCAAGTTATTGTCAATAACTAAATAGTCAGATCCTTGCAATGATTTATCTGACACTCCTTTTGATGAAAAAGAAAAAACATCTTCCTTTATCTCTGCACTATCCGGCTCATCTCTTTTTTGTAATACAGACTTAACCTCTGAAATATCTATCTCCTCATTGGCAAGAGAAGTATAGAACTCACTTGCTGTTTTATACTTGTAATGTTTAAGAAGGAACACCACAATATCCTCTCCGAAAGGAATTTTCCAGTTACTTACTCTTCTCTCCAACAACTCTCTGCCCTCGAGAGCACGCTTACCCTCTTCTTCCTTCAATTTTTGCTTAATGCGAGCCCTTGCTTTCGAAGTCACCACATAATTGAGCCAGTCCCTTGTAGGTTTTTGATTCCTGGAACTTAGTATCTCCACAACATCCCCTGTCTTCAAACTCTCCCTTATGGAGGCTGGTTTACCATTCACCTTTGCTCCCGAACATTTAACACCCAAATTAGTATGGATATCAAATGCAAAATCCAAAACAGAAGAACCTCCGGACAATCGTCTCAAATCCCCGTCAGGAGTAAATACAAAAATCTCATCCAAAGAAAGCTCTACATCCTTGTGGCCCTCTCTTATATTCCCTGTTTCAAGAAGTTTTTTGACTCCATTCAACCAGGATGCCAATCCCTGCTCACTCCTCACTCCCTTATAAGACCAGTGCGATGCATATCCATTCTCGGCAATATCATCCATACGGGCTGTCCTTATCTGTACCTCAACCACATTACCATCCTTAGTGCTTACTGTTGTGTGCAAAGACTCATACCCGTTATTCTTAGGAACTGTAATCCAATCCCTTAAACGACTGGTATCTGGAGTATAATTTTCAGTTACAATTGAATAAACCTTCCAACACAACTCCTTCTCTATTTCATTATCCGAAGGAGCATCAATAATAATTCTTATTGCAAATACATCTGCCACAGCTTCGAAAGGAATCTGCTGTTTCTGCATCTTCTTGAAAATAGAATAGGCTGTCTTAGTACGACTCTTAAGAGTATATTTGATATGAGCCCTCTTCAGTCCCATCTCTATCGGTTTGACGAAAAGGTCGGTAAGTCTCTTCCTCTCCTGTTCACCAGCCTTGAGTTTATTACTAATCAACCTGTAATGTTCAGGATCTGTATACCTGAAGGAGAGGTCCTCCATCTCACTTTTAATATTATAGAGCCCAAGTTGATGAGCCAAAGGAGCATATAACAACAGTGTTTCTGTGGCTTTCTTGATTTGTTTTGATTTGGTAAAAATATCCAGACTCCTCATGATTTCGAGTCTGTCTGCAAGTTTTATAAGAGTTACTCTGGGATCACCGGAATAGCTCACAATAAGCTTCCTGTAATTTTCAGCCTGCAGTCCTGTATCCTTTGGCTTTATCTCAGATATCTTATTTAGACTACGAGACATTTCAACAACCTCTTCGGGAAAATCTTTCCTGATGCTTTCAAGCACATCATTATCTTCCCTTGACGCCTCATGCAGCATAAAAGCAGATACAGCCGGCAGTTTGAGCCCTATCCTGGCACAAATAATCTCAGAAACAGCCTCAACATGATTCATAAAAGGAGATCCGTCACTTCTTTTTTTCTCTGAAAGAACTTCATAGGTAATCTTCCGGGATCTCTCAAGAACATCCACCTCATCTGCAGGAGAAGAACTGATTATCTTATTCATTTTGGAAGTAAACATATCCTCTTCAATTTTTCAACAATTTCTTTAATGCATTCATCTCATCCCTGAATTTTGCAGCTCTCATGAAGTCAAGCTCAGAAGCTGCTTTCTCCATCTTCAATCTGGCTGTATTGACAGCTTTACTTATCTGATCCGGATTAAAATGAGCAACTACAGGATCTGACAACAAAGGATTTTCCTCCTCAACTTCTATATAATTCTTTTTCCCCAATAAATTTTTTGAGAGCCTGACAATTTGACGCGGAATGATATTATTCCGGAGATTATAATCCATTTGTTTCTTTCTTCTTCTTTCGGTTTCATCAATCGTGCTCCTCATAGATCTGGTGATTGTATCGGCATACATTATCACCTTGCCGTCCACATTTCTTGCAGCACGTCCTGCCGTCTGTGTCAAAGAACGCTCACTTCTTAGAAAACCCTCTTTATCTGCGTCCAGAATAGCAACAAGAGAGACCTGGGGAAGGTCTAATCCCTCTCTCAACAAGTTGACACCAATGAGTACATCAAACCTGCCCATCTGAAAATCCTCCAGTATCTCTACCCTCTCTAGGGTATCTACATCTGAATGAATATATCTGCACCTTACCTCTACAGAAGACAAGTACTTGTCCAGCTCCTCTGCCATCCTCTTTGTTAAAGTAGTAACCAGCACCCTCTCATCCTTTTCTGTTCTCAACCTTATCTCTTCAAGCAAATCATCAATCTGATTCTTGGTCGGTCTCACATCAATTGGAGGGTCAAGCAAACCTGTGGGACGTACCACCTGCTCTACTATTAGACCTTGTGATACATCTAACTCATAGTCAGCCGGAGTGGCACTCACAAATACTCTCTGCCCTAAAATCCGTTCAAATTCGTCAAACTTAAGGGGTCTGTTATCTGCAGCTGCTGGAAGACGAAAGCCATAATCAATCAATGTCTCCTTACGTGACCTATCCCCTCCATACATGGCTCTCACCTGAGGTATAGTAACATGACTCTCATCAATAAAAGTAATGAAATCATCAGGAAAATAATCAATAAGACAGAAAGGCCTCGTTCCCGGATTTCTCCCGTCAAAATATCTGGAATAGTTCTCAATTCCGGGACAATATCCTAATTCCTTAATCATCTCTATATCATACTCAACACGCTGCTTCAACCTTTTAGCCTCAGAACTCTTGCCGATTTCATAAAAGTAATCTGTTTGCTTGAGCAAATCATCCTGTATCTGCACAATTGCCTTTGCCATCCTCTCTTTAGTTGTTACAAAAATATTGGCCGGATATATATTCAACTCATCCACCTCCTCAATAAAAGCACTTGAAATGGGATCAAAGAGCTCAACAGATTCAATTTCATCCCCAAAAAAAATAACCTTTACTGCAGTGTCTGAATAAGCGGGATAAATATCCACTGTATCACCCTTCACCCTAAAAACACCTCTTTTAAATTCATTCTCATTTCTTGAATACAAGCTATCTACAAGGGAATACAACAATTTTCTCCTGGACACCATATCTCCCCTTTTCAAATGAATGGTATTGGAGTGAAAATCATCCGGATTACCTATTCCATAAAGGCATGACACACTTGAAATCACAATCACATCTTTTCTTCCTGAGAGCAGAGCGCTTGATGCAGAAAGCCTTAGTTTCTCAATCTCATCATTTATACTCAAGTCTTTCTCTATATAGGTATCGGTAACAGGCAAATAGGCTTCCGGCTGATAATAATCGTAATAGGAAACAAAATATTCAACAGCATTATCCGGGAAAAAAGATTTAAATTCTCCGTACAACTGGGCTGCAAGTGTCTTATTATGACTAAGTATCAACGCAGGACGCTGCATATTCTGAATAACATTTGCCATTGTAAATGTTTTTTCCTGAACCTGTTACACCAAGCAAGGTAGCTGCCTCTACTCCGTCACGTATATGACGGGTAAGCATTTCAATAGCTTCAGGCTGATCGCCGGTAGGTGAATATGTAGAAGAGAGTTTAAATCCCATTTATTTCTTCAAATCCTGTCTTACATTATCAATATAATCCTCAAGACCATTTACAACTTTAAGCATCATCTCCTTTCTGAATCCGGGGTCCGCAAGCATCTCCTCTTCGGGAAGAGAGCTCATAAAAAGAGTCTCAACCAAAACAGAAGGATACTCTGTAGGAGCATTTAAAGAAAAGTTTAAAATTGCCAACCAATCCAAAATTCCTGACATCTTTCTCCAACAATCTTCTTAATAGTGTTTCGGCTAACTCCCGGTACTCAATATGTCTGTAATATGTAGAAGTCCCCATCTCTCCTAATGGATTGCCTCCTGCATTACAATGTACGGAGACCATCAGGTCCACCTTTTCATTTTTAAAGAGATCCGCCCTCTCTTTCATTGAAACATTCACATCCTCACTTCTACTCAACACCACACGAGCTCCTCTTTTTTCTAATTCATTCTTCAAAACAAATGCCATATCCAGGTTAAGATCCTTCTCTTTTATTCCTGAAGGACTCACTGCACCTGAATATTCTCCACCATGACCTGCATCAACACCAATATACAAGCCTTTGAACGGCTCTTTCGACCTTGCCTTTGAATAGAGTACTTCCGGAGTATTTTTCAATGAAATAACAAGAGAATTGCCTTTGTACTCAACTGAGTAACCCCAGCTGTATTTCTCCTTTAAATATATAATCACAGAAAGAACATCCGATTCTTTCTGTTGTAAATGAACATAATCTATTGTTTTTAGATCCAGATGTTGGGTAATCCAATTTGAATTACAAGCAACACCATGAATATCTACAACCAATCTGTTAGGATGCAACTCCCTGTTAATTATATATGGTTGTCTCTCCTGTAGAGAAATCCTCACCACATCTCTTGCTCCGTCATTAGTTACAGACCACGAACTTGAAAGAGAAAACGGAGGCTCTGTGCCCAGTGGTAACATCTCTGCAAATACCATTGGAATATATGCATACCTGTTCTCAGAAAGCTTAACTTTGTAAAGATTTTCTTCCATACCTGCAAGTTCCATTTTAATCCCCTCTTCCAGAAAATTTATCTTGGCACCTCCCAGTCTGTCATTACCGGCACCATAATTCAAATAGGCACCCTTCTTTGAAATCACTACAGGACGGGCAAATTTACCTACTACTTCATCTTCATCCATCGCAGCTCTTTCAGAAAGAAATACAGAGAAAAACTCCTTATACTCATATCCATCCGACAACACCTTTACCTCAATATGATTATCACCGGGATCAAGATTTAATTCCGCACCAAAAGAGCCGGTTGAATATTGCTTGACCTTCATATCATTGACAAAAACCTCGGATCCTTTTTCTGCAACTCCCACCACAAAATGTACAGGAGAATAAACAGTATCAATCTTCCCTCTTACAATTTTTAACTTACTCTCCTCCTGAGAGTATAAAGGAATAGAAACAAGCGTGCATAACAATGCTATTAGTAAATGTTTAATCAAATTTTTCATGGCTTGATATTTGTTGTTAGTGTTGAGTTTGGCAATTATTCAAATAGGATTCTTATTTTTGCCCTTCGAATAATCAGAATCCACAAATTTAAACAAAATATGGAAAGAATAAGTTCTCACAAACACTCCTTTCTTGGTTTATTCATAATGATTGGCTTTTTGCTGCTTGGAATCTTCATGAAAAGCTCAGTAAGCACATTCAAAGCCTACGATAGAATTGTAACTGTAAAAGGACTTGCAGAGAAAGAGGTCCCTGCAGATAAAGTGATATGGCCTGTAGTTTACAAAGAGATTGGCAACAATCTCACATCTCTGTACGATGCAATAAATACAAAGAACGAGGTAATAATCTCATATCTTCTAAACAAAGGGATATCCAGAGAAGAGATTTCTGTATCTGCTCCCCAGATAATAGACATGAATGCAGAAAGATATCGAAGTGAGCCCTCTCCCTACAGGTACAATATTACCAGCGTGATTACTGTTAACTCATCAAAAGTTCCTCTTGTAAGGGATATAATTTCAAGCCAGTCTGAGCTTCTCAAGAAAGGGATTGCCTTGATTGCAGAAGATTACCAATACCCTACAAGCTATCTCTTCACAAAGCTAAACGAAATCAAACCTGAGATGATTGAAGAGGCTACTAAAAATGCAAGAGCATCTGCACAAAAATTTGCAATAGACTCAGATAGCAAACTTGGAAAAATCAAAAGAGCGAATCAGGGACAATTTTCTATAAGCGACAGAGATGCAAACACTCCACACATTAAAAGAGTAAGAGTAGTGAGCACTATCGACTATATGCTTAAAGACTAAGCTATTCAAACGATTTGTTTTTATTAACTATAAAAAAAATTTTTATCATGGAAATTTGTAATGTACACGCCCGCGAGATTCTTGACTCCCGCGGAAACCCCACAATTGAAGTTGACATTGAACTCCTCTCAGGAGCATCAGGAAGAGCTGCTGTTCCATCTGGAGCATCAACCGGTGTTAACGAAGCTCTTGAACTGAGAGACGAAGACAAATCCCGATATATGGGAAAAGGGGTTCAACAAGCAGTCAAAAATGTAAACGAAGTTATTGCTCCCGCAATTATGGGTATGAGTGCTCTCAACCAAACCCAAATCGACAAATTCCTTATCGAATTGGATGGCACCCCTACTAAATCAAACCTCGGAGCAAACGCTATGCTGGGAGTCTCACTGGCAGTAGCCAAAGCTGCAGCAGATTACCTACAAATACCTCTTTATCGCTATATAGGTGGCACCAATGCAACTACTCTTCCTGTACCAATGATGAACATTATCAATGGCGGGTCTCATTCAGATGCCCCAATAGCATTCCAGGAATTCATGATTCGTCCCGTTGGTGCTCCCTCATTCAAAGAAGCATTGAGAATGGGTGCAGAAGTATTCCATAACCTCAAGAAAATTTTTCATGACAGAGGCCTAAGTACTGCTGTTGGTGACGAAGGGGGATTTGCTCCTGCTCTTGAAGGAACTGAAGATGCTCTCGACTCTATTATCGCAGCAATAAAGAAAGCAGGCTATGAGCCAGGAAAAGATATAACCATTGCTCTTGACTGTGCTGCAAGTGAATTCTATAGTGAAGGCATCTACGACTACTCCAAATTTGAAGGAGAGAAAGGAGCCAAAAGGGATGCCAAGGCACAGGTAGAATATCTCAAAGAGCTCGCCTCAAAATATCCTATAGACTCAATAGAAGATGGGATGGATGAGCAGGACTGGGATGGATGGAAACTTCTTACCGATGAGCTTGGCTCAAAAATACAACTTGTTGGAGATGACCTTTTTGTAACCAATGTACAGTTCCTTAAAAAGGGAATAGATACAGGGTGTGCAAACTCAATTCTCATTAAAGTAAACCAAATAGGTACTCTCACCGAGACCTTGGATGCAATAGAACTTGCTCACAGGAACAAATATACTTCGGTTACTTCACACCGTTCCGGTGAGACTGAAGATTCAACAATTGCCGACATAGCAGTTGCAACCAACTCAGGACAAATCAAAACAGGGTCACTCAGTCGCTCTGACAGAATGGCAAAATACAACCAACTCCTTCGTATAGAGGAAGAGTTGGGAGATCTGGCAAAATACGGAAGGTAAATAAAGATACTATTCTCTGTAAATCAAACGCAAACTTTTATTTATTAAGAGTTTGCGTTTTTTAGTATATTTGACTTCGTAAACAAATATCAGAAAAATGAAAATCACCATAATTAATGGCATCCTTCTCTCAATCGTAATCTCATCCGCCATATCATTCACCTCATATGCCACTGCTGCGACTGAGAGACCAGACAATACAAAGTTCATCACCTATTGTGAAGCCACCAACTTTCAAAAAACTCCCCGTTACAGAGAGACAATTGATTATTGCAGGATTCTTAATCAATCTTCCCCTAAAATATCACTTATAAGCATAGGAGCAACTCCTCAGGGAAGAGATATTCCTCTTATTATACTGGACAAAGATGGCTATACTTCACCCCAGGCCATAAGAGAGGCCGGAAGAAGTATTATCCTTGCAGAGGCCGCAATACATGCAGGTGAACCCGACGGAAAGGATGCCGGACTTATGCTAATCAGAGATATAGCAATATTTAACAAATATCCAGGAATACTCGACAGTGTATCACTTCTCTTCATCCCAATAATAAATCCTGACGGACACGAGGATTTCGGAAGACACTACCGCATCAACCAAAATGGGCCTGATGAAGTTGGATCAAGGTTCACAGCTCAACGATACAACATGAACAGAGATTTCATAAAAGCTGACGCTCCGGAAACAAGGGCACTTCTAAAGTTATACAACAATTGGCTACCTGAACTTTTCATAGATATACATGTAACTAATGGAGCTGATTTCCAATATGTAACTACTTACGGTCTTGATAAAAGCGGATATCTCTCGAAGCCCCTCGGTAAATGGTGTAGCGAAGTGTATGAAAAGGAACTTATACTTAAAATGGAACAATCCGGATACCCTGTTTTCCCATATCTGGAATACACAAGCTACAAAGACTCCACATCTTTGCTGATACCCTCCACTTTCACTCCCCAATATTCCAATGGCTATGCATACGCCAATAACAGAATAGGTCTTCTGGTAGAGAATCATATATATAAACCCTATAAAGAGAGAATAAAGGCAGCCTATTTAATAATGCTTCACTCTCTGAAAATAATTGGAGCTCACAGCAGCCAACTTCAAGAGAAGATTAGGCACACAGATCTCCACTCGGCAAACATCTATAAAGAGAGTGGATTGTTACCCCTGTCCTGTTCTCCCAACATGGAAAAGACTTCAAAAACAGACTTTCTTGCTTGGAAAACTAAAACAGTAATCAGCGATTTAAGCGGTACTGAATGGACCTTTGCAGACAGAGAATCTCCGGTAACCTACAAAATGGATATAGTCAACTCCTACTATACTCAAGATCAAATTGACCTCCCCAAAGCCTATATTGTAAGCAGGGAACAAACAGAAACAATTAATCTGCTGGATTTGCACAAGATCAATTATTCAAGGATAGAAAATGATACCACGATGGAGCTGATCACCTACCGTTTTCATAATCCTGCATGGTCAGAGAAACCCTATGAGGGAAGAATTACACTCAAAACAGATTACACCACCCAAACAGAAAGAGTGGATCTCTGCAAAGGAGATGTGGTGATTACCTCTTCACAACCAAAAATCAAGATAATTGCACATATGTTGGAGCCCTTATCATCCACTTCTCTGATCTATTGGGGATTCTTCAACTCTTTCGTGGCGCCTCCCACGGAATTCTGGATAAGACTCGGATACATGGAAGAGAAGGGAAGAGAGCTGATGGCAAATGATCCTGAACTCAAAGAAGAATTTGAGATGAAGAAAAAGAACGACAAGGAATTTGCCTCCAATCCTAAGGCAATCCTTCAATTTTTCATGGACAAAGTGAGAGCAAATGTGGAGTTAAATTCAAACAGATATCCAGTTTACAAGCTAGAATAACAAGTCCGCGACAGTAAAAAAAGCGAAGAGCAAGGATGCCAGACCGTTTGCAGTAAAAAATGCGGAATTGACCCTGCTGATATCTTTTGTCGATACAATGGAATGTTGCCAAAATAAAAGGGCACTAAATAAAATTGAACCTGTGATATAAGACCATCCGAGAAGTCCTTCTGACATACTATTTACTTCAAAAAAAAAGAGTATGAGAAAAGGCAAAACCAAAATATGTCCTGCAGCAGATATTTTCAATGCACTTCGTCTCCCTTTTAATCCTGGTATAGAATGAAGGGAGTTTTTCCTATCAAAATCCTCATCAGCAAGAGAGTAAATTATATCAAATCCACTAACCCAAAGAAAAACAAGAATAGAAAGAATAACCGGAGAAAGATTTAGTTCTCCGGCCACGGCTATATATGCACCACTTGGGGCTATTGCAAGAGCAACACCCAACACATAGTGGCTCAATGAAGTGAATCTTTTCATATAGCTATACCCAAGCAACACGACAAGTGTTGGAAAAGAGAGCATAAAACTGGTGAAGTTTAGAAACCATGTGCTTGAAATAAAAAGCAATATATTTACTAAAATAAAAACTATTACTACTTTTTCCGACAATTTGCCTGTTGGAATTTCCCTATTTGCAGTTCTGGGGTTTTGTGAATCAATCTTTCTATCAGCTAAACGATTATATGCCATTGCAGCATTCCTTGCCGTCACCATGGCAACAACTACAGGAACAATCAAATTCCATGTAAGAATACCCCCTGAATAAGTCAATGCTAGCACAAATCCGATACAAGCAAAAGGCATCGCAAAAACAGTATGGCTGAATTTCACCAACGAAAGAAAACTCCTTGCTTTTTTTGCCACACTATCTCTCATATCCATATAACTATCAAGCTATATATAATTAAAAGCTTTACCTGAGGGATGCTCCAAACCTGACAGAAAACTCATCCAGAAGCTTATTCATAACCTTCTCCACATATTTATCTGTAAGCGTCTTGTTATCATCTCTTAATGTAAAACTGACGGCATACTGTTTTTTCCCTTCAGGAATCTTATCTCCCCTGTACACATCAAATAATACGACTCTTTTAAGTAGTTTCTTCTCTGCAGAAAAAGCACATTTGTATATATCAGAATAAGAAACTCCTTCGTTAAGCAACAGAGCCAGATCCCTTGTTACAGAAGGATATTTTGGAAGTTCACGATAACTTACTTTCTGCTTTGAGATTAATTTGAACATAAGATCCCAATTAATTTCAGATGCATAAACAGGCTGTTTTATGTCAAATTGTTTGAGGATTTTCTTTTTTAAGTTCCCCATTACTGCAAGCTCTTTGCCCCCCTTTGTCAGGATTGTCAAACCTTCCGAGAAAAGATCTGAGGGAGCAGGTGTATAATCCATCTCCATAATATCAAGCCCAAATCTTCTAAATAAGGCCTCAACATAACCTTTAAGCTCAAAATAGGACGCTCCGCGGAGATTGTCTTTCCAGAAAGACTCATCGGGACCTGTCACAAAACATGAGAGTAAACTCTTTTGCCTGTATACTTTCCTTACATCATCTGAATTGTTATCTCCTTTGTGATAAACATTTCCAAATTCAAATATTTTCAATCTGTTATGCTGTCTGTTTACATTATGTGCAACAACCTCAAGACCATTAAACAACAAGGTCTGTCTCATACAATTAAGGTCCGAGCTGAGAGGATTCATAACTCTCACAAGATTATCCTTACTGAATGAGGTAACCACATTATAATATTCACTCCTTGTAAGAGAATTATTCATAGTCTCATAAAATCCGTTGTTCACCAGAAAATCAGCAGAAATATCCTTTACTCTTGCAGGATCAGGTTTAGTGCCTGAAGAGAGAGAGGAGCTCATTCTTTTTGGCAAATCAATGTTATTATAACCATATATCCTCAGGACATCTTCCACCACATCACACTCACGTGTAACATCAACCCGGTACATAGGTACAGATACAACACATCCTTGTTCATCTTCTTCAGTAATCTCGTAGTCAAGATACTTGAGTATATTAAGAATATTCTCCCCCCCAATAGCCTTTCCAATGATCTTCTCCATCCTTTCATAATCAAGATCCACTACAGATCTCACCAAAGATCCACCCTCTTTCATCACAATATCTCCTGAAATTGTGGCTCCTGCACATTCACACAGCAACTCAACAGCTCTCTTCAATGCATAAGTTAATGCTTCCGGATCAGCTCCTCGTTCATAACGGAAAGAGGCATCAGTTTTAAGTCCATGTCTCTTAGAGGATTTTCTAATAGATACAGGGTCAAAATAGGCACTCTCAAGAAACACAGAAGTTGTCTTTTCAGTGACACCGGAATCAGCTCCACCAAATATACCTGCCATACACATAGGACCCTTTTCGTCACATATCATCAAATCCTCTCTGCTGAGCTTCCTCTCAACCCCGTCCAGAGTAACAAAAGATTCACCATCATTAGCCCTTCTGACAATAACTTTATTACCCGATATCTTATCGTGATCGAAAGCGTGAAGAGGATGTCCTGTTTCATGCAGAATAAAGTTTGTGATATCAACTACATTATTGATAGGTCTCAGACCTATAACTCTTAGAATTTTTTGCATCCATCTCGGTGATGGCCCCACTTTAATGTTATCCAGTGTAATACCGTAATACTTGGGAGCACCCGAAATATCCTCTACCTCAATATCAACAGGTATTGAATCACCTCCACTCTGCTTCAATGAATCAAAAGCAAAAGTATCAGGAATTGAAAACTCAGTCGGCCTTTCATTGAAGTTAAGCCATGCATACAAATCTCTTGCAACACCAATGTGGGAGGCAGCATCTATCCTATTGGGAGTAAGACCTATTTCAAAAACCGCATCCGATTCAAGCTTTAAATAATTTGCGGCAGACACTCCTACAGAAGCATCCTTGTCCAATACCAATATTCCGTCATGCGATTCACCCAACCCCAATTCATCCTCAGCACAAATCATACCCACACTCTGCACACCTCTTATCTTTGATTTTTTTATTTTCAATGTCTCTCCTGAAGAAAAAGAGAGTATTGTCCCCACAGTTGCAACAAAGACTTTTTGCCCCTCTGCAACATTTGGAGCACCACAAACGATATTCAATAGTTCACCTTCACCAATATCAACTTTTGTAACACTCAGTTTATCTGCATCAGGATGAGCTCTACACTCCTTAACCTCACCCACAACTACTCCTTTCAATCCTCCCGGAATCTCCTCCACATATTCCATTGATTCTACCTCAAGTCCTGTTGCAGTTAAAATCTCCTCTGCTTCAGCTACAGATAAATCTGTTTTTAAATATCTTTTAAGCCAGTTATAAGAAATCTTCATTAGAAAAATTATTTAAATGAATACGAAATCTATTTCAATCCGGAGGTTTCAAATAGGGATGCTACGAACTCCTTTTTATTAAAAACCTGGAGATCCTCAATTTTCTCTCCTACTCCTATGAATTTCACGGGTATTTTCAATTGATCAGAAATACCAATAACAACTCCACCTTTTGCAGTTCCATCAAGTTTTGTTACAGCCAAAGAAGTAACATCAGTTGCCTTTGTAAACTCGCGCGCCTGCTGATAAGCATTCTGACCAGTAGAACCATCAAGCACAAGTAATACTTCATGAGGAGCATCAACTACCACTTTTTTCATCACCTTCTTAATCTTGGAGAGTTCATTCATAAGGTTTACCTTATTGTGAAGCCTTCCTGCAGTGTCTATTAGAACCACATCCGCACCCTCCGCTTTGGCATGTGATACAGCATCAAAAGCAACAGAGGCTGGATCGGAACCCATTTTCTGCTTTATTATCGGGACACCGGCACGTTCACTCCATATCGAGAGTTGTTCAACTGCAGCTGCCCTGAAAGTATCAGCTGCACCAAGTACCACCTTTAAACCGGAATCGTGAAGTCTTGATGCCAACTTACCAATTGTTGTTGTCTTTCCAACACCATTAACTCCCACAACCATTATTACAAAAGGCTTTTTAGACAAATCAAATGGATGCTCATAATCATAAGTTTCTCCCTCTTCAAGAAGCTCCTCAATTGTACTCTTCAACAAGGAATTCAACTCAGAAGTGTTCATGAACTTATCACGGGCAACTCTCTCTTCGAGCTTATCAATTATCCTAAGAGTAGTTTCTACCCCTATATCCGAAGCTATCAAAGCCTCTTCTATATCATCCAGAGTATTATCATCTACCCTTGAACGGCCGGCAACTGCACGCGATATTTTTTCAAATATTCCATGTTTTGTTTTCTCCAGCCCCTGATCAAGAGCCTCTTTCTCTTCTCTGGTCTTAGACCCGAATAGTCCAAAAAGTGCCATATCTCTAAATTTAACTGACAAAGATACAAATAATAGTTCACAGAGCAGACTAAAAATAAAAAATGGCCGGTACAAAACCGGCCAACTAAAAATCTATTATTATAGCTATCTATTTCTTTGCGAAGAAATCTTTTACTCCGTCTACAGGAATCATATCTTCCTGAAACGCGTAAGAACCACTTCTCTCAGAACGCACCATACGTATGCATTTCACCTTGGTTCTTCCGGAGCCTCTTGCTCCACTAAATGTAGCAACTACTTTCTTTGCCATTATATTAATATTTTAACTGATTACTACTTAATTTCGCGGTGAACTGTCACCTTTCTCAGATAGGGATTATACTTTTTACGCTCCAGGCGCTGGGTTGTATTCTTCTTGTTCTTGGTTGTTATATACCTGGACATACCGGGTACTCCGCTTTCCCTTTGTTCAGTACATTCAAGGATTACCTGAACTCTGTTGCCTTTCTTTGCCATAGTAATTAATAATCTTAAATTACGTTAATTAATCCTTTGGCCTTTGCATCCTTGAGTACGGCAGCAAGACCTTTCTTGTTGATTGTGCGCATCCCTGCGGCTGATACTTTGAGAGTAACGAAACGCTGCTCCTCAGCATACCAAAAACGTTTGTTCTGCAAATTAGGAGCAAACTCCCTTTTTGTCCTGCGCTTAGAGTGAGAAACATTGTTTCCGATTAATCTTCTCTTTCCTGTAACTTGACAAACTCGTGCCATTGTATATAGTAAATTTTATATTTTTTTAAGGGTTGCAAATATCGTGAATATTTTTTGTATTCCCAAATAATTACAAAAATTTAAATATTCTCTTCCATCTTATATTATCCGGAAAAGATCTGTAGCTGTTCTTAGAGAACCATATCACAACAGGTGAACCAACAACGTGTGATTCAGGGACAAACCCCCAGTAGCGGGAATCAAGTGAGTTGTGACGATTATCTCCAAGCATAAAGAAATAATCCATTTTGAATGTATAACTATTTGAATAAACACCGTTAATAAAAATAGAATCACCTTTCAAAGTGAGATTATTCCCTTCATAGGTATCAATTATTCTTCTGTAAAGTGGTATATTCTCCTTGGTAAGATTTACAGTTATCCCCTCTTCGGGTATCCAAAGCGGTCCAAAGTTATCACGAGTCCACCTGAATGTAGTATCAGTTGTAAACGGAAATAACATCTGTTTTGAATCCGGGAAATCCGGAGGATAAGAATCAATATTCTGCTTCACCTCGATTACATTCGGGAGAGCCTCCAATTCACTTGCCTCTTTATAATTCAAAGGGAAAGCAGGATAACCCGGCATCGAAGGATCAAAGTATATCTCCTGAGTATTCAGGCCCATCTTTTCAATAATCCTTGGATTGATTGAAGATCCGTTGGTATAAACTTGAAAAGTATTTTGTATTCCATCAAAATCATTCTGGGCTAATCCGTTTACATAAACTTTCCCATCCTTTATTTCCAATGTATCACCGGCTACTGCAACACAACGTTTCACATAATTGTCCCGTTTGTCTACAGGTCTGGTGATCACTGGACCGTACATCCGTATGGTCTGCTCTCTCCCGTTTATACGTACATGTGTATAGTAATCCTCCGTGGGAATCTTCTTCAAAACAGTATCTCCATGAGGAAAATTAAACACCACTATGTCATCTCTTTTTACGCGGGAGAACCCTGCAAGTCTTCTATAAGGATTCTGTATCCAGGTGAGATAAGATTCCCCTCCTGTTATCGGCATCACATTATGAACCAAAGGGAAAGAGAGTGGAGTCTGAGAAACTTTGGGTCCGTAAGACAGTTTACTCACAAAAAGATAATCCCCTGTCATCAGGGTTCTCTCCATTGATGAAGTAGGTATCATATAGGCTTCAAAGAAAAAAGCCTTGATGAATGTAGAGACAACCAATGCAAAAACAATAGCATCCAACCATTCAAAAAAAGGATTTTTTTTCTCTCCCTCCTTATATCTCTTTTTCCAAAAAGCCCATCTTACCCTTTGGGTAATAAATATGTCAAAGATAACTGCAAGGCCTATCAAGAACCACCAGTTACCAAACCATATCACCCAGAGCAAATATGCAATGGCCCAAATAGAAAATCTAAACCATTTATTGCCTTTAAGTCGGAGAATATTCAACTTGAAATTATTTTACAGAATTAATTATAGCTTCAAAAGCTTTGGGATTATTCATTGCAAGGTCTGCAAGTACCTTACGGTTGAGACCGATATTGTTCTTTGCAATTTTACCCATGAATTGTGAATAATTCATACCATGCTCCCTGGCAGCGGCGTTAATTCTTTGAATCCACAATGATCTGAAATTACGCTTTTTGGTTTTACGGTCCCTGTAAGCATAAGTGAGACCTTTTTCATAGGTATTTTTTGCTACCGTCCAAACATTTGCACGGGCAAGGAAATTACCTCTCGTCTGTTTTAGAATTTTTTTACGGCGAGCTCTTGAAGCAACCGAATTTACCGATCTTGGCATTTTTTAATAGGTTTAAGAATGTCAGCGCTCTCCTCCGTTGAGAAACTTTTCTGCTGTGCATTCAGGTTAATAATAAATTGATTAGGATACCAGCAAGGCCTTAATTCTCTTCTCATCACATGAAGCTACAACTGCAGAGTAGGTGAGATTCCTCTTCTGTTTTGTAGTCTTCTTTGTGAGAATGTGACTCTTGTAGGCATGCTTCCTCTTCACTTTACCCGATCCGGTGAGCTGGAAACGCTTCTTTGCACCGGAATTGGTTTTAATTTTTGGCATTACAATATCTATTTAAATTAAGTTATTTCTTCTTTGAAGGAGAGAGCATCATTATCATCCTCTTTCCTTCCAGCTTAGGCATCTGTTCAGCTTTTCCGTACTCATCAAGTTCGTAAGCAAATCGTAATAACAACTTCTCACCCTGTTCGGCAAATAGTATGGATCTTCCCTTGAAAAAAACATATGCCTTTACCTTGGCACCCTCTGCAAGAAAAGATTTGGCATGCTTAAGCTTAAACTGAAAATCGTGTTCATCAGTATTAGGACCAAATCTAATCTCCTTTATAACAACTTTCTGGGTATTGGCCTTAATCTCTTTTGCCTTCTTCTTTTGTTGATATACAAATTTTTGATAATCAATAATTTTACATACGGGAGGGTCTGCTTTGGCAGATATTTCCACCAAATCCAACTCCATTGCCTCTGCCATTTTTATTGCCTCTGAAAGCGGATATACTCCCGGGTCCTGAATATTATCACCCACTACTCTCACCTTAAGAGCAGTAATCTCGTCATTCATTCTGGGACCGTCATTTGCTCTCTTTCTGGGATTGAACCTCCTGTCGTTTCTCCTGTTGAAAGAAGATGAGTTGTTAGACTTCTTAACAAACCCTCCGGGGCGTGGTTTAAATGGTGTTGCGATAAATAAATCCTCCTGACTTTAAATTAATAATATCTTTTACTTTATTGATTGATCCTTCATCTTAGCTGAATAGATCCTCTCTGCTGTTAATTAATGTTATCCTTTTACAAGGTCATTGACCTCTTTCTCTATCATTGCGGCAAAATCTGAAGCACTCATGGCTCCAACATCTCCTTCTCCCTGTTTCCTGACAGAGACAAGTCCTGCATCTGCCTCTTTTTCACCAACAATAAGGAGGAATGGAACTCTCTTCAGTTCATTCTCCCTAATTTTCTTTCCAATTGTCTCGTTTCGATCGTCAATTGAGGCGCGAATATCGTGATTATTCAGAAATTCTGCAACTTTTTTTGCATAATCATTGTATTTTTCACTGATAGGCAACAAGACAGCCTGCTCAGGTGTTAGCCACAAGGGAAATTTTCCTCCGGTATGTTCAATAAGAACAGCAATAAATCTTTCCATAGAGCCAAAAGGTGCTCGGTGAATCATTACCGGGCGATGTTTCTTATCATCAGACCCAATATAATCCAAGTCAAACCTTTCGGGAAGATTATAATCCACCTGAATAGTTCCCAACTGCCATTTCCTGCCAATGGCATCCTTTACCATAAAATCAAGTTTCGGTCCATAAAAAGCCGCCTCTCCATACTCCACGACTGTTTCCAGCCCCTTCTCTTTAGAGGCCTCAATGATTGCCTGCTCAGCCTTCTCCCAATTCTCGTCACTTCCTATATACTTCTCTCTGTTCTCTTTGTCCCTCAAAGATATTTGTGCTGTAAAATCATTAAAATTAAGTGTTTTAAATATATATAGCACAATATCAATAACCTTTATGAACTCCTCTTTAAGTTGATCCGGTCTGCAAAAAATATGAGCATCATCCTGAGTAAACCCACGAACCCTTGTGAGACCATGCAACTCACCACTTTGCTCATACCTGTACACAGTACCAAACTCAGCCAGTCTCAATGGCATATCCTTGTATGAACGAGGTTTTGTCTTGTAAATTTCACAATGATGAGGGCAATTCATAGGCTTGAGTAAAAACTCCTCACCCTCCTGAGGTGTGTTAATTGGCTGAAAAGAATCTTTACCATATTTTGCATAATGACCTGAGGTCACATAGAGCTCTTTCTGTCCTATATGGGGTGTCATTACCGGAAGGTAACCATACCTTTTTTGAACAGATTTTAAAAAATTCTCCAGGCGCTCTCTCAACATTGTACCTTTAGGCAACCAAAGAGGTAGTCCCTGTCCCACTCTTTGTGAAAATGCAAAAAGCTCCAACTCTTTACCAACTTTTCTATGATCCCTCTTCTTTGCCTCTTCCAACATTGCAAGATACTCATCAAGCAATTTCTTTTGTGGAAAAGTAATACCATAAATACGTGTGAGCATCTTGTTTTTTTCATCTCCACGCCAATATGCTCCGGCAACAGAAGTAAGTTTAATAGCCTTTATCACTGAAGTGTCTGCCAGGTGAGGGCCACGACATAGATCCGTAAAGGTTCCGTTTGTATAAAATGATATAGTCCCGTCCTTCAGATCTTCAATCAAGTCACATTTATACTCATCTCCTTTCTCTTTGTATGTCGCCATAGCCTCTTCTTTACTCACCTCTTTCCTGCTGAAAGTTTGCTTCTCACGGGCAAGTTCAAGCATCTTCTTCTCGATATCCCTGAGATCTGATTCGGTAATCTGCCTGTCACCGGTATCAACATCGTAATAAAAGCCATTTTCAATGGAAGGCCCTATACCGAACTTGATTCCTGGATATAGTTGCTCCAATGCTTCCGCCATCAGATGTGAAGAAGAGTGCCAAAAAGTACTCTTAGCCTCTTTATCTTCCCATTTGTGTAGCTTTAAAACAGCATCCTCGTAAACCGGGCGATTCACCTCTACCACCTTTCCGTTGACTGTAGCAGCAAGCACCTCTGATGCAAGTCTTGAACTAATGGACTTAGCTATATCATAAGAAGTAACACCTCTTTCATACTCTTTGACGCTACCATCGGGGAATGTTATATTTATCATAATAATTATCTCTTTTTTACTAATCCGCAAATTTAATTAATATTTCATAAATATCTAAATTTTGAACCAATGCATTTTTTATCTAAATTTGAAAATCATAATCCAATTAACCTTAAACTTATATCCTAAAATGCATAACAAAAAAATCAGTAGTGCGGCAACGGGTGGTTTGCTACTAGCCTCCATTACAATCATAAGCACTCTTATTCAAACAGTTCTGGAGCCCGGAACAGCTGTCAATTTACTAATATGGGTAGCAAAATTCGCAGGCAGCATATGGTTACTATACTATTTTGTTAAAAATTTTTCTCTAACGTCGGACACATTCAGCTATAAAAATGGGTTTCGATACGGAGTTCTTGTATCATTTTTCTCATCCCTCATTTGTGCTTGCTACATGTTCCTTCATTATGCAGTAATATTTCCCGACATGGTGGCACAACAGATGCAAACTGCAGCTGAAATGCTGCAATCTTCTAATCCTGAGGCCGTGGATTCATTGGGGAAGATAGAAGCAAACCTTCCGCAGATAGTATTTATAATCACATTGATTTATTACTCCTTAATCGGAATAATTGCCTCAGCCATAATAGCAAACTACACAAAAAAAGAGAAGTTTTTTGAGGATGCAGATCAATCTCAAGAGCTCTAATCAATAACATATTTTTAGGATGGATCTTTCAATTGTAGTGTCTGTATTTAACGAAGAGGAATCACTTAAAGAGCTTGTAGAGTGGATAGACGGTGTCTTACGAAAAGAATCTATAGAATATGAGTTAATCATGATAGACGATGGAAGTTCTGACTCTTCCTGGGAAATAATTGAAAGTCTGGCATCTGATTATCCTGTGAGAGGTATCTCCTTCAGGAGAAACTACGGTAAATCAGCCGCTCTTTTCTGTGGGTTTGAAGCTGCTTCTGGAGATTTTGTGGCCACTATGGATGCAGATCTTCAAGACGACCCGGAAGAGATTCCCCAAATGATACACATGATCCGTGAAAAAGATTACGATTTGGTTTCTGGGTGGAAAAAAAAGAGGCACGATAACTTTTTCTCCAAGAATCTTCCTTCAAAAATATACAATGCAACCGCAAGAAAAGTAACCGGCATAAAAATTCATGACATGAACTGCGGTCTTAAGGTATATAAAAAAGAGGTTGTGAAAAATATTGAGGTATATGGTGAAATGCACAGATATATACCATATCTCTCCAAAAATGCCGGATTTACAAACATAGCAGAGAAAATCGTAAAACATCAACCTCGGAAATACGGAAAAAGCAAATTCGGAACCAGCAGGTTCATAAACGGTTTCCTGGACCTTTTATCACTCTGGTTCCTGTCACGTTTTGGTAAAAGGCCAATGCACTTTTTTGGATTAATTGGCTTGCTCACCTTCTTCTTCGGAGCTGTAATGGCAGGATACTTGATTACTCAAAAGCTCATAACACAATCTCGTGGACTTCCCTTCCGTCCTGTCACCGATCAGCCACTCTTTTACATTTCGCTTGTTGCTCTCATTATTGGGATGCAGCTTTTCCTGTCCGGTTTCCTGGCAGAACTAGTAAGTAGGAACAGCAGTCAAAGAAATGATTATAAAATCAAAAAAAAAATGTAGTTTCAGTCGTGCTTAAAAAAAATTAGTTAAATTTGAAAAAAACTTATAATATGCAAAAGACTTATTCTTTTCCAAGCGTTTATGAATCCACCCTAAGAGATTTTGCCAGTAACAATGACCCTATTCTTGGTTTCTCAAAACTCAAGTATAATGGATCAGATTATCTAATAGGACTCCAGGCTCTTAACGAAGGGATATCCCCTCACAAATTCATAAACCCATCACCTGAAGATATCGATTTTAAAGTAATTTCACAGGCGGCTCTTCTTCTGGCAAGCAATGCTCTCCAAAAAGAGCAAAAAAGTGGTAAACTTCCCAAAGTTGTGCTTACAAGTGGATTCCCCTATGCCACCTACCAGCTAAACAAACTTGAGGCAGAGGAGTATTTCAAAGAAGAAAAAACCATAAGTTACTTCAAATCAGATGAAGAAGGATTTCAACACTCAGAGCAAAGAGTTGTTGCACTCAAACATGTAAACATTATACCTGAATTGTCAGGATGTGATATTGCTGTAAGAAATGGAGAAGACGGCATGAAAGGTAATTGTATTCTCATAAGCTTGGGATACGGTACCTGCGAAGGAGCTCTTAGTACTCCGGAAGGACTTACTGCAAGAACTCTCTTCAGCACACATGGTATTAGCTACGCAGTAAATCTCTTTTCACAGGAACTCACAAAACACACCTATCTTCAAATGCGTACCGAGCATCAGATAGACCATCTTTTCACCAAAGGGTTCATGTTTGTTAACAGAAAGAAAAAAGATTTCTCAAGTGAAAGAAAACTTGCTCTTAGTATGTATTACAATAATGTAGTATCACCTTCCATCAGAAGATATATCTCAGACCAAGATTTTGAATCTTGTGAAAGCATTGTTCTGGTAGGAGGAGGTGCTCTTCACGGAGAACTCATATCTCTTTTCAACCAGGAATTTGGAGAGCTTCTAAAGGTGACTGTATACGATTCACCGGATAAATGCGCATCAGTAGGCTACGCACTACACTCCAAACACTACTACGAAACACATCAAAAAGACAACGTATATTCTACAGAGAATGAAGATGCCGTAGCTTTTATAGGTGTAGATATTGGGAATGCCAACACCTCGGTTTCTGTACTTGTAAACGACGTACAATAAATAAGACTATCGTTCTGAAATAAAAAATCCCAAAAGTTAACACTTTTGGGATTTTTTTATTATCACTATCATTATCTCAGGGTATATGATAATGCCGGTACTATTATTTCATTACCGGATTTGTATCAAGCGACTTTATTCCCTCTTCAAACTCATCAGAAGTAATTATCTTACAACTCCCGTTAAATACTCCTCCCTCCTCAACAAATACCTTATTACAGGCAATCTTACCTCTGAAATTTCCACTTTTTCTCAATCCGAAATACTCTTTAATAAGAACTTTTCCACCCATCTCACCCCATACATCACAACTTTTAGCTACAGCCTCTCCGGTAAAACGTGCTGAATCACCAATGACCAATTTACCTGTAGTTGTAAGATTCCCTTCAAAAAGGCCATCTATTCGGATATCTGAATTTGAATTCAAAGTGCCGTTGAACTCGGTACCTGACGATATTCTGTTTACTTCATTAATCTGGCTGGATACTTCACTTTTGGACATATGAAAATTTTTAAATATGAATTACTTCTCCGTGAGCAGCCGCAGCTGCTTCCATAATAGCTTCGCTCATTGTAGGATGAGGATGTATTGACTTTATCAGTTCCTTGGCAGTCACTCCTTTATCCCGGGCAACAATAATTCCCGAAATCATTTCAGTTACATTGCTACCGATCAAATGCGCACCAAGAACAGCATCTGTTACAGGACAAACTAGCAACTTAACAAAACCATCCCTATCACCTGCAGCAGTAGCCTTTCCAGAAGCAGTAAAAGGGAATTTACCAATTTTATAGGGAATATTATTCTCTTTTAGTCCTCTCTCTGTCATTCCTGTAGATGCAACCTCTGGAGATGTATAGATACAAGAGGGAAAATTGGTATAATTCAAAACAGAAGGAGAAAGTCCTGCAATTTTCTCAACACAGCAAATAGCCTCGGCAGATGCAACATGTGCCAAAGCAGGTGTATTAATTACATCTCCTATTGCATATATACCCTCTACATTGGTTGAATAGTAATCAGACACCTTTATCTTTCCCTTCTCAGTCTCGATACATGCATTCTCAAGCCCTATTCCCTCAATGTTTGGCTCAACACCAACAGCAGAAAGAACCCTGTCCACCTCTAAAGTTATTTCACCTTTCTTGGTATCAACCGACAATTCCAGCTTATCTCCCTTCTCCACAACACTTTTAACTTGAGATGATGTATATACTTTTATTCCGGACTTTCTGAAAGAGCGACTCAGCTGGGCAGAAACCTCATCATCTTCCTGAGGAACAATATTGGGCAAAAATTCTATTAGATGAACCTTAACACCCATAGCATTATAAAAATAAGCAAACTCGCTACCTATTGCACCTGAACCTATCACAGCCATTGTCTCCGGCAATCTCTCAGGAACCATTGCTTCTTTGTAAGAAATAATTTTATCCCCATCAATTGGAGCAAATGGAAGAGATTTTGCTCGGGCTCCTGTTGCTATAATTAAATTTTTAGTTTCATATATATTACAGGATCCATCCTTTAAAGTCACCTCCACCTTACCTTTTTCTACAATTCTTGCATAACCACTGATAAGGTCCACCTTGTTCTTCTTCAGCAGATAGTCGACACCACGGCTCATGCTTTCGGAAACCCCCCTGCTTCTTTTCACAATTGAAGCAATATCAGGCACAATATCACCATTTATTGTTATACCGTAATCTACAGACTTTTGCATATATTGCAAAGCCTGAACACTTTTTAAAAGAGCTTTAGTTGGGATACACCCCCAATTTAGACACACGCCCCCAAGCTCTGATTTCTCTATAACTGCTGTTTTCAATCCCAACTGGGCTGCACGTATTGAAGCTACATAACCCCCTGGTCCGGATCCTATTACAATTAAATCATACATAATAATTCGTATTTATTTCCCCGCACCGTGACAATTCTTATATTTTTTTCCACTTCCGCAGGGACAAGGTTCATTCCTTCCTATTTTCTTTTCTACATGAACAGGTGCTTGTGATTTTGGTTCTCCCGAAGAAGTGATAAGATCGTCACGAGAAGTCTTCATCCCGGATAAATCTGTTTTTCTCCTCCTGTCACCACGTAGCTGTTCCGGATCCCCCAGGACATCCCTCAAAGGTATGTGTGCTTTCAATATAAAACTTACCACATCCCTGTTTATCTTCTCCAACATCGTTTGAAATAGTTTGAAGCTTTCAAACTTGTAGATCAAAAGCGGATCCTTTTGCTCGTAAGTAGCATTTTGGACTGACTGCTTAAGGTCATCCATCTCTCTCAAATGTTCTTTCCAGAACTCATCTATGAGCATCAAAGTAACATTTTTACTCAAGGCTCTGGACAACTCATAACCCTTGGATTCATAGCATTTTTTAAGATTCACTACCACCTGTAACATTTTAACTCCGTCACCAACCGGAATTGCAATATTCTCATATGTTGCACTCTGGGTCTCATATACCTGCTTAATAATTGGCCAGGACTGGGCGATCAAGGCATCTACTCTCCTCTTATGGACCTCCCTGACACTGTCAAATAATTTCTCAGCTACCCTTTCAGCACTTTCATCCTCATAAAAAGAGGCATCCATTCCGGATTCTATTGATAGCTGCCTTATTGTCTCGTACGAGAACTCTTCAAAAGAGAATTCTCCGTGCATCGAATTGACAATCGACTCAGTTATATCAGCCATCATATTCCTGATATCCACATCAATTCTCTCTCCATATAATGCATTTCTTCTTCTGGTGTAAATCACCTCTCTCTGCGAATTCATCACATCATCATACTCCAACAACCTCTTACGTACTCCGAAATTGTTCTCTTCGACTTTCCTTTGGGCACGTTCTATTGACTTGGATAACATTGAATGCTGAAGAACTTCACCCTCTTTCATTCCCATCCTGTCAACAATATTGGCAATACGCTCAGACCCGAACAACCTCATGAGATTGTCTTCAAGTGAAACGTAAAAAGTAGAAGAACCCGGATCTCCCTGTCTTCCTGCACGACCTCTCAGCTGTCTGTCCACACGACGGGAATCGTGTCTCTCAGTACCTATAATAGCAAGTCCGCCAGACTCTCTTACTCCCTCTCCAAGTTTAATATCGGTACCACGACCGGCCATATTTGTTGCAATAGTCACTGCTCCTGCCTGACCAGCCTCTGCAACAATATCTGCCTCTCTTGCATGTTGCTTTGCATTGAGAACATTATGTCTTATACCCCTCAATTTCAACATTCTGCCCAACAACTCCGACACCTCTACAGAGGTAGTACCTACAAGCACCGGCCTTCCGGCATCAGTAAGTTTTACTATTTCATCTATAACTGCATTATATTTTTCTCTTTTAGTCTTGTAAATTAGATCCTCCATATCTTTCCTGATTACAGGTCGATTTGTGGGAATAATTACCACATCCAGCTTGTAGATAGACCAAAACTCACCTGCTTCTGTCTCTGCAGTACCGGTCATACCAGAAAGTTTGTGATACATACGGAAATAATTCTGCAGAGTAATCGTAGCAAATGTCTGAGTAGCCGATTCTACTTTCACCATCTCCTTCGCCTCGATTGCCTGGTGCAGTCCGTCCGAATACCTTCTGCCTTCTAGTATACGTCCGGTCTGTTCATCGACAATCTTAATTTTGTTGTCCATTACAACATACTCGACATCCTTTTCAAACATTGTGTAAGCCTTGAGCAACTGATTCACAGTATGAACTCTTTCACTCTTAACGGCATAGTCACTCAAGAGAGAGTCCTTCAACTCAAGCTTCTTCTCAGGAGATATATCCTGCTTTTCAATATCGGAAATCTCAGAACCAATATCAGGTAATATAAAGAACTTATTGTCACTTACATTCTTAGCAATAAGCTCATGCCCTTTGTCAGTCAGATCTACCGATCTCTGCTTTTCATCAATGACAAAAAAGAGATCATCGGTAATGATGTGCATCTGCTTATTGTTGTCCTGCATATAGAAGTTCTCCGTCTTGATAAGGATTTGCTTCTTTCCTGCCTCACTAAGATATTTAATAAGAGGATTATACCTTGGCAACCCTTTATGAGCTTTAAGCAGAAGTTTACCTCCCTCCTCTTCATCCCCGGCCTTAATTTTGGCTTTGGCATCATTCAGAAGCTGAGTTACCAGAGACCTCTGTGCACTATAGAGTCTCTCGACAATAGGTTTGTATTCATTAAACTGTTGCTCATCTCCCCTTGGAACAGGACCGGATATTATGAGAGGGGTACGTGCATCATCAATCAGAACGGAGTCCACCTCATCTACAATAGCATAATGATGTTTCTTCTGAACAAGGTCCTCAGCATTGACAGCCATATTATCCCTCAGATAGTCGAATCCGAACTCATTATTAGTTCCGAATGTAATATCAGCCCTGTAAGCGGCCTTACGAGCCTCAGAATTTGGCTGATGCTTGTCTATACAATCTACCCTGAGACCATGAAACTGATATAGAGGTCCCATCCACTCCGAGTCACGTCTTGAAAGATAATCATTAACAGTTACAATATGCACCCCCTTGCCTGCCAAAGCATTGAGGAATACAGGCAGAGTAGCCACCAGCGTTTTTCCTTCACCTGTTGCCATCTCAGCAATTTTACCCTGATGAAGAGCCACACCACCTATAAGCTGCACATCATAATGCACCATATCCCACACTATTTTTGTTCCTCCTGCAATCCAACTGTTGGACCATATAGCCTTTTCTCCGTCAATATCCACAAAATCGTGTTTGGCCGCCAATTCTTTATCTTCATGGGATGCAGTCACAACAACTTTTTCGTTCTCCTTGAACCTTCTTGCAGTAGATTTCATCACTGCGAAAGCATCGGGCAATATATCCAAAAGAACCTCCTCAATTTTCTCATCCACTCTTTTTGAGATGGTATCTATTTCGTCAGCTATCTGCTCTTTCTCCCTAACATCGACATCAGCGCTCTCCAGCCTCTCCCTTAGAGATTTTTTCTTCTCCTCATCCGCCGCTATCGCATCAGCTATAACCTTACGGAGTCTGAAGCTCTCACTTCTCAGCTCATCGTCGCTAAGCTTGTCTATCCTCACATATGCTTCAAGTGTTTTCTGAAGATATGGCTCAATTTGCTTTAAGTCCCTGTCCGATTTGGTACCGAAAAATTTTTTCAGTACTCCTGTGATAAATGCCATTGTTCTTTTATTAATTATTGCTTAATTGCAAAGATAAGAAAAATGAAACAATGATAAATATAGAAAAGACAAAAGACCAATCATACACAATTAAAGATTCTCTATACAATGAAACCTACCACTCCGGTAACGGAGCATTTACCGAGAGTATGCATATATTCATCAAAAATGGTCTTCGCAGATACATCCGGGAAAAAGGAGTTGGTAACAATCAAGAGAACAACAACCCTATCACAATACTTGAGGTCGGGTTTGGCACAGGACTAAACACCATACTCACAGCTACCGAGGCGTCAGATATAGAAAACATATGCTTAAATTACATTTCAATAGAGAAATACCCTTTGGATGCAGATTTGATATTCTCCCTCAATCACAAAGAACTTATAGGAGAAGAGATGCATGAGATATACTACAAGATTATCAATTGTCGATGGAATATTCCCATCAACATAACACCCTACTTTACATTAACCAAAATACACTCAGACCTTATAGGGATAGAACTTCCCAAAACACCTATAGATATTGTATATTACGATGCTTTCTCACCTGCCGTACAGCCTGAGCTATGGGACAAAGAGATATTCCGATCACTCTATTCTAATATGAACGAAACATCCCTTCTTACAACCTATTCTGCAAAAGGAGAAGTCAAAAGAGCACTGAGAGAATGTGGATTTACTGTCAAAAGAGTAGATGGCCCTCCCGGAAAAAGACACATGATAATTGCGACAAAAAACTGTTATAACTTAACCAGCTCAATTTGAAATAATTTTGGCCAGTATTTTCCTGTTACATAAATATTACCGTTTGTTATGTCGTAAGCTATCCCATTTAATACATCGGTAAACTGTGTGCGCTGATAAATGGGCAATAAATCAGAACAATCCACAGTTGCTCTCACCTTTCCGTCAGAAGGGTCAATTATCACAATATACTCGGAATCATAAATATTTGCCCATATCTCACCATTAATATACTCAAGTTCATTGATATATAGCAAGTCCTTCCCGTTAAGAGTAACGGTCAAGCGTGATTTTTCAAGGAAAGTCTCAGAATCATGAAAATAAATCGTAGAAGAACCATCCGAAGATATAAGATGCTTTCCATCGGTCGTAAGCCCCCACCCTTCTCGAGGATTACGCATATTTCCAATATGTTTGAATGTGTCAGGATCATAAACCAGAACAATATTTTCCCTCCAGGTCAATATATAAATTCTATCCTTAAATATCACAGAACCCTCTGCAAAGAGGTTTTTATCCAGATTTATACTTCTTAAAGTCGAACTTTTATTCAACTCTGTTTCCCTGAAAAAAGAGGCTCCATACTGACCTGAACTTTCATATAACCTCCCCTCATGAAAAAAAAGTCCCTGAGTATAAGCCTTTGTGTCATGTGGAAAGCTTTTAACAACTTTAGCTTTATATCTCTCAACCTTTTCCGGGTTATTCCCCGTAGCCTTGCAACTGACAGGGAGAAAAAAAAGAAGAAGAACAATAAGTATATCTCTTCTTAAATAACTATACATAAATCAATCAGGAATTTTTATATTTCATTGCAGCTTTTACCAAAGAGACAAAAAGAGGATGTGGGTTTTCCGGATTGCTTTTAAGTTCAGGATGAAATTGCACTCCAATAAAAAAAGGATGATCCTTTATCTCAACAATCTCCACCAAACCAGTCTCTGTGTTTTTCCCCGAGGGTATTAACCCTCCGCTGGAAAGCATATCTACATAAGTGCTGTTCACTTCATATCTGTGTCTGTGTCTCTCAGATATATCATTTTGACCATAGACTGAATAAGCCAAAGTGTCACTCTGAATAGTGCATGCATATGCCCCAAGTCTCATCGTACCCCCTTTGGAGGTAAGTGACTTTTGATCTTCCATGAGATCGATGACAGGATGAGCAGCATTACTCTTGACTTCTGTAGTCATTGCACCCTCCATACCCAGAACATTCCTGGCAAATTCTATCACAGCCATCTGCATCCCCAAACAAATTCCAAGGAAAGGAATATTATTTTCCCTTGCGTATCGCACAGCGGTTATTTTACCCTCTATCCCTCTTTCTCCAAAACCCGGCGCAACTAAAACTCCATGCATCCCTTCAAGCAAATCACCTATATTCTCCTCAGAAACATGTTCACTATGGATACTGTGAACATTTACTTTGCATTCATTCTCAGCTCCTGCATGAATAAATGATTCAAGAATAGATTTATACGCATCCTGTAACTCTACATATTTTCCGATCAGAGCTATATGCACCTCTTGGGATGGGTTGAAAAGTCTCCCCAAAAATGCTTTCCATCTTGTAAGATCAGGTGACTTCAGTAAAACATTATCCAATTTGAACTTCCTGAGAGCCAGTTCATCAAGTTTCTCCCTAGACATTAACAAAGGAACTTCGTATATACTTTTTGCATCAATGGATTCAATAACAGCATTTGGCCTCACATTACAAAAAAGGGCAACCTTTTTTCTTATTTCAGAGGGTAAAGGATGTTCTGTCCTGCATACAATCACATCAGGCTGCACTCCATTCTGCTGTAACATCCTGACAGAGTGCTGTGTTGGTTTTGTCTTCAACTCTTTTGCCGCATTCAGATATGGCACTAAAGTAAGATGTATGACAATACAGTCTTCAGGTTCAAGTTCCCACTGGAGCTGACGCACAGCCTCCACATAAGGAAGTGATTCAATATCCCCTACAGTTCCCCCGAGTTCTGTTACCACAACATCATATTTCCCTGATTTACCGAGAAAAAGCATTCTTCTTTTGATCTCATCAGTAATATGAGGAACAACCTGTACTGTTTTCCCCAAATAAGCACCCTGCCTCTCCTTATCTATTACACTTCTGTAAATTCTTCCGGTGGTAACATTATTTGCCTTACTGGTAAAGACATTTAGAAATCTTTCATAATGGCCAAGGTCCAGATCAGTCTCTGCTCCGTCATCAGTAACATAACACTCACCGTGTTCATAGGGATTAAGTGTTCCGGGATCTACATTGATATACGGATCAAATTTCTGTATTGTTACAGATAGACCTCTTGCCTGAAGAAGTTTGGCTAATGATGAAGAAATAATACCTTTACCGAGAGAGGAAGTTACTCCTCCCAAAACGAAAACATATTTGGTGCTCATAAATTTATTAGGATTGCAATACAGGGATACAAAGATAGTACAATCTTTTTATCTTTGCACAAATTATCAAAGTATGCTCACCTGCAAACAAGATTTCTCAGTACAGTCATACGAAACCGATCACAATGGACTGTTCAGGCCCGTTTCATTTCTAAATCATGCCCAAGAGATAGCCAATATACATGCACAATCGCTTGGTTTCGGCTTCGACAACCTCATCTCCTCCGGAGTTATTTGGGTACTGTCAAGAATACATGTACAATTTCGCAGATTGCCCATATGGAAAGAAAAGCTCTCTATTGAGACTTGGCATAAAGGTAGTGACAGACTTTTCGGATTCAGGGACTTTTCGGTTAGCGACATTACCGGAAATGAAATTATTACAGCTACATCCTCTTGGCTGATAATTGACTATGACACAAGAAGAGTAAAAAGAATAGGCTCAGTGCTTGGATCAGAATTCAAGGATGTCAACCTGAGAGATGCGATCAAAACACCCGCAGATAAATTATCTTCTCCCGACAATCTCTGTCTAACCTCTGCTCACAAGACTTCCCTCTCCGATCTTGACATAAACGGACATGCAAACAACGCCAGATATCTTGAGTGGGCCATTGACTCTCTACCATTCACGATTTCAAAAAAGCTTGCTATTAATGAACTGTGGATCAATTTCAACAATGAATCCCTACTCGGAGACAACATAGATATCTTCACATCAGATACTCCGGATATTTTTATTGAGGGCAAAAAAGAGAATTTATCTGTTTTCCAGATAAAAATAACCTGAAAGCACCTATCCGGAAATAATTAAAGAAACTTAATATCATCCGATTAGTCACTCTGAGACGCAAGTGCTGCCAACTCTTTCTTATCAAGCCTGTATACAGTCCAGTCATTCATTGGTTTTGCCCCAAGCTTCTCATAAAAGGCAATGGAAGGTGTATTCCAGTTCAGAACAGCCCAGTCAAACCTTTCACACTCCCTCTCCAGAGCAATAGAAGCGAGGCGTTCAAACAACCTTTTACCATAACCACGTCCTCTTTTAGATGGCATTATGTAAATATCTTCAAGGTAAAGACATGCTTTTCCTTTAAAAGTGGAAAAATTAAAGAAATAGAGAGCAAACCCTACAGGTTCATCAGACTCATATGCAATTATCACCTCTGCACTCTTTTTGACAAAGAGAGAGTCATATAGAATATCAGGGGTAGCAGTTACGTCGTGAGATAGCTTTTCATATTCAGCAAGATCACAAATGAAACGAAAAACTATTTCGTTATCGACAGGTTTGGCTTTTCTAATTTGAAATGACATCTTTTTTAAGACAAAAATAGAGGAATTATCGCCATTTCTAACTAAATAATATCATCAAAATACCTATTTGTGGGGATTGACCTATCTATCTATACTCTGTAACTTTGTATTTTAAAAATAAAATACAAAGAGACTGAATATAAGATGTCAAAAGACAATATAACCAAAATAGAGGGCAAAATAATAAACAACGAGACATTTCTATCTCAGCTTAAACCCGGAGAATCAGGCATAATTGTTAAGATCAAAGGACATGGAGCATTCCGAAAAAGAATTACGGAGATGGGATTCATAAAAGGCAAAAAAGTTACTGTAATCAAACAGGCACCTCTTAACGACCCGTTGGAATACCAGATTATGGGTTATAACGTATCACTAAGGAAAAGTGAAGCCAGACTCATTCAAATTGTAGGGGAATCCCAAATTTCAGGTAAACAAGGCACAGCTACAGCACCATTGGAGATTGAAGAGGAAATCCAAAAAGTCATTGAAGAAAAAAGCAATATAATAAACATAGCTCTGGTAGGCAATCCCAATTGCGGGAAAACCACTCTGTTCAATCATGCCACGGGAGCACACGAAAGGGTTGGCAACTACGGAGGTGTAACCGTGGAATCCAAAGAGGGTGTAATACACAAAGGAGGATATTCATTCAATCTTTATGACTTGCCTGGCACCTATTCCATCACAGAATACACCCCCGAGGAGGTATATGTACGAAACCATCTTATTGACAAAATGCCTGATGTTGTTGTAAATATAGTAGATGCATCCAACCTTGAACGCAATCTTTATCTTACTACACAGCTTATAGATATGAATATCAAGGTAGTTGTAGCCCTAAATATGTATGACGAACTGGGGAAAAAAAGAATTATCCTCGATCATAAAAAACTGGGAAAGCTTCTGGGAATCCCTATTATTCCGACTGTTGCATCAAAAGGAAAAGGAATAAACAACCTATTACAAAAAATAGCAGAAGTCTATGAAGACAAAGATGACACAACAAGGCATGTACACATAAATCATGGTAATGAAATTGAATACTCCATCAGAGAAATTCAGCAGGCTATCAAGAAAATCCGGGGAATATCCGATTTCTTTTCAACCAGATATCTAGCGATAAAGCTTTTTGAAAAAGATAATATAACTGAAACAATACTTGAAGATAATCCTGAATATGAAGAGATTAATAAAATCCGAAACAGTGAAGTTTCCAGGCTAGAAAAACAATATAATGAAGATTCCGAGTCAATCATAACTGATGCAAAATATGGCTTCATAGACGGAGCCCTCAAAGAGTGCATGACGCTACCCGAAGAACCGGGAAGAAAAGTAAGAAATCTGGACGACCTTCTCACTCACAAATACCTGGGAGTACCTATCTTTATTTTTCTTATGTGGCTTATGTTCCAAACAACATTCTCTCTGGGCAATTATCCTATGTCAATTATTGAACACATTGTCGGATGGGCCGGGGATTCACTCACAAACATAATGCGTCAGGGCCCCTTAAGAGATCTTTTGGTAAACGGAATAATTGATGGCGTAGGGGGTGTTTTAATTTTTCTCCCCAATATTCTTATTCTCTTTTTCTTCATCTCTCTGATGGAAGACAGCGGATACATGGCAAGAGCTGCCTTTATTATGGACAAGGTGATGCACAAGATTGGCCTCCATGGCAAATCATTTATTCCGCTGGTAATGGGATTTGGATGTAACGTTCCCGCTGTCATGGCCACCCGCACCCTTGAGTGTCGCAAAGACAGAATACTCACAATGCTTCTAATTCCCTTTATGTCATGCAGCGCAAGATTACCTGTGTACATACTTCTTATCTCCGCATTTTTTCCTGACAACAAAGGATTGGTACTTTTCGGCATTTACATGACCGGAATATTAATGGCAATAATCCTCTCTCTGCTCATGAAAAAATTAATTTTCAACAAACAAGAGGTGCCCTTCGTAATGGAGTTGCCTCCATACCGTATACCCACTCTTAAGAGCACCGGCAGACACATGTGGCATAAAGCATACCAGTACCTTAAGAAAATGGGATCGGTAATACTGACCGCTTCCATAATAGTTTGGGCTCTTGGATATTTTCCCAGAGATTTCGAAAACTCCTCAGATTATGACACAAAGATTAAACAGATATCATCTGTTCAAAGCATCACTCCGGATCAAAGGGAAAAGATGCTCGTCGACATGGAAGCTGAGAAGAATACTGCCAGACTAGAAAATTCATATATTGGAAGACTTGGACACTTCATATCTCCGATTATGCAACCTCTTGGATTCGATTGGAAAATGGGAATAAGCATAATAAGCGGATTGCCTGCAAAAGAGATTGTAGTTAGTACAATGAGCGTCTTGTACCAGGCCAGCGAGAATGATAACAACGAATCGCTTATAACCGGGATAAAGTCGGAGATACACAAATCTGGTGAAAAGGAAGGCACGAAAGTTTTCAATCCTGTAGTTGCACTTGCCTTCATGGTATTTATCCTCATCTACTTCCCATGCGTTGCCACCGTTGTAGCGATAGGGAAGGAATCCGGATGGGGCTGGGCTGTTTTTTCTCTTTTCTACACCACCGCTCTTGCATGGATAATGGCTTTCATAGTCTATAATGCAGGAAACTTAATTACAAACCTATAGAACAAGCATACAATGTCACAATTAACCATAGTATATATAATTATCACAGCTGTAGTGGCAATTACTCTGTACCGTATAATTGCAGGTATTTACAACACTTTTAAAAGCAAAAGCCCTTCGAAATGCATGAATTGTTACCTAAAAGAGACCTGCAAGACTCGCATTGGCAGAGGCAACTCCTGCAACAACTACCAAAACAGACATATACACCATGGCCAGGCACATAAGAGACAAGGACACAACAGACAAACATTTAAAACCAATCACAAACAGAGACGAAGAAACAGTTCCAAATTTCGAAAAAATATAAATACATTCTCATCAGAAAACTAAAAACATATCAGATAACAACGTTCTTATCTAAAGTTATTATAAAGAGAAAAAGGAGAAATGATTTTATCATTTCTCCTTCCTTAGTAGCGGAGACAGGACTCGAACCTGTGACCTTCGGGTTATGAGCCCGACGAGCTACCAACTGCTCCACTCCGCGGTATATTTCAACTTAAATAGTTTCCTTTGTCAAACGGGATACAAAGATAAGGCAATATATCCGACATTCCAAATTTTATATGGAGATATTATTAAAGTAAGAGCATAAATCATTCATAGACAATGCTTCCTGCAATCCAGTTTTCAGGTTCTTAACATTTACGGTCTTTAATCTTATCTCCTCTTCTCCCACAATTATCATATAAGGAATAGCCTTTTTGGAAGCGTAGTCAAACTGCTTTTTGAGCTTCACATTATCCGGATACAATTCTGTTTTCACACCACACTTACGCAACTGCGAAAGTAAAGGAATAATATATTTCTGTTCATTTTTACCAAAATTTGCAAACAAGGCGACAGTACCGGCACCAGCTGCAACAGGGAATCTATTCTGAGAAAGCAATACATCATATATCCTGTCTGCCCCGAAAGAAATACCAACTCCTGATACTCCGGGCATACCAAAAATCCCGGTAAGGTCGTCATATCTACCTCCGCCGCATATGCTTCCCATCTCGGTATCTTTTGCCTTTACTTCAAATATCGCCCCCGTGTAGTAATTAAGACCTCTTGCAAGTGAAAGATCAAGTTCCGCATTTGCCGAAACTCCTGCTATCTCTAATAATAAAAAGAGTTCCTCAACCTCATCAAGGCCTTTCGTTCCAATTTCAGAAGATGCAAGCACCGGCCTCATCGCAGCCAACTTATCTGATGTCGTCCCGGACAATTTCAAAATAGGCTCCAGTCTGGATATGGCACCGCCATCAACTCCTCTCTCTTCCAACTCGGCTTTGACTGCATCAATCCCTATCTTGTCAATCTTATCTATAGCTATAGTTATATCGGTAAGTTTATCCGGGTAACCTATCACCTCTGAGATACCGGAAAGAATTTTGCGATTGTTTATCTTGACAATAACATCAATGCCCAATGCACCAAACACCTCATCTGTTATCTGCACAAGTTCCAGTTCATTTAGCAATGAATTACTACCAATAACATCAACATCACATTGATAAAACTCCCTGTAACGCCCCTTCTGGGGTCTGTCTGCCCGCCAAACAGGCTGTATCTGATATCTCTTAAAAGGAAATGTAATTTCATTCCTGTGTTGTACTACAAAACGGGCAAAAGGAACTGTCAGGTCATACCTCAACCCCTTTTCACATACCTTCAGTGAAAGAGCGCTACCACTGCTCAACATGCCCGGCTCTATTGAAGAAAAGGCATCACCTGAATTAAGTATCTTAAAAAGCAACCTGTCTCCCTCCTCTCCGTACTTACCCAACAATGTAGAGAGATTTTCCATGGCAGGAGTCTCTATCTGTGAATATCCGTAAAGTTTAAATTTCTCTCTAATGGTAGTAAAAATATAATCCCTGCGAGCACTCTCCTCAGGTCCGAAATCTCTTGTTCCTTTTGGAATTGATGGTTTCTGAGCCATTTTCATTATTATTTTTTAGATTTAATATATTTATCTATAGCTGCTGCTGCATTTCGTCCTGCACCCATGGCGAGTATAACAGTAGCAGCTCCTGTCACTACATCTCCCCCCGCAAAAACACCTTCTCTGGTGGTTACTCCGTTATCATCAGCTATAAGACATCTCCACTTGTTGGTATTTAGTCCGGGGGTAGTATTTGCTATCAAAGGATTCGGAGATGTTCCGAGAGACATCACAACAACATCAGTCTCAATATCGAACTCCGATCCTGAAACGGGCTTTGGCGATCTTCTGCCACTTTCATCAGGCTCTCCAAGTACCATACTGATACAAGTCATCCCGCTTACCCAGCCATTTTCATCACCCAAGATCATTACAGGATTTGTGAGCATCTTAAAGTCAATACCCTCTTCTTTAGCATGATGAACCTCCTCTACTCTTGCAGGAAGTTCTTTCTCTGTCCTTCTGTATACAACAGAAACCTCAGCTCCAAGCCTTCTTGCAGTACGCGCAGCATCCATGGCAACATTACCTCCACCTACAACAGCAACTCTCTTACCCACATAAATAGGAGTCTCATAATCGGAATCATAAGCTCTCATAAGATTGCTTCGCGTTAAAAATTCATTGGCAGAGACAACACCATTCAAGTTCTCTCCGGGAATACCCATGAATTTAGGCAACCCCGCTCCGGAACCTACAAATACAGCCGAAAAATTCTCATCGTCCATAAGCGAATCTATTGTAACAGTCCTCCCTACAACAACATTAGTCTCTATTTTCACTCCCAGGGCCTTCACATTATCTATCTCGGTTTTTACAACCTTCTCCTTGGGAAGTCTAAATTCAGGAATACCATACTGCAAAACACCTCCGGGTTCATGTAAAGCCTCGAAAATAGTAACATCATAGCCCAATTTAGCTAAATCGGTAGCACATGCGATACCGGCAGGACCACTACCAATAATGGCTACTTTATAACCATTCGGTTCTTCACTTTCAGTAAATTTAATACCGTGCTCACGACTCCAGTCTGCAACGAACCTCTCAAGCTTACCAATAGCAACGGGTTCATTCTTCACACCAAGTATACAAGCTCCCTCACACTGTGTTTCCTGAGGGCATACCCTGCCACATACAGCAGGCAGAGAACTGTCCCTTGCAATTATTTCTGCGGCATCCTTAAAACGTCCCTCTTCTACAGCATGCAAAAATTGAGGAATCTGTATATTCACGGGGCAGTTAGCAACACAACGGGGGTTCTTACAATCCAGACATCTTGAAGCTTCAAGCATCGCCTCCTCTTCGTTGTATCCATAGCTTACCTCCTCAAAATTGGTCACCCTCACTGCTGGGTCCTGTTCCCTAACCGGAGTTTTGGGTATCTTGTTTCTCATATCTATAACTATTTTCCTAATCCTATCTTACATTTGTGATCGGCCTCAACCTCCACGGACTTATACATCCCCTGCCTTCTCATCGCTTCGTCAAAATCAACCTGATATGCATCAAATTCAGGACCGTCCACACAGGCAAACTTCACCTCATCACCTACAGACACCCTGCAGGCACCACACATTCCAGTTCCGTCAACCATCAGCGTATTGAGACTAACTATCAATGGTAATCCGTATGGTTTTGCAGTCCGGGCAACAAACTTCATCATTATCATCGGTCCTATCGCCACAGCCTGGTCATACTTTTCACCCTTTTCAAGCAACTCCCCAAGCATTTCAGTCACCAACCCTTTTCTCCCGTAAGATCCGTCATCCGTGCATATATAGAGATTGTCACAAACATCCCCCATCTCCTCCTCTAGAATCACCATATCCTTTGTCTTTGCTCCAATTATTACATCTATCCGGGCTCCCATGGAATGGAGAAATTTAACCTGGGGATAAACAGGTGCTGTTCCCAAACCTCCTGCAACAAAAACAAACCTTTTGGCAGAGAGCTCTTCAGAAGACATATTCACAAACTCCGAAGGCTGTCCCAGCGGACCTGCAAAATCGGTGAAGGTATCTCCCTCCTCCATATTACATATCCTCCTGCTTGAGGCTCCTACAACCTGTGTAACTATGGTCACCGTCCCCTTATCTCTGTTGTAATCGCATATAGTTAAGGGTATACGCTCTCCTTTATCATGGACTCTAACTATAAGAAATTGTCCGGGTAATGCAGACTTGGCCATTCTTGGGGCCTTCACATCCATCAAGGCAATAGAAGGTGTGAGATACTTCTTTTTTACAATCTTGTACATACTATAAAGAAACGGTTAATAGAAATGAAAATAGCGCACCCGGGACGGATGCGCTACAAAGTTAAGAATTTTTATAACCTGTCAAACCTGTACCCCTTATCCTTTAGTTCAGAAATTATGCTCTCAAGTCTGTCATAAAGCTTATCCTTCCTTGACTCTTCAGTTCCGGGATGAATCAGTATAAAGGCACCATCAAGACCCTCTCTCTTTTCGAATTTCATCAACGCATCTATCAACGCATCTGAGCTTCTATAGTTCTTCATATCAGGAGTAGTGTAATCTGCAGGCGTTGCTGTTCCGGGAGTGTAGTTAATTGTCTCAATACCCAGCAATGATGTAAGATAAACCGACTCCCTGTTATACCACTCATAAGGAGGAAGATACCAGGGTGCATCTTCGGCAGAAATACCAAATCGAGAAAGTTCTCTGTAGTTATTCCTTATGTCATTCAAGAGAGAATCACCGGCCACAAGGGAATTATCCCTGTCTCCCCAAGGAGCATACAGCAGATGTTTGTCTGAGTGAGCTCCAACATAGTGTCCCTGTTTTATTATCTTTCTTGTAATCTGCTCATGTTCCTTCATCCTAAGGTAATTACCCGTAAAAAAGAAGGAGCCTTTAATATCAAAAAGAGAGAGCGTTTCCAACACTTTGGAAGCACCCTCAAACATAGAATCTGCACTAAAAATAAGATATATGACATTTTCTTCAGGGTTCAATCTTATTACAGCACCCCAATCATCAGTTATTTTTTTTTTTTTGGTATTTCTTCCCCTCAGCCTCCATAGCTGCAAAATAGTAGCTGAGTCCTGCCGTACCATCCATTGTAGGTTCATTTGAAGAATAATCCCCTATATCATCATGATATACTGCTTTCCCATTATTAAATAAAGCATAATCATCGGGTTTAGTAAGTGCATGTCCTGCTCTTTCCAGGAACAGTTCTCTCTCAATCGGACCGTCAACAAGACCACCGTAGGTAAGATCTCCATTATGAACCGTATAAGAAGAGTGAGGATACATAGGATAGTCTCCGCCTTCAGGAAATCCCACTATCATGGATGTTCCCCATGGATTAGTTCCAAACAGCCAATCCCTCAATGCCATTTCCATTTCAAGATATGTACTATCTCCTGATGCTTTACGATAGAGATGAGCTTGTGTTATGGCGGCAGAGACAAGATTATTTGAACACCACAAAAAGGGTATTCCATAAATAAAAGGATCATTATCGGCTCTCTGTCTCAGATGCTCAAGCCCATCTTTCATAAAGGATAAATATTTCTCCTTGGTCTTATCGTCAGAAGAGATTGCCAAATAGTAGTGACCAAGGTTGATGAAAGGATAATATTGATAATGTCTCCCTCTGCCAAGCTCCATCCACGGAGTCACAGGTTCAAGCCTTCCCCAGTAGTCTGCACGAGTACGCCACTCCTTATCACCTGAATAATGGTAATGTGTGGCTGCGG
Organism: Bacteroidales bacterium; assembly: GCA_963678025.2. Taxonomy (GTDB): domain Bacteria; phylum Bacteroidota; class Bacteroidia; order Bacteroidales; family UBA932; genus Bact-08. The sequence continues at coordinate 82,845 of CAXXPC010000019.1, forward strand.
CAAGCTCAATATCATCCACATAAGTATCCTCTTCGTAAAAATAGGGCGATTTAAAGCATGCAGTCTGTGTATTTCCAGGATTCTCTACTGCAAAATCATAAGCCTGAAGAGATTTTTCCAACATCAATCCCGCAAATTGAGGATCTTTGTCTTTGAATACCTCAGCACCAAGGGCAAAACTGGAAGAGAATTTTCCGGCTGTAGATGCTACACCTGTGGTGCGGTTAATATACTTGCTAAGTCCTTGGGGTTTCCCTGTCACAAAATATACAGGGCGTCCCTTACCAGGACCCCAACCGTAATCAACAGAATCATTTTGAGGAAGACGAAATCCTGCATGATCCCTGTCATCAGCTATCTGATTGAACATCACCTTATCCTCAGGATTCATTTTCACCAACCAGTCAAGGCCCCATCTTATTTCATCAAGAATATCCGGAACACCGTTTGCTCCCGGACGTCCTCTCTCATCAAATTTGTCTCCGAACACAGACTTATCCTTTATCTGCTCCCAGGCAAACATCATGTGATAGACAGTAGTGGAGGAGGTTGTTTGATACTGGAGATAGTCAGTCGCATCATGCCATCCACCTCTGACATCAATTTTCTCACCAGTTCGTTCAGGATGATCCACTATATAGCCATCATGCTGGTGGCACAATTCCCCGGTATAAGGATTGTCCCCACATCTCTGTTGACGCATATACTCGAGCAAGAAATCGGCAAGCCCGTCATACGCAGAGGCGGAAATTTTAAATTCCGGCGATCTGGTATCTCCTGAAACAATATAATAGCCTCCCTCCTTTTCAATTGAAGAGAAGTCTAATCTAAAAGCACTCTTCATTCCCCAACCGGTAGCCTCTACCTCATTACCCTCTCCTTTCATAACCAACTTGTCCGTATTGGAATCATAAACTTCAAAAGAAGCATCCTTACTCTCCCTTAATGAGATCATCACTGCCACCTTTATATCTTTCGGAAGATAACCTGCTTGATTTATTCTTATCCAAGATTGCCCCTCTGCAAAAGAAACTCCGCATTTCAACATAAGAGCAAGGAGCAAAAGTGTAATTTTTTTCATAGTAAAAATATATTAATGATTATATGATGTTCTTTCAAGGGGAGCATTCTCCCTGGTCAAGATAGTATACAACAAGGAATCTTGCAATATTTTGTCATATCTGTGCTCTTCTCCATCCACCAACACTCTTTGCGAGACAAGCCTTATACCGTGACTGTAATCAACATAAGTATTTATATGGATATTAGTAACTGGTTGAATCGGTTTCCCATCAAGCTTGTGCCATCCGTAAATGGTCACATGGTGGTCTCTTTTGAGGTCAGATAACTTGGAGGATATTACCACATCCTTCTTAATGCCGGCTACAAAAACAGAAGGATATTCTCCGGACGCCTTTATTTGTGCCATTATTACCCTGGAATGATCGTAGAGAAGATCAGGAGTCTCATTACGATTTCCTCTTGGTATATAATTAAACGGCTCCAATTTCAGAGTAGCTCTTTCATATATGGTATCCACAAGCATTGGCGTTGGAAGTGAAGCATCAAATAATTCAACAATGGTAGTACCGGCCATAGGAGTAAGGGGGACGATGAAAAGATCATTTTCATTCCCTACTGAACAATAATTTGGAGAGACAAAGACTGTAACATTTCTAATAACACCCTCCGAATCTTTTGCCATATAAGATACCGGAACAAAATCAACAAGAAAATCAGGGTAGTTACCCTTTATAACCTCCTCTACAATCAATGCTTCCCTCTCCTCCGGCCCCAAAGTTCTGAATTGCTCGTAAATAACAGAACCACCTTTTGTTTCCTGAGAAAAACAGGAAACAAAGGTGGCTGTTAACAACGAAATCGTTATAAATAATATTCGTTTGACTATCATCTATTCATCTTTCTCTTCATTTGTCTTCTTTTTTTCTTTCTCCTCTTTCTTTATCTCCTCTGCCTTGTAACCCAACTTATCTAGGGCTTTTATAAGTGTCGCCTTATCAGTCTTTTTTGTTTTATACAAGAACCATATGGTCTGCTTCTCTAAGTCTATAGCAAAATCTTTCACACCTTTCTCAAACGGAAGTTTAGCTTCCAGTTTCTTTTGACAACTCGGGCAGTCTACAGGCACCGAAAAAGTAACCTCAGCTTCATTTTTCTCTTGTTTGTCTTTCTTATCCTGTGTAAAAGCAGTCTCTGAAACTAACAGAAAAGCCGAAAGCATAAAAATAGTAATTACTTGAATTGTTTTCATAATTATTATGTTTTGTAAAAATATAAAAAGTTATTTAATAATAAGATATTATTTCCACAGAGTATACCTAAGTCCGGCATAAACCTTTATTCCCATGAGAGGGCCCCATATCAGCGAAGCATTAAAATCTTCACTATAGGGATCTGACGCTCCTAAAATGGCATTCTTCTGCTTATAATTGGTAAGGTTTTCTCCGCCGACATACACTTCCAGATCTCTGAACCTTTTTGTGACCTGAGCGAAGAGCATGGCATACACAGGAGAAGTTCCACCTCCGTCTACAAAATAAGGGAGTCTGGAAGGACCGTTCAATTGTGCTGTAAAATCAAACGTCCAGATATTCATCCTTGTTGCATATTGAATATTAAAGACACCTTTATACCTGCTTGTTAGTGCTTTCTCCACCAACCCCTGTCCTTTATAAGTGGTCTTGGCGTCTGAATACCTGTAAGTAGCCATCATCGTAAGTCGCTCAATCGGCTCAATTGAGAAATCAACCTGATATGTATTAGAATAAGCCTTGCCATCGAGATTATATATTGATATAGCTGACAAATCATACTCTTGGTCAACAATCACCTGACTGTTGAAGTCAGACCGAAAATAGTCAAAACTCAATGATCCCTCTTCATAACCAAAGGGAAAGTAAAATGTCATATTTGCACCATAGGTCCATGCATCCTCAATATCCATTTCCTCCCAGTTCTCTATCCTGCGACCTGTGGAAAGTATCCCAAGATTGTCAGGTATCACATTGGGAGACCTGAAGCCTCTTCCGGCCAATGCACGAAACACCAGTTTATCGTGAAATGCATACTTGATATTTATCCTGGGGGCCGGCAACCAACCGTAAATACTGTTGTAGTCGAGTCTCAAACCGGTTACAACAGAAACCTTCTCACCATTTGTATAGGTATATTCACCATAACCACCAATGGCGCTCTCCTCTTTCCCAGGGAAGAAAGAATTGTATGAACCTTGGTAATAATCCACGAGATTTTCGTCATAATTATCATAATGGGCACTAATTCCCAATGTATATCTATGATTATCGTCTATTTCATTTTGAAATATAACATTTGAAAATATTGAATTCTGGGTAGCATTATACTCTTTTAACCCAAAATATGAATCCATATCATGATAGGCATAGTCAAGCACCACTGCAATATTTTTGGAATTATCGGGAGACAGAGGGAATCCAGCTTTAGCATATCCATTAAAGCCCTTGTTTTTAATATTAGAGCCCCAAAGATCTGTATTCCTGTCGCTTCCTCGTTTAAAATCCATCTCTCCACCAAGTCGGTCGTCACTCAATGCTTTAAACCCAAAACGTATCTGCATACCGTTATCCGCCATATACAACCACCTGTTAGCCAAGTTGAACTGAAGAGTATTTGGCCCATCTCTGAAACCATCTCCATTACCATCATGATCTTCAGGATCCGCAGATACATGACCCAATATCACAGTACTCCATTTATTATTGAGCTGCAATGAAGAGGCAATGTTTGCCTCTGTCCTGAACTTACTGCTCATAAAAAGATTCACAAACAAAGGTTGTTCTGCCGTAGGTTTTCTGTGCTCCAGATTAATCTGCCCCGAAATTGCCTCCAAGCCGTTAACAACAGAAGATGGTCCTTTTGCAATCTGTATGCTTTCAAGCCACTGTCCCGGCACATAAGACAATCCAAAAGGGGAGGATATCCCTCTCATTACCGGCCGATTCTCATCAAGCATCTGAGTGTAAATACCCGATAGTCCCAACAGCCTTATCTGACGTGCTCCGGTGATGGCATCCGAATAACCTACAGTCACGCTTGCAGAGTTTTCAAAGCTCTCTGCCAAATTACAACATGCCATCTTACACAATCCTGCGGCAGATATTACTTCAGTCTTAACCGAAGTAAGTTTGGAAATATAATTCCCTTCTTGGCGTGTAACCAGTCTTGCAGCAGAGAGCTCTTCTCCCTCCCGTACAACAAGTTCAGCCATCCTCTCTTCTGGTCCGAGTATAACAGTATCTTTAGTATAACCTACGAAAGTGGCAACTATAGATACCTGTTCTGCTTGTTTACGGTCAAAAGAAAAACGACCGTTATCATCAGCCTCAACAACCATTTGACCTTCCAGCCAATAAACCGAGGCATAAGGTAATGACACATATTCTCCTCCTGGTTTCTCAACTCTTACTACACCGGTAACTGTTTGAGAATACAAATTTTGCACTGCAATTAGTGCGAATAATAATAAAATGAATTTATATAATGATTTCATAATAATGCTAAGTAGTTAATAAATGGATTGATTTCAATAAACGAAAAGTCCATTAAAACTACAAACGCCAGAAAGAAATGATACTCAGCAGTAAGTTATTGGTTTCAGGTAAAACTGGACCACCTCTTGCAGAAAAAGCAGTAGAGACCTGAGAAAATACACCTGCAATAAATGTTGAATATTTAAAATCAAATGGATCTCTACTCAGAAGGGTGGGTAATTCTTTTGGGAAATATTTTGAAATGAGCGCTTCTGCAATACTGTAATCAGATTCTAGATGATATATACTTGTAGAGCAACAACTATCATCGTGCAATGAAACCCCTTTAATACATGGATTCTCACCACAAGAACAGATACCGTGTATCTCTTGGCAACTACTTGCTCTGTTCAACAGCAACACATCTGAAGTGCCTTTTGTTTTGCATTCATGTATACCAAATCCAAAACCTGCCATAAGGTGAACAAACACCATGGACAATGCTACAGTTATCTTGAGATAGGAATACATATCCTGCAAATATACCTTTTTCTATTGAATAATCAAGATTTCAACAACTCCTCCTCATAAAAAAAATAATATGCTACAACCAGAAGTAAAGTTCTGAAAAAAGTAACCAAAAGAAAAACAACTACAGCAGCCTGAATATCAAAAAAAATAGAATCACAATAAAAATTTATAAAAATAATATTGGATGCTATCACACTTGTGGCAATAGCAACAGAAAGTGATACCACATTAAGAAAAAGTCCGTTGAACTGATATATATTTGATATAAAAAGGTTGACAATTTTCAATGAACATTTTCTACCAACTGCATGCCATCCGGACTTATGAATAACATAAGAAATCATGCTCGTAAAAAAACCTGATAAAATGGATATTATAAGCAGCCAATATATTGCGTTCATATTCTATATGGTTACATGTGTGTATTCAATAAATGTCTTACAGGGTATAGTATTCTTTTAATAACAGAGATATCGCTGGTAATTATACGGGCGGTTGCATGTAACTCCTGTCTGAATATAAGTTTCTCCCCATAAGTTGTTTCCATTCCGTTAATCAAAGCTGCCTCTGCCGTGTATACCGTACCCGATGATATCTCAGAGGGTAACTCAGGTAATTTGGTGACAACAGCCTTTAAAACACCAAACTCCATGTAAGGATAGTTGTCCAACCTTAAATTAACAACATGGCCAACTTCAACTTTTCCGGCTCCATTAAGCGGAATGAAAATTTTTGCTATAATTTCCTTCTCTTCCAAAGGTATTATGGTGAAAACAAGATCATTTTCTGTAACATTCTGGTTTTCCTGCCAAAAGGAGGTATAGGAAAGCACACCATTTTGAGGTGCAACAATAAGATTTTTGTGTTCCCATAGTGATATAACAGATTTAAGTATCTCAAAACTATTCTCTCTCTCTTCCCTAAACCTTAAACTCTCTTGATTCATCTCAGCCAACAACTCTATACTCCTCTGTTCTAACTTTACCAACTGAAGATTTAAATCCACAATAGCTTCATCAATCTCCTTATACTCTTTTTCAAAATCAATGTATTCAGAAAAAGAGTTTTCCATATCAGACTCAGATATAACTCCCCCGGCAAATAGCAAGCTATCTCTTCTAAAATCATCCCTAGCCAATCTTAACTTACCATAAATCAAAGACTTTTTCTCTTGCATAAGGCCAATATGCCTTAGCTTCAAATCCATCTCTTTATCTAATGATTCAAGCATCCTTCCGTGATAATTATTTTTAACAAAAAGATCGTATTCAAGACAACTACTTATAAACTCACCATATGCGTCCTGCATAGAGCCAAGTGAAAGCACGTTCCGGCTATCAATTGAAAAGTCAGGATAATTATCACACATTCTTTTCACTGCAAGATAATCTTCAAAGTCAGCTCCATTCTCAATCATGGCAATAACCTCTCCCTTCTTTAACAAAGAGCTGTCTTTTGCTACAATCCTCTCAAGCCTGCCATTTCTTTTAGCCCTTATTTTAACGGGCAAATCCACAGAAGTCAATACAGCTCTTGCCTCAATAACATCCGGATAGCTCACCACGGAAGCAAGTATTATAAGCAAAATCATCAAAGAGAACATAATGACACTGCCCGATCGCACAAACCAAGCAGGAGCCCTGCCAAGTATATCATTTACCTCCTCAGTATGTATATCATAATTTCTTTTTTTATACATACAATTGATTTTTCACAAGTTCATAATAGATATTTGCGTTGGCCACCAGCTCTTTATGCGTCCCTTGTTCTATAAGACGTCCATTATCCAAAACGACAATATTATCTGCACTTTTCACTGTACTAAGGCGGTGCGCAACAACAACAACAGTTTTACCTTTGAAAAAAGTGATAAGATTATTCATTATAGTCCTTTCGTTCTTTGCATCAAGAGCATTGGTGGCTTCATCAAATATTATTATTTCAGGATTTTTATATACGGCTCTTGCAATTAGTATCCTCTGCTTCTGACCCTGACTCAGACCAAGTCCGTCCTGACCTATCCTGGTATTGTAACCTAAAGGTAAAGACTCTATAAAATCCTTGATACAAGCTGTTTCCACAGCAGCAAAAAGCCTCTCCTTATCTATATGATCATATCCCGGTGCTATATTTTTTGAGACAGAGTCAGAGAAGATAAAGCCATCTTGCATCACAACTCCACATCTTTCTCTCCACTTGCTCATGCTAATATTAGAGAGATTGTGACTGCCATAAGAAATCTCACCTTCAGCCGGAGGATAAAACCCAAGCAAAAGTTTTATCAATGTAGTTTTTCCACTTCCACTCATCCCCACCACTGCAGTCATCTTGCCGGGAGGTATCACCATGTTAATCTCTTTCAAGACAAAAGGAGAGCCCGCTCCCTCATAACGAAATGAGAGATGATCCAGAGTGATCTGTTTTGATACGGGGATATCAGTCAGAAGTGATTTGTCCGGACTCTCCTCGTCCTGTTTGCTGTGCACCTCAGTAAGGCGCTCCATACTTATTCGGGCATCCTGCATCTTACCTATAAAACTTGTTATACTAAGAAGAGGTGCATTTAACTGTCCTATAATGTATTGCACCGAAAGCATCATACCTAGTGTCATGTCTCCCGATATAACGGATTTCGCTGCAAGAATAGTAATTACGATATTCTTAACATGATTTATGAGTTTACCGCCTGCCTCTTGATATTGGGTAAGAGCCAATCCCTTTATGTTCAACTTAAACAGTCTGGCCTGTATATGCTCCCACTCCCATCTTTTTTGGTCTTCGCAAGAGTTGAGTTTTATCTCCTGCATACCTGTAATTAGCTGTATTATAGCACTCTGATTAGCTGCATTTTGTGTAAAAGTTCTGTTGTCTAGTTCTCTTCGTCTTTTCATAAACATAGATACCCACAGTACATAAAAAGTGGATGAGAATAAAAAGACAATAAAAATCAATACATTATAATACAATAGTACAGCACTAAATACCACAATACTAAATGCAGAGAAGAGTACTTTCAGAGAAGATCCCGTCAAAAAAGACTGAATTCTCTTATGGTCGCCGATACGCTGCAATAAGTCTCCTGTCATTCTGCTGTCAAAAAACCCTACCGGAAGGCGCATTAGCTTTGCAAGAAAGTCAGATATTAAAGAAATATTGACTCTCGTACCCAGATGCAAAAGAATCCAACCTCTTACAAAGTCAACTGTAGAAGCGCTTAATGCCAGCATAAGCTGTGCAATCAGCACAAGCCACACAAAACTGATATCCCCGGTGGCAATACCTACATCCACAACACTCTGTGTAAGGAAAGGGAAAATCAGCTGTATTATACTGCCGGCTGTAAGACCTGCAACAAGCTGCACAAAAAGCTTTTTATGTGGTCGCAGATAACCTGCAAGAAAAGCAAATGCTCCACTATGCTCAGAGTCTCCGTCGCTATCATAGAAACGTGGAGTAGGCTCAAGAAACATTGCAATACCACGCCCCTCTCCTGATAAAGATGTCCCGAACCAACCTTTGCAAAACTCTTCAAGAGTAAGAGTTACCTTACCGGTAGCAGGATCGGCAATAAGGAACTTACGTTTGGCCCCCTTCCCTTTAACACCATACAACACCACGAAATGCTTCTGATTCCAGTGAATTATTGCCGGTAAAGATGCCTTGCACAACTCCTCTAAAGAAAGCCTAGCGGCCAATGACCTCAACCCGATACTCTCTGCAGCCTTACTGATTCCAAGTAAATTAACCCCAAGACGCCCCTTTTCACACTTTTCACGTAGTGTCTCAAGAGAATAGTGCTTTCCGTGATGGAACGATATCATCCTAAGTGCAGCAGGACCGCAATCTGTAGCATCTATTTGGGAGAAATACTTAAACTTTTTCAAAAAATAACTCTTTAATAAGGTCAAATCTTCACACAAACATAATTAAAATTATGCTTAAAAACAATACAGTCTACTCTTTTTGAGGAAGTTATGAGGTTTCGCCCTCTGTATTTTGAGCCTAAACTCAGCACTAAGGCTCCTCTGTTTCAGCCTCCTCTTCCTCTATAATAATATAAAAAACATTACCATTTGAGTCAATAATTCTAGCAATTCTGTCACCGCCTACTACGTTGATCATCTCATTGTCGTTAAGTTTTTCAAATGTTGTTTCCATGGTAAAAAATATTAATGGTTAATAGTTGTTGTTGTTGTTTTGCTCTACAAATTAATTAAGAATAATTCTTAGATTTGCACACGAAACCCTCAACGAATGCTCATAAAACGCTCAAAATGGTAAACCGCGCAATCACTTTTTCTATAATAGCTATACTCTTCCTTCTAATTCTCCAATCAGTATGGCTCTACCGCCTTATTGATAATGAGAGAGATGAATATAGAGCAAAAAGTTTCTCCCTACTTGAAGGGGCCATAAAAGATGAATTGAACAGCAGAGTAAACAGACACAACTCATCAAAAAATTTTCGTGTTGTTTTGTCAAATAATTTAACAAACAATCAAATATCACAAGACAAGATTCAAGACATAAAGCCTTCTTATGATCAAAAAGGTATAGCAGAGATTAGCATTGAGTCTGTATTACAGGAACTTTACAAAGAGGATGCACCACTTGACACTGATACTCTCTCCAGATTCTTTTCTGAATCACTCCGGCAAAAAGGGCTGGGCACCTCATTCTCCATCGAATATATCTCTCCTGATACAATAAAGAGAGCAATAGTCAATTATTCTGATAAAAAACTCATACTAATTAATCCATATTTCGAAAGGGTTATACCGCTTACCATATCGGAAGAGCTGATTTTAAAGGCAAAGATTTTCTATCCCTCATCAGTATTCAAAGGAGATCTGCTGGTTATTTTAATACTCTCCCTAATTGTCACAATCTTTATCTTCCTAAGCATTATTATGCAGACTCGTATGCTATACAAGCAGGTTTCACTTGCCAAAGTGAAAGAAAACATAACCCATTTTCTTACTCATGAGTTAAGATCACCTCTCCAATCTTCCATAACAAATCTTGAAGTAGGACAGATGACCCAGGGTGAAAATTCATCCTTCTTTCTGGAAAAATCCAGAGAACAGCTCTACCTACTTAACTCATTAATTGAAAATATATTGGACATCAATAAATTTGAGAAAAAGCAAACCCCTCTTAATAAAGAATCGTTTAATATTACAGAGGTAATTGAACCCCATATAGCAAGACACCAGACAACAAAAGGAAAGAAGTCACTATCAATACTAATATAAGCCCGGGATCAGAAAAACTTTTTGGAGACAAACTACACATAACCAATGCTATTGGGAATCTAATTGATAATGCTGTAAAATACTCCGGAGAAAATACAGAGATAACTGTGAGTTCCTTCTGCGACAATCAATATTTTCATATATCAGTAAAAGATAATGGCATAGGTATACCCAAAGAAGAGCAGGCAAAGGTATTTGAGAAGTTCTATAGAATAGGAAAAAAAGAGCACTCTCAAAAGGGAAAAGGATTTGGACTAGGACTCACTTATGTGATGTGGGTATTGAAAGCGCATAAAGGAAAGGTATCCCTTTCAAGCGAACCTTCCAAGGGAAGTACATTCACCCTTTCATTAAAAAAAGAGTAGCAATGGCACAGAAAATATTACTTGCTGATGATGAGGTAAACTTCGGTTACGCTATGTGTGAATTCCTCAAGATGAACGGATACGAAGTCACTTTTGTGAACGACGGTAAAAGTGCATTAGAAAAATACCATCAAATAAGACCAGACTTATTGCTTTTTGATGTGAATATGCCGGAAATTGACGGATTTGAACTGGCCGGAATTATCAGAGCTACTGATAAGAATATTCCCATAATCTTCATTACATCAATTAGCGACGACAGCAGCGTGGCAAACGGCTTTGAGATAGGATGCAGCGATTATCTCAAAAAACCCTTCGGGCTAAAAGAGCTTCTTATCAGAGTACAAAAATCCATGCTCATCTCTGCAGCTAAAAGCGATGTTTACACACTGGGGAGTCTTACTTTCTGCCCGGAAGAGAGGACACTATACAAGCAAAATGGAGATAACATCACTTTATCTATGTACGAAAGCAGACTTTTGGAAATACTCTGTCGCAACTTCAGACAAACCTGTAAGAACAATGACATCTTTGTGCATGTCTGGGAAAACAAGGATGTAGATTACAAACGCGTACTTGAAGCAATGACCTCCAATCTTAGAAAAAAAATATCTGAAACATCTCTCTCCATCGTTAGTGTACGTGGGGTTGGATACAGACTAGAACAAAAATAGAGAGTCTATCATTACCTTCTCTTTCTTCCGAATACCGGCATTATAAAAACAATTCCCAGAATAGAGAAAAGCAATCCTCCCATTGTCCCCACTGCAAAAGAAAACCAAAACACTTCACTCTGCCCCTCCATCACAAAAGGAATAAGTCCCAAAATTGTGGATATGATAGTCAGCACAATAGGGACTATTTTGTTATTATAGGCCTTCATATAGCATCTCAACGGATCTCCCCCGCAATAATTCTCTTTAATGAAAATATTATACTGGTTCATAATATAAATCCCTGCATTAACGGATATCCCGCTGAGCATTATGAAAGCGGCAAAGCCACCCTGATCAAAACGAAATCCGGTAAAGTAAAATGTAAGAAACAACCCTATAAAGGAGACAGGAATAAGCAATAAAATTACAAGCGGTTGTTTAAGAGATTCAAACAATACTGAGCAAATGAAGAAAATTATTGAAGCAACAATAAGAAGCAAAAGGAGAGTCTTGCTTGCAGGGAAATCCCACATATTCCTTTGGATTCCTGCCTTGAACCCTATAGGCAAGACCTCTTCGTTCAGTCTTTCTACCTCCCTTTCCCGGACTCTTGACGCGAGCTGGTAAGAACCTATGAAGTCATATGAAACTCCTATCAAATATTGCTGATCTTGTTTATAGATGCTATTGCCTGTCCTTCTCATGGATATCTCTCCTATGTCGGAAAACCTGACCTTACTGTCTCCCACATCCAGATATTCATTCCTTAGATTCCAGACATCGAATATATCCTTGTCCTCCGAGTATATCTCTACCCTCACATTCGACTCATCCTCCATCTTATACAAAGCACTCCCGGAAGAGGCGAGCCTGCTGTTCAGAGCTTGAAAAACGCCAGCGGGGTTGATATTTAGTTGAGACATTCTCTCCTTGTCAAACTCAATGAAATACTCATTCATCGATCTCATTGATCTCATAGACCGTGCACCTCCGACAATAGGATTTCTCACTCTCTGGTTTTTAATCAGTTCTTTGGCTGATTGTTCTCCGAAGTTGTACAACATATCGTAATTATAGCCGGTAAGATCTATACTGTTACCTCCTATTGAATATGAACCTATGTTGTTGTTAAATGAGTTATCATCTATCCCGAAGACTCTCCAGTTGGCACCTCCAAAATCAATGGCCTTTGCTATTACTTCGTTTTTAAGCATAAGGGGGAATGATGTGTTTTCAACCTCCTTTTTGAACTTCACTCTTATCGAGGCATTACTGTATGAATTGATATTGGTATAAAACATCTCAATCTCGGGAAACTGAGTGAGATAATTCTCCATGTACACAACAATATCATTTAGTTGTTGTACTGTACTACCGTCCGGAAGTGATGCTTGTATGCTCAGCTCAGGTCTGGCAGGATCTCTGAAAAAACCGCCGTATTGAGCAGCTCTTTTTTCGAATAGTCTCATTGCGCCACCCAACATAGGGTCTGTTATCTTCTTGAGTTTGTTTTGATAAAAATTGCTCCCTATTGTATTGTTATACATTAGAGCAAAACTACTCTCGTCATCTATCTTCGAGGGTAGGTGTTGCACAGGCACACCGAAACCCAGTACCACCAGCAGGATGAAAACCCATTTGTGCGCCCTTCCCCAACAAATGTATCGTTCATATTTCTGACTAAACCTTACTATTTTCCTTGCACTTCTTATCTTTCTTCGTTCGTTAACACCCTTCACCGGAAACTGGTCGATGAGTGCCGGTATAAGTACAAGAGCGACAGCCATTGAGACAGCAAGGTTTATTATTATTACAGCAGCAAACTCAATAAGCATATTTTTCTCTTGCTCCGGAAGAAAGAAAACCACTGTCAAAGCCCCTATGGTAGTTAGAAGAGCCGCTAGGATTGCTATAAAAGCCTTTAGATTCTTATAGTATCCATAATGGGAAATCATTATTATAGATGTATCAATTATAATTCCAAGAGAGACAGTTATACCTGCCAGTGAGTAAAGATGTATCTCAAGATTGAAAATATAGTAAAAGATAAAAGCTATGAAAATATTAGCTACGAGTGTAGCCGCTATAATTGCAAGATATCTGGCACTCCGGCTCACTACAAAAACAAAAAGCAACAATATAAGCACAGAAAGGATTGTCCTGCGGTACACTTTGTTGAGTTCACTTTTAATGTCGGTGGATTCGTCGTCGACAAGAATGGCAGAGAAATCAGAGGGAAAATTTTCTTTGAGAGAATTCATAACCAACTTGACCTCTTTTATAAACTCCAGATTATTAACTCCCTTTTCCGGGACCACAGACAGATTGATGGTATTCAATCCGTTTATCCTGCTGAATGAATTTGGTTGCTCCTCCTCCAGAGGGAGTGTGACCACATCACTAACTCTTATTATCCTTCCGTTGATATTTTTTACCGGAATATCCAAAAGTTCCTCTCCTGAATTACTTTTAACAATTATTGCGTGTCCATCTCTATTTCCGAGAATACTCTCAATTCCGTTGTTTTCATTAATTGCCCCGGCAATATCTCCTGGAGTAACCCCGAGGGAATGAAGATATTCCGGGTTGTACTTTGCCTCATAAACACTAGATGTGGCTCCTTTTAAATCTACACTATTAAGTCCGGGAATAAGGGATAACTCCTTCACAATATACTCACTGGCATATTGATCGATCTCCAGAGGAGACATTGAAGAATTTATTGTATAGACGAGCACAGGACGTGCCACGTCCTCAGAGTAGCGACTTGTTCTGGATGATATTAAAGGAAACGACACACCCTCCGGAAAAGATGGATAGACTCTTCTAATAAGGGAAGAGAGTTCGAATTTCACAGCATCGATATTTGCTTTTTCCTTAAGAGTCACAGAAATAAATCCATTGTTTTTGGAAGAAGTAGAAGAGATACTCTCTACCCCTTTGAGAGTGGAAATAACCCCTTCCAGTTTTGAGGTTACTTCAGACTCTATAACTCTTGCAGAAGCTCCGCCCCAAGAATAGGAAACAGAAAGATTCTTCCCCTTTTCAGTTGGTCTGTACTGCACGCTCAACCTCGGCACAAGTGCTGCCCCCGAGATCACGAGTACCACAAAAACAAGTATTACAGAAAAAGAAGGAAGTCTCATCAGTATCTTCTTTTGTAAATTGTATAATAAAAAAGAGGAATGAAGAAAATACTCACTATTGTACCAGTGATCATCCCTCCAATCAACGCTACCGATAGAGGATACTGCAGGTCGGAACCCATATCACCCTTTAGCAGAAAAGGTGCGATTGCAAGTATAGTAGTCATACTTGTCATTATTATGGGCTTAAGTCTCCTGGCTCCTCCGGTCATTATCGCCCTTAGCAAAGAGTATCCCTCTCTTCTCAGACGATTTATCGTATCCACCTTAAGTATTGAATCATTAATTATGATACCACTCATAACAACTATTCCTATCATTGACATAAGATTTACTCCTGCCCCGAAAATCCAAAGAAAGAAAAGAGCTCCGGATATATCAATAACAACTTCCGATAATATAATAAAGGGTTGAACTAAAGACTCAAACTGGGCTGCAAGTATAAAAAAGAGCAATAAAAGAGCCACCGACAAAATCATAATCAACTCTCTTATCATCTCTCTATTGGTAAAATAAGAACCATAATAGACAACATCAAACCTGTCATTTTTTTCTATTATCTCCTCTATTTTATCCATCACTCGAGGAACATCCCTGTCGGCAACACTGATGTTTACAGGATGAAAACTCCCTTCTCTTCCTGAAAGAACACTTTTAAAATCCCTTACTCTACTCTCCTTTAGGAATAAATACAAAGGTATCTCTGTTTTGTTATCACCTCTCACCTTCAATGACGAAATATCTGAAGAAAAAATCTCCTGTGACCCCATAACCACAGGCACAGAGTAAGTTCCGTGATTTATTGAAAGTACTCTGTTCTCCCTCGCTGCTTTCTTGATTGCAGTATGGATCTCATTATGGTCCACCCCATACAAAGACATCATATCAGGACGTGTTACCAGGAGAATATTTTCCTGCCATAGCAGAGGTTCTGTATAAACATCCGGCAAAGCCTCAGAAATATCATCTACCATACGGCTCAACTCTTCGGGATCAGGAGTCTTGTTCTCGGACGATATAAGTCTCGCTGTCAAATTAAAGTCATTATCGGCAAAGATTACATTAAAAATATTATCTGCAAGTGCAAATCTTACATTTGCAGCTGGATAGTTTTCATTAACAAACCTCAGCAACTCATCCTCAATAACCGGCAGATTTGCCGGATCTTCTGTCCTGATATATAATAAAGCCTGAGAATTGGTCAATGCCGGAGTATGTGAAAGAATAAACTGTTGGTCTCCTACATACCAGGTAGAGTGAGAAAGCATTGATTCTACCTCATTCATAACCCTTTTAACCCGATAGTTATTCTCAGACAGATTAAGTGGCAGATTCCAGTCAATGGAAACAATTGAATCGTCATGTGTAACAGGTGGCAGCTTTGATTTTTCTACACTCATGTATATTAAGAGTGACAACGGCAAAGATGCTATAACTAAAAGCCAAACCACTTTTTGATGCCTGAAAACCCACTTCAAACCCCTTTCATATAAGGAGACATAATCAATCGACACACCTTTTGCCGACACCATCTTTACCTCACCACTATTTCTTTTGTAAAAAAGATTGTAATATACAGGTATCACAAGCACAGAAACAAAGAGTGAGGAGAATAATCCTGCTGTTACAGCCATTGCCTGGTCGTAGAAGAGTGATCCGGCGATACCACTTAAAAAAATAAGAGGGATAAAAACAGAACAGGTTGTGAGCACAGAGCTGAGCATTGGCGAGAATACCTCGGAAACACCTCTAACGACTGCATGACTGAGAGTTGCCCCTCGCTCTCTCCACTGTGTTATATTATCTATTACAATTATGGAGTTGTCCACCATCATACCTATTCCCAGTATAAGACCGGATAGTGATATAATATTTATTGAGATGCCTATGATAAAAAAGAGCAGCAGTGAAACCACAAGTGAAAGTGGTATGGTTATCACCACCAGTGATGGCGACTTTAAGTCTCTCATAAATAAAAAGATAACCAAACAAGCCAGGACAGCCCCAATTATTATATTGTTTCTTAAATTATTGATTGAATATGAGAGCAGCTTTGTCTGATCCCTGGTAATATCAAAATTGACATCCGGATACTCACTTTTAAAAGATTCAGTCAACTCTTCCAGAGAGGCAGAAAGGTCCGCCATTCTTGCATCAGATTGCTTGATAACAGCCATACTCAAAGCCCTATGTCCATCCGACCTTACCAGTCCCTCAGCCATAGCAGGTTGTTCAACCACCTTGGCAAGTTCATGAAATTGGAATACCCTTCCATTTATATTTAAATAAATATTTTCAATATCCTCTTTGCTCCTTATCTCGGACATGAACCTTATATCCCACTGATAGTGTCCATCCTTTATAGATATATTCCCCAGAGTCTGATTGTTGCTATTTATGGCAGCAGTAAGAAGATCATCAGTTATTCCAAGCGCCTTATTCTTTTCACTGTAAGGAGTTATAAGTATCTCCGGCAACAAAAGACCACTCAGATCCACAAGTGCCACCTGAGGAATTTGCTCCACTCTCTTGGCAATGACATCCGATGCAAACCTGCTCAACTCCATGAAATCATCTTCATCATCAGAGTCAATCGTCATATTTATAAAAAAAGATGGAATATCGGTAGCGCTGGCCCTTACTACCTTTGGCCTTTCCAATTCTCTTGGCAACGAAGTCGTTGCCTTGTCTATCTTTTCGTTAACATCAATAAAAATATAATTCATGTCGGAACCATGCTCAAACTCCATGAAGATTATACCGGAGTTATTATTTGCCTCACTTGTTATATCTGTCAAGTAAGGCACCTGGCGAAGTTGGTTCCTTAAGGATTTCAGAAGAGTATTGTCAATCTCCCTCGCTGAATAACCCGGAGCATTCACCTGAACAGTTATCCTGGGGATGTCTACCTCAGGCATGAGGGAAACAGGAAGCAGTCCGATTGCGACAAATCCAAGAATCAAAACCGCGATTATTGTCATTGTAACAGCTATAGGCCTTTCAATCAATTTAGCAATCATAAGCCTTAGTTTTTTATCTCTACATTCGACCCGTCCGCAAGATTAAGATTACCCGAAACTATTATGACATCCCCTTCGTTCAGTTCTGCATTTTTCTCCTGATTTGCCACTACAGAGTGGAAGTCGGAATTGGTCATAATAATATTTACATATGTCCACATAGCTTTGCCGGTAGATGGATTGAGGCGAAACAGCACATCAAAATTATCTCTCATTACAACAGCGGATTTGGGCACAACCAGATGGTTATCCTCGATATTCTCGGCAATCACCTTCACATTCATACCCTCCATCAGAAGCCCGCCTCTGTTAGGCACCTCTGCCATAACTCTTATCTGACCATTCTCATCTACTACAGGGTTTATCTGAGTAACATGTCCATTATAGAAAGCATCAGATTGGCTGAATGGTGACACTTTCACGGGACTACCCACTCTAATGAAAGATAGCTCTGTCTCCAGAAGAGAGAATTCAACTTCAAACCTCGAATCATCTATCAGGGTGCAGAACATTCCGGAAGAGGGTTCATACACACTACCCTCTATATTTGCCACTTTCCCTGAAAAAGGGGCCCTCAGAATCATCTCTGCAAGATTGATCTTTGCTCTTTTCATCTCGTCTGCAACCTGATTGTAGCCGGATTGTATCTTAACAACTTTCAGCAAATCATCCGGAACACTTGAGGTGTCCCTGCCATAACCGTAACTTATCAGTTTATCCGCGAAGTCCAGATTGGCTTTCTCCATCCTTTCAACAGCCTGTTTATAGGCAGCTGCAGCTTCGGCAGAGTCCAGCCTGGCAATCTTGTCACCTTTAAAAACCCTCTGTCCGTTCCTGACATAAATCTCTTCGATTGTTCCTGAAGAGGAAAAAGAGAGATCGCTTTTTCTTCTGGCCCTCAATTTCCCGTTTGTAATAATCTGTCGGCTGAAAGAGGTACGCTTAAGGATAGCTGTATCCACAAGGTTCTTGTTTGTTCTGAACTCGGCGCGAGCCGCCTGATCTGTCGCCTCATCTTCGTTCCCCTTACCAGATGAACAAGAGATGAGCACCGACGAAAAAATAAGCAAATAGAGATATTTTATCATGCCAAATGAATTTTAATTATCAACCAATATATCAAAGTCTACATCTATCTCATCTTCTTTTATATAATCATAGAGCGTGAGCTTTCTTATTGTAAAATATTCTCTCCAGAAACTGCCAAGATCGGAAATAAACCTTGAAGCAGAATTGGTCATATCATTCTGTGCAGAGTTAAGTTCCAGGACAGTTATTGAACCATTCATAAATCTTTCGTTAGCTATATCATACGACAGCTTAGATATCGAGTCGGCCAACATAGAAACATCGCACTGATCTTTCAATTTATTGAATTGCATAACTTTGATGAGAATATCCTGTTTGTATTGTTCTACAGACTGATCTATCTGGGCTTTCACAACCTCCTCTCTGGAACGAGCCAGCTTCACTTGTCCCTTTCCCATACCCCAGTCCAAGATCGGCAGAGACAAACTCAAGCCTATAATCTCCTGATCCATAGGATTTGAATAGGCATCTGAAAGAACATCCCCTCTTTGTGTCAAACCGAATATAGCAAAAAAATTGGCTTGTAACCCTGTAGAAGCCCTGGCCCTGGCAACCTGTTGTTCTGCATCAAGAGCTGAGAGTTCATTATCTATCACGAATGAAGAGTTCTCAACAGATTTCCTGTAGACATCCAAGAAGTCCATATTCACATCAGGAATATCTTCAGGCATAACAAGAGAAATCTCCACATTCTCATTGAATCCCAGAAAAGTCCTTAAGTTCAGATGGCTCATATCCATATCTAACTCCCGGTCCCTGATCTCCAACTGTGAATTATATAGTGATCTCTGAAGGCTCAGAACATCATTCTTTGATATAGTTCCTATCTCATATCTCTCTTGGGCAATCTTTAGCGACAACTCCGTAGACTCCAGATTCTTACGTGCCATTCCCAGTCTTATCTGTGAAGACAATACATTGAAGAAAAGATTAACTGCATTTATATTAATATCTTCAAGTCTCTCCTTGTAATCACGCTTGGCTCTCTCATACTGTTTAGGCTCTATTATCTTATCCCATTTAAGAGAGTTGAAAGCCTTTATCGGTTGAGTGTAGTTGATTTTTATGGGTTGAGAGTTGAACATTACATTCTCGTGAGGTGAGAACTGGTCCAGCCTGTTTAGTGATGTAATAAGTGATACCTTACCTCCTGTCAGAGCAATATTTTGATCAATTGAAAGCGATAGTGAATTTGTCATATTGTTGTTCACTATGTAGTTGTACTCCCCGGTTTCACTATTCTGAAGAGCAACCAGGGATCTGTTGTACTGCCCGAGGGATGCATTCAGATTAAGAGAAGGTAGTAGTTTCGCTTTAAAAGACCTGTATTGCCAATAATTGGCCAGAAAATTGTGTTTGGCTACCAGAGCCTGTTGCGACTGCTCTCTGGCAGTTTCAATCACCTCCTGCAGAGTCATCACTATTTTATACTTTTCCTGAGCAACAACACTTCCTTCAGCTGCAGAGAAAACAAAAGAAGAAAACACAAGAGATATACTTATCAACAAAAACCTAGATCTGAGAAAACTCATGATAATATTATTTTAACTTTGCAATTACAACCACCGGATTGCTGTTTTCATCTATGGAAGAGGCGACCTCCCGGGCCCTGGATCCCTCCACAGTCTCTTCCTCAATAAAATCGTAAGAATTCACAATTTCAATCAACTCCTGTCCCGAGGAGACAATATTTGGCCAGAAAGGAGGCCCTCCACCCAAATCATCCAATAAGCCTCTCTTACCCTCAACCGGCCTTGACAGAGGAATCAACTCTCCCGACTCTTTGTCAAAGAGCGCACAAACATTTGTGTCCCATATCATATTTACTCCTCCCCCTATAGAAGGAGCTTCATATTCATATATTTCAGGGGCATACTTACCGGCGTTAATCTTCAAAAAGAGATATCTGTCCGATTCAAATAAGTCATTAGTCATTACCAGGAAATTCTTTTCATTGTTAGGTAAAAAGCCGTCTCTCTCATTTTTATCGACTTTATAAGACCCCCAGTCTATGGCCACAGTATCCACAATACTATTATCCCTGCCTACAGTTAAAATTGTATCAGAACCCGGATAATATATCCGGACCTTATCCCTAAATTTATTTATATGGATAGGATAGGCCAGCAATGAAATGGAAACAATCTCTCCTCCAGATTTCTGTATTTTTAACACATCTCTGTCTTTGTAACACAGGCTGTCAGTCACATTCAGTGACTCATCATAAAAATAGACATGATTGCTTGAAAATGAATCTTCTCCTCTAAGTTCAATGGTATATGCAGATGCAATTAGTCGTCCACCATAAGAGAGAAAAGAGTTATATGATGTACGGTTCTCTCTCTTGTTGAGGGTCTCTTTTCCCAGAAACTCCCCTGACTCTCCATAGATAAAAACCTGACCATTTCTGCTGAGAACCCTTATATTGCCATTGTCATCTACTATAATATCAGTTATGTTATTATACTCCTGCGGCCCTCTTCCTCTTCTGTTAAAAGAGTTGATATATTCTCCTCTGTCATCAAATATTGCTATCTTACCATTTGCATCCGCAACATAAATCCTGCCTGAATGATATTCCAGAGAGGCAACATTGCCTATCATTGAATTTTCATTCGTTTCAAGAGCTACATAATCAATTTGAGAAACAACTTCACTCAAATTCATTACTACGCCCTTATTAACGACTTCATAACCTCTTATTAAAGAGGAGGTACTTATATTTTCTTTCCCCTTACAAGAAAAAACTGCAAAAATAAATACCAGTCCTATCAGGCAAAAAGAGCCTTTTAATATTATACTTCTCATCTTACAAAAATATAAAAAAGATCATCAAATATTAAGCCAAATATCTAAGAAAAAGAGATATATATAAAATATATGTAAATTTAAAATATTTCCCTAATTTTGGCATAACATTAAAAATCAACATCCTTATGAAAAATTTTCTTAAAATAGTACTCGGCACATTCGTTGGCTCACTCATCGCAATTGCCGCAGGCATCTTCATTCTTTTAGGTATATTTGGTTCAATGGCTAGTTTTTCTGAAACAACACCAACAGTTCCTGATACTGCCATACTCAAAATCGATCTTAGCACTCCAATAACCGAGCAGGCCACAGAGGACCCTTTCGCTTCAATAAACCCTATGGGATCATCTTCCGGTAATACACAGGGAATCTACAGCATAATCAGGGCTATAGACAATGCAGCACAAGACCCTGCGATTAAATTCATATATATGAATCTCTCCAGTGTGAATGCAGGGGTATCCCATGCAGAGGAGATTCGCAGTGCACTTGAGAGATTCAGAGAGAGTGGAAAACCGATTATCTCTTATGCCGACAACTATTCCCAAGGAGCATACTATCTGGCAACTGTATCAGATAAAATATACCTCAGTCCCACAGGAATGCTGTCACTTACAGGGGTAAGCATAAATACTATGTTCTTCAAAGACCTGCTGGACAAAGTTGGAGTAGAGATTCAACTAATAAGACACGGTAAATACAAAGCAGCTGGAGAACAATTCATAAGCAACCGCATGAGCCCCGAAAATCGCGAACAACTCCAGGCCTATGTGGATGCTGTATGGGACACCTGGAGAACAGAGATTTCCAAAGCTCGTGAAATCCCTACTGAAAGAATTGATTATATAACAGACAATCTGCTGTTGTCTACTGCAAAAGATGTACTTGAAGAAGGACTGGTAGATGAGCTCCTTTATAAAGACCAGCTAATAGAAAAATTAACAAACCTGTTCGGAGTAGAGCAGGAGAAAGATCTAGAGATAATATCTGCAAAAAACTACGATAAGGCTACCAGAAAAATTGATTTTAAAGAGAAAAACAAGATAGCTGTTCTCTATGCAAATGGAGAAATAATTATGGGCAAATCAGATAAATTCATTGCTTCTGAATCATTTATAAAACACATTTCCAAAGTAAGAAAAGACAGTACTGTAAAGGCCGTTGTCTTCCGCGTAAACTCCCCGGGAGGCTCCGCTCAAAGTTCCGACCTCATCGAAAGGGAATTAAAACTTCTCATGGAGGAAAAACCTGTTATCGTAAGCATGGGCGACTACGCAGCCTCAGGTGGATACTGGATATCTGCAGGAGCTGATAGAATTTTCACCAACAACACTACTCTCACAGGATCAATCGGTGTTTTCAGCATGATTCCCAACTTTAGCAAAGCAATGGATAAGCACCTGTCCGTCAATACAGAAGCTGTCAACTCCAATAAATATAGTGATATAATGTCTGGCTACAGACCTCTTCAAGCCAAAGAAACAGAATACGTAAAAAACTTTATTGAGAAGATCTACTCAGACTTCATCAATCTTGTTGCAGAAGGCAGAGATATGACACCCGAACGCGTGGACGAGATAGCACAAGGCCGAGTATGGTCAGGCAAAGATGCTATACAAATAGGTCTTGCCGATCAAAAAGGAGGTATTCACGAAGCTCTGATCTCTGCAGCCTCAATTGCCGATTTGGAAAACTACAGAATAGTTGAATATCCGGTTACAAAGAGTGCTATAGACAAGATTGTTGAGATGCTTTCTGAGAGTTCTGTTGCCGCCGCTGCCATCTCGAATCCTGCAGAATACATAAAGGCAGCATACATGCAAATATTCACAGAAAAGGGCCCAAAACATTTGGCCAGACTTCCTTACAATATCACCTTTAATTAACATCCTTCAGTAGAGGAAGACTACTCAAAATAACTATATATAAAAGGTCATGCTATTAGGCACGACCTTTTTTGTTACTCTATCAATTACGTCTCAATATTCACCAAAAGTCAAGAGATAGATATCTCCAATATATTTACTGTCGAAGATGTTATCCGAAATCTATCTCCTATCCTGTAACCTGGCAAAGCCACTATCTCTCCATCTGAAATCACAACAGAAACACCATCCTTGGCTCTCTTGTCTACCTTCATATCTATAAGGAAATCACTTATCTTCTTATATCCTTTCATACCTAGTGGAATGAACCTGTCACCACTACACCAGTTCCTTATCAACAAAGGAAACGACAGTTTATCGTAATCCAGAAAAAGCAAGGGTTCAGGAATGTTTTCAGAAGTTTGGTGAAACAACTTATATTGGAAACCTTCAGGCTTTGAATAAATAGAAAAACAAATTTCCCTGTCGCCACGAACAACACTCCGGGAAGATCCGGGAGGAATCTTCTCCAGCATGTTATCGCTTTTTACAGCTGTAAGTCCCCTGGGATAAAGCAGTAACCAATCTCTGTCTTTGATAAGAACGTAACTCTCCGAATGAAACTCTTTACCCGGCTGACCATCAAGAGAGTCCGAAATCTGTTTTATCTGGTCGAAATTAAAACCATAATTATCCAGAAGCATATAGAGCCAGAAATCTGGTCGTTTCTCATTAAGAAGTTTTTCCACAGAAATTTTCATACCGTCCTTATCTGTAAGAAAAACTCTCTTTTCTGTGAAGAGCTCATCAATCACATCAGAAACAGCTTGAAGATTAAACATACTCCTTTGTATCGTTAACAGGAAAGATGGGTTGATCATTTCCAGTTCAGGAAAAACCATGTTCCTTATTCGGTTGCGTGAATAGTGAGATTGGGCATTTGTACTGTCTTCTCTGAAAGGAACATCGTTAAGCTTTACATAATCCACTATCTCCTTACGGCTAAATGTTAGCAAAGGTCTTATCACATAACCGTTCTTCTCCTTAATACCGGTCATTCCCTGAATGCCGGTACCCCTTATCATATTTATGAAAAGAGTCTCCACTGAATCATTGAGATTGTGGGCAGTAACAAGAAATTTAAAACCGTTCTCCTTAATCAGAGAGTCGAACCATTCATACCTCAGCTCTCTTGCAGCCATTTGGGTAGAAATTCCTTTTTCCCCGGCAAACAATTTTGTGTCAAAACTCTTTGAGAAACAATGTATCCCTTTCTCTTTAGCCCAGCTTACAACAAGTTGTTCATCGCAATCACTTTCATCTCCCCTTAGATTAAAATTGACAGTAGCTATGGAGAATTTCCCGGGAAATAGACTCGAAAAAAGGTGCGCCATACACATAGAGTCAATTCCCCCACTCACAGCAAGAAGATAAGAATCACCCGAAAAACTATATGTTTCACTTCCGTTCCCGGCAAGTCTTTTCATATTATCTCTGAAGCCGGCTAACATATCAAACACTATTTTTTAAAATCCCCGATAGTATAAGAAAAACCAATTGACAATATCTCCTTGAACTGTACCCGTGGAGCCTCAATTCCCTCAGAATCCTCAATCAATATATTATCATCATATATTAGATTGGTTCTAAAATTAACAGAAAAATAATCGTTTATCTTTGAGTCCATATTGAGATCCCAATAAACCTTTATGTTCTGAGGTTTGTCCAGATAGTCTGAGAAGAGATTCAATGTTGATGTCACATTCAGCTTCTTTGTAATTTGATGTTTATAATCAATTTTAAGCTGTGCTCCCAACTCCCATTTAGTAGATTTATCAATTTCATTACCATATTTGGTCCTCAACTCTCTTTTATCAACAATAACAAGATTACCCGTCAGGAGTGAAAAGTTTATGGCCAGAGGTTTTACAGGCTTATAATCCATACCCACACCAAGAGAGAAGTATGCAGGAGCAAAAGGGGCAGAGACCAACACAGGCTCCTTATCTTTAGGATAAGTAAACCCATTGGTCATCTGTGTTCTCATACTAAATGTCGCAGATGCAAAAAAATTATTAATAGCCCTATAGCCCAATTTACTATCAATCATGAATTTATCATCACTTTTCTTGTAGCCTTCACCAAAAGACTGAACAAATCCATAGCCAATCTGGAGACGATTCTCCCAAAACATATCTTCAAGCACATTATAGTTACGATATATGTTTACATGAGTGTTCAGAGCAATATTATCATATCCACCTTTAGCCCAATTTGTTAGAGACAACTGGGAGAAGCCTGCCTGGAACCTTGTCCCTCCTGTCCATCTGCTTGGTTCAGGCTCCTCGGATTCAGGCCGGGGAATCTCCACCTTTGATGCTATAATAAGACTTAACTCGTGTCCTACGCTCAACTCCGGCTGCTTCTCTTGAGAGAAAGCATTTGAGACTACAGAGATAAGTAAAACTAATAGAATTTGTTTTCTCATATCACAGGACGATTTTTCTCTGTAAATTACCCTTCAAGGATATCATCAGAATTGTATTTATATCCCATTCGTTTTCCAGTCTGCAATTTTGCACTCTCTATCTTATCATTTATCTGCTCAACGCTTGCTACCTTTACAAGATCAAACGGAGGCACCAACAAATCAAATGACAAAGTGTAAAGGATAGCCGATTCTACTATTCTCAGCATCTGAGACTTCTCAAGTTTATTCGAACCAAAAGTCTTTACTGAATTATTTTCTTGCCTTTTTCCCTCTGCAAGAAAAAAACGATCTTTATTTACAAATACCCTGGCAACCAGATATCCAAGATCTTCCGATCGATTATACTTAAGCGAATCAGATAAGAAATTATAAATGCTTATAACACCACAATAACCGTTGTCGGAATTACTTTTTACATATTCTGATTTCCATACAGGATGGTCACGGTCAAATAAGAATACATCTGAGTGCATACTGAATATCAATACATCGTCTGCAAACTTGAGCTCAGCCTCAAACTTACCCCTGTCCCTGTACTGTAAACTTATCTTGCGGTCACGATCTTCAGTCTCGATCAAGTCATTGAGATCATTACTCATCTCATTGAGTATATCTTTGAACTGGTTAAACACCTCAACCGACTGATTGAATACTTTTAATTTGACCCTTGACTTGTGATTGAATCCATCAATGATCTCTTTCTGTCTGGAAGATAATTCAGATTCCATAATATACTTGATTTACTCCGTAAATTTAATCAATATTTTTAATATGCACGGGCAAAAAAGACTCTTCTTCCGGAGGGCTTACCGGTATAGATACACTTCCCTTCTTCTTTGTACGAATCATCAATCGGGATAAATCTGATAGTAGCTTTGGTCTCTGCTTTGATTTTCTCTTCTGTCTCAGCTGTGCCGTCCCAGTGACAAAGCAGGAATCCTCCCTCTTCAATCTTACTCTTAAAGTCGTCATAGCTATCCACCACATATGTATTTTTCTCTCTGAATTTAAGAGCCTTATCGTATATATTCTCCTGAATTTCATCCAGTAAATCCGGAATCAATTCCTCAACACCCTCCATGGATATAAATTCCTTTGTGAGAGTATCCCTTCGAGCAATCTCCACAGTACCCTTTTCCATATCCTTTGGACCGATAGCTATTCTCACAGGCACTCCTTTGAGTTCCCATTCGGCAAATTTGAATCCCGACCTGAGATTGTCACGATCGTCAATCTTCACAGACAAACCTCTTTTCTGAAGTTTTTCTTTTATCTCATTCATCTGTTCCAGAATCTTACTGCGATCCTCCTGAGATTTGTAGATAGGCACCATAACGACATGTATCGGAGCCAATTTAGGAGGTAATACCAACCCGTTATTGTCGCTATGAGACATAATCAAAGCACCCATCAGACGTGTTGAAACACCCCAGGAAGTAGCCCACACATAATCCAGTTTTCCCTCCTTGTTTGTATATTGCACATCAAATGCCTTTGCAAAATTTTGTCCGAGAAAATGAGAAGTCCCGGCCTGCAAAGCCTTCCCATCCTGCATAAGTGCCTCTATACAAAGCGTATCCAATGCTCCGGCAAACCTTTCACTTTGAGATTTTCTCCCCACCATCACCGGCATTGCCATATACTCTCTGGCAAACTTCTCATATATATGCACCATTCTCTCTGTCTCTTCAATTGCCTCACTCTTTGTGGAGTGTGCTGTATGACCCTCCTGCCATAAAAACTCAGCTGTCCTCAGAAACAATCTTGTGCGCATTTCCCATCGCACTACATTGGCCCACTGATTTACAAGCAACGGAAGATCTCTGTATGATTTAATCCAGTTTCTATAGGTATTCCATATAATTGTCTCTGATGTAGGGCGAACAATAAGCTCCTCTTCAAGCTTTGCATCGGGATCTACTACCACACCGGGGCCATCCGGATTGGACATTAGCCTGTGATGAGTCACCACGGCACACTCTTTGGCAAAACCATCAACATGTTCTGCTTCCTTACTTAAAAAAGACTTAGGAATAAAAAGTGGAAAATAGGCATTTACATGTCCCGAATCTTTAAACATCTTATCCAGTTGGGCCTGCATCTTTTCCCATATAGCATAACCGTAAGGCTTTATCACCATACAGCCTCTCACCGCAGAGTTTTCTGCCAGATCTGCCTTTACCACAAGATTATTATACCAGAGAGAATAATTATCTTCTCTGTTTACTATCTCTTTCGCCATATTTTTGTTATATTTGTTTTATTGTGTCTTTTCATCAGTTTGCCTGTCTCACGACCGTACACAAAAAGCATCATTTGGAATGATTTTTGTGTTATTACAAGTAAAGGCACAAAAGTACAAAAAAAATAAAACACAGGAGGTGCATCATGAAAAACAGATTATTTATTTTAGCCGCACTGGCATTAATACTAAGCTCTTGTGCTACTTCCGGCAAGTATGCCTCTAAATCTTTTGAAGATCCTATATACAACAGGTCCCGGTCAAGCACCTATATAGTGGTAAACAAAGAGACAAGAGAGAACGACAATCTGGGAGAGTTAAGAGAGAAAACAAGACAAAGTGACCGAGTAATCATCAACGGACAGGTGGTTGAGGCTGCCTATGCAGACGAGCAAGGAAATGTCAATATAGATGCTCTTCCGGGAAAAACCTATATTGTACTTGATGAGGGTGAATCATTTGAAGAGAGACTCACAAAATTTGATTCTCCCACATACACTATAAACATAGAGTACGATTATTATGGATATAACAATCCTTTCGACCCCTACTATAGATTAGACCCCTTTTACAGATACGGATATAGTTACCCATATTTCGGCTATCCTTTTTATATGTATCGTTATGCAGATCCTTTCTACCTGTCATGGGGATGGCCTTATTACAGCCACTACTACAACAATCCCTGGACATGGGGCTATCACAGCTATCACTATGCATACTACAGCCCTTACTGGCAGGATAGCTGGTATTATCCATACTCCAAACCCTCAAGACAAAGAGATATTTATTACGGACGAAGAGAAAGTCGCAGATACACAAATAATGACAGGATATACGCCTCATCTTCAGGCTCTTCAGCACGCTCTTCAGGATCATATACCAGAAGGCAAAGCTCAAGAACAAGAACAGAACAGGTAAGAGGTTTAAATCCTTACCGTAGTTCAACTTCTGAAAACTCCTCATCACCATCCGGTAGTGATTTGAGAAGAGAATCTTCACGATACAATAGGGGAAACTCCTCTTCCTCAAGGTCAGGGGTGTCTACCAGAACTATCAATCAAAAATCTGCCAGAACTATCAATCAAAAATCTGCTTCAAACTACAGGAGAGAGTCCGGATCTCGATCATATCAGAATCCTTTCAGACCATCGCAAAATAGTAATATGAACCGTTCAACGCAACAAAGGTCAAGCTCTTCATACTCTCCTCCAGTCAGAAGTTCCAATACTAGAAGTTCCAATACTAGAAGTTCATACACCAGAAGTTCCACCACAAGAAGCTCTACAACCAGGTCTTCTTCAGGAAGCAGCAGCTCCGGATCATCCAGTTCGAGGTCATCCTCGTCCAGAAGCAATAGCGGTTCCAATTACAGAAGATAAAAACTGAAATATGAAAAGAGTATTAATAATAATTGCAGCACTTGCTGCCGCATCTGCTTCGTATGGACAAGGAGTACTGGATGCACTCAGGTTTTCAGAAATAAGATATGAAGGCACTGCAAGATCGATGGCCATGGGCAATGCCTTCACATCCCTTGGGGCAGACTCCTACTCAATGAGTATCAACCCCGCATCATCTGCTGTATACAATTTCTCCGAATTTACATTCACCCCTTCAATTTACTCTGAACAGAGATCATCAACATATCTTCAGAATCAAGAAGATGAAAACTGGACGAGATTCGGGATAGCCAACGCAGCTCTTGTCTCTTCATTTAACACAAACAATTCATACGGTCTCAAAAACATTAACATAGGAGTTGCAATCAACAGACTAAACAACTACTCTTCACGCTCCTACTCTCTAGGCACCAATGCTCAGTCAAGTTGGCTTGGAAGTCTTGCCTCAGGTCTGAGCGGCGTCTATAACGGAGATCTTAATATAACCGACCAATGGAATCCCTTTTTTGACTTCCCTGAGGCATCTTGGAAAGAGATTCTTGCCTGGAACTCGAATCTAATAGACCCTCTTCCCGACTCCGACTACGACTACATTGCTGCGACAGAAAACATCAGCAATTTTCAGATTATACAGGCAGGTGCAGTCGAGCAGGAGTTCTACAGAGAGCAGAAAGGAAGTCTCGCAGAAATACTGTTCAATGTAGGAGCAAACTATTCAGATATACTCTTTTTGGGAGTAAACGTCGGGGTACAGTCAGTTGAATTCTCCGACTACCAGAACTACTCAGAATATGCAGTTACTCCTTCTCTATTTGATGCCCAATTCTCATCTTTCAGTCATATTTATCGACAAAACAGCACCGGAACAGGAATAAACCTAAAGGCCGGAATCATAGTCTTACCTTTCGACGGACTAAGACTAGGGGCAAGCATTTCAACACCCACATGGTTCTTTATGAAAGATACATGGGAAGAGGAAATAGATGCTGCCTACTCCGATGGATACACTAGCAACATCCTCTCACCACTGGGAGAATACCGCTACAGGATAAATACACCTCTCAGGTGGAATATTGGCACATCTTATGTGATTGGGAATATTGCAATTCTTAGCGTAGACTACGAAGGAATTGACTACTCCTCGATAGTTATGATGTCAGATAACGGAGACAAAAGCGAATTCAGGGAAGATAACGACTATATGAAAAGAGAATTCAACTCAGCATACTCTTTGAGAACAGGTGTAGAGATACGACCCGTGAAAAATATAGCATTGAGAGGTGGATACACTCAATACAGCAATCCTGAGAAGAATTACGGTAACGATACAGAGTATATTTCCGGAGGAATAGGATTTTCAGGAAAATCCGGAATGTTTCTGGATATGGCTTTTCGTAAAAGGGTCTCTTCATCGGAAAACTTTTCACTATATGGCGATTATGGCGATGTTGAAGCACCTGTTGGAACAATGAAAAGAAACAACTGGAATGTGCTTTTAACTTTTGGATTTAGATTTTAGAACTATCCTATATCTCCGTCCGATTCTTTATTTATATAAAAAGAGCGGCCTGAGGTCCTTCGTTAAACAACAAATCTATTGCAGAAAGTCCGGGAACAAATCCAAATTTATGGGCAAATACCTGATGGTATTGCCCTTTTTTTATATCTTGCAACACTTCTGCATTTCGCTTTGGATGAATGGCACTCCTGAGGTCTAAAAGAGGGGGCGTTTTCACATATCCTTCAGTAAATTCAGGTCTCGTTTCAATCTCAAATAACTCTAGAATCAAAAAAAGCATCTTAATATTGAAATCCCAAAGATTATCATAATTATCCCTGTAAAAAGAGAAGAAATCATCTCTGTAGAAGTCAAAAAAAGGGGATGAATTATAGGCAGAAACTATTGATTGCCAATGTTGATGTTGCCATTTAGTAGAATTATCTATACCTATTTTGTCTATCCTGCTCCCATTTCCCCTTTCAACGGGCACGTATAGAGGCAATTTACCATTTGAGGATAAAATATAACAACGATTTCTATAAGACTGTTTCTGGTAATTTTCAAACTTCTCCAAATAAACACGGTCCGCATATTTGATCACCTTTATATAATCAACAGGTGGCAGATATGCAGTTGACAAAATAACACCCATGCTATTTACTACTCATCAATTGAATCAACAACTCCCCTGATTATTCCTCTCTTGGTACCTTTAATAAAATCTACAATCGAACTCTTTTCAGTTGATTCGGGAAACTCCGATTCAACTTTTGCAACTGCGTCTGTTGTATTAAGACCACTATTGTAAATAACTTTATAAATATCCTTGATCCTGTCAATGGACTCCGTAGAGAAACCTCTTCTTCTCAGTCCAATCACATTTACACCGCCAAAAGAGAGAGGACGTCTACCCGCTATAACGTATGGAGGAACATCTTTCCCTATCATTGAGCCCCCGGAAAGCATTGAATGTGCTCCTATCCTGGTAAACTGATGAGCTGCAGAGTGGCCTCCAATAATTGAATACTCTTCAATGTCGGATACACCTGCAATCCCCACATAACTAACCAGAACTACATTGTCGGCAATATTACAATCATGAGCTATGTGAGAATATGACATTATCATACAACCACTCCCAACCTTAGTCACACCCCTTCCGCTTTTGAGTGTTCCCCGGTTTACCGTGACATACTCGCGAATGATAGTATTATCACCAATTTCAACGTATGTCACCTCCCCTCCAAACTTATAATCCTGAGGTTCACCTCCAATAATCGCCCCGGGATAAATACGGCAATTTTTTCCAATTTTCACGTTATCCAATATTGTCGCATGAGGTCCTATCCAAGATCCTTCTCCAATTTCCACATTTCCGGAAATATAAGAAAAAGGATCGATTTTGACATTGGATGCAATTCTGGCATCAGGGTGTATAAATGACTGATTCATAAACTACTTATTCTTAATTACCTGAGCGACAAGATCAGCTTCACAAGCAAGAGTGTTTCCGACATAAACCTCACCTCTCATTGAAACTATAGATCTTCTTAGCGGATTAGTTATCGTAAGTTTTATTACAAGGACATCACCAGGAACCACTTTTCTCTTGAATTTTGCATTATCAATCTTTGCAAAATATGTGGAATATTTCTCAGGTTCTTCTATATCAGACAAAACAAGGATTCCTCCTACCTGAGCCATAGCCTCGATTATAAGCACACCGGGCATAACAGGTTCATCGGGGAAATGTCCGATAAAAAAACCTTCGTTTACCCCAATTGTCTTTATCCCGGTGACAGATTCACTACTCATCCGTATAATCCTGTCTACCATTAAAAATGGAGGCCTGTGAGGCAACAATTTCTTTATACCGTTAATATCTACTAACGGCTCTTCATTAGGATTATACTGTGGAATCTCTGAATCTTCAATCTTTACTTTAACCATGATAATATTTTTTTTGCTGCTTCTGTATTAATATAATGACCTGGCTTATTTGCAACAACCTCAGCCCTGATTCTCGCGCCGCACAGTGCAAGATCCCCCAATAAATCCAGCAACTTATGACGTGCACACTCGTTGTCAAAGATTGGTGCCCTAGAATTTACAAATCCCTGCTCTATGGTATCTTTTCCACTATAGCCAAATAATCTCTTGAGCTCAGATAAATCACCGCTCTCCACACGCTTCTCAGCAATAACTACTGCATTTTCCAGATCTCCCCCCTTAATCAGATTTTTCCCTAATAAAGGGATAAGATCATGAACAAATACAAAAGTTCTTGAAGGAGCTATCTCAGTGTGAAAATCTGTACCTTCATCGTAAAAAGCATTTTGTATACCAAGGACCTCAGAATTAAAATCCACTTTAACAGATATTGAGAATTTATCTGATGGATAGAATGATATCTTTGAGCCAGTCATATCATCTAAAATATGTATGGGATTTTCAGGAGTGAAATAAACTCTCTCCTCATCCTGCGAAACTAAGATGTCTCCGGACATCAATCCGGAAAAAAAAGCCGCGCTTCCATCCATTATAGGTATTTCAGGACCTGTGGTCTCAACAATAAGATTGTCTATCCCAACAGCATAAGTGTAGGCTAAAAGATGCTCCACTGTAGAGACCCTTGCATCTCCATCCTGAAGAACAGTTCCTCTTTCTGTCGCCTTCACATTCGCTGCTACAGCCTTTACACAAGGAGTGTCCGGAAGGTCTGTACGAAAAAAGACAACCCCACTTCCTGCCGCTGCTGATTTCAAGGTAACTTTCACATTTTCACCTGTGTGCAGTCCTTTTCCCTCAAATGAATACTCCCTGCTGATTGTATGTTGCTTGCTAAGCATTTATTACTTTCAAAATTTACTTTAAACTACAAAGTTACAAAAAAACGTTTATCTTTTGTGTAACTTTCTGAATATTGCGTAAGCTTTGAGATAATCTCTGGCCTCCATCGCAGGACTTCCCAAAAAACTTTTACCCTCTTCTTTGACAGAAGACATTATCCCTGACTGGGCACCTATGGAAGTCCTGTCCGCAATCATAATATGACCGGCAAACCCCACTTGACCTCCTACAACACAATTACTGCCTAGCTTGACTGATCCTGATAGTCCTGTTTGTGCTGCTATTACGGTATTTTCTCCAATTTCAGTATTATGAGCAACCTGGATAAGATTATCCAGCTTAACACCTTTGCGAACTATGGTAGATCCCATTGAAGCCCTGTCGATTGCTGTATTTGCACCAATTTCACAATCATCCTCAATAACAACATTTCCAGTCTGTGGCACCTTGCGGTAACGACCATCTGTGCCGGGAATAAAGCCAAACCCGTCAGAACCAATTACAGCATTTGAGTGGATTATGCAATTGTTTCCCACTTCACAGCCATCATATATCTTAACACCCGGATATAATATGGTACCATCTCCAATCACCACATCACGCCCCACAAAACATTGAGGATAAATTTGACACCTCTCTCCTATCCTGGCTCCTTTTTCAACAACAGCACCTTTACCTACATAAGTATGCCGTCCTACTTTTGCCCTAAAAGATACCTTGGCCCCCCATCTGCCCCTTCTCCCGGAAGCTTTTAAAGAAGAGAACAGTTCCAGCAAGGAAGCGATGGCTTTATAAGGATCTTCTACTTTTACAAGAGTTGCATTAACAGCAGAAGCAGGAACATAATCCCTCATTACTATCACAACACTTGCACGAGTCGTATATATATACTGTTCATACTTGGGATTCCCTAAAAAAGTGACGGTACCCGGCTTAGCAGTTTCAATCCTTGCAGCAGCCTTTACCTTGGCGTCAGGATTCCCCACCAACTCACCTTTAATATAATCTGCAATATATGCAGCAGAAATTTCCATATCAATAAATATTACAATTTTGCCGTACAAAGAAAATATTTTTTTGTGATTTGGGAAAAAGCTTTGACCGACAACATATCAGACACCTGATAAATATCAGCCAGTCCTCCATCTTTTGACATAATCAATATTTCTCCCTGAGATTGATCATAACCCTTATTTTCAACAACACCTCTCTCAATAAAGTAAGAGATATCATCAATACCCAAATCGAGACAATGTCCTCTAATCTCCTCCGTCACCTTTTCATATATTAGATCCGACGGATAATTTTCACTCATTACAAGTCTAGGGAGATTCCTCTCCATTAACATCCTACATAATCTGGATAAAACAATATCCCGAGAATACTGCTACAACTTAATTGCAGACATCACATCCGTATCGTCAAGCCTCAGGAACATAGCCAGCGTCTCACCTTCTTTAAGATCTGATGCAGAAAATTCCCTTGATAAAAAATAAATCAAAGAAGCAGGCCCCTCGGAGAGAGCTCCAGATTTAGCAATCTCACGAGCACGCCTTAAAATATTTACTAGCAATCTTTCAGCCGAAACTACAGTTTTATGAAGATATACCTGCCAATACATTAGTCTTCGAGAAATAAGAAATTTTTCAATTGAATAAATACCTTTCTCCTCTACAACAAGAGTATTTCCTGTAACATTCAACATTTTAATAATTCTTTCAAGCCCTATCATTCCCTCTGCTACTCCCGAAAAAAAGCTGTCTCGCCTTAAATAGTCCATTCTGTCGGTATCAAGTTGACCTGAAACTAATTGATGAAGAAATTTCTTAGGATGAGATCCGGTGAATATCGAAATACATTCATCAAGATATCCTCCAAAGTCATTATTCATGCATGAAATAATCTCCATAGAGAGGTGTTCATGAGAAACTCCTGTCATTATTTTACCCTCCAGTGCATGACTAAACGGACCATGGCCAATATCATGCAACAACATTGCTGCACAAGCCCCTTCCTCTTCTTTTGAGGTAATATTTACCCCTTTGCATCTCAAACTTCCAATAGCTTCTCTCATCAGATGCATAGCACCTAAAGCATGTGAAAGCCTCGAATGAACTGCACCCGGATAAACTAAATGAGTAAGCCCTAGCTGCTTTATATCTCTAAGCCTCTGGAACCAAGGGTGTTTAACTATTAGCGAAACCACCCCTGATGGCACATTCACAAATCCATGGACAGGATCATTGATTATCTTATAGTTCCTTATCATCTTGTAAAGTTACAATAAAAAAAAATATTTGCACTCTTACGAAATAATTGGTACATTTGCGCCGACAAGAGAATCTGAGAGAGTTAAGGGGACACAGTTGTCCCCTTATTTATTAAACCAATTCAGAATGATTTCTAAAGAGAAAATAACAGCACTCATCGAAACCTATTTGAAGGAACACTCCCTGTTTCTGGTTGATAACGAAATTACACCTGACAATGATATAAAAATAACAATAGAATCTCAGAACTCAGTAGACATAGATGATTGCGCAAACTTAAGCAGAATTGTTGAACAAGGCCTTGACCGGGAAGAGGAGGATTTTTCACTCACTGTTAGCTCTGCCGGATTAAACATGCCTTTCAAAGTATTGCAGCAATATCAAAAATATCTGGGGAAAGAGGTAGATGTAATACTTCGGAAAGGAACTAAAATAACAGCTACCCTCACCTCAGCAGATGAAAAATCTATTTCTTTGACCAGAGTGATAACAACAAGAAAAGATGGTGTAAAAAGACCTGTTAAAGAAGAAGTCACAGAAATCTATGACCTTGATGCCGTAAAAAGCACAAAGCCACATATTAATTTTAAATAAATCTATAAATTTACCTAAAATGGAAGGGTTAAATTTAATCAGCACATTTGCTGAATTTAAAGAGCTTAAAAATATAGACCGCCCCACAATGATGAGCGTTCTCGAGGATGTGTTCAGGAATCAACTGATCAAAATGTATGGCACTGCAGACAATTTCGACATAATCATTAATATAGACAAAGGAGACTTTGAAATCTGGAGAAACAGGGAAGTGGTGGAAGAGGTAGAAGATCCAAACACTCAGATTTCCATTGAAGATGTCTCAAAAATTGACGACTCATACGAAATTGGCGAGGAGTATGTAGAGGAGGTTAAACTCTCCAGTTTTGGGAGAAGAGGTATTCTCAACCTTAGGCAAAACCTTTCAGGACGGATCATGGACATCGAAAAAGCCAACCTTTTTAACAAATACAAAGAGAAAGTAGGAGATATTGTTGTAGGCGAAGTATATCAGGTCTGGAAAAAGGAAATGCTTGTTCTTGACGAAGACGAGAATGAACTTATTCTTCCGAAAACTGAACAGATCCAAAATGACTACTTTAAAAAAGGGGACACAGTTCGGGCAGTAGTCTCATCTGTTGAAATGAGAAACAACAATCCTGTAATCATTCTCTCCAGAACTTCATCTGTATTCCTAGAAAGGCTGTTTGAACAAGAGGTTCCGGAAATTTTTGACGGGCTTATAACTATTAAGAAAATTGTCAGAATACCTGGTGACAGAGCAAAAGTGGCAGTTGAGTCATATGACGAAAGAATAGATCCGGTTGGAGCGTGTGTTGGGGTCAAAGGTTCTCGTATTCATGGAATAGTAAGAGAATTACGGAATGAGAATATAGACATCATAAACTGGACATCTAACCTTCAACTATTGATACAAAGAGCTCTTAGTCCTGCAAAAATCGTTTCCATCAAGATAAACGATGAGGAGAAAAGAGTAGGTGTTTACCTGAAGCCAGGAGATGTATCACTGGCAATAGGTAAAGGGGGAAGCAATATCCGTCTGGCTGGAATGCTTATTGATATGGAAATTGATGTATTCAGAGATATCGAAGAGGAAGAGGAGGATGTTCTGCTCAGCGAGTTCAGCGATGAAATTGATGAATGGGTTATTGACGCCCTTAGAGCAATAGGATGTGATACAGCCAAGAGTGTACTTGCACTACCAGTATCCGAAATAGTCAGAAGAGCTGATTTAGAAGAGGAAACTGTAATTGAAATACAGAAGATACTCAAAGAGGAGTTCGAATAAATATTAATTAAAACGGGAGGTAAAGTATGGCAGAAAACAAAAGTATAAGAGTAGGCAAAATCCTGAAAGAGTTTAACATTGGTCTGGGAACACTGGTGGATTTTCTTAAAAGCAAGAAAATCGAAATTGAAGCATCCCCCGGAACAAAACTGGACTCTGATGCATACAACCTGGTAAGAAAGGAGTTCGGCAAAGAACAGCTCCTTAAAGAGCAGTCTAAAAAGGTTGCCATCAAGGTAAAAGAGATTACAGAACAAGCAGACAATAAAGATTCTGAAGAAGAGCAGGACGAGGAAACTCCTGTTAAAGAAGTGTTTATTAAAACTTCCATTGTAGAACCTCCCGCACCAAAAATCATTGGAAAGATAGACATAGACAATATTAATAAGCCATCTGCCACCAAAGAAAGCAAATCTACGGAACATATTCAGGACACAAAAACAGCTGAAAAACAAGCTGTTCCTCCAGAGGAGACTCCCGCTCCCGTAGAGGAGACTCCCGCTCCCGTAGAGGAGACTCCCGCTCCCGTAGAAGAGACTACCGCTCCCGTAGAAGAGACTCCCGCTCCCGTAGAAGAGACTCCCGCTCCCGTAGAAGAGACTCCCGCTCCCGTAGAAGAGACTCCCGCTCCCGTAGAAGAGACTCCCGCTCCCGTAAAAGAGGAGAAAAAACCTGTAGTTAAAAAAGAAATAAAAGAAGAAAAACCGGCAGTAAAAGAGACTGGCAAAAAAGAAGTCCCTAAAGAAAAGCCATCAACTCCTCCGGCCAAAGAAGAAAACAATTCATCTGTGGTAGAACATATTGAAACAAAAGTACAAAAGCTGGCAGGACCAAAAATCAGCGGAACTCTCGACCTTTCACAGTTTGAGAAGAAAAAAAGTGAAAACAAGTCCACCTCAAAGAGTCATAAAGGCAAAAGAGAAAGAATCCGAAAACCTCACAAAGAAAAGATTGATCTCTCTAAGGAGATTAAGGATACTCATCAGAAGGGAGGTGAAAAATCCGGCAAAAACAAGAAACGAGACACAAGGCACCCCGGTAAGGATAAATTTAGACCTGTAAGAAACGAAGTTGACGAAGATGCAGTTCAAAAACAAATAAAAGAGACATATCTTAAAATGGTTGAGGGGAAATCCAAGACCAAAGGGTCTAAATACCGCAAAGATAAAAGAGATCATGTTTCTCAGAAGAGACAAGAAGAACACGAAGAAAAGCAACTCTCTAGCAAGTTACTAAAAGTGACTGAGTTTGTCACAGTTAACGATTTAGCTGTCATGATGGATGTAGATGTAACAAAAGTCATAGAAGCTTGTATGAATCTTGGGCTCATGGTATCTATCAACCAAAGACTTGATGCCGAAGCAATGGTCCTTGTTGCAGAAGAATTTGGATTCAAAGTAGAGTTTGTTACAGCTGATATTCAGGACTCTCTTATGGAAGAGTATGATCAGGAAGAAGATGATACTCCACGTCCTCCAATTGTAACAGTTATGGGACATGTAGACCACGGAAAAACTTCTCTTCTAGACCATATAAGAAAGGCAAACGTAATTGCAGGAGAAGCCGGTGGCATTACGCAACATATCGGAGCCTATAATGTAAAGATACACTCTGGTGAAAGGATTACATTCTTGGATACTCCGGGTCATGAAGCCTTTACTGCAATGCGTGCAAGAGGAGCAAAAATAACAGATATTGCGATTATAATAATTGCAGCAGACGATGCCGTGATGCCTCAGACAAAAGAGGCCATAAATCATGCTCAGGCTGCAGGAGTCCCAATGATTTTTGCTATAAATAAAGTTGACAAACCGGGAGCCAATAGCGAGAGAATTCGCGAACAACTTGCCGGGATGAATCTGCTTGTGGAAGATTGGGGCGGCAAATACCAATGTCAGGAGATATCTGCTAAACATGGCGAAAACGTAGACAAACTTCTGGAAAAAGTCTTACTTGAATCAGAGCTTCTGGACCTCAAAGCCAATCCGGACAAACCGGCCAAAGGTAGCATAATTGAATCTTCACTCGACAAAGGAAGAGGATATGTTGCTACACTTCTTGTTCAAAACGGGACACTGCGTGTTGGCGATGTAATTCTTAGTGGAAGTCACACCGGCAAAGTAAAAGCAATGTTCAATGAAAGGGGTCAAAAAATCAAAGAAGCCGCCCCTTCCACTCCTGTATCAGTACTTGGTTTGAACGGAGCTCCGGCCGCCGGAGAACTTTTCATAGTAATGGAAGATGAGAAAGAGGCCAAAGATATTGCAAACAAGAGAGAACAACTAATACGTATTCAGGGACTTAAGACTCAGAAACATATTACACTTGAAGAAATTGGAAGACGAATTGCGATAGGTAATTTCCAGGAACTGAATGTTATCGTTAAGGGTGATGTAGATGGATCTATAGAGGCCCTTGCAGACTCCCTTATTAAACTATCCACAGAAGAGGTACATGTGAATGTCATCCATAAAGCAGTCGGAGCTGTCTCAGAGTCAGACGTCCTTCTTGCAGCGGCATCAAATGCAATAATCATAGGATTCCAGGTTAGACCATCGTCCAATGCAAGAAAACTAGCAGAGAAAGAGGAGATAGAAATAAGACTATACTCTGTAATATATGATGCCATCAATGAGGTCAAAGACGGAATTGAAGGAATGCTGGCTCCGGAAGAAAAAGAGGAGATCACAGCAACCGCAGAGGTAAGGGAGACTTTCAAAATATCCAAAGTCGGTACCATTGCAGGATGTATGGTAAAAGAGGGAAAACTCACCAGACATGCTAAAATACGAATCATCAGAGACGGCATCGTCGTTTATACAGGAACCTTGGGATCTCTAAAAAGATTTAAGGACGATGCAAAAGAAGTCTCAGCAGGATACGATTGTGGCCTTAACGTAGAAGGATTCAACGATATTAAAGTTGGAGATATAATTGAATCCTACACAATTGTAGAAATCAAGAGGAAGTTATAATGTTTACTTCCGGTATTATATCAATCCCAAAGCGGTCTTTTACAGACCGCTTTATTTTTTGTGCAAGAGTCACCAATTCCTTTCCTGATGCACCCTCATAGGCAACGAGTATAAGAGCATGTCCCGAATGAACCCCGGCCCTTCCCTCTCTTATACCCTTAAACCCGCATTTGTCTATCATCCAGGCAGCAGAAATCTTGTAGTAAGCACCACTCTCATCAGCAGGATACATCTTAATGTCTGGAAATCTACTGACCATATCAAGAGCAATATTGCTCTCAACAACAGGATTTTTAAAAAAACTACCTGCATTACCTATAATCTTTGGATCAGGCAACTTGGTTTTTCTGATTTCAATAATCTTATTTCTGATATCTCTCAAAGAGATCAACGATCTGTCCATCCCGGAAAGCCCATCATAAGAAAGATTATAAACAGGCCTCAATAAAAGACGGTATGTCACATGAGTTACAACAGCATTGTTTGCCAACTCTCGTTTAAAGACACTGGATCTGTACCCGAACCGGCAATCCTTATTACTAAATTTACGAAACCTCATTTGGGGAATATCAAGAAATTCCACACAATGAACAGCATCAGCCACTTCACAACCATATGCCCCTATGTTTTGCACAGGAGAAGCTCCCACGCATCCGGGGATATAAGAAAGATTCTCTACACCTCCCCAACCTCTGTCCACACAGAAAGAGACAAAAGAATCCCAGTCAATTCCGGCTCCTGCTCTCACATAGACATACTCATCATCCTTATCAACAATGGAAATATCACTCATTGATGGTCTTACTACCAACCCTGAGTAATCACCATCATAAAGTAAATTAGATCCTGATCCTGTCACGAGCATATCGAAACCGGAATAGAGAGAATCTGAACAAAGTTGCATTAATTCCTCTTTATCCTCAGGATTTGCATAATATAATGCACGGACATCTAATCCAAAAGTATTAATATCTTTAAGACTCTTGTTCTTCTCTATTATCATAAATATTATGGTTATGTTTATAGAATAGCCTGAAGAAAAATCTCAAGACAGCTGCAACTACCAACAACAAAATAAATAAAAACTCAATAAAAAGATTTTGTTTAATAACCTCTTCTGCTGCTACCACTTCAGGATCTTCATTCAATATATCATCAATTGTTTCAAAAGGCAAATCAACCCGGGACCACTTCGATGTGATGATTCCGTCATGTATATAAGTTAACCCGCCAAATGACCTGTTCAAGGTAAATAACATTTTGTAATCTCCATAATAAATACTATGAAGAAATTCATTCTCAGCAGCCCACTTTTCTACTGTCTCTCTTCCGGACCCTGTCACGAAAAAAAATGGCAATGATTTAACTTTCAATGAATCACAAAACTCAGAAATAATACTTGTTCTATTTGCCGAAAGATAATCAACAAACGGTACTGAAATAAGAAAAACTGCTCCCCTTATATTCAATATAGAATCAGTCACATATCCTGAGCTGTCTGATATTGCAAAACCAGCTTTAACCATTAGATTTTCCACACCAACTGTCTTGGAATCAACAAATATATACGAAGAGTCTGGAAGATTATCAATAGAAAACTCATATTCAACTCCATCCTTCATATATATCAAAATAGTCTCAGGTGTTTTTGAGGTATTACTGCCGTATAACCCCGACATCTCCCTTAAATCAGATCCTGCCCTATACTCCATAAGATCCACTTGTGGAAGATGTCTATATGAATAGACCGAAAAAGAGACAAATAAAACGAAAAACGCAATAGATAATATCCACTCCCATCTTTCCGGTAAAACCGGAGTAAATTTCTGTTTTTGAAAAAAAATAACAATCACCAGAGCTAGCAAAACAAGATTCTTCAAAAAAGTTTCCCAATTGGATAATTGCAATGCTTCTCCAAAACAACCACAATCAGAGACAGGATTAAACAGAGCTATATAAAAAGTCAGAATTGTAAAGAACGAGATAAAAAAAAGAACGAGATGAGAAAAGAACTTCATTCTTAGTCCGAGAAGAAGTGCAAAACCCATTAACAACTCAACAGATGATAATAAAACCGCAAAAACAACATATATTGATGCCCAAGGTTCCGCTCCGGCTATTCCAATATACTCTCCCGTTTTAAGTGCTGTTCCAACAGGATCAATCAACTTCATCAATCCTGAAAAAAGAAAAGTAATACCTATCAAAAACCTTGCTATTGCCCTTAATAACTTCATATATCATTAGATATTAAAGAGATCAATTTATTGTGAATTCTTTCTGACGACAACATCGCCCCGGAATTATCAGAACAATCGACTCTCACGAAACTACTCGTCCGATTACACTCATAAATATATATCTTTCTCACCTCTCTTTGGAAAAACATATCCTCTTCATGAATATCTTTTTTACCTTTTAAATACTCTCTGGTATCACCTGACCTTATCTCTCCCAGTCTGGCCTCCACAAAATCAAGCGGAACATCCAGAAAAAAATTAAAATCCGGTTGAGGCAAATCATACACAGAAAACTCTGTATTCAATATCCAATGACGCAACTCCTCTCTTAGAGCTGGATCAACAAATTTTGCACATTGATAAGCTATATTGGAATAAACATATCTATCAAGTATCACAATCTCTCCTGAATCCTGCCATCGCTTTATGTCACTCTTTGCATTCCTGCGATCTTCGGCAAAAAGAAGAGCCACAAGAAATGGATTGACGCTTTCTGCAGAGCCAAATTCACCCCGCAAAAAACGAGAAATAAGATCTCCGTATACAGGAGCATCGAAACGCGGAAAATGCAAAAAATGCACCTTTTTTCCTTCTTTGATAAAATAATCGGAAAGCAACGAAATTTGTGTTGATTTTCCGGCTCCGTCCAAACCCTCCAATACAATTAACATAATTAACCTTATATTTGTACAACAAAACAAAGTTAGGCATTTTATGCAAAATATTCTATACAGAGAGTCCCCTGTTGTAATGGGAATAATCAATTTGAGTCCCGATTCATTCTACAGCGACAGCAGATGCCGGGACATACCTGATTTTGAAAAAAGATTCACTTCAATGATAGAAGATGGTGCAGACATCATTGATATCGGAGCCTGCTCCACAAGACCGGGATCCCTTCCAATTTCCGAAGAAGAAGAGTGGAGGCTTCTCGAACCTGTTCTCAAAATATGCTATTCAAAATTTCCCAAACAACCCATATCC
Organism: Bacteroidales bacterium; assembly: GCA_963678025.2. Classification (GTDB taxonomy): domain Bacteria; phylum Bacteroidota; class Bacteroidia; order Bacteroidales; family UBA932; genus Bact-08. The sequence continues at coordinate 126,911 of CAXXPC010000019.1, forward strand.
ATAGACACTTTTAGATCTTCCATAGTAAATAAGGCATTCCATACTACTGGCCCGTTTATTGTAAATGACATCTCGGCGGGAGAAGACGATATTCAAATGCTTTCTACAACCGGCACACTAAAACTGCCCTATATAGCAATGCATAAAAAGGGAACTCCCTTTAACATGCAACAAAAATGTCAATACAACAATATTGTCAAAGAGATAAAGGAATACTTCGAAAACCTGATAATAAAAGCTCACTTCCATGGAATAGAGACAATAGTATTGGACCCCGGATTCGGATTTGCAAAAAACATAGACCAAAACTATCACCTACTTGCCAATCTTGAAAGCCTGAAAATAAGAGACAAAAATGGCAGAAAATATCCCTTGCTTGCAGGCCTCTCGCGTAAAAGCATGATATACAAGCACCTTTCAATCACTCCTAAAGAAGCACTTCCGGCAACATGTGCACTTGAACTTATTGCACTATTTAACGGAGCCAATATAATCAGAGCCCATGACGTAAAAGAGGCTGTCCAAATTTCAAAATTATTCAACACACTTAACACTGCAAAAAAAGATGAACACAGAAACTCTTAATGCTATATCCCCTATTGACGGAAGGTACAACAAACAGACAAGAGACCTTGTATCCTTTTTCTCTGAATACGCTCTCATTAAATACCGAGTTAAGGTAGAGGCAGAATATTTCACATCTCTCTGTAAACTCCCGCTTCCACAACTAAAGGATGTAACTGACAGTGATTTAAACTATTTAAAACAGGTAGCAGATAATTTCTCATTGGAAGATGCTCAAAAAGTAAAAGACATAGAGCAAATTACAAATCATGATGTCAAGGCTGTCGAATACTTCATCAAGGAAAAACTCAAAAATACACCTCTTGAAAAACACTCCGAATTCATCCACTTCGGACTCACATCACAAGATATAAATAACACCGCTGTACCTCTGTCCATTAAAGAAGCTATGGAACAAGTTTATATCCCTCTTATCAGGGAATTCACCGGTATCATGGAAGAAAAAGCCGGTGAATGGGCAAATATCCCAATGCTTGCACACACACACGGTCAACCGGCATCTCCCACAAGACTAGGAAAAGAGATCAAAGTATTTTCAACAAGAATATATCAGCAATTGAGACAACTCGACTCAATACCTTACTCTGCAAAATTCGGTGGTGCTACAGGAAACTTTAACGCCCACTATATTACCTATCCCCAAACAGACTGGCACGCATTTGCTGATGATTTTATTGAGACCAAATTGGGTCTAAGCAGATCTTTTCCCACAACACAGATTGAACATTACGACAACATTGCTGCCCTGTTCGACCTTTTAAAAAGAGTAAACACTATACTTATAGATTTCAGCAGAGATATCTGGGCTTATATCTCAATGGAATATTTCAGACAAAGAATCAAAAAAAACGAAGTAGGTTCATCAGCCATGCCTCATAAAGTAAACCCCATAGATTTCGAGAATGCAGAGGGCAACCTGGGTATTGCCAATGCGTTATTCTCACACCTCTCTGACAAACTACCGATCTCAAGGCTTCAGCGAGACCTGACAGACTCCACTGTACTCAGAAATATAGGCACACCTATGGGACACACTCTGATTGCCCTAAAGTCCTTGATAAAAGGAATGGACAAGCTTATTCTCAACCATACAGCAATTGAAAGAGACCTCAACAATAACTGGGCTGTTGTTGCAGAGGCAATTCAAACAATTCTTAGAAGAGAAGGATACCCAAAACCCTACGAAGCACTCAAAGAACTTACAAGAACTAATAAACCAATAGACAAAGAGCTGATAGACTCCTTTATCAACGGACTCAACATCTCACAAAATGTGAAAGATGAACTTTCAAAAATCACACCATACAATTATATTGGCATCTAACCAACTGATTATGAAAACTAATATCACAAAAAGACTTGCATTTATCCTACTTTTTTTCTTAACATTCTCCACTCTACCATCACTCTCACAGAATTATGAGAGTCACTTTACACGAGAAAAACTTAGAGCTAATGTAGTATTTGCCGGAAATGCCGAAACACAGGATATTTTTTTAGAAAGTTACCACAAAGAACCTCTGTGGAGTGGAAACTACACAAATCTTATTTCTCCATTTAGATACGGAGAATATAACTATAGGCTTGAAACCATGGAGGGAGATACTCTCTTTATTTCAGGATTCAACACTCTTTTCCAGGAATGGAGAACAACTCCGGAAGCTAAAACCATCAGCAAAGCATTTAAAGGCTCGTGCATAATGCCTTTCCCAAAATACAAAATGAACCTAATTATATCCGAAAGAGTGCGAGAAAATGGCTCATACAAAGATATCGCAAACTTTCCCATAGACCCTTCTAATCAAAATATTATCTATTCTGATGGGCAAAATTTCATCAAGGACACAATCTTATTCAACGGCCCATCTCATACAAAAGCCGATATAGCTTTTCTTGCTGAAGGTTACACCTTAGAAGAGATGGAAAAATTCAAAAAGGATGTAAGGATACTTACCAATCACCTCTTCACATTAGAACCCTTCAAAAGCAACAAGGAAAAATTCAATGTTTGGGCAGTTAACACCCCTTCAGAAGAAAAAGGAACAGACCTTCCACAGAGTGGAATATGGAAAAACACAATAGCATCTACATCTTTTAATACCTTTTACATAGACAGATATCTTACAGCACCTGACCAGAGTATACTCTCAGAACTTGCTGCAGGTACTCCATACGATGCGATTTATGTAATTGTAAACACCTCTGTTTACGGAGGAGGAGGAATCTATAATTTTTATGGACTTAGCATGTCCGACCACCATCTTTCTAAAGAGGTATTTATTCATGAACTTGGACACAGTTTTGCAGGTCTTGCAGATGAATATTATACTTCTGAAGTCGCTTATGAAGACTTCTACAATCTTTCAATAGAGCCTTGGGAACCCAATATTACAACCATGGTAGAATTCTCAAAAAAATGGGCCTCTCTTAAAGATTCAGGAAAGGCTGGATTATATGAAGGAGGAGGATATATGGCAAAAGGTGTATTCAGATCTGCACCAACTTGTATAATGAAAACTACTTCGGCAGAAGAGTTCTGTCCCGCTTGTAAAGAGGCCATAAAAAAAATGATAAAATACTACTCCGAATAAATGTTGAATAAAGAATACAAATACTACCTCTTCGATCTTGACCGAACTCTTTGGGATTTTGAAACAAATTCTTCAAAAAACATCTCCGACCTACTGAATAAGTACTACCCTGAATCGTTTGATCAATCATTATTCCTAGCGAAATACACAGAGATTAACAACCATTTGTGGGCTCAATACGAAAAAGGAGAAATAAAAAAAGAGTACCTGAGGTGGGCGCGTTTCCACGAAACATTCAAAGAGTTCGGGATATCCAATACCGAATCTACTATAGCTTTTGCTAAAAAATACCTTGATTTGATGCCCAGTTACACAACACTGATGCCCTGGGCCAAAGAGGTACTTGAGATTCTTAAATCACGCGGTGCACATATGGCCATCATAACCAACGGATTCAAAGAAGTACAATACAAAAAACTTGCAAACAGCAATATTATCAATTATTTCGAATCCATAATCATCTCCGAAGAGTTGGGAGTGCGTAAACCATCTCCCTGTATATTTAAAAAAGCTATGGACTCAATAAACGGAACCAAAGGAGCGACTCTTATGGTTGGTGATGACTTTACAAATGATATTGAAGGAGCTATGATATTTGGAATTGACCAGTTCTATTATAATCTGCACTCAATTCCATGTGAAGGAAGACCGACATACGAGTCTTCAGACCTTAGAGACTTAACTGTCACTCAAATTCCACAATAAAGATATCCTCATACTCCTCTTTAAACAGATACTGTTCCCTTGCAAATTTCTCAAGTGAATCTTTGTTTGAAGTAAGTTCATTAATCTTCTCTTCTGCTGTTTTCACTGCATCTTTGTAATATTGTTTCTGCTTCTCCTGCTCACCAATATTCACAACTACCTTAGACCAATTAATCAAACTTGCCGAGTCAAAAAAAGTAACCCATACAACAAAAATAACAGATGCAAGAAAATACTTATTTCTTATGAATCTCATAAGTACAGTATCTTTCCAGGAATGCCAGAAACCTTTTATGTTCAAAACTTTCTCTTTTTGCAAAATTAATAATAATTTTGTTGTATATTAAACTTAGAAAAACTTAAAAATGACAAAACCATCTTTACTTATACTTGCCGCAGGAATGGGTAGTCGCTTCGGAGGCCTTAAACAACTGGAGGCTATGGGTCCCGGAGGAGAAACAATAATGGACTATTCAGTCTACGATGCCATAAAGGCAGGATTCGGAAAAATTGTATTTGTAGTACGGGAATTCTTTAAAAAAGAATTCGAAAAAAAATTTTTGGAACGTTATGGTTCAAAAATTGAAATTGCATTTGTCGTGCAAGAGCCACATACTCTTCCTCCCCCTTTCGAAGCTTTGGCAGAAAGGTCAAAGCCATGGGGAACTGGACACGCTGTACTTACCGCTGCAAAAGAGATTAAAACCCCTTTTGCCGTTATTAATGCAGATGATTATTATGGGAGTAATTCATTCAGGATAATCTCCGATTATCTAAACACACTTGACAATAAGAATGGCGAATTCTGTATGGTGGGATTCAAGGCCCAAAACACACTTTCTGCATCCGGAACTGTCTCCCGAGGAATATGTTCCGCTAACAATGAAGGATTCCTTACCTCTGTAGAAGAGCATCACAAGATAAAAGAGGAGGATGGTAGCATCTATGGTTATAATCAAAATTCAGAGAGAGTAATTATTAATCCTGAAACATATGTCTCAATGAATATGTGGGGTTTTACACCAGATCTATTCAAAGAGGCCGAAAATTTATTCGTTCAATTCCTTCAAGCAAACGCCTCTAGCAATTCTGCAGAATTCTACATACCATCAGTAGTCAACACGTTGATTAACAAGGGATACGCACGATGCAAAATACTTCATACTCCCGACAGTTGGTTCGGTGTAACTTATAAAGAAGATAAGGAATTTGTATCCGGACAACTTCTTATAATCACCAACAAAGGCACATACCCCGTTCCGCTATTTGACACAATTAAACAGCCTAAATGAACAATAAAATAAAATATTACCTGCCAAATCTTTCACAAAGCTGGATACTCACAATATCACTCACTTTCGGAGGATCCATACTAGGTGGCGTATTGAATATTCTCATAAGTGCATACTTTCCCCAAATTACAGGATATGCCCAATTGCTCACGTATCCGGTTATTTTTATTCCTCCCGCGCTATTAATAACTCACGAACTCCGATCATTGATGGCAGGTCAAAAATTGCCTGCAATAAAGATAGACAAGCCTCACTTCGGCAGATTGGGAGTTTATATGACCCTTATTCTTCTTATCCCTCTCATTCTTTCAATTAATATTGTAACTGAACCACTCACACATTGGATGGGAATCCCCGATTTTCTCAAAGAATTCCTTGAACAAATCAAAAACAATAAAATCAGCAGTTTTATCTCAATAGTTCTCTTAGCCCCGTTGCTAGAAGAATTATTTTGCAGGGGAATACTCCTGAGAGGTCTTCTGGCACACACCACACCCGTTAAAGCCATAGTATGGTCTTCACTAATGTTTGCAATAATGCATCTCAACCCTTGGCAAGCTATTCCGGCATTTATACTGGGCATATTAATGGGTTGGATTTACTGGAAAACTCATTCAATATGGATTGCAATATTCATACATTTCATAAACAACGGAACTTCATATCTTATAACAATTTTGTTTCCGGATTTACCATTAGAATCTGGATTCATTGATATAATTCCCGGAGATTTTTATCCGGCTATATATGCCTTGGCATTAATCTTCACCGCTTCAATAATCTTTTTTATGTACAAAAGTTATGACAAACCTATATCCACTGAAATTCAAACCTATTCTTAAAGAGAGAGTATGGGGAGGAACAAAACTGAACAAAATCTTTCCAGATGAAAAGAATACCCCGAATTTAGGAGAAAGCTGGGGTTTAAGCGGAGTTCAAGACGATATATCCCTCGTCTCAAACGGATTTCTGCAAGGAAATGATATCAACGACTTAATTGAGACATATCTTGGAGATCTTGTCGGAGATATTATCTATGAAAAATATGGAAATGAATTTCCTGTACTTATTAAAATACTGGATATCAAGGATTCTCTATCCCTTCAAATACACCCCGATGACAAAACAGCCATAGAAAGACACAACTCATACGGCAAAACTGAATGCTGGTATATAATGGAAGCATCTTCAGATGCAAAAATTTTTCTAGGTCTAAACAAAGATCTCACAGCAAAAGAGTTCTATGATCGTTGTATGAACGACTCTATAGTCAAAGATCTTAATATTATAACTCCGAAAAAAGGAGATATAATCCACATTCCACCGGGGACACTTCATGCTGCTACCGGCGGCATACTGGTTGCCGAAATACAACAAGTATCTGATGTTACATACAGGGTATATGACTGGGGTAGAGAGCACATGAAAGAAACTGCCCGTGAGATGCACCTAGACCTTGCAATAGGACTGCATCAATTACAATTTCCTTATTCCTGAAACACTCCTCTTTCTTCAAGGAGAGTGCGAAACAGATTACTTTACAATAAAAAAGATAAAAGTAGATAACTCATATAGAAAAACAACTGTCGATTTCAACAGTTGCATAATTTACTTTATAATTAACGGGCAAACTGATATAGACAGTGTAAACGGAAAGGTTTCTGCATCTCAAGGCGAGGTAATTCTAATTCCGGCATATTTGGGTGAATATTTAATCACCGGTGATTCTGAGGTACTTGAAATAACTATCAAAGCCCCATAAGGTCATCTAACTTTCTTCGCTCTCGCTTGGTTGGACGCCCCATACCCTTTTCCCTATAAACTGATATTGACTCTTTAGGTGCATTAAGTTTCTCAAGTTCCGAGTCAGGTGTTATATCCTCTGCGTAAACAGGTACTTTAGAGGCAGGTTGCCTATTTGCAACAAGTTCTAGCACTCTGTATTTATAATGGATATTAAGTTTTCTCACTTCAATAACATCACCTGACTTTACTTCGCGAGAGGGTTTTGCTTCGATATCATTAACTATCACCCTGCCGCTTTTACAAGCATCAGCTGCATCACTCCTTGTTTTGAATACCCTGACTGACCAAAGATACTTATCTATTCGACTCATAACAAAAGCTATTTTGTATTATAGATATTCATCGTTCTCTCTATTCCTACAGCTATAAAAGATTTACAGGCATCCATAGATTTCTCTATCATATTCGGAAGAACTTTCCTCTCCTCATCACTCCATCTACCCAATACATAATCAACCTGACGACCTTGTGAGAAACTATCCCCTATTCCAATACGTAACCTTGAGTAATGTATGGAATTCAAAATATAAGAAATATTCTTCAGTCCATTATGACCTCCGTCACTGCCTTTCATCCTGATCCGCAATGTTCCCAAAGGCAAAGCAATATCATCCACCACTATCAACAAATTTTCCATTGGGATTTTTTCTTTCTGCATCCAATAATTAACCGCTTTACCACTAAGATTCATATAAGTAGAAGGCTTAAGAAGCACTACCTTTCTTCCTCGGTGACGTACTTCACAAACAGAACCATATCGGACTGATTCAAAAGAAACATTGGATGCCTGAACCCAGGCATCCAACACCATAAAACCAATATTGTGACGGGTATCGGCATATTCTGCCCCTATATTTCCCAAACCCACAATAAGATAACTCATTCTTTATTCAGTTTCTGCTGACGCTGCTGCTGCAGCTGCTGCTGCACCAATGGCCGCACGTGTCATCTTAACAGTACAAATAATAGCCGACTTGGATGTTAACACTTGAACACCATCTATATTGATATCACCTGCAAATATTGATTTACCAATCTTAAGATCAGTCACATCCACCGGAATATTGTCCGGTAGTTTGTCCAATGGTGCAGAAATCTTGATTTTTCGTGTCGACAACATCAACTTACCTCCTTGTCGTACTCCCTCGGAATTACCCTGAATTACGACAGGAACACTTATGGAAACAGGTTTTGTTTCTGAAACAGCAAGAAAATCCACATGAAGAGGCTCGTCAGTAACAGGGTGATACTGCACATCATGAAAAACAGACTTAAACTCCTTACCATCTATTTCCAAATCAATAATATAAGAGTTGGGAGTGTTTAGAATTTTCTGAAGATCTCTTTCTGTCAATGAAAAATGGATATTATCCATTCCCTGACCATAAAGTACACAGGGAACAAGTCCCTCTTTTCTCATTGCCTTGATAGCACTTTTTTTGGTAATCTCTCTCGAATTACCCTTTAGCGAAATTGTTTTCATAATAATATTTAAAAAATGTGTTACTAAATCCGATTTCACGGATCCCATTGCACCAAAAGAGGCAACCTCTTTTAAGCAGTTTGCAAAGTTAAGTAAAAAAAAGTAGATAATCAATCAATCATCCCGGTATCAATATTCCAGTCAAATCCCTTATAAAAAGTATCCAGGAACTTGTTTTTTGGATTTTGAATATACGTACTCACACCTGAATAATTATCTATTTCAATATCAAGAAAGTATGGCGTGTTCAGTTTCTTTACAACTACCTTGTCCAAAGCTGTACTGAATTCAGCAAATTCAGAAGGAGAAGATATATTGTATACAAACTCTTCAAGATCCCAAAACCAACTCTTGTTTAAACGGAAGTATGGCTGTATCTCCGTCATCTCCAAAGAAGAAACCTTATCTCTATTATTAGAAAAAATCGTTTGTGCAGCAGCAGCAAGTTCTTCCAGATATTCTGTACTATAAAGAGATATTGTGGCAGAGCGATTAACACCGGACTTGCTATTATAATAATCATAAAAGAGTTCACAAGCTCCTTCAAGATCTGTTTCCGATCTAATCAAAGCATTCAAAATAGAATTGTAAGGAAAACCATCTGCCAGAATTTCAGTGGGTGAAGCCACAATGTAATCGGCCTTGTTTCTCAATTCATATACGGTCTCTATTCCACCCATAAAGCAACAATCAAATATAATATAAGACAACTTGAATGGAATAGAATTCTTCAACTCCTTTACCTCCATCTCTTGCCCTCTGTCCTCTCCAAAGCTTTTTACCATACCGGAATAAGGGTCTTCATAAAAAGCAGCAACAACAGGAGAGCTGTAATAACCCTCAGGAAGCCATCCGGTAGCATGGGACCAGAGAATTAAACCATACTCTCGGGCAGGAAAAATAGACTTCACCTTTTTCAAAACAGACTCCAGAACCTCTCCATCAGCAGAATTCTGATCTTCGTAAACAGCAACAACATCCTCCTGTACTACACCGGACCCATCGCAAAAAAACCTTACAAGCCTTGGATCCTCCCCGGAAAGATGTTTATACACCAACAATATATCCTTGCTTGTCTCAGAAGGCACAAACCCATCCTTCAGATCAGAGATATTATCTTCTGCAAAAGAAGAGAGATTATTGTTAGCTGCCATATACAAAATCACTACCTTACGATAGTCGTCATCGATAAAAAGCCCTTTCTCACAAGATGTAAGCAAAGCAACAATTAAAGATAAAACAATTAAAGGCAACTTGATCACTGTTCTCATATCAGACTGCATTAGAGTTCAAAAATAGTGATTATTTGACAAACCCCAACAATAATAATTATCTTTGCACTGTAGCAATCAATGGAAAAATGAAACAAGCGGTTTTAGTTCTCCTGGCATTCCTCTCTTTCTCATGCATTAGGTTTATTGAAAGAGACTCAGGAGCAGATCTCAAAAGAAAGCTATTTAGTCTTGACAGAAAAGTCTACCAATCTCCGTCAGATGTACTTGACTCCCTTTTCAAATACAGGGAAGGTCATTCTGCGGTATATAATCCCGACAACCAATTTTTCAATAGAGAGATAAATGCCCTTTCCAATCTTATCTACTCAATCGCCTATGAACAACAATATGGAGTATTCAAAAACGATTCGTTAATAGATATTTCCTATAAATGGTATAAAAACAGTGACAACCATCTAAACAAATGCAGAGCAATTCTCTACAAGGCTATTGCGCTACATTCAAAAGACAAATACGACTCACTTGCCTATTCATCAATCCGCGAAGCAGAAAAAATATATCTTGACGAACTTGACTGGGACTATAATCTGGGAGCCACTCTTTATAAATATCTTGGGAAATTCCATCGCTCCAACTCTAATACTGAAATGGCAGGAGAAGCATTCACTAAGAGCCTTGAATTTAGTAAAAAAGGAGATAATAAGAACCAATATCTTTCAGCCAGTTTAGATCTTTTCAGCCACTACCTCAGGATTGGCAACTACTCCCGGGCACTTGAGGCAATCTCTGTATTCGGCAACGAGTCAGATCTTCCCGGTCATATTGAATACTCCCTTAATTACAATATGTTCAACTATTACGCTGCAAAAAATGACAGGAAAATTGCGCTGGAGTATTTAAAAAAGATATTGCAGATGGATTCAGTGTTTCTCAAACAAAACGCAAACATACCCCGATTATACTACCAGTTGTCAAACATGTACTCACAAATCGGAATGATTGACAGTGCTGCAGTCCACGCTCAAAATTCAGTAAATGCAATCAAAGATAGCACATCTCTCGAATCTCACTTTTACTACAGGTACCTTGGAGACATTTACGCAAAAAAAGGAGATTATAAAACAGCCTATAATTACTACAAAGAGGCGCACAGCTCATATGTAGTAGCTTACGCAAAACACTCATTACGAAGGAGCAAGGAAATCGAGACTAAATTCAATCTTGGTGAATATGAAAAACAAATCGAAAAGCTGAAATCAGGTAAAACCGGCATATACACACTGCTTGTAATTCTATCAATAATTTTTCTTCTCACATTAGTATACTCTGTCACCAGCATAAAGAAAAGGAACGAACAGATATCCAATCTCAACTCCTCTCTTGACAGTACGATAAAAGAAAATAACAGTCAATGGTTACTTACCGAAATGTTCAAGATAACTTCACACACCTATCCCATACTTGTAGAAGGAGTATACAGAGAAGCCGCAAGAAGCCGGAAAATATCAAAAGAAACATTTGAAAGTCTTAACAAGATTATTGATGATGCCAACTCCTCAAACAGAAGTTCGCTCTCCTCAATTACTACAAAAGAGAGATTCATTGAAATTCTTGAAGGATTCAATGGATCCGATAACCTTACTGATTTTGAAAAACTTGTTTTTGTGTTAGGAGAAGAAGGATTCAACAACTCCCAAATAGCCGATTTTCTTCACAGCTCTCAATCAAGTATACGAACAATCCGGGGTAAAATCTTAAAGAAAATCAATAAAAACGACGCGGAAAACTATCAGGGACAGCAAAACAAAGCGCAACAATAATTTTTTAAAAAGCTCATTACCTGAATGTTGCCATTATATTCACTGAAACATACCGCAATGAGCCTTATCCTCTGAAAAAGTTAAGATAATTGTTCTACTTTTGAATACCGCTAAAGTCAAAAACGACGCTGCGGTCCGGAGCAAATCGTCATAACCGCGACTAAGTTTTTCATTAACTCAAAAAAGGCAAAATTGCTCATCAAACATCCTCGGACCGCAGTGTTGTTTATTCAAAGGCAATTTACTTTTGCGCAACAAATCACAATAATCACAAAAAGGCTGCCCGAAAAATCAGGCAGCTTTTTTAATTGATATTTATATTACATTCATAATAACTATTTGTAGTTATGACAAATTTAATTATTAAATTGTTATCTTTGCGAAAGTAACTGATTACTTTTTAATTCCATAAAAACAATATATGTCAAGATCACAAATTTCATTCAGCAAACGAGAAAAAGAGAAGAAGAGACTAAAAAAGAGAAAGGACAAAGAAAAAAAGAAAGAGGAACGTAAGGCAAACTCACAGGGAGGAGGGCTAGACAACATGATCGCATTTGTCGATGAATATGGTGTTATAACTGATACTCCACCTGATCCCACAGAAAAAAAAGACAAAGTTAAGGCAGAGAACATTGAAGTATCTGTTCCAAAGAAAGAGAAGGAAGACCCTGATAGATTAATGTCGGGCATTGTGGATTACTTCAATCCTGCCAAAGGTTTCGGGTTTATACTTGATTCCGATAGCCGAGAAAAGTATTTCTTTCATATCAATGGGACCCTGGAAGAGGTTGACACAGGAGACAAGGTAGAATTTCGTCTTGAGAATGGTCTCAAAGGAATTAACGCCGTTGATGTAAAAAGAAAAAGCAAGAGCTAACCTCTCTTTCGCTTGTTCAATCCTGGGGCACTATTCAAATATTATTACTATCTTTATTATTAGCAATAATCTCAGGAAATATGAAAAACTACGACACACTCACAAGTGATTTTCTTGAAGCCATTTTACAAGGGGACAGATCCCGTGCTTCTAGCATAGTCAATCAGGCTTTGTCAGAAAAGGAGAAAATCAATGACATCTACGAAAACATTATCAAAGAGGCACTTTACAAGGTCGGGGAGATGTGGGAAAAGGGCACCATATCAGTAGCCACGGAGCATCTTGCATCAGCAATAGTTGAATCTGTACTTAATGAGCTATATTACTCCGTTGTATCCAAAACAAAAAACAACAAAACAGTAATTGCTACAGCTGTCCAAAATGAAGTACACCAGATAGGCATCAAGATGGTTTCAGATATTTTTGAAATTAACGGATGGAATGTCCACTATCTTGGGGCAAACACTCCTTCATCCGAACTACTAAAATATATAGACCTCATCAATCCGGCTGTAATTGCTATCTCTGTCAGTATCGACTTTCATCTTGATGAACTGAAAAATATCATAAGTCTGATAAAAAAAAGACACCGGGACATCCTAATAATTACCGGAGGGCAAGGTCTTCAAAAAATAAAAGGGGAACTACTTCCTGAATATCCGGATGTAATGTACATTCCCGATTTGTATAAACTTGAAACATTCATCAGCCATATTACTAAGACAAATGACTCTCCCGGATCACAGTTATAGACAGAAGCAACTGTTCAAAGAATGGACCGATGAAATCGAGTCAAGTATCATAAACAGCAATACCGTATCAGTTGCACTCTTCCGCTGTGACGGAACACTTCTCTTTGCAAACGGCGCTATGAAACAACTTTTTGCAGAGATAGAACCCTCCAAGTCATTGCTTAACCCTTCCTTCTCCAGTCTCACCAAGACACTGCACGAACAAGGGCTTATATATAAAGGATATATGACTTTTGGGGATTACTCAAACATCAACAGTTCCATAATGACTGAAGTCTACAGAAAAGGAGAGCAGATTCTCATTACGGGAGGTGTGGATTCCGAACAATTACTACACCAAAACATGATGATGCACAACCTCAACAGGGAAATTAGCAATCTGCAAAGAGAGGTGATAAAGGAAAAACATAATCTCGAAATAACCCTTAACCAACTTAACGATACTAACAAAGAACTATCTGAATCGAATGCAACTAAAGACAAGTTTTTTTCCATAATTGCACACGACCTGAAGAATCCATTTAATTCACTTATAGGATTCAGCAGGTACTTAAAGGATAACATAAACACTATTGAGAAAGATGAATTAATTGAAATACTGGAGATGATACATCAAAGCAGTATCTCTACATTCTCCCTTCTGGAAGATCTTTTGATGTGGTCAAAAAGTCAACTGGGCAAAATAAGATTTGAACCAGCCATGGTTAATTTCTACGATATATGGAAAGAAGTCCACTTCTCTTTAAACGAGACAGCCCGCAGAAAAAGAATATCGCTAAAAAGTCCGGACAACATTAATTTAGAAATATTCTGTGACAAAAATATGGTAAAAACCATACTAAGAAATCTGATATCCAATGCCATTAAATTCTCTCCCCAATCTATGGAGGTAAAGACAGAAGTTAAAAAGGAAAACAATATAGCTGTAATAAGCGTCACCGACAATGGTGTCGGAATAGAAAAAGAGAGACTGAAAGATCTTTGGCAACTGGGAAAACAGGTTTCAACTCAGGGTACCGATAACGAAAGCGGGTCGGGGCTGGGTCTTATACTATGTAAGGAGTTCACTGATATCCATAATGGAAAGATTAAGGCTTCCAGCACTCCAGGTGAGGGTAGCACATTTACAGTCCAACTTCCCTACCAGAATATATTTAGGGAATAAAGTCAAAAAAAGGATGACCAATCGGTCATCCTTTTCGCTTTGATGAAAATTTTACGTAAAATATTTGTTACAATAAAACTACATTCACTGCATTAAGGCCTCTTTTGCCTTGTTCCAGATCAAATGACACTTTATCATTGTCTGTGATTCTTGATTTAAGACCGGTAGAGTGTACAAAATAATCTGTTCCGGTTTGCTCGTCTTTGATAAAACCAAATCCTTTAGTTTCATCAAAGAATTTTACTGTTCCTTTATTCATGATGTTAATTTATGTCCTGCGAAGATAAGTACAAAAAACCGACTTTCCTAAATCTATGCAAAAAAACTATTCTTTCATTTCACTCATAAGACTTTTAATCGTTTCCTTAACGCTTATAACCTTCTCTGCACGATAAGCGCTATTTCCTGCAAAAGCATATCCTTTGTAAAGATTACCTTTGAAAGCATTATAAAGTGCAAGTATTATACAATAAGGGCTCTTCTTGAAGTCGCATGATTTTATACATCTAAAAGGACATTTCAAAGGCTTCTCCAAACCCATCCGAACTCTTGAAAGGAAAGGAGAGTCAATCGCCCTTCCCGGCATTCCGACAGGACTTTTGATTATCTTGATATCACCTTCATGTGAATTAATAAAAGCATTCTTAAATTCTACAGAAGCATCACACTCCTCTGTGACAACGAACCTGGTTCCCAACTGCACCGCAGATGCACCCATATCCAAATACCTCTTCATCTGCTTTCCGTCATAAATACCTCCTGCAGCAATCACAGGAATTTTCCTTCCTGAACTCTCTTCATAAGGTTTTATTGCATTAAGCAAATCTGGCAAAAGCATGTCCAATGAATAATTTATATCATCTATCTGCTTCTCTTTATAGCCAAGATGACCACCGGCAAGAGGTCCTTCAAGCACAAATGCATCGGGCAAATAATTGTAATTGCTGATCCACTTTTCGCAAATCAACTTAGCAGCCCTCCCTGATGAGACAATAGGTACCAGCTTGGTAGAGCAACCGGGTGATAGGTACGAGGGCAAATCAAGGGGAAGCCCTGCTCCTGAAAAGATTACATCTGCCCCTGAAGATATAGAGGCCTTTACCATATCAGCAAAATTAGTTAGAGCCACCATTATATTAACACCTATTACACCTTTTGCCTTCTCTCTTGCCTTTGCAATCTCCTCTCTTAGCCCCATGATAGAAGCTTTATAAAAATCAGTTGAGAGATGTCTGTACAGAAGCCCTATTCCCGCACATGAAATTACACCAACTCCTCCTTCACCTGCAACAGCAGATGCAAGTCCGGACAAAGATATTCCAACACCCATTCCTCCTTGCACAATAGGAAGTTTAATTTTCAAACCTCCAATAGAAAAATCACTCATAATTTTTAGTCGCAATGTAATCATAAATTACACCAACTACTAAAAAAACAAACCAAAGGAATAAAACAATACACAACAGATTGATAATAAATAGTATCCAAAAAAGACATAAATACACCCAAGCATTAGGTACGTATAATCTAAAAACTACGCGTAAAAAACAGGCTTATATTTTAATGAAAAGGAAAATCTGCTCCCCTCACCGGAAACAGAATGCAATGAGATCTCTCCTCCCATCATCTCAACATAACCCTTTACAATAGACAATCCCAGTCCCGAGCCTTCATAAGGACGATTGATACTCTGCTCTGCCTGCGTGAAGCGATCGAAAATAAGGCTCTGTCTCTCTTTTGGGATTCCTATTCCGGTATCATCCACAAAGAAAATTAACTCTTCATGTAATAAATAATAGCCGAACTTAATCCTTCCCTTTGAGGTGTATTTAATGGCATTCTTCAACAAATTATGCATTACTGCAATAAGTTTTATCCTGTCTGCATAAATCAAAGAAGCTTTGTTGTCTAGACCCTTATCCGACACCAGACCAACATTCTTCTCTATACATGAAGATAAATTTAATTTATATAGATAATCAATTATCTCATTCAGGTTAATCTGACTCTCCTCTAACTCTGCCTGTCCGGCCTCGATTTTAGATATCTCAATTATATCATTGAAAGTCGAAAGAATTCTGTCGCTGCTTTTTTTAAGCATTTCAAGATATATATCCTTGTCATCGCTTTCGAAGTCCACACTACTCAGTAACTCAAGAAATCCATTAATGACATTCACAGGAGTGCGTATCTCATGACTTAAATTTGCCAGAAAAGAAGACTTAAGTCGATCACTCTCCTCTGCTTTCCTCGTCGCTTTAAGCATTGCCTTCTCTCTTCTCACTTCATCTGTCTCATCCTTTATGACAATTAAACGGCTTCCCGGGTAATTCTTCACCTCCTGCGTCTCCACAAGGTAGTATCTTTTCTTATCTCCTGCGCTATCTTCCACTACTATCTTATCATTAGGAGAATCAACTATTTCCTGAAAAAATTTACCGGCAAAAGTAAACTTTTTGAAGTCGCTTCCTATCGCTTTATTATCGTATATACCTAAAAACCTTGAAGCTGCCTTGTTAATATCCTGTATCCTGTTGTTTCTGTCTATCACTATAATACCATCTCTTAGCGATTCTATCAATAACTCTCTTGCAACAGGAACAATATCCAGAAAACTATTATAGAAAATGGCATAAGCAAGTAGTGAACCACTAATAATCAAACTAAGCGGAACAAGATCTACACCTGGCAGAATATTATTGGAAGTCACATAAAAAAAACTTGAAATCCAGGGACATAGTGATGCAGCCAGGATCAACTTTGCCTGAGTCTTAAACTCGGGCAAATGTAAGAAGATGAAACGTATAAGATATAAGGTTGCAACAGCCAACAGAAAATAATTGTATCCCAGATTCCCAATCCAGAAAACAATTCCATGATAGTATTCAGTAAGATTAGTTGAAGGAGATATCGGAGCGAAACCCGTCCACACTAAACCATGATACTCGTTTGTAATCGTGAATATAAATACAATTACCGGGACTATTGAAAAAAGCAGATAATATTTTTTGGAACAATAATTATCTTTTCCAATATACCTGAGAACAAAAAAGAAATAACAAAGAGGAGTTGAGAGAGCCCCGATATAAGCAATCTTTGACCAAAAGATCTTATCTTGCAAAGACAATGCTGCAGTTTCAAAAACCACAAAAAAAGCCCACAACCCGGCAGCAATCATCAAGCGTGACAACTCCAACGCTCCTCTCTCTCTTCTTCTTTGCCATGCAAGATATGAAACAAAAAAGGAGACAAATGAAGATATCAGAAAAAAAAGAGATATTAAAGAAAATTCATATCTATTCATCAAAAGCTACCTTTGCATAATTCAAATTATAATAATCATAAACTTTCCTCAAAACAAATAGCCTGTCCAAAAAGTTCTCGTAATCCCTCTCTTTTTTGGGAGACCAGACAACTTCACTAAGTGCAGCAGCCCTGGGGTAAACCATATACTCCACATGATTTGTTGTACTCATATATTCTGTCCATACATTACCTTGTGCCCCAAGTATGTAATCAGTCTGAGATCCAATAAGACTCTCTGGGATCGGCTCATAAGAATAAATCTTCTCAAGCGGAGTAAAGCCACCGATAGCCAAAGGCTGAGTTTCTGGGTCTGCTTGATAATGATCCAGATAACAATGTGTACCTGGAGTCATAACCACATAATGACCCATCTTTGCCGCCTCAATTCCACCAGTCTCCCCCCTCCAAGACATCACAGCCGCTTTCGGTGCAAGACCTCCTTCCAAAATCTCATCCCATCCAATCATTTTTCTACCATGATCCGTCAGGAATTTTCCTACTCTCTTAATAAAATAACTCTGTAATTGAGACTCATCAGCAAGATCCTCATCCAATATTCTCTTCTGACAATCAGGACACTCTTTCCATCTCGCCTTTGGAGCTTCATCACCCCCTATGTGAATATACTCTGAAGGAAACATCTCCATTACCTCTGTCAGAACATTCTCAACAAACTCAAAAGTACTCTCCTTTCCGGCACACATTATATCTTCAAAAACGCCCCATCTTGTTGCTACATCATAAGGGCCTCCTGTACAACCCAGATAAGAATAGGATGCCAAAGCAGCAAGAGCATGTCCGGGCATTTCTATCTCAGGTACAACAGTTATATAACGCTTTGCAGCATAATCCACAATCTCCCTGATATCCTCCTTGGTATAGAAGCCTCCATGTTCTATACCATCATATTTGTCCGAACTTCTTCCATGCCCTACGAGCGTCTCTCTTCTTACAGAACCTATATTAGTCAGTTCGGGATATTTTTCTATCTCTATCCTCCAACCTTGATCCTCTGTGAGATGAAAGTGAAATGTATTCAACTTATGCATTGCCATAAAATCCAGATATCTCAGCACAAACTCTTTAGGCATGAAATGTCTGCAGGCATCCAGATGTAATCCTCTCCAACTGAATCTAGGATAATCCTTTAGCACCCCTTTGGGCACTAAAACCTCATTGTCGGATTCACCTGACTTTTCCAACATCTGTACAAGCGACTGAATTCCGTAGAAAAGCCCACTATACGATGTTGCACGTAAAGAGATAGTCTCTCCAATATCCATCACATAACCCTCATCAGGCACAAAATCTCCTTCATTATCTATAATGAAATAAATTCCTGGAACTCTGTTAGAATTATTCGAACCAAAATACGAAGCATCCTCACCCATACTAAACCCATAAAAATCATTCACATGCTTTTGCAATACTGATAATATGTTCTCTCTATGAGCAGAGTCTTTAAAATTAAAAAATACAGGAGTGTTGGGAGTGATAGAAAAATTACCTTTCTCCTTTCTGAACTCAACCGGCTCTGGGATAACAGATAAAGAATGGTTTTTGCAACCAGCACCAAAAATAGTAGTCATGATTATAATAACTGAACAATATAAAAGATATTTCATAGAGTATAGCTTGATAATTAAAAAAATCACACTAAAGATACAACAAATAACAAAATTTAGTAAATTCAATCTTAAATAAAAAAACTTACGGTTATGAAAAACATTATTATCTTAAGTATGGCAATTTTCTGCCTCGCAGGAAAAATCAATGCCCAGCATATCGAAACGACAGACTATACACCGAAAAAAAATCTTGTAAAACTAGATCTTACTTCTCTACTTTTGAGGAACTACTCAGCACAATATGAAAGAGTTTTGAGCAAAAGAGTGTCGGTGGCAATATCCTACCGAAAAATGCCGGAAGGCAATATTCCCTTCCAATCACAAGTTCTTAACTCTATTGATCAGAACGACCATGAAACCAGAGAAATTGTAGAAAACTTCAGACTCTCAAACTACGCCATTACTCCGGAGATAAGATTTTATTTGGGCAAAAAAGGCTATGGAAGAGGATTTTACATTGCTCCTTTCTACAGGAATGCAGCATATAACGGCAACAACTTCAAATTCACCTATGAAACAGATGAAATGCAAGAACAGAGCATAACACTTTCCGGAGATGTGAAATCAAACACCTTTGGTATAATGATAGGGGCTCAATGGTCACTAAGCAAACACCTACTACTGGACTGGTTTATTCTGGGACCACACGGAGGAAACGGCAATGGTGCACTGGAGGGGATTTCTTCGAGACCACTTAGTGAAACTGAACAAAACGAGATTAGAGACATCCTTGAAGATGTAGACATACCATTAATAGAAAAAAACGTGGAAGTCAACTCAACAGGAGCAAAAGTAAATTTCGACGGCTTCTGGGGCGGTATAAGAGCAGGAATTTCCTTTGGTTTTAAATTTTAACAACTTGTACAAATCATTTTTTTAGAGTAAATTTATCATCAGAATCAAATAAAAAGAGCAATATGAGCATTATTCCCAGATCAGTAGAAGAGATAATAGCAGTCGGCCTATTACCATACCCGATAAAATCGCTGGAGCCTCACGGTGACGGTCTGATAAATAACACCTACAAGATAATCACAAAAGAAGCTGAACATCCTAACTTTCTGCTACAAAAAATAAACAGCAGAGTTTTCAGGAATGCTGATGCACTCCAACATAATATTCGGCTTATTACAGATCATATTCGCAGCAAATTGGAAGAAGAAGAATGCGAAAATATTGAAAGACATGTACTCACACCATCATCAATTCTAAGTGATGGCATATCCAAATCCTACTACTGGGATAGTAACGATGATTTCTGGAGACTTTATGAGTTTATTGAAAATAGTTTTACATACAATAAACCCACAAGTTCCTCTATGTCTCAATCCGCAGGTGAAACACTTGGAAAATTCCACAAACAACTCATTGATTTCAAGTCGGACCATTTCAAAGAGCTGTTGCCTGATTTCCACAACACACCCAAAAGAGTGGCAAACCTTAAGAAAAGAGCAGAGGAAGATATAGCCGGAAGACTCAAAGATGTAAAGAAAGAGGTTGACTTCCTGCTGGAAAGAGAGGAAGAATACTCAAAAGTATATAATCTGGGTATTCAGGGAAAACTTCCTTATAGAATGATTCATCAAGACCCTAAACTCAATAATTTTCTTTTTGACGAAAAAGAAAATGCTATATGTGTAATAGACTTGGATACAGTAATGCATGGCCACATATGCTATGACATAGGTGATGCTATCAGAAACATAGCCAATACAGGGGCGGAAGACGACAAAAATACAGCAAATGTATCTCTGGATACCACTATATTCAAGGCTTTCATGAAAGGCTATATTTCCGAAGCCTCTTCATTTCTAACGTGGTCCGAAATGGAAAGTCTTGCATTCGGACCAAGACTAATGACCTACGAGCAAGCTGTACGATTTATGGCCGATTACCTCTACAACGACAAATACTACAAATACAAGACATACTATCCTGAACACAACATGATTCGTGCAAAGGCACAAATTGAACTTCTTAAGAGCATGGAAGAGAATTATGATATGATGGCTTCCTACGTGAGAAGTCTGGGCAAATGGGAATAAATTATAATCACCTTTAAATTTAATAACAAAAAACACAAAATGAACTACTTGAAAATTATGTTTTTTTCATTGACCCTTGGGCTTGCTGCAAGCAGTTGTGACAAAAACGGCAATAGCAACGAAAGCTCAGATTTCCGGTATCTCGCCGACGAATTTGCAGACATTAAGGTAATCCGCTATCGCATTCCAGGATGGGACCAATTAGATCTCTCCCAGAAGGAGTACATCTACTACCTTAGCGAAGCGGCAAAATATGGCAGGGATATATTCTGGCAACAAAACTTCAAGCACGGTCTCGAAATACGAAAAACTCTCGAAACAATCATAAATAATTATGATGGGGACAAAACCACCCAGGAATACCAGAACTTTCTGACATACGCCAAAAGAGTCTTTTTTAGTAACGGGATTCACCATCACTATGCTGAGGAAAAATTCATTCCTGAATGTGACAAGGAGTATTTTACCGGACTTATGAAAAATACAGGACTCAAGGAATCTGTTGAAAAGATCATCCCCTTGATATATGACAAATCATTATACAGATATCGCAAAAATATCTCCGGTGAAGGAGACCTCCTACTACAAAGCTCTGTTAACTTTTATGAAAATATTACCAGGGAAGAAGCGGAAAAATACTACTCTTCAATGGAAGATTCAAAAGATCCAAGACCCGTTTCCTATGGTCTCAACACCCGGCTGGTAAAAAAAGGAGATAAAATTTATGAAGAGGTATACAAAGCTGACGGTCTTTATGGAAAAGCCATTACAAAAATAATTGAATACCTTGAAAAAGCTTCTGAAGTAGCTGAAAATGACACACAGACTGAATACATTTCTCTTCTTATTGACTACTACAAAACAGGTAATCTCAAAACCTGGGACGAGTTCAATGTGGCATGGGTAAAAGACACTTCAAGCAGGATCGACTTTATAAATGGCTTCATTGAAACCTACAACGACCCGCTGGGGATGAAAGCTACTTGGGAAGCAGTTGTCAATTTCAAAGATACAGAGGCTTCGAAAAGGACAAAGATCATCAGTGATAATGCACAATGGTTCGAAGATAATTCCCCTGTGGACAAGCGCTTCAAAAAAGAGAAAGTAAAGGGAGTCTCAGCCAAAGTCATAACTGTTGCACAGCTTGGAGGTGATTGTCATCCTACATCACCTTTAGGCATTAACCTTCCAAATGCAGACTGGATAAGGAAAGAACATGGCTCCAAGTCCGTGACTATTGCAAATATCTCAGAAGCCTACGATAAGGCAGCACAGGAATCTCCAAAAAATATGACCACTGAATTTTCATGGGACAGCAAAGAAATTGAACTACTTAAAAAATATAATACAATCACCAGCAATTTGCACACCGATCTGCATGAATGTCTTGGACACGGGTCCGGTCAACTTTTGGAGGGAACCTCTCCCAATGCACTCAAGGAGTATAGTTCTCCTCTTGAAGAAGCCAGGGCAGATATTTTTGCACTTTACTATCTCGCAGACCCTAAGCTTGTTGAACTTGGCATACTTCCAGATATGGAGGCCTATAAAGCCAGTTACATCTCATATATCAGAAACGGCATCTTCACACAATTCGTGAGAATCGACGAAGGTAAGGATGTAACCCAGGCCCACATGCAAGGACGCAAAATGATTGCAGAGTGGTGTTACGACCATGGCAAGGATGAAAATATCATCGAGAAAAAATCGAAAAATGGAAAAACTTACTTTGTAATAAACGACTTTGAAACAGTTCGTTCCCTCTTCGGAGAACTCCTGAAAGAGCTCCAGAGAATCAAATCAGAAGGAGATTACCAAGCGGGTAAAAATCTCATTGAAAAATACGGCGTAAAAATAGATCCGCAACTTCACAAAGAAGTAAAAGAGCGATATGCATCACTCAATCTCAAACCTTACGGAGGATTCATCAATCCGGACATCACACCTGTCACCGAAGATGGCAAGGTTATAGACTACAAAGTCTCATACCCGGACGACTTCCTAAAGCAAATGCTGGAATATGGGGATAAATATTCTGTTTTATAACTTTTGTTTCGCCACCTTTACTAAACAACTCAAACACTCTCTTTATCCTCCTCATCAATTCTGCCCGACCACAAGAACCTGTTGGTTTCTCTCACAACAACTCCCGAAAGCAGAAGAAGTGACAATATATTAGGAATAGCCATTAGTGCATTCATACTGTCCGCAACTCCCCAAACAAGAGAAAGATTTAGTACTGCCCCGAAGAAAACGGCAACAATCCAAAACAACCTGTAATATAAAATAAGTTTCTTCCCTCCAAGGTACTCAACTGCCTTTTCACCATAATAAGACCATCCCAGAATAGTAGAAAAAGCAAATGTAACAATACCTACAGATAACACAATAGATCCAATATAAGGAATTTTGGAAAAGGCTGCCTTTGTTAATGCTCCTCCCTGTGTGTGGTCAATATCGGGAAATGCCAATATCGAACTCACCAGAACCAAACCGGTAATAGCACATACAACCACCGTGTCCCAGAAGGTACCTGACGCAGACACCAACGCCTGTCTTACAGGATTTCTTGTTTGAGCTGCAGCCGCAACAATCGGGGCAGATCCAAGTCCGGACTCGTTTGAGAACAACCCTCTGGCTATACCAAATCTTGCAGCCATCATGATTGTCGTTCCCACAAAACCACCTCCTGCTGCCCTGGAAGAAAAGGCAGAATTAATTATCAAACTGAATGAATCTCCTATATATTCTGAATTAATCACTAAAATATAAATACAGCCCAATACATAAAAAATAGCCATAAAAGGAACCAATGTACTACACACGCGGGCAATACCCTTTACTCCAAAAAGAATAACAAGGGCAGTAGCAATACTCACCCCGAAACCCGTAAAATATGGAGAAATAGAATAAGTCTCGTTTAAAAGAAGTGCTATTGAATTGGATTGAACAGTATTACCTATACCAAAAGCCGCAATAGCCGTGAAAACACAAAAAAGAACAGCCATCCATTTCATCTTAAGTCCCTTCTCCAAAGCATACATAGGCCCTCCCAACATTGTTCCATCCTCTGTTTTTTCTCTATATTTTATTGCCAGCAAACCCTCTGAATATTTTGTAGCAATTCCAAAAACACCTGTTATCCAGACCCAAAAAACTGCTCCGGGACCACCAAGAGAAACAGCCGTAGCCACACCAATGATATTACCGGTACCGATGGTGGCTGCAAGAGAAGTGGCAAGAGCTCCAAACTGACTAACGTCGCCACTACCCGACTTATCCTTGGTTACAGATAGTTTAATTGCCGTAAAAATCTTCCTCTGAGGGAATTTCAACCGTATTGTTAGAAAAATATGGGTTCCCAAAAGTATTATAATCATGGGCCAACCCCATAAAACAGAATTTATCTGCTCTACAAATGCAGAGAAGTTTTCCATAATAATAGTTTAAAGTTTAAGTTTTAGTTAAGTATCTTTGCAAAGATAAAAAAATGGATTATCCTGAAGTCACAAAATATTGAAAAAACACATATATATTGTAATTGCTTTTTTATTAGTGGGTATGGGTACCGTCGGGATTTTCCTTCCTCTTCTGCCCACAACACCCTTCCTTTTGCTTGCCGTATACTTTTTCATGAACTCATCAAGGACAAGACTCAAATGGCTCCTTTCGCACAAGTATCTGGGTCCATACATACGTTCTTATCTTTCAAAAGAGGGGATACCATTGAAAATTAAGGCAAGGACAATAACATTACTATGGGTCACCATCCTTTCCACAGCAATCTTTGCAACAGACAAACTACATGTAAGGTTATTACTCGGAGTTATTGCAACCGGCGTCACAATTCACATTGGATCAAAAAAAACAAAAAAAGAGGATGATCCCGACTGAGATCACCCTCTACTCTGTAATAGTACAAACCATACATCTGCCATATGTCATCTAACCTAATACATCACCTCCGGCCTGTATCACAGAGCTGAATTACATCCATCATTACAAGATGCTCTCTACCGCTTTCAAAGCCTTGTCATAATCCGGTTCTACAGTTATATCTTCTGTAATCTCGACATATTGTACAACTCCGGATTTATCTATCACCACCACACCACGTGCAAGTAATTGATTTTCCTTTACAAGAAAACCATAATCCAGACCAAATCTTGACGATTTGAAATCCGAAAGAGTGTGGATGTTTTTTATTCCTTCAGCCGCACAGAACCTGCCCAAAGCAAAAGGCAAATCCTTAGATATCGCAATTATCACCACATCATCCGACAGGTCGGTTGCTTTTTTATTGAAAGTTCTTGCCTGATTGGCACAGACAGGCGTATCAATCGAAGGAAAGATACTCAAAACAATAATTTTGTCATGAAAAGAAGTGAGGGTGACATCCTTGAAATCTACATCTGTTGCAACAATGTCGGGAGCTTTGTCTCCAACTTTTACAGGATTGCCCAGCAAAGTTGCCGGCGCACCCTTTATTGCAAAAACATTTTTTCTTTCTACTGAAGTGAGATTTATCATATCCTGATTATTTTGGGGTGTTTGCATACTTATTTTTTTTATCATATTATTACAGTGATCTTTTTTAATAACACTATCTTGTGAAAAATGTTTATTTTTGAGTAAAACTTTATGATATGAGATTAATACAGACTATAAATCAAGGAAAGATCTGCTTCTTTCTTCTGGTTTTATTGTCGAGTCTATACTCTTGTGAAAAAGATAGTACTCCTCAGGATCCAACAGAAAAAGACCCTCTTGAACTCCAAAAAAGATTTGCATACGACATCCTTACAGATATTTACTACTGGTATAAAAATGTCCCTTCCGACATTGAACCTTCGGGAGTAGAAACCATTCATGCTTATTTCGACACCCTTCTGGCCCCACAGGATAGATGGTCATGGATGATGACAGGGAAGGAGTACCTTGACTCAGAAAGTGGCATAGCCGAGTCCTACGGAATCAGCCTGGGTCAACCTATCGAACACTACAACGATTATAGTGTAAAAGTAAGATATGTCCATCCCGGTTCTCCGATGGACGTCAAAGGTGTAAAAAGAGGATATACTCTTACACACCTCAACGGCACCCCTGTAGCTTCATTAATCGCCAATGGCACATTCAATCAAGTATACTCAAGACCTTCAAATAACTTCACCTTTCTTAACCATTCCGGACAAGAAACAAGTTTTACTGCAACAAGAGAAATCATAAATACACGTTCTTCACTTATTGCTACTGTTTACGACAACAACGACTACAATGGACTTCCCGGTAAAATTGGATACTTCAATTACCTGTCATTTAAAGCAGGCATGATGGAAGATATTGATAATGCAATGAATCTGTTCAAAAGCAATGACATCAGTGAACTGATACTTGATTTACGCTATAACGGAGGAGGTGACAACAGAGCCACTGAACTATTGGCAAACTATATAGCTCCTTCTTCTGCACAAGGTGAAATTCTTGCCAGAAGAGAGCACAACGACAAATACAACTCATGGGACCAAGACATTAACACCCAAACCATTATAAACAGAAAAGCAGGAGCACTTGAATTGGACCGCATATTCATTCTCACGACTAAAGGGACAGCCTCGGCAAGTGAAATCATAATTAACGGACTTCGGCCACTAATGGAAGTTATCCAAATTGGAGAAACAACTTACGGAAAACCAAACGGAATGTATGTTCTACCATACCCGGACGGTAATTACGACAATCCCGAATATGTTTTTCTCCCTATCTGTTACTTTAGTGTGAACAGCGAAGGAGAAGGACACTATTTAAATGGACTTGTCCCCGACCACATAAGGCCGGACGATCTCTATCATGACTTTGGACCTCAAGACGACTGGATCCAATCTGTTTTCATATATATTACTGAGGGAAAATTTCCTGCACTACCGTCAAAACCATCTGCATTCTCCCACACCTCTTCCCCAGGCAAAATCATCAGGGAAGAAGATATGGAAAACTACGGCATATTCTCTGTTATTCCTAAAAATAGTTATTTACCGAAACCTGCAAGATCAAAATAAATAGTAGGGAGCAACAAAAGAAACCCGGTTATCACAAGTAACAATATAAAAGGAAGAACAAGTTTAAACCACTTTACATAGGGGATTTTAGCAATTCCAAGTACAGCAATCAAAATTCCCGAAGTTGGAGTTATCATGTTAGTAAACCCGTCTCCAAACTGAAAAGCAAGAACAGTTGCCTGTCTAGACACACCTATCAAATCGGCAAAAGGAGCCATTATAGGCATGGTAATAGCAGCTTTTGCACTTGCAGAAGGAATGATAATATTTATAAAAGTCTGAATGGCATACATCAACCCTAAGGAGGTCTCCCTGCCACTACCTTTCATAGATTCAGACATTTTATACAAGATAGTATCTACAACTCTGCCATCCTCAAGTATGACAATTATCCCTGCAGCCAGGCCCACAACTACTGCAGCAGAAAGGATATCCCTTGCCCCCTCGCTAAGTTTTTTCACAATCTCGTCAGATCCGTAGCCGGCAGCAGCACCGCTTGCTATTCCCAACGCAAGGAAAAGAGCTGAAATTTCCCCAATATACCATCCGTAACCCATAACACCGATAATAAGAAATAAGATAGTAAACAGAAGCATATCAAGCACAAAGAAATGAACAGACCTCTTAAGAGCAAAGAAAGAAGAGACAACAAAGGAAAGAGACAGACATGGTACCATATATGGCACATCAAACAGTGAA
>CAXXPC010000020.1:0-7935 GCA_963678025.2 Bacteroidales bacterium
CGGCCAATGAACCTACTATCATGCCATCTTCGTCCGGTTCAACGAAATTGTCGAACACCATATTGGTGACGATCGAATCCTGTCTGCTCGGGAAGTAGAGAGGGTTCAATGTTCTGGGAGCACTGTTGCTGCCGATAATGATAGGACCGCTGCTCTGTGCGGTATCCGTGGTGCTTTCCGCATTACCTCCGGCGAAAACCATCGCAGGCAGTGCGAGAAGGAGCATCGCTGTTATCAGCAGGAATCCGTTCAATCTCTTCATTTGCTTTTCCTCCATTAGAAAATTTCTTTCTATCCATAATAGGTTCATCCGTAAAGACAGACCTGATTAAGATCCATATTACTGTTAAAGAGTCTCGAGCCACCTTTCCAGACGGTCGAGAGCTTCGCGCAGAATGGCCGCACTTGTTGCGAAACAGATTCTGACATACCCTTCCGCACCGGGACCGAAGAACCGGGAGACTCCCGGAACCACGGCGAGTTTCCCTTCATCTTTGAGCCTCTGTGTGAACTCGGTTGAGCTCAGACCGGTCTTCGTGATATCGACGAAGAACATATAGGTCGCCTGAGGCCGCAGGCAGCTCAGATTCTTCATTCTGTTGATCCGCTCATATCCGTAATCTCTGTTGGCTGTCAGATGTGTAAGGAAGGCTTCGACCCAGTACCGGCTTTTATCAAGGGCGGCCTGTGCTCCGATCTGCGACAGAGAACTGATGCCGCCGGCTGTCGTAAGAACCTGGGATTTCTCCACTATCGTCTCGAAGATCTTCTCATCATGTGCATAGACCGCTCCGGCACGAAGGCCGGCCACCCCGAAGCTCTTGGAGAAACCGAAGACACTGAGCGTCTTTCTGTTGCGCTCTTTTCCCAGAGAGAGGATGGAAGTGAACTTCGACTCCTTGTACACGATATCGGACCAGATCTCATCGTTCATGATGTAGAGATCATATTTGTTCGCGAGAGACAGGATATGTTCGAGATCCTCTGGAGTATAGACTATCCCGAGAGGATTGTGCGGATTACACAGACAGATCATCTTCGTTTTTGCCGTGATATATTCTTCGAGGTGGTACAGATCGATTCTGTTGTTTACCACACGTGCCGGGAACAATGAGATCGAAGCGCCGGCGGCCAGAGAAGATTCTCTGAACAGGTAATCGACCGGATCGAATACGATAACCTCATCGCCTTTATCGAGTACGCTTTCGGCTATGATATACATGCCTCTCGCTGCGCTGTCGATGGGAAGAACCAGTGAAGGATCCACATTCTCGTTCTTGTATGTGTTGAGGTAATCGGCGACCGATTCTTTGAAAGACTGAAGTCCGCTGTGAGGGGTATATGACAGATATCCGTCCTGTAGGTAATCGATGATTGACTGCGTGATCTCCTTTGCGACAGGGAAATCGGGATCGGCGGCGGTGAGAGGGATTACACCCTCATCTACCTCAGCCCATCTGCCATTATAGGCTTTCTGTCTCAGCGCATTAAGATTCACATTGGAATCATCGAAAAGATTATCAGTACTATTGTTATTCATATACAACCTTTTTTATTCAATAATTTGCATAAATATACACCAAGGATAAAAGAGTGTCAATTATTTCTTAATTTTCGTATAATATAATAATTTTTTCTCATTTTTTACCTAAATGCATTCCCAAAATCTCCCTTTTCATCAGTTTTCTTCGCGAATTAAAGAAAATGCCTCAAAAAAAACGGGTTGCCATACGTTTCGACACCAAGTAAGATTGCGGCATAATGAGGAGTTTTATTATGAATATCGGAATAATCGGAGCCGGAGGCATCGCAAAGAAGATGGCCCGGACTGTGAACGAGATGGATGATGCTGTTCTGTATTCGATCGCATCACGCTCAATTGAAAAAGCAGAAAGTTTCGCCGGGGAATTCGATGTCGAGAAAGCATACGGATCCTACGAGCAGCTTGTATCGGATGACAAGGTCGATCTGATATATGTCGCAACCCCCCACTCTCACCATTTCGAGCACATGAAACTGGCTCTGGAACATGATAAACCGGTTCTCTGTGAAAAGGCATTCACAGTGAATGCGAAACAGGCAAAGGAGATTCTTCAGATCTCCAAAGAACGCAATGTTCTCGTCGCAGAGGCGATCTGGACCCGGTATCTTCCTTCACGGAAGATGATTGATGATCTTATCGATTCGAAGATCATAGGAGAGGTTAAAAGTGTCACCGCCAATCTCGGGTACGTGATAGATCATGTTCCCCGTCTCGCCCAGCCATCCCTTGCCGGCGGGGCCCTGCTGGATGTCGGAGTCTATACGATCAATTTTGCGATGATGGTTCTGGGTAATGCATATGAGAACATCTTCAGCGCGGCGACTTTCACCGAAACGGGCGTCGATGCACAAAACAGCATCACGCTGACTTATCCGAAAATGGTCACAGCTATACTTCACTCTTCCCAGCTGGCATTAACCGATCGCCGCGGAATGATCTTCGGTACAAAAGGATTCATCGAGGTCGAGAACATCAACAATCCCGAAAGAATCAGAGTCTTCGACAAAAACTACGAACTATTACAGGATCTTCAGGTCCCGCCGCAGATCACAGGATTCGAATATCAGGTGAGAGCCTGTATGGAAGCGATCAGAAAGGGATCTGTCGAATGCGAACAGATGCCCCACAGTGAGATCCTCAAGGTCATGGAGACGATGGACATGATCAGGGCTCAGTGGAACATGACCTATCCGTTCGAATAGACTTTTCCTGTCACGTCGCAGGTCCCCTGTGACGTGACTGAAGGAATCTTTGAATATCTTTCATCTCGAAAGAAATGGTATCTGAAGAATAATCCGTATGACGCAATAGAGTCCTTTTGAAGAACCTCATGGAAATTAAAATGCAATCATAATCAGATTGTACTTAAAATGTCCTATGCTTATCACTATCTTTTTGTATATAATAAGAAATAAAGCATTATCTGTTCAGTCGGCTTTTCATTCAAAACCGCATATCAGGTATAGAAGGATAGAATACCTATGGATGATTTCAGGATACATTCTTATAGAGTCAGCGAACAAGCGGTGAGCGAATATGAGAATTCTCTGAAAAAACTTCTTGCAATGGTCGACAAGGGGATGACTTTGCTCATCAACGACAAGGACCTCATAGGCACGAACCCTCTTTCTGTGATGTATGATAATCACCACAATCATGCGAAACTGCTTTTGACCGTTCTGACATTCAATGACTTCAATATGCTTGAAAACATCCTGCCGTGGGTAATCAGAAACTATTCCATAAAAGGGTTCACCGAAGAGTATTTTTCACAAGTGCTCGCTCAGTGGCAGGATGCGATCACAAAATACCTCACTGCCCCGAGTGCCGGAGAGATTCTTCCGGTTTACAGATGGATGGCTTCCAAGGTGGAAAATCTGTATCGTAACAGCGAAGTCATATCCGCCTCTGCAGATGATGTCCAATCTCTTGTGAACAACATCCGGGACTCTAGGGTGAGAACATTCACGGGACTGCTTGTTGCCGGAAAGCACGACGAATCGATGGACTTCATAGTGTCTCTCGCAAAGAACAGAGAATCGCTTAAAGAGATCTACACCGATATCATCCGGCCTTCGATGTATGAGATCGGCAGACTTTGGGAAACCGATAAGATATCAGTCGCACACGAACATCTTGCAACATCGATCGTCTTGAGAATCATCACCCATTTCTACAGTGATTTCGTGTACACTGAACCCACAAAGGGAAAGATCCTGGTGACAGCTGCCGCTGATGAACATCACGAAGTAGGAGCGAGGATGATCGCCGACATTCTCGAAATGGAGGAATGGGATGTCTCATACCTCGGTGCAAATACCCCGACCGATGATCTGATACGGATGCTCGATTCTGTGAGACCTGACATCCTCTCCATCTCCGTGACGATGGCATTCAATCTTCTCCAGGTGAAAGACCTCATCACTGCTGTCAGAAGGGAGCCTCGTTTCAATCAGGTAAAAATTCTGGTAGGAGGACATGCTCTGATCTATGCAGACAAAGCCCGTAATATGCTGGGAGCCGACAGAATCGGAATGACCGCCGTCGATACTCTCAAGATCATGACACAATGGTGGGAAGAAGAAATACAATGATAGATAACATCATACCCAGAAAGATTTTCGAACTGTATCACAATCAGTTCAGCGATATGCCCTTAATGGTTGTCGACCTTGATGGAATCATCACCTACTGCAACAAAGCCCTCATAAGGAGACTGCGTCTGCCTGAATCTCCTAAAATGAAAGAAATGAGTTCGCTGATACAATTGGACCTGTCGATGACCGATCCCCTGTTCGAAGATATCGACAGACATATCACTGTCAATCTCATCTCTACCTCCATCGTCTCCAACGGAGAACAGATTCACATCAGAGGACATGTCTTTTATGATGGAAATCAGTATGTCATAATATTCAATACATATAAACAGGATTATGAACAGATACTCGAACAGGTGAATCAGCTGAACGCTCAGATGTCCTCGATCACGAGAGATTCGGTCAAACAATACAAGCTGAAAAGCCGTCAGGCTGAAAAGAATCTTGATCTGGCTCTGCATGATCAGCTTACAAAACTGGCAAACCGACGTCTGTTCATACAGATTCTGTCGAAGGCAATGGCTGCGGTATCCGAGAAAGATTCAAAACTCTCAGCCGGTATCATCCTGTTCGATATCGATAATTTCAAAGATGTGAATGATAATTACGGTCACGACAGCGGAGACAAGGTGCTCGTCAAATTATCAAGAACAGTCGAGAACACAATAAGAAAACACGATACACTTTCCAGATACGGAGGAGAAGAATTCATCATTCTCGTTTACTGCGATGCGCTCGATGAACTGGCAAAAATGGCCGAGAAAATCCGTCATACGGTGGAAACCACAGAATTCCCCTTCCTGAAAAGCCCTCTCACCGCAAGTTTCGGAATCACGATGATCGATAAAGACGAAACTCCCGGGCAACTGATAAAAAGGGCCGATGAGGCTATGTACACAGCCAAAAGAAAAGGAAAGAATCAGGTTTCATCACTTTGAGTATGATCAATACGACCTCTGATCGATGATTTGAATTCCATCTGCGAACGTAAAGAAAAAACCATCCAGACCGGATGGTTTCTCTCTGTAGTGCTGGTAATTGAAATTTTTATACGCCAAAGAGGATTCGAACCTCCGACCCACAGCTTAGAAGGCAAAATTTAGACTTTATCAGGTCTTATCAATAGTTATCATATTATATTAATATATATATTTATCAAACTAATCCGATAGATACTTTTATCAATCTTTATCAGGTTTTGTACATCAATATTAGAGATAGTTAAAGTTTTTGATGTAAAATTGATGTAAATATTATTCAATATTTTCTTTTTCATAATACGTTGAACAATAAGCATTTTTCCCAATTTTAATGGCAGTGCAAGCTACTATGACAATCACAGGTGCAATGTAAGTTGCGGGAACACCGAACTTACTTCCCATAAATGCAGAGACATTTGTTATGATAATCGTTTTTAAAGTATCACTATCTTTAAAAAACTGTTCCCGATTTTCAGAATATTCAGGATGCCCACATATGAGTTTATTAAGTTCTTTTAAAAAATTTGGCCATAAGACTTTCTTTGATTCCTTTGAATCTTTGCTTGTAAATGGAACACCACCAAAAGGTTGCATATTATCAGGACCTGAAGCCAAAAAATAGGCTTCTGCTGCCGATAAACAAGCATCCTTTGAATTTAAAAGCTCTGTAACTAATCTTTGTTGATATCTAGGAAGTTGAGATATTACTTCAGAAAATTCTTGTGTTTGCATACTTTAAACTCCTACTAATCAAGCATTTCAGAAATATATTCAGCAGAAATACATTGGGTAGTCTGATTAAGTTCTCTTGGATTAATACCTCCAAGAGATATTCCAGAATCAATTGCATATGCACCAATCAACATCCCAACAATTTTATTTTTACTAGGAGAAAAAACAACACTTCCAGATTGACCAGGTCTTGATTGGATGTTTAAAACGCCATACTTTGACTTTACTTCATTACTAGAAAGTAATATTTTGGCTCCAAGTTCTGTTTTTTGAGCAGTAAAGACCCTTCTCCCCTCAACGCAATGAGGAAAACCAAAAACCCAAAGTGTTTCCATAACAGTTGCATCATCGAAAGAACCTAGTGGTACTATATTACCAGAATAACTTAGGTCAGCTTTCAAAACGGCAATATCAGAAAATGGATTTTGTGAAACGACCTCTGCTGATATCGGGTTACATTTTCCATCGGCAACATCTTGGTATGTATTTATCTCTAGAATATGAGGAAATAAAACTACAAGGTCAGAAGTATGGTCTCCTATAACATGTGTCGAGGTTACTATCTGGTTATTACTAATTAGAAAACAAGTTCCTAACATTTGAACAATCTTAGTCTTTTGATTTAAAAATCCTAGAATAAAACAGGTTTTGCAAAAGTAATCAAGAATATTATTGCGAGATTTATTTACTAATGTGTCAAAAGTATTGAGTCCAATTAAATCAGAGTCTGCCATAATCCATAACCTCCGTATCATTAACATCAAATTTTAACACTCATAAACGATTTTCACAATGTTATCGTTGATAAAAGATTAATCTGGAACACTGGTTTATCTATTGTTCCATATCTCGCCGTTTTGGTGATTATTGGGATTATTCTAGAATAAATTGTCGAATGCTTCTTGGTGGTTTGCTATGTTGTTGAAGTTATCTAATATTGTTGAGTGTGTGTAATGGTTGGTCATACTATCTGAGCTATGTCCTGTTGTTTCTTGAAGGATATCGATTGGTAGTACTGGTCTCAGTAGTGTGTTGTAGGTGTGTCTAAAACTATGGATCACTAGGTTTCTCCCTTTTGTGTTAATCTTTGCTTTTTCGAGTGCCTTCTTAAAGTGATGTTGTAGTGTCTTTCCCATAATCGGTCGTTTTGCATTGCTGCCAAAGAATATGAAATCCTCTTGCTTCGTGAATGGGGAATGTTCTCTCCAACTCTTTAGGTATCTTTGAGCCCTCTTATTGAGAATAACAACTCTCGATTTACCTGTTTTAGTACTCCCGAGTGTGTCATCGCTCTTTATTGCCTGTTCTATCACCAACCCCTCTTGACCTCTCTCTTCAATGAGGTGTTTCCATTGTAATGCTCTTGCTTCTCCTCGCCGTATTCCTGTCGTCGCTAGGATAAAAAAGATATATGCGGACCCCTCCCCTTTTCAGATTGCCATGAGAGCTTCACTATCGCTTGGGAAGAGCTTTTTCAACTCTTTTCGTGTAAAGGTATCTCTGCTCTTTGCTTGTAATGCTAGAGGCTCTATGTTAGAAAGACAATTAAATGGGACGAGAGCTTCTCTATGTGCTTCTCTTAAGATAATTCTGAAAGTATAGAGTATGTGATTCTTTGTTTGATTTGATAGAGGTTTCTTAGTGGTATCGCTATGTAAGTCTACTAACCAGTTCTCAATCTCAACTTGATTGAGCGTCGAAAGTACTCTATTACCAAACTTAGGCAAAATATAGGTAGTAAGGTGACTTCGTCTTAAATGTGCCATTGGTTTAGAGAATTTCTTCCCTTTAGCTAGCTGTCGTTTAATCCATAAACACTCATTCCATTTGAAAAAAGTTTGGGTATACTCTGTAAGTGTAATTGTGGTAGATGTTTGTTCTTTGACAAATGCTTTCGCGACCTCTTCAGCTTCACCTTTTAACCTCTTACCTGTCGACTTTGCAACACGGTTGCCATCTGCATCATAGTAGTAGAAAAACCAGGTAACACCTTTATGGTTCTTGATGTCCTTGTAGCGCTTAAATAGGGTATATTCATGTCTGATGTGTCAATAATTGATGTGATTTTTGATGTATGTCA
>CAXXPC010000021.1:0-125045 GCA_963678025.2 Bacteroidales bacterium
CTCCTATTACTGCTATTTTCATACTGATGCTTTTATTATGTCGTTCAATAATCCGCCGGCGGTCACTCTTGCACCTGCACCTGCGCCTGTTATGGTGATGCTTCCGGGGTAGCCGGATGTGGTGATTTTAACTGAATTGTTTGTCCCTTTTATCATGCAAAGCGGGTGGCTTTTGTCCAGTAGTGAAGGCTGTACAGAATATTGGTCTTTTTTTATTATTGCTGTATATCTCACTTGTTTGTTGTCTTTCAGGTTTATTGGAGTGGCCGGGGTGCAATTTACCCGTTGGATTTCGGCATCAAAGCCGCATTCCCGGGCGATTATTACGCTTTTGCGGACTACGTCGATACCACTCAGGTCGGTAGATGGGTCGGGTTCGGCATATCCTTTGTCTACTGCTTCTTGTACAAGGGAGTCGAATGATCCGGGGCTGTCGTAGTTGCTGTATATAAAGTTAAGAGTACCTGAAAGGATAGCCTCTATCTCTATAATTTCTTCGCCACTTTCTCTGAGTCTCTCGATTGTTTGAAGTATGGGAAGACCTGCTCCGACTGTTGTTTCATAAAGTAGTGAGCAGTTGTTCTCTTTTGCTGTGTTTTTAAGTTCTTTCCAGTTGTTCAAAGGAGAGGATGGGGCTATCTTGTTGCAGGTTACAACAGATATGCCTTTGTTTAACAGTTCCCGGTAGAGGTTGGCAACCTGAGTCTCGGCAGTGCAATCTACAAATAGTGTCTTGTTTGCGGGGTTCTTGGCTATTTCTGCGATAAATTTGTTGATATTAGATTCTATTCCGTCTTGATAAGGATCGGTTTCTGCTGTGATCCCTTTTTGTCAGTTACGCTTTTGTTGCTTGTACATATTCCGGCAATGGTAAGATCTACTCCTCTCTCTTCTCCTATAATTGATCTCTGCTTGTTTATCAATTTGTGTAGTTCTCTTCCAACATTACCGTATCCGGCAATGTATATTAATGTCTTTTTGAGAGCATATGATCCGAAGAATGAGTCATGTATTGCTTTTACTGCGATTTCCCTTTCTGATGCGTCTATGACTGCGGAGATGTTTTTCTCTGAGGAGCCTTGAGCAATGGCTCTTATGTTTATCCTTTCTCTACCCAGGGAGTCAAACATCTTCCCGCTGGTGCCGGATTGGTTTTTCATATCGTCTCCGACAAGTGTAATTATGGAGTACTCTTTTTCTATTCTCACAGGGTTGACTTTTCCAAGAGTAATTTCGTATGCAAATTCTTGATTTGCTGCTTTTCCTGCCTCTTCTGCATCATTTTGTTCTATGGCTACACACATTGTGTGAACGGATGAGGCCTGAGTGATGAGGATAATATTAATCCGGTGTCTGGCCAGTGCAGAAAACAGCCTGGCAGAGTATCCCGGTATTCCCACCATATCGTTACCTTCTAGTGATATTAGTGCTATTTTGTTACTGGAAGAGATTCCTTTGATGAGACAATCAGTTGTAGGAGGATTGTCTTCAATAAGAGTGTACTGTCCGTGTGGGTCAAATGTGTTTTTTACTGCAATGGGAATACGTTCTTTTACAGCTGGTTGAATTGTAGGAGGATATAGGACCTTGGCACCGAAGTGGGATAGCTCAAGTGCCTCTTTGTATGAGATATGTTGAATTGTGAATGCCTCCTTAACAATAGAGGGGTCTGCTGTCATCATTCCATTGACATCTGTCCATATCTCTAATACCCTTGCTTTGCAGGATGCTGCAAATATAGCTGCAGTGTAGTCTGAGCCGCCTCTTCCCAAGGTGGGTGGTGCGAGATTGTGAGTCGCTGGCAATAAAGCCCGGGATGACGTATACTCTCGAGTTGGTGTTGTTTATATAATCGTTGATATTATTTATGCTCTCTTTATATTGGACATTATTCCCGGATGATTGCCTGTAAGTTTTTATGAGTTTACGGGAGTCGACCAGTGTGTTGTTTATTCCTGCAGCATGAAGCCTGGAAGATATTATAGTGGTGCTGAGGAGTTCTCCATAACTCATTATAAGATCTCTTGCAGTGGAACTCAGCTCTCCGAGTAAAGCTGCTCCGGCGTGTATCTCTTTGAGCTCTCTGGTAAGTTTTTCGCATTTTGAGATGGTCTTTTCTTTGAGCTCCTGTGGAATTATCTCATGGATAATTCTCATGTGCTGTTCAGCAAGTTTGTCCAGTAATATTGTGTATTCTGGATTTTTTGAGGCGGCCATATTAGCAGTCTCAATAAGCTTGTCAGTGCACCCTGCAATGGCGGAAAAAACAACGGCTGTCTTGTCTTGTTTGGCCGCCTGTACTATAATGTTGACACATCTGTTTATGTTGGATGAACTGGCGACAGATGTGCCGCCGAATTTCAATACTTGCATATAATTATAATTTAATATGTGTTGCTATAATTTCTTTTATGGAATTGTTTTCCAGTAGAAATCCATCGTGGCCGTATTCGGACTCAATTATTTGGAAACGGGATTTCCGGATGTGTTTTTTTAAAAAAAGTTGTTCTTCAGGAGGAAAGAGTAAATCGCTGTCAATGCCGATGATTGTTGTCTCTGCACAAATTAGTGAGAGTGCGTTTATTATTCCACCTCTTCCTCTTCCCGCATTATGACTGTCTACCATTTTTGTGAGTGTGTGGTAGGTGTAGGCATCAAATCTGTGTGAGAGTTTTTTTCCTTGGTAATTCTGGTATGTGCAGGCACGGGTTGCAAAAATGAAATCCCGATTTTCTTCCTGTTGTGTTGTATTGTAACCACGATAAGAACGGTAGGATAGAAGAGCTATCGATCGTGCTGTTTCCATTCCTTTTGCTCCTCCTTTTATTCCTTCTTGTCGCGGGAATGATGGGTCTGTCTCTATGGCCATTCTTTGGGATTCGTTAAAAGCAGCTCCCCATGGAGTTACCTGTGCATTACAGGCAATAAGTAATAGTCTTGATATTAAAGATGGATACATTATACTCCATTCAAGAGCCTGGAATCCTCCAATGGAAGCTCCTGTAATAAGATCAATTTTTTGGATACCCAGATAATCTGCCAGCATTTTGTGTGCCTTTACGGTATCTCTTACGGTGATTGACGGGAAGCGTAAAAGGTATGGGAGGCCGTCAGGTGCCGCGGAAGATGGACCTGTGCTACCGTAGCAAGATCCCAACATGTTGGCACATATAACTGTGTACCTTGTTGTGTCAATGATTTTTCCCGGACCTGTAATACCACTCCACCATTCCACAGGATTTGAATTGGCTGTGAGAGCATGGCAAATCCAGACAATGGGTTTGTCATCTGATGGATCTCCAGAGATATGATATGCTATTTCGATCGATGGAAGCTCTTCTCCTGATTCCAGTTTAAAGTTTTTTGGGTAGATAAATTTTCCGGCTTCCATTTTATCTTATGTTATTTTTTTCTAAAGATTGAGATATGTCTCTCTTTATATCTTCTACGTGTTCAATCCCCAATGATATTCGTAGTGTATTGGGGCCTATTCCGGCATCTCTGAGAGCTTTGTCGCTTAGTTGTGAGTGTGTTGTTGATGCAAAGTGGCTTATGAGTGTCTTGTTGTCTCCTACATTTACCAAGTGGCTGATCAGCTGTAGTGAGTTGACAAACTCTTCACTTTTAGATCTTGTGGTATTAAGTGAAAATGAGAGTACTCCTCCAAATCCTCTTTTAAAATATTTTTGTGCATTTTTGTGGTTGGGATTATTTCTGAGTCCGGGATAATTCACTTTTTCTATAGCCGGATGAGCTTCCAGCCATTCGGCGATTGAATGGCGTTTGAGTTTATTCGTTCCATTCTTAGAGCAAGTGTCTCCAGCCCCTGGAGAAATAGAAATGCGTTAAAGGGGCTGAGACAGCATCCCCAGTCTCTTAGCCCTTCTGCTCTTGCTTTTGTTATGAAGGCTGTGCCCGGAGTATTATCGTCTCCTTTAAAACTTTCCCAGAAACTCAAGCCATTATAGGAAGTTGTGGGCTCTGTAATTCCGGGGAATTTACCATTATCCCATTGGAACTTTCCACTCTCAGCTACAATGCCTCCTATTGAGGTTCCATGTCCTCCTATCCATTTTGATGCGGCGTGTGTGATTACAGCAGCACCCCATTCCGCAGGTTTGAAAAGGTAGCCTGCGGCTCCGAATGTATTGTCGACTATAAGTGGAAGGTTATGTTTTTTGCCTATTTCTGCCAGTAATTCAAAATCAGGTATATAGAAGTCTGAGTTTCCTATGGTTTCCAAAAATATGGCTTTGGTTCTGTTGTCTATCAATTGCTCCAGTTCTTCATAAGTATTTTTTTGTGTGAACCTTATCTCTACTCCCAATCTGTTGAAGCTATTGCGGAATTGGTTATAGGTACCACCATAAAGGGACGATGAACTGATTATGTTGTCTCCTGTGCCTGCTAGATTTTGGATTGCTATGAATTGTGATGCCTGACCAGATGAAACAGCAAGGGCAGCACTGCATTGCTCGAGTGCTGCTATTCTCTTTTCCAAAACTTCAGTGGTAGGGTTGATAATCTTGTGTATATGTGTCCTGGTTCTTTCAGTTGAAAAAGGGCAGCTGCGTGGTCGGAACTGTCGAAAGGAATGCTGAACTTTGGTGGATTGGTGTTGCACATGAGTGTGCATAGTTGTTACTCTCTTTGCCTGCATGAATGAGCAAAGTTTCAAAATTGTTGAAATTCATTTGATGATGATGTTTAAGTGGATAATCTGATTGCGGTATAACCGTCATGAATTCCCGGGAATCTCCCGGAGGATCTGCGTAAGACCCTATTCTTTACCTATGCATCTTGCGATGCATTCGCATCATCATCATTGAACCATTTGAGGAATGGTCATGAAAGAGTCCGGAGAAACATATATGAAAACAGAAACAGCCCCATGCTTTGAAGGAGCCCCGAAGAAGGGTGAGATTATGTTCTGTTTGTTGTCCATCTATCTTTTTCCGGTTGCAAAGTTATCAATAATGAGGCAATTGTACAAGTTTTTTATTATACAAATATTTTCTGTTTAATAAAATTCTTAAAATGAGTTATCTTTGCCGGCATTCCAAGAATCTGAAAATATTACAATTATGTTTCATCAGGCGACAGAGATTAGAAGAGATTTATTAAAGAGGGTGTGTGAGCTCTCTTTCGAAAAAAGGTTGAAGGAAGAGATAGACAGAATTCCTATTGAGATGCGTCCAAAAGCAAGCGCAATTACCCGTTGTTGTATTCATAAGGACAGAGCGGTCATTAAGTATAGGTTAATGACTATTCTGGGGTTCAATGTGTCGGACGAGGAGGATGAGTTGACTCCGTTATCTGAATATGCAAGAATGTCTGAGGAGAGGGAGGAGTTTACCGATGTAATGCTCACTGTCGTGGATGAAGCTTGTAGTTCATGTGTGAAACATAATTATACTGTGACCAACTTGTGTAGGGCCTGTGTGGGAAGGCCGTGTACCTATGCGTGTAATAAGAATGCTATCAGGGTGACCAATAAGGCAGAGATAGACCAATCTTTGTGTGTGAATTGTGGAAGGTGTCTGGATGCGTGTCCATTCAATGCTATTGTATATACTCCTGTTCCATGCGAAGAAGCTTGTCCGGTGGGAGCCATATCAAAGGATATATTTGGTGTTGAGCATATTGATTGGGATAAGTGTGTATATTGCGGTTTGTGCAAGGAGGCGTGTCCATATGGGGCAATTATGGAAAAGACATATCTTGTCCAGATAATAAAAGAGATTACTAATAAGAATAAACGAGTTAAGGCAATGGTTGCTCCGGCTATTTTTGGCCAGTATAATGCTACTCCGGGGCAGATACTGGACGCTGTGAGCAGGTGTGGTTTTGATGGTGTGTCAGAGGTGGCGGAAGGAGCTAATGTGACTTCTGAAAATGAGGCCAGAGAGTGGGAAGAGAGAGTAGCAGAGGGTGGGGCGCCTTTCATGACTACATCTTGTTGTCCCTCTTATACCAGGTGGGCAAAAAAAGAGTTGCCTGAGATTTTGCCTTTTATTTCTCACACTAGGACTCCTGCATCTTATCTGGCAGAGAGAGTCAAGAGGGAGGATCCGGATGCTGTAACTGTGTTTATAGGGCCTTGTATTGCAAAGAGGGTGGAGGGCTTTCATGACGAAAATATTGATTATGTTATGACTTTTGAGGAGATTGATGCAATGTTTTCCTCTTTGGGGATAAATGTGAATGAGTGTGATGAAAGGATTTTGGATGAAGGTATAGAGAAAAGTGGAAGGCAATATGCAAGATCGTCGGGAGTATCCTCTTCTGTGGCACAATATGTGAAAGATGGCAGTGTGTTGAAGCCTGTCGCTTTGAGTGGCCTGACAAAAGAAAATGTGAGATATTTGCGAAATATGGCTTCCGGTAAAATTATTGATGCGAATATGGTAGAAGTGATGATGTGTGAGGGCGGGTGTGTAAATGGATGCAGCACCATTGCAAATCATAAAACTGCAACCAGGAAAATAGCCTCTCTGGATAAAGAGGATAAATAATCAATATTGTTATGGGTAATTCACCAGTTATTTTTACTGAAAAAATTAATTGTCAGGATTGCTATAAATGCATTAAGGTGTGTCCTGTGAAATCGATAAAGGTAGAAGATTTCAGTGCGTCTGTGATAGAGGAGACTTGCATATATTGCGGCCGTTGTATTAATGCATGCCCTGCAGGTGCAAAAAAGTACAGGGATGATACTGCGATTGTGAGAAGATGGGTGGACAGAGGAGAGAAAGTAATAGCCTGTCTGGCGCCCTCTTTTCTCTCTGATTTTGGAGAAGAAAAACTAGACAGATTGTTGAAAGCCTTTTATTGTCTGGGATTTTCGGTGTTTCAGAAACAGCAATAGGAGCTGATATTGTTGCGGAGGAGACAAATGCTTTTCTGGAAACCACGGATAAGGAAATAGTGTTGGCAACTTGTTGTCCTTCTGTTGTAAATTATATAAAGATATATCACCCTGAATTCAACGATAATCTTGCTCCCATTGTCTCTCCAATGATTGCACACATTAGACTACTGAGGGCAAATGGGTATAACGACCATAAACTTGTTTTTACAGGACCATGTATCTCAAAGAAGAAAGAGGGTGATGTTTATGGAAATGAGACTGACGCAGTGATTACCTTTGAAGAGTTGAGAAATATGTTCAATGAAGATGGGATTCTATTCTCTGATATGGACAAAGTTTCGTTACCTGATGGTTTTGTTATCGGTTCTTCCGAAAGAGCAGGTATTTTCCCCGTAGATAGTGGGATGATTAGCACTATGTGCAAAGATATTAAACCTGTTGATGCCGGATATATGAGTTTTTCAGGAATGAATTCTGTGATGGAGGTATGTGGGGAGTTAGACAGTTGGCATCCGTCACGTAAAGTTTTTATTGAATTAATGGCATGTGAAGGTGGGTGCATAAAGGGTCCTGCAACCAGCAAGCAAGAGGGGGTTGCATATAAACGGAACAAATTGTTGAGTGAGTTTGATAGTTTCAGTAGGAGTGGTCTTGCTGCACCTTTGGAGAAGAAGCCAATAAATCTCTCTTTTGATCATTACAAGGTTCCTTATAAAATTAATTGTCTCTATAGTGACAGGGAGATTCAGGAGGTTCTTGACTCAATGGGAAAAACACATAAAGAGGATGAACTAAATTGTTCAGGGTGCGGATATGACAACTGCAGAGCTTATGCTGTGGCTTTGCTGGATGGAAAAGCTGAAAGAGAGATGTGTATCTCACAGATGAGAAAAGAGGCGCAGAATCAGGCTTCTGTATTGTTAAGGAAAATTCCATACGGAGTAGTGCTTGCCGACGAGAATCTACGAGTTGTAGAGTCAAATGAAAAGTTTGTTAATCAAGGAGGTGAGGAGTTGAAAATGATTTCCGAGGCATTGGGAGGTCTTAATGGGGCTGATCTCAAAAAGGTGTTTGCCTATCACAAATATTTCGAGGCAATTTTGGAGAGTGGAGATGAGAGTTGTGAGCATGATCTAAGGGATGGATCCCGCAATATTAAATTGTCGTTGATTTCTATTCAACCTCATAAGCTTGTGTGTGGTATCGTACAGGATATGGATGATTCAACTCTTCAGAAGGAGATAATATCAGAGAAGATAAGAGAAGTTTTGAAACATAATGCTGAGTCTGTACAGAGAATTGCCTATATTCTAGGTGAGAGTGCCTCTTACACCGAAAGCGTGCTAAATATGGTTGTAGAGAAGGAT
Organism: Bacteroidales bacterium; assembly: GCA_963678025.2. Classification (GTDB taxonomy): domain Bacteria; phylum Bacteroidota; class Bacteroidia; order Bacteroidales; family UBA932; genus Bact-08. The sequence continues at coordinate 8,239 of CAXXPC010000021.1, forward strand.
AAGGCCTGATTATGGATGAAAACTTTTTTATAGAGATTGGTCATACACATCAGTTCAAGACTGGAGAGCTGGTATGTGGTGATACTTTTATGTCTGCTCATGTTAAGGAAGAGGATAGATTTCTTGCTGTTTTGTCTGATGGTTTGGGTAGTGGTATAAGAGCTAATGTACTGAGTTCATTGACTGCTTCAATGGCTATAAACTACAGGTTACAGCACAGACCTTTGACAAAATCTATGATAAGTATACTGGATAGTTTGCCAGTAGATCCTGATAAACATCTGGGTTATGCTACCTGCTCAGCTGCGGAGATAGACCAGGGAGGGGAAGCCCATTTAATTGAATTCGACAACCCTGATTTCATAATATTCAGAGGTTCAAAGTGTATTGAGATCAGGAAAAAAAGTATAAGATTGAATACACGACAAGGAGAGCGGATTCTCCTGGAATCCAAGGTTATGCTTTTCAAGGGAGATAGAATTTTGATGATGAGTGACGGAGTAACGCAAAGTGGATTGGGGCTAGGTTCATCTACCGGTTGGGAAAGAGGTGATGTTATTGATTTTATTGCGGGTTACCTGGAGAATCATCCGGATGTTTCTGCCAGGGAACTTTCTAAAGTTGTTGTTCAGAAAGCTCTTCATAATGATCTTTTTAGTGCGAGGGATGATATAACTTGTGGTGTCGTTTATCTCAGGGCCCCGAGAAAATTACTAATATGCACCGGTCCGCCTTTTGATCCCTTGAATGATTCGGTAATGGCGTCAATTTTCAATGAATATAAAGGAAGAAAAATTATATGTGGTGGAACAACAGCGCAAATTGTTGCCAGAGAGCTGAATAGAAAGATAAAGGGAGCAGGTAATCAGCAGGTAAAGTATAAATTACCGGCAACATCTCAAATGGAGGGTGCCGATCTCGTAACAGAGGGTATTCTTACTCTTGGTCATCTTGCTGACATTATTCAGAATTATAAAGAGGGAGATGAGCCCGACAATTCACCTGCCGGTGAAATATTGAAATATGTGTTGGAGTCGGATGTGATAGACTTTCTTATGGGAACAAGAATAAACGAGGCACATTATGATCCTTCACTTCCTGTTGAAATGGAGATAAGACGTAATCTTGTAAGAAGATTAAAGATGGTGATGGAAAGAATTTTTATGAATAAAGTGAGGATTAAGTATATTTGATGTATAAATCATTTATGCTGTTATGAAAAATTTCTTTGGATTCAAGTGGTTTTTATTTTGTGCTTCTTTTGGTATTCTCCCTGCAGTAAGTTCTTGTTGTGGTTGTGAGGATGACTATGTAGTCTATGATCTATTAGATGATAATGTATTTACAAGTGGAATTGAGGGTCCATCAGTAGATAAGGATGGTTATCTCTTTGCTGTGAATTTTGCGGAGCAGGGTACTATCGGGGTTGTTGATCCTGATGGCAATGCTTCTCTTTATATGAAGTTGCCTGCCGGTTCTGTAGGCAATGGAATTAGATTTGATGCTCAGAACCGAATGTATATTGCAGATTATAAAGAGCATATAATATGGAGAACTAATCCTGAGAAGGGTGTGCTGGAAATTTTTGCCCGGAGGATATGATGAATCAACCAAATGATATTGCTATTTCTCCTGTTTCGCAATTTGTGTATGCAAGCGACCCTGCCTGGAGTGACTCAACAGGGAAACTCTGGATGGTTGATCCGGATGGAGTTATCTCTCTTCTGGATGATAATATGGGTACAACCAACGGAATTGAGGTAAGTCCGGATGGTAAGCTTCTATATGTAAATGAGAGTATTCAAAGGAAAATTTGGGTCTTTAATATTGGTGAGGATGGAGTACCCTATGGGAAAAGAGAATTCTACTCATTCTCTGATTTTGGTCTTGACGGAATGCGGTGTGATAAGGAAGGCAATTTGTATGTAACGAGACACGGTAAGGGAACTGTTTTGAAATTTTCTCCTGACGGGAAAGTTTTGTGTGAATATACTCTAAAAGGAAAGCTTCCTTCCAATCTTACATTTTCAAATGATTATTCAAGGGTTTTTGTTACAATGGCAGATAGAGGTTGTTTTGAAGTAATTGAATTTGAGTGATATTATTATCTTTGAATAGATAAACAAAAGAGCTGCCGTAATTTTACGGCAGCTCTTTCTGTTTTGCAGGGTTTTTCTAATTGTTCTTTAACCCGAATAATTATTGTTTACTCGAATTTCTGAAGAAGAAGATTCATGAGTTTAATTGCAGCGCCGGAGATGGTTGTTCCGGGACCAAATATTGCAATTGCACCTGCTTTATAGAGTGCATCATAGTCTTGAGATGGTATAACACCACCTACAATTACCATAATATCTTCTCTGCCAAGCTTTTTAAGTTCATGGATAATTTGAGGAACAAGGGTTTTATGCCCTGCAGCCAGTGAGGATACACCCACAATGTGAACATCATTTTCTACAGCTTGCTTGGCTGCCTCTTCCGGGGTCTGAAAGAGAGGTCCCATATCTACGTCAAATCCGCAGTCTGCATAGCCTGTGGCTACTACTTTTGCTCCGCGGTCATGACCATCCTGACCCAATTTGGCTATCATAATCCTGGGTTGACGACCCTCCTTGCCTGCAAATTCTCTAACAAGTTCTTTTGCTTTTTCGAATTCGCTGTCATTTTTCACTTCACTTGAATAGACGCCTGTATTCATACGTATAACGGCTTTGTATCTGCCTGCAACGGCTTCACAAGCATCGGAGATTTCTCCGAGAGTGGCTCTAACCTTGGCAGCTTCCACTGCAAGTTCAAGAAGATTGCCTGTGTTGTCTGCAGCAGCTTTGGTTATTGCTTTTAGAGCAGCTTGTACTTTTGAATCGTCTCTCTCTGCCCTTAGAGTTTCCAATCTTTTTATTTGGGATTCACGTACTTTCGTATTGTCTACATCCAATATTTCAAGAGGATCCTCTTTGTCCAGACGATATTTGTTGAGTCCTACTATGATGTCGAGGTTGGAGTCAATCCTTGCCTGTTTGCGTGCGGCTGCCTCTTCTATCCTCAATTTTGGAATACCTGTCTCTATGGCTTTTGCCATACCTCCAAGTTTTTCAACCTCCTCGATGAGAGTCCAGGCTTTCTGTGCAATCTCCGAAGTGAGCTTCTCTACATAATATGATCCGGCCCAAGGGTCTACGGATTTGGTTATGTTAGTCTCTTCTTGTATGTATATTTGGGTGTTTCTGGCAATACGAGCTGAAAAATCTGTAGGTAGTGCAATAGCCTCGTCAAGAGCGTTGGTATGAAGACTCTGAGTGTGACCAAGTGCGGCACCCATTGCTTCAATACATGTTCGGGCAACATTGTTGTATGGATCTTGCTCTGTGAGTGACCATCCTGATGTCTGTGAGTGGGTTCTAAGAGACATTGATTTAGGATTTTTAGGGTCAAACTGTTTTACAAGTTTTGCCCATATCATCCTGGCTGCTCTCATCTTTGCAATCTCCATGAAGTGGTTCATACCTATTGCCCAGAAGAATGAAAGTCTGGGGGCGAATTGGTCTACACTCATGCCGGCTGCTATACCAGTTCTGAGGTACTCAAGGCCGTCCGCAAGTGTGTATGCCATCTCTATGTCACAGGTTGCTCCTGCCTCCTGCATATGGTATCCCGATATGGAGATGGAGTTGAACCGGGGCATGTTTTTGGATGTATAGGAGAAAATATCTCCGATTATTCTCATTGAGAATTCAGGGGGATAGATGTATGTATTCCTTACCATGAACTCTTTGAGAATGTCGTTTTGAATTGTTCCGGATAGCTCTTCAAGACTTGCTCCCTGTTCCATTCCTGCTACAATGTAGAATGCCAAAATAGGAAGTACAGCTCCGTTCATTGTCATTGAGACAGACATTTTATCCAGTGGTATCTGGTCGAAGAGAACTTTCATGTCTTCTACACTGCAGATGCTCACTCCAGCTTTTCCAACGTCTCCGACAACTCTGGGATGGTCGGCGTCATAACCTCTGTGTGTCGCAAGGTCGAATGCAACTGATAGTCCCTTTTGTCCTGCAGCAAGGTTACGCCTGTAAAAGGCATTTGACTCTTCGGCTGTGGAGAATCCTGCATATTGTCTTACTGTCCATGGCTTGTTTACATACATGGTGCTGTAAGGGCCACGGAGAAAGGGCGGGATTCCTGCGGCGTAATTGAGATGCTCCATCCCTTCAAGATCTTCTGCGTTGTAGATCTTTTTGACTCCGATCTGTTCCGGGGTCATCCATACAGACTTGTCTTGTGACGAGGCTGTATTGGTTCCGTTATATTTTAATTCTGTAAATTTTGGACGCATATTAATAATATTTTTTCTGCTAAATACCCAGTTTCTTTTGGTAATCCTCAAGTGTCTCAAGGACATTGCTCTTGACGCTTATGAAGTTGTTTATACCCTTTTCTATAAGATTTTCTTTGCATGCAGGGTCACCGGCCACAACAATTATTGCTTTGTCTCCAATGATCTCTTTGATTTTGGGAACTGCCTCTGCATACTCTTCATCGGAAGAGCAGGCGACAACAATGTCTGCACCTGATTCAAGAGCTGCTTTTGCTCCCTCTTCAGCGGATGAGAAGCGGTTGTTGTCTGTTACTGAAAAACCAGCTACTGCAAAGAAGTTTCCTGAGAATTGTGCTCTTGCACGACAGAAAGCCAGGTTGCCGAAGGTGATCATAAATACTTCAGGGTTTTTGGTGCTCTGTTCAGTCTTAAACCTGAGCTCCTCGAAAGCTTGGGCTCCTCTGTATTTTTCTATAGGCTCCACAATTGTATTATCCGATTGTTTCGCTTGATTACCACGTGTTACAATCTTCTTTGTAACACTCTTGTCGGCTTTTTCGGTGTAGTTGGGATATTGGTTCGTGCCAGTAAGAATCTCCCTTCTGGTTGCTATTTTCATATCCCTTTTGGAGGATGTCTCTTTTATCATGGATTGAATAACTCTTTCTTCCAGAGCTTTGATGTATCCACCTTTTTCCTCTGTTGTTTTAAAGAGTTTCCATCCTTCATCCGCAATGGAGGCTGTGAGGTTCTCTATATAGTAGGAACCTGCTGCCGGGTCGTTTATCTTGTCGAAATATGCCTCTTCCTTGAGAATTATCTGTGTATTCCTTGCTATTCTGTTGCTGAAGGCTGATGGTTCACGGTATGAATAGTCGAACGGAAGAACTTCAAGGGAATCAACACCTCCAAGAGAGGCACTCATTGCTTCAGTAGTGCCCCTGAGCATATTTACATATGAGTCATAAACAGTCATATTCCACTGTGATGTGACTGCATGGATATTGATCTTTTGAGAATCGGTATTTTCGGACCCGTATGTTTTTGTGATATTAGCCCAAAGCATTCTTGCAGCTCTAAATTTGGCTATCTCCATGAAGTAGTTGGAGCCTACCGAGAAGGTGAATTTAAGCTTGGAAGCAATTTCGTCGGCAGTGAACCCTGCTTCTGTTAGGATATTAATGTATTCGCTTCCGGCAGACATTCCGAATGCCAGTTCCTGAACGAGGCTGGATCCTGCATCGCTGAATACATATGCCTCTACTCCAATAGTTCTTATGCCCGGGTATTCTTTTGTGATTTGAAGGCACTTGACAAGCGTGTCTTTGTAGTTTTTACAACAGAAATCACCTGTGGTAGTGAGGGTCCTGAGTGGATCGAAATCGAATGATGCTTTAACGGTCTTGAGGTCTGCTCCTTTCTCTGAAGCAATCTCTATGAAAGTAGCAATCCAGTTTTCAACGGCACAGGAGCATCCTTCGAAATTGACCTCTGTTTTGTTTAAGTCGATTTCATTAAGAAGTTGGGACATCCCTTCCCGTGTAATCTCTTTTTTGCCATCAATGCAGAAAGCTACAGATTGTACTCCTCTGCTTATGCCGTTTAATGCTTCTTTATTCGCTTTTTCGAAGCTTTCCCATGCACAGTAACCTTGGCGGACGAGCCAGTTGTTATCTTTTTTTGTTCCTCTTACGAATGGGAATGATTCCGGCGAACTTCCCATATGACTGAGTTGTTCGAGGTCTTCGGCACGATAGTAGGGGCGGACTGCAAATCCCTCCATTGTTTTCCATGTGAGCTTCTTATCATAGTCGGCACCTTTGAGGTCCTTTTTGATCACCTCTTCCCACTGATCTGTGGAAACAGGCTGAAACTCAGTAAATAATTTTTCTGCCATATCTTTTGTATTGTTTATGTTTGAGTATGTCCGGAATAATTTTGCAAAGTTACTAATTCTTTAATAATTAATTAAACCTTTCCATGTCTGTTTAGTCATAGTATTAGATAAACAAAAAAAAGTATTATGAAAAAGGTTTACATTACATTAGTTATGGTTATGGCTGCTTTTACGCTGTTTGCACAGAACCGCCCGGTTCAGGAGCGAGCCTATATGCGTGCCAACCCTGCAAAGCTCGAGCCACAATTGACTTCGGAGCAACAGGAAGCTATAAATAAATTGCATTTTGAGGCACAGAAGCAGTTTGTTAAATTGAATGCACAAGTTGCAGAGAAGAGGGCTCAATTGCGTTTGCTGCAACAGGAAGATACCCCTTCTATGAAGAAGATTAACTCCAAGATTGATGAAATCTCCGGGTTGAACAACACAAAAATGAAGGTGATGGCAGAGAAGAGAATGAAGATAAGGGAGCTGTTGACTGAAGAGCAGAGGGTGTGCTTTGATGCACGTATGAACAATATGGGTCGTCGTGGTGCACGCGGATCTGTTCGTAGAGGGGCGTATGACGGAATGCGTGGATCAATGCACGACGGAATGAGAATGAAGAAGAGGTATTAATACTCTCCTTTCTCAAATTTGCCGGCTTTAGATGAGTAGCCGGAATCCAGATTGCCGGGGACATTGTTCCCGGTTTTTTCTTCAATTATCTCTTTATCCTTAAGTTCTTCCTGCTGTTTTTTTCTTAATATTGCCTTGCGAAGCTCGAAATTTTGACCAAGATATTTTCTTCTTACTTCCGGATTGTTGGCAAGTACCTCCGCAGTTCCACTCTCAAGTATACTTCCTTCGTATAAAAGGTATGCTCTGTCTGTAATTGCCAGCGTTTCATGGACATTGTGATCTGTTATAATTATGCCTATGTTTTTAGTCTTCAGGTTGGCAATAATGTGTTGAATGTCTTCTACGGCAATAGGGTCTACACCTGCAAATGGCTCGTCCAGGAGTATGAATTTGGGGTCTATGGCTAATGCTCTTGCAATTTCGCAGCGGCGTCTCTCTCCGCCTGAGAGTTGTACTCCCAGATTATTTCTGACTTTATGAAGGGAAAATTCGTCCAGAAGTTCTTCAAGCCTCTCTTTACGTTGTTTTTTTGTGAGGGGAGACATCTCCATTACAGCCATGATATTGTCTTGAACGCTTAGTTTTCTGAATACTGAAGCTTCTTGGGCAAGATAGCCGAGACCTTTTTGGGCTCTCTTGTACATTGGGAGGCCGGTAATCTCCTCGTCATCCAGAAAGATTCTTCCTGCATTTGGCTTAACGAGGCCTGTGATCATGTAAAAGCTAGTGGTTTTACCTGCTCCGTTTGGACCCAAAAGGCCTACAATTTCACCTTGATTTACCTCAATGGAAACATTCTTGACAACGGTCCTTGCCCCGTATTTCTTTACAAGATTTTTGCTGTGTAGCCTCATTTGTTATTTCAATTCCAAGTTTAAATCTTTTTGCATCTCTTTTACTTCCGGATATTTTTCTGAAATGAACTTGTCTTTTTCTTGTGGCATGTACATTTTATTATCTGAGGGGTCGTCGTCCGGGGTTACCTCTATTTCGAGCTGCAAATCTTTGTTGTTGAGGTTGACTCTCAAAAACTCTACCAAACGGGCTTTGCAGTGTTGTTCTATCCATTTTTTCTGTAGTTCGTTTTTTACAGAAAATATGATTTGTGTTTCATTTTTCAATAATGGTGTGGTTTGACTTATGGTTGTCGAAAGCCTGGGCAGGGAGCTTTCTTTCTCTGCCATCTGTGACCATACCAGGTTGAGATTCTCTTCAGAAACATTATCGCTTCCTATAGTTGGGAGTTGGTTTGTTCCTTTTGAGGAGTTGATTTGTTCTGCCTTCTTTAAAAGACTTTTTATTGAAATTGAAGAGGGAACTTCTTTGTTTTCTGCAGCTCCTTTATTTTTTGAAATATTTGCATCATCGGAATTCTTTTTATCAGGAGTTGCCTCTATATTTTTGGTTATCACATTATTATTGACAGTTGGCCTGTTCTCTGAATTCTTTCTGCTTGTAACGGTTTCGTGATTAACCGGAGTCTCTCTGTTCCATCTTGAGCTGTTGTTGATTCTGCAGAGCCTGAGTAGTGCAAGTTCTATATGTAGTCTTGGATGGATACTGTTTTTATAGGTTGATTCACAGGTTGATGTTGTAGAGAGTGCCTCATATAGGAAGTCGGTTGTGCAGTCAGCTGATTGTTTGGAGTATTTTTCTGCAGCAGAAGGTGCAAGCTCTGCGAGGTAGTTGGTGCTTTTATCTTTGCTCACAAGAAGATCCCTGAAGTGACTACTGAGCCCTGCTATGAAATGAAGGGCGTTGAATCCGGAGGAGAGAATCTCGTCGAATATAAGCAGGGAGGAGGTGTGATCACCTTCAAGTATTTTATCCGTCAAATTTATATAGTACTGGTAGTCTAGCACGTTAAGGTTGGAGATTACTTTTTGATAAGTAATTTTTTTTCCGCAAAATGCTACTGCCTGGTCAAATATGGTGAGAGCATCCCTCATGGCTCCATCTGCTTTTTGGGCAATAACATGAAGAGCCTCTTCTTCGTAGTCTATTTTTTCTTTGCCTGCTATTGAGGAAAGGTTTGAAACAATATCTTCTGTAGAGATGCGGTTGAAGTCGTAGGTCTGACATCTGGAGAGTATAGTTGGCAGAATCTTGTGTTTTTCTGTTGTTGCCAATATAAATATGGCATGTGCAGGTGGTTCTTCAAGAGTTTTGAGAAATGCATTAAAAGCGCTTTGAGACAGCATATGTACTTCATCAATAATATATACGCTGTATTTTCCTATCTGTGGAGGTATCCTTACAAGTTCATTAAGTTGTCTGATGTCTTCCACTGAGTTGTTTGATGCAGCATCAAGCTCATGGATAGAGTATGAGCGTCCTTCTGCAAAAGAGATGCAGGATTCGCATTTTCCGCAGGGTTCCATATTGGGCCCCGGGGTAAGGCAGTTAATTGTTTTAGCAAAAATTCTGGCTGCAGAAGTTTTGCCGACACCTCTTGGACCGCAGAAGAGGTATGCATGCGCAAGCTGGCCTTTGGTGACCGAGTTTTTTAGCGTTGTAGCTATATTCTTTTGACCAACAAGTGATTCAAAATTATCGGGCCGATATTTTCTGGCCGAAACAACAAATCTCTCCATATCTCACAAAAGTACTAAATTTTATCTAATTTTGCATTTGAAAAAAACATGGTATATGAGAAGTATTTTTATGATGCTGTTTATGGCAGTAATGTTCGTGTCTGGCTATGCCCAGAATCCTATAAAAGAGACCAGGGAAACTTTTGAGAGTTTTGGGTCCAAGACTACAAAGGTAGTTATCCCCTCTACCTCTCTTGCCGATCTCATGTTCAGGGATGCTGTGGAGAGAGGTTGGAGAATATCTCCTTTTGAGTTTTGCACTATGGAGGAGTATGAGGAGATAAAGCATAATCCCAATTATTTTTTTCTCTTGAGAGTGGAGGGTAAGTTCAGGAGTGAACTTGAACCCAAGATAGAATATATTACCCTGATTAAGGGTGGCCCTGAAGTGCGGAGAGGTCTTTATAGTAGTAAGGATCTGATAACATTGCCATTACAGCTTGTTGATTCTGAGGAGACAACTCATCTACATCTTTTGCCGGTGTATATTGATGTGATACAAAACCATATTTATGAGGTTCAGAGTGATTTAGCTTTAGCATTTAAAGGTAATACTATTTATTCTGATAGAGTCGAAGAGTTGAAGGGTAAAGAGTTGCTGTTTTCTATAGATTATCTTAATTACTCTGTTTCTGAGAACAGGTTCATGTCTTCGTTTTTAAATAATGTTAAGGTGGTTGATGAAAAAGAGATAGAGAAGGCACTTGAAGAGAGCAGGAAAAATACAGTAGTCCCATTACTTATTACTCCCGGAGAAGATCACAGAGGCTCTTATTGTTATAAAATTTTAGTAGGGACTGATGATCATAGATTATATTTTTTCAGAAGGCACAAGATTTCCAGGTGGCTATCATCTGGATTTACAAGGGAAGACATAAGGAAAATTTCTGTACCATTTCAGTTCTGATATATGGATATTTTTGTCAAGAGGCTTGATTCGGGTATGAGGGTAGCTCATAAGCAGATTTCATCTCCTGTGGCTTATTGTTCTCTGAGTATTAAGGCAGGAACAAGGAATGAGTCGCGTGAGCTTAACGGGATGGCACATCTTACTGAACATATGTTGTTCAAAGGTACTATGAAGAGAGGGGCCAGACGTATAAATAATTACCTGGAAAGATTAGGCGGAGAACTAAATGCTTTTACAACAAAAGAAGAGACAGTAATTCATGCCACTGTTCTGAAAGAAGATATTGGCAAGGCTGTGGAGCTACTGGCAGATATTGTTTTTAATTCTGTTTTTCCGGAAAAAGAGCTTCTGAAAGAAAAGATTATTGTTATGGACGAAATCTCCTCATATAAGGATACTCCTTCAGAGCAGATATATGATGATTTTGATGAGTATGTTTTTGGTTCTCATCCGCTTGCTATGCCTATTTTGGGGACTCCCGAAAGTGTTGAAGCTATAGACTCCTCTGCAATAAGAAGTTATACGGAGTTTTTTTATCAGCCATCAAATATGTCTTTTACAATTGTAGCTGATATTTCTGAAAGGAGGGGTGTTGGTTTGATAAAAAAACATTTTGGAGAGAGATTGGATAATCGTATTTCTTTAGGGAAGGAGAATATTTGTGATAAAACTATTCCGGAACTCACTTGCCTTAAGGGTGAGAAATATGTCTCTATGAATACTTTTCAGGCAAATTGTGTTGCCGGCACATCTGCGTATAATTTATTTGATAATAGAAGGATTCCTCTGGCTCTTTTGACAAATATACTGGGCGGTCCTTCATTGAATTCGAGGCTCAACCTTGCACTTAGGGAGAAGCATGCTCTTGCATATAGTGTTGATGCTTCATATACTCCTTATTCGGATACAGGATTGTTTACCATTTACTTTGGTACTGACAAAAGTAATGTAGATCAATCTCTATCTTTAATTGATAAGGAGCTCTCTTTGTTAAGGTCTAAAGCCTTGTCTGTAAATGTTTTGAATGCTGCAAAAAAACAGTTTTTGGGACAGTTGGCAATATCGGGAGATAATGCTGAAAATCAATGTCTAGCGATGGGTAAATCGCTTTTATTCTACGATGAGATTGAGACGATAGGAGCAATAAAGGAAAAGATTGAAGCAGTAGATCCCTTTGAGCTTCTCGAAATTGCAAATGAAATTTTTGACAGAGATAAAATGTTTACCTTGGTATATAATTAATATTATTATATGATTAGTGATAAAGCTCTTGATAGATATGCAGGAGATTTTTCTACACCTCTTCCAGTTGTGCTGGATTGGCTGGAGAAGGAGAGTAATCTTCGTACAAATCACGGAAGAATGATCTCCGGTGAACTTACTGGCAGGATACTCATGTTTCTTTCACGTCTGATTGAGCCGTCCAGGATTCTTGAGATTGGAACATTCACAGGTTATTCTGCCATTTGTCTTGCTCAGGGATTAGGGAATAACGGTGTTATTGATTTGATAGAGGCAAATGATGAACTCAGCTATCTTATAGAGGAGGCATTTGACAGAGCAGGGATATCAGATAAAGCACACTTGATTATAGGTGATGCAACCGAGATAATTCCGGAATTGCAAAATCAGTATGACATGGTGTACATTGACGCCAATAAGAGAGAGTATTGTCAATATTATGACATGGTCTTTCCTTTGGTTAGATGTGGAGGATTTATTATTGCGGATAATGTTTTGTGGAGTGGAAAAGTAGTTGAGCAAGGACAAGCTGCTGATGCCCAGACAGAGGCTCTAAAGGAATTCAATGCCAAAGTAAAAAAAGACCACCGGACAGATAATTTTATACTTCCTGTACGCGATGGTCTTAATATAATAAGAAAAATAGGAAACTAGTCCATATATTCTATATCCATTTTATAGTTCCATCTTCCGAAATATAGGTTCTCTCCTCTCCATTCGACTTCACCTCTTTGGAAGTCTACTGTTTCACTGCGTGGGTGTATTTTGGCCGGATAGAAGGGTCTTGATATATCTTGGTTGACAATAAGCCTGTATTGGTCTAGTCCTCTTGTAAAGAAATAGTAGGCTTCTTCGTTCTCCTCTTTTATGCCGGTAGGCCCGAATGATTGGTCCACAGGTACCCATCCAATACCTTCTAAGTAAATTTCAGCCCAGTCCATGAAGGTTTTTGTTGCCGGGGTGAAGCATCCAACCCGATTGCCATTTGGCGGGTATACCTGCTGCTCTTGTCATAGTTATGAAAAGAAGAGAGACTTGTCCGCAATCTCCGTGTTTGTTGTCGAGAACATATTCAGGGATGTTTTCGATGGTGGAATATTCTCTTGCGCTTGCCCAGGGAAAATTGGAGTTAATCCATTCGTATATTCTTTTCGCTTTAAGGTAGGGATTGTCGATGTTGTGAGTGAGACTATCTGCAGTCAATCTTATCCTTTCGCTGAAAACTATATGGGGGGCTCTTTGAGAAGTGAACTCTTTATAAATTGCAGAGGTAGTATCGTAGGGTACAATGTCATCTGCATTGAATTGTGGCACTTGAGCATATGAGTTGTATTGGAATTCATATTCGAAGGTTGTGGGTTTGTCTCCTTCTGAGGGGGCCTCCATATATATACTTTTGTGGGCAAAGTTGTCCGGTGAGATGATATAGTGAGGACAAGAGGTTGATATTAGCTTAATATCACTTTGTGAATCCATGTCTTCCCTGGGATAAGGCATCCATGCCCTGATGGTCTCTCCTTTGGGAACTTCTCCAGGTTTCACTGTAAGCGTATATTTGATCTTGAATCTTTTAGGTGAGACTAACTTCTGTTTTGAATTTGCTGCCTCTTTCACAAGTTCGGGAATGAACCAACTAAGAAACCTGTCCAGACTGTCACTCTGACCATGGCCGGAAGAGGTGTAGTGCTCGGCAGCTGCAGAGTCTATCCTGAAGAGATTACGTGCTGCAGAGTGAAAGTATCTCTTACTGCCATCAATAATCATGTTTTCCAGAGCGTTTGACTGCTCCCATTCTTCAAGTTGCTCTTGTTTTAAGGTTGGGATAGAACTCTTTAAGGTATTCAGTGACCTCCTCTTCGCTGCGATTGAAATCACGTTGAATGCGTTTCATCAAATCTCTTCGGAATTGCCAGTAATATCTGTATTGAGGAGATAATGTATCGGAAGCTAAATAGAGACCTATCATCTCTGATGCTTTTGTGAAGTTGCCTTTTTCTATCTCTCCTTCTATGGTTACCGGGTCCGGAAAGAGAAGAGAGGAGGGTTTGACGCATCCGGATATAGACGACAATAGAACAATTAGCGAAAAGGTGAGTTTTTTCATGGTTCGGGTTTAGATCTTTGTTATGATTTGCATCTTTCTGAGTAGCTTTCTATCTCTTGTATCTACTTTTATGCGTTCACCCTGGTTGATAAAGAGAGGAACCATAATTTCTGCTCCGGTCTCAACAGTAGCGGATTTCATAGCATTTGTAGATGCTGTATCGCCTTTTACTGCGGGCTCGGTATAAGTTACTTCAAGTTCTACGAATGGGGGTAATTCACAGGTAAGGACTTTCTCGAGGTCTGCATGAAACATCATTTCAACATTTTGTCCCTCTTTCATGAGATCAGCATTTTCAATCATCTCCGGCTGAATGCTTATCTGCTCGAAGGTTTCGTTGTGCATGAAGTTGAATCCCATGTCATCTTTATAAAGATATTGGTATGGTCTTCTTTCTATGCTTATAGTTTCTACTTTTTCTCCTGCTGTAAAGGTGTTTTCAAGTATTCTGCCATTTTCGAGGTTCCTCATCTTTACCTTGACAAAGGCTCCACCCTTACCTGGTTTTACATGTTGAAACCATACAATGGAGCAGGGTTTGTCATTGAAGTTGATACAAAGTCCGTTTTTGAAATCAGCTGTAGTTTGCCATATTATTATGTTTATTTTGTTGCAAAGATATAATTTTTGAAGTTATTTTTTTGCAAAAAACAAAATAAGTGCTACTTTTGCACTCCCGAACGAAACAATGGTGCCATAGCTCAGTTGGTAGAGCAAAGGGACTGAAAATCCTTGTGTCCCCGGTTCGATTCCTGGTGGCACCACTTTCGAAAAAATCCCTGAACTTTTTTGTTCAGGGATTTTTGTTTGTGGCTGCTATATGTGAACAATTATTATAATGAGGTTGTTTTTCTATAGTTATAAAATTAAGACATTATTATGAAGTATTTAAGAATATTTGTTTTGCTCTTCGCGATACTGTTTGTGAAGAGATCGGATGCTCAGAAACCGATTACTCCTCCGGCTGATTTTTACTCACTTTCATTTAAGGATATTAAGGGAGAGCTTTTCCAGTTTAAAGAGCTTGAAGGTAAAAAGGTGCTGATAGTGAATACTGCTTCTAAATGTGGCTATACACCTCAGTTTGCCGGACTTGAAGAATTGCATCAGAATTATGGCCCGAATCTTGTAGTATTAGGGTTCCCTTCCAACGATTTTGGTTCGCAGGATCCAGGATCCAATAGTGAAATATTATCGTTTTGTGAAGAGAATTATGGTGTTACTTTCAGAATGATGGAGAAATCATCTGTAAAAGGAAGTGAAAGAAATGAGGTTTTCAGATGGTTGTCGGATAAGACCAAAAATGGTTGGAATGATGTGCAACCATCATGGAATTTTGGCAAATATCTCATTGATGAAGAGGGCAGACTTGTAGCTTTTTTCCCTTCTAAAGTAAAACCCACTGATGCTAAAATTGTAGATAAATTAAAATAAGAGTTCCTGAGATATGGAGGGAAGTTATTGTTATCGTCATCCAAGGCCGGCAATCACGACAGATAGTGTCGTTTTTGGATTTGACGGAGATGGTTTGAATGTACTGTTGATTAAAAGAATGAATTATCCTTTTGCAGGGAGATTTGCTTTGCCCGGAGGTTTTCTGGAGCAAGGAGAAGAACTTGTAGATTGTGCAAAAAGAGAGCTGAAAGAGGAGACAGGTATAGAAATTTCTAAATTACGTGAGTGCGGAGTTCTTTCTGATGTAGGAAGGGATCCCAGGGAGAGAATTATTTCTGTTTGTTATTTTGGATTGATGGGCCCTTCTGCTATGTTGTCTGAGGTAATATCTGCAGATAGTGATGCTGCAGATGTTAAGTGGGTTGGCCTCGATAAAATTCTCTAGCGGAAGTGTGAAATTGGCTTTTGACCATTTAAATGCCGTACAGATGGCATGTAGGACCCTTGCAACAGCATTGAACAAGGAGCCCGTTGCTTTTGAGTTGCTGGACGAAATGTTTACAATTAAACAGCTACAAAAAGTGTATGAGTCAATATTGAACAGGAGTTTTGACAGGGCTAATTTTCATAAGAAGATGGTTGGTGATTCATCCTCTCAATCTAAGGTGAAAAAGAGCGGACGGAAGAAAAATCTAGGGATTCTTTCGGATACCGGTCTTGTGATGCAGGACACTAAACATAAGCCTGCAAAATTTTATACTTTGGACAGAGAACGTTATGATGATTTAATGGCAACTGAAGATTTCAATTTCGGGTTCTAAGACCTGATGTGAATTTTATGCTTATACTCTCCCGGTAGCTTTTTGATACCGGGATTTCTTTTGTGTTTTCATCATCCAGTTCAATTGTCATATCACTGTTTTCTCTTTTTAGTACTTTAGCTCTGTCCAGGTTTACCAGTAGAGTTCTGTGACATCTGGTAATATTAGTCTCTTCCAACTCTTTTTCTATGTTTTTTAGCCTGTTTCTCAAAAGATATTTTTTAGTGCTGCCTTTGGACAGGTAGTTAATCTGTGCGTAGTTATCGCAAGATTCAATATATAGCAGGTCTTTCAACAGCATTGAGATCTTCATGTTTCCTTTGTCGTCTGTGAAAGATATTCTACGGTTTTCTTCGAGTGGTGAATGCATGTTTTTAATTTTCATTTCCTTTAACTTCCTGGAATTTTCTTTCCATCCCAGAAACAACCAATGTGCTGAGTACGGAAGTAGTAACACCAGTGTAGTATTGATAAATGAAGACCTGAATACCTCCATTATGTCTCGACCTGTGCTGGCAGACAATGTGAAGGCAGTATAGAAGAGAGACATGAAAAATATTTCCAAAACTATCCAGAGGGCATACTTCCAGTATGATATTTTCTTTTTTAGAGAGTAAAAGTACATTACCAATCTGCTTATTATCACTACAAGCATACCAGTGAGTATTATAAGTGAGGAGTAGGCAAAGAACTTGAACTCTGTAACCCTATACCAGTTATATGAACTGAAGGGCTTGTATATGTTGATGAATATAAGAGCAAAAATGGCTGTGAATACAACCAACCCCACAAGGTTTTTTTTATTGGTTATGTAGTCCGGAATATTCATTTTATGGTACAAAAATAGTCAATATTTTGCCACTCATATTAAATTTTCACCCCTCATTTTTAGTTTTGGTCACAAAGAGTTGTAGCCGGCAACCTTATTTTTGAGATATTCAGGATATAGGCTTAATTGCAAAGAAAAATGAAGGAATATATTGAGGAATTCAGAGAAAGATTGGGCCTTGACGATGTAATGAGAAAGAGGAGATCTCTTGCAACTACTTCAAGTAAGTTGGTGACCGAGGAGGTTGAAAGGAACATTAACTTTCATTACCGGGTAATATTTTCTGACAGTAACAGGAGAGGGGCTCCGGTAAAAAAGGGATTATTGCTTTTTCATGGATTAAATGAGCGAAGTTGGGATAAATATTACCCATGGGCAGATTTTCTTTCGGCTAGAACAGGCTGTCCTGTTGTTTTATTCCCATTTTCCATGCATATTGATCGTGCTCCTCTGGTGTGGAGTGATCCAAGAAATATGCAACAAGAGGTATACAGGGAAAAAGAGTCGCTATTTGTCTTTTGTAAACTATGCTATTAGTGCCAGACTAAAAGCAGATCCGTACAGATTTTACCTGGGTGGGCGTGAAACCTTATATAATATTTGGCAGTTTATTTCGGATGTAAGGTCCGGAAGATGCATGTTGTTTGATAGGAGTTGTACATTCAATGTTTTTGCATACTCAATAGGTGCATTGTTGTCCCAGGTGTTATTAATGGGAGACCATAATGGATTTTTTGAGAGGTCTAAACTCTTTATGTTTTGTGGAGGATCCTTTTTTTCTGAGATGAATGGTCGTTCGAAAATGATAATGGATGAGGATGCTTTTGAAGCACTACAAAGATATTATAAAAATGATTTTCTCAATGATTATCAAGGTAGAAGATTGTATGGAGATGCTGCAGAACAGGCTTTTGTGGCTCATATAGCATATGGATTAAATTTCAGGGAAAGAGAAATGTTTTCATGAAGAGAACTATAGTCGTATTAAGGCTATCTCTTTGAAAAATGACAGAGTAGTCCCTACATCCGGGATTATTCATGCTTTAGGCAGGAGACATGAAAATATTTTGGAGGAGATTGATTTTCCATTTGCATACACACATGAATCCCCTTTTCCAAATTATGGGAAAGGGGATTATGAGGATGTTAACAGTTGTTTTAGTAATGTGTTCAGCAGAGCTGCAGATTTTCTAAAAGAATAACTGAGATCTTGGATCCAGATTGTCTCTCTCAATATCTTTAAAGTAGTTTACTGTGCCCACTTTAAGTTCAACTGTTGATGCGTCATCGCAAACAATTATACCTTTTTGGTGCATCTGAAGTACACTTATGGTCCACATATGGTTTACGCTTCCTTCAACGGCATTTTTAAGAGCTCTGGCCTTGTGGTGCCCGTTTACAAGAATCATAACCTCTTTTGAGTCCATTATGGTGCCTACGCCTACAGTAAGTGCTGTTTTTGGAACCTGGGAAATATCATTGTTGAAAAATCTGGAGTTGGCTATTATAGTATCGGTTGTCAGACTTTTTATTCTGGTTCTGGATGAGAGAGAAGAGCCGGGTTCATTGAATGCAATGTGTCCATCGGGACCTATTCCCCCAATAAAGAGATCTACTCCTCCATATTGTTTCATTTTGTTTTCGTAATCCTGGCACTCCTGTTCCAGGTCGTGAGCATTTCCATTAAGTATATTTGCATTCTCGCGTTTGATGTCTATGTGTTGGAAAAATTATCCCACATGAATGTGAAGTACGACTGAGGATGTTCTTTCGGGATTCCAATATATTCATCCATGTTGAAAGTTACTACATTCTTGAAGGAAACTTCTCCCTCTTTGTAGTATTTTATCAGTTCTTTGTAGGTCCCGTAAGGTGTCGATCCGGTAGGAAGACCCAGAACAAAAGGGTTTTCGGGTGTTGGATTGTACTCTTTGATTTTCCTTACAACATGAGCTGCAGCCCATTGTGATATCTCTTCATAGGAGTTTTGAATAATTAGTCTCATATTATGATAATTTAATTGTTCGGAACAGTTTTTATGAATTCTCTTGCGTTTGCGATTGCAGCCTCTGTAAGTTTTGATCCACTGAGCATTCTGGCAATCTCCATTACTCTCTCTTCTTTCTCAATTTTCTTTATTTTAGTGGCCGATTTGCCATTTTCCCCGGTCTCTCTTTATAGACAAGAATGTGACAATTTCCCCTTGAGGCTATTTGAGGAAGATGTGTAAATAGTAAATAGTTGCATGTTTTGCGACAACTCGTCTATAAGAGCTCCCATTTTGTCTGCTATGCTCCCTGAAACCCCACTATCAATTTCATCAAAAATCATAGTGGGCATCTCGTTTTCACGGGACATTATACTTTTAAGACACAGCATTATTCTGGAGAGTTCTCCGCCTGATGCGATGGTTGAAATCTCCTTGGCGGAATGGTTTTTATTGGATGAAAAGTGAAATTCTATCTTGTCTTTTCCTTCCTGTGTATAACTGTCTGTCTCTTGAATTACAACATTAAATATTGCATGAGGCATTTCAAGTTCCCTTATACGGGAGGTCATCTCTTTTACAAAGCGTTTAGATGCATCAGCTCTACTTTTGGTGAGCTCTTTGGAATCATGCTCTAGCATTGAAGTTTGATATTCAATCTGTTTTTCCAGTTCAATCGCTTTCTCTTTAAGCTCTGAGGTTGAGATCAGTTTATTTGAGAAATCTTCTTTCAGATCTAACAGTTCTTGAACGGAGTTTACTTTGTATTTGTTATATAAGGAGTATATGAGCGAAAGACGTTCCTCAGTGGCTTCTAGTTTCTTAGGATCGGATTCAATTGATTCAGCCAATTGGGATGTCTCTCTTTCAAGCTCCTTAAGTTCTATTCTTGCGGTTTCCATCCTTTCTGCCATGACAGATGCCGCTTTGAGATTGGTGGCAGCTTTGTTGTAAAGAATTTCTGTATCCTTAAGAATCTGGACAATTGATACTCCTGCGGGGTTCAGGTTTTCATTTATCTGCCTCAATAACATTTTAAGTTCTTCGGCATTTCCCAATACTTTCTGATTCTCTTCCAACTCTTCAGTTTCACCTGTCACAAGGTTGGCCTCTTCCAGTCGATTGAATTGGAAAAGGTTATATTCAAATTCTTGTTCTTGTTTTTCTATCTCTTTGTGTAACTCCTCTTTTTTTGTTTTTAGTCTTTGCATCTGAAAAAAAGATTGTCTATACTTCTCTTTTATTCTTTTGTTTGATGCGAAAGAGTCCAGTACAGAAAGTCTGAAACTGCTGTCCGAGAGTAAAAGGTGCTCATGCTGTGCATGAATGTCTACCAGTGAACCTGCTATCTCTTTTAAGAATTTGTTGCTTACAGGCTGATCATTAATAAATGAGCGGGATCTTCCGGAAGGCATTACAACTCTTCTTATAAAAAGTTCTTCTGTTACTACCAAGTCATTGGATTCAAAAATACGTTTAAGAAGTGAGTGTTCTTCAATATGGAATGATGCTTCTACCACACAATTCTTGTTGCTGTCCATTAGGATCTCTTTCTCAGCCTTGTTCCCTAATAGTAGAGAGATTGCCCCCATCAGGATTGATTTTCCTGCTCCTGTTTCGCCTGTAATTATAATAAGCCCTTCCGGAAATTCAATCTCCAGACTCTCAATAAGAGCATAGTTCGATATGGAAACAGATTTTAGCATTAAAGTGTGGTTAGAATGTAATCTGCTATATCTCTGGCCACCTCTTTCTTGTCTTTAAGTTTGTATGATATGATTTCGCCTTTGGATGATATTATTGTTATTTTGTTGGTTTGTGTGGCAAAGCCTGCTCCCTTGTCATTAAGAGAATTCAGCACAATTGCATCAAAATTCTTGCGAAGAAGTTTACTTTTTGCGTTTTTAATTTCATCGTCGGTTTCGAGAGCAAAACCAATGTGAATGGCTTTATTGTTTTTGTTTTGACCCAGTTCGGCAGCAATGTCCTGTGTGGGGAGGAGTTCTATGTTTAGATTGTTTTTCTCTCTCTTAAGTTTTGCATCATGGGTTGATGCCGGTGTGTAGTCTGATACGGCAGCTGCCAGAATAACAATGTCAGTATCTTCATTGTAATGGTTAAGTGTCTGGTTGTGCATTTCTTGTGCACTTGTGATATTTATGAGTTCTATTTTGCTCTCAGACGGAAGTGTTTCTTGCACCGGACCACTAATAAGAGTAACGGCTGCTCCCATTGACTCCATTTGGAGAGCCAAGGCAAAGCCCATTTTACCGGTGGAGAAGTTAGAAATATATCTTACAGGATCAATTTTCTCTACTGTCGGACCAGCTGTGATAAGTACTTTTTTGTTTTTAAGAGGGAAGTTGTTGTTTTTTTTGTCTTTTTTTGAAGATTTTGAGAGTATATCATGCACTGCGGATGAAATTGTCTCAGGATTTGCCATTCTGCCTTTACCTTCCAGTCCGCTGGCCAGTTCTCCTGACTCAGGCTCAATCATAGTCACGCCTTCCTTTCTCAGTAACTCTATATTTTTTTGAGTGACAGGATGCATATACATATCAAGGTCCATTGCAGGAGCAATACAAACTGGGCATCTTGAACTCAGGTATGTGGTTAAAAGCAGATTGTCTGCAATTCCTCCGGCCATTTTTGCCATAGTGTTTGCTGAGGCAGGTGCAATGACAAAGATGTCTGCCCAAATGCCAAGTGAAACATGACTGTTCCAGTCTCCGTTCTCGGGGTTGTAGAACTCCACAAGTACAGGGTTTTTGGAGAGAGTAGCCATAGTCAATGGAGTAATGAAATGTTTAGCCATATCTGTCATTATGACTTTTACATCTGCACCCTCTTTTACCAATAGGCGTATAAGCATCGCTGCTTTGTATGCTGCAATGCTTCCCGTAATGCCTAGTAAGATATTTTTGCCCTTAAGCATATTATCCTTCTATCTTTCTTACCTGTATTTTATCATCTTCAAACTCCTGAATTGCTATCAGTGTAGGTTTAGGCAGCCTTTCATAGTATTTGGATATTTCTATTTGCTCCCTGTTCTCAAAAGTCTCTTCAAGTGTGTCTGCAAATGTAGAGAATTCTTCAAGTTTTTGTTTGAGCTCTTGTTTTAGTTCTGCTGCTATCTGGTTAGATCTCTTGGCAATTATTATTGTTGATTCGTATACGTTGCCTGTTGGTTCCGCCAGCTTTGTCAAATCCCTAGTGACAGTATTGTTGGGGACATTCTTGTTGATTTCCATATGGTTGTATTAATTTAAAAATTCCTGAGCGTGTTCAAACATCTTATCTGCATCTTTTCTGTATGCAGACTCCGGATATTCGCTAACAAAATTGTAGTATTCATCTATCACATTGAGGAACCTCTCCCTCTGCTTATTCTGTACGCTGTTTAGAGCATACTGGTATGTGGCAGCAACTGTATAATAAAGAACTTCCTCTCTGTACTGGTTCTCCGAATTCTCCTTCAGCACATTCTTTAGAGCGTATGCAGCCGATTTGTAGTCTTCTATAGTATAATAAAGTTTTGCTGATTCAAAACTTTTACGGTCTAATCTTTCCTGAAGGTCTACCAGCATATCCCTCATTCTCTCAAGATATTCACTGTCAGGATATTCATAAATAAACTCTTCTATTGCAGCCATAGCAGTATATGTCGGCCTCTGGTCTAGTTCATAACGGTGGGTGGATCTGTAAAGACACTCTATTCTGAGGTATTTGGCCTCTTCAGTGAAGGGACTTCTGGGGTATACGCTTATGAAGCGACTGAAGTTGGCCTCTGCAATTATGTAGTCTCCGTATTTGAAGTTACTTAGCCCCAGATAGAATTGAACAGTATCATCTTTTTCTGTGTTTTGTGCAGGAAGAAGTAGTTTGTCAAACAGGTCGGCTGCTTTGAGGTATTTCTCTTTGTTAAAGTAATCGAAAGCACCTTTATACACCTCTTCGATGTCATTTGATCTTAAAAGAGCATCGAACTGGGATTTGCACGAAGAGATACTCCATAGCAACACGGCTGCAAATATCCCAATTTTTAAATATTTCATATATAAATTATTTGTTTTCGGCGAGAAATCTCTCTGCATCCATTGCTGCCATACAGCCGGATCCTGCAGCTGTTACTGCTTGTCGGTAGTACGGGTCCTGAACATCTCCGGCGGCAAATACTCCTGGGACATTGGTCTTTGTGGATTTACCTTCAGTGAGAATATAGCCCTCATTGTTGGTATCAACCCATTCACTAAAAAGCTCTGAATTGGGATGGTGACCTATAGCAAGGAAGAAGCCGTGGATATCAATTTTTTTTTCGCTACCGTTTTTGTGAACAAGAATCGCACCATTAACGCCACCCATCGGTGATCCTACTATCTCTTTTGTATTATACTGCCACAAAATCTCAATATTGGGGGTGTTTTTTACTCTCTCCTGCATTGTTTTGGAGGCTCTCAGTACATCTCTGCGTACAATCAGGTAAACTTTATTACATATTCCTGCCAGGTAAGAGGCCTCTTCACAGGCAGTGTCTCCTCCCCCTACTACTGCAACATCTTTTCCTTTATAGAAAAAGCCATCACATGTTGCACAGGCAGATACTCCTTGTCCTTTATATTTTTCCTCTGATTCAAGACCCAGATATTTTGCAGTTGCTCCTGTGGAAATAATAATGGTCTCGGTTTCAATCTCCTTTTCTTCGTCTATTGTGATTTTGAATGGTCTTTTCGAGAGATCGGCTTTGGTTACAAGACCAAATCTTACATCGGTCCCGAATCTGGAAGCCTGTTCTTTAAGTTCTTCCATCATTGCAGGTCCTGTTATTCCGGTGGGGTATCCGGGGAAATTTTCAATCTCGGTTGTGGTAGTAAGTTGACCTCCCGGTTGTATTCCTTCATACAGAACGGGAGACAGATTAGCTCTTGCAGCATATATTGCAGCAGTGTATCCTGCAGGTCCGCTGCCTATTATTAGACATTTTATTATTTCTTTTTTCATGATAACAAATAGATTGTCGGTTTTTTTATTTCAACCAACAAAGGTAAGGATTTTTTTTCTTATTGCCATTTCGAGTCGAAACTCCCAGACCAGGACCATTGCAAAAGCTAAGCGGGCAATCAGCATCCACCAAATTAACGCTCCAACAGAAGCTAAAAGCAGTACATCTTCCAGATTGCTGTGAGATATGGCTATGTGGTGATTCAAGAGATCTACATCTTTTTTTGTTATTTTTCCGCTTTCTGTTTCGTCTATCATTACAGCTGCACCATATGCCAGACCCAGTGTGTTTGCAACAATCCAAAGGAATGATGTTTTAGACGGAAGCCCGAAGAGAGCCAGCACAGGACTCATTATCCGGGAGAGCCATTTAATTACTCCAAATTCGGAGAGAAGTCTTTGAACAATTGAAAGGGCAAATATAAGAGAGGACATTAATAGGATAAGCCTGATTGTGTTTGACAACCACTCCATGAATAATTGCCTGAATGTATGTTGTATGTGTACTGTTTCGGTAGCTACAGTATTGCCGCCTTCAGGCATTATCAGGTTTAATATGAAGCCTAGTGCGAATGCACTAATTGTGCGTATCGCAAACATTCTCAGGGCAGATGAGCCTGTCTTCTTCTGGACTGCTGTTTCAGTGATCATGTTGTGTGAACACAGTATCATTACTGAAAGGATAGTGACAGAGCGGACATCCATATTGAGAGTGGAGATAACCGCTATAGCAGAGTAGACGTTTACAAAAAAACCTGACACATATGCAAGAGCAGCCTCTCCGGGAAGTCCCATTAGGTTGAAAAGAGGGTTAAGAGCTTTGGATATGTAAGGAAGAATATTAAAATATTCCAGAAAAAGTACCCCAAGAGTGACTATTGTGGTAATACGAATAAGCCAAAGACATGTTTTTAATGTCTTTGGCAATATCTCTTTTACAGATTTACAGGCTCTGTTCAGTGTTGATTTTATCATGTAAAGACCTGTAAAATTGTGTTAAGGTTAATAGTTGTTCTTTTTTGGCTCGAAGTAATCTCTTGCGTGGAGGCAGGCCGGGCATTTCTCAAGTGGTTTTTTGCCTTTGTGAACATATCCGCAGTTGCGACATTGCCACTCTATCTCTTCTTCTCTTTCGAAGAATTTCTCTGCCTCTACTCTTTCAAGAAGTTTGCGGTATCTTGCTTCGTGTTCTGCCTCAACTTTTGCAATCATTTTGAATGCGGTTGCAACCTGAGGGAACCCTTCTTCTTTAGCTATATTTGAAAACTCCGGATAAAGGTCGGACCATTCTTCGTTCTCTCCAGCAGCAGCTGCCGCTAGATTTTCGGCAGTATTTCCTATGACTCCGGCAGGATATGTTGCAGTAATTTCTACCATACCTCCTTCCAGAAATTTGAAAAATCTTTTTGCATGCTCTTTTTCTTGCTCTGCAGTCTCTTCAAAAACAGCTGCAATTTGTTGGTACCCCTCTTTCTTTGCTACTGATGCAAAGTAGACGTATCGGCTTCTGGCCTGAGATTCGCCGGCAAATGCCTTAAGAAGATTCTGTTCAGTCTTGGTGCCTTTAATACTTTTTTCCATAAACATCAATTTTATGATTTGTTCTGTGCAAATTTAATCAATATTTAATTATCTCCTTTGCTATTTGTTATATTTGTGATAATCTTAATTGTTATACAATGAATATTATAAGATCACGTTTGCAAAGATTACGAAATCTATTGAATAATAAGGGACTGCATGCTTTTGTGATACCTTCGGCAGACTCACATTTTGGAGAGTATGTTCAGGAGCGCTTTAAGGTATGTGAATATATGAGTGGTTTTACCGGTTCAGCCGGCACATTGGTGGTTACCCAAGAGAGTGCTGCGTTGTGGACGGATTCCAGATATTTTGTACAGGCAGTACAGCAGTTGAATGGTAGCGGGGTGGAATTGATGAAGTTGAAGGATGCCGGAACACCTTCGATTGAGCAGTGGTTAGTCTCTCAACTTGAATCCGGAGAGAAGGTTGGAATAGATGGATCTCTATTTTCTCTGGAAAAGTATCAAATGATGAAAAGAGAGTGCGGGAAGTTGAATGTTGTACTTGTGGATGATTTTTTTGATGAGATATGGGACAAAAGACCTTTATTTAAACCAAAAAAAGTGAGGATAGTACCTAACGAAATTTCCGGAGCCACTTCCGGCGAAAAATTGAAAAAGTTAAATTCATTGTTGAAAATCAAAGGGAGATATTACTATATTCTCTCTTCTTGCGATGATGTGGCATGGTTGTGTAACATCAGAGGCGCTGATATAGAGTATAATCCGCTAGCATACTCTTATGCTGTATTTGACAATAATAGTATTCATCTGTTTATATCACCTGAAAGTGTTGATGAGGAGATTATTCTATTATTGAAAGATAATGGAATAGAGGTACACGACTATAACTCTTTCCTATTATTCCTTAATTCAATGGATCCAGGAATTCAAAGATGTTTCTGTGAATCCAATATTTCTGTCAAGAACTATAAAGCATTACATTGTAACCCGGGTAATATCGTAAAAGATGTTATTCCGGGAGGGGTAACTGCTTTTGTAAAAGCAAGTAAAAACAATGTTGAGATAGACGGGTTTCGCAAGGCAATGATCAATGATGGTGTAGCATGGGTGAAGTTGATCAAATATTTGGAAGATTCATTTATATCATCATCAGATGATCTTTACGAACATTCTGTTGCCGAGAAATTGATTGAGTTTAGAAGAGAGAACCTTGATTATTTAGGGGAAAGTTTTGCTCCGATAGTAGCTTACGGGAAAAACGCTGCTTTACCTCATTATTCATTTACTAATACCGTAAAGGTGATGAAAGAGGGGTTATTATTGGTTGATTCAGGAGCTCACTATCCTTATGGGACAACAGATACAACAAGGACAATTGTATGCGGGGAGATTACAGAAGAGCAAAAAAGGGATTTTACATTTGTGTTGAAAGGAATGATAAATTTGTCCAGGGCTGTTTTTATTCCAGGGACAAGAGGTTCCTCTTTGGATATTCTTGCAAGAGGTGAGGTTATGCGGGGAGGTAAGGTTTATATGCATGGAACAGGACACGGGATAGGACATAATCTGTGTGTACATGAGGGACCACAGAGTATTAGAATGGAGGATAATCCGGTGGCAATATCTCCCGGAATGATTCTTTCCAATGAACCTGCTGTATATCAAGAGGGGAAATATGGAATAAGGATTGAAAATACACTGTTGTGTAAAGAGTTGTTTGATAACGAGAAAGGCTCTTTTTACGGGTTTGAGACTATATCGTTTATTCCTTTGGACATGAAGGCGGTGGATATTGAGATGCTTTCCGGGGATGAAGTGGATTGGATAAACAGGTATCACCGGGATGTTTATGAAAAGCTCTCACCTTATCTGGATGAGAGCCTTCAGGATTGGTTATCTAAAAAAACCTCTAATATCTGTGATTGAAAAGTCCGGTTTGAAAATTACTCTTCGGGATGCAGTATTTATATAACCTTCATTGGTATTGTTACGCATGAAGTTGTAGTCGGATTGTAGCATCTCCATTTTGTATTGAGATGCATTTTTCAGAAAATGGTTGCCGTATTTATGCATATTTTCAAGAAAGTATAGAGCAATATCGTAGGCTTGGAAAGAATAAGGGCTTGGCTCTGAGTTGTATAGGGCCCTGTATTTTCCCAAAAAGTCAATTGTATTCTTTCTGGCATAATCGATATGGTATTGCATGGGAATATTGAGGTTCATGTCATGATAGTAACTAATGTCAATAGTATTGAAGTTGCGCCATGCGGGAGTGCCGTGTATTACTATTTCATAGTTTTCGGTTGTTTTGATAAGGTTGAGGTTTCTCAATACATCCGAGACAAAGGCCTCTGATTCAGATGCTACTACAATGTGATTCAAGGCAGCGGGATCCAATTGTTCTTGCATGCTTGGAAGTATTGAACGTCCGTCCAGGATTCCGTATGAAAGAATGTTGTATCTTATGCCGGCAGATTCAAGTAACTGACTAACTCTATCTACTACAGGATCATTGATGTTCCCGTTTTTTTCGAATATAACAGTGACTTTGGAAAACATATTTAAACTTGAGAGCATTCCGCTTTGTTGGTATATAGCAGGTGTACTCACCTGAAAGAAGTTGCTGTACTTGTGAGCAAAGTGCTCGCTTCTGGAGTCCATAGGTGAGACTACATATGTATTTTCATTATTGCAGTACTCCAAAACTGGCTTAAGTTCTTCTTCGTAGACAGGTCCTATTATTATATCATTGTCTCTGAGTAATCCTTTGGAAATGATCTCTTCTATAGAGTTGTGATTGTCTGTATCAATTATTCTAAGATTGATTTCCAGATTCGGGTTTGTTGACTTAAGATTGTCTAAAGCCATAAGAAACCCTTGACAAAAATCGAGAAAATTGTGTCGGTCGTTTTTAGCAGATTCTCTGTAGAACAATGTATCTGCTTCTCCTCCCATCGGCAGGAGAAGTGTGGCATTAATTATATCGTAACCTTTTATGAAGAATTCTGTAGTTTTATCTTTTTTTTTGATTTCTTCCTTGTTCTCCTTTTCTTCAGAAGAGTCGGATTCTACCAAGAATTTGGATATTTCTCCCGCGTATGGTATTTTAAGAATTTGTCTTGTTTCAATATTTCTGTTTTGGATAGAGTTGGCTAAGATGATCTCCTCTTCTGTAACTCCGTATTTTTTTGCTATTGAACTAAGTGATTCAAACCATTTTACAGTGTGTTCTGCCTGGTATCTTATATTAAGAGTATCTATTTCCTGAGGTTTCTCTTTTTTCTCAGTATCCGGGACCGATAATTCTTCCTTTTTTTTCTGGTCCGGTATTCTTATGTAAAGCAAGGATCCTTCTTTGAGACCTGATTGTAATGATGGATTGTTTTCTCTTAGAGACTCAATATCTGTCTTGTATGCATTTGCAATCGAATACAGAGTCTCCTTCTTTTTTACCTTATGAAGATAGTACAGTTGACCGTCGAGGATCACCTTCTCATGGGAAACTTCTATTTTGGGGTGGTGTGTACTGAGCAAAACAACCCTGTGCAACAAGGATTGTCAGTAATAAATAAATAAATGTCAGATGCCTCATAATCTTGCAAGCATATTTCTTACATTGGCGTCAAGCCTTTCGTAAATATCTTCTGACATCTCTTCTCTCCGGAAGTTTGTGCCAGTTATTTTTTCATATAATTCTATATATCTGTCGGAGATGGATTTTACCACTTCTTCAGTCATTTCAGGAACTTTTTGTCCTTTCTCGCCTTTGAAGCCGTTTTCCATAAGCCATTCCCGGACAAATTCTTTTGATAGTTGTCTCTGTGGCATACCTTTTTCAAAAAGTTCTTCATATGAATCGGCATAGAAGTATCTTGAGGAATCAGGTGTATGGATTTCGTCGATAAGATATATATCATCCCCTCTTTTTCCGAATTCATATTTTGTGTCTACAAGAATCAACCCTCTTTCACTGGCAAGTTTAGAACCTCTTTCGAAAAGAGCGAGTGAGTATTCTTCAATTTTTTTGTAGTCTTCTTCGCTTACCAACCCTTTACGGATAATCTCTTCTCTGGAAATATCCTGGTCATGTTCTCCTTGCTCTGCTTTGGTTGTAGGAGTGAGAATAGGTTCAGGGAATCTTTGATGTTCCTTCATGCCTTCCGGAATTTTCACTCCGCAAATTTCTCTTGCACCGGATTTGTAGGATCTCCATGAGCTTCCGGTAAGGTATGCCCTTACAATCATTTCAACAGGGAGAGGTGTGCATTTGTAGCCTATGGTAATCATGGGGTCTGGGGAAGCTATTTTCCAGTTGGGTATAATGTCTTTAGTACTATCAAGAAATTTGGCTGCAATTTGGTTAAGCACCTGTCCTTTGTATGGGATTCCTTTTGGCAGGACTACATCGAAAGCTGATATTCGGTCGGTAGCAATCATTACAAGATAATCTTCTTTTATGGAGTAGACGTCTCTTACTTTTCCGGTGTATTTTCCGGTTTGTCCGGGAAAGTCAAATTCAGTTAGGGTTATTGCCTGCATATTATTCGATTTATTTATGGTTATAAAAGTCAATAAGTTGTGTTGTGAAATTTTCCCAGGAAAGAGTTTCGTTGTGTTTTTTTATATTTTTCCTGTAAAATTCATCAATATTATTTGAGAAGTATGAGACCACTGCATCGCGCAACAGGAGACTATCTGCTTTTTTTACAACAATTCCTGTGCCCGGTTTTGCGATAGCTTCGCTTAGACCTCCCACGTCTGTGGTAATCAAGGGTATTTCAAAATGAAAAGATACTGCACTTATCCCACTTTGGGTGGCAGTTTTGTATGGGAGTACTGTTACATCAGCTGCAGAGAAGAAAAGAGGGACTTCGTTGTCTTCAATATATCTTATGAAGAGCTTTATTCTGTCTGAACAGCCGGAGGAATCAATGATTGATTGATATTCCGAGAAGGATCCGTAGGGTTCTCCCGCCACTACAAGTTGATAGGAGTCATCCAGTAACCTGAATGTTTCCAGAAGTATGTCAAGGCCTTTGTAGTCTCTTATAAGTCCGAAAAAAAGGAGTGTCTTTTTTGTGGGGTCAAGGCCCAACTTTTCGATGGCTGTGCCTTTATCCATTTTATCGCCAAAATGATTGTATACAGGATGAGGGATTGTGCGATATGTAGCATCTGGCTTGAGTTGTATGAGCTCTTTCCCAACTGATTCGGAGAGGACAATGAAAGAGTCACATCCATTTAGGAAAAATTTGGTGAGTGGAGTGTCATAGAATTTTCTCTCATGGGGTATCACATTGTCAAGGATAGGGATAATCCTGGTTTTTTTATTGATAAGTCTGGTGATGATTCCGAATGCAGGAGCAAAAAAAGAGATCCAGTATCTTATGATAAGAAGATCAGGACCCCATTGATTTATAGCTTTGGCAGTCTTAAAATATGATACAGGATTAATCGAATCCAGAACAGCTTCACTTTCAATTTTTACAGGATTGTCTTGTTCTGTTACGTACTGTGTTTTCCCCGGAAAAAGTAAGGAAGGGTATTGTCTCGTGAAGTTAAAAGCTTTGACAGAATGCTTTAAGCCCAGTTCATTGTACAAGTTGGCATTGAACTGGGCTATTCCCCCTCTTAAAGGGTAAAAAGAAGAAAGTATGGCTATTTTCACCCTTGTAAGGTAATTTATTTGGATTTCTGTTTTATGTATTCGTCATTCATTGCTGCTACGACTTCGTCTGTTATATTGAGCCTTTCATCTCCGTTGAGAACATTATTGGATGCAGCAGATGTGCTGATAATCAAAGAGTACTTATTTTCTTTGTTAATTTCCTTAAGGTAGTTGTCCAACGCATCAAATACTTTTCGGTAAAGGACAGCCTCTTCTTCGGACATCTCCATTTGCTTTTCCTGAATGTACTGCTGTAACTCCTGATCCCTCGCCTGAAGTTGTTGTCTTTGTGTCTCAGCCTGAGATCTTGTGATGAGACCCTTTTGAATCTTGGTCTGGAAATCTTTGAGATCGTTTTCCAAGGATCTTCCTCT
Source organism: Bacteroidales bacterium (assembly GCA_963678025.2). Classification (GTDB taxonomy): domain Bacteria; phylum Bacteroidota; class Bacteroidia; order Bacteroidales; family UBA932; genus Bact-08. Next base: position 39,541 of record CAXXPC010000021.1, read on the forward strand.
TTTGTTCAAATCGTTTTGAATAGTTTGAGCTTTGTTTTCAAACTCTGATCTGAGATCGTTGAACATATCGTATTTGTTTATAAGGGAGTCTACCTGTATATACACGATTTCTCCTGAAGGTTTTGATATCCCTTCAGTGGATACCGGGGCTTCTATTGCTTCCTGTCCTGAAGTGAAGTGAAGTACAAAGAGCACAATAACTGCTGCTCCAAGAATTACATTTGTGATAGTTGATGCGTTTTTCATCTTTTGATTTATGATTATTAAGATTACAAATATATTAATAATTTTTTAACTGCCTAAGGTAGCTTTGAATGGTGTTTTCCAGTCCTATGTAGATGGATTCACATATCAAAGCATGTCCAATGGAGACTTCCAGAAGATATGGTATGTATTTAGCGAAGTATCCTGTGTTTTCCAGATTAAGATCGTGTCCTGCATTGAGCCCGAGTCCTGATTCTGCGGCAGCTTCCGCAGCTTTTATGAAGGGTTCTATCGCTTTTTGATGCTCTCCTGTGGCAAAAGTCCGGGCGTACTCCTCTGTGTAGAGCTCAACGCGGTAGCAACCGGTTTCTGCCGCATACTTTATTATTTCAGGATCAGGATCCACAAATATTGATGTCCTTATGCCTTCTTTATTGAAAGTTGTACATATCTCTGTCAGGAAATCAAGGTGTTTTTTTGTGTTCCATCCACTGTTTGAGGTAATTGCATCATGAGGGTCAGGCACAAGAGTCACTTGAGTAGGTTTTACTTTGAGCACCAAATCTACGAAAGAAGGAATTGGATTGCCTTCTATATTGAACTCAGTAGTGATGACTTTATGGAGCCTTCTTACATCTTCGTATCTTATGTGTCGTTCGTCTGGTCTGGGATGTACAGTTATTCCTTGTGCTCCGAAGCGTTCGCAATCTGCAGCGATTCTAAGAATATCGGGCATGTTGCCTCCTCTTGCATTTCTGAGTGTGGCAAATTTGTTTATATTTACGCTTAATTTCGTCATAACAGGTGCAAATTTATTTAATTTTGACGATTAATACACTTTTTGTATATGAAGCTGGCTATTTTTGGCAGAGATATTTCGGATATATGGAAATCAAAAGTATTGTCCATTCTCCGGGAGTTTGTGAGGAGAGGGGCTTTACTCTCTTATTATGAGCCTTTCTTCGCTAAACTCAGTGAGCATTGTGAGGGGGAGATTCCACAAGGGAATTTTTTTTATGGACATGATGATCTTTCCATAGAGACAGATATTTTTCTTTGTTTCGGCGGAGACGGAACATTTTTGGAGTCTCTTACAATTGTAAGAGATTATAATATTCCTGTTGCCGGATTGAATTTTGGCAGACTGGGGTTTCTTACCAGTGTCGATTCCATGTCTGGCAATGAATGGATTGATCTACTCTTTGAAAAGAGGTTTTCAATAAGCGAAAGAAGTGTTCTTTCCGTAAGTTCCGGAGAAATGCCGGATGGATTCTGTCATTATGCTCTCAATGAGGTCTCGGTTCAAAGGAGGGATCCTTACATGCTATCTGTTTATGTTAAGGTAGATGGGGTGCTTTTACCTACCTACTGGTCCGATGGTATCGTATTGGCAAGTCCGACAGGATCTACAGCTTACTCTCTGAGTGTTGGAGGTCCATTGGTGTTACCCGGCACCAAAGCTTTGGTGCTTACACCTATTGCTCCTCATAATTTGAACGTAAGACCAATGGTGTTGTCAGATAATTCTGAAATAGAAATATTTACTGAAAGCAGAAAAAGGGAGGCAATAGTGAGTCTGGACAACAGATCCTTTGTGATTCCGGAGAAGAAGAGTATTATTGTTACAAAAGCGGGTTTCACACTTAGATATGTCTCATTCTCCGGGAACAGTTTTATAGAAGCACTCAGAGAAAAACTTATGTGGGGTGAGGACCGCAGGAACAGATAAAATTTTAAATGTCATAAATTTCAAATGAACAGGATTCCTGAACATGTAACCATCATAATGGATGGAAATGGCCGTTGGGCCAAAAGAAGAGGATTGAACAGATTGGAAGGACACAAGGCCGGTGTGGAATCTGTGAAAGCTGCAGTGGAGTTTGCTGCTGAAAACAAGATAAAGTATTTAAGCCTTTTTGCTTTCTCAGAAGAGAATTGGAGTAGACCTCCTCAGGAGGTAAATGGTTTGATGGAATTGATGATTGAGGCTATAATGCGAGAGCAAAAAACCTTGATGGATAATCATATAAGATTTAGGGTGATAGGTGATTTTGGCCGTCTTTCTGATAAGGTGGTGTCAAAGATCAGGGAACTTGAAAACAAGACACTTGACAACACCACTCTGGACCTTATTGTTTTTCTTAGTTATAGTGGCAGATGGGATATTTTGCAGGCAGTTGAAAAATATTCTGCATTTATTGCTGAGGATTCATCTTTAAAAGAGAGAGAACTCTCTCATTCATTGTTTGAGTCCTTTCTTAGTACATCAGGCATCCCTGATCCGGACCTGTTGATTAGAACAAGCGGAGAGCAAAGAATAAGTAACTATCTTTTGTGGCAGTGTGCTTATACTGAATTCTATTTTACTGAAGTTCTTTGGCCCGATTTTCGCAAAAATGACTTCGGAAGAGCACTGGAGACATTCTTTGACAGGGAGAGAAGATACGGAAAGACGGGAGAACAAATCAATAAAATCAAATAAAGGGACTTTGGATACAAATAAAAATTTATCTTTGCATCTTTACACTTTTAGAAGGCTTGCAATGCAGATTAAGCAGATGAAACTGATACCTGGAATCATTTTAACTTTATTATTTCTCTCGACCGGTTGGCGTGCAGAAGCTCAGAACATAAAAGAAAACGAAGGGAAGCCCTTGCCTGTAGTAGATTATGAGGACCCCAAAGATTATATTCTGGGAGGTATATCTGTGTCGGGTGTAAAATATCTTGGAGAAGAGCAGATGATTTCTCTTACGGGCCTTTCTAAAGGGGATGTTATTACTATTCCTGGTGATGAGATATCTTCTATTGTTAAAAGAATATGGGCACAACGGTTTTTTTCTGATGTTGCTTTTTATATAGATTCAGTGGTTCAGGATACGGTATTTCTCAATCTTTTTCTACAGGAGAGACCAAGGGTTTCCAGTTGGGATTTTACCGGAGTTAAGAGCGGAGAGAAAACAGATCTCGAAGAGCGTCTTAAATTAAGAAGAGGAGGAGAGTTGTCGGACTATATAATATCTTCTTCCAGGGAGATAATCAAGCGTTATTTTGCAGAGAAGGGCTTTTTACAGGCTGAGGTTGATGTGAGGCAGGAGGATGATACCCTGTTCACCAATACTGTAAGGGTAACCTTTGAAGTAGATAAGAAAACAAAGGTAAAAGTCAAGGAGATAAACTTTTCCGGAAATGAGAACATAAAAGACAGAAAACTTGCATCTGCTATGAAGAAGACTAAAGATATGAGTCTTCTTAATTTGTTCAGCAGTAAGAAATTCAATGAAAAGGAATTTGAAAACGACAAGATGCTGCTATTGGAGAAGTATAAGGAGAGAGGTTACAGGGATGCAAAGATTGTAAAGGACAGTATCTATTACGTGGAAGACGGACGTCTTGCAATAGATTTGAAAATTGATGAGGGTGATCAGTATTATTTCCGTGACATAACCTGGACGGGTAATTCCCTTTATCCTGCCGAGAGACTCAACAATGTACTTAGAATTGGAAAGGGAGATATCTATGATGTTGTATCTATGGAGAAGAGGCTGTTCGATGCTGAGGATGGAAATATTTCTAAAATGTACAGGGACCAAGGCTATCTGTTTTTTCGTGTAATGCCAATAGAAAAATCTATTGAGGGTGATTCAGTTGATGTGGAAATGAGGATGTTTGAAGGAGAACCTGCTGTATTCAACAGGATAGTGATAAATGGTAATAATGTTACTCATGAAAAGATTGCGAGAAGGGAGTTGTACACACGTCCCGGTTATCTTTTTAGTCAGACTTATCTTGAGAGATCTTTGAGGGAGCTCTCTTCCATGGGCCATTTTGACCCGGAAAAGTTGATGTCACCCGGAGGATACAGCATTCTTCCTAATGAAGCTGCCAACACGGTTGACATACATTATAATGTGGAAGAAAAATCAAATAGCCAGTTTGAGATAGCAGGAGGCTGGGGTGGCAACACCTTCGTTGGAACTTTGGGTGTGAGTTTTAATAATTTCTCTTTGAGTCGTGTCTTCGACCGTAAAGCTTGGAGGCCTGTTCCTCTAGGTGACGGGCAACAGCTCTCTATCCGTTTTCAGACCAATGGAACCTATTATACGGCATTGACTGCCAGCTTTACAGAACCATGGCTATTTGGAACCAAACCTACCTCACTTACGGTTTCTACCTATTACACTCGTCAGACAAATTCCTATTATTTTTATCAGAATACCGGTCAAAGTATGGAGGTTTATGGTCTTGCCGCAGGGATAGGTACTCGTTTGAAGTGGCCGGATAATCAATTTATCCTATATAATGAGCTTAGTGCACAGACATACAAACTTACTGATTGGCAATACTATTTTATATTCAAGGATGGAATATCTAATAACATAAGCTGGAAGCTAAGATTGCAAAGAAATTCAAAGGACCAGCCAATATATCCCAGGTCTGGATCTGATTTTGAACTTGGTCTCCAGATAACACCACCATATTCAATATTCAGGTCTGATGACACTGATTATAAGAATATGGAGGATTCTGAGAAATATAAATGGATTGAGTACCATAAGTGGACATTCAAAGGCTCTACTTTCAACAGGATTATTGGTGATCTTGTGCTTATGACAAGGGCTAACTTTGGATATTTGGGTCTTTATAACAGGGATCTGGGGTACTCTCCTTTTGAAGGGTTTATTCTGGGAGGAGACGGAATGTCCGGATATAATACTTATGGATCTGAAACGATAGGCCTTAGAGGTTATCCTAACAACTCTCTTACGCCAAGGGTTGGAAACAGTTATGCAGGAAATGTTTATGATAAGTTTACACTTGAACTGAGATATCCTCTTGTCCTTCAACCTCAATCTACCATTTATGCTCTGGTGTTTCTCGAGGGAGGTAACAGTTGGGCGGATATTCGGGATTTCAATCCCTTTTCGATCAAACGGTCTGCCGGTTTTGGTGTAAGAGTAATGTTACCCATAGTTGGTATGTTGGGCATTGACTGGGGATATGGATTTGATACTTCGGCAGAGGGTGAAAAAGGTGGCGGAAATTTCCACTTTGTAATAGGTCAGCAGTTTTAATTTAAATATTATTGTTATGAAAAAGATATTGGTAATCTCGTTGCTGTTCTTGTCTGCAATCTCTACTGTTGCAGCGCAAAAAACAGGATATGTGAATACCGGGGAGATTTTCTCTAGTATTCCCGAATATACTGTAATCCAGCAGCAGTTAGAACGTCTGAGACAGCAGTATGAGGCACAGATTGATGCCGATATTAAGGATATTGAGGCACTTTTCAACAAATATCAATCAGAAAAGAATATGCTCTCTCCGGACCAAAGAGATGAGAGGGAAAGGGAGATTATATTGAGAGAGAGAGAAGTTAAGGAGAGACAGCAGGAAATTTTCGGACAGAACGGTGTTATTGCCGAAAAAAGTATTGAACTACTCTCTCCTCTAAGAGATCGTGTCCAAAAAGCCATTGATGAAACTGCAAAAGAGATGGGATATACTCTTGTTTTAGATGTGGCTGTGATACAGGGAGTGGTTTATAAGGACAAATCACTTGATATTACTGCTTTTGTAATTTCAAAAGTAGGAAAAGAAAGATAAACTAAATAACACATAATTTATGAAACATCTATCTAAAATTTTATTAGTACTATTTGTGTTCTCGTCATTTTCGATGAAAGCACAGGATCTTAAATTCGGTCATATAAATTCACAGGAACTTATAGCTGTTATGCCGGAAAGGGATAGCGCTTTGGTGAAACTGGATGAACATGCCAAAGATCTCGATGCTGAATTGAATGCATTGCAGACTGAATTCCAGACAAAGTACAATACATACCAGCAAAAGCAGGCTACTTGGTCTGCTGCCGTACTGGAAACTAAAACAAAGGAGTTGCAGAATATAGACGCAAGTATTCAGCAGTTCCAACAGACAGCTCAACAAGAGTATCAGCAATTGCAGCAGATGCTTTTTGCACCGGTTTTTGAAAAGGCAAACAATATTGTGCAGCAGATTGGTAAAGAGAGAGGCCTAATTTATATATTTGATACCTCATCAGGTTCTATCCCTTATATAAACGCGGATCTTAGTACGGATGTACTTCCACTTGCAAAAGCAGCAATGAATATTCCGGCAGATAAAAAACCTATGCAAATAGGTGCGTCTCAAATACAGGAATAAATTTTTTTTTATAACTTTACTGTCGCTCCTGTTAGGGAGCGGCTTTTTTTATGTTCGGACAATTCAATAAACTATCGATAGGCTTATTTGATTCGGGAGTTGGAGGACTCTCTGTCTGGAAAGAGGCATTGAAATTATTGCCGGGTCACAGATTCCTCTATTTTGCTGATACGGAGTATGCCCCCTACGGACCAAGACCTGAGTATGAGGTTGTGCAAAGGGCTCTGGCGATATCCCGTTTCTTAATAAGTAAAGGAGCGGGGGTTGTTGTCGTTGCCTGTAATACTGCAACCTCTGCTGCTATATCAACTCTCAGGGAAACTTTTAATATACCTTTTATAGGGATGGAACCTGCCGTAAAACCGGCTGCATCTCTTACCAGAACTGGCGTGATTGGTGTGCTAGCTACAAAGGGGACTCTCGGAGGGAGTAAATATCATCTTTCTTTGAATAAATATGCCTCTGACATTAAGGTTGTTGAGCAGGTAGGAGAGGGTCTTGTAGGTATGGTAGAGTCAGGTATTACATATGGCAAAGAGATTGAAGATCTTGTAGGGAGGTATGTATCTCCAATGTTGGAAAATAATGCAGACTATATTGTATTAGGTTGTACTCACTATCCTTTTTTGAAGGAAGTAATAGAAAAGGTCGCAGGAACAGGTGTTACTTTGATTGATCCGGCTCCTGCAGTGGCCAGACAAATTTTCAGGAGGGTGCGTGAAATGGATATGATTAGTCAGGTGTCGGGGACTAAAGTGCGCGGAGTTGATTATTACCGGAGTTGTTATAATGATACCATGTTTTATTCATCCGGAGATACAAAGGTGTTGTCAGATCTTGCAAGAAGCATTGTTCCGGGAATTTCTGACTCCTTTTTTGAAAGTGTTGATATTTAACCAATCATAATAAACTCAAACTATGCAAACTCAATTACTTTTTTATCTGGTGCCTCTCTCTTCACTAACGGCACTGGGTTTCGCCTATTATTTTTTTAAACAGATGACAGGAAAAGATGAAGGCTTTTCATTGATGAAGGAGATAGCCTCTCATGTGCGAAAAGGAGCAATGGCTTATCTGAAACAGCAATATAAGGTTGTGGCTATTGTCTTTTTAGTATTGGCTCTCTTTTTTGCTGTATTGGCTTATGGTTTCGGAGTGCAAAATCCTTGGGTTCCCGGGGCTTTTATAACTGGCGGTTTTTTCTCTGCCCTTGCCGGTTTTATCGGGATGAGAACAGCTACGCTTGCATCGTCGAGGACAGCACAGGCCGCCTCGGAATCTCTTGACAGTGGTCTTAAGGTTGCTTTTCGCTCAGGAGCTGTCATGGGTCTTGTTGTCGTGGGGCTGGGTCTACTTGATATCTCAATATGGTATATTGTTCTTAATCACTTTGTTGATAATGTTTCAGACTCACATAAACTGGTGGTTATTACGACAACAATGCTCACCTTTGGTATGGGTGCTTCCACTCAGGCTCTTTTTGCCAGGGTAGGTGGAGGTATTTATACCAAAGCTGCAGATGTTGGTGCGGATCTTGTTGGTAAAATAGAGGCAGATATTCCGGAGGACGATCCCAGAAATCCGGCTACAATAGCAGATAATGTTGGTGATAATGTGGGAGATGTGGCTGGAATGGGAGCAGATCTTTATGAGTCTTATTGCGGGTCTATTCTTGCAACAGCAGCTCTTGGGGCTTCTGCTTTTTATGTCAACCCCGGAATGCAACTAAAGGCTGTCCTTGCACCTATGTTTATTGCTGCCGCAGGTATTATTTTATCAATAATGGGTATTTTCCTTGTGAAAGCAAAAGAGGGTTCCGGAATGAAGGAACTTCTTAGATCGCTGGGTAAGGGTGTCAATATTAGCTCTGTCATGATTGCTGTGGCTACTTTTTTGATCTTGTATTTGTTGAATTTGGATAATTGGCTTGGCATCTCTTTTTCTGTGCTTACAGGTTTATTTGCAGGAATAGTAATAGGCCAGTCTACTGAGTATTATACTTCTCATTCATATAAACCTACCCGGAAAATTTCTGAAAGCGGGAAAACGGGACCTGCGACTGTTATTATTGCAGGTGTGGGAACCGGAATGATATCGACTGCTATTCCGGTTGTAACTATTGCTTTTGCGATAATCCTATCTTTTATGTTTGCCATTAATTTCGACGTGGCTAACATGACTTCTGCTCACAATCTCAGTATGGGATTATACGGGATAGGAATTGCGGCTGTCGGTATGCTTTCTACTCTGGGTATTACCCTGGCAACTGATGCTTACGGACCTATTGCAGATAATGCAGGGGGTAATGCTCAGATGAGTAATCTTGATCCTGAGGTGAGAAAGAGAACTGATGTGCTTGATGCTTTAGGTAATACTACAGCAGCTACGGGTAAGGGTTTTGCCATTGGCTCTGCTGCTCTTACTGCATTGGCTCTGCTTGCCTCTTACCTGGAAGAGGTGAAGATTGCATTGATAAACATAGGTTATGAGACAATAACCATAGGAGGAAGGGTAGTTGAGACGGCAAGGGCAACTATCCCTGATTTTATGGATTATTATCAGGTGACTTTGATGAATCCCAAAGTCATTGTCGGTATTTTTCTTGGATCGATGATTTCTTTTCTCTTCTGTGGTCTCACAATGAATGCCGTAGCTCGTGCAGCAGAAAAAATGGTTGAGGAGGTGCGAAGGCAATTCAGGGAGATAAAGGGGATAATGGATGGAAGTGGTAAACCCGATTATGCCAGGTGTGTGGAGATTTCTACAAAAGGAGCGCAACGAGAGATGATGTTTCCTTCTTTGTTGGCAATAATAGTTCCTATATTGACAGGACTTGTTTTTGGTATTGCAGGGGTGCTCGGTTTATTGGCCGGAGGACTGGGAACAGGTTTTGTCCTTGCTATTTTTATGGCAAATGCAGGCGGTGCATGGGACAATGCCAAGAAATATGTGGAGGAGGGGAACTTCGGTGGAGCCGGCTCTGACTCACACAAGGCAACAATTGTGGGAGATACTGTTGGCGATCCTTTCAAGGATACCTCCGGTCCTTCACTTAACATACTTATTAAATTGATGAGTATGGTCTCTATTGTCATGGCGGGATTGACGGTTGCCTACAGTCTCTTCTAGTATTTGTGCATTAGAATTGAAAAAAGGTGGCTGATGATTCAGCCACCTTTTTAGTTTCCATATAAATATGTTTTATATCATTATGTTGAATTTACTTGTTTTCAAGGTAACTTTCAAGCATAGGTATAATCTCTTCCTTTTCAACTTTTCTTTGCACAACTTTACCTTCGCTGTCTACAAAAATGTTCTGAGGGATGTATTTAACATGATATAGTTCGGCAGCTTCGCTATCCCAGTATTTAAGATCTGAAACTTGGATCCATTCAAGGTTATCGTCTTCAATTGCACTTTTCCAGACTGACTCATCGCTGTCAAGAGAGACTCCTATGATTCCAAATCCTTTGTCTTTAAATTGATTGTAGATCTCAACCAGCTGTGGATTGAAACGACGGCAAGGGCCACACCAACCAGCCCAGAAATCAATCATTGTGATTTTGTGTTGGGAATATACGCTGGAGAGCGAAACAGGGTTTCCTTCAGGATCGTTAAGGGTAAAGTCCGGTACTTTCATCCCTGGTTGTAATTGTCTAAGTGCTTCAACTGATTTTTTGATTTGTTCGAGAAAACGATTCCCTTCGAATTGCGGAAGTGCTTCGAATGCGGCAATTTTAGCATCCATCTCTTGCACAGTGTACTCTTCTACATTTTCTGCAAGTTTTGAAAGAGTGTAGAAAGAAACGGGATTCTGGGCGAAAAATGCAGAATCCAAAGCCTCAAATTCTTTTTCTGCTTTTCCGTATGTGTTGACGATTTCCTGTTTTCTCTCATCGCTTGTCTCTGAGTTATAAAACTCTTCAAGTATCGCTTCTATGTTATATCTTTTTTCTATCTCTGCCTTTTGTTCGTTTAGAGCTTCAATCATGTTTTGAGTGGTTCCTCCTGAGATTTCTGCTTCTGAAAGATTGTCGCTTTGAGCTTTGATAGTGATATCTGAATTGTCCAGGAAAAGGGTAATCCTTCCTTCAATACCCTCTACTAATATTGCATAGTTTTCCGGAGTCTGAACTGATCCTTTAAATGTAAATTTACCATTTTTGAATTCTACGGTATCTCTTTGTGAGTCGTTCCTGGCGAAATTTACCAAATATGCTTTACCATCTTTGAGATTCTCGCCGGATATAGAGCCTTTTATTGTGTAGCTTTCCTCTTTGGGTGTACAGGCAAAAATTCCCGCAACCAGAGCCATAAATAATAATTTTTTCATTTTGATTGTTTTAGAGTTAAGATTTATTTGAATCGCTTATCGTCCGAGTCTTCGTAGTCATTCAGGAACCACTCTTTGTAGGTCATGTATCCCTCTGCATTGGTTTTAGCATAAAGAGCAGTTTCGGGTGTACTCTCCTTTACTCTCTTCGCGGGTACTCCGGCATAAATTCCGGGTTCAAGTACAGAGTTCGAGAGTATAACGGCGCCTGCTGCTATAACGGTGCCGTCCGGTATAATGGCGTTGTCCATAAGGATTGCCCCCATTCCTACAAGTACGTTGTTGCCTACTTTGGCTCCGTGAACTATTGCATTATGCCCGACAGATACATTGTTGCCTATCTCTACGACAGATTTCTTGTGAAGAGTGTGTAGCACCGCTCCATCCTGGATGTTTACGTTATTACCTATTCTTATAGGATTGACATCACCTCTCAGTACAGCTCCATACCATACACTGCAGTTGTCCCCTACAGTAACGTCTCCTACTATAGCTGCATTTTCAGCAATAAAGCATCCTTCTCCTATCTTAGGATCTTGTTTGTTTAGTTTTTTTATTATTGCCATTTTTTTACTTGTATAAACAACAAAGATAATGATTTGTTTTTTCTCAACTTGATTAACAGACTTAATACCATTTTTGTTTATAATACCAATATTGAATAACATATTATGATAATTTTTTGCTTATAAGTAAAAGAGGTTATATATTTGATAAACTATAAGGTTTGAAAAGTTCAGCGCTTAGGATATCGTGCCAATTATCTTTTTTTGCTAATGATTTAAAATTTATGTAAAAATAATTTTTTGGATTGGATAAATGACTACATTTGTGCTTTATTTAATGAAATCAATTTATAGCTTAAAGCTAAAACAAACACACTTTTATGCAACACAAGGTTATTGACACTAAGGAAGTTGTAGTTAGATTTTCGGGGGATTCCGGTGATGGTATGCAGCTCACGGGAACCCTGTTTGCAGATGCATCTGCATTGTATGGAAATGAAATATCAACATTTCCAGATTTTCCGGCTGAAATTCGCGCTCCCCAAGGGACGGTTTCAGGGGTATCTGGTTTTCAGGTGAACATTGGAAGCGGTGAGATAAGGACACCGGGTGATTTTTGTGATGTGCTGGTTGCAATGAATCCGGCCGCACTGAAATCTAATGCAAAGTGGGCTAAGCCTACTGCAACTATCATTATGGATTCCGATAGTTTTGACGAAAAAGGTCTTAAAAAGGCCGGCTTTGTAAGCGATGATCCGGTAAAGGAACTTGGAATTGAGGACAGACATATATTGTTTGTGCCAATAACATCTCTTACCAAGGATAGTCTGAAGGATTCCGGATTGGATCCCAAGTCTGTAGTACGTTCCAAGAACATATTCACATTGGGAATATGTTACTATATGTTCAACAGACCTATGGAGATTACTGAAAAATATCTCAAAAAGAAGTTCAAAAGTAAACCGGAGGTAGCGGAAGCTAATATTAAGGCTTTAAGAGACGGGTATAACTATGCAGGAAATGTTCATGCAATACCCAATACCTACAGAATCGCACCAGCTAAACTTGAAAAGGGAACATATAGGTATATAAACGGCAATCAAGCTACTGCTTGGGGTCTTCTCGCAGCATCAGAAAAATCGGGGATACCTCTTTTTTGTGGCTCTTATCCCATTACTCCTGCCACCAGTATTCTGGAAGAGCTTGCTCTTAGAAAACATTTAAATGTTAAGACATTACAGTGCGAGGATGAGATATCGGGGATTTGCACGGCCATTGGTGCTGCCTATGCAGGTAATCTGGCTGTAACAACAACATCCGGACCGGGTTTATCTCTTAAGTCTGAGGCTCTTGGTCTAGCTATGATTACTGAGTTACCTCTGGTTGTGGTTGATGTCCAAAGGGCGGGACCATCTACTGGAATACCTACCAAAACCGAACAGACAGATTTGAATCAGGCTCTTTACGGTCGAAATGGAGAGTGTCCGATTGCCGTAATTGCGGCTCACTCACCTTCTCATTGCTTTGATGCAGCCTTTAACGCTGCCAAATGTGCTCTTGAACATATGATGCCGGTTATTCTTCTTACAGAGGGATTCTTGGCCAATGGTTCTGAACCATGGAAAATTCCTTCAATGAATGATTATCCGGAAATTAAGGCACCAATTGTTAAAGATGTGGAAGAGTTACCTTTCTGGCCATACAAGAGAGACCCTGAGACATATGCCAGAAGATGGGCTTTGCCGGGGACCAAAGGGTTGGAGCACAGAGTTGGAGGTCTTGAGAAGGATAATGACGGAAGTGTCTCTTCCGATCCTCTTGTTCATGAGAGAATGGTTGCAGAAAGAGCGCAAAAGATAGCCAAACTTGCAAATAATATTCCTGAACAGAAGATAATTGGTGACCAGCAGGGGGATGTTTTGATCGTAGGATGGGGTGGAACTTATGGCCATCTTTACTCTGCTCTTAAGGATTTGCGTGATCAGGGCAAGAAAGTAGGGTTAGCTCATTTTGATTACATCTTCCCTCTGCCCAAAAATACCAGAGATATTTTTGGAAAATTTGACAAGATTATTGTATGTGAATTGAATAGCGGTCATTTTGTCAATTATCTGAGAATTGAGTTCTGTGAGTTTAATTATTATCAAAAAAACAAGATACAGGGACAGCCTTTTATTGTTAAGGAGATTGTTGATGCTGTTAATGCAATTTTGTAAATCTGAAATTTTTAAGAGATGAAATATACACCACAAGATTTCAAAAGTGACCAAGAGGTCAAATGGTGCCCGGGATGCGGAGATCATGCTATTCTGGCAAGTGTGCAAAGAGCCATGCCTGAAATTTGTGAAAAGTTGAATTATACAAAGGAAAGATTTGTATTTGTATCAGGAATAGGTTGTTCGTCGAGATTTCCATATTACATGAGTACTTACGGGTTCCATGGCATTCACGGCAGGGCTTCTGCAATTGCAACAGGAGTAAAGGTAGCCAATCCTACTCTTACCGTTTGGCAGGTAACCGGTGACGGAGATGCTCTTGCGATAGGAGGAAACCATTTCATTCATGCAGTAAGGCGTAATATTGATGTTAATATAATTCTGTTCAATAATCAGATATATGGTCTTACCAAAGGGCAGTATTCACCTACTTCCAGACTTGGAATGGTGACAAAGACTTCCCCTTTCGGAACTGTTGAGCATCCATTTAATCCCGGAGCACTTGTTTTGGGTTCAAGGGGAACCTTCTTTGCAAGAAGTATAGATGTGGAACTTAAGCTTACTCAGTCCATAATGGTTGAGGCTGCCAAACATGATGGTACATCTGTTGTGGAGATGATGGTAAATTGTGTCATATTTAATGACAAAACACATGCAAGTATATCTTCAAAAGATGTCAGGGCAGACAGAACAATTGTGCTTGAACACGGAAAACCAATGATATACGGCAAGGATAGGGACAAAGGACTTATCCTGGATAAAAACAAGATATTATCTGTAAAGATTGGTGAAAATGGTATTTCCGAAGAGGACCTGTTGGTGCACGATGCTCATGAAGCTAATCCCGGTCTTCACTCCATGCTTATCGATATGAAATATCCGGAACTACCTGTAGCACTTGGTGTGATAAGAGCTGTTAAGGACAAAACTTATGACGACAATGTGAGGGATCAGGTAATAGATGCCAGAGGACATACTAAGATCCACAATATGGATGAACTATTGCACAGTGGTGCAACCTGGGAGGTAGAATAGAATTAACACACAAACATTATAAACACAATATTATGAAAGTTGCTGCATTAATGGCCGAACTGGAAAGAAAATATGGCCATGAAAAGGAGTATTTACAAGCTGTTCATGAGGTTCTTGAATCAGTAGAACCTATTTACAATCAGCATCCTGAATTTGAGAAAGCGAAGATTATTGAAAGGATGGTGGAACCGGACAGAATCTTTACTTTCAGGGTCACCTGGCAAGATGACAACGGAGAGGTGCATACTAACCTTGGTTACAGGGTACAGTTCAACAATGCAATCGGTCCTTACAAAGGGGGATTCCGTTTTCATCCATCTGTGACGCCTTCAGTACTTAAATTCTTAGGTTTTGAGCAGACATTTAAGAATGCACTTACTACTCTTCCAATGGGCGGAGGAAAAGGTGGGTCGGATTTTAATCCTAAAGGAAGATCTGATTCTGAGATTATGAGGTTTTGTCAGGCCTTTATTACAGAGTTGTGGAGACATCTGGGACCTGACACTGATGTTCCTGCCGGAGATATAGGTGTTGGAGCAAGAGAGGTAGGATATATGTATGGTTGGTACAAGAAACTTGCACGTGAAAATGTGGGTGTACTTACCGGAAAAGGAGCTACATGGGGTGGATCATTGATTCGTCCTGAGGCTACCGGATATGGTGGAGTCTATTTTGTGAATCATATGTTGGCAACCAAAGGAATTGATATAAAAGGCAAAACAGTTTCTGTATCCGGATTCGGTAATGTGGCTTGGGGTGCAGCTCAAAAGGCTACTGAATTGGGAGCCAAAGTTATAGCTATTTCCGGTCCTGACGGACTTATAGTTGATGAATCGGGACTTAACGAAGAGAAGATAGATTATATGTTGGAACTGAGAGCTTCCAATAATGATGTTGTTGCTCCTTTTGCAGACAAGTTTGCCGGTGCAAAATTTTATCCGGGCAAAAAGTCTTGGAGTGTTAAGGTAGACATTGCCCTGCCATGTGCCTTCCAGAACGAGCTTAATGGCGATGATGCAAGGGAGCTTGTTGCCAACGGAGTTACTTGCGTAGGAGAGATTTCGAATATGGGTTGTACTCCCGAAGCTATTGCGGAATTCCATAAGGCAAAGGTATTGTTTGCTCCTGGAAAAGCAGTGAATGCCGGCGGAGTTGCAGTTTCCGGTCTCGAAATGACACAAAATGCAATGCACATAAGTTGGACAGCCGAGGAGGTTGACGATAAGCTTAAGCAGATAATGGAAAATATCCATGAGCAATGCGTGAAATTCGGCACTGAAAATGATGGTTATATTAACTATGTGAAGGGTGCCAATATTGCAGGATTTATGAAAGTTGCCAGAGCAACTCTTGAGCAAGGGCTTTGCTAATTCTGATTATACTTGATGTTTCATTAAGTGTAAATCGTAAAAATCTTAATATTTAAAAGAGAAACCAAAGATTTGGTTTCTCTTTTTTATTTTATGGGGTGTAAAATAATCAATAATAGATATTAAACAAAGTTTGTGAATCTTTGATTATTGTTTTTTTTTCCTATCTTTGCTTTAACCAAAATAGTTTAACCAACTACATAACCAAAATACTTAAATTACTAACCAAAACTTTTTTACATGAAAAAAATTAAACTACTCTTAGCAGGCCTGTTGCTTGTTTTGGCAGGGAGTTTTTCCTATGCTCAAAACATTCAGGTGACAGGTACTGTTACAGATGCCGGTACAGGAGAACCTGTTCCATACGCATCTGTTCAGGTGAAAGGTACTACTGTAGGAACAGCTACTGACCTGGATGGTAAGTATACCATCAGTGTCCCCTCGGATGGTACACTTATTTACAGTTTTATAGGTTATACAACTGTTGAGACAGCTGTGGTCGGACGCAGCGTTATCAATATCAGCATGGAAGCAGACGCCGTGGCTCTGGGTGATGTGCTGGTTGTGGCCTATGGTACAGTGAGAAGAGAGGCAAAGACAGGTTCTGTATCCTCTCTGGAAGATGCAGTAATTGCAGATGCACCTGTATCATCTGTGGACAAGATGCTTGCAGGTAAGATGGCCGGGGTGCAGGTGACTGCATCTACAGGACAGCCGGGTGCTTCTTCCCAGATACGTATCAGGGGGACATCTTCTATTAATGCCGGAAGTGAGCCTTTGTGGGTTGTGGATGGTATTCCTGTTATGACGGGAAATCAGACCTACTTCACTAACACAGGTAACGCCATTGCTTCAATCAATCCGAGCGATATCGAGTCAATTACTATTCTAAAAGATGCAGCTGCTGCTTCTGTTTATGGTTCTCGTGCCGCAAACGGGGTTATTCTTGTGACCACTAAAAGTGGCCGGGAAGGTGTTGCCAGATTTAATGTAAGAGCTAAATACGGTATTTCACAACTTGCCAACGACAACAGTTATGATATCATGTCAGGTGAGCAGCTTCTTTCATTCCAGAGAGATGCGATTGTTAATGCCGGATTAAATCCAGATGATCCTGCAGGAAGATATTACAGACCTTTCTCTCTTCTTGACGGACAAGTGACAAATTGGATGGATCATCTTACAAGAGTTGGTAATATGCAGGAGGTAGAAATAAATGCTTCAGGCGGAACAGAGAGAGGTAAATATTACAGCTCTATGTCTTACCAGAAGAATGAGGGTATTTACTACGGTGTGGACTTTTCCAAGTTTACTGCTCGTGTCAATTCGGATTATAAACTTACAGACAATCTCAAAAGCGGAGCCCGTGTAAACCTTGCTTACACTGAGGCCAATGACGTTCCTATGCAGAGTCTCTATTACTCCAACCCTGCATTTGCCGGAATGACCATTTTGCCGTGGACTCCTGCCTACAATGAAGATGGCGACCACAATGTGGATATTCCAGAGAACAGTAATACAAATCCTCGTGCAACTGCTAAATATGACGATCAGTTTGAGAAACAGTATCGCTTCCAGGGGTCTGCTTTTCTTGAATGGGAACCTGTGAGGAATCTTGTTGTCAAAACCAACAACGCCGCAGAGGGTACTTTTGGAGAGGGAAGAAGATACTGGTCTCCCGAGACCAGTGAAGGAGAGGCTACTCTTCAATCTTCCACCAACAAGTACATACAGCTGACGACATCGAATACGATAACATACAGCAATATATTCGACGAGCAGCACTCTGTACGCGCCCTTGCGGGACAGGAGGCTATGAAGAGAACTTATAATTACTACTATATCTATTCTCCGGATGTTGATCCCGCTATTCCGTATCCTACAACTTCAACTGCCGAGGCAGATGAGGGAGGATATGGCTATAATGCAAGAACCCTTATGTCTTTCTTCGGAATAGTAGATTACAGTTATGCATCAAAATACTATGCTCAGGCTTCGATCCGTTACGATGGTAGTTCGCTTTTCGGGTCAAACAACCAATGGGGTGTTTTCTGGTCTGCAGGAGGATCATGGAACTTACACAATGAGCCATGGATGAAGGATTTCACATGGTTGGATCTTCTCAAACTGAGAGTGAGTTATGGTGTGAATGGTAATGACAATATCAGTGCTTATCAGGCATATGGTGTATACTCATCTACTGCTTATAACGGAATTACCGGTATGCTACCTTCTTCTCCAAGCAATGAAAATCTCTCCTGGGAGATGAATAAGTCGTGGAATGCCGGTGTTGACTTCGGGTTCTTTGGTAAATTGAACGGTAGTATTGATGTTTACAGGAGACTTACTACAGATATGCTCTTGGATAAGAATGTCCCTCAGACATCAGGTTTCTCATCAAACTTCCTAAATATTGGTGAGTTGGAAAACAAAGGTGTTGAATTCCAACTGACAGGAGATATAATTTCCAATACTGAGGTTGTATGGAATGCCGGATTGAATGTAGCATATAACCAGACAGAGCTTCTGAATCTGGGTGACAATACTGAAATTACATATGCCGGCGACAGTCGTTTGAAACATACTGTCGGTAAATCGATGTATACATTCTATTTGAAAGACTACTATGGTGTTAATCCTTCCAACGGGGAGGCCCTCTGGGTTACCGATGATGGATCATTAACCAATAACTACAATAAAGCCAGATATGTGTATGCCGGAAGTCCTGAACCTAAGTTTACCGGAGGTTTCAATACTTCTGTTAGTTATAAAGGATTCAACCTTAGTGCATTTTTGGAGTTCAAAACAGGCAATAAGATCGTATTGATTGAAAACAGGTATTTCAATGCTGACGGTAATCAGATGAATATGAATCAAAGGGTAGATGCTCTTAATTACTGGAAACAACCCGGTGATGTAGGTGTTCATCCTAAACCTGTTGCCGGTGTGGCAAGTAACTCCTATGCCTTTGCAAGCACAAGATGGTTGCAGGATGGTAGCTATATGCGTATAAAAGATATTACTCTTTCATATACTCTACCGAAAAGGATAACAGACATGCTCAATATTGGAAATCTTAAGGTTTATGTGAGTGGTATGAATCTCTTCACATTCCATGATGTTGATTTCTGGGATCCCGAGCGTGGCGTGACCGGTATGGGATATGGTATTTATCCAATGACCAAAACTATAATCGGTGGTCTGGAATTGTCATTCTAATATCTAAAACTTGACTTTAAAATGAAAAAAATATTATTTTTAACAATATTAGTGTCATCAGTTCTTTTTGCGGGTTGTGAAGACTATCTTATAGAGGCTCCCAGATTATCGCAAAGTACTGAATTGACTTTATCCTCCTTTAAAGGACTGGATAATTCCATTGCCGGAGCTTACTCTCCGTTAGCTGACGGACAATGGTACGGGGCTTATTTCGTTCTGGATGCTGAGATGCGTTCCGGAAACGGTAAAAAACCTACTGCAGACGGATTTGACTCGGGAAGGATGAATCTATCGTATAATTTGTCTTACAACGAGAGTGCTACTTCCGGACTTTGGGGTTATGCATATTTTGTGATTTCTGCTGCAAATAATGTGATTGACAACCTTGAGGGAAAGGAGAGTCCAGATGTAACTCAGCAGGATCTTGATAACCTAAAGGCAGAAGCATTGTTCCTTAGAGCTCTGGCTCATTTTGATTTAGTTCGTCTTTATGCCCGTTCGTATGCTTATAATCCTGACGGACTAGGTGTTCCTATTATTCTTCATACGGATGCAACTGCAACTGAACAGCCGGAAAGGAATACAGTAAGAGATGTATATGAGCAAGTTATAACAGATCTTAGAGATGCTGAATCTTTAATGTCTGATGATTATATCAGGACAGGAGTTTCCGACTCAAAAGCTGTTGCCAACAAGAATGTCATAAGAGCTTTGCTTGCCAGGGCTTATCTATACTCACAACAGTGGCAATTGGCGGCAGATTATGCTACTCTTGTGATAAACAGCGGTGATTATACAATGTGGGAAGCTGATGAGCTTGCCGATGTTTATGCAGCAGATAAACCTGAGGGTGGTGAAGTAATTTTTGAAATTTACGGAGCAAGGGCAAACTCGTACGACGAGTACTGGGAAGGACCTGCCCATATGACAAGTCCTGACGGATATGCAGATTGCGGTGCCAGCAACGATCTTGTAGAGCTTTATGATGAGGGTGATGCAAGACTTGATTTGTTCCGCACACATGAGGATGCCCAGGGTCAGTGGTGGACTGCGAAGTATATTGGGAAAGGACTTGGGACCCCTGAAGTGAGCAACGTGATTGTACTGAGATTATCCGAGATGTATCTTATACGTGCCGAGGCTATGATTAACGGGGCATCAATATCCGGAGCTACTCCGGTAGGAGACCTTAATATGATTACATCAAAGAGAAATGCAGCAGCTTACACAAGTGCAGGATCCGATATTGTATATCTTGAGCGTCGTAAAGAACTTGCATTTGAAGGACATCTTTGGTTCGATGCTTCACGCACAAGAAGAGGAATCACCAGAAATGATTATTCAGGAGATGCTGTAAACCAGAATATTCCTGCGGACAGTCATCTTTTTGCATTACCTATTGCTAAGCGTGAGCTTGATGTCAACGAGAATCTTGTTCAGAATGAAGGTTATTAATAAATTTGACTAGTAGATATGAAAAAAATTATATTATTTTTTAATGTTATATTCATAGGTGCCTTCTTATTGACTTCTTGTGAGTTAAATGAGATTCCTAAATTCAGTGACAATGATGCTTTTGCATCATTTACTAAGACATCTATGGCAATAAGTGAACAGGGAGGAACTTTAAATATTCCGGTTACTCTTGCATCGGTAGATGGTCTATCGACAACTGTTACTTATCAGATTACAGACGGTACTGCTCAAAACGGGACACATTTCACTCCTGCTGACGGAAGTGGAACACTCTCTTTTGATGCAAATAACAGGACCAGCAATATTGTAATAAACATTAATGATCTCGCCGGTGTTTATACTGGTGACCTTAAGTTTACCATAGAGCTGGCTAATTCTCCCGATGTGGAAATTGGAGCAGATAAAGTATGTGAAGTTACTATAAATGATGAGGATCACCCTTTGGCCGCTATACTTGGCGATTATAATGCAAGTGGTACCAGTTACTATGACGGTCCTGATCAGTGGACAATGACTTTCCTGAAAGATCCTGAAGATGAGTCTCTTGTATGGATAGAGAATTTTGTAAAGGGAGGAAGTAGTCTTGCTGTTTATGGCGTAGTAAATGAGGATATGACCGAAATTAAAGTACCTGCCGGACAGCGTATAGCTGAAAGTTCATCTTATGGATTTATAGAGCTAAAAGGTTTTTACGGACCGGACGGTGCTGAAGAGATTCCTGAAGGAGCCAACATAACTATCAAGATTAATGCAGATTACTCAATGGAGATCCTTGACGAGATAGGATCTTATGTGTGGTCCGGTGCTGATAAGACTGGTGGTTTAGGGTGGTATAACATATTTGCTGCCGATATCGTATTGACCAGATAGATAAGGTATTGATATTTTTGAAAGGGCAGTTCCCAAAGGAAATGCCCTTTCTTGATATAAAGGTTTCCTTGATATATATGAAAATTATAAATTAAATTGGTATGAAAAGGATTAAGATTTTATTGGTTTACTCTCTTATCTCGTTTGTGGCATCAGCTCAAAGCGTGAATACCATGTGGCCATATCTCTTCAGCGAGTTTAGAGACGGGACCATTTATACAAAGGATGGCTTTAAATTTGACAGGAAGGTTAATGTGCATGTGTTGAAGAGCACGTTACATTATCTGGATGGAAATACTATCAAGGAGACAAGCAGCAGCGACCTCTTGATGGTGGATTCAGGCGAAGATAAATTCATGTGTGTGGATGGTGAAGTTATGAAGATTATTGCAGGTGATGAGGATGGTTTTGTTGCCACCCTGGTATTGGGTGATTTTAGTAAAGTAGCTGAGAGTGGAGGGGCATATGGAGCTTCTTCCAACACTTTGTCTACAATGGAGCTAACATCCGTCGATCTTGGAGGAATAAACATTATAGATCACATGAGACTCAAGAACAGTAAGGAGTCAGGCAAAAAGATTCCGCTTATGACCTCCTATTATGTTGTTGCCGGAAAGAGGGCCTATCCTGCAAATAAGAATAAAATCAGGAAATTATTGGATAAAGAATCACAGAAAAAGTTCAAGGATTTTATTAAAGAGAAAAAAATTAAATGGAATAGAGCTGAGAGTCTTATACTTTTGGTGGATTTCCTTAAAGATATTGAGTAATGAGAAAATTATATACGGCAGTAGTAATCCTTTCGGTGATACTCTCGGCTTGTGTAAAGGAGTCAGTTGATTCCGGAGATACAGATATTGATGACAGAGCTGTTGTTGAATCCGTTAGTTCTAAGTATATTCCGGGGGTGATAAGGATTAAGGTGACGGAGAATCTGGCATCCAAAATTGAGTTATCACGCAATGAAGAGGGTGAAGTTGATAAAATTGATGTGAAATCTGTTGATGATATCATCAACTCAGGAAGGGTGTCTACTATAAGAAGGACGTTTCCATACGCAGGAAAATTCGAAGAGAGAACAAGGAGATCCGGACTGCATCTTTGGTATGATGTAGTTTTTGACAAAGATGTTCCACTCACCAAAGTCCATGATGGCTTCTCACTGGTTGACGGGGTTGAAGAGTTGGAATATCAAAGAAGAATTGTGAGATATGATAATAACCCAATTGAGGTGCTTCAGTCTTTAGAAGGGATATCGCAAAAAGGTTCTCAAAATCCTGAGGATGCACTTCCTTTTGATGATCCCAGATTAGAGGATCAATGGCACTACCATAATGTAGGAGGAACTTCTGTCTTTCTGGCAGGTGCTGATGTAAACGTTTTTCCTGTGTGGAAAAATTATACAACAGGTTCTTCCGAAATAATTGTATCTGTAGTTGATGGCGGTATTGATTATGAACATGAGGATCTCGCTGAAAATATGTGGATTAATGTTGCTGAATTGAATGGCAACAGATCTTACGACGACGATTCCAACGGATACCGGGATGATGTTTATGGTTATAATTTCGTGACCGGCAGTGGTGCCATCTCACCTCATTCACACGGTACGCACGTTGCAGGTACTATTTCAGCAGTCAATAATAATGGTAAGGGAGTAGCAGGACTTGCAGGAGGAGATTCCAAAAACGGAGTGAAGGGTGTGCGTTTGATGTCTTGTCAAATCTTTTCTTCCAGACCTGAAGATGAGGATTTGAATGGAAATACAGCTGCCGCTATTAAGTATGGTGCAGATAATGGAGCTGTTATTTCTCAAAACAGTTGGGGGTATGAAGAGGTTATTCCATTGCCCTCATCTATAAAGGCAGCTATCGATTATTTTGTGGAATATGCCGGGACTGGAGAAAATGGGGAGCAAACTGGTCCGATGAAGGGAGGAATAGTCATTTTTTCAGCCGGAAATGAGAATAGGGAAGAGTCTACACCACAAAGATATGAGAAGGTTCTCTCAGTCGCCTCTTTAGGCCCCGATTTTTTAAGAGCCACCTATTCTAATTACGGTGACTGGGTCGATATTTCGGCACCCGGAGGTCAGGCTGGTAAGGCTACTGTGTTGAGTACAATCCCTGATAACGGATATGGCTATATGCAGGGGACATCGATGGCTTGTCCTCATGTTTCAGGAGTTGCAGCTCTTGTTATATCTCACCTGGGAGGCTCGGGCTTTACAAATGATATGTTGTGGGACAGACTTGTAGAGAATACAACTGATATCTATGCATATAACAGGGGATTCCGTGATAAATTAGGATCCGGAATGGTAAATGCTCTTGGAGCAATTGCCTCTTCAGGAGTTATTCCTCCACAACCGGTTACGGAGGTGTGGGGTGAATCGGCTTCAAATAATATAATGCTCAAGTGGCTTGTAACTCCGGATGTTGATGATGAAAAGGCTTATGGATATACAATTTATTACAGTGAAAACGATATCTCAGAGCTGGATGTGACATCTCTTCCCGAAGGGGTTTTTACTCTTACTGTTGAAACTGCAGAGATAGCTGTCGGGGATACCATATTCGCCACTATTCCGGATTTGAAGTTTGAAACTGAGTATAACATTACTATTGATGCCTACGACTACTCGTCCAATCGTTCAGAATTATCTTCGATAATAAGTGTTACAACACAGGATAATCAATTGCCTGTTATTGCTGCTTTAGATGGTACATCAATAGTACAAAAGGCCTTTGAAACTAAGTATCTTAATTTCTCTTTTTCTGATCCTGATGGCCACGATCTCTCATGGGAGTTGACACCAGGTTCTGAAGCAGCATCAGCTAGTATTGTAAATGATAATATTCAGGTTAAGATTGTTGGCAGAGATGCTGAAGCTGGTGTCTATACCGGTAGAATCACTGTAACTGATTCTTATGGTGGTGTTTCTTATGTAGATTTCTCCTACGAGATTGAAGAAAACAGACCTCCTGTTCTCTCCAATGTCCCTGCTGATATCTATATTGGAGCACTGGGGCAAAGAGTAATTCTCGATCTTGAGAATATTTTCAATGATCCTGATGGAGAACAGCTCTCATTTAATATAACATCTACGGTTTCTTCTGTTGCACATATTAATCCTAATATTGATGAATTATTCATCACTTCGCTTTCATATGGGTTGACAGAAGTATCTGTTGAAGCGGTTGATGCACTTGGAATGACTGCTACTGTTGTTTTCAAGGTGCTTGTAAGGGATGATTCCAATGAGGTTGATGTTTATCCCAATCCTGTGACTGATTTCTTAAATCTGAGAATGGGTGAGGAGGTAACTGCGGATATTTCTCTTATATCTTCTTCGGGGGCTGAAGTTTTCAACAGGACAATGCCCGTGACTCCTTTTAATCCGGCCAGAGTGGATATGACAGGAATGAGCGGAGGTGTTTATACTGTGATAATTAAATATAACGGAAACGAGATACAAAGGAATATTACAAAACTATAATGAAAAGACTATATACACTATTTATTCTTGGAACTTTAATGTTGAGTTGCAAGATAGGTACCGGACAAAGTGCCGAATTTATGCTTATATCTCCTGATGCCAGAACAATAGCTATTGGTGGTAGTTCTGCCGGATTGGTATCCGGTGTTTACGGCTTTTATAACAATTCTGCATCTGTATTGTTTTCTGACTACAAAGCAGCTGTAGGAGCTTCTTATGCCTCATGGTTTCCCTCTACACTTGAAAATTCCATGATAGGCGGGTCGGGATATATTAAAATGGGTGAGAAAAGCGCTCTCTCTTTCGGATATAACAGAGCTTCTTATGCAGATATCGAATTGTCTGACGACTATGGAAACAGAGATGGTTTCTTTACTCCTTCTGAGTATTTTGGCGGTTTCGGTTTTTCCTATTTGTTGGCAAGTAATTTCTCGGCATCAGTAAATCTTAAATATGTTTCATCTGATTTGGGTGGAGAGTCAGTTGCAAACGCATTTGCAACTGATTTAAGTTTTTTTTATGTAAAAAAGAGTTTTTCCCTTGGATTGGTTGTTGCTAACATTGGTTCTTCAATGGACTATGGTTACGGATCTTATTCGTTACCTGCCAATGCAAAGCTAGGTGCAGCTCTTGAGCATTCACTCTCGGATAAGGGTGTATTGTCTCTTACAGCTTCGGCAGGAATGATTTTTGAGAGTTCCTCTTTAATGGCAGGTGCAGGAGCTGAATATACCTATGACAGTATTTTTTCCTTGAGACTGGGAGCCCATTATGGAGACAAGGAGAAGTCTCTCCCTTCTTATTTAAGTGCCGGGGCAGGGATTAATATTCACGGGCTGGAACTTAATTTTGCATATGTTATGGGACAATCTGATTCTCCTGTGAACAATAGTTTTAATATCGGAATAGGATATAATTTTTAAATAAATGAAGAGATTCATATTTTCATTGATGCTACTCTCCGGGTTTTTTCTTTTTTCTTGTGAAAAAGATGAGATGCACTCTTTAGTGATATCCGCTGATACATTGCTTGTATCTAATTTTGAAGGGGTTGCCTCCCTGGACTTTGAGGCTTCAGGCAACTGGACTGCATCTGTGGCTTCGACATGGTGTGTGATCTCTCCTAAAAGTGGAAGTGGTAATGCTTCCATAAATATTACTGCTACAGACAATACAGGTGATAAAGAGAGGGGGGTTTATGTGCATATTACTGCGGGAGATATAAAGAAAAGTGTTTATGTAAAGCAAGAAAGGCCTATTCTTTCAATAGATACAAATAAAATCTCTCTTGGAAAAGAAGGAGGTAGTTTTGTTCTGGAAATTGAATCCAATACCAGGTGGCAGGTAGAAATCCCTGAAGAGATATCATGGATTTCTGCCGACCCTATGGAAGGTACAGGTAGTGAGAATATTCTCTTTTCTTACGTTGAAAATGAGGGCGGTGCAAGAAATGCATCAATCAAATTGAGATATGCAAGGAACGATCATGATGTTCAGTTCAGCCAATCAAGGGGTGTCAATATGCCTCCTGAGGCAGTGCTTCTTAGTTCTCCCTTTGATAGTAAGGTTGGCGCAGATCGCATGTCTACCTTCCGTTGGTTTTCTGCAGTGGATCCCGACGGAGACGATGTCTCCTATAAACTTGAGTATGGTTACAGTATTTCGGATATGGATTACTCTGTTGAGACTGTTGATACTTTGTATTATATTCCGGAGTATTTGCTGCCAAATACTACTTATTACTGGCGTGTAATCGCTATTGATGAGTTTGGGTCAGAGTCATATTCTGAAACCAGAAGTTTTACAACAGGTGAGGGTAAGGGGTATTTGGATGGTGAATATCGTGTTTACCAACAATATTCTAAAGGAGATAATCCTTCTTTGATTATTTTTACGGGGGATGGATATCTTTCTGATGATCACGAAGCAGGGGGAAAGTTCGATACTCACCTTGATGAGGGAATAGAGGCCTTCTTCTCTGTTGAACCTTATAAGAGTTACCGGGATTATTTCTCTGTATATAAAATTGCAGCCTTTTCTAACGAATCCGGAGTTTCTCAATCGGACATAAGCGTTGAGAAAGATACAAAGTTCAGTACTGCTTTTCTTGGCGGATCTTCTTTAGGAGTTGAGACAGATGATGTTTTCACTCATATAAGAAGAATTGATGGTGTCGATGATGAATCTTTGAAAGATATTTTGATAGTAGTTGTAATGAATCAGGACAGGTATGCAGGAACGTGTTGGATGTGGTCTGACGGAAGAGCTATCGCTCTTGTCCCTGTAAGCAGATCCGGCTCACCCGGGGCCCATTTTTCGAACCTTATTAATCATGAGGCCGGTGGACATGGATACGGAAGATTGGCTGATGAATATGTTACCTCTGACAATACCGGAAAGAGAATTACTGATAGTCAGGCTGAGAAGTTCACCTCTTTTGAGTCTAAAGGATTTTATGCTAATGTCTCTCTTACAGATGACAGGTCTACAGTAAAGTGGAAACACTTTTTTCCATTGGCAGATTATGCCAGGGTTGCTCTATATGAGGGCGCTTTCTATTATAGCTATGGTGCCTGGAGACCTGAATCTTCGAGTTGTATGATCCATAATGAAAAGTATTACAATGCTCCTTCAAGAGAGGCGATAGTAAGGCGAATTTTCGAGACTGCAGGCATGGAATATTCACTGAATGCTTTTATTGAAAAGGATATTCAGAAGGCTCCTTCTGCAGAGGCTTCTGCAGTGGTAAAGAGTGTAAATCCTCTTACATTTTTGCCTTTAGCCCCACCAGTTCTTGTTGAATAATTTCTCTGGTTATTTATGATAATAAAAAAAAACCGGCCCTTATAGTTAAAGGCCGGTTTTTTTATTAAGCATGAGGTTTTTTACTCATCATCTTTTCTGCTTTTGAATGCTTTCTGGTAGTCGTCTTTTGAGGTAACTATTATTTTTTCAAATGCTCTTGTTCCTGTACCTGCCGGTATAAGATGTCCGCATATGACATTTTCCTTAAGTCCTTCAAGAGTATCTTTCTTTCCGAAAGTTGCTGCTTCTGAGAGTACTTTTGTTGTTTCCTGGAAGGATGCTGCAGACATAAAACTATTTGTTCTGAGAGCAGCCCTTGTGATTCCTTGCAAGATTTGATTGGATGTTGCAGGCATGGCATCTCTTGCTTCAACAGTTTTGAGATCTCTTCTCTTGAGCATTGAGTTTTCTTCCCTTAGCCTCCTAACGGTTACTATCATACCTGGTTTAAGTTCAGGCGAATCACCTGCATCAAGAACAACTTTTTTGTCGTAGATTTCGTCATTCTCTTGCATAAACTCCCATTTGTCAACCAGTTGTTCAGGAAGGAATCTGGTATCTCCAGGATCAACGATCTCCAGTTTGCGCATCATCTGTCTTACAATGATTTCAAAGTGCTTATCGTTAATCTTTACTCCCTGCATTCTGTACACTTCCTGTATTTCGTTGACAATGTATTCCTGAACTTTAGTAGGGCCCTGGATTGCCAGTATATCTGTCGGAGATATGGCTCCGTCGGATAATGCCATTCCTGCTCTCACATAGTCATTTTCTTGAACAAGAATTTGTTTGGAAAGCGGAACAAGGTAACGCATCTCTTCTCCTGTTCTGGATTTGATGATTATCTCTCTGTTACCACGTTTTATCTTACCCATTTGAATCTCTCCATTGATTGCTGAAACAACAGCAGGGTTGGATGGATTACGGGCTTCAAACAATTCTGTTACTCTGGGAAGACCTCCGGTGATATCGCCGGACTTGCCGATTGCTCTTGGAATTTTGACGATTATATCTCCTGCTTTGATCTCTTTTCCGTTTTCTACTATAATATGAGCTCCTACAGGTAGGTTATATTGTCTGAGTTCCTGCTTGTTTTCGTCAATAATACGAATGGTTGGGTTTTTTGACTTGTCGCGAGATTCAATCACTACTTTCTCCTTGTGGAGAGAGAATTCGTCTGATGCCTCTTCGCGGTATGTCACTCCTTCAATAAGGTTGTCGAAGACAATCTTACCACTTGTTTCAGCAATGGTAAGTGCATTATAGGCATCCCATTCGCAGATTTTGTCTCCTTTTTTTACTGAATCACCGTTCTTTTTGTATAGTGTGGCACCGTAAGGAATGTTGTGGTTTGAGAGTACTATTCCTGTGTTCACATCAACAATGCGCATTTCTGCTGTGCGACCAATTACAAGTTCGCTCTTTTCTCCGATTGCATCCTCTTTTATGAGTGTTCGCAATTCTTCAAATTCGAGGCGACCATCATATCTGGCCACTATTTCGTTTTCTGAAGCGATGCTGGATGCAGTACCTCCGACGTGGAATGTCCGAAGGGTAAGCTGTGTTCCCGGCTCACCAATTGATTGTGCAGCAATAACACCTACAACTTCTCCAATCTCCACCATTTTTCCTCTGGCGAGATTCCTTCCATAACATTTGGCACATACGCCTTTTTTGGATTCACATGTAAGCACTGATCTTATCTCTACATGTTCGATTGGTAGTGTTTCGATAAGTGTAGCTATCTCTTCGGTAATCTCTTCGCCTGTTTCTACAATCTTCTCTCCTGTCAGTGGATTGTATATGTCATGAACTGAGGTTCTTCCCAGTATTCTGTCATATAGTGATTCAACTATCTCGTCCTTATTCTTGATAGCAGTGGCAACAAGACCTCTGAGTGTTCCGCAATCATCTTCAGAGATAATAACATCATGTGAAACATCAACAAGTCTTCTGGTGAGGTATCCGGCATCAGCTGTCTTAAGTGCTGTGTCGGCAAGACCTTTTCTGGCCCCGTGTGTTGAGATAAAGTATTCAAGAACTGAAAGTCCCTCCTTGAAGTTGGATAGGATAGGGTTCTCAATAATCTCTGCAGAGCTGGAACCAGATTTTTGTGGTTTTGCCATCAAACCCCTCATACCTGAAAGCTGACGTATCTGCTCTTTTGAACCCCTCGCACCTGAATGAAGCATCATGTAAACAGGATTGAATCCTTGTCTGTCTGATGCAATTCTCTTCTCTACCATGTTGGTGAGTTTAGAGTTGGTAGAGGTCCATATGTCAATTATCTGATTGTACCTTTCGTTGTTGGTAATAAGACCATTATTATATGAGAAGAGGATATTTTCCACTTGTTTGTATCCTTCTTCAATTAGTGTTGTCTTCTCTTCGGGAATTATTACATCTTCAAGGTTGAAAGAGAGTCCTCCTTTGTATGCCATCTTAAAACCTATCTCTTTGATGTCATCAAGGAATTGTGCTGTTCTTGCAACTCCGCATCTCTTAAGAACTTTTCCAATGATATCTCTAAGTGATTTTTTTGTAAGGATCTCGTTGATATATCCCACTTCCGGAGGTACGGATTGGTTGAAAAGTACTCTTCCGACTGTGGTTTTTACCATCATTCCTCCTTTAGAAAGATCGGAGTAGTCTTTTGGAAGACGTACCTCTATCTCTGTATGAAGAGCAACTCTTCCTTCGTTGTATCCTATTATGACCTCTTCTGCCCCGTAGAATTTCATTCCTTCTCCTTTAGACCCAGGTCTTGCTTTGGTTATGTAGTAAAGACCCAGAACCATGTCTTGTGAAGGGACTGTAATAGGTGCTCCGTTTGCAGGGTTTAGAATATTGTGAGAACCAAGCATAAGAAGCTGTGCTTCAAGAATCGCTGCATTACCCAGTGGAAGGTGGACAGCCATTTGGTCACCGTCAAAGTCTGCGTTGAAGGCCGTACATGAAAGAGGGTGAAGCTGTATTGCTTTTCCTTCAATTAATTTGGGTTGAAAGGCTTGAATACCTAATCTGTGAAGGGTAGGAGCACGGTTTAGCATCACGGGGTGCCCTTTCATTACATTCTCCAGTATGTCCCAGATAACCGGATCTTTGCGATCAACTATTTTTTTGGCTGATTTTACAGTCTTTACGATACCTCTTTCAATAAGTTTCCTTATTACGAAAGGTTTGAAAAGCTCTGCAGCCATATCTTTGGGTATTCCGCATTCGTGCATTTTCAATTCCGGACCGACGACAATAACAGAACGTGCAGAGTAGTCTACTCTTTTACCGAGAAGATTCTGACGGAATCTTCCCTGTTTCCCCTTTAAACTATCTGATAAAGATTTGAGAGTACGGTTGGCTTCTGTTTTGACAGCATTTGATTTTCTTGAATTGTCAAAGAGTGAATCCACAGCCTCCTGAAGCATTCTCTTTTCATTACGTAGAATAACTTCGGGAGCTTTAATCTCTATCAACCTCTTAAGTCGATTGTTTCTTATGATTACTCTTCTGTAGAGGTCGTTAAGGTCGGAAGTGGCAAATCTGCCGCCATCCAGAGGAACAAGAGGACGCAATTCAGGTGGGATAACCGGAATTACCTTTAGTATCATCCATTCCGGATTGTTAACTTCTTTTGACTCCCTGAAAGCTTCCACTACACTCAGGCGTTTAAGTGCCTCTGCTTTTCTTTGCTGAGATGTCTCTGTTTCTGTCTTATGACGAAGCTCGTAGGATAAATCGTCAAGGTTAATTGTGGATAGCATTTTGTATATTGCCTCAGCACCCATTCCTGCCAGGAATTTGTTGGGATCGCTGTCGTCAAGGTGCTGGTTGTCTTTGGGAAGTGAATCTAGTATGGCAAGATACTCATCTTCTGTAAGAAAATCGAGAGCTTTTACTCCATCTGTGGCTGTTACACCCGGCTGGATCACGACGTATCTTTCGTAGTAGATTATTGATTCCAACTTTTTGGAGGGAATACCAAGCAGATATCCTATTTTATTGGGAGTGCTACGGAAATACCAGATGTGTGCAACAGGTACGGTCAGGGCTATGTGACCCATCCTCTCCCTTCTTACCTTTTTCTCTGTTACTTCCACCCCACACCTGTCGCAGACTATTCCGCGGTATCGGATTCTTTTATATTTTCCACAGTGACACTCATAGTCTTTTGAAGGACCGAATATCCTTTCACAGAATAGTCCGTCTCTCTCTGGTTTATAGGTCCTGTAGTTGACTGTTTCCGGTTTTAAAACTTCGCCGGAAGATCTTTCCAGAATCTCTTCGGGAGAGGCAAGGCTGATCGAAATCTGGTTAAAATTACTTTTTACCTTTATATCTTTCTTTGTAGACATATTGTTCTTATTCAAAGATTATCTAATTGTGAAATATTAATCAAGGTTGATGCTCAGCCCAAGGCCTCTCAGCTCGTGGAGAAGAACATTCAGTGACTCAGGAATGCCTGCGGCAGGCATAGGGTCGCCCTTGACAATTGCCTCATATGCACGGGATCTTCCGGTTACATCATCTGATTTTATAGTAAGTATCTCCTGAAGTATATTGGAGGCCCCGAATGCTTCAAGTGCCCATACCTCCATCTCTCCAAATCTTTGTCCACCGAATTGTGCCTTACCTCCAAGTGGTTGTTGAGTTATGAGAGAGTATGGTCCTATGGAGCGCGCGTGCATCTTGTCGTCTACCATGTGGCCGAGTTTCAGCATATAAATAATACCCACGGTAGCAGGTTGATCGAAAAGATCACCGGTGCCTCCATCACGCAGATAAGTTTTTCCATAGCGTGGAACTCCCGCTTTGTCTGTAAAATCATTGATCTCATCCAGTTCTGCTCCATCAAAGATTGGTGTGCTGAACTTAGTGCCTAGCTCGTGCCCTGCCCATCCGAGAACAGTTTCGTATATCTGACCCAGGTTCATTCTGGATGGTACACCGAGAGGATTAAGAACGATGTCTACAATAGAACCGTTCTCTAGGAATGGCATATCCTCATCTCTTACAACTTTGGCTACTATACCCTTGTTCCCGTGTCTACCTGCCATTTTATCACCTACTCTAATCTTCCTCTTCTTAGCAATATACACTTTGGCAAGTTGCATTATTCCGGTGGGTAGTTCGTCTCCGATTGTGAGGTTGTATTTTATACGTTTGAGCTCTGCATCAAACTCTTTATGAGCTATTAGATAATTATTTATCAGTAGTTTGATGAGGTTGTTTGTATGTTTATCGGATGTCCACTTAGTAGGATTGATGTTTTCGTAATCAATCTTATCCAGCTCTGCTATTTTGAAGTCTGAGCCTTCAGGGATTATCTCAGTACCATAAAGGTCTGTGACTCCTTGTGAAAGTTTGTTATGGAGTAGCGCCGATAGTCTCTCGAGAAAGTTGTTTCTAAGATGTCCTGCTTTCCTTGAGAAGTTCTCTTCTGCCTGAAGTATCTGATTCTTGGAAACGTTTTTCCCTTTTTTTGTACTCTCTTTTGATATTCTGGAAAAGAGTCGTTTATCTATAACTGTACCTCTTAGTGATGGAGAGGCTTTAAGTGATGCATCTTTTACATCTCCGGCTTTATCTCCGAATATTGCCCGGAGCAGTTTCTCCTCGGGTGACGGATCGGTTTCACCCTTTGGAGTGATTTTGCCTATAAGAATGTCACCGGGTTCTACATTTGCTCCGATTCTGATTATTCCGTTCTCATCAAGATCCTTTGTTGCCTCTTCGCTGACGTTAGGGATGTCTGAGGTGAGTTCTTCCATACCTCTTTTTGTATCCCTTACTTCCATTATGTATTCGTCTACGTGGATTGATGTGAAGACATCTTCACGGAGAAGTCTCTCCGAGATTACAATGGCATCCTCGAAGTTATAACCCTGCCATGGCATGAATGCCACTTTAAGGTTTCTTCCCAAAGCCAGTTCTCCTTGTTCTGTTGCATATCCCTCTGTAAGAACTTCTCCTTTGTCAACCTTTTGCCCTTTTTTGACGATTGGCTTAAGGGTAACTGAAGTGTTCTGATTAGTCTTGCGATATAGGGGAAGCCTGTATACGGTGACTTCGGGATCGAAGCTCACAAACCTCTCTGTTTCGCTCATCTCGTACTTGAGGTGTATCTCCTTGGCATCTACATAAACTACTTCTCCTTTGCTTCTGGCAGTGATCTGTATGCGGGAGTCTTGTACAACCGGTCCTTCAAGGCCGGTTCCTACTATTGGTGCCTCAGGCTTAATAAGGGGAACGGCTTGTCTCATCATGTTTGATCCCATCAGAGCACGGTTGGCGTCATCGTGTTCAAGGAAAGGGATAAGTGAGGCTGCGACGGATGCTATCTGGTTGGGTGCAACGTCCACAAGGTGTACCTCTTCTTTGCCTACTACAGGATAGTCTGCTTCAAAACGACACTTAATTCTGTCGTCTGTTATAAGTCCCTGATCGTTTATGTTTACATTGGCCTGAGCAACCATTTTCTCCTCTTCTTCCTCTGCACTCATGTATGTGATTCCTTTGCCTGTCAAGTCTACTTTGCCGTCTTCAACTTTTCTGTAGGGTGTCTCAATAAAGCCCAGGTCATTTATTTTGGCGTATACGCAAAGGGATGATATGAGACCGATATTTGGGCCTTCCGGAGTTTCAATGGGGCAAAGACGTCCGTAGTGTGTGTAGTGTACGTCACGAACTTCGAAACCTGCCCTGTCCCTTGACAGACCACCCGGACCGAGTGCAGAGAGCCTTCTTTTGTGAGTCATCTCTGCCAGAGGGTTAGTCTGATCCATAAATTGTGAAAGCTGACTTGTTCCGAAAAATGAGTTGATTACAGACGAAAGGGTTTTGGCATTTATTAGGTCAATTGGAGTGAACACTTCATTATCCCTAACGTTCATTCTCTCTCTGATGGTGCGGGCCATACGTGAAAGACCTACACTGAATTGATTGGCTAGTTGCTCTCCTACAGTCCTTATTCTCCTGTTGCTCAAGTGGTCTATATCGTCAACCACAGCTTTGGAGTTGATAAGCTGTATAAGATATTTAATAATTTCAATTATATC
The DNA here is from genome assembly GCA_963678025.2 of Bacteroidales bacterium. Taxonomy (GTDB): domain Bacteria; phylum Bacteroidota; class Bacteroidia; order Bacteroidales; family UBA932; genus Bact-08. The sequence continues at coordinate 74,313 of CAXXPC010000021.1, forward strand.
CTTTTTAGTTAAGACCCTGGTGTCTTCTGACTCATTTAAATTGAGTTTGCGGTTAAGGCGGTATCTTCCAACCTGTCCCAGGTCATATCTTTTATCGGAGAAAAACAGTTTGTCTATAACATCTCTTGCGGTTGCTTCGTCAGGTGGTTCTGAATTCCTGAGTTGTCGGTATGTATAGAAAATTGCCTCTTTCTCTGAGTTTGTCTGGTCTTTCTGGAGTGTGTTGTGGATGATTGCATAGTCATTTACATTTGCATCATCTTTGTGTACGAGTATTGTATCTACTCCTGAATCAAGAATAAGATCTACATGATCTTCTTCAAGTACAACTTCTCTCTCTATTACAATCTCGTTTCTCTCAATATATACAACCTCTCCGGTCTCTTCGTCTACAAAGTCTTCATTCCAAGTTTTGAGCACTCTGGCTGCAAGCCTGCTTCCGATATGTTTTTTGAGGTTTGTTTTATTGGCTTTTACCTCATTTGCCAGCCCGAAAATATCAAGAATATCCTTGTCTCCTTCATAACCAATGGCTCTTAGCAGGGTAGTGACCGGAAGTTTCTTCTTACGGTCGATGTAGGCATACATAACATTGTTTATGTCAGTTGCGAACTCTATCCATGATCCTTTAAATGGAATTATTCTTGCGGAGTAAAGTTTGGTGCCGTTGGCGTGAAGGCTCTGTCCAAAAAATACACCGGGAGAGCGGTGTAGTTGTGATACTACTATTCTTTCTGATCCGTTTATTACAAATGTTCCTCTGGGTGTCATATATGGAATAGTTCCCAGATAGACATCCTGTATTACCGTATCAAAGTCTTCATGCTCCGGGTCGGTACAGTATAGTTTAAGTTTCGCCTTTAGAGGAACGCTGTATGTAAGGCCTCTGTCAAGACACTCTTCAATGGAATAGCGGGGTGGATCTATAAAGTAGTCAATGAACTCCAGTACGAAGTTGTTGCGTGTATCAGTGATGGGAAATATTTCCTGAAAGACTTTATAGAGACCTTCGTTTTCCCGGTTTTCCGGTGTTGTCTCAAGCTGGAAGAAATCTTTAAACGATTTCAACTGAACTTCTAAGAAATCCGGATAATCCAGAAGGGATTTAGAAGTTGCGAATGTAATCCGCTGATTTATATTTTTTTGCGACATTTTGTTCGGATTGGTTGAGAATAAAATAAAATAACGACAAAAAGGTTTAGAGCCTTTGTCCGGCTCTAAACCTGATGATGTTCCCCGATTTACGGGTTGTGGAGTTATTTAATTTCAACTTCTCCGCCCGCTTCTTCGATCTGTGATTTAACTTGCTCTGCTTCTGCTTTAGATACTTTTTCTTTGATTGCTTTAGGAGCTGCATCTACAAGCTCTTTGGATTCTTTAAGACCAAGTCCTGTAATCTCTTTAACTACTTTAACTATTTGAAGTTTAGCCTGACCAGGAGAAACAAGAACAACATCAAATTCAGTTTGTTCTGCTTCTTCCGCAGCACCACCGGCTGCTGGACCTGCTACTGCAACAGCTGCTGCAGCAGGCTCAATTCCATATTCGTCTTTGAGGATTTGTGCTAATTCTTGTACTTCTTTAACAGACAGGTTAACTAGTTCTTCTGCAAATTTCTTGATATCTGCCATGGTTATAATTGTTTTAAAATGATTAATATTCTTTTATTCTTTTTCTGCAAGGGTCTTTACTATGCCGGCAATTTTCTCTCCGCCATTAGCTTTGAGGGCGGAAACAACATTCTTAACAGGCGACTGAAGCAGACCGATAATATCACCGATGAGCTCTTCACGTGACTTGATTGAGACAAGAGTATCCAGTTGGTCTTCTCCCACATAGGCACACTCTTGAACAAGTGCTCCCTTTAGAACAGGTTTCCCGTGCTCTTTGCCGAACTCTTTGATGAGTTTTGCAGGAGCATTTACCGTATCGGTGAACATAACTGCAGTTGGTCCTTCCAATATAGGAAACAATGCCTCTGAGTCTGTTAGCTCTGATTGTTCTAAAGCTTTCTTGAGCAAAGTGTTTTTTACCACGCTCAGCTTTATCTCTTTTTCAAAGCAAGCACGACGTAACATAGCGGTTTTTTCCGCATTTAGACCCGAGATATCAGTAATATAAAAATCGGGTGTTACTTTGAATTGTGCTGCCAGACTCTCAATAATTTGTTTTTTTTCTTCTTTTCTCATAAAACATTATTTATTTACTCAGCAGCACTGATTGCTTTGCTATCAATGTTAATACCTGGACTCATAGTAGATGAGAGGAATATACTCTTCACATAGGTTCCTTTGAGGGCCTGAGGTTTGAGTTTCATAATAGTGTTAAGAAACTCTTTGGCGTTTTCGACCAGCTTCTCGGGATCAAATGAAACTTTACCAATGGAAGCGTGTACAATTCCGGTTTTGTCTACCTTAAAGTCTATTTTACCGGCTTTTACCTCGGTTACAGCTTTGCCCACATCCATAGTGACCGTTCCGGTCTTGGGATTTGGCATTAAGCCTCTTGGACCGAGTATCCTACCGATAGGACCAATTTTAGCCATGACAGATGGAGTACAAATAATAACATCTACATCTGTCCATCCGCCTTTTATTTTGTCTATGTATTCGTCAAGTCCTACATATTCTGCTCCTGCAGCTGTTGCTTCGGCCTCTTTGTCAGGGGTACAAAGTACCAGTACACGTACAGTTTTACCTGTTCCGTGCGGAAGTGTCACAACGCCTCGCACCATCTGATTCGCTTTTCTTGGATCAACTCCGAGACGCACTGCAATATCAACTGAGGCATCAAACTTGGTGTAAGATACATCTTTTACCAGTTTGCATGCTTCCGAGAGCTTGTAATGCTTGTTGGAGTCTACCTTGGCGTATACGTTTTTCTGATTTTTTGTTAGCTTACTCATTATCGCAGGATTTTTTCTATTTTACATCTTCGGGAAAATCCCCGGTAACTGTTAAACCCATGCTTCGTGCTGTACCAGCTACCATGTTCATGGCAGACTTAATAGTGAATGCATTCATGTCGGGCATTTTGTCTGCAGCTATCTCCCGGATCTGTTCCCATGTCACAGAGCCTACTTTTTTTCGGTTAGGTTCAGCCGAACCTGACTGGATCTTTGCAGCCTCTTTAAGTTGAACCGCAACAGGAGGTTGTTTTACAATGAACGAAAATGATTTGTCACTGAAAACAGTAATAATGACGGGTAATACCTTACCGGCCCTATCCTGAGTGCGGGCATTAAATTGCTTACAAAAATCCATTATGTTCACACCTTTAGAACCTAATGCAGGTCCTACCGGGGGTGAGGGGTTGGCTGCTCCGCCTTTAATCTGCAATTTAATGAGAGCGGCAACTTCTTTAGCCATAATGATTATTGATTTATTATTCTTTAATTACTTGAACAAAATTAAGTTCCAGAAGAGTTTTTCTTCCAAAAATCTTTACCATCACCTTAAGCTTTTTCTTATCTTCCATAATCTCCTCTACAGTACCGTCAAATCCGTTAAAAGGACCATCGATCACTTTAACAGGTTCTCCGATTATGAATGGAGTTATGTTCTCTTCCTCTTTCTCTGCAAGTTCATCGACTCTTCCGAGAATTCTATTAACTTCTGAGTCACGCAAAGGAACAGGTTCTTTATCTTTGCCAGATTTTTTCTCTGTAAGAAAACCTGAAACATGAGGAAGATTTCTTATAAGGTGTTGGATTTCTCCCGTAAGAGTTGCCTCGATAAGGATATAGCCGGGATAGAAAATTCTCTCCATACTTACTTTCTTACCATTTTTTACCTGGTAGATTTTTTCCGTAGGAATGAGAACCTGAGAAACAAAGTCTTCAAGATTTAATCTTTTGACTTCATTTTCTATGTATTCTTTGGCTTTTTTTTCTTTACCACCGGCTGCCCTTACGACATACCATTTTTTGGAAATATCACTCATAAGACTAGTACAGCATGTTGTAGATGAAAGTCATAATGTTTCTGAACCCCAGGTCCATACCAAATATGACCAAAGCGAAAATCAGAGATGCAATCATCACTACGATGGCAGAATTCTGAAGTTGTGACCATGTTGGCCAACTCACTTTTTTAACTAACTCAGTGTACGATTCCTGAAAGTACAATCTAATTTTGTTCATTTCTGTATAATTACAGCCGGTCACAATGGAAGCTTTGTTCCGGCTTGTTTATTATAACAACTGACGCGTAACCATCAGTGTTGCAGGGGCAGAGCGATTCGAACGCCCATCAACGGTTTTGGAGACCGCTATTCTACCCTTGAACTATGCCCCTAAACTGACTATTGATTGAATATTGTTGAATATACAAGATAGCTGTCCATTAGAACAGCTATCTATGTAGTATTTCAATTAGTCCATAAGTTCAGTTACCTGTCCTGCTCCTACGGTTCTTCCGCCTTCACGTATAGCGAAACGAAGACCTTGGTTGATGGCTACAGGGTAGATAAGTTCAACAGTAATAGTTACGTTATCTCCCGGCATTACCATTTCAGTTCCTTCAGGAAGCATTATCTCTCCGGTAACATCCAGTGTACGGATGAAGAATTGTGGACGGTATTTATTGTGGAAAGGAGTGTGACGGCCACCTTCATCTTTCTTGAGTACATAAATCTCAGCTTTGAATTTCTTGTGAGGAGTTATTGTACCTGGCTTGGCGATAACCTGACCACGCTTGATCTCTTTTTTGTCGATACCGCGAAGAAGCAGACCAACGTTGTCTCCGGCTTCTCCTCTGTCAAGAATCTTACGGAACATCTCTACTCCTGTAACTGTGGATTTCTTAGGCTCTTCGCCAAGACCAATGATTTGGATCTCCTCTCCGGTGGTGATAACTCCAGTCTCGATACGACCAGTTGCTACAGTACCACGTCCTGTTATTGAGAATACATCTTCTACAGGCATAAGGAATGGCTTCTCGTTTTCACGAGGAGGAACAGGGATGTACTCATCCACGTGCTTCATAAGATCCATTATCACATCTTCCCACTGTGAGTCTCCGTTTAGAGCACCAAGTGCAGAACCGCGAAGTACAGGTGTATTATCTCCGTCGAAGTTGTAGAAGCTGAGAAGTTCACGAACTTCCATCTCTACAAGGTCAATCATCTCGGGATCGTCTACTATATCAACTTTATTAAGGAACACAACAATTTTAGGAACATTTACCTGACGTGCAAGCAGAATGTGCTCACGAGTTTGAGGCATAGGTCCGTCTGTTGCTGCAACTACGAGAATGGCACCATCCATCTGGGCAGCACCTGTAACCATGTTCTTAACGTAGTCGGCGTGACCGGGACAGTCAACGTGAGCATAGTGACGAGCGTCAGTTTGATACTCAACGTGAGCTGTGTTAATAGTAATACCACGCTCTTTTTCTTCCGGAGCGTTGTCGATAGAGTCGAACGAACGAATTTCCGAAAGACCCTTTCTTGCAAGCACTGTAGTGATAGCCGCAGTCAAAGTGGTCTTACCGTGGTCTACGTGACCAATGGTACCAATGTTTACGTGTGGCTTGTCCCTTTTAAAAGTTTCTTTTGCCATAATAATAGAATTTTAATTATAATTAATTTTTTGCACACTTGTAGAGCCGGTGACGGGAATTGAACCCGTGACCTCTTCCTTACCAAGGAAGCGCTCTACCTCTGAGCTACACTGGCTTACCTAAAAAAGAGCGGAAGACGAGATTCGAACCCGCGACCCTCAGCTTGGAAGGCTGATGCTCTACCGACTGAGCTACTTCCGCTTAATAATACAACAAAAATGTGGGGAGAGCAGGATTCGAACCTACGAAGGCGTAAGCCAGCAGATTTACAGTCTGCCCCAGTTGGCCACTTTGGTATCTCCCCTTTATAAAAATTTCAAAAAACTTTTAGAGCCGATGGAGGGATTCGAACCCCCGACCAGCTGATTACAAATCAGCTGCTCTGGCCAACTGAGCTACATCGGCAAAATGTCAATCCCCGCCTCTTTTTGGGGACTGCAAAGATATATGTTTTTGATTAAACTCCAAAAAAATTGAAGATTTATTTTCATAATTTTATTCGGACAGTTATAACAAAAGTATCAATCCTAATCGGTATGCGGCAAATCCTGCAATCCAGGCAACTGCGACGGTGGTAATAATTGATATCAGCGCCCATTTCCATGTACCGGTCTCTTTCTTTATGGTAAATGCAGTTGCAACGCATGGCATATATAGCAATGAAAATATCATAAATGACAGAGCATTTGCCTTGTTGAACACTTTCTCCTCTTTTATCCTGGCCATAAGTGATGTATTGATCTCTTCTCCATTATTATCTTCGGCCTCATACACGACGCCTAATGTACTAATTATAAATTCTTTAGCAGTTATGCCGGTGATAAGGCTTACACTCATTTTCCAGTCGAATCCAAGTGGTTTAAGAGTAGGTTCAACCATTTTTCCAAATTGTTCGAGGTATGACACGCGTTTATCGTTTGTGTCGTTTTGATTTTCTAGGGGAAAGTAGTTAAGACCCCAAACAACTATTACTGCAAGTAGTACAACAGTACCTATTTTTTTCAGGTATTGCCATGCAGCATTCCACATATTATATACAGAGTAAAAGAGTGAGGGGCGCCTGTATCTGGGTAGTGGAATTGAGTAGTCCCTGATTCCGAAATTGAAGAAGATTTTTTTGAACAGTATAGCCATGAGAATTCCGGTGAGAATACCTCCGAAGTAGAGCAGGCTGAGTACAAGAGTCTGGTTATGAGGAAAAAAAATCCCGGAGAATAGAAGAAAAGTGGGTATTCTTGCACTGCATGGTATGTAGGGGATCATCAGCATGGTCAGTATTCTGTCGGATTTTCTTCGGATTGTGCGTGTAGCCATAATAGCCGGTACATTGCATCCGAATCCCATCAGCAAAGGGATGAATGAACTTCCATGAAGTCCTATCTTGTGCATGTAACGGTCCATAACAGTGGCAGCCCTGGATATGTATTCTGTCTCCTGCAGAAGAGATAAAAAGAAGAACAGGATAAGAATATTGGGTAAGAAGGCCAGGACGCTTCCGACACCCATAATAACCCCTTGTGTAAGAAAGTCGGTAAACCATCCGTGATCCATTGTTTCGCTGATGTATCTGGCTCCTGAGTCCATAATCCATTCAATTCCTGTCTGAGGGTAGGATCCAAGAGTGAATGTGGCATAAAATATGAGCCAGATAATAAGAATGAATGAGAGAAGTCCCCATAAAGGGTGAGTGAGGTAATAATCTAGTCTGTCAGATTGTTCAGTAGTATATTCGTAGTGCTGATGCTGCCTGTGTTTTGGCCTTAAGCGGGCATATTTGTCTGAAGGATAAGATCGGTTATGTCTATTTCTCCTGTGCGACATTCAACAATGTGTTAAAGATACTATCTTCGTCATAACCGCACTCTTTTGTAAGAAGAGGGACAGAACCCTGCTCTATGAATCTGTCCGGAACGCCTAACCCGGTTACTTTAATTTTGTTGTACCCTGTAGATGTAATATATTCGCAAACTGCTGAGTAGAGACCTCCTTTGACACTTCCATCTTCTACCGTGATGATTTTGTTACAATCCTTTATCACGTTGTCCAGTGCTTCTGTGTCTATTGGTTTCAGGAAGCGCATGTTATAGTGGAGTGGGTTGATACCTGATTTTTTTGCTCTCAATATTGCAGAGGCAGCTGCGTTACCCACCGGACCTATAGTGAGTATTGCAATATGTTTTCCTTTATTCATAAGTACGGCTTTCCCCAATGGTATATTTGAAAAGCCGTTTCGCCATTGGAGCCCTTGGGCATAACCTCTGGGATATCTTATGATTGTCGCTCCATATTCCGGTGCTTGAACGGAGTACATAATGTCCTTGAGTTCAATTTCATTAAGGGGAGAGAAGATAGTAAGGTTTGGTATGCATCGGAATGCTGCCATATCAAAAACTCCATGATGGGTTGCACCATCTTCACCCACTATACCTCCTCTGTCCAGACAGAAAATAACCTTGAGGTCTTGGGTTGCAACGTCATGAATTACACTGTCGTAGGCTCTTTGTATGAAACTGGAGTATATATTGCAGTAAGGCAGAAGGCCTCTGGCAGCCATGCCGGCTGAGAAAGTCACTGCGTGCTGTTCGGCTATTCCTACATCAAAAGCTCTCTCAGGCATCTCTTTCATGATTATGTTCATAGAGGATCCTGAAGGCATTGCCGGGGTAATACCGTAGATTTTTTCGTTGTTTTTTGCAAGTCTGAGTAGTGTCTCGCCGAAAATATCCTGATATTTATCTCTTTTTTCCAGTTTGTTGATTATTCTCTTGCCGGTAGTTTTGTCGAATGTGCCGGGTGCGTGCCATAAAGTCTGGTCATTCTCTGCAGGAGCATATCCTTTTCCTTTCTTTGTGATTACATGAAGTATCTTCGGGCCGGGAATCTCTTTAATATTTTGAATCCTTTTTATAAGTAGGGGCAGGTTGTGCCCGTCAATTACTCCGAAATATCTAAATCCAAGTGATTCAAATATTGAGGCTCTTCTGAAGAAAGCCATCTTGGTGCTGAACATAAAGTTCCTGAAAATTCTCTTTAATTTGGCAGACCCCAAGGATCTCCACACACGATTTTTTGTTTCGTTGTAGAGGTGAGAAGTGGTTATTTTGAGAAGATAATTGTGAAGTGCACCCACATTGGGGTCTATTGAAATCTGATTGTCATTCAGGACAACAAGGATGTCGTTATTTAGTGCACCTGCATTGTTAAGTCCTTCGTAGGCAAGGCCTCCTGTGAGTGCCCCGTCTCCAATAACTGCTACTACTTTTTCCTTGGAACCATCCTTTTGTGCCGCAATTGCCATACCGAGTGCAGCTGAAATGGAAGTAGATGAGTGACCTACACCAAAAGCATCATAAACAGACTCTTTTATTTTTGGAAATCCGCTTATTCCTTTGTATTTACGGTTGTTTATAAAAGCTTCTCTTCTTCCGGTGATTATTTTATGTGCATAGGCCTGATGGCCTACATCCCATATAATCTTGTCTTGTGGTAAATTAAAGGCGTAGTGAAGTGCTATGGTAAGTTCGATTGCACCTAAACTTGCCCCAATATGACCGGGGTTGTCTGCACAAGCATCAACTATAAACTCCCGGAGCTCTTTGCAGAGCTCCGTAAGTTGATCTAAAGATAATTTCTTGAGATCTTCCGGTGAGTTTATGTTGGTGAGGAGATTCATTATAACAATATTAGTCTTTTTGTTTTTCTGCTTCCTTTTCGATGTTTGCGAATTGCAGGTTGTATCCCATTTTCTTGTCTATTACTTTGAGAACTAGTGATACAATAACTGCAATGGAGCATATTGCGGCGAATATTGACATAACAATGGTATAATCGTATTTGTTTACAGTACTTCCATCTTTTACTATAGTTCCTACTATGCTCAGATCACTGTTTAGAACATTTCCAACCATAATTGGCACTAGCATCAGGCCGATGTTCTGAATATAGAATGTGAGTGCGTAAGTTGTTCCGAGTTGTCTCTCAGGCATTATCTTGGCAAGTGACGGCCACATTGCAGATGGTACCATCGAGAAAGCTATACCCAGTAGAATCATAAGTATAATTGCCATCCACCATTGGTCGATAAATGGCATTGCAAACAATATATGAACAGAAACGAGCAAAACTGATCCACCAATCATGAGGTCTGCTCCATGTCCTATCTTGTCATAGATACGTCCGAATAGTGGTGTGAGAACAATGGCTCCGAATGGCAACATGCTTGGAATAAGTCCTGCAAGTTTTGGGTCAACCCCGAACTTGAATTCCATAAGACCTGCTGCATATTTGAGGAACGGGAATACGGCAGAGTAAAATACTACGCACAGAATTGCTATCAGCCAGAATCCCTTGTTATTGAGAACTGCTTTCACATCCTTTGCATTGAAAGATTCTTCAGGTTCGAGTTCGTCTGCCTTGATTTGTGTGTCAAGTTTTTTGTCATATATGGAGTATACAACAAATGATATTCCTCCCAGCAGAAGCAGGATCAGACCTACCATAACCGGAGAACTGACACTGCTGTAGCGGGCTGCTATCATCGGTGAAAAGGCAAGAGCTGCTGCTGATCCGAGACGTGCGAGGGATAGTTGCATCCCCATTGCAAGGGCTAATTCTTTTCCTTTAAACCATTTTACAATGGATTTACTTACGGTAATCCCGGCAACCTCTGCTCCAACTCCGAATATTCCAAATCCGACCACAGCCCAAACAACTTGCATCTTGTACTCATCGCCCAAGAAGGTCATTGTGCTATCAAGGAGAGCATCATTGGATACTGCCCAATACTTTACGACTATACCCACTACCATAAGTATACATGATAGTATTCCGCTGAATCTTATCCCTTTTCTGTCAAGGATAAGACCGCCGAATATCAGCATGCCCAGAAATACATTGAAGATGGAGTATGATCCGGCAAACCATCCGTATTCTGATGGATTCCACATGTTGTGTTTTTCCAGCATTGTCTGGAGAGGTGAGAATACATCCGAAACCACGTATGCTGCAAACATGGTGAATGCAACCAGCAGAAGCATCATCCATCTGATGGGTGCAGAGTCTCTTAGTTGTACTGAAGGAGTTTTCATTTGATTAATTGTTAAGTAGTTTTATCTTATAATTGTTTGTTCTCTGTCGGGGCCGAGTGATATTACGGATATCGGTACTCCGACCTCTTTTTCGATAAAGCGGACATAACTCATAAATTCGAATGGAAGATCCTCCTCTTTGGTAACTTTTGTAAGATCCCTTTTCCATCCTTTAAAGTCTTTATATACAGGCTTTATATTGGCAAAAGTATCAAACGGAACAGTATCTTGTTTCTCTCCGTTTATTTCGTATTGAACGGCTATCTTAATTGTGTCGAATGAGTCAAGGACATCTGCCTTCATCATTATAAGGTTATCAACACCGTTTAACATTACTGCATATTTCAGAGCAACCAGGTCCAGCCATCCTGTCCTTCTGGGCCTTCCTGTCGTGGATCCGAATTCAGCTCCCATTTTGCGTAGAAGCTCTCCGGCATCGTCGTGAAGTTCGGTGGGGAATGGACCACTGCCCACTCTGGTGCAGTATGCTTTGAAGATACCGGATATCTTTCCTATTTTGTTGGGTGCAAATCCTAAACCAGTGCATGCTCCGGCGCTGAGGGTGGAGGAAGATGTGACAAAAGGATAGGATCCGTAGTCTATGTCAAGAAGTGAACCTTGTGCACCTTCGGCCAGTATCCTTTTGTTGTCGCTAAGATATTGATTGATGATATATTCCCCGTCGATTAAAGAAAATGTTTTGAGATATTCAGTCGCTTCAAACCATTTTGTTTCATTCTGGTCGGGATCGTATGAAAAATCGAATTGTTTAAGGAATGAGATGTGTTTATTTTTGAGGTTGTAAAATCTCTCCCTGAAGTCGGATGCTTCAATATCTCCGACTCTTAATCCGTTCCTTCCTGTTTTATCCATGTATGTGGGTCCAATACCCTTGAGAGTTGATCCAATTTTGGAAGTGCCTTTTGAATTTTCAGAAGCAGCATCTATAGTTCTGTGTGTAGGCAGAATAAGATGTGCCTTGCGTGAAATAAGTATTCTTTCCCTAACAGGTACTCCCATTTTCTCGAGGTTGGTGCACTCTTCCATAAATGTCACGGGATCAAGAACAACGCCGTTTCCTATTATGTTTTTGGAATTTTTTCTGAAAATCCCGGAAGGGATAGAGTGCAAAACGCATTTTTTGTCTTCGAATTGAAGAGAATGACCCGCATTGGGGCCGCCCTGGAAGCGTGCAATTATGGGATAGTTTTGTGCAAGAACATCCACGATTTTTCCTTTCCCTTCGTCTCCCCATTGGAGTCCCAGTAATACATCTATTTTCATGTTTTAAAAAAATTAAAATGGAAGATCATCGGCAATCCCGGTATCTTGGGAGTTGTCAACTTTTGAATTGTTATTGCTTGTTGAATTGTTGTACGTTGGCCGGGAGTTGTTTTCCTGACTGTTGTAAGGTGTGCTTTGTGATTTGCTGTCGAGAAAAATAAGGGAATCAGCAACTATCTCAGTTGAATATTTCTTTTCTTCTGTGTTTTTGTCTGTCCAGCTGTTGGTTCTGATTCTGCCTTCAATATAGATGCGGCTTCCTTTCCTTATGTATTTCTCCGTGAGTTCTGCCAATGCTCTCCAGCAAACAATGTTGTGCCATTCTGTTTGCTCTTGGAGATCTCCGTTCCTGGTTTTGAATTTCTCTGATGTCGCCAGTGGAAATCTTGCTACCACTGAATCTCCTGAAAGATGTCTTACCTCAGGATCCCTTCCCACATTTCCAATGAGCATTACTTTATTCAAAGACATAATATGACTCTTTTTTTGTTGAAGACAAAGATAAAAAAAATTACCTATTATTTATTATTTTGAATAGTTCATCGGGCATAGGTGAAATGCAAGTCATTGTTTTGAAAGATGGTATTGCCTGGTGTATAAGCCATTCTTTGCCGCTGATATATTCTTTACAGGGGATATTGTTTAGTACGGGGTCTTTATAGTTTGCTTCAAGAATAATTGCCTCTTTCAAAACAGTGGTGTCAATATCTTCAATTAGAGCGGTAGCTGTGTATACCAGTACATCGCACTCTTTTAGTACAGTGTTGTATTGACTTGTCCGTACAGTATGGGACTCTGTTTTCTCTGCAAGTAGTTGTGCTTTGTCTTGGGTTCTGTTTATAATTATGATTTCAAATCCCATTTTTTTAAGGGCATAAACGGCTGCCCTTGCTGCACCACCGGCTCCTGCTACAACAGCTTTAGATCCTGAGGCTGTTTTTCTGGTGAGAAGAGGACCTGATACTCCCATGTGGTCTGTATTATATGCATGAATCCCGTCAGCTTTGTTAAGAATGAGGTTTGCGGCTCCTATTGACGAGGATGATTCGTCTATTTTTATGCATTTGTCAAGGATTTTTTCTTTAAAAGGAGCTGTTATGTTAGCTCCGCTGTAACCCATTTCAGAAAAAAAATCCAATCCTTTTTCAAGGGTTGCCGCCTCTATAAGGTCGTAGCTGTAGCCTTTGATTGACCTGTAAAGTGTGTTGAACAACAATGGACTGAGACTGTGTTCTATGCCTTGTCCGATAAGTGCGAATTTCTTCATTTTGTCTCTCTTTGTCTGATAGCTTCGTAGCAGAGGATGGCCGCTGAGACCGATACATTCAGGGAGTCTATTCTTCCCATCATAGGAATATATATGTGGTGGTCCGCCCTCTCTCTCCAGTATGAGGAAACTCCCTCTGCTTCTGATCCCATTATCACTGCCATAGCTCCTGTCATATCACATTCAAAATAGCATACCGAATTTTGAAGTTGTGCAGAAAAGATCTTAATATTGTTGTCTTTAAGCCATTTGCCGGCCTCTTCTGATGAGCAGGAGATTACTTTATTTGTGAATATTCCGCCCAGACTGGCCCTTATTATGTTGGGATTGAAGAGGTCCGTTGGAGAGTCGCAGAGTACTACTGCATCGGCGTTTACAGCATCAGCTGTTCGTAGAAGTGCTCCAATGTTGCCGGGTTTTTCCACTTTCTCGGCAACCATTATCAATGGGTTGGGTGAGAGTGTAAGTTGCTCCAGAGTGAGGTGTTTATATTCGAAAACAGCAACGGCCGCTTCTGTACTTTCCCTTAACGCTATCTTGGAGTAGGCCTCTTGACTAAGGGAGTAGAAGGAGCACTTTTCAGTTTGATCTATTCTCTTGTATCTGGAAAGGACTTCATCTATGTTTGTGATGCGGGAATTGAAAAGAAGTATCCTTGCCTTGTATCCGGAATCAAGAGCTGCATTGATTTCTCTCTCTCCTTCAACGGAGAAGAGAGATTTTTCTCTTCTTACCTTAGACTTATCCCTTAATAGTACTATCTCTTTTATTTTGGGATTAGAGGGGGAGGTTATTATTTCAATTTGCATCTTCTTTCTTTGGTTGCTCCGACTGTTCAGGCCTCATCTGAGGAAAGAATAAAACCTCTTGTATTGAAGGTGAGTTTGTCATCAGCATTGCCAGTCGATCTATTCCGATTCCCATTCCAGAAGTGGGCGGCATGCCGAACTCCAGTGCCTTTACGAAGTCCATATCTATGAACATTGCTTCATCGTCCCCTTTGTCTTTAAGTTTGAGTTGTTCCTTGAACCTTTCAAGTTGTTCTACTGGGTCATTTAACTCGCTGTAGGCATTTGCTATCTCTTTTCCGTTTACGAAGAGTTCAAACCTTTCAGTAAGTTCCGGGTTATTCCTGTGTCTTTTTGTGAGGGGAGAAGTCTCAACAGGATAGTCTGTAATGAATGTTGGTTGTATGAGGTGATGTTCGCAATATTCACCGAAAATTGCATCTATAAGTTTGCCTACACCCATGCTTTTGTCGGTCGGAACATTAAGTTTTTTACAGGTGGTGATAAGCTCTTCTTCTCCCATTCCGGTGACATCAACTCCAGCGTACTCCTTAATGGCTTCCAACATGGGAAGTCTTCTGTAGGGAGCCTTGAACTCTATCTCATGTTCTCCTAACTGTAATTTTGTCTTCTCGTGAAGCGAAAAGGCGACTTTCTCTATCATCTTCTCCACGAAATCCATCATCCAGAAGTAGTCTTTGTAGGCAACATATATTTCCAGAACTGTGAATTCCGGATTGTGGGTTCTGTCCATTCCCTCATTTCGGAAATCTTTGGCAAATTCATAAACTCCTGAGAATCCGCCAACAATGAGTCGTTTAAGGTATAATTCATTGGCTATTCTCAAATAGAGGGGGATGTCAAGCGCGTTGTGATGTGTTATGAAGGGTCTTGCTGCAGCACCTCCCGGAATAGACTGAAGTATAGGGGTTTCTACTTCAAGATAACCATGATCGTTGAAGAAACGACGCATTGTATCTATTATTTTACTTCTTTTTATGAAAACATCTCTTACTGAAGGGTTTACGATTAGGTCTACATATCTCATCCTGTATCTCTGCTCCGGGTCGGTGAAGGCATCATATATTTTACCCTCTTTCTCTTTCACAATAGGAAGCACCCTTAGTGATTTGCTCAGAACTTTAAGTTCTGTTGCATATATTGATATCTCTCCGGCCTTGGTGATAAATATGTATCCTTTTACTCCGATTATATCTCCTATATCTAACAGTTTTTTGAAAATAGTATTGTAGAGGCTTTTGTCTTCTTCGGGGCAAATGGAATCTCTTTTAATATAAACCTGAATTCTGCCCGTTTCGTCCTGAATTTCTGCAAATGAGACCGCACCCATGATTCTTCTGGACATGATGCGTCCAGCCATGGATATATTATTAAATCTGTCATCCTCCTGTTTATATTCGGACTTTATAGTTTTTGCTGTTGTATTTACTTCAAATGATTCTGCAGGATAAGGCTCTATCCCAATCTCTCTCATGCTTTTGATGGCCTCTCTTCTGAGTGACTCCTGTTCGTTGAACTCGGTAATTTCCATTCTGTTTGTCTTTTTAACGAAATACAAAATTACTATTTTTAATGAATTTTTGAAATTATTGAATAACTTTGCGAAGATATGGCCGTAGATAAAAAATGGATAGTAAAAGAACCGGGTAATCCGGCATTAGTGAGGCAATTGTCTTCTGAACTTGGTGTAGACCAGACTCTTGCCAATCTTTTGGTTCAAAGAAACATTAAAAGCTCTGCTGAAGCCAGGGCTTTTTTGAGGCCTCAGTTGGATCAGTTGCACGATCCTTTCTTGATGAAGGACATGAATCTGGCGGTAGAGAGATTGTCGAGAGCCTTGAATACAAGAGAGAAGATTTTAATCTACGGGGACTATGATGTAGATGGAACTACTGCGGTCTCTCTGGTTTATTCCTTTCTCCGAAAATATGGAGAGGAGTATTTGGATTATTATATACCAAATAGATATACCGAAGGTTATGGGATATCATACAAGGGTATTGATTGGGCATCTGAGAATGGGTTCTCTCTTATAATTGCACTTGATTGCGGAATAAAGGCTGTTGAGAAGGTAAAGTATGCCGCCGACAAGGGTGTTGATTTCATCATATGTGATCATCATTTGCCGGATGAAGAGTTGCCCGGAGCCTGTGCAGTCCTTGATCCTAAAAGGGTGGATTGTAATTATCCTTTTGACGATCTTTCCGGATGTGGTGTAGGATTCAAATTTATGCAGGCTTTTGCCTCTTTAAAGGGTATATCATTTGACAACCTGCTTCCTCTTACTGATCTTCTCGTTGTGAGTATAGCATCGGATTTGGTGTCAATTACAGGTGAAAACAGGGTTCTTGCTTATTATGGATTAAAGCAGCTCAATCAGGGTCCAAGGAAAGGGCTTTTCTCTATTATCAAGTTGTCCGGATTGGAAAAACATATGATTACGATTGATGATATTGTCTTTAAAATTGGGCCAAGGATAAATGCGGCAGGAAGGATGGAGTCGGGGAGAACAGCGGTTGATCTTCTGACTTCCAGGAACGATAATGATGCTCGTATTATTGGAGATACAATCAATATTCATAACAATGAACGCAAGCATGAAGACAGAAAGATAACTCATCAGGCCAGCGAGATGGTTTCAAGGGTTATTGCACTGGAAGACAAAAAATCAACTGTTGTATATAATGCCGACTGGCATAAAGGTGTTTTGGGTATTGTGGCTTCCAGGCTGGTGGAGAATTACTATCGACCCACGATTGTTCTCTGTAAATCCAACGGATTTATTACAGGATCTGCCAGAAGTATTCCGGGGTTTGATTTATATGAAGCTATAGAACATTGTTCAGACCTGCTGGAGAATTTCGGAGGACATATGTATGCAGCCGGTCTAACACTAAAAGAGGAGAATCTGGAGCTTTTCAGAAAGAAGTTTGAGCAGTATGTGTCAGAAAAAATTACTGCAGAGATACTGACCCCGGTTATTAATATTGATGCTTTTTTGGATTTCAGACAGATTACTCCAAGGTTTTTCAATGTTTTGAAACAGTTTCAGCCATTTGGCCCCGGCAATCCCTCACCCGTTTTTATTTCTGAAAGGGTTTATGATAATGGTAATGGCAGGAAGGTTGGAACTGATGCAGGTCATCTTAAGTTGGAATTGATACAGGAGGATGATTTTCATCGTCATATCTCAGCGATAGCTTTTAATCGGTCTGAGCATTATGATCATCTCAAATCGGGAAATCCTGTGGATATCTGTTATTCAATAGCCGAGAATTATTATAGGGGCATAGCAAATATTCAACTGAGGGTTAAGGATATTAAGTTGGTAGAGGAGTTTTTCTAAATCGATATCATTGCATTAAATGACAGCCATGATTCTCTTAAGGATATCTTTTTGCGGGAGATTATCTACGTCTATGGTTATAGAGGAGCAGTAAAGGTAGCCCGGCTCTCTTTCCATAAATAGACTTTTGATTGAATCAACGGATATGTTGCCTCTGTCCGGTGCTATCAAAGGCCTTTCCTTGTAGCTGGATGTCAGTCTTGAGGTAAGTGTGTCAAGGGATGCCCTAAGATATATGCACTGTGTATGATTTTTGATAAGTTCTCTGTTTGCAGATGATATCAAAGCTCCACCTCCCAAAGAGAGTACCAGTACTTTTTCTCTGTTTTCCTCAAGTAATCGGGAAAGGGCTTTTTCTTCAATTTGTCGGAATTGCGTTTCTCCGAGTTTAGAGAAGAGTTTTTTTATACTCTCTCCTCTGTTCTCGGATTCGATATACTTGTCGAGATCTGCATGCTTGCAGTAAAGATGTCTTGAGAGTGCAGCTGCAATAGTGCTTTTCCCTACTCCCATAAATCCTGTAAGTGAGATAACCATTTTAATTGTTCTTAGAAGAGAGTAGGAGAGTCTGTTTCAGATGCTGTATTGCTTCCGGATTCTCCGTTGTCTCCATGATTAGCCGAAGTTATCTGTAATTCTGTGTCTTCTTCTTTTTTTGATTCGATAATAATGATCTCTTTCAGCTCGTATGATGAGAGTCTCTTTCCTTTGGCTTTATATCCTTTTTTTGAAATATAGCTTTCTATGTCTATTGTTTCAGGTTCTTTCTTTTTGTGTTTTTCGGAGAATATAAGTTGTGCTTTGGGATGGTTGTCTGCTGTTATTGTATAAAGGAATGAACCTTCTGATTCGCTTATAATGGATTGAGGAGAGTTGTCACTAACTTCGAATGAAAATCTTTTTATATAGTAGCAGTTTGATTGGCCGTCATAGTATATGGCGGTATACAGTTTTTCTGGATCTAATTTTTCAATCAAAAGGAGTTCTCCTTGGTAACGGTTGCTGAGGTCGTAATTGGTTGTATAGTACTCCCCGTTTTTGAAAAGAGCCAGGATTCTTTCGTCGTTGATAAATTTACCCAGGTAAGTACCCCGGGAGTCTGTGTTGATTCTGTTTATGTCTCTGTCAAACCAAAGGGGTTGTCCTTCGAACTGTGATACTCCTTTGGCTTTCAGAGTGATTTTGTGCACAGGGTTTTTTGCCAGAATATTACCTCTGCTGCCTCTGCCTTTTATGGAGAGTTCTGAAAAATCGAATTCGAAAATCAACTTTTTGAGTTTTGGCCTTGGTTTAAGGAATACTTTGAGAACTTCTGCCTCTCCGTTGGGATTGGCGGTGAACCACAATACTTGAGATCCATCTTTACCTTGGGTGAGGTCGTATTCTTTGTCACGGGTAATGCTTGTGACAGAAAATCTTTTGACAAAAGTCTCTCCACCTTTTCCGTTTCTGTACACTGCATTGTATGTTGTTCTGTTGTCGTTCCTGATAAAGATGCCTACATGAATTATCTCCCTTCCTACAAATTGTTTATCTGAGATTTTTGTGACATTGTATTTGCCATTTTTCCGGAATGTTATGATATCGTCTATGTCGGAGCATTCGCATACAAATTCTGCATTATCATCTTTTCTGAGGTCCATCCCGATAAAGCCCTCTGCACGGTTGACATATAGTTTGGCATTTGATGCCACAACCTTGGTGGCTTCAATTGTCTCAAAACTACATAATTCGGTTTTTCTTTTAAAGTTATCTCCGTATTTCTTTTTTAGAGAAGTGAAGTATTTAATGCAATACTTGATGAGATTATCCAGATTGTTTTGTACTTCCGCTATCTCTGTTTCGATTTTTTTAATTGCCTGATCTAGTTGTTTTACATCAAACATGGAGATTTTTCGTACGGGCTTTTCTACGAGTTTCAGTACATCATCCTGTGAGATTGCTCTTTTAAGAAGCTCTTCGTATTTTTCAAGTTCGGTTCTTACCTCCCGGAGCTGTGACTCCCAGTTTTTTGCGTTTTCTTTTTCCAGTATCCGGTATATCCTTTTCTCAAAGAATAACTTTTCCAACGATGTATAGTGCCAGCTATCGTTGAGTTCGTTCATTCTCAGAGAGAGCTCCTTTTTTAAAAGAGAAAGGGTTCTGTTGGTGTTGTGCTTTAATATTTCATCGACACCGGGGAAGTGGGGGTGATTATCTATTATGACGCAAGAGTTGGGGGAAATTGATATTTCACAATCGGTAAATGCATAAAGAGCATCTATTGTCTTATCCGGGGAGGTGTCGTTGTACAGGTGTATGACAATCTCTGCTTCAGAGGAGGTGTTGTCGTCAATCTTTCTAACCTTTATTTTGCCTTTGTCATTAGCCTTCAATATAGAATCAATCAGTTTGGATGTGTTTAGGCCGAATGGTATTTCTGTGATTGCAAGTGTTTTTTTGTCGACTTTTTTAATCCTAGCCCTCACCTTTATCACTCCTCCTCTTATTCCTTTATTGTATCTGCTGCAATCTGCAAGACCTCCGGTTGGAAAATCCGGATAAAGGTCAAAAGATTCGTTACGAAGATAGGCGATAGATGCCTCGATAAGTTCATTGAAATTATGGGGCAAAATTTTAGAGGCAAGCCCTACGGCTATGCCTTCTACACCGGTTGCTAATAAAAGTGGAAATTTTGCAGGGAGACTTATCGGTTCTTGGTTTCTGCCATCGTAGGATTTCATCCAATCTGTAGTCTTTGGATTGAAAAGAACATCGTGGGCAAAATTGGTAAGTCTTGCTTCGATGTACCTGGGTGCGGCTGCACTATCTCCTGTGAGAGTGTTGCCCCAGTTCCCCTGACAATCGATAAGAAGCTCCTTTTGTCCCATCTGTACCAAGGCATCTCCGATAGAAGCATCTCCGTGAGGATGGAACTGCATTGTATGTCCTATTATGTTGGCAACTTTGTTATATCTCCCGTCATCCATTCTTTTCATTGAATGGAGTATTCTTCGTTGAACAGGCTTAAGTCCATCGTTTATGTGGGGTACGGCTCTCTCAAGTATCACATAGGAGGCATAATCAAGAAACCACTCTTTGTACATGCCGGTGATTTTATACCTTTTATCTCCTTCGTGAATAAGCTTGTCGTATTTTCCTTCTTCGTTGTTTTCTATAGTGTCAGAGGAGTTCTCTGAATCAGTATTTTGTTCAATATCCGAGTTGATCATTTTGCTAAAGTCTTTCTAGTCGGGAATGTAGCCAAACTGTTTAAGCTTTTTGTTATCTTCACGCCAGTTGGGATTAACTTTGACAAATATCTGTAAAAATACTTTTTTTTCAAAAAAGCTTTCCATATCTACTCTTGCCTGGGATGCAACTCTCTTAAGGGCAGAACCTGCTTTTCCAATTATTATTCCTTTTTGCGAATCCCTGGTTACATAGATTATTGCGTCTATTTTAAATATCGCCTCATTCTCTTTGAACTCTTCTATTACAACTTCAGTGCAGTAGGGAACCTCTTTGCTGTAGTTGAGAAGAATTTTTTCTCGGATAATTTCTGCAGCAAAGAATCTAAGATTTCTGTCCGTGAATGTATCCTTGTCAAACCATGCAGGACTTGGGGGTAGTAGTGAGATGATTTCGTTAAATAGAGAGTCCAGGTTGAATCTCTCTTGCGCTGATATTGGGAAAATCCTGGCACTCGGAAGAAGCTCATGCCATTTTTCATGAAGATCTTCAAGTTCTTCTTGGTTGCTTATGTCTATCTTGTTTATGACTAATAGTATAGGCTTGTCGGTATGCTGAAGTTTTTCAATGTACTCTGCATTCTTGTTATATTTCTCCACAACATCGGTTACGTAAAGTATAATGTCTGCATCGGTTACAGCTCCTTTAACAAAGCTCATCATACTCTCTTGTAATTTGTATCCCGGTTTTATTATGCCGGGAGTGTCCGAGTAAACTATCTGATAATCTGCTCCATTTACAATGCCCATTATACGATGTCGTGTAGTCTGGGCTTTTGCAGTTACAATTGACAGCCTTTCACCTACGAGAGCATTCATCAGAGTTGATTTTCCTACGTTAGGATTGCCAATGATATTTACAAATCCTGCTTTGTGTTTTTTTTCTGGTTCTTTATTCATGAGCACCCATTTTGAGTATTCCTACCTCTCTTTCGTCAAGGAATCTCCATTGTCCCCTTTTAAGGTTCTTTTTTGTTAGTCCAGCAAAATAAACTCTGTCAAGTTTCTTGATTTTGTATCCCATGCTTTCGAATATTCGTCTGACAATTCGGTTTCTGCCCGAGTGAATCTCTATTCCTACTACATCTTTGCTGTTATCGATATAAGAGAGGGCATCGGCTTGTATTGGACCATCTTCCAGAGTAATGCCGGAGAGTATTTTATCGAAATCATGGCCAGATAGGTTTTTGTCCAGATGTACCTGGTATATTTTTTTTCTTTTACCTGAGGGATGTGTCAGCTTTTCCGCAAGATCACCATCATTTGTAAACATAAGGACACCTGTTGTCATTCTGTCCAGACGTCCTACAGGATAAACTCTTTGGTTGCATTTGCCTTCAATAAGCTGCATTACAGTCCTTTGGGCATTTGGGTCTGAGACTGTAGTTACGAAATCTTTTGGTTTGTTCATTACTATGTATACCTTTTCTTCTCCACGAAGTCTCTCCCCATTGAAGCGAATATCATCATAGTGGTTAACTCTTGTGCCAAGTTTAGTTATAACCTCACCGTTGACGGAAACTAGCCCGGCTGTTATGTAGTCGTCTGCTTCACGACGAGAGCATACTCCTGAGTTTGCAATGAATTTGTTTAGTCTCACCATACCTTGATTTTCGGCGGCGAATTTATTTTTCTTCTCTCTGTTGAAGGGTTTTCTTGTTCCTTCAGGTTTTTCTCTGTTGAAGGGTTTTCTTGTTCCTTCAGGTTTTTCTCTGTTGAAGGGTTTTCTTGCTCCTTGCTTTTTGTCTCTGCTGAGGCCTCCCGCCCTGACATGACTTTTATTTGAGTTGCTTTTCATTTATATATAATTCGCTGCAAATGTATGTTAATATAAGATATTTTCCTACTTTTACAAACCCATAATTTGGTTATAAAAGAAATGATTTCAAAAAAGAACTTGTTCAGCGGGAGGATACTGAACCCGCTTTTCAGAGAGAATTTCATTGTTTCACTCAAATCTATAACGAGCAGCAGATTGAGGTCTTTGCTTACTATTGCTGTGATTGCTACAGGAATAACTTCTCTGGTAGGTATTCTTACTGCTACAGATTCATTAAAGGCTGTCATGAATGATAATTTTGGAAGAATGGGTGTGAATACCTTTTCAATCCGTTCTAATTATTCTGATGTGCAGTCTGCATTAGCACGCTCAAGGGTTATTAACAGGCGAAATATTTCATACAATCAGGCAAGGTTATTTAAGGATAATTTCAATATGCCTTCTGTTGTTTCAATTTCTGCAACAGCTGTTTATAATGCAGTTATAAAGTCTGGTTCCGAGAAGACAAATCCGGTTATCCGTGTAGTTGCAACTGACGAGAATAATTTACGTTATTCTTCTGCTTCAATATCAAAAGGAGTAAATCTTAATGAAAATGATATTGAATCTTCTTCATTTCGTGCAGTGATTGGTTCCGGTGTTGCCTCTGCGCTATTTGGCGGAGATGAACCCTTGGGCAAAGTTATCTCAGTTGGTGCCGTAAGATATGAAGTGGTAGGTGTTCTTGAGAGACAAGGAGCAACATTTGGAGGAGGTGTTGATAATGAGGTTTGGATTCCTGTGTCCAATGCACGCTCTCTTTTTCTCACTGAGAATTCTTTCTATGCCATAGGTGTCGTCCCTCTAGGAGATAATCAGGAAAAATATATGGCAGCAGCAGAACTGCTGTTCAGGTCTGTCAGACGACTTACGCCCTCAGATCCGTCTGATTTTAGAATAACGAGATCTGATGCTGTTTTGGAAGATATTAGGAAGGTCATGTCTTATGTGACTATTGCTGCATTTATCATTGGGAGCATTACTTTGCTCGGTGCTGCTGTCGGACTCATGAATATTATGCTTGTAGCAGTAAAGGAAAGAACTCGTGAGATAGGGACCAGAAAAGCCCTAGGAGCAACTTCATTTGCAATAAAACAGCAGTTTCTTTTTGAATCTATTGTGATAGGACAGTTAGGTGCTTTTTTTGGCATTATTTTAGGTGTAGGAGCAGGGAATCTTACTGCATTATTAATGAAAACGCCTTTTGTAGTTCCTTGGTTGTGGATATTATCCGGAGTAGTTATATGTCTTTTTGTAAGTATTGCCTCAGGTTATATTCCTGCTGTTAGGGCTTCCGGACTTGACCCTATTGAAGCATTGAGGTATGAATGACGATTTATTTTAGTCTGAAGATATAAGTAATTGTTCCCTCTTGCACAGCCGGTGCAGATGAACTTAAGTTGAACCTGGCCTCCAAAGCTGCTTTTCTTGAGGCTTCCCATAAAACTTTGTTTTGAACAGTTGTCCCTTCAGCTCCGGGAATTGCACCTATTACTTTTCCGTATTGGTCTACCTTTATTTTGACAATAACTTTGCCTGATTTATTGACTTTGTATTCAGGTTCAGGAAGTGAACCCATTACGCTTCTGCCTTCCAGTCTGGCTTGTGGAGCTCCCTCTGTAGATCCATTTTCGGTGTTTCCTGAAGGATGACCAGCTTCAAGGTCGTTACTTTTTTCTTTGGATTTCTGTGAATCGGTGGAGTCAGCATTTGAGGCAGATGGGAAAAGTGCTCTTTTGTTTATGACAGGTCTGGGTGGTTCGTATTGTTCGATCTCTCCATCTTCTCCAAGAGTGCTCTCTTCTCCTGTGTTTTCGGCACTACCTTCTATTGCCGACTGAGATCTTTGCACGAGTCTTATCTCCTCTAATGGATCCGGGTTCTCTACCCTGGGTTCATTACTGGCCATTACTCTTACAGGGACTTGTTCTTCTTGAATGAATTCAATAAGAAGTCCTTTGTCTTCAGGTGGAGGGTAGATGGTTTTTATTCCGGTTGAGACAAAAAAAACCCCGAGAAACAGATGAAAGCCTGTCGCAAGCAAAGCGCCTATTATTTTGGCTTTTTTCTCAGTTTTATGTTTTTTGTCCGGAATGATACTCATGACCTTCTTATTCGGGTGCTGTTGCAAGCACAATTTTATATTGATTGCGTTTTGCTATGTTCATAATATTAACAACTTGTTCCATTGGAACTGTTTTGTCAACGTGAAGAGAAACAACAGGTTCTTCTCTTTCTTCCAGTTCTTTTCTGAGGGTGAGCTCTATTTCAGAGAGTGGAATAGGTTCGCTTCTGCCGTTTACATGATAAGAGAAAGTGTTGGATTGAGTATAGTGTTTTATAGAAACGCTTACCTGAGGCTTAGAGGATATCTGGTTAGTGCTTTTGGGAAGAAGTAGTTTTAATGCGTTAGGATTTACCAGTGTAGAGGTTACAAGAAAAAAAATCAGCAACAGGAACACGATGTCTGTCATAGAGGACATGTTGAAAGAGGAGTCTACCTTTGTTCGACGTTTAATAGCCATGATAAAGTTTTTTTCTTTTTTATTTTCCTGCAGGCTCATGAAGGAGGTCCATGAACTCTATGGTGTTGCTCTCCATTTTGTATACTATATTGTCAATACGTGCCGCCAGATAATTGTATCCGAAGTGAGCAATAATACCTATTGCAAGACCTGTAACGGTGGTGACCATAGCAGTATATATCCCGTTTGAAAGTAGTGTGATGTCTACATTGCTGCCCGCTTGAGACATGTTGAAAAAGGCCTGAATCATACCTATTACAGTACCCAAGAATCCTATCATAGGTGCTCCCCCTGCAATGGTGGCCAGCATGGGCAGCCCTTTTTCCAATTTTGATACCTCAACATTACCAATGTTTTCCACTGCTGTCTGGATGTCATTAAGAGGCCTTCCTATTCTTTCTATTCCTTTCTCAATGAGCCTGGCTATAGGTGTCTCTTGAGATTGGCATAGGTTTACTGCTGCTTTAATTTTGCCTTCATGAATGAAGTCGTGTATGTTGTTCATAAAATTCTGGTCTATCTGGCTGGCTTTACGAATTGCCCACCATCTTTCGCCGAATATGTATATGGCAATTATAGATAGAATCAGTAAAGGGATCATAATCCATCCGCCTTTTAAAGCCATGCTGATTAGAGAGAAGGATACTTCTTCCTGAACAGGCATTACTTCGGCAACACCTTGTGTTGCTTCTTGTGCCAGAGCTGTAAGAAAATTTGTAATCATAATTGTTTACAGGGTTTGTGCCTTTTATTATAATTGTTTGTTCAACCGTATCTCACAAAAGTACAATAATTGAGCCATATCTCAAAGAGAGAGTTATGATTGTGCTTTTTTCATGCAGTATATATCATCTCTTCTATCTTTGAGATTTCTTACGCTTCCGTAATTGTGCAGTTCCCTCAGAAGGTCGAGGTCTACATCGGATATAAGTATCATTTCTGTATTGGGTGTCGCTTCCGATTTGATACCGTTAACGGGGAAGGGGAAGTCGCATGGAGTAAATACCATTGATTGTGAGTATTGGATGTCCATATTTCGAACCTTTGGCAGATTTCCTACGCTTCCTGTTATTGCAACAAAGCATTCGTTTTCTATAGCTCTGGCTTGGGAGCAATACCTGACTCTTGAATAACCGTTTTGAGTGTCCGTAAGATATGGGACAAAGAGTATGTCTATTCCTTCGTCAGCCAGGAGTCTTCCAAGTTCAGGGAATTCCACATCGTAGCATATAAGAATACCTATCTTTCCTGCATCTGTGTCAAATGTTCTTACGGTGGAGCCTCCCTTTAAACCCCATACCTTCTCTTCGTCAGGGGTCACATGTATCTTTTCGTATCTGTCTATAGATCCGTCTCTTTTACAAAGGAATCCGGTGTTGAATAGTTCTCCGTTTATAATCTCCGGCATACTTCCTGTGATAATGTTGATGTTGTAGGAGACAGAAAGTGATGATAGCGCATCTCTGAGAGGAATAGTGTATTCGGCAAGTTTGCGGATTGCATCTGATTCGCTAAGATTGTTGTATTGTGCCATCAAGGGGGCATTGAAAAATTCGGGGAAGAGAGCGAAGTCGCTTTTGTAGCTACTGAGAGAGTCGATAAAGTATTCAGCTTGCTCGATTAGTTCGTTCATGTTTTTGTAGGGACGCATCTGCCATTGAATTAAACCTAGCCTCACAACTCTCTTATTAAGTTGTGTTTTAATTGATTTTTTTTCGTAATAGATGTTGTCCCATCTTAGAAGAAGTGCATATTCTTTGGATAATATATCACCTTCCAGATAACCTTTTATTATGCGAAGAGGGTAGAAATCGTTTGATAACTGGAAATTAATAACGTTGTCGTCAATCTCCTTCGACTTTATGCCTGCAAGGTATTCTTTGGGAGTCAGTTTGTTTGAGTATTTATGGTAGTTTGGCATTCTTCCCCCAAATACTATTCCTTTGAGGTTTTTTGTTTCGCAAAGTTCTTTGCGGTAGTCGTAGAGCCTTCTGCCCAATCTCATGCCTCTATATTCAGGCTTGATAAACACATCAATACCGTAAAGGATGTCTCCATATTTTGTGTGTGTATCGAAGCTGTATTCTGCGGTAATTTCCCTGTAGGTATGAGTCTCTTCTGTAAGACTTTGTTTTACAATTATTGAAAGGGCGCAACCTGCGATATGTCCGTTTACTTTAATTACAATTTGTCCTTCGGGAAATATTTTTAGTAGTTTCTCTATGTGTCGCTCTTTCCAGTATGAACCAGGCATATGTCTATATGATTCAATCATAGCTTCCTTGAGTTCCTGGTAGTCTTCAATTGTGAGATAGGCCAGTTCAATATTTATGTTTGAATTATCCATTTATATTGTTCTTTCTTTGATTATTAACCAATTATGTAGATTTGTTTGAGTGATTCGTGGTTATTTATATTAATGTCTTTTTCATCTATTGTAATGATATTATCTTTTTCTAAAGATCTTAGTATTTTTACTGCGTTCTCAGGGGAAATAGCAGCAAATTCCGCAATGTCTCTACGAGTGAGCGTTGAGAATATTTTAGGGTATTTTATTTTTATATTATCCAGGTAGAGAAGTGTGCCTGCAATTTTACCGTTCATTTGTCTGTAGGCAATTGATTCGGCAGTCTTATATAGACCGGAATTGTCATGACAATACCTTTTTATTATAGATGCGGCAAATTGTCCATTAGTTTTGATAAGTCCTGTAATTAGGTTCTTATCTATGAGAAAGGCCTGGCATTCGGTCAAACTTACGGTAGAATAATCAAAGTGTCCTTTGGTGAAAAGTGATGATAAACCTATGAATTCACCCGGGGTAGATATCTTTAGATTCAGGTTTTTATTGTTGGTGCTTTCAACAAATTGTTTTGCAACACCTTTTATAAGAAAGAGGATATATGATGCGAGCATTCCTTGTTTGGTGAGGTTTTCTCCTTTACGGAAAATTATCTGGCTTTTACCCCTGCTCACCATATCTACCTCTTCTTTGGTGAGATTGGTGAAACAGGGTGCATTTATGTCACATATGAACTTTTTATTGTCTTGGAAGATGGTTTTCATACAAAGATTTTGATTTGATACAAATTTACTCTATTTATCGTACTTTTAAAGATATCTGAATTTTTAGTAAATTTACAGATATATTAATATGTTAAATTGGTAGTATATGAAAATATATAATATATTTCTGAAAATTGTTTTTATTTGTTCCACAGTTAATTTGTCGGGTATTGAATTATCGATAGAAAGGGGTGATTCCCTGGAGGCTATACATATGCTCAGCGAGTATGTTTCGGTTCCTTCTGTAAGTGGAAATGAGAATGAGGCTGCATATTTCATGGCTTCCAGATGTAGGGAAGCCGGTCTTATCGTAGAGTATATAAATGACTCACCCGGCTCTGTCAATTTTGCAGCATCATTGTATCCTTTGAACTATGGTAAGCCAAATATTGTGTTTCATAATCATGTAGATGTTGTTCCTGCCGGGGATACTTCCAAATGGACATATCATCCTTATGAGGGTAGAGTTGCTGATGGAAAAATATGGGGAAGGGGTTCGATGGATAATAAAGGTCTTGGCGTGATTCAGCTCTTTGCTGTAAGAAAGTTTGTGGAAGAGGCTTATAAAAGAGATCTGCCATATAATGTCACTATTTTATTTGTGTCCGGGGAAGAGACCGGAGGGGTTACAGGAAGTAAGATTGTGTCTGAGGATGATTTTTTAGGGAAATTTAATCCGGTTGTTGTAATTGGAGAAGGTGGTGCAGGAATGAAGGAGTTATCGTTTATTCGGGATGATAATCCTGTGTTTGGAATATCTATAGTAGAGAAGGTGAATATGTGGCTGAAATTATCGTGGCAGACTGATCATGCAGGTCATGCTTCTATTGTGGAAGGAGATTATGCCAGTATGCTAATGATTAATGGGTTGTATAATTTACTAAATACGGAGATGCCTCTTAAGATGACCCCTGAAGCATCGCTTATGTTTGTATCACTGGGTGATGTTATGGGAGGAATAAAGGGAAAAGTTCTTGATAAACCTGATTCAAAGCTTTTTCTTAAGCTTATGGATAAGCTTTCAAGAGATGATCCTCAGTTAAGAGATTTGATATCCAATAAAATAACATTGACCGGAATTGATTCCGAGGAGTCAGGACTCAATCAGAGTTCTAACAAGGAGGCAGCATATCTTGATGTAAGAATGCTGCCGGGGACCGAGGCAAATGAGGTGATTGACCATATTGTTTCAGTAATTGGCGATGGTGTTGTTGAGGTAGAAGTAATTGCAAGAGGACCATACTCAAGAGGAACTGTCCCGGAAAAATTTTTCATGGAAATTGCAGATGCAATCAAGAGTGAGTTTATCGGAGCGAGTGTGATACCAATGTTATTTCCTGCCTCATCTGATAATAATTATTTCAGGAGTTTGGGAATCCCTGTGTATGGTATTAATCCAATGGTTGTGTCATCAGACCAAATGAAAGCGATTCATAATTATGATGAGTTTATAAAAGTTGAGGATGTGCTAAGAGGTACTGTTGTATTTACCTCATTTCTGGACTCTGTTTTAAGTCAGTAAATCTTGTGATTAATATCAATGCCAGGTGTGTTGATTGTCAAAAGCAGTGCACTCTTAATTCAATTAAGAGTGCATATTTTTGTATCGTAATAATTAAAACAAAAGTTATATGTTGTATACAAATTTAAATCACATAGAGAGTGCGGAACAGCATTCAAAGATAATTAGTGAAAATGAAAATGTAATGGTGATTTGTGGAAGAATGGGACCAATGTGTATCCCGGTGTATGAAATCGCCGAAGAACTTGAGGATGACTACAAACATGTCAAGTTTTATGATATGGAGTTTGATAATCCTGATGCTTATGTAATAAGGGATCTTCCTGAAGTAAGAGGATTCATGGGGATTCCTTTTACAATCTATTATAAGAATGGTAAGGTAGTCAAGGCAACTTCAAGCATACAGACAAAAGAGCAGGTTGTTGAAATTCTTGATGCTCATTTTGTTAAATAATTAAATTAGTATTGGATCATGGAAAAACACTATGACGTAGTGGTCCTGGGAGGAGGTCCGGCAGGATTGTCTGCCGGAATATACCTCTCAAGGTCCAGAATAAGTGCCTTAATTCTTAGTGAAGGAGTTGTCGGAGGACAGATGGTGCTTACGCACGAGATAGCGAATTATCCGGGAGTAGAGGTAATGAGTGGCTATCAGCTTGCATCTGTAATGAAAAAACAAGCTAAAAGTTTCGGTTGTGATATAAAATCCAATGTTACAGTTGAGTCTATGAATATTACCGGGGATAAAAAAAGTTTTGCCTTGAAAGGGGGTGATAAATTTACTTCGGATGCTGTTATTATTGCTACCGGAGGAAGATCCCGGACATTGGGAGCACCCGGAGAGGATGTTTTCCGCGGAAAAGGGATATCTTATTGTGCTACTTGCGACGGAGACTTCTTTACCGATAAGGAAATTTTTGTAGTTGGAGGCGGTAATTCTGCTCTTGAGGAGGCTGTCTCTTTGACTAAATATGTAAAAAAGCTCACTGTTGTGCACCAATTTGATCATTTTCAGGCATTCCGGCATGCTATTGCTGAAGCTAAAAAAAATCCCAAGATAAACTTCATGATGGAGTCTGAAATATCGGCCTTTTATGGGGATGAAAAACTAAGAAGTGTGGATATATTGGATAAGAAAAGTGGCAAGATTCAAAATTTCCCTACAGACGGAGTCTTTGTATTTATAGGATATGTTCCTAATACAGAATTTCTTGACGGTATTGTTGAGAAGAATAAGTATGGGGAGATAGTAGTGGACTCTTCTCTGGCAACTTCAGTTGATGGTGTGTATGCTGCCGGTGATAGTATTGTGAAAAGATACAGGCAGGTAACTACCGCTGTTGCAGATGGTACTGTAGCTGCTCTCTCTGCGGCGTCTTATGTCAATGAAAAAAAGCGCTGACAATAGTCTGCGCTTTTTAAGATTAATTATCTAGTCGAAATCATTTTTCTTGATCAGATAGTATCCTCCTGCAAGAGAAATGATAAGAGCTGCCAGTCCCAGATTGGCAATACCGTCAATGTCGTTGAAGTCGAATGCAATAAGTTTGCGTCCTATTGCAATCAGTCCGATAAGCAGTATGTTAAGTACTTTTATGGAGTGCTTTTGAACATATACGGAAAAGGTGTCAATCAGCTCAATAGCTATTAGTATATTGAAGAAAACAGGTAGCACCTCTTTTAGCAGGGCATTGGATATCAATAGTCTGCCTTCTATGTTGCTGCCACTTACGATTGAGGCACCGAACTGGTATACGAGCTCAATTATTTCCACTATTATATAGCTAACAAGAATGACTACAAGAAAGGAAAAGACTATCTTTTCAAATTTCTTTATGATGTGCATCAGCATATTGGTGTTGTATTATAGTTGTTAGTCTTAATTATTTTCAAGATGATCGATGAAAAGGATTCCATCCAAATGGTCAATTTCGTGCTGGAAAATCACAGCAGTGAAGCCTTCTACCATCTCGGTGTACTTTTCTCCCGATAGTGTTCTATATTCTATCATAACAGCATATGAACGATTGGTTGTGATTCCGGAAGTATCGGGTATGGAGAGGCATCCTTCTCTGCAATCCTGTTTGAGAGCTGTTTTTTGGATGATTGTTGGATTGATGTATGCCTCGAATGGTTCTCCCTCTTTGTCAAATCTTTGAACAAGTATTACTCTTTTTAGAATGCCAATTTGAGGAGCTGCAATGCCCACTCCAAGAGAGGCAGAGTCTTGGACGGTGGATAGCATTCTTCTGACAAGTGTGTCAAGGAGGGGATTTTGTTTGATTTGTTTAATATCTTCGCTCTTAGACCTCAGGAGAAGGGAGTCTTTTCTGTCGGTGGTGAGAAGTACTCTCATGGGAACGATTCCTTTTTTTGAACTTATGAGTGCTTCTTGTTCAGGGCTAAAATCTGGACAAGATTTCTTGTTGTTGGAATTGCAGGAGCTTGTTATAACAAGAATTGCAATTAAGAATAGTTTGATTACGATATTTTTCATTCTACCTTTTATATTTATGGGAGGCTTTTTTTAGTTTATCCATTATTGCAATTCCAATTCCTGTTTCCGGGACAGGCTCTGCAATAATATAATCTGTTTGGGGATCTTCTTCCAGCTCATGCAGTAGCCGGAAGAGATTAACTGCAGCCTCTTTTAGATTTGATGACTTTGAAAGAAATTCTGCTTTGTTGATGCTCGAGGGAACTACCCCTGAAAATGAAAGAAATGATGCTTTTTTGTTTCGGAATTCATCGGGGATATTATTCATTCCTATAAAAATAGGTTTTTCCGGACTATAATGGGATTTCAATAGTCCCGGTGAGGCAGGGGGTGCTTCAATATTTTTACTTCGTGAAGGAGGTACAACTTTGCTGAGAGCTTCGTGTGTGATGAACCCTTCTCGTAAGATTACAAATCCGTCTTGATTGATTGATACAACTGTAGACTCTATTCCTACACTGCATGATCCGCCGTCAAGTATGCAATCTGTGTCCGGTAGTTGTTTTTTTACATGTGCTGCAGTTGTGGGGCTAATTCTTCCAAACTTATTTGCACTGGGAGCAGCAATTACTTTTCCTGATAATTTGATAAGAGCTTTGGCTATAGGATTGTCCGGCATTCTTATTCCAACGGTAGGAAGTCCTGAAGTGACTATGTCGGGGACAATGTTCTCTTTGGGCATGACAATAGTGAGGGGGCCCGGCCAGAATGCTTCGGCAAGTCTACGTGTATAGATGTTGAAATCAGAAGTAAGCTTTTTTGCCTGAGAGATGTCTGATATATGTATTATCAAAGGATCAAATGAAGGACGATCTTTTAGGATGAATATTTTAGCTACGGCTTCGGGGTTGAGTGCGTCTGCACCCAATCCGTAAACTGTTTCAGTAGGAAATGCGACAAGACCTCCATTTTTAATTATTTTTGCTGCAATTTCCAGCTTTGACTTATCTATCATTTTTGCTTCGTAACTATAATTTGAAACCTCAAAAATACAAAAAGCTTGTCAATAATTCAGTATTGATTTTTTATATTAAAAAAGCAGCCTGTTTTAAACAGGCTGCTTTTCATTAATTAATACTGTTTAGTATAATAGTTTAAATCAAAGGTGATTCTTTTTCCTTGGAGATGGGCTTCCTCTGTATTTCTATATCTTCTATAAGAATTCCTGCAGGGTAGATGAGTGATGTGGGAATAGTACTCTTATATAGATAATTGTAGGCTCTCAGTTCTTTTCCTACATCCAGTGGACGTTTTAGTTTAATGAGCGGAATATCTGATATCTCTCCGCCATTTACAATAGTCTCTTTGCCATCTTTGACATCAATTTTATACAGGATTTGGGTTGAGTGTCCGTCGATTTCTTTCACAATATATGCGTAGTCAAGGCCCTCTTCAATTGCAGCCGATATAAGGTTTCTTTTCAATTGGTCGTATGTGCTTCCTTTGGGGGCGGTTATTTCAAGAATTCCGGGAGCGGCTTCTATTGCAATATTTCTTGGTCTTGCCCCATATCTAAGGCTGCCGGTGGATTGTTTGATGCGGGTGGTTGGTGCCCTGGTACTTATGAGGTTCCTAAGTATACCGTTTTCAATCAGAAGTACCTCTTTCATAGGCTCAACACCTTGGGCATCAATAGAATAACTTCCTAAAACAGGTGTGTTTTTGAATTGTGTGATATCTGTTCTGTTTTTGACTGTAATTCTGCTGTCAATAACTTTTCTGCCCATTCTCTCTTCCAGCCTTTTTGCATCTCTGCTTTGGGAAGTATTTTCGGCTCTTCTAACTGACGTAAGAACTCGAACGGGTTTTCTTGAAGCAATTATTCCAGAAAGTGATACCAAGTTGTCAGCGAATATTTCGGCCGAGGCTTCGTTTATGAATAACACAGGTCCGAGATAATATTCATGCATCTCTTTTGAATCAGCCGCAAGGGTGAGTTCTTTTGCGAAAATGGCTACTTCCTGTTCAATGTTTTTTGGGAGAAGTTCAATAGATGGAGCATATATAGTTTTATGATCGCTTATAATCTGATCTTCGTCAGTTCTTACTTTCCCGCTTATGGTCACTGCTACATATCCTGAGGTTTCGGTTGAGAGACTTCCTTCGGTAGAGGTATAGTGGTAAGTGGATTGAATTCCGTCTAATTCTACTCTTGAGTCGAATATTGCGGGGTAGGAGTTAAATATATCAGATAATGAGATGGCAATTTTTTCAAAATAAGCAGGTTCTAGATTGAATTCAGGAATAGAAGGAGTGTGTTTTACCACTTTTTTGAGTGGCAGCATATCCGGGAGTCTTTTCTCCTCTTCGCTAAGATTGCTGTTCTTAATATTATTTTGTTTTGATTTGTAGGCTTCAGCTGCAAATTTGTAGGCAATGTCATAGGTTTGCCAAAACTCTCTTCTTAACTGATTATAGTTGTTTTCTATTGTATTGAGAGATGCTGAGTGAATGCCTTTGCCACTATAGGAGTAATCGCTTGTGAAAGAAGAGTCTCCTGCTAGAAGATTTATTGCATGTACTCTCTCTGCAGGACTGGTCTCTGAGAAGACAATTGTGCCAAGGACTGCTTCAACTGAGGTGTATGAGATGTCTCCCACTGTACATGATATGAAGTATGGTTTTGGGGATTCAGGGAGTGAAAGTTGCTCATAGCTTCTGTTCATCTCGTCTGTCATAGCCTTGATCAATACATCTTTGGCCTCATTTCCCTGGGCAAAGAGAGAAGATGTTATTGTCAGGAAAAGCACGAAAGTGCTTATTGTATGTTTTATATATGAATATATTCTTTTCATTTTGATATATTTACAATATTAATATTTACGGACGTGGTAGAAGTGGAGTTGTTACAGATGGTTTTGCCTTTTTCTGTAGCTCTATTTTATCTACGAAGATTGTAGGAGACATCGCAGTTACAGGTACATAACCAGATGATGCACCGCAGGTTCCGGTAAATATTTCAAATTCTCCTCCAGCATATTTAATATTTGAAAACATAGAGAGAGGTGTTCCAATTATATCTACTCCCCTTACCAGTTCGTCTTCACGGTCGTCTGTATATATTCTGTATACTTCCAGAGGGGTCACATTGAAAGAGTTAGCTGAAGAGCGTCCCGTCATTGTGAATCCTCCTGTAACAGTTTTGAAGAAGTAACCGTACTCTTTGCCCTGTTTTTTTGCCTCTTCAATGAGTATTTGTCGGAGTTCTTCATCTGTTTTGTGATCATTAGTTTCAACGATAAGATTTGATTGTCTGGAAGTGGGATCGTAAACAAAAGCAGCTCTTGAGTGTCCGTTGGATTTGTCGAATCCTGTAATACCGGTACGGCTCATCAAGAAGTTTTTGAGGATGCCGTTTTTGACAACTTCTACGCGTTCTCCTCGTACGCCTTGGTCGTCAAAGATATAGTGTCCATTGAGGGGAGATCCGTTATAGTTGGTGAGTGTAGGATCGCAATAAACGCTAAGAGATGGAAGCAAAACCTCTTGTCCTACCATATGTTTGAATGTTTGTCCGTCCCTGTCGCTTTTCATTTTTTGACCCTCTATTCTGTGTCCGAATATTTCATGAAAGAATACTCCACTTGCCGATCCTGAAAGAAGAGCTGGCCCTGTAAATGGCTCTACAAGAGGCGCATGCTTTAGTTCGGTAAGTTTCTTAGACATCTTCTTTATGTCATTAATGATTATGTTGTCATCAGGAAGTTGGTCCGGGAAGAATGCAAAGTAGCTTTTATTGAGAGGTAACTCCATACCATCTTCGGCCATTGTATTTGCACGGATGCTTATCAGGGCGTAGGTCCTATTTTCTGAAATCATTGCTCCTTCGCTGGATACAAAGTATTTACGCCATATTTTGAAGGTGAAAGTGACAGTAGCATCTGTTATGTCTTCGTTTTCTGCAAAGATAGCACTGTATCTGTCAATTTTATTCTGCCATTTCTCTTTGTCAAGTTCAGTCTTACTTTTGTTAAGGAATGACTCGGTATAAACTTCTGCTTTTGCGGGAGTAAAATCTGCTGAGGTATCACTATTTTCTACCTTGACACCTTGTTTTGCCATAGCGCGTTCAAGGCTTCTTACTGCAAACTTATATCTGCTATTTACCTCTTCACGAATAATTTCTTTGAGCGCTTTTGGATTGCTCTTGATGTCATATGGGAGTAAAACAGTGGGTGGTCCAGTAAATCTGCTTGTTGGAACTCCGTTTTGCAATTCATGGAAGTTGTCGAATTCCGGAGATCCGATACGAATCTGAGGAACAAATATAATTTGTTTTTCCTCTTCGGAATTGATTTTTGCACCCATTGAAGAGCGCAGTTTCCTTGTGTGATTGTCTATTACACGATAATTCATATAATAGGGAGGATAATCTGCCTCCTGCAGAGTTTTCATTTGGCTGTTAAGCTCCGATTTGAGCAAAGTCAGCATCTCGTCCTGTGCGGATACTTGTGTAAAAGTAAACGCCAGAACAAATAGAAGTAGTGTTCTGATTTTCATGTTTTAATGTTATTAACCGCGAATAAAGAAATATTAACTCTTAGCAAAGTTAGTATTTATATTAAGAAATTATATCTTTTTGGAGAAAAATTGAATTAATTTGTAAGATAACTGATGGCAAAATCCAGAATTTCGTCTCTGGTAAGATCACTCCAGTCTAATGTAATGTAGTGCTCAGGTTCTACACCTTCCTCGGAGTAGTTAATTTTGTCAAGGTCGTAGGACTGTGATATGGAAAATCTGTAACGCCATCCGTTGGGTAGTTGTCCGCCATTTGGTAGTCCTCCTCCTCCTCCGGTTTTATCTCCTACAAGTGTAAAGTTATCCATTGCTTTGGAAGCAAGGGCGAAGAATGTCGAAGCGCTGTAAGAGCTTCTGTCTATCAGGACTACAACGGGTTTTGTGTAGGTGTGTATAGATCCTGAAGGCTCGATGTGATAAGGCTCATAAGGGCCGAAATCATCTCTTCCTCTACCGTTTCTTGTCCTGTTGTACATTACCAATTTTTTCTCTGCTGTAAAAAAACTGAGTATTTTGGATATATTGGTGATGTTCCCACCTCCGTTCTCTCGGATATCTATCACTATTCCTTTTGTATCTCTGTATCTGTTCAGTATATATGCCATATGATAATTTGTAACATTGTCGGCAAAACTTGAATATCTAAGATATCCTATAGTGTTGTCAGCCATGAACCCGTGTTTGAATCCTCCTGTGGTGTATTCCTGTTCTCTGAGGTAATGTTTTTGAACTATCCGGTATTCCATGTTATCATCCCCTTTTATGGAAACATTGTATCTTGATATGTTGAAGGGTGAAATTAAATTAGTGTGGTCGTCTTTTAGTTCATTTAACATAGATCCTAATACTGAGAAGAGGGAATCTTGTGCCATATCTTTGGATATAAGGGGTTGATAATCTCGTTTAATAGAATCCCAATCTATATTCTTTAGTGTGAAATAGGCGTATTTCTGGTCGACTTGATCCCATAAATATTCAAAATTGACAAGAGGATCCGTTGATGCCATATCTTTTTCAAACGGAAGTTTTGAGCAAGAATTTAAACAAATCATTATGGTGATTGTCGCGAGTAGTTTGCTCTTCATTATTGAATTATTTATAATTGAACATTAGCGAGAACCTTATTGAATGTTTTCCTGAACTGAAAGGCTCGTATCTTCCGGGTGCTTTGTAAAGGTCGTATAGATATGATGCTCTAAGTATATTCTTGTTTTTCAGTTGTTTGGAAAAAGAGAGCTGTGTGTTTATTCTGTATCCGTTAAGAGAGAGCTTATAGTCTTTGAAGTTATTCATTCTCACTCCGTTGATTTCCGGAAGGTAGTTATAGGCATATCCAGGACGATAATTAAAGTTCAGGAGACCTGTATTTATAGTTAGTGAAATATTTTTTAATGATGGTTTTAGTTTTATTTGAAAAAAGCCTAAATTTATTATCCTTGTTCTCTTTCGTGATATGTCAGCAAACAGTTTGCCGGAAAACATAAGATTGCTTATATTTTCAAGACCGAAAGAGTTGTTCATCAGGGCTTGATTATTTCTAATATTTGTTGTAGACATAATTGTCCCTCCGATTTTTACAGTGAGTAAATTATGCTTCCTCACAGAATAGAGGTGTTGGACCATAATATCTATTCCCGTAAATGATGATATATTGGTTGTGTTGTTATAATAACTGGAATGGGTGCCTGAATCGTAACTAATCTGTACAGCTCTCTCTCTGGTTGCACTGATACCATGCCACCCTCCTGTAAAACCAAAAACTTGTCCTGTATAGTATAGCGGAGAGGTGGCCATATCCCTGAATGTCCTGAAGCATCCGGAAAAAGCTGTCTCAACATATAATGACTCTTGTGAAAACGATGCTAAAGACGAAAGAATCATAACTGTAAAAAGAGTTATGATTCTTTTCCATACGTTTATTGAAAATGCCACAAGTTTAGTTTTTATTTTTAATAACTTTATCTATATATCTAGAGTTTAGTATTTTGAGTGTGCCTGTGTAGTCCAGTTTAAATTCCACATAATCTCCGGTTTTGTAGCCTTTCTCATTTGTACCTAGATCAACGACTGTTACATCAGAACTTACACCTACAATTTTTACATCAGGATCTGAAGGAGTAATATGCTGTTTGTCTACATCCAATAGTCCGACATCAATTATAGCCCTACAGCTTTTTTCGTTTCCGTCTTCATTGGAAAATTCATAGGTATCTCCTTCCAGGTTGGTTCCCATTTCTCCAATAGGAACACTTGGTTTTTGTTTCAGTTCAATAATCTGAGCGTAGAACTGAAAAACGTCTACCTCCATCCCCTCTATGATATCATCATTATATACGTCTGTCCCCAGATATAGAGTTTCTCCTACCCGAAAGTGGTTTATTCCTTGTGGCAACAGATTTTCAAAAATGAGTGGAATGGTTACTGATGAACCGCCGGAAAGATATTTGATTTTTTTATTGAATTTAGCCTCGATAAGTTGTTTGTAGATGCTCAACTGTATGAGTTTGTCATGGCTTGGTAAAACTCCGTACATGCAGTTGAGGTTGGTCCCGAGACCAATCACTTCAATGTTTGCCAAGCTGAAAACCTTTTCATAGAAGTTTATAAAGTTTTCGTGCATTACACCCTCTCTCAATTCACCCATCTCCAGCATGATTATGATTTTGTGTTTTTTGTTTTGCTTGACAGCTTCCCGGGAAAGATGTTGTATAGTGCTGATTTCCGTGTTCATACTAATGTCAGCATATTTTATGATACTGGGAATAACTTTTTTTGCAGGAGGTTTTATGTAGATTGTCTCGATATCGGGCCTTATAGCTTTTATCATTTTAAGGTTGGTAACTCTGGAGTCACAAGCTTGCTTGATATCAAATTTTAGTAGTTCTGTAAGATATTCTTTGTGTCCACACATCATCTTTGTGACGACGGACCATTCTATATTCTTGCTCTTGAATAGTTTGTCAAGGAATTGGTAGTTTGCCTTGAGTTTATCGGCGTTTAATGTAATAAAGGCCATCTTATTTGGTTTTGGTTAATCTCATTTCCAAGTACTTATTGGTAAATCCCAGTTTTTCATAAAGCTTTTTTGCAGGATTGTGTGGCTCTACATGAAGTGCGATGTTACCTTGGCATCTGCCGATTGCTTCGTTCATGAGTTTTTTGCCTATTCCTTTGCCCCTGTGTTTATTGTGAGTTGCAATATAGACCAGAATATTTTCGGGTATGTAGCCATCCATACCTGTTTGGTTTATGATGACAGATGCAAGTAGCTGGGAATCCTCGTAATAGTTTGCAATAAATCCACCGAATGATGGACGGTCTTCTACTGCATAGTCAATGCATTTGGATATGTCCTCTTTTGCATCACCAAACTCTTCGAGATGGTTGTATAAAAAGTCAATAATCGATTTCTTCTCTTCCTGTGATGGTTTGTTGATTTTGTCGAATACTTTTAACTCGCTCATAATATGTTTTTTGGGCACAATTTTAGTGCTGTTTGTAAAAACTCCTAGATTAAAACACTCTTTTTTTGCATTTGGTTCAATTTATATAAATATAAATCAAAAATGTTGCGAATCTCCGGGGATTTAAGAGTTTCCGGAGTAACCGAAGAATATAATGAAGTTGCAAATATAATGAGAATTTTACAAAAAATAAAACACTAACTTTGTAGTAAAGTTCGTGCATATGAAAAATAATTATGTAGTAACTATTGGAAGAGAATATGGAAGTGGGGGGAAGGAGATAGGCAGAGTGGCCTCTTATTTACTCGGTATTAGTTTTTTTGACAGGGAAATAATAGAGATTGCATCCAGAGAGAGTGGTTTAAGTCTTGAGCATTTTGAGAAAGCTGATGAGAAAAAGAAATTCTCTCTAAAGTCTGGTATAATTGGGTTGAGATCCTCTTTTCTGGACGATCTGGCTGCTGAAAGTAATCTTGGAAGTGAAAATCTTTTCAATATTCAAAGTAGAGTAATGCGAGACCTGGCATCTAAAGGACCTGCTATTTTTGTAGGCAGATGTGCGGATTATGTTTTAAGCGACTACGTTAAGGTGCTCAGTTTTTTTATAACAGCCAATAGGGAGGAGAGAATTGAGAGGGTTTGCAGAAGAGGTGATTTGTCCCGGGAAGAGGCTAAGGACTTAATTGAGAAGATGGACAAGACAAGAAGTTCCTATTATTCTTATTTTACAGGTAAATCTTGGGGGAAGAGGGAGTCGTATAATATGGTGATTGATTCATCCTTTTTTGGAATTGAAGGATGTGCCAGAATAATTGAAAAGGTTGTAAAGGATATTTGGCTGGGTGTGGTGTAGCCATCTTTATACTAAGTAGCCATTTATATGCTAAAATGTTTTGTATGGGTAAAGGGCCCCTTTGAAGAAGAGTGCATGTGCAGGAACTGAATTTCCGGCAGCAGCTCTGTCTCTTTTTTTGAGGACTTCCATAATCCATTCCGGATCTCTTTTACCTGCTCCTATTTCTATAAGGGAGCCAACTATAGCCCTTACCATATTTCTTAAAAACCGATTTGCAGTGATTGTGAATTTGAGATGTGTGAAGTTGTTCTCGTTGTATTCCCAATATGCTTCATTAATAGAGCATATATTAGTTTTAGTGTTTGAATGAAGTTTTGCCATTGATGTGAAGTCCTTTTCGCCAAGTAATAATTTGCAGGCAATATTCATGGCAGTCATATCCAGTTTGTGAGGGTAAAAAAAGGAGTAATCTTTGCAGAATGGATCTTTTATTGTGTTAATGAAATAGTTATAAGTTCTTGATAAGGCATCGAATCGCGCATGAGCATTTTCAGAAACCTGACAGATGTCATGAAGAACTATCTCTTTGGGAAGGATGGCATTTATTTTGTAAAAAAAAATTTTCAGATCATTGTCAATAGATAGGTTTGTTGAATCAAAATGGGCGATGTAGTTACGGGCATGAACTCCGGTGTCAGTCCTGCCAGCTCCTGTGATTGAGATTTTTTCGCGAAGGTAGACAGAGAAAGCGTTTTCCAGGTGCTGTTGTACAGAAGTGCCATTGTTTTGTTTTTGCCAGCCATTAAAGCCGGATCCATCGTAGGAAATTAAAATAAAGAAGCGCATTTGACCAAATTTATCGTTAAATTTGTGAGGATTATAAAGATTTTATTGCAAAAATACTAAATCATTCTATATGGAAACTGTAAATATCAGAGAGCTTAATGAAAAGATAGAGAAAGAGAGTTCTTTTGTGGACCTCATTACCATGGAGATGAACAAAGTTATTGTAGGACAAAAGCATCTGGTGGAAAATTTAATGATAGGACTTTTGGCAGATGGCCATATATTGCTTGAAGGTGTTCCCGGTTTGGCCAAAACACTTGCCATAAATACTCTTGCTTCTGCAATAGATGCAAAATTCAGCAGAATACAATTTACTCCCGACCTATTGCCTGCAGATCTTGTGGGAACTTTAATATACAGCCAGAAAAGTGAACAGTTCCAAATTAAGAAGGGGCCTGTTTTTGCCAACTTCATACTGGCAGATGAAATTAACAGGTCGCCTGCCAAAGTGCAGTCAGCTTTACTGGAGGCTATGCAGGAGAGGCAGGTTACAATCGGGGATGAGAGTTTTGTTCTCCCACAACCTTTTTTGGTAATGGCCACACAAAATCCTATTGAGCAAGAGGGAACTTATCCCTTGCCAGAGGCTCAGGTAGACCGTTTTATGCTTAAAGTGGTGGTGGATTACCCGGCTAAGGAGGAGGAGAAACTTATTGTCAGAATGAATAATAGTGGAGTTTTTCCGGTTGCATCCAAGGTTTTGAGTCCTGATGATATAATAAGGGCAAGAAAAATTGTGAGAGAAGTTTATATGGATGAAAAAATTGAAAAATACATAGTCGATCTTGTTTATGCTACGAGAACTCCAAATGATTATTCGCTTGATAAATTATCAGAACTTATATCCTACGGTGCTTCTCCCAGAGCAAGTATAAGTCTTGCTATGGCGGCAAAGGCATATGCATTTATTAAGAGGAGAGGCTATGTTATTCCGGAAGATGTAAGAGCTGTTTGTCATGAAGTGTTGCGACACAGGATAGGACTTACATATGAGGCCGAGGCCGAGAATATTACATCTGACAATATAGTAACTGATATTATCAATTCAGTGGAGGTTCCGTAGTATGTCACATTCAGATCTTTTAAAAAAGGTAAGGAAGATAGAGATTAAGACAAGACGTCTTTCCCGTCAAATATTTGCCGGGGAATATCACTCCGCATTCAAAGGCAGAGGTATGGCCTTCAGTGAAGTGAGGGAGTATCAATTTGGAGATGATGTTAGAAGTATGGATTGGAATGTTACTGCCAGACTAAATTCTCCTTATGTGAAAGTGTTTGAGGAGGAGAGAGAGTTGACAGTAATGTTGCTTGTAGATGTGAGTGGTTCGCGGCTTTTCGGCTCCACTACCAGAACAAAGAAGGAATTGGTTACGGAGATAGCTGCAGTACTTGCTTTCTCGGCGTCATCTAATAACGATAAGGTTGGAGCACTTTTCTTTAGTTCTGGTGTGGAAAAATTTATTCCGCCAAAGAAAGGTCGAACACATATGTTGAGGATAGTAAGGGAACTTCTTTTTTTTGAGCCGAAGCACAAAGGGACTGATATATCCGAAGCGTTGCGATATCTCTCAAATGTTTTAAAAAGCGATGTACTGCTTTTCTACTGTCTGATATGCTGGATGTCAAAGAAGATCTTTCGCCAAGATATGAGCATGCTCTTAAGATTGCATCTGCAAGACATGATTTGTATGTATTATCTGTTTACGACAGAAGGGAGCGTGACTTGCCGGATGTCGGACTTGTAAGGATTGCTGATAGTGAGACAGGCCGCGAGCTTTGGGTAGATACCTCCAGCCGTAGTGTAAGGGATAGCTATAAGAGTTGGAGTGAGTCTGTTTTTGAAAATACTTCCCGACTTCTCAAACGACACAATATTGATCATGTCTCTTTTTCAACTGACCAGGATTATGTAAAGGGACTTGTCAATTTATTTAAAAAATAGAAAGAACGATGAGAGATTCATCCAGAGATACAATACTGATAGGAGATCATGATACACTGAGATTTAGAACCTCTTTGAAAAAGGGGGAGAGAATTCTTCTCGGTGATTCCCCGGATAGTTTGTCTCCGGGACTGGAGTTATTAGGATCACCGTTTATTGATACTATGGATGTGGACGGAGACAATATTAATATTCAAACCAGTATTATTGTTACTTCTTTTGACAGTGGTTTATACAGGCTTCCCTCTTTTGAGGCTTACAAGGTGAGAAGCGATGGTTCGGTGGATACACTTTCCTATGAAGGAGGAGAGTTGTATGTGAAGACGATTGAAATTGACACCTCTTCTTTTTCTCCTTTCGATGTGAAGCAACAGATGGACTATCCTTTCACTATAAGGGATGTTGTGCCTTGGGCCGGATGGTTGCTTTTGATTGTAGTCTTATTCTTATTAGCTAGGTATTTAAGGGCGAGAGTAAAGGGGCACAGGAGCTTTTCCAAGGCAAAGGAGAATAACGAGCCTCCACATTTGTATGCTTTGCGAAAATTGGAAGAGTTGAAATCATCACACAAATGGAAATATAATAAAAAAGAGTTTTTTTCGGATTTGACTGAAATATTGAGAGAGTATATTGAGGAGAGATATTCTGTAGCTGCTATGGAAAAGACCTCTGCGGAGATTATTGAAGATCTTTCCCGCACTACTTTCGTTGAAGAGAATGAGATAAAGGAGTTGTATGGTCTGTTTGAACTCTCTGATCTGGTTAAATTTGCAAAGTATGTTGCTAATGACTCAGAGTGTGAGAAGTCTATACCTGCAGCTGTCAATTTTGTTAATTCAACATTGGATAAAGAGTCAGTTTCTTCAGATAAAGAGGGAGGACAATAGTTATGTTTTTTGAGTATCCACATATATTGTATTTGGAGCTGCTTGTTTTGGCATTGTTAGTTTTGCATGTCTGGAGAGAGATGAGGGGGCATACTCCTGCAGTGCTTGTTCCCGGAGTTTCACAA
Organism: Bacteroidales bacterium; assembly: GCA_963678025.2. Classification (GTDB taxonomy): domain Bacteria; phylum Bacteroidota; class Bacteroidia; order Bacteroidales; family UBA932; genus Bact-08. The sequence continues at coordinate 118,907 of CAXXPC010000021.1, forward strand.
TGGATGGGGAAGGGAGGTCGTTTCATGAAAATTTTAAGGCATATTCCATATATTATGCGATTGGTTACAATTGCAGCTTTGATTGCTGCAATTGCCAGACCTCGCTCTTCCAGCGAATTTGAAAGTGTTAACACTGAGGGTATTGATATTATTCTGGCCCTTGATGTTTCCACCAGTATGCTGGCAAGGGACTTCAATCCTGACAGGATAAGTGCGGCCAAGGATATTGCAATTGAATTTGTTGCTCAGCGAACATCCGACAGGATGGGAATTGTGGTTTTTGCAGGAGAGAGTTTTACTCAGTGTCCGCTTACTACAGATAGGGCAACTCTTATTAATCTCATGAAGGAGGTTGAGACCGGCCTGATTGAGGATGGCACTGCAATTGGGAACGGTCTTGCTACATCAGTAGCAAGGTTGAAAGACTCTCCTGCAAAGAGCAGGGTGATAATACTTCTTACTGATGGCGTGAACAACAGAGGGGAAATTGCACCATCTATGGCGGTAGAGATAGCAAAAACCTATGATGTAAAGGTATATACTATAGGAGTAGGAGCTATGGGTGTTGCCCCTTATCCTGTTATGACTCCATTTGGAGTGGAATTACAACAAGTTGAAGTTGAGATTGATGAGGAGCTTCTTGAGATGATTGCAAAAGAGACCGGCGGTAAATATTTTCGTGCAACGGATAATACTAAGCTTCTTGAAATTTACAGTGAAATAAACAAGATGGAAAAATCGGAAACAGTAGTGGATTCATTTCCGGTTTATAAGGAGCTGTTCATGAATTTCGCGTTGATTGCTCTTGCGGCCATTATAATAGAGCTTGTTTTAAGATTTTTTATAAGAAGATTACTTTAGAGAGTTATGATACACTTTGCTCAGGGAGAATATTTTGTGCTGTTATTCGCAATACCTCTCTTTTTCCTTTTTTTTGCATTGAGGAGGAGAATTGCACGTAAAAGAGTTGCCAGGTTTGGTGATTCTTCTATTCTAATGTCATTGATACCCCATTATTCAAAATGGAGGGGAAGGATTAAGATTGTTTTGCTTGGTATTGCTTTTTTCTTTCTTGTTATAGGGTTGGCCAGACCTCAGCTTGGTGCCAGAATTAAGCAGGTTGAGGGTAAAGGTGCCGAGATAATGATAGCTCTTGATGTCTCCAATTCAATGTTGGCTGAGGATTATTCCCCCAATAGGCTTGAGAGGGCTAAGTTGGCAATATCAAGATTAACAGACCGTTTGAGAAATGATCGGATTGGTTTGATTGTCTTTGCTGGTCAAGCCTTTGTACAGCTTCCTGTTACTACCGATTACGTCTCTGCAAAGATGTTCCTGAATTCTATTGGAACGAATTCGGTGCCTGTACAGGGAACATCTCTCTCTGAAGCTATAAATTTGGGAATAAAGAGTTTTAGTTCTGAAAAAGCTGAATCAGGTAAAGCTGTTATACTTATTACAGACGGAGAGAACCATGAGGACAATCCTGTTGAGGCTGCCGCTATCGCAAAGGATTTGGGGGTAAGGGTATATACTATTGGAATAGGATCTGTTGATGGGAAGCCGATACCGCTGGCGAATGGAGAATTGCTAAGGGATAAAGAGGGTAATATTGTGGTAACCAAATTAGATGAGCAGACATTGGCTGAGGTTGCATCAGTGGGCGGTGGTACATATATAAAGGCAGGAAACAGGGATTTCGGTCTTGATTCAATTGTGGAGGACATTAGAGAGATGCAGTCCGAAACATATCGTTCAGTTGTATTTGAAGATTTTGACGAGCAATATATGTATTTTTTTGCAATAGCTTTGTTTTTCTTTATTCTGGACTTTTTAGTGACAGAAAGAAGAAAGAATCTTTTTTTTAAGTAATAGAGAGCTATGAGATATTTGATGTTTATAATAATGATTTTTCTATATTCAGGTGTTTTTGCACAGCTGGATAAAAAAGATGTGAGGGAAGGCAATAAGGCGTACTCCTCCGGGGATTACTCAAAGGCAGAGCTGGATTACATGAGGGCATTGGAAAAAGATCCAGATTCATTTCGAGCCAAGTATAACCTGGCTAACACTTTCCATAAGAGAGGCAATAATGATAAGGCAAAAGAGCTAGCCGTTGGGTTGCCTGATTCTGCCTCAACCATAGAACAGTCTTCAATGGTTTTCCACAATCTAGGTAATTACAGTCTTGGCATAAAGAACTATTCAGAGGCTATAGAGTTTTATAAGAACTCATTACGGCTTAATCCTAATGATTTAGAGACCAAGAGTAACTTGGCTTATGCTCAGAAAATGTTGGAGGACCAGCAACAAGATCAGCGACAAGATCAAGAGGATAAGGAGAATCAGGATAAGGAGAATCAGGATAAGGAGAATCAGGATAAGGAGAATCAGGATAAGGAGAATCAGGATAAGGAGAATCAGGATAAGGAGGAAAAGAGTAATGGCAATAAGCCTGATATTGACCCCCGGACTGCCCAACAGATGCTTGAGGCTATCCAGAACAAGGAGAGGGAGACACAAGAGAAGGTTAATAGGGAGAAAGCTCGTATCCTGGAAAAGAAACAAAAGGAGAAAAACTGGTGATTATGAAGTTAGATGTTGCAGAAATGAATAGAAGAGTTAAAATATTGCTTGTGGCCATATTTTTTATGGTAAATCCTCTCAATTTGCTCTCTCAGGTTACCTTAAGAGTAGAGGCTCCTTCGGTTGTGGAAATAAATGAGCGATTTCGCCTGGTATTCATTGTTAATTCAAACCCTTCGACTTTTAATCCCCCACAAATTACCGGCTTTGACGTTCTTGCGGGTCCAACTTCTTCTACTATGAGTAGCACCAGTATTGTGAACGGTAAAAGGACTGAAACTTATCAAGTGAGCTATACATATGTATTGGAGGCAAGAGAAGAGGGGGTTTATACAGTACCTTCAGCCTCTGTTGTGGTGGATGGGAAAAGTTATTCTTCGAAGCTTTTGAGAATAGAGGTGGTGAAGGGTGTTGAAGGTGAAAGAGAGGAAAAGGATAGATCGGGAGTTGAGGAAAAGGATTTATTTCTCAGGGTAGCCATTGATAAGCGCAATGTAGTGGCAGGAGAGCCGGTAAATGTTACAATCAAGTTGTATTCAGATGTTTCAGTTGCCGGATTTGAAGATGTTCGTTTTCCCTCCTTTGACGGGTTTTGGAGTCAGGAGACTGAAACTCCTCGTAATATTGAATTTGTGAGGGAGAATGTGGATGGAAGGATTTATAATTCGGCGCTATTAAGAAAATATCTTCTGATTCCTCAAAAAACAGGGGCATTGACTATAGATGGAGCATCGATGGTTTGTCAGGTACAAATAAGAGAAAACAGGTCTGCTTCAAGATCTGTCTTTGATGATTTTTTTGATTCCTACAGGACTGTTCGAAAAAGAGTGGAAGCACCTCCTGTTATCTTGAATGTCAATCAACTCCCGGCAGGAGCACCACCGTCATTTGAGGGAGCTGTCGGCTCTTTTACTTTAGACGCATATCTGTCAAGGGACAGCGTGAATACCAATGAAGCCCTTTCTTACGTGGTAGAGTTAAGAGGTTCCGGTAATATTAACCTCATTGATGCACCTGAGCCTGTGATTCCCTCTTCTTTCGAGGTTTATGATTTAAAGGTATCCGAAGAATTGTCTAGGGGAGGTAATGGTTCTTCCGGAGTAAAGAGATTTGAATACCCTTTGATTGCACGTGCACCAGGCAACTACTTAATACCACCTGTGGAATTTTCTTATTATGATGTATCGAACAGAGGTTACGTGACACTTAGTTCCGGAGAATCGGGAATTTATGTTGGAGGAGCTGTAGACCCGGGAGAAGGAGACCAAGGCTCCTTCACAAGAGGAGTTAACAGACAAGTTGTGAGGAGTATTGCAGATGATATAAGATTTATCAAGACAAATGTCTCTCTATCCAAGGTTAAAAATCTCTTCTTTATTGATAAGATGAGCTACTATGTTATATTATTGCTTTTGCTTTTGGTTTTTTTCATGATAGAGAGGTATCTGGCAAAAAGGATTGAGAGGAACAGTGATTTGGCTGCAGTGAGGAGTAGGAAGGCGTTAAAAGTGGCTAAAAGCAGACTTCGGAAAGCTGGATTGCTTCTTAAAGAGGAAAACTACAATGGTTTTTATGAAGAGTTGCATAGAGCTCTTCTGGGATATATATCCGGGAAGATGAATCTGTCTCCGGCGGAACTCTCGAGGGATAGGATTGAGAAGTCTCTGGTGGAACGAGGTGTCGGAGAGAAGCATATAAAAGAGTTGACAGAGCTACTGGAAGAATGTGAATATGCAAGATATTCTCCTGACTCAGGAGAGATCCGGATGGAGATACATTACAACGCTGCAATTGATTTGATTTCTTCAATGGAATTATAAGAGAGGTTAATATTAATTTACTATGATGATGACAACTAGTATGATAAACAGAGTGACCTATTTACTATTACTAATAATCCTTTTTACCTCCCAATCACTATTGTCTCAGGAAACATCAGCTGTTGAGAGGGGAGATTCACTTTATACAAAGGGTGATTACAGTGCTGCATTGGAACAATATCTTTCGTTGGAGGAGAGCGGCAAGGTATCATGGGCTCTCTACTACAACATAGCCAATTGCTATTTTAAGGATGATGAGTATGGCAGGGCGATTCTTTATTATGAGAGGGCATTGAAGTTAAATCCATCCGGAGAGGATATCATCTATAATTTAAATCATGCGAAGCAATATACAGTTGATGAGATAGGGATAATTCCTGAATTTGTATTGGTTACTTGGATAAAGAAAATAAATTATGCTCTTATGTCTAATACCTGGGCATATATTTCTCTTATAATGATGGCTTTTTCTCTCGTTTTTATATTGATATTCCGTTATGGGGCCACCTCTGTCATGAGAAAGAGCTCTTTTTTCCTATCTATGATAGCCCTTCTCTTGTTTATAATTATGTATCTTTTTTCATTCATCCAGAAAAGAGATTTTGATAATAGTGAAGCAGCCATATTATTATCTCCGGTTGTGACTGTAAGAAATTCTCCTGATAATTCCGGTTCCGCGCTCTTTGTATTACATGAAGGCACAAAACTGAAGATACTGGAGGAACTGGCTGGTTGGTACAGGGTAGAATTAACTGATGGAAGACAGGGGTGGTTAGGATCCGAGAATGTCGAAGAGATATGATTCCTCTAAGATGTCATTCTGTTAGTTATTTGTCAAAGTAGTTGTCCCTTAGGCTTTTCTTTTTCTTGAGTCGGTTTATTCTCTTTTTTATAGAGCCCTTTTCGTGACAAAATATTGTCTGAATTGGCAAGATTGTATAATATTATGGCAGTGACAACTGAAGTATGTTCCATATATTCAGAAATGCTTTTGTTGTAGGTGTCTCTCTCTGTATGCCAGATTTCACTATATTGAAAGTTGTAGCCAAGAGGGTCGGATGTGTCGAAGCTGATTGCAGGAATGCCGTTCATTGCAAAATAGGCGTGATCTGAGCCTGATGCTCTTTTCGGTCTTGGACTAGGATCTCCTTCTCTTTTTCTTACTTCAAATACGAATCGGGGGTCAATATCAGATAATCCTTCGGATGCTTTGAGAAACTCTTCGTACATGGCAGGTGGAACCGTGATCCCGGAGGCTACAGTAGGACCTCCGTCCCTGTTGAAATAATTAGAAATATTGTCAAGCTTTTCAGGATTGTTCTCTACCCAGTGTTTTGACCCCCAAAGGCCGAACTCCTCAGCTGCCCAAAAGCAAAATACTATAGATCTTTTAGGCTCGGCCTCAGCCAAAGATAAGAGACGAGCTGCTTCAAGATTGGGAGCTACTCCTGTTCCGCAGTCCACAGCTCCTGTTGCAACATCAAAAGCATCCAGATGCCCGCCACTCATAACATACTCTTCCGGAAATTCCCTGCCCTTTATGGTAGCAGTAATATTATGATATTTGACGGGGCCAGGTTTAAAATGGTTGCGAATGTCAAACTCAAGGAGAAAAAAATCTCTTCTCAATACCTTCTTTTTTATTGTTTCATATTGGTCTTCATTAAGTTTGATATCCGGACATGAGGGCAAGTCATTGAAGTTGAGGTACTCAATGTTTTGTCTGTCATAAA